>NZ_QXGR01000001.1 GCF_003604195.1 Simplicispira lacusdiani
ACCGTGGCGATGGCCGCCGTCAGCGTCGTCTTGCCATGGTCCACGTGGCCGATCGTGCCCACGTTGACGTGGGGCTTGGTCCGTTCAAACTTACCTTTTGCCATTTCAATCTCTCCAAAGAGCAGCGCCTGTGTCGGGGTTTAACGTCTGCACCCGGTTGCTCACTCGTCCCGCACAGGGCAACAGGACGGCACCGGATCGCAGATTGCAAGAAACTTGCTACTGTTTTAATAGCTATTGGCGCTTGACAGACAAGCACCAACAGCCTATTTGACTCAAAATTGCAGAGAAAAGGCCCGCCGGAGCAGACCTTTCGCTCGGCGCGCCAATTACTTGGCGCGGGCAGCCATGATGGCTTCAGACACGTTGCGAGGGGCTTCGCTGTAGTGCTTGAATTCCATCGTGTAGGTGGCGCGGCCTTGCGTCGCGGAACGCAGCGAGGTCGAGTAGCCGAACATTTCCGACAGGGGCACTTCGGCCTTGATGGCCTTGCCGCCGCCGACCATGTCGTCCATGCCTTGCACCATGCCGCGACGGCTGGACAGGTCACCCATCACGGTACCGGCGTAGTCTTCGGGCGTTTCCACTTCCACGGCCATCATGGGTTCCAGGATGACGGGACCGGCCTTCTTGCAGCCTTCCTTGAAGCCGAAGATGGCAGCCATCTTGAACGCCAGTTCGTTCGAGTCCACATCGTGGTACGAACCGAAGTGCAGCGTGACCTTGACGTCCACCACGGGGTAGCCGGCCAGCACGCCTTGCGTGACGGCTTCGTTGATACCCTTTTCCACGGCCGGGATGAATTCGCGAGGAACCACGCCGCCCTTGATGGCGTCGACGAACTCGATGCCCTTGCCGGCTTCGTTCGGCTCGATCTTGAGCACGACGTGACCGTACTGACCCTTACCACCGGACTGGCGCACGAACTTGCCTTCGGCTTCTTCCACCGTCTTGCGAATGGTTTCGCGGTAGGCCACCTGGGGCTTGCCCACGTTGGCTTCCACGCCGAATTCGCGCTTCATGCGGTCCACGATGATTTCGAGGTGCAGTTCGCCCATGCCGGAAATGATGGTCTGGCCGGATTCTTCGTCGGTCTTCACGCGGAAGGACGGATCTTCGGCGGCCAGGCGCTGCAGGGCGATACCCATCTTTTCCTGGTCGGTCTTGGTCTTGGGTTCCACGGCCTGCGCGATCACGGGCTCGGGGAACACCATGCGCTCCAGCGTCACGATGGCATCGGGATCGCACAGGGTCTCACCCGTGGTCACATCCTTCAGGCCCACGCAGGCCGCGATGTCGCCAGCGCGGATTTCTTCCACTTCCAGGCGCTCGTTGGCGTGCATCTGCACGATACGGCCGATACGCTCCTTCTTGCCCTTGACGGGGTTGTAGACCGAGTCGCCCTTGGTCAGAACGCCGGAGTACACGCGCACGAAGGTCAGCTGGCCCACGAAGGGGTCGGTCATCAGCTTGAACGCCAGGGCGGAGAACTTCTCGCCATCATCGGCCTTGCGGCTGGTTTCCTGCTCGTCTTCGTCGAAGCCAGGCACCGGAGGCACATCGATGGGCGAAGGCAGGTAGTCGATCACGGCGTCCAGCATGCGCTGCACGCCCTTGTTCTTGAACGCGGTACCGCACAGCATGGGCTGGATTTCGGTGGCGATCGTGCGGGTGCGCAAACCCACCTTGATCTCTTCCTCGGAGAGGTCGCCCTCTTCCAGGTACTTGTTCATCAAGTCCTCGGACGCCTCGGCGGCGGCCTCGACCATCTTCTCGCGCCATTCCTTGGCGGATTCGACGAGGTCGGCCGGGATGTCCTGGTAATCGAACTTCATGCCTTGCGAGGCCTCGTCCCAGATGATGGCCTTCATCTTGAGCAGGTCGACCACGCCCTTGAAGCCTTCTTCGGCGCCGATCGGGATCACCACGGGCACGGGGTTGGCCTTCAGGCGCAGGCGCATCTGGTCATAGACCTTGAAGAAGTTGGCGCCGGTGCGGTCCATCTTGTTCACGAAGGCCAGACGGGGCACCTTGTACTTGTTGGCCTGGCGCCACACGGTTTCCGACTGGGGCTGCACGCCACCCACGGCGCAGTACACCATGCAGGCGCCGTCCAGCACGCGCATGGAACGCTCCACCTCGATGGTGAAGTCCACGTGGCCGGGGGTGTCGATGATGTTGAAGCGGTGCTCGGGGTAGGACATGTCCATGCCCTTCCAGAAGCAGGTCGTGGCAGCCGAGGTGATCGTGATGCCGCGCTCTTGTTCCTGCTCCATCCAGTCCATGGTGGCAGCGCCATCGTGCACTTCACCGATCTTGTGGTTCACACCGGTGTAGAACAGGATACGTTCGGTCGTCGTGGTCTTGCCGGCGTCAATGTGGGCCGAGATACCGATATTGCGGTAGCGCTCGATGGGGGTCTTGCGAGCCATGGTGAGTCCTTGGATGGGTCGTTTATTCAGGGGGCGGGGCGGCCATTGTGCGGCTGCGACCCGTCAATTTTGTGACCGCCTCAATCGCCACAAGGCTGCAGGCAGAAATGCCGGCAGCCTTGCGCTTGGCGACAAAAACGATCGCCGATTCGCTTAGAAGCGGAAGTGGCTGAACGCCTTGTTGGCTTCGGCCATGCGGTGCACTTCGTCACGCTTCTTCATGGCACCGCCACGGCCTTCGGTGGCCTCCAGCAGTTCGTTGGCCAGGCGCTGGGCCATCGACTTCTCGCCACGCTTGCGGGCGGCTTCCTTGATCCAGCGCATCGACAGGGCCAGGCGGCGCACGGGACGCACTTCCACGGGCACTTGGTAGTTCGCGCCACCGACGCGGCGGGACTTCACTTCGACCATGGGCTTCACGTTGTTGATGGCAACGGTGAAGGCTTCCAGGGGGTCCTTGTCGGGGTGCTTCTTCTCGATCAGTTCCAGGGCGCCGTAAATGATGCGCTCTGCAACTGCCTTCTTGCCGCCTTCCATGATCACGTTCATGAATTTGGACAGCTCTACATTGCCGAACTTGGGATCCGGCAGGATTTCACGTTTGGGGACTTCGCGACGACGTGGCATTTTTCACCTCTATCTTGCTTCAGTTGGCACCGTTTCCGGCACCGCGAGAGCCATACAGGACTCCCACTTACTCGACCCGCGCAGAACACCTGCGTTTGGGGTCACTACGCTGCTTCACCGCGCCACGCGGGAGACAGCACCGAAATTTTTTGCAAAAAAGCGCAGGGCTTATTTGGCCTTGGGCTTCTTGGCGCCGTACTTGGAGCGCGCCTGCTTGCGGTCTTTCACGCCTTGCAAGTCGAGCGAACCACGCACGATGTGGTAACGCACACCGGGCAAGTCCTTCACACGACCGCCGCGAACCAGCACCACGCTGTGTTCCTGCAGGTTGTGGCCTTCACCGCCGATGTAGGAAATGACTTCGAAACCGTTGGTCAGGCGCACCTTGGCGACCTTACGCAGAGCGGAGTTCGGCTTCTTGGGCGTCGTGGTGTACACACGGGTGCACACGCCGCGGCGCTGGGGAGAGTTTTCCATCGCGGGGCTCTTGGACTTGGTCTTTTCGACCTCGCGCCCCTGACGGACCAGTTGATTGATGGTTGGCATGAAATACGTCCCTAAACGTAAAAACGAAAACGTGAAACCCTTCGGAAATTCCGAAAAGCCTTCAAATGTAGCAGATAGCCCCGCCCGCATCAAGCCCGCGCATGGATTCGGCGGGCGCCCGGCACCCCCGAACAGGCCGCCGCCCGGCCAGTCTGCGCCGGGAGCGCCTCCATCCAGGGCCGATCACTTGATCCAGAGGCGGATGGCGTCCCAGGCGCGGCCCAGCACGCCGGCCTGCTCGACGCCGTCGAGCGCCAGGAGCGGCGCCTCGCGCAGCACCTCGTCACCCAGCGACACTTTGAGCGTGCCGACTTCCTGCCCCTTGCCAAAGGGCGCCACCAGCGGGTCGCGGCGGGAGATCTGCGTGGCGATCTTGCCGCCGCTGCCCGCCGGCACCGCCACCACGATGGCTTCGGGGCGGCCGATCTTCACCGTGGCGGCCTTGCCCTTCCAGACCGCTGGCGTATCCACGGCCTGGCCCGCATCGAACAGCTTGACGGCGTCGAAGGCGGTATAGCCCCAGTTCAGCAGCTTCTGGCTTTCGTTGGCGCGGGCGTTCTCGCTGGCGGCACCGAGCACGATGGAGACCAGGCGGCGCGTGCCCACATTGGGAAACTCACGCTTGGCCGTGGCCACGAGGCAGTAGCCGGCGGCGGCGGTGTGGCCGGTCTTGAGCCCGTCCACGCTCGGATCGCGGTACAGCAGCAGGTTGCGGTTGGCGCTGTTGGACGCCGGCGTGCCCTCGTAGCGGTACTGCTTGGTGGCGTAGTAGTGCATGTACTCGGGAAAGTCCTGCATCAGCCGCGTCGCCAGGATGGACAGGTCGCGCGCCGTGGTGGTGTGGCCCGCCTCGGTCAGGCCCTCGGGGTTGCGGTAGGCCGTGTTCTTCATGCCCAGGGCCTGGGCCTGGTCGTTCATGAGCTTGACGAAGTTCTCCACGGTGCCGCCCACGCCCTCGGCCAGCGCGACGGTGGCGTCGTTGCCCGATTGGACGATCATGCCCTTGAGCAGGTCGTCCACCGGCACCTGCATCTTGGGATCGATGAACATGCGCGAGCCAGGCATCTTCCAGGCGCGCGTGCTCACGGCGAACTTCTGCTGCAGCGTGATCTTCTTGGCGCGCAATGCATCGAACACCAGGTAGCCGGTCATGAGCTTGGTCAACGACGCCTGCTCGACCGGCGCATCGACATCCTTGGCCGCCAGGATCTGGCCCGCCGTCACATCCACCAGCATGTAGGCGCGGGCGGCGATTTCGGGGGGCTGGGGCGCCTGGGCCCGCGCCGCCAGGGCACAGGAAGCCACGCCCACGGCCAATGCCAGGGAGCGCAGCAGGGAAAAGATTCGGTTCATGGAGAAAAAGCCGTCAAAAAGGGAAGCATGCGCCGAGGCGGCGCGAGAGGGAAGGCGGCGGCGCTCACGCCACCGCTTGCAGGTGGCGAACCACCAATTCCTTGAGCAGGTGCAATTGTCCGTGAAAGAAATGCCCGCCACCGGGGATGACTGTGACAGGCAGTGTCTGCGGGCGCGCCCAGTCCATCACGGAGGCCAGCGGCACGGTGTCGTCCTGCTCGCCATGCACCACCAGGGTACGCAGGTGGGCGGGCGCGGGCACCGGCGCCACGGTGAAGCGGCTGGCCGCCGTGCCCACCAGCACCGCGCTGGCCACCTCGCGCTCGCCCCACAGGGCGGCGAGCGCATGGCTGGCGACGAAGGCGCCAAAGGAAAACCCCGCCAGGGCGATGGGCCCCTCGGGCGCCACCTGGCGCACCACGGCCAGCAGGTCCTGCAGCTCGGCGCGGCCTTCGTCGTGCACGCCGGCGCTGCCGCCCACGCCCCGGAAGTTGAAGCGCACGGCGCTCCAGCCGCACTGGACATAGGCGCGCGCCAGGGTCTGCACCACCTTGTTGTCCATCGTACCGCCGAACAGCGGGTGCGGGTGGGCGATGACGACCGTGCCGCGCGGGGCCATGCCCACGGCCGGGGCATCGCGGCGCGCCTCAATGGCGCCGGCCTCGCCCGTGAAGACCAGTTTTTCAGTGTGTGCGTTCACGAATTGCTACCAATTCAATAGCTGCTCGCGCCCGACCATCGGGCGCTGGAAGCCAAAAAAGCTTGAAACCGGATGGACTACGGATCAGCGCCCGAGTTCCGGCGGCGTGCGCAGGCGCTCCACCACCTGGCCGTTCTTCAGGTGCGACTCGACGATCTCGTCGATGTCCGATGCGTCCACGTAGCTGTACCAGACGCCCTCGGGATAGACCACGGCCACCGGGCCGGCGGCGCAGCGGTCCAGGCAGCCCGCCTTGTTCACGCGCACCTTGCCGGGGCCGGCCAGGCCGGCGGCCTTCACCAGCGCCTTGCAGCGGTCGAAGGCCTCCTGGGCGCCATGCTGGGCGCAGCAGGCCTCGCCGTTGGGGCGTTCGTTGAGGCAGAAGAAGATGTGGCGCTCGAAGTAGGCGGGCGCGGGCTGGGTGGTTTCGCTCATGCCCGTATTCTAGGAAGGGCGGGCGCGCCGCGAGGCGCGCAGGAGCACATAGACCAGCGTGGCATAAGGCCAGAGCCAGCCCAGCCACTGGCCCAGGCCATAGAAGCGGATGAAGCGGCCCTGCTCCCAGGCCTGCAGCGTCTGGGCGAAATAGGCGCTCGTGGGCGCGTCGTTGAGCAGGCCCAGGTGCAGGGTCAGCACCACCAGCAGCAGCACCGCGCTGGCGCGCGGCGGCAGCGCCAGCAGCAGGGCCGCCAGCACCAGCCCCACCCAGATGCCCACGCGCACCGGCATGCCCAGCCAGGCCCAGGCGTGCGCCGGCCCGTAGCTCAGCGCGGCCGACAGGGCCGTCGCCCCCACCCCGCCCACGATGATGGCCAGCACCAACACCACGCGCCGCCCCAGGTGCCGCACCATGCTGTAGGCCAGCAGACAGGGCACGAGCAGGCCCAGGGCCACGCACAGCAGTTCGGCCACGGGCGACAGCGGCAGCAACGGCGCATCGCGCACCGGCAGCCAGTCGAGGAAGGGCGTGCCCGCCAGCAGCTCGGCCAGCGCCGCCTCCAGGCGCTCGAACACCTGGCCCAGGCCGAAAGGCTCGGCCGCCGGAAACAGCAGCGCCCAGGGCCACAACGTCAGCAGCACCAGGGCGCCGCGCGCATCGGGCGCGAACCAGCGGTCGCGGAAACGGCTCCAGCGGTCGATGGCCCCCAGGCGCTCCAGCAGGGCCGCGCTCAGAGCGCCCGCCAAGGTGCCCGCCGAGTTCAGCGCCAGGTCGAGGTTGGACGGCACGCGCTGGGGCAGGTAGATCTGCAGGAATTCCAGCAGCATCGACAGCAGGGCGCCCGCCGCCAGCGCCAGCGGCACGGCCAGCAGCCCCCGACCGGTGCGCAGCAGCGCCAGCGCCAGCAGAAAACCCAGCGGCGCATAGCCCACCACGTTGGTGGCGACGTCAAAGCCGGTCCAGTACGGCGGCGGCAGCGGTGCGGCCAGGAAGACCCAGGGCGAAATCCCCTGGTCGCGCCAGCCGATGAAGGGGAACAGGCTGGCGAAGACGATCAGCGCGGCATAGACCCAGGCGAGCGGCCAGGCGGAGGTCTTGTGCATGGCCAGACTCCCCGATGGCCCGCGCTAGAAGGGCTTGACCACCACCAGCACCACGGCGGCTACCAGCATCAGCACCGGAGCCTCGTTGAACCAGCGGAACCAGACATGGCTGCGCCGGCAGGTGCCGGCCGCGAACTGGCGCAGCAGCACGCCACAGGCGTGGTGGTAGCCCAGCACCAGCAGCACCACGAACAGCTTGGCGTGCAGCCAGCCGTTGCCCGGGCCCTTGCCGATGCCGTAGCCCAGCCACAACCACAGGCCCAGAGCCACGGCGGGCACGGCCAGCAGCGTGGTGAAGCGCATGAGCTTGCGCGCCATCAGCAGCAGGCGCGCGCGCTCAGCCTCCGAGCCCGGCGTCACCATGGCCAGGTTCACGAAGATGCGCGGCAGGTAAAACAGACCGGCGAACCAGCTGGCCACGAAGACGATATGGAACGATTTGACCCAGAGCATGGCGCCGAGTGTAGTGGCCCACGGGCGCCGGCCCTGGCAAAAAAAGGCCCGGCGGGGATGCCGGGCCCATAAGCCCGTGGGCGCTTGCGCCGCCGGGCCCCGCTCAGGGAGGAAAAAGCGGGGGGCGGCCAGGCCGCCCGGCGCCAATCTAGCACCACGGGCTGCCCCCGGCAACACCGCCAGCGGCCGGGTCCGCGCCAGTTCGGGCACAATTTTCCCCATGCACCTCTCCAGCCCCACCCCCTTCCCCGCCAGCCGCCCGCGCCGCCTGCGCCGCGACGCCTTCACCCGCAACCTCGTGCGCGAGCACGCCGTCACGGCGAACGACCTGATCTACCCCGTGTTCGTGCTCGACGGCCAGAACCGCCGCGAGGCCGTGGGCTCCATGCCCGGCGTGGAACGCCTGAGCCTGGACCTGCTCCTGCCCGTGGCCGAGGACTGCGTCAAGCTCGGCATCCCCGTGATGGCGCTGTTCCCGGTGATCGACGCCAGCCTCAAGACGCCCGACGGCAAGGAAGCGCTCAACGAAGGCGGCCTGGTGCCGCGCGTGGTGCGCGCGCTGAAGAAGGAATTCCCCGACCTCGGCGTGATGACCGACGTGGCGCTCGACCCCTTCACCAGCCACGGCCAGGACGGCCTGCTCGACGAGACCGGCTACATCCTGAACGATGCCACGGTGGAAGTGCTGGTCGGCCAGGCGCTGACCCAGGCCGACGCCGGCGTGGACATCGTCGCGCCCAGCGACATGATGGACGGCCGCATCGGCGCCATCCGCGAAGCGCTGGAGGCCCATGGCCATGTGCACACGCGCATCATGGCCTACAGCGCCAAGTACGCCAGCGCCTTCTACGGCCCGTTCCGCGACGCCGTGGGCTCGGCCGCCAACCTGGGCAAGAGCAACAAGAAGGTCTACCAGATGGACCCCGGCAACAGCGACGAGGCGCTGCGCGAGGTGGCGATGGACATCGCCGAGGGCGCCGACATGGTCATGGTCAAGCCCGGCATGCCCTACCTGGACATCGTGCGCCGCGTGAAGGACGAGTTCCGCGTGCCCACCTTCGCCTACCAGGTGTCGGGCGAGTACGCCATGCTCAAGGCCGCAGCGCAGAACGGCTGGCTCGACCACGACGCGGTGATGCTGGAGAGCCTGCTCGCCTTCAAGCGCGCGGGCGCCGACGGCGTGCTGACCTACTTCGCCCGCGACGCCGCGCGTTTGCTACAAAAATAATAGCTATTGGCGCCTGCGGGGTGGGCGCCATGGTCAAAATTGACCTATGTCAACGCAGCGCGCCATTCCGCGCCGCGACAGGCCGCAAACAGGGGGGCTTAGGCTACGATGCCTTGCACCCCCGGCACCGCCCAGCCATTCCGGCGCGCCCCGGCCTCCCTCCCATACCCCGAACAGCATGCCCCCGCGCAGCACCTCCGCACCGGCCCGGCCGCTGGCTCTCACCGCGGCGGCATTGCTGTACATGGTGGTGGCCGAAACCACGGCGACCCCCCTGCCCGGGCTGGGCCTGGCACCGCTGATCCAGCCCGCCAGCGGCCTGGCCCTGGTCCTGCTGATCCTTGGCGGCCCCCGGCTGGCGCCGGCGATCTTCGCCGGCAGCCTGTTGAGCGGCCTGCTGGCGGGCGATGCGCCACTGGCGGCCCTGGCCGAGTCGCTGGGCATCCTCGCCGCCGCCCTGGTCGCCAGCCGGCTCATGCTGCGCCAGCCGAGCTTCGACAAGGACCACCCCAACTTCAGCGTGGTCCGGCATGTGCTGCTGTGGGTCTGCGGCGCCGGAGCGGGCGCCGGCGCGCTGGTGGCCAGCGCCGCCCTGCTGCTGTCGGGCGAAATCGCCCCGGGCGACTGCATGGGGTATTTCCTGCAGTGGTGGATGGGCTGCTCCCTGGGCTCCCTGCTGATCGCGCCCCTGGCCATGGCCTACCGGCGCGCGCTGCGTTTCGCCCAGCCCCTGCACCGCATGGACGAAGGCCTCCTGGTCTGGCTGCTCGCCAGTGTCGGCGCCGCCATCATCTTCGGCAACACGCAGGACCCGCTGCTGGCCCCGCTGGCCAACGCCTACTGGATGTTCCTGTTCGTGAGCTGGTCGGGCGCGCGCCTGGGCATGCTCTCCACGATGGGGCTGCTGTGCATGATCGCGCTGCAGGCCCTGTGGGGCAGCTACCAGCGCACCGGCTTCTTCGCCCGCGACATCGCCGCCAACCACGGTTTCGGCTACTGGTCCTACATGATGATCCTGACCGTCGTGGGCCTGTCGCTGGCGGCCTACCTGACGGAACGGCGGCGCCAGAAATCCTCGCTGCGCGTGGCCGCCATCGCTTTCGAATGCCAGGAGGGGATGCTGATCACCAACGAGCGGTCGGTGATCCTGCAGGCCAACCAGTCGTTCCTGCGCCTCTCGGGCTACGCGCTGTCCGAAGTGCTGGGCCGCACACCGCATTTCCTCCTCGCCCCCTCCACGCCCTGCGCCGAAGCACCGGCCACCGAGGCCACGGATTTCACCCCCGCGCAATACCTGCAGCGCCGCGAATGGCACCGGCGCAAATCGGGCGAAACCTACCCCGTGCAGATCACCCTGAGCCCGGTGCGGGACCACCATGCGCGCACCACGCACTACGTGCTCGCCCTGACCGACATCACCGATCTGCACGCACAGGAAGAGCAGCGCCGCAAGATGGAGCAGATCCACCGCGAGGCCCTGGTCCGCGAGGTGCACCACCGCATCAAGAACAACCTGCAGGGCGTCATGGGCATGCTGCGCACGCTCGACCACAAGCACCCCAGGCTGCACGGCCCGATCAACCAGGTCATCGGCCAGGTGCACAGCATCGCCGTAATCCATGGGCTGCAGGGCAGCACCACGGCCGACCGGGTGCGGCTGGGCGATCTCATCTGCGCCGTGGCCGGCGGTATCGAATCGCTCTGGGACACCCCCATCCACGTGGACACCCCCCACTGGTGGAAAGCCTGCCATGTCACCCCGGCCGAGGCCGTGCCCGTGGCCCTGGTGCTCAACGAACTGATCCTCAACGCCGTCAAGCATGGCGGCAAATCCCAGCAGGACGTGCGCGTGCGGCTGCACGACGGCCCGCAGGAGGGCTGCGTCCAGATCACCATCGCCAACCCCGGCCGCTGGCCCGAGCCCGCCAAGCCTTCGCAGGGCGGGCTGAGCCTGGTCGAGGCCCTGATGCCGCGCAGCGGCGCCCGGATGACCCGCATGCAGACAGGCGAATGGGCTGTCCTGCAGCTTGACCTCGGCCCTCCCGTCATCCACCTCGAATCCGCCACATCGCCATGAAGAACCCTCCACCCATCTCCCCCCAACCACCCCATCTGCTGCTGGTGGACGACGATCGCCTGATCCTCGCCACCCTCGCGAACGGCCTGCGCGACGCCGGCTACGAGGTCACCACCGCCGAGTCCGTGGACGACGCCGAAGCGCTGCTGACCAGCAGCCTGCGGCCCGACCTGGCCATCATCGACGTGCGCATGCCCGGGCGCGACGGCCTGGAGCTGGCCGAGCGCCTGCGCAGCCTCGACCACATCCCCTTCCTCATGCTCAGCGCCTACAGCGACGCCCTGACCGTCGAACGCGCCACGGACTTCGGCGCGCTGGGCTACATGGTCAAGCCCATCGACGTGGTGCAGATCCGACCCGCCGTGGAGGCCGCGCTGCGACGCGCCCGGGACCTGGACGAGCTGCGCCAGGCACGCGCCCAGCTGCAGAAGGCCCTGGACGGCGACCGCGACATCAACGTGGCCACCGGCATCACCATGATGCAGTACCGGCTGGCGCGCCCCGCGGCCTTCGAGCTGCTGCGGTCCTCCTCGCGCTCGCAAAGGCGCAAGCTCGCCGACCTGGCGCGCGAGGTCATCCAGCTGTGCGACACCCTGCAAAAGGACCCAAAGTCTTGACCGCTGTCATGGGGTTTTCACGTATTCCGGATAAAAATTCTCGTCCCAGAATTCATTTTCCTGTTCGCTGAGCCGCCTGTGCCCCCGGCCGCCCAGCACCACGAGGCCCCGAACACGCCTCGCGAGATCCATGGCCCCCCGGCCAGGGATTCATGCAAATGTTCGGCCCCGCCCCGCTTCTTCTCGCCACCAGCATGCAGGCAACAGCGCAGCGACGCCTCCAGAGCGCCGCCATGCAGGCCTGCGCGCACTCCCGCCGCCCCCAGCCATGAGCACGCCCCCGCTCCCGCTGAGCAGTTCCTGGAACGGCCCCCTGGATGCGCGCCCGGACATCGGGCACGCCCTGTTCTCGCGCTTTCGCATCGGCACCCGCCTGGCGGCCATGATGGCGCTGGCCGTCCTGGTGACGGTGGTCCTGGCCACCGCCGGCATCCAGGGACTGGCGACCGCCAACGAAAGCCTGCGCGCCGTCCATGAGGACCGCATGAAGCCGGTGCGCACGCTTTCTCAGATCGCGCACCTCATGCTGTCCAACCAGCACCAGCTGCAGATGGCCCTGGCGCAGACCGCGACACAGGGCGCCCCCAGCAGGATCATGCTGAACCCGGATCTCGCGCGCAGCGCGGCCCAGGCCATCGAGCACAACGTGATCGCCATCGACCGGCTGTGGAGCCTCTACACCGCCGGCCCCCGGACCCCGCAGGAGCTGGCGCTGTCCGACCGTTTCGCCAGCCGCCGTGCGCACTACCTGCGCGAGGCCGTCATGCCGGCGCTCGCGGCCCTGCGTTCCCTGGACTACCAGGACACCCAGCGCCTGGCGGCCCTGGTCCGTCAGCTCTACGAGCGCGCCAGCCCGGACGTCCAGGCCCTGATCGACATGCAGTTCAACCAGGCCCGCGCGGCCTATGAAGCCGGCGTGCAACGCTACGAGCAGACGCGCAGGCTGGCCATCGGCGCGCTGCTGCTGTCCATGGCCGTGCTGGGCTTTCTCGGCGTGATGCTGATCCGCTCCATCGTCCGCCCGCTGCGCCAGGTGACCGAGGTGTTCCGCCACATCGCCGATGGCAGGCTCGACACCCCCATCCATGTGCAGGGCAAGGACGAAATCAGCACGGTGCTGACAGAGCTGCGCTCCATGCAGCACCGCCTGGCCGCGAACGAAAAGGCCATCCACCAGCTTGCCTACTACGACCCGCTGACCGATTTGCCCAACCGGCGGCTGCTGCGCGACCGTCTGCAGGCCGCGCTGACCGCCAGCCGCCAGGACGACCGGCACCGTGCCGTGCTGCTGCTCGACCTGGACAACTTCAAGACCATCAACGACACCCTGGGCCACGAGATCGGCGACCAGCATCTGCTGGAAGTGGCGCAGCGCCTGCGCATGGCCGTGCATGCGCCCCACTCCATCGCGCGCATCGGCGGGGATGAGTTCGTCGTCCTGATGGATCTCCTGTCGCCCACCGAGACCGAGGCCCTGGCGCAGGCCGAGGCCCTGGCCAGCCAACTGCTGGCCGCCGTGTCCCGGCCCTGCCCGCTGGCCGGGCAGATCTACCATGGCAGCGCCAGCATCGGCATCTGCCTGTTCAAGAACCACAATTCCAGCATCAAGGAACTGCTCAAGCGCGCCGATGCGGCCATGTACCAGGCCAAGAACGCGGGGCGCAACGGCCACTGCCTCTTCAATCCTTCCATGCAGGTCCAGCTGGAAACCCGCACGGCCCTGGAAACGGCCCTGCGCGGGGCCGTGGAGGCCGGCCAGCTCCAGTTGCATTACCAGGCCCAGGTCAGCGCCACCGGCCGGCCCGTCGGCGCGGAAGTGCTGCTGCGCTGGAACCATCCGGTGCATGGCCCGGTGGCGCCAGCCGAGTTCATCCCCATCGCCGAGGCGTCGGGCCTCATCCTGCCCATAGGCGCCTGGGTGCTGGAGCAGGCCTGCGCCCAGCTCGCTACCTGGAGCACGCAGGCAGCGACCCGGCACCTGGAACTGGCGGTCAACGTGAGCGCACGCCAGTTCCGGCACCCCGGCTTCGTGGACCAGGTCTGCCGGTCGCTCCAGCAGTCCGGGGCCAACCCAGGCAAGCTGGTGCTGGAGCTGACGGAAAGCCTGGTGCTCGACGACATCGCCGACACCGTGGACAAGATGCAGACCTTGCGACAGCACGGCGTGCGCTTCGCGCTGGACGACTTCGGCACGGGCTATTCGTCGCTCGCGCAGCTCAAGCGCCTGCCCCTGGAACACCTCAAGATCGACCGCAGCTTCGTCGAAGACATTGTTTCCGACGCAAGCGATGCCGCCATTGTCCAGACCATCATCGACATGGCCCGCAACCTGGGGCTGAACGTGATTGCCGAGGGCGTGGAAACCCCGGCACAACGCCAGGCCCTGCTGGAGCTGCAATGCCTGGTCTTCCAGGGCTACCTGTTCAGCCATCCCCTGCCGATCGCCCGATTCGCGCAATGGCTGGAGCAGCATGCCTCCCCTTTCGTTCCCGCCACTGCAACGCCCGCTCCTTGGGCCACACCCTCCGGAGAGTTCACATGAATCGCTTCAAGATTTCCACCCGCGTCGCAGCCCTCGCTGGCCTTCTTTCCCTGCTGCTGCTGGCCATCGGCAGCCTGGGGCTGTGGGGCATCTCCCAGTCCAACAAGGCCCTGCACTCCATGTACGAGGACCGGCTCACCACCACGGCGGACATCGGACAGATCCAGTCGCTGCTATTGCGCAACCGCCTGGCCCTTGCCGTGGCACTGGTCACACCGGACGAGGCAACGATCAAGGCCAGCACGGCGGAAGTGGAAGCCAACATCGCTGCCATCACCCGCATATGGGATAACTATCTGGCGCGTCCGCACAGCCCGCAGGAGGAACAACTGGCCAAGGCCTTCACCGATAACCGGGGGCGCTTCGTGCGCGAAGGCCTGCGGCCCACCGTGGCGGCACTGCGCGCCGGCGATATTCCTGGCGCCAACCGCATCGTCATCGAACAGGTGCGCCCGCTCTATCTCCCCGTGGGAGAAGGTATCAACGCCCTGCTCCAGCTCCAGTTCGACGAAGGCAAGAAGGCCTACGAACAGGGCGACGCCCAATACGCCATGATCCGCGCGGCTGCCGTCGCCTCCATCGTCCTCGGCCTGCTGTTCGCCGCCCTGTTCGCCACCACGCTGGTGCGCGGCATCTCCCACTCGCTCGGCCATGCCATCGAGGTGGCCGAAACCATCGCCAAGGGCGATCTCAGCCACCCCGTCCAGGCCGATGGTCGGGACGAGGCCGCCCAGGTGCTGCATGCGCTCGATGCCATGCAGAAGCAGCTGACCGGCATCGTCGGCACCATCCGCGAAGGCAGCGAGAGCGTGGCCAGCGCCTCCAGCCAGATCTTCATGGGCAACCACGACCTGGCCAGCCGCACCGAGCAGCAGGCCAGCGCGCTGGAACAGACCGCCGCCGCCATGGAGCAGCTCAACGCCACCGTGCAGCAGAACGCCGACAACTCCCGCCAGGCCCAGCAACTGGCGGCCAACGCCAGCGCCGTCGCCCTGCGCGGGGGCGAGGTGATGGGACAGGTGGTGAACACCATGCAAGAAATCCACACCTCATCGGGCAAGATCGCCGACATCATCGGCGTGATCGACGGCATCGCCTTCCAGACCAACATCCTGGCGCTCAACGCCGCCGTGGAGGCGGCGCGCGCGGGCGAGCAAGGCCGGGGCTTCGCCGTGGTGGCCTCCGAGGTGCGCAGCCTGGCCAGCCGCTCGGCCGAGGCCGCCAAGGAGATCAAGGCGCTCATCAGCTCCAGCGTGGAGCGCGTGGGCAAGGGCACCGAACTGGTGAACACGGCCGGTCAGACCATGGAGGAAGCCGTGGCCGCGATCCAGCGCGTGACCACGCTGATGACCGACATCAGCGCTGCCAGTGTCGAGCAAAGCAGCGGCATGGGCCAGATCGGCGAGGCCGTGCAGCACCTGGACCAGACCACGCAGCAGAACGCCGCGCTGGTGGAAGAGCTGTCAGCCGCCGCGCGCAGCCTGCAGGACCAGGCCAAGGCCCAGGTTCAGACCATCGCCGTGTTCACGCTGGCGGGCGACACCCCCAGCCACCAGCCCTCCAGGCCCGCCCAGCCGGTGCCAACGGCCTTGCCGGCACAGGCCGCGCACAGCGCACTGCCAGCACCGGCACGGGGGGTCATGCAGCCACGCCTGGCCGCAGCGGCCAGCTGACCGGCGTCAGACCGCCAGCCTGGGCAGCCCTGGCCGCAGGGCCGGCACCGCCGTCCTGGTTTCCAGGGCGGGCGCAGGCACCTGCGGGCTCTCGGCATGCGAGGGCTCGTCACCCAGGCGAAACACCTCCACGGAGCGGACCAGCTCCTGCGCCTGTCCCCGCAGGCTGCTGGCGGCCGCGGCCATTTCCTCCACCAGCGCGGCGTTCTGCTGCGTGGTCTGGTCCATCTGGATGACGGCCTCGCCGACCTGATCCACCCCTTGGCTCTGCTCGGTGCTGGCGGCGCTGATCTCTCCCATCAGGTCGGTCACCCGGCGGATGGCGGCCACCACTTCCTGCATCGTCGCCCCGGCCTGATCGACCAGTTGGGAGCCGGCCTCGACCCGTTCCACGCTCGTGCCGATGAGCGTCTTGATCTCCTTGGCGGCCTCGGCCGAGCGGCTGGCCAGGCTGCGCACCTCGGAGGCCACCACGGCGAAGCCCCGGCCCTGATCGCCCGCGCGCGCCGCCTCCACGGCGGCGTTGAGCGCCAGGATGTTGGTCTGGAAGGCGATACCGTCGATCACGCCAATGATGTCGGCGATCCTGCGCGAGCTGTCGTTGATGCCCTTCATGGTCTCGACGACCTCGCCCACCACCGCGCCGCCGCGCTCGGCCACCGTGGTGGCCGACATGGCGAGCTGGTTGGCCTGGCGCGCGTTGTCGGCATTCTGGCGCACGGTGGAATTGAGCTGCTCCATGGAAGCCGCCGTCTGCTCCAGGGCGCTGGCCTGCTGCTCGGTGCGCGCGCTCAGGTCGTGGTTCGCCTGGGCGATCTGGGCGCTGGCCGAGGCCACGCTCTCCGACCCGGAGCGCACGTTCGACACCACCTTGCGCAGACTTTCCATCATCTGCTGCAGGGAGCGCAGCAGCTGCGCCGTCTCGTTGCGCCCCTGCACCTGGAGCGCCATGCCCAGGTTGCCGGCGGCCACCGCATGCGACACCTCCACCGCCTGCCGCAGGGGGCCGGTGATGGCACGGATGATCCATGCCGCCAGGACCGCCGCCACGAGCAAGGCCAGCAAGATGGTGGCCCAGACGGTGTTCTGGATCGACACCACGTCGGCCTGGGCGCTGTCGACCGATTGGCCCAGCAGCTCCGTCTGGAAGCCGATCAGGGCTTCCACCGCGCTGAAATAGGCATCGAGCACGGGCCGGACATCCTTGAGAAGGTAGCGGCGCGCGTCCTCGGCATTGCCCTGCTCCACCAAGGCAAGGTAGCGCTCCTGGGCCTCGATGTAGCGGGCACGCTGCGCCTCGATGGCCGCCAACAGCTCCTTGCCCCGGGGCGCGATGATCTCGGCCTTGAGGCGGGCGAGTGCTTCACCCACCTTCTGCCGCGACGCCAGCACCGCCTGCCGCTGGCGCTGGACCTCGTCGCCGCTCTCGGCGAGCACCATGTTGCGCATCCCGATGGCGATCTGCCCGAGGTGGCCCTTGATATCGTTGAGCACGGCGACGCGCGGAATACGCTCATCGGTCACGACACGAAAATCCTCTCGGATAGCAGCGCTTTTCCAGAGCGCCACGGCCCCGAGGGCCATGATCAGCACACCCATCAGGGCGAAACCCAGGACCAGCCTGGTCGAGATTTTCATATCGCTCGGCTTCATGGAACACCTCCTCGCGGGGACAGGGCTTAGGGTGGAAGTACGGTTTGTAACGCCGTTTTTTTTCACGCACAAGTTATTTCTGCGACAACGGCATGACAGCAAAACTCGCCCACGCAACGCCCCGCCCAGGTGCCCACCAGCGGTTTTCCCGCTAGGATCGCACCACGCATCCGGAGAACCACGTTGGACCTCAAGCCCCTCATCACCCTGTTGGCCATCGTCAACCCGCTGGCCATCGTGCCGTTCTTCATCCACTACACGCAGGGCTTCTCGGAACAACAGCGCCTGCGCACCATCCGCACGGCCTCGTTCGCCGCGTTCTGCGTGATCGCCGCCTGCGCGCTGCTGGGCCTGCAGATCCTGGACTTCTTCAGCATCTCGCTGCAGAGCTTCCAGGTCGGCGGCGGCATGCTGCTGCTCATCAGCGCCATGAACATGCTCAACGCCCAGCCCGCCGAGGCCAAGCCCCACACGCATGAGCTGGAGGAAGGCGCCGAGAAGGCCGCCGCCGGCGCCAGCATCGCCGTGGTGCCGCTCACCATTCCGCTGCTCACCGGCCCGGCCACCATGTCCACCGTGGTGATCTACGCCGACCGCGCCCAGACCTTCTGGCAGCACGCCGCGTTGGTGGGCTATGGCGTGGTCATCGCCGCCGCCACGGCGGTGTGCTTCTCGCTGGCCGAACCGATCGCGCGCATCCTGGGCAAGACCGGCATCAACGTCATGACCCGGCTCATGGGCCTGATCCTCGCCGCGCTGGCCGTGGAGGTGATGGCCGAGGGCCTGGTCAAGCTGTTCCCGGTCCTGGTCGCGCGCTAGAGATGCAATACCCCCCTGTGTCGCTTCGCTCCTTCCCCTTCACTCGCCTCGCTGCGCGGTGCGGGAGGGGGGACGCCGCCAGCGCGGCGGGGCGGCCCTTGCGCGGCGGCCGCTGGCTTGGCCGCGCCAGTCTCAGGCATCCGTGGTGACGCGCCGCACCGTGGAGAACTGAAATGTCCGCCCATGTGCTGCTGCTGGAGGACGACCCGGCCATCGCCCGCACGGTCGCCTACGCGCTGGAGCGCGAGGGCCTGCGCACCACGCACAGCCTGCTGCTGCAGGACGCGCGCAACCTGCTGCGCCACGGCGCGTTCGACCTGCTGGTGCTCGATGTCGGCCTGCCCGACGGCAGCGGCCTGGACCTGTGCCGCGAGGTGCGCGCCGCCGGCGGAACGCCGGTGCTGATGCTCAGCGCGCACGGCGAGGAGATCGACCGCGTGCTGGGCCTGGAACTGGGCGCCGACGACTACCTCGCCAAGCCCTTCAGCCCGCGCGAGCTGGCCGCGCGCGTGAAGGCGCTGCTGCGCCGCGCCGCCGTGCAGGCGCCGGCGCCCTTGGCCCGCACCGCGCCCTTCCTCGACGACCGCGCCGGCCAGCGCATGGTCCTGCACGGCCGGCCGCTGGCGCTCACGCGGCGCGAATACCGCCTGCTGGCCTGCCTGCTGGCGGGCGCGGGCCGCATCCATGCGCGCGACACCCTGCTGGCCGCCGCCTGGGGCGACGAGAGCGACAGCCAGGACCGCACCGTGGATACCCACATCAAGACCCTGCGCGCCAAGCTGCGCGAGGCCGACCCCACGCGCGAGTACATCAGCACGCACCGGGGCATGGGCTACTGCCTGGATGTTTGAAGCCAAATTGGCCTCCAGCGCTTATCCAGCAGGCGCTGGCAGCTATGTTTTTTGATAAGCCCCTTTTTCCTCGGTAAGCCATGCGCCTCGGCATCCGCCTGCTGTTCGCCTTCTTCGTCATCAACGGCATCGCGGCCTTCTTCGTGCTGCGCGTGTTCACGGCGGAAATCAAGCCCAGCGTGCGCGAGGTGATGGAGGACATGATGGTGGACACCGCCAACCTCCTCGCCGAACTGGCCAGCGACGACCTTGCCACGGGCCGGCTGCAGGGCGGCGGCGCCACCAGCGCCTTTGCCCGCCAGGTGCGCCAATACGCCTCCCGCCCCGTCGACGCCGCGATCTGGGGCTTTGCCAAGCAGTCGCTCGACTACCGCATCTACGTCACCGACGCCGCCGGGCGCGTGCTGTTCGACTCCGAGAACCAGGCCGTGGGCCAGGACTTCTCGCAGTGGCGCGATGTGGCCCGCACCCTGCGCGGCGAGTACGGCGCGCGCATGAGCCGCGAGACTCCGGCCGACGACGCCAGCGGCGTCATGCATGTCGCCGCGCCCATCCAGGTGCAGGGGCGCATCGCGGGCGTGCTCACCGTGGCGAAGCCCGTGCGCACGGTGCAGCGCTTCATCGACCGCGCCGAGCGCAAGGTGCTGATGGGCGGGCTGCTGCTGCTGGCGCTCTCGGCCGCCGTGGGCGTGGCCGTGACGCTGTGGATGGTGTGGAACGTGCGCCGCCTGCGCGACTACGCGCTGAGCGTGCAGGGCCCCGCCGACGGCGAGCACGACACGGCCGCCCCCACCGCGCTGGCCGTGCCCTCGGTACCGGGCGAGCTGGGCGACCTGGCGCGCGCCATGGACCGCATGCGCGCGCGGCTGGAGGGGCGCGACTACATCGAGGGCTACGTGCGCGCGCTGACGCACGAGCTCAAGAGCCCCGTGGCCGCCATCCGTGGCGCCGGCGAGTTGCTGCAGGAAGACCTGCCCGCCGCGGACCGGGCGCAGTTCGCCACCCAGGTGGTGCAGCAGAGCGAGCGCCTGCAGCGCCTCGTCGACCGCCTGCTGGAGCTGAGCAAGCTGGAACAGCGCCAGCACGCCGAGGCGCGCCACCCCGTGGCCCTGCAGGACTGCGCCCGCACCGCCATCGCGCACACCCAGGCGCGCGCGGCGCAGCGCGGCGTGGTGCTGGCGCTCGCCGGCCAGGGCGTCAGCGGCCCGTGGGAGGCCGAGCTCATCACCCTGGCGCTGACCAACCTGCTCGACAACGCGGTGGACTTCGCGCCCGAGGGCAGCACGGTGCAGGTGGCGCTGGACGGCGCGCGCGCCGTCGTGCAGGACGCCGGCCCCGGCGTGCCCGACTACGCCCTGCCGCGCCTGGGCGAGCGCTTCTTCACCACGGCCCGCCCGAACGGCGAGCGCAGCGGCTCGGGCCTGGGCTTGGCCATCGTGCGGCGCGTGATGGCGCTGCACGGCGGCCACATGGAGGTACGCAACACCCTGCCCGGCCTGCGCGTGGAGCTGGTGTTTCCCGCGTGATGCGGAACACCCCCCCGGGTCGCTTCGCTCCTTCCCCCCGCTCTCGCACCGCTGCGGCGGGGCGGCCCTTGCACGGCGGCCGCTGACCCAGGCCGCACCGGCATCGCGCGCCATGAGCGCTCCAACACGGCGCTGAAGAACGGATACACGGATTTCACCTTCGCCTCACAAACTTCATGGTTCCCTCACGGCCGGGGTGAACACTGGCTCCACATTCACCGTGGAGGACGCCTTGAAACACCCCTTGTTCACCAAACTGGCCGCGCTGGCCGGCATCACCCTGCTGCTGCTCATCGGCCTGGGCCTCGTCGAGGACGTGGTGCGCGACCGGCAGCGCTACCGCCACCAGGCCGCGCAGGGCGTGGCCGCCAGCCTGGCCGGGCCGCAGACGCTGATGGGGCCGATGATCCACAGCGCCTGCGTGGAGAGCTGGGAGACGGAAACCGGCAAGGGCGAAGACCGGCGCATGGTGGAGCAGCGCCGCGAGTTCCTGCTCACCGCCATGCCCGAGCAACTGCGGCTGCGCAGCGGCGCGGCCATGGAAGAACGGGCGCGCGGTCTGCACAAGGTCAACACCTACACGCTCCAAACCCGGATCGCCGCGCAGTGGGCCCCGCTGGCCAGCCTGCAGCCGCAGGCCACGGTGAAGGGCTCGCGCCTGCAGTGCGGCGTGCCCATCCTGATGCTGGCCGTGGGCGATGCGCGCGGCATCCGAACGGCGCAGCTGCAGCTGGGCGAGCAGCAGCTTGCGCTCAAGCCCGGCACCTTCCACCCCACCTACAGCCGGGGCGTGCACGCCGTGCTGCCCGAGTCGGTGCGCGGCCAGGCCGATGGCCTGGCCGTCACGCTGGACCTGGAGCTGGTGGGCACCGAGCGCCTGTCCATCGTGCCGCTGGGCAGCCGCACCGAGGTACAGATGGACAGCGGCTGGCCGCACCCCTCGTTTTCCGGGCGCTTCCTGCCGTCCGAGCGCGAGGTGCGCACGGACGGCTTCACGGCGCGCTGGCGCCTGTCGTCGCTGGCCAGCACGGCGCAGCAGGACATCGGCCAGGGCAAGCCGGTGTGCGAGGCACCCGACGAAGAAGCCGCCGTGCCACCGCCCGGCGGCGCGCGCGACTGCGCCGATAGCTTCAGCGTGGCCTTCATCGACCCGGTGAACCCCTATGCGCTGGCGGACCGCGCCACCAAGTACGGCGTGCTGTTCATAGCACTGACCTTCGTGGCCGTCGGCCTGTTCGAACTGATGCAGCGCCTGCGCGTGCACCCGGTGCAGTACCTGCTGGTGGGCAGCGCGCTGTGCAGCTTCTTCCTGCTGCTGGTGAGCCTGTCGGAACACCTGCCGTTCGGCGTCTCCTATGCGCTGGCGGCCACGGCCTGCGTGCTGCTGCTGGGCTACTACGCCCGCCACATGCTGGGCAGCCTGCGGCGCGGCCTGCCGTTCGGCGCGGGCATGGCGCTGCTCTACGGCCTGCTGTACCTGCTGCTGCTGGAGCAGACGGCGCTGGTGGTCGGCGCCGTGGCCCTGTTCGCCGTGCTGGCCGCCGTGATGGTGCTCACGCGGCGCATCGATTGGTACGGCCTGGGCGCTCCCCGCGCCGCCGCCCGTCCGGAGGCCGCATGAGCCGCCCCGATGCCTGGCCCATGGCCGACGCCTGGGCGCGCCACCTGGCGGCCCCCATGCCCGCGCCGCAGGCACCACTGACGCAGGCCGAGGCCCTGCGCGTGCAGCGCCACCGCGACCGTCTGCTGGCCGCCCTGCGCGCGCAAGACCGTGGCGCGCTGCGCGGCGCCCAGCAGGCCGTGCTGCAGGCGGCCTACGCCCAGCCGGCCACACCGGCCTTGCGTGGCGCGCTGCGCCTGCTGGCATGGCGCATGGCCGCGCTGCTGCCGCCCCGGCGTAGCGGGCACCTGGAAATTTAAGAGAAAAGGCCTTTGGCGCCCATGAATAAAGCGCCAACCGCTATTAATTAAATAGCGATTTCAGTGCGAATGGCCGGTGGGCACGGCCAGTTGCTCGATGAGGCCGGCGTCGATGGCGCGGAAGGGCAGGACGTCGCCGCCGCGCTGGGCGGCGAACTGGCGCGCCGCCTCCTGCGAGGCGAAGGCGGGCAGGTTGCCGGCGCGCATGGGGCCCTTGGCCGAGGAGCCGTGCACATAGAAGGCGCTGCGCGCGTCGGCCCAGGATTTGCTGGACACATCGGTGACGTAGCGCGCCACGATCTCGTCGGCGCTGCGCCCCGGGCTGTAGCGCGCCACATCGTTCAGGTACATGAACAGGCTCAGCGGCGAGTCGAAGAACTGCGCATCGCCGTTGGCGAAGATGACCTGCGCGGCCCAACCGGGCGAGCGCGCCGGGTACATGCCGCAGACCGGGCAGCGCACGTCGGCCGGCACGGCGCGGGCAGCTTCCATCGGCAGGCCCGAGGCCGGGTCGTAGGGCGTGGGCGGCGCGACGACGCAGACATCGGGGTCCAGCACCGGAGCGGCCTCGGGCGCCCACGCCGACTGGATGATCGGCAGGCTCCACCACGCCATCGCCGCCACGGCAATGGCGAGGGCCACCGCCCCGCCACGCCACAGGCGGCGCGCCGAAGAAGGAAGGAGGGGGGGCCCGGGCAGCTGCATGGAGGGGATCGATCCGTCCGGTTTACATCCGCGTGTCGTGCAGCGCGCCGCCGCTCAGGTCCACCATGTCGGCGGTGATCTCGCCGAAGCGCAGCACCTTGCCACCATGCGCGGCGGCGAACTTCGCCGCGTCGGCCTCCTGGGCGAAGCTGCCGATGGTCGGGCCCATGGAGCCGTGGCGCTTGCTGCCGAGCACGAAGAAGGCGGTCTTGGCATCGATCCAGTGGCCCTGCGGGTGGTCCCAGTCGGCCTTGCCCATGTCCTGCACGTAGATGGCGCGCGCCGCGCGCACCTGCTCGCCCGCCAGCAGGGTGGAGAACAGTTCCACGGTGTCGCAGAAGAAGCTGGGCTTGTCCTGCGCGGCATAGTGCACCTGGGCCTTGGGGCCGGGGTAGTCGGCCAGCAGCATGCCGTCGAGCTCGCAGCTGGTGGAGCGGTCGATCTCGATGGGCGCGAGCGACTGGGCCTCGCTGGCGCGTTCGCCGCAGCCCGCCAAGGTGCCCAGCGCGCCAAGAGCCGCCAGCGCGGCCAGGCCCAGCATCTGGCGGCGTTCGCCACAGGCCTCGCCGGCGGCAGTGTGGCGGCGGCGGCAGGAACAGGTGTAGGTCATGGTTTGAATCTCCAGTTGGCCAGGGCCAGCGGCACGATGATCCAGGCCAGCATGACGCCACCCATGTTGGCGGGGCTGCCCATGGACGGCGGCACGACGCTGGCCAGGCCGTAGAGCGTGCGCACGTCGTCGAGCGAGAACACGTTGAGGATGCGGAAGACGTCGGCCGGGTTGAGCAGCAGCAGCCAGGCGAAGGCCTCGCCGCCGAAGCGCCCGCCCGTGCCCACCAGCACGCCGAGCAGCAGCAGGTCGAACACCAGCACGAAGAAGAACCAGGTGGCGATGGCCAGGCCCGAGGCGCGCGTGCGGTCGCGCGCCAGCACGGACAGCAGCACCGCCAGGCTCAGGAAGGCCAGCCCCAGCAGCACCGAGCTGAGCATGAAGCCGAAGTAGTGGTACATCCCGGTCCAGCTCATTTGCCGCGACAGCAGCACCGCCACCATGCCAAAGCCCGCCAGCGTGGACAGCGTGAGCGCGGCCGCCAGGCCGAGGTATTTGCCCAGCAGCAGCTCGAAGCGGGTGATGGGCAGGGCCAGCAACAGGTCGAGCGAGCCGCGCTCGCGCTCGCCCACGATGGCGTCGAAGCCCAGCAGCAGCGCGATCAGCGGGATCAGGTAGATCACCAGGCTGACCAGGCTGGCGATGGTGAATTCGATCGAACGGAAGCCCACGCTGCCCTGCTGCGCGCCGCCGAAATAGGCGATGACGAGCGAGAACACGGTGAACACCAGCGCCACCGCGAGCACCCAGCGGTTGCGCATGCGGTCGCGGAATTCCTTCGCGGCAATGGTGAGGATCTGCGTCAATTCCATGGGGCCATCTTTCAAGCGAATCCGAAGAACACGTCTTCGAGCGACGGCTCCAGCATTTTCAGGTCGCGCACGCGCGCGCCGAACGGCGCCAGGGCCGCGAGCACGGCCATCTTCTGCGCGCGCGGGCAGGCCAGGCGCAGCCCGTCAGGCAGCGCCTCGGGCGGGGTTCCGGTCACCTGCGCCAGCACCTGGGCCACGGCGGGAACATCCTCGGCACCGAGCTGCAGCTCGAACACCAGCGGCATCTGCGTCTGCTCGCGCAGGGCATGCACGCTGCCCACGGCCTGGATCTTGCCGGCCGACATGATGGCCAGGCGGTCCACGCGCTCCTGCAGTTCGGCCAGGATGTGCGAGGTGATGATGACCGTCACGCCCTCGGCCTGCAGGCCGCGCAGCGTGGCGTAGAAGTCGCGGATGGCCTGGGGGTCCAGGCCGTTGGTGGGCTCGTCGAGGAACAGCACGCGCGGCGCGCCCAGCAGGGCCTGGGCAAAACCCAGGCGCTGGCGCATGCCCTTGGAGTATTCGCGCACCGGGCGGTCGAGCGCGTGCGCCAGGCCCACGCGCTCCAGCACGGGCTGGCACTGCGCCAGCGGCGCGTGCTTGAGCCGGGCGAAGAAACGCAGGGTTTCCAGACCGCTGAGGTTGTCGTAGAGCACGACGTTCTCGGGCAGGTAGCCCAGGTGGCGCCGCGCGGCACGAAAGCCTCGCCCGCGCACGGAGGCGCCGCCGACCAGGATCTCGCCCCGCGTGGCGGCCACCAGGCCGAGCATCATCTTGAACAGCGTGCTCTTGCCCGCGCCGTTGTGCCCGATCAGGCCGAAGATCTCGCCGCGCGGGATGTCCAGGTCCACGCCATCGACGGCCTGCAGCGCGCCATAGTGCTTGCTCACGCCGCGCAGCGAGACCGCCGCGCCGTCACTGGCTGGAAAAGTGCTTGCCACGCCATTCACTCCATTGTTGGTTGCTCGGTTGCATGCGCGGCTTGGGGTCCACCACCGAAGGCACGCGCAGCACCGGGAACTGCTGGCCCACCAAGCGCAGCGCCTGCACCGCGGGGCTGGCCAGCAGCAGTTTCATGCTGGGGTGCTTCCAGGTCAGGCGGTCGACCATGTCGTTGGCTTCGTAGGGCACGTCGCCCACGCCGTTGCCGTCGCGGTCCCAGCCGAGGTAGTTGCTCCAGTGGTTGCCGCCCTTGACACCCCAGCGCTCGTCGCGCGAGCCCACGTAGCGCACCTGCTCGCGGTTGGAGATGAAGTCGTTGCCCTCCACCTCGTTGCGCGTGGAGCCGGCCGACAGGTGCACGCCCACGACGTTGTCCACCACCAGATTGCCGTTGAGCTTGATGTACTCCACGTCGTAGATGAAGAAGCCCCGGTTGTTGCCCGCCACGATGTTGTTCTCAATGACGGAGTCCTGCAGGGTGCGCAGCATGATGCCGTGATCGGAGTTACCCCAGGCGCGGTTGTTGCGCACCACCTGGTCGCGCACCTCCATGAGGGCCAGGCCGCCCCGGTTGTAGTACGTGTCGTTGTCTTCCCACAGGTTGTAGTAGGAATTCATGTAGTGCGTGCCGTAGCGGCTGTGGTGCAGCTTGTTGCCCCGGAACACGGCATGGTGCGACACATCGACGTACAGCGCGTCGCGCACGAAGCTGATGTTGTTGTTGAAGATGCGCGCGCCCTTGGTGTTGTAGAGCTGGATGCCGTTGCCGCGCTGCGACGAGCCGTATTCACGCTTGCCGGTGATGGTGTTGTGCTCGATGAGCACGTCGTCGGCCTTCTCGATCCACAGGCCGAACAGGTTGTAGGTGAGGTCGCAGCGCCGCACGATGGCGCGGTGCGCCCCGGTGTACAGGTAGATGCCGGCGTTCTGGTCCTTCAGGCTGTCGCCCGAATCGCGCACGATCAGGCCTTCGATCACCACGTCGGGCGCCGTGACCCGGATGGTGTCGCCCTGGTTGCCGCCGCTGAGCGTGGGCCGGTCGATGCCGCGCAGCGTGAGAGGCTTGTCGATCAGCAGGTTGGCGCGGTACAGGCCGCGCGCCACCTCGATCACATCGCCCGGCGCGGCGGCCTTGACGGCGGCCGCCAGATCCTGGCCCGGCCGGACCGACACGGTGGCCGCCCAAGCCGGAAGCACAGTGCCCAGACACAGCAGCGCCGCGCCTGCCATGCGCGCCAAGACACCCGTCATAGGCTCAGCAAGCCCAGCGTCTTGAGCGTCAGGAACAGGGCCGCGCCAATCAGCAGATTCTTGAAACCAACGTAGCTCATCATGTCCATCACGCTGGCCGCGCGGTAGTTGCCGCGCCACCAGACACCATCCTTCACATAACGGCGGCCCGACAGCCGGATCAGCACTTCGTACACGCTCCAGCCGAACCACCAGCCAATGATGGCCCCCGAGGACAGGCTGCCCATCGCGGCCATCACCCATGCCACCGTCGCGGCCACCGCCAGCGAGAAGCCCGCCACCTGCAGCGCGCGCTGGCTGTGCCAGCCTTCCGTGCTCCAGGGCCAGATGTGGTCACGCACCTCCAGCATGATCCACTTCAGGCGGGATTCACCCGCCTTGTGGAAGGGTGCCACAGGTTCAGTAGGCATGCGCGGGTCGGGGCCATTGGCCGCCTTGGCGCTGATCTGGTCGGCGAAGCCGGTGACCGGGTGGATCGGGATGAAATAGCCGTGGGCTCCGATCGGCGTGATCTCCAGGCCGTCCTTTTCGCGGCGCTTGCGCTCCTTGGCCAGCGGCGGGCAGCCCTTCACGTCGGTGTACAGCACCATGCAGTCGAGGCAGTGCAGGCACTCGCGGTGGTCGATGCGGCCGTCGGCATCGATGGCCTGCGCGCCACAGCCCACGGCGCAGGCCTTGCAGCTGTTGCAGTCCTGCTTGCGCTTAAGGCCGAACCAGCGGAAGGTGCTGGGCATGGCCAGCGAGGCGCCCAGCGGGCAGATGTACTTGCAGTAGGGCCGCTCGATGAAGATCGACACACCCAGGATGGCCGCCACGAACAGGCCGTAGGGCCAGGCGCGGTTCATCACGCCGACCAGGAAGGTGGTCTTGAAGGGCTCGACCTCGGCCAGCTTCTCGGCCAAGCCCATGGAGAACATGGACACCGCGAGCAGGAAGAAGAAGACGGCGTACTTGATCCACTTGAGCCGGTCATGCCATTTCTGTGGCAGTTGGGTCTGGAAACGCTTCAAGCCGAGGGCCTTGGCGATCTTGAAGATCGCCTCCTGCAGCGAGCCGAACGGGCACATCCAGCCGCAGAACAGGCCGCGCCCGAACAGGAACACGGTGACGATGATGAAGATCCAGAACAGGAAGATGAACGGATCGGACAGGAACAGCGACCAGGTCCACTGGAACAGCAGCGCATGGAACCAGGTGAGCACCTGCGTGATGGAGGGCTGTGCCATGTAGCCAAAGCCGATCCAGAAGATGCTGATGGCCCAGAAGGTGTACTTGAAGCCGTTGACCGGCCACTTGTTCTTGTGCGTCGACAGGCGGGTGAGCTTTTCACGCATGGCATACACCACCGTCACCATGACCAGCAGCAGGGCGAACAGGCCGATGGGAAGGGCTTGGGATTTCCACACGCGCACCCACGGGGCGTCCGGCTCTTCCACCTTGGGACGTCCTCCCTCCAGGGTGCTGGCAGGCAGCCAGTACTTGGACTCGAACACGGCAAAGCTGCGATGCCCGGTCGCACGGTCGACGCGGTTGCCCAGGAAGGCCAGCTTCCAGGGGTAGGCGGCCGAGAAGGCCGCCGAACGGATCACGAAGATGGCCGATTCGTTGTATCTCGGCGCTCCGGCAGCCTCCACGCCGTAGAGGTTGTAGTAGTCCAGGTCCCGGAAGGTGAAGGAATCCGCGCCCTGCTTGACCTGCACGCGGTCATAGATGCCGCCGCGCACGAAGCCCGAACCCTTGAAGGATTCGGCGCCGGCCGTGCGGATCACGAAGAAGGCGTTTTCCTCCGGCTTGAGGCGCGAACGCAGGTTGGCGTAGCCGCCTTCGCCGAGCAGGCTGCGCCCCAGATCGGGGTGGTTGAGGTCGCCGAACCACAGTTCGATGAACGGCTCGGGGCCGCGCGGCAGTCCCACCTGCTCAGGCTTGACCAGCAGTTGCTGCACCACGCCCATCTTGACAAGCTGCGCCCAGTCGTAGCGCTGGCCGGAAACCGCGAAGCGCGCGGGATCGCGCACGGTGGGCTCGATGATGCCCGTCTGCCGCGCCACGGCGGCGCCCGACATCATCATCACCTGGTTCTGCGCGATCACGGTCACCGTGGCACCAGAGATGGCGTCCACGCCGATCACTTCTTCCTCGGGCCGGGAGGGACCGACCTCGATCGTGTCCTTGACCGACTTGCCCAGGTACTGGTTGTTGAAGTTCACCAGGGCCGACTCGGGAATACCGAGCAGCAGGATGGGTTCGGAGTGCTTGAGCACCTGCACGCCGACGAAATGGCCTTTCAGGTCCATGCCTATCAGCGTCACCACCGGCTTGCCCGAGTAGGCGGGCGTGTCGGTGATGTCGGTCGAGAGCATCACGTAGCCGAGCAGCTTCTTCTCGGCGGTATCGTTGTCATAGGCCTCCACATACGGTGGCTGCCCCTTGCGTTCGGAGAAATGCTTGGCCCCGGGAAAGACTTCCGTGCAGGGCAGCAGCGCGCACATGTCCTTGGCGGTCGAAAGCTCCGCGGGCAACTCTGCCTCGTACGCCCCCGCCTGAACACGCGGTGCGAACAGCGACAGCACCAGAAAAAAAGCGATCCCAAGGATCGCGAACCGTTGGCCTAGCAAATACATCACGCTTTCCTATAAGGGAGGCCGGCGCCCCTGCGCCGGGCCTCCCGATAAACCGCCTATCAGGCTTCCACGATCATGCGGGTACGCATTTCAAGGTGGAGCGCGTGGCAGAAGTGGGTGCAATAGCACCAGAACACGCCTGGCTGGTCGGCGATGAAGGTCACCGAAGCCGTTTCCAGCGGGTTGACGATGAAGTTGACGTTGTAGTTCGGAATGGCGAAGCCGTGCGTCAAGTCCTCGATCTTGTCCAGGTTGGTCAGGATCAGCGTGACTTCGTCACCCTTCTTGACCTTGAACTCGCGCATGCTGAAAGCCGGCGCCTGGGACGTCATCTTGACGGTGACCTTCTTGCCATTGCGGAACACACCGGTGTCCTTGGCATCCTTGATGGCCAGCGGGAAGTCGTCCAGGCTATAGACTTGCTTGGGCTTGAGCAGGTCGCGCTTGAAGATGATGAAGTCATGCGGCTCGCCACGCACGGGGTGGTCGGCCAGCAGCACCATCTTTTCGCCCGAGATGTCGATCAGCTGTTCGTTCTCGGGGTGCAGCGGGCCCACGGGCAGGAAGCGGTCCTTGGAGAACTTGCAACCCACGGCCAGGTACTTGCCATCGGCGGCCACGGTCTCGGACTGCGAGGCGTTGATGTGGCCCGGCTGGTAATGCACGTCCAGGCGATCCACCACGTACTTGGCGTTCTTGTCGCCAGCGTGGAACTTGATGGCGGCTTCCACGTTCCACTTGACCACCTGGCTGTCCAGGAACAGCGTGGTGTAGGCATTGCCACGGCCGTCGAAGGCGGTGTGCAGCGGGCCCAGGCCCACTTCCACCTCGGCGACGATGGCGGCATCGAGCTTTTCCAGCTTGCCGTCGAACCAGTCCAGCACCTTGGCCAGTTCAATGGTGGTGACGGTGGGCGAGAGCTTGCCGGCGCAGATGAAATACTTCTGGTCCGGGCTGGCGTTCACGCCGTGCGGGTTCTTGGGAACCGACACATAGGCGGTCAGCGCGGTCTTGGGGTCCTTGTTGGCTTCATGCGTGCCATCCACCACGGGCACCTTGGAAGTACCGATGGTCTTGAACTTGCCCGCCTTGACGGCTTCCTCGATGCGAGCGATGTTGAAGAACAGGCAGGCGTCGCGCTCGGCGGACATCATGTCCTCGTACTTCGCGCCCATCTCGGTGTTGTACTGGTTGGTGGCGGCCAGCTTGCCGTCATACGAGGTAGCCACCAGATCGCAGTTGCCGTCGATCAGGACTTGCCAGCGCACTTCCATCGTCTCGGCGTCCACGCACGAGAACAGCGAGCGGTACTTGCTCGAATCTTCGATGCCAGCGTTGGGCAGGGGAATGGCGAATTCACCACCGCAGAACACGCGGGTGGTGTAGTTGATGGCCGGATCGACCGGGTCACGCTTGTCCGGGAAGATGCCGTGGAAGCCCTGCACGTTGGGCAGCTGGGTGATCTTGTCGCAGACGAAGTAATCGAGGCGGATACGGGCGATACGGCTGTTGATCTTGTCGTTGATCCAAGCGTAACGGCCGTCGTAGTTGCCGTCCTTGTAGGAAGCATGGGTGTGGTGGGTATCGGCGACCGTGTAGCGCAGGCTGCCGTCGGCCTTGGTGCCCATGACCTTCTTGGATTCGTTCGTGACGCCCCAGCCCACCAGCGCATCCGGCGTGAAGCAGGGGATGCGGTGGATTTCGCGGCCCGAGGGCAGGCCCAGCACGCGCATGTCGCCGGTATGACCGCCGCTCCACAGACCGTAGTAGGAGTCCAGTTCACCGGGCTTGAGGTGGGTATTGGCGCCGCCGTGCGCCGCAGGGGCGGCCGGTGCCGGAGCAGCAGGTGCCGCGGCCGGTGCTGCGGCGGGCTTGTCGTTGCACGCGGCAACGCCGACAGCCAGACCCGCTACCGCAGCGGTATTGATGAAACGGCGACGGCCCATGCCGGCAGTTTCGGTGCTCAGATCTTCTCTCTTATCGCTCATGGTGATATACCTCTCTTAGGATTGGCTCAGGAAAAACGGAGGGGCCCGCGCGGGGGGTGGTGCCGCCATGGCGGCCACGGGATGCACGCAGGACGAGGGCAGGGGCTGGCGCGCCAGCGGCGGTACTGCCGGCAGCCGGGCTTGCGGAGGCTCTGGTGGCGCGGCCGCCAGCAGACAAAGGGGGCAGTCCATGCCCGCGGCACCGGATTCCACGGCGCCATCCTTGGCATGAATGAGGAGCTTGGTGATACCCGTGCTGGAGCAGACGACATCCATGGCCTTGGGCAGTGCGATGGACGATGCAGCCGCCACCCCCAGGTACAGCGCGAACCATGCGAGCACGCACCAACGCAGTCGTGCCATGGATCTAAGGGTTTTCATGGTTGGGCAGTATAGGAGGGCAAAGACGCCTGTCCTTGACATTAGTCACCCTCGGTGAGCATGACCACAAAAGCAGCAGGCTTAATTCTTGTTTTACATTATGGTCTGCGCGTTCGGTGCTGGACAACCCTTTCTCGGGCTCCCAGCAAAGACTTTCAACCTACCCGCAACACCGCCCGATTTGCCCCGAACGGCATGCCGCCTTACCCCTGGCACCCGGCGCTACCGCTTCCTGCGGGAAGCGCCTTTCGTCCAGACGTGGCATGCTTCGCACCCTCCTAGTTTTATTCATTCCACGAGGCTTCCCCCCCATGCAAAAAACAACCACCGTTCTCGCCGCCGCCGCCCTGGCCCTGTTCCTGACCGCCTGCGGCGACAAGAAGCCCGCCGAAGCGCCTGCAGCCCCGGCGCCCGCCCCCGCCGCACCGGCGCCTGCCGCCGCCCCAGCGGCCGAGGCTCCTGCGGCCGCGCCTGCCGCACCGGCCGCCCCCGTGGCCGACAGCGGCGCCGGCAAGGCCGCCTACGGCAAGACCTGCGCCATGTGCCACGGCGCTGGCGTGGCTGGCGCACCCAAGCCCGGCGACAAGGCCGATTGGGGCCCGCGCATCGCCCAGGGCAAGGACACGCTGTACAAGCACGCCATCGAAGGCTTCACCGGCGCCAAGGGCATGATGCCCGCGCGCGGCGGCAACAGCACCATGTCCGACGACGACGTGAAGGCCGCCGTCGACTACATGGTCGGCCTCTCCAGCTGATCCCGGGGACGGCCATGCACGGCACGAACCCTGCCCGGGGCCTGACCAGGCGGCGCATGGCCATGGCGCTGCCCCTGCTGGGCGCCGCCGCCTGGATTCCGGCGGCTGCCGCCGCCCCGGCGGCAGCCGAGCGCAGCCACCGCGTGCTCATGGGCACGCAGGTGGACATGGTCACCAGCGGCCCGGACGCGCGCGCGCTCCAGGCCGCCATGGACCTGGCCTGGCGGGAAATGGAGCGCCTCGCGGCGCTGATGACCCGCTACAGCCCGGACAGCACCCTCAGCGCCATCAACCGCGCGGCCGGCAAGCATGCCGTGGCCGTGCCACCCGAGGTCATGGCCGTGCTCAAGGCGGCGCAAGGCATTGCCGCGCAGACGCACGGCGCCTTCGACGCCACCGTGGGTTCGCTCAAGGCCTGGCACTTCGACGAGGGCCAGAACACCCTGCCCTCGCCCCAGGAAATCGAGGCCCAACGCCGCCTGGTGGGCTACCGTGGCCTGGTGCTGGACGAGCGCGCCGCCACGGCCTTCCTGAAGCAGCCCGGCATGGCGCTTGACCTCGGCGGCGCGGCCAAGCTGCCCATCCTGGAAGCCGGCACGCGCGTGCTGCGCCAGCAGGGCGTGGACAACGCCATGCTCAACGGCGGCGGCGACGTGCTCATCGCCGGCAAGCTTCACGACCGCCCCTGGCGCGTGGGCCTGCGCGATCCGCGCGCGCCCGAGCGCCTGATCGGCGTGCTGGCGCTCGAAGGCCAGGCCATCGTGGCGTCGTCGGGCGATTACGAGCGCTTTTTCATGGCCCAGGGCGAACGCCAGCACCACATCCTGAACCCCGCCACCGGCCGCCCGACACAGGGCCCGCGCGGCGTGAGCCTGCTGGCCAAGGACGCGGCCAGCGTCAATGGCCTGGGCACCGCCATCATGGTGCTGGGCAGCGATGGCGCCCGCGCGCTGCTGAAGGACAAGCCTGGCGTGCAGGCCCTCGTGGTCGATCGCGACCACAGCGTCTGGCAGACACCCGGCATGGCCGCCGCAGTGCAAGCCGCCTGAACGGCACCGCACCTAGCCAGCCAAAGGCCCTTCCGCTCGCAGCGGCAGGGCCTTTTTTTCACAGGCTGGCCGCGAGCGCCGTGTATTCATGCACTGGCACTTCCTCGGCGCGGCGCTGCACGTCGAATGCGCCAGCATGGCCACGCGCTTCCAGCCACCGGCCCAGAGTGTGGCGCAGCAGCTTGCGCCGCTGGCTGAAGGCCACCTGCACCAGCTCCTCCAGCAACGCGGCATCGAGCGCCACGGGTTCGGTACGCGGCACCATGCGCACGACGGCGCTGTCCACGCGCGGCGGCGGGTCGAAGCTCTCGGGCGGAACGAACAGCACGTTCTCCATGGCGTAGCGCCACTGCAGCATGACGGACAGGCGCCCGTAGTCCCCGGTGGCCGGCTGGGCCACCATGCGGTCGATCACTTCCTTCTGCAGCATGAAGTGCTGATCGGCGACCACGTCCACATACCGCAGCAGGTGGAACAGGATGGGCGTGGAGATGTTGTAGGGCAGGTTGCCGACCACTCTCAATTTAGGAGCACCTAGCGCTTGCGCCACCTGGGCAAAGTCCACTTTCAGCACATCAGATTCGATGACATCGAGCTGGCCGTGCAGGCGCAGGCGCGCGGCCAGGTCGCGGTCGAGTTCGACCACCGTCAGGCGCCCCAGGCGCTCGACCAGCGGCTGCGTGAGCGCGGCCAGGCCGGGCCCGATTTCCACCATGGGGTCGCCCGGTTGCGGCGCGATGGCCTGGACGATGGCATCGATGATGCCGTGGTCGGACAGGAAATGCTGGCCGAAGCGTTTGCGCGGAATGTGCTTCATGCGTGCGTCATTGCGGGGGGTCGCGGAATTCGACGTAGGCGCGGCCCCGCACCTCCTGCGCCCAGGTGGCGTAGGCTTCCTCGATCTTCTTCTGGCGCACGGCGTGGCGCACCATTTCGCGCTGCTCGCGCGGGTTCAGCCGGGCCTCGCGCCGCTCCAGCAGCTGGATCAGGTGCACGCCAAAGCGCGACACCAGCGGCTCGGCGATCTCGCCGGGCTGCAGGCGGTTCATGGCCTCCTCGAACTCGGGCACATAGTTGCCGGGGTTGGACCAGCCCAGGTCGCCGCCCTGCTTGGCGCTGCCGTCCTGCGAATGCTCGCGGGCCAGAGCGGCGAAGTCCGCCTGCCCCGCCTGGATGCGGCGGCGGTACTCCTGCAGGCGCTCGGCGGCGGCCCGCTCGCTGAGCTGCGCGCCGGTGCGCAGCAGGATGTGCCGCGCATGGCTCTGCGTCACCGTGGCCGGAAGGCCTGCGCGGGTCTTCTCGAACACCTTGAGCACATGGAAGCCCGCGCCCGAGCGCACCGGCCCGGCCACGCCCCCCACGGACAGTGCCTGCGTGGCTTCGACGAACAGATCGGGGTAGCGGTCGGCCGTGCGCAGCCCCATCAGGCCGCCGGCCGCGGCGTCGCGGGCATCGGAAAATTCGCGCGCCAGCGCGGCAAAATCCCCGCCCGCCCGCGCCTTGTCCGCCACGGCCTGGGCCCGCGCCTGGGCAGAGGCCACTTGCGCGGGGCTGGCGCCCTCGGGCACCGAGACCAGCACATGGCCCAGGCTCAGCTCCAACTGGGCCTGGTCGGTTCCCGCGGACTGCTCGCGCAGGAACTGGTCGATCTCCTGTTCGCTCACGCGCACGCGCGCGTCAACCTCGCGCTCGCGCAGGCGCTGCTGCATCAGCTGGCGGCGCAGCTCCTGGCGGAACTGCTCGCGCGAGATGCCATCGGCCGCCAGGCGGCGGTACATCTCGGCGGTGGACACCTCGTTCTGCCGCGCCACGCTCTGCTCGGCCTGGTCCACGGACAGCTCGTCCACGGCGATGCCGCCCTCACGCGCCAACTGGCTCTGGACGCGCTCCAGGATGAGCTGTTCCAGCGCCTCGCGCGCCAGCAACTCGCGCGGCGGCTGGGCGCCACCCTGGCTGGCCACCTGGCGCTGCAGGCGCGCCAGACGCTGGCGCACCTCGTGGTTGGTCACCGGCTCGGAATTGACCACGGCCACGATGAAATCAGCCTGCCGCGCCGCGCCCCCGGCGTCGGCAGGCGCGGACATCACGGGCGCCGGCAGGCGCGCGCCGCCGGCGCCAGGAAGGCGCACGCCCTGCGCACCCGCGCCCTGCGACGCAAAGGAAGCCAGGCACACGAGGCCGATGGCGAAAGCACGTGGGTTCATGGTGGGAACGTTGACTTAGTCGTAGTTGCTGAAACGGCTGGGCGTGCTGACCTGGTCGCGCAGGTAGCGGTAGCCGGGGATATTCTGCTTGAGGCTGCTGAGCGGGTTCGAACCCAGGCTCAGGCGCGAGAAGCCGACGAATTCGATCTGGAACAGCAGGCGCGTGTTGGCGCTGGTCAGGCTGTTCTGCAGGCGTTCGAGCACCACCCGGCCGATCCAGCAGCAGCTGTCGTACTCGATGCCGACCACGGTGTCGACCAGCTTGCGGTCCTGCAGGCTGTAGTTCAGGCGGCCCACGCTGTACCAGCGCCCGCCCTGCCCGCGCGCTCCCGCGGACTCCGCGCCCTTGCCGCCCCACAGGCCATCGAGCGGCCATTGCCAGCCCACGTCCACCTGCTCGCTGGTGCCGCGCTGCAGCCGGTAGGCCATACTCAGCACCCGGTAATCCCCGGGCTGGTAGCGCCCGCCGATGGTCGCGCGGATGGAGCGGCCCGTCTTGGGGTTGAACTGCAGCGTGGAGTCCATGCTCCACTGGGGCGTCCAGGTCACCCCGGCGCCCAGCATCACGTCGGACAGGCGCTCGCTCACGGCGGGCACGCCGGGCAGGGTGACCTGCTGGTCGGAAAAGCGCAGGCGCTGCGCCACGCCAAAGCGCGCCGCCTCGGCGCCCGTCGCCGGATCGAGCAGGCGCGTGGTCACGCCCAGCGTGAGCAGGTTGTTGTCGGCGATGCGGTCCTGGCCGCCGAAGGCGTTCTCGGTGTAGATGGTGGCGAAGTTGAAATCGTTCGCCGCCGTGTCGTACACCGGCAGCAGGCTCTGGTCGCGGTACGGCGTGTAGGTGTAGAACGCGCGCGGCTCCAGGGTCTGCAGGAAGGCGCGGCCGAAATACTGCGTGTCGCGCTCGAAGAACAGGCCGCTGTCCACGCTGAAGGTGGGCAGCACGCGGCTGGCCGAGCGCGCGCCGTTGGCCAGCACGCTGTCGAACTGGTAATGGCTGGCGTGCATCTGCAGGCGCGGCGTGACGAAGCCGGCCGGCGCCAGGAAAGGCCGGCTGATCTGCGCCAGCGCGTAGCTGCGCTGGGCGTTGGGCTGGCCGGTGCGGCTGCGGTCGGCCTGGAAGCGCGTGGCATCCAGCTCCACGCGCGCGTCGAAGCCGCCCGCCAGCTGGGTGGGAACGTAGCGCCACTGCCACTGGGGCAGGCGGTCGTAGGGCGGGACGATGGGCGCCGTCACGTCCTGCAGGGTCTGCCACTTGAGGGCGCGCACCTGCATCGAGAAGTCGCCGCCAGCCCAGGAGAGCTGCGCGTCGCCGGGCAGCAGGCGCTGCGCCAGCTGGGTGAGCTGTTGCGAGCCGCGCGCGAAATCGCGCCAGTAGTTGTCGTCGCTCACGCGGTGCAGGTTGAGGTTCAGGCCCAACCCGCCCACGGCGCTGGGAATCACGCCGCTGTGCTGCAGCGCGTAGCTCCAGCGCGTGCGATCGCGCACGCGGTCGCTGGGCAGGATGTCGGCGCGCAACTGCCCCTGGTAGGAGGGTTCTAGGTAGCGGAACTCGCCGCCGAGCTGCAGGCCGCGCTTGGCCATGAGGGCCGCCTGCAGGGTGGCGTCGCGGTTGGGCGCGATGTTCCAGTAGTAAGGCTGCGCGTATTCAAAGCCGTTGACGCTGTCCAGGCCCACGGTGGGCGGCAGCAGGCCGGACTTGCGCTTGTCCGACAGCGGGAAGCTGATGTACGGAATGGGCAGCAGCGGCACGCCCTGGAACTCCAGCACCGCGTTCTCGGCCCAGCCCGACTCGTCTTCCTGGTCGATGCGGATGCGGTCGGCGCGCAGCACCCAGTCGGGCCGCCAGGCCTCGCCTTCCTCGCGCGTGCAGGTGGTGTACGTCGCGTGGTGGATCTCGGCCCGGTCGCGGTCGATGAAATCCACGCGCACGGCGTCGCCGTGGGCGCCGTTGCGCAGGAACTGGTAGCGCGCATCGGTGAAGAAGCCCTCGAAGGCGTCCACGCGCAGCTCCAGCGCCGTACCCTGGTACACATTACCGGCGCGGTTGATGCGCACCTGCCCCGACGCACGGGCCAGATCGTCGGGCACGGTGTACTCCATGCGCCGTGCGCGGATCACGGTGTCACCCCGGCGCAGCTCGGCGTCGCCCTCGATCACGGCGCGCACGTCGGGCTGGCCCGTGATGTGCTCGCCCGAGATGAACACCGGCAACTGCGGCCGCACGGCCTCGGGAATGGTTTCGCTGAGCACCGGGCTGGCTCGGAGCTGCGCGAGCGGTGCGTCCCAGGCGCTGGTCTGCGCCAGCACAGCCAGCGGCAGCCCGCACAGCATGCCGGCCGCCAGCCGGGCCAGCGCCTTGCGCGGATACGCCGGCGCGCCCACCCGCACCACGGCAGGGAGCGGAGCAGGCAGCCAAAGGGAGGGGCGGAGCAGGTCGGGCAAAGGCGTCATCGGTCCAGGGCATCGGCCGCGCGCGGCGCCCCACGGCGCCTGCCGGCCACCCGCGCCGCACCGGCCGGGTTTGTAGAATCCGATTATCCATGAGCCACCTCCCTTCCCCCGCTCCCACCGCCGTTTCCTGGCCCGACGCCGCGCGCCACGCCGCCTTCGATGCCTGGCTGGCCTCTCTGGCGCCCGCGCACGGTCTGCTGCCGCAAAGCCTGCGCCCCGCCTCCGCCGACGCCAGCTTCCGCCGCTACCTGCGCCTGGACACCACCACGCCGGGCCAGAGCTGCATCGTGATGGACGCGCCGCCCGACAAGGAGAACTGCGCTCCCTTCGTGCAGGTGCAGGCGCTGATGCAACAGGCCGGCCTGAACGTGCCGCGCATCCTGGCCTTCGACGCCGTGCATGGTTTCATGCTGCTGTCCGACCTGGGCCCGCGCACGCTCATGCAGGCGCTCAATCCCGAGGCGCCACAGGACGCCTTCCACTGGTACCAACAGGCCACCGACCTGCTGATCGACTGGCAGCTGGCCTCGCGCCCCGGCGTGCTGCCGCCCTACGACGCCCCCCTGCTGCAGCGCGAACTGGCGCTGTTCCCCGACTGGTACCTAGCGCGCCACCGCCAGGTCGCGTTGACGGAGGCGCAACAGCAGATGCTCGCGCGCACCTTCGCCGCCATCGTGGCGAACAACCTGGAGGCTCCGCAGGTCTTCGTGCACCGCGACTTCATGCCGCGCAACCTGATGCAGCCCGTGACGCCGGACGCGCCGCTGGGCGTGCTCGACTTCCAGGACGCGGTGTACGGCCCCATCACCTACGACATCGCCAGCCTGATGCGCGACGCCTTCCTGAGCTGGGACGAGGATTTCGTCATCGACATCACCGTGCGCTACTGGGAAAAGGCGCGCAAGGCCGGCCTGCTGGGCGCGAACAGCGCCAGTGGCTGGGGCGCGGACTTCGGCGACTTCTACCGCAGCGTGGAATGGATGGGCCTGCAGCGCCACCTGAAGGTGGCCGGCATCTTCGCGCGCCTCACGTTGCGCGACGGCAAGCCGCAGTACCTCGCCGACACGCCCCGTTTCATCGCTTACATCCGTTCCACGGCCAGCCGCTACCGCGAGCTGGCGCCGCTGCTGCGGCTGGTCAACGAGGTCGAGCAGATCCAGGAAACCGTCGGCTTCGCCTATGGCCGGGTCTAGCAATAATTTGAGCAAAATTGGCTTTCAGCGCAATGAATACGAGCGCCAATAGCTATCATTTTAATAGCAAATGCCCCGCTTTCACTGCCCTGCCCTGCTGATCCCCGGCGAAGAAATCGCCCTGCCCCCCGGCGCCGCGCGCCATGTGCAGGTGCTGCGCATGCAGCCGGGCGAGGCCATCACGCTGTTCCATGGCGGCGCTGACGGCCCCGGCGGCGAGTTCGAGGCCACCATCACCCGCATGGGCCGCAGCGAGGTGCGGGTCAGCGTGGGCACCCACCACGCCGTGGAGCGCGAAGCGCCGCGCGCCGTGCACCTGCTGGCCGGCATCACCGCCAACGAACGCATGGACTGGCTGGTGGAAAAAGCCACCGAACTGGGCGTGGCCAGCATCACGCCACTGCTGGCCGAGCGCAGCGTGCTCAAGCTCAAGGGCGAGCGCGCCGAGAAAAAGCTCGCCCACTGGCAGGCCGTGGCCGTGGCCGCCTGCGAGCAGTGCGGGCGCAACCGCGTGCCGCCCATCCACCCGGCCGTCAGCCTGGCGGACTGGCTGCAGTCCCCCGGGAACGACGGCACGCGCCTACTGCTTTCGTTGCGCCCCGGCACCCAGGGGCTGCGCGCGGCGACGCCCGGCCACGAGGCGCTGGTCTTTCTCTCGGGTCCCGAGGGCGGACTCGGCCCTGCCGAGGAAGACCTGGCGCTGGCCCACGGCTTCGCGCCCGTGACCCTGGGCACGCGCGTGCTGCGCGCCGAAACCGCCCCGCTGGCGGCCCTGGCGGCGCTGACGCTGGAGTAGCGCGGCTACATCCCGTAGTCGCGCTCCACGCGCGCGATACGGGTCTTGAAGCCGGCGTACCACTTCTCATGGCCCAGGCGCTGGGCCACCAGGTGCTCGGCGTTCTGCTTCCAGGCGGCGATGGACTCCAGGTCGGCCCAGTACGAGACCGTGATACCCAGGCCGTCGCGCGCCGATTCCGCGCCCAGGAAACCCGGCTGCTGCGCGGCCAGCTCCACCATGCGCTCGGCCATGGCGCCGTAGCCCTGGTCGCCCTCGGTGCGCAGGCTGGTGAAGATCACCGCGTAGTACGGCGGCGCGGGGGTGTTCGCGAACGCCATCTCAGCGGGCCGGCTTCGGCGGCTGCATGGGCTGGATGGCGCCGCAGTTGTCCGACAGCCATTTGCCCGACTGCGCCATGTCGATCTGCTCGGGCTTGCCCTGGGCCTGGGTCTTGAACTTGAACTGCCCGGTGTAGGCCGTGGGCCCCTGCATGGTGACCGTGCCCTCGCCGCTCGATGGCGGCTGGCCCTGGCCGCCCTTGCAGCTGAAGGCCACCTTCATGGTGCTGGCGTCGACGCGCTGCACCTTCTGCGTGCAGCCTTCCTGCTGCGGGATGTTGTCGAGGTCGGCCTGCTCCTTGGTGACGCAGATCTTGACCGTCTGGCCCTTGGGCCCCATGCCCACGCCCTGCTGGGCCATCATTTGCTCCATCTGCTTGCGCTGCTCGGGCGGCATGCTGGCCAGCGACTTCTGCATCTCGGCCATGGCGGCCTCCATCTGGCCGCTCTGGCTCTTCATGGAGACGCTGTGCTCCCACAGGCCGGGACGCATTTTCTGCTGCGCCTGGACGGGAGCCGCCGTGGCCGCGAGCAGCGCCAGCGTGGCGGCGGAAACGATGGAACGCGGAATCTGCATGGCGTGCCTTTCCTCGAAAACGGGTGGTGAAGCAGTCGCACAGTATCCCGCATGGCGCGCCGCCGCGCCATGCCCGCTCAGGCGCGGGCCGCGCGCCCCGGCGGCGGGCGCAGCAAGGCCACGACCGGCCAGGCGAACAGCGCCGCCAGCAGGCCCAGCCCCAGAGCGATCGCCAGCAGGTTGGCCCAATCCACCCAGTAGCCCATGTTGGCGAAGGCCGACTGGGTCAGCGCAGGCACGGTGAAGAAGAGGGCCACGGCCGCCAGCGCGCCCACCACCAGCGCCGGGCGCAGCGCCCGCCCGCCCAGGCGCGCGCGCGCGGCCCACAGCAGCCCCAGCCACAGAGCGAGCGCAAGCGCCAGCGCGGGCCACGCGGAGAGGGCGATTTCGTACACGATGTTCATTGCCAGCCAGATTTCGTACATGGTGTGTCTCCTGTGAATCGCGGGAATCGTCAGACCCGCCCTTTGAGCACGGACAGGTAGGCCGGCTTGAGCAGGCGCACCTTCATGAGCCAGGCGAAATAGCTCTCCTGCAGCGGCTCGATCATGGGCAGCGAAGGCACGAGCCGGCCCTCGTAATCGAACTCGATCAGCATGGCCGAGCCCTCGCGCACGATCAGCGGGCAGGAGGTGTAGCCGTCGAACTTCTGGCCGGGCTCGCGCCCGGCGATCACGTCCGCCAGATGCCGGGCGACGATGGGGGCGCTTTTCTTCACCGTGGCGGCCGTCTTGCCGCGCGGCGTGCCGTTGATGTCGCCCAGGCCGAACACGTTGGGGTAGCGGCGGTGGCGCAGCGTGTCCTTGTCCACCTCCAGCCAGCCGCCCGCGGCCATGGGGCCTTCCTTCCAGGCGAGGTCGGAGTTCTTCACCGCGTCGGGCGCGCGCATGGGCGGTACGACATGGATGAAGTCGTAGGGCACCTCGGTGGCCGCGCCCTCGGGGTCCACGAAGGTCGCGCGCCGCGCGCCGATGTCGATGGCCTTGAGCTTGCGCGTGAATTGCACCTGCACGCCCAGGGCCTGCCAGCGTTCGAGCACGTTGTCGTTCACGGCCTTGACGCCAAACACATTGGGCAGGGCCGAGTAGAACGTGACCTGCGACCGGCCCAGCGTGCCCGCCTGGGCCAGGCGGTCGCGCACCATGAAGGTCATCTTCAGCGGCGCGCCCGCGCATTTGAGCGGCGTGGCGGGCAGCGTCATCACGGCCTGGCCGCCCTTCTGGCGGAACCGGTTCATGGCGGCCCAGGTGGCCACGGCGGCCTCGGAGCTGGGGTACACGCTGGCCAGGCCGTTCTGGCCGATGGCGGCCACGTCCATGCCTTCGATCTGCGCCCAGTCCTGGTGCGTGCCGACGGCCACCACGAGGTAGTCGTAAGCGATGCGCCGGCCCTGGGCGGTGACGACGGCGTTGGCGGCCGGGTCGAACTCGGCCACCATGTCGCGCACCCACTCCACGCCGGCGGGCTGCAGATCGGCATTGCGGTCGATCACCTTGCCCACGGGCCAGACACCGCTGCCCACCAGGGTGTAGCCGGGCTGGTAGTTGTGCACCTCCTTGGCGTCGATGATCGTGATCTTGGCGCCGTCGAGCAGGCCCTGCAGCCGGTGCGCCACGGCGATGCCCGCCAGCCCGCTACCCGCGACAACGATGTGCGCCTGGGTGGCAACGCGCGCGGCCTGCGCCGGGCTTCCGTGCAGCCCCAGGCCCAGCGCCGTGCCCGTGCCGGCGGCGCCCGCCAGCCAGGCCCGGCGTGTGGAGAAGTGCGGGGCACCGGGGGTGCCGAGGGAATCACGCTGTTTCATGCTGGTCTCCTGTCGTTGTGGTGATGTCAGGCATGGGCGCAGGCGGCGCGGGGCCGCGCGCCCCTAGCGGTAGCGCTGCAGGTAGCGCCACTCAAAGGCGCGCTTGGCCCAGTGGAAGGCGCGCGAAGGTGGCAGCACCACATTGCGCCGGGGCGTGCGCCAGACCAGCGTGCCCTGGTCCAGCGCGTCGATGATGCAGGCCAGCTCGGGTTCGAAGCCGGCGGTCTGTGGCCGGCCCGCGAGGCCGTCGAGCAGGTTCCGCGCGGCCGCGCGGGCCTGCAGATCGGCCATGTGGGCCTGCTTGGGCATCCAGTCGGGTCCGGGGAAGCTGCCCGAGTCACCCACCACGTAGACATGCTCCCAGCCTTCCACGCGGCACTGCGCGTCGGCGCGCAGCAGGCCGCCGGGCGAGCGCGGCAGCTCGGTCTGGTCGAACCAGGCGTTGCCCGTCATGCCGGGCATGAACAGGATCAGGTCGGCGGTGAATTCACCGCCCTCGGTGACCACCTTGCCGGGCTCGAAGCGCTGCATCTTGTGGCCCAGGTGGGTGCGGATGCCGCGCCGCGCCATCTCGGCCAGCAGGTGCCGCACGGCCTGGGGGCCGAGGCGGTTGCCCGGCTCCTGGGTGGGGTTGAAGAACACCAGCTCGAAGCGCTCGCGCCGGCCCTCGCGGCGCAACTGCGTGTCGATGCCGAACAGGAACTCGAACATCGGCCCGCCGCGCACCGCCATGGGTTCGTTGGGGTTGCCTGCGAAGCCCACGGCGATGGTGCCGCCCTGCAGGGCGCGCAGCCGGTCGCGGATCTGCTCGGCAGCGGCGATGCCCTCGCAGGGCGTGATGGCGTGCTCGATGCCGGGCAGTTTCTTGAGGAAGCGCCCGCCGGTGGCGACGACGAGCGCATCATTCCGCACTTCGCCCGCCGTGGTGAGCACGGTGCGGCCCCCATCCTGCAGGCCGGTGACCTCGGCGGCGACATGGCGCACGCGCAGGCGCTCGAAGAACGGCGCCAGCGGCACGATGAGCTGTTCGCGCGTGCGCAGGCCGCTCGGAATCCAGATGATGCCGGGCAGGTAGTGCAGCTCGGCGCGCGGCGACACCAGCGTGATCTCGGCGCCCGCATCGCGCTGGCGCAGCTCGCGCACGGTGGACAGCGCGCCAAAACCGGCGCCCAGGATGGTGATGCGGTGGGCCATGGGCGGTGCTCTCCGGGTTTGAATAAAAACAGGCTTTAACGCTTATGGGTAGTGCGTTACAAGCTACTAAATAAATAGCGCACGATGTCAGGGCGCCGCCAGCAGCTGCTGGTTGGCCTCGCGCAGCGTGTCTTCATCGAGCCGCCCGGCCCGCTGCGCCAGGCGCAGGCGGTCGAGCAGCAGGCCGGCGCGGGCCTGGGCCAGCGCCAGGCGGGCGGCGGCGGTGTCGTTCTCGGCGCCCAGCAGGTCGAGCACGGTGCGGTGCCCCACCTCCAGGCCGGTGCGGGTGGCGTCCAGCCGCGCCTCGCTGGCCTGGAGGGCCTCGTTCAGCGCCTGCACGCGCTCGGCCCCCAGGCGCAGGCCCAGCCAGGCCGCATGCACCTGCTGCGCCACCTGCTCGCGCGTGCTCTGCACCTGGGCCTGGGCCTTGTCGAGCAGGCGCAGGGCCTCCTCTTCCTTGGCACTGCGCCAGCCGCCGGTGGACAGCGGCACCGTGAGCTGCACGCCCACCAGGGCGTTCACGCTCTTGTTGCGCGCGCTGCCGTGGTCGCCGCTGCCGTGCAGGCGGTCCTGGCCGGCCTGGGCCACCAGGTCCACGGTGGCCGAGGCGCCGCGGCGGTGCTTTTCGGCCTCGGCGCGCGCGATGTCGGCGGCGAGCTGCTGCAGGCGGATGGCCGGGTTGGCGGCCTCGGCCTCCTGCTGCCAGGCCTCCAGCGCGCGCGGCGCCACGGCCGCCACGGCGCCGGGCAGGCGCACGGCCAGCGCCGTGGGCGCCAGGCCGGTGCTGTCGGCCAGCGCGCGGCGCTTCACGTCCAGGTCGGTCTGCGCCGCCCACTGCTCCGCGCGCAGCGCGGCCAGGCGAGCGCGCGCCTCGTGGACGTCGGTGACGGGCGCGCTGCCCATGTCGAAGCGGTCCTGCGCCTCGGTGGTCGCCTTCTGCACGGCCTGGAGCTGCCGGTCGAGCACCTGCAAGGCCTCCTGCGCCACGGCCACGTCGAAATAGCGCTGCGCGGTGCGCAGCATCAGCGCCTGCTGCGCGGCCTGCCATTCCAGGTCGGCCATGTCGGCCTGCAGGCCGAGCTGCTGTTGCTGCGCGCGGCGCTGCGGGTTGTAGAGCGGCTGGCTGGCCTGCAGCGCCCAGCGCGTGGCGGTGCCGCCGGTGACCGAGGTGCCGAAGTTCACGCCGCTCGACGTGCCCAGGCCGGGCGCCGAGAACTGCGCGCCGCGCATCTCGCTCTCGCCCGTGGCCAGGCCGGCGGTGGCGGTGAAGGCCACGCCCGGCCGCCACAGCGCGGCGGCCTGGTCGCGCCGGGGCTGGGCCGTGGCCTGCGCGGCGCGCGCCACGGCCAGCTCGCGGTCGTTCTGCTGCGCGGCCTGCCAGGCCTGCAGCAGGTCGGTGGCCCAGGCGGCCGGTGCGCTGCAGGCCAGCGCCAGCAGGGTGATTCGCAAGGTTCGTCGCATCGTGGTTACCTCCAGCGTGCCCACAGGGCCTGCACCCAGCGCACGAAGTTCGCGCCGTGGCGGGCCCAGCAGAGGCAGCTCATGCCGTGGCTTTCGCGGCCAGGGCGCTGAATTCGTCGAAAGCGGCCGAGGTCTTGGCGGCGTACATCAGCGACGGGCCGCCCCCCATGTAGACCGCCATGGCCAGCGTTTCGGCCAGTTCGGCGCGCGTGGCGCCGAGCTTGACCAGGGCCTGGGTGTGGAAGCCCACGCAGGGGTCGCAGCGCGCGGCCACCGACAGCGCCACGGCGATCAGCTCCTTGGTCTTCTTGTCCAGCGCGCCCTCGGCGCAGGCCGCCTTGCCCAGCGCGCTGAAGGCCTGCAGGGTGTCCGGAATCTCACCGCGCAGACGGCCGAGTTCGGCGGAGATGCCCCGGGTGAGGTCGGTGTAGGAAGTGGTCATGGTGTGTTCCTGAGAGTTTCAGATGAAATAAGGCTTTAGCCCTTGCTGGTATTGCGCGAGCAGCTATCGTTTTAATGCACCGCATCCGCCACAGGCGTACCGTGCAGCGCGCCGAGTCGGTGGCGGTAGGCCACGTAGTAGAGGATGGGGATCACCACCAGCGTGAGCACGGTGGAGACCGAGATCCCGAAGATCAGCGAGATCGCCAGGCCGTTGAAGATCGGGTCGTCCAGGATGAAGAAGGCGCCGAGCATGGCCGCCAGCCCGGTCAGCAGGATGGGCTGGGCGCGCGTGATGGCCGACTGGACAATGGCGTCCTTGAACGGCATCCCCTCCCGCACCTGCAGGTTGATGAAGTCCACCAGCAGGATGGAGTTGCGCACGATGATGCCGGCCAGCGCGATCATGCCGATCATGCTGGTGGCCGTGTACTGCGCGCCCAGCAGCGCGTGGCCCGGCATCACGCCGATGATGGTCAGCGGGATCGGCGCCATGATGATGAGCGGCGTGAGGTAGCTGCCGAACTGCGCCACCACCAGCAGGTAGATCAGGATGAGGCCCACGGCATAGGCGGCGCCCATGTCGCGGAAGGTCTCGTAGGTGATCTGCCATTCGCCGTCCCACTTGAGGCCGTAGCCGCGCCAGGCGTCGCTGGGCTGGCGGATGAAGAATTCCTCGATCTTGCCGCCATCGGGCGTGGTGATCTCGGCGATCTTGGCGCGCGCCTGGAACATGCCGTAGAGCGGGCTGTCCACCTTGCCGGCCATGTCGGCGACGACGAAGTTCACGGGCAGCAGGTCCTTGTGGAACACGGGCTGCTCGCGGAGCTGGTCGCTCACCGTCACCAGCTCGCGGATCGGCACCAGCGCGCCCGAGGCCGAGCGCACGCGCAACTGCAGCAGCGCGGCCAGGTCGCCGTGCATCTGCGGCGGCAGCTGCAGCGTGGCGGCGGCCGGGTACTTGCTCTGGTCGTGCACATAGGCCGTGGCCTCGCCCGCCAGGCCCGCGCGCAGCGTGGTCACGATGGCCTGCTGCGGCACGCCCAGCATGGCGGCCTTGCGGCGGTCCACCAGCAGTAGGGTGCGCGGCGCGTCCTGGATGCTGGAGTCGTCCACGTCCACCAGGCCCGGCGTCTGCTCGAACACCGCGCGCACGGCCTTCGCCACCTGGCGCCGGCCCTCGGCGTCGGGGCCATAGATCTCGGCCACGATGGGCGCGAGCACGGGCGGGCCCGGCGGCACCTCGACCACCTTCACGTTGGCGCCATGGCGCTGGCCAATGGCCTGCAGCGCCGGGCGCACGCGCGTGGCGATGGCGTGGCTCTGGTCCTTGCGCTTCGATTTGTCCACCAGGTTGACCTGGATGTCACCCACCTCGCCACCCGCGCGCAGGTAGTACTGGCGCACCAGGCCGTTGAAATTGATGGGCGCGGCCGTGCCGGCGTAGGCTTGGTAGTCGGTCACCTCGGGCACCGTGGCCAGGTGCGCGCCCAGCTCGCGCAGCACGGCGGCGGTGCGCTCCACCGGGGTGCCGGCGGGCATGTCCACCACCACCTGGAATTCGGACTTGTTGTCGAACGGCAGCATCTTGAGCAGCACCAGCCCGGTGGCCGGGAGCGCCACCGACACGGCGATGAGCGCGGCGATGCCCAGGCCCAGCCAGCGGCGGTTGCGCGTGCCAGTTTTTTCGTCGAGCAGCGGCGTGAAGACGCGCGTGAACAGCGGGGTGATGCGCGCCGACATGCCCGTGGGCGCGGCCTGCGCGCCGTGCGCGTCGCCCTGGTGCGCCTTCATCCACAGGCGCGCCAGCCAGGGCGTGACGACAAAGGCGATGGCCAGCGACAGCAGCATGCCCATGCTGGCGTTGATGGGGATGGGGCTCATGTACGGCCCCATGAGCCCGCTCACGAAGGCCATGGGCAGCAGGGCGGCGATGACGGTGAGCGTGGCCAGGATGGTGGGGCCGCCCACTTCGTCCACCGCGCCGGGGATGATCTGTGCCAGCGTTTTGCCGGGGTGCAACTGCTGGTGGCGGTGGATGTTCTCGACCACGACGATGGCGTCGTCCACCAGGATGCCGATGGAGAAGATCAGCGCGAACAGCGACACCCGGTTGAGCGTGAAGCCCCAGGCCCAGGAGGCGAACAACGTGACGGTGAGCGTGAGCACCACGGCCGTGCCCACGATGGCGGCCTCGCGCCGGCCCAGGGCGATGAACACCAGCGCCACCACGGAGGCCGTGGCGAACAGCAGCTTCTGGATGAGCTTCTGGGCCTTGTCGTCGGCCGTGGCGCCGTAGTTGCGCGTCTCGCTCACCTGCACGTCGGCTGGAATCACGGTGTTGCGCAGCTCGTTCACGCGCGCCATCACGGCATTGGCCACGTCGATGGCGTTCTCGCCCGGCTTCTTGGTGAGGGCGAGGGTGACGGCGGGCGACTCGGCCGCGTTCGCGCCGGCCGTGCCGTGCCACACATAGCGGCTGGGCGGCGGCGCGCCATCGCGCACGCTGGCCACCTCGCGCAGGAACACGGGCTTGCCGGCGCGCACGCCCACCACCAGTTCGGCCACCTCGTCGGCATTGCGCAGAAAGGGGCCCGACTCGATGGCCACCGAACGGTTGGCCCCAAGCAGCTCGCCCACGGGCAGGCCCAGGTTGGCCGACAGCAGGGCCTGGCGCAAATCGGCCACGGTGACGCCCATGCCGGCCATGCGCGCCGGGTCCATCTCCACCATCACCGCGCGGCCCGGGCCGCCGAGGGTGGTGACCTCGCGCGTGCCCGGCACGCGCTTGAGGTCGGCCTCGACGCTGTGCGCCACGCGCTCCAGGTCGTAGGGGCCGCTCTGCGGGTTGGCGCTGTGCAGCGTGAGGGTGACGATGGGCACGTCGTCGATGCCCTTGGGCTTGATGATCGGGTCGAGCACGCCCAGGCCCTTGGGCAGCCAGTCGGCGTTGGAATTCACGGTGTCGTACAAGCGCACCAGCGCCTCGGTGCGCGGCACGCCCACCTTGAACTGCACGGTGACGATGGCCACGCCGGGGCGGGAAACCGACATCACGTGCTCGGTGCCCGCGATCTGCGACAGCACCTGCTCTGCGGGGATGGCCACCATCTGCTCCACATCGCGCACGCCCGCGCCAGGGAACGGGATGATGACGTTGGCCATGGTCACGTTGATCTGCGGCTCCTCCTCGCGCGGCGTCACCAGCACCGCGAAGATGCCCAGCAGCAGCGCCACCAGCGCCAGCAGCGGCGTGATCTGCGCGGACTGGAAGAAGGCCGCGATGCGGCCCGAGATGCCCAGGGTCTGCCCGTTCTGGTCCTGCATGGCCGGCCTTTCAGCGTGCGCGCAGCGCGGACTGCGGATCGGCGATCACGGGCTCGCCCGGCGCCACGCCGCTGAGCACTTCGACGCGGTCGCCCTCGGCGCGCCCCAGGCGCACCTGGCGCAGCAGCGGCTTGCCGCCCTCGCCCTGCACGTAGACGCCCGTCAGCTCGGCGCGGCGCACGATGGCGCCCAGGGGCACGGTGACGCTCGGGCCGCCCTGCGCCGCACCCTGCAGCCACAGGCGCGCGAACATACCGGGCACGGCGCCCTGCGGGCCGGCGCCCAGCTCGGCGCGCACCTGCACCGTGTGCGTGGCCGGGTCCACCGTGGGCAGCACCTGCACGCGCTCGGCGCGCGGCCACTGCCGGTCTGCGGGCAGGCCGGGCAGCTCGACCCGCACCGCGTCGCCTTGCACGCTGCCCGCCGCCGATTGCGGCACGGCCGCGGTCACGCGCAGCGCGCCGGGGTCGTACAACGTGAGCAGCGGGCGGCCGGGCATGGCCATGTCCCCCAGTGCCACGGGCACCTCCGCCACCACGCCCGCGTAGGGCGCGCGCACGGTGTGCAGACCGGTCTGGGTGCGCGCGGCACCGGCCTGGGCCATTTGCGCGGCCACCTGCGCGCTGGTGGCCTTGAATTCGGACTCGGCCCGGTCCAGCGCCGCCTGGCTGATGTACTTCTTCTGGTGCAGCTGCTTCTGGCGCTCGTACTCGCGCGTGGCGACATCCAGCGCTGCGCGGGCCGCCTGCACCTGGGCATCGCTGGCGGCGGCGCTCTGGTCGGCCGCGCGGGCATCGATGCGCAGCAGCAACTGCCCGGCCTTGACCTGGTCGCCCGCCTTGACGTTGAGCTCGACCACGGCGCCAGGCACCTGCGCGGCGATCACGGTCTGGCGCACGGCTTCGACCACGGCGTCGTAGGCGGTGCGGCCCTGCAGCGCCACGGCCTGCGCGGGCACGGCGCCCGGTTCTGCCGCCTCGGCAGCGCCCGCCAGCGCGAGCGGCAGCGCCATGGTCAGGGGCAACGCGACAGCCAGGGTCTGGAAGAACGTCGGGATCTTCTGCATGGTCATTCTTTCTTGTCGTGCCCTGCCTAGCAGACAGGGCTGGTCCATCCGGTTTGTTTACGGTATTATTTGCGCAAATAATTAAATAGTCAATGACTTGATTATTTTCCCGAAAGGCTCGGATGCCAAGCACCCCCCTTCTTCTGACTGCCGCCTCGGGTCCCGACTCCCGGATGCGTTGCTGGACGAGGTGGCGGCGCATTTCCGGGTGTTGGGTGAGCCCACCCGTCTGCTGATCCTGCAGTCGCTGGGGCAGGAGGAGCGGAACGTCGGTGAACTGGCGCGGCTGTGCGGCTGCAGCCTGGCGAATGTGTCGCGCCACCTGGCGCTGCTGGCGCGCCACGGACTGGTGTTGCGCCAAATGCGGGGCCCGAACGCCTGCTACCGCCGGGCCGATGGCGTGGTGGATGTGCTGTGCGACCGGGTGTGCGAGCACATTGGCCGCCACTTCGAGCGCCGGCGGGCTGGATCAGCGCCCGTCCAGGGCGGCGACTGACGCCGCACCCTCCCAGCCCGCGCCCACGGCCTGGAACAACAAGGCACTGTCGGCCAGGCGTTGCGCCTGCGCCGCCACCAGGTTGCTGCGCACCTGCACCGCCTGCTGCTGCGCCACCAGCAGCTGCAGGTAGCTGGCGGAACCCAGCGCGTGCTGGCGCTCCATGGACTGCAGGCTGCCCTGGGCGGCGGCATCGGCGCGTGCCAGCGCGGCCAGCGCCTCGGCATCGCCTTCGACCGCACGCATGGCGTCTGCCACGCCGCGCAGGGCGTCGAGCACCACCACCTGGTAGTTGGCCGCGGCCGCGTCGAGGGCGGCCAGCGCCGCGCGCCGTTCGGCCGGCAGGGCCGGATTGAACAGAGGCTGCGTGAGCTGCCCGACCAGCGTCCACACCGCCGACCCGCCGCCGAACAGCGCGCCGGTGCTCAGCGCCTGGCTGCCCAGGCTGGCGCTGAGGCGGATCTGCGGGTACAGGCGCGCCACGGCCACGCCATGGTCGGCGCTGGCGGCCTGCATCAGGGCCTGCGCGGCCTGGATATCGGGCCGTTGGCGCACCAGCTCCGACGGCACGACCAGCGGCAGGGCCTCGGGCAGCCGGAAGTCGCCCAGCGTGAACGCTGGCGGCGCGGCGGCGCCGGGCGCGCGGCCCGCCAGCATGGCCAGCAGGTGGCCCGCCTGCTGCTGCTGCTTGCGCAGCAGGGGCAGACCGGAGCGGGTTTGCTCCCACTGCGCCTGCAAGGCCAAGGCTTCATCGGGCACGGCCTGGCCCAATCGCACGCGCTCGCGGGCCAGCGCCCATTGCCGCTCCTGGTTGTCCGCGAGCGCCTGCAGCGCCTCGCCCTGTGCCGCCAGCCGCGCCTGCGCGATGGCGGCCGTGGCCACGCTGGCCGCCAGGCCCAGGCGCGCGGCTTCGAGCTGGTAGCGCCGGTGCTCGGTGCGGGCGGCCACGGCTTCGAGCGCACGCCGGTTGCCGCCCGCCAGATCGAGCTGGTACTGCACGCCCACGCTGGCGCTGTGCAGGCTGAATTCACGGCCCGGCCCGGTTTGCCCCTGCGCGCTGGGCGACGTGCGCTGGCGCTGGCTGCCCAGCGCGAGGTCGGCGCGCGGCAGCTCCAGTGCCGCAGTCTGGGCCGATTGCAGCTCCTGCGCCTGGCGCAGCGTGGCTTGCGCGGCGGCCAGCGTGGGGCTGGCGGCGAGTGCCTCGTCGATCAGCGCGTCGAGAGGCTGCGACCCGAGCTGGCGCCACCAGGGCGCGCCCAGATCCATGCGCTCGCTCCAATGCTGCGCACCGCCCAGCGGGGCGGCGGCCGATGCCGTCTGCGCGCGGACAGGCGTGGTCAGCGCCCCCGCGTCTGCGGGTGGCTCCGGGGGCCGGAAGTCCGGCCCGGCAGCGCAGCCCGCGAGCAAGGCGGCCCCGGTCCACACGGCCCAGCGGCTGGCGGGCACCATGGCCTGGAAACGGTTCCACGGGTACTTCAACATGCAGGCCTCCTGGTGTCAGACAAATGCGCGCCCTTCGCCCGCTTCCTCGTGCGTGACGCCGTCGCGGATGTGGTAAATGCGCCGGAAGGTGGGGATGATCTTTTCGTCGTGCGTGACGACGATGATGGCGGTCTCGAAGCGGCGGGCCATGTCGTTGAGGATGCGGATCACGGCCAGCGCGCGCTCGCTGTCGAGCGGCGCCGTGGGCTCGTCGGCCAGGATGACCGGCGGGCGGTTCACCAGCCCGCGCGCGATGGCCACGCGCTGCTGCTCGCCGCCCGAAAGCTGTGCCGGCATGGCGCGGGCCCGGTGCTGCACGTCCAGCGCCTGCAGCAACTCCAGCGCGCGTTGGCGCGCTTCCTTGTTGGGCACGCCGGCCAGCATGGGCAGCAGCGCGACGTTGTCGGTCACGTCGAGGAACGGAATCAGGTAGGGCGCCTGGAAGACAAAGCCGATGCGGTCGCGCCGCAGCGCGCGCAGGTCGCGGGTTTTCCAGCCGTTGTCGTAGATCACCTCATCGCCCAGCGTCATGCGCCCGGCACTCGGTTCGATCACCGCGCCCAGGCACTTGAGCAAGGTGCTCTTGCCCGAGCCCGAGGGGCCGATCAGCCCGACCACCTCGCCGGGCGCGACGGCCATGTTGACGTCCTTGAGCGCGTCCACGGCGGTATCGCCCTGGCCATAGCGCTTGCGCAGCCCTTTAATCCGTATTCCTGCGTGTTCCATGTCAGCGATCCAAGGCGCATTGCGCAAGCCACAACATATAAAACGGGCGCGGCCCAAGACCAGCGGACGCCGCGCAAGGGCCGCCCCGCCGTGCTGGCGTCGTCCATCGTCCCGGCGAAGCCGAGAGAAGGAGGAAAGCGCGCAGCGGCTCAGGGGGATGTCGTCGCACTTCAGCCTCCCACCGCTTCGGCCGGATCGACGCGCAAGGCCGCCCGGATGGCGATCCCGCTGGCCAGCACGCAGATGACCAGGATGACCACCAGTCCGGTGACCGTGTCCTGCGGGATCAGCAGCACGTATTTGGGAAAGGCCGGCGCCATGAAGGTGGCGGTAATCTTGCCCACCACAAAACCGATCAGCCCCAGGCCCAGCGCCTGCTGCACGATCATGCCGGCGATGGTGCGGTTCTTCGTGCCAATGAGCTTGAGCACGGCGATCTCGCGGATCTTGCCCAGTGTGAGCGTGTAGATGATGAAGGCCACGATGGCCGCGCTGACCACGGCCAGGATGGCCAGGAACATGCCGATCTGCTTGGCAGAGGTGGCGATGAGCTTGCCCACCAAGATCTCCTCCATCTGGGGCCGGGTGTAGGCCGTGAGGTGCTTCCAGCGGCGGATCGACTGCGCCACCTCCTCCGGGTCGTACCCGGGCCGGGTGCGCACCAGCACGGCGTTCACAGTGGGGTTGCTGCTCTGCGAGGCGATCACTGCCTCCAGCAACCCGGGCACGCCGGGTCGGTTAAAGGCGGGGTTCTCCTCGGTGCGCCGACGGCCTTGCCAGATGGCGTCGTTGTCCTTAAGGAACTGCGCCGCCTGCGCGTCCTTGAGCGGGATGAACACCATGGGGTCGCCGCTGGACGAAACCATGCGCCGCGTCAGGCCCACCACGGTGTAGAAGTTGCGCCGGATCTGGATCCGCGCGCCCAGCGCCAGCCCGCTGGCGATGTCGGCCACGGCCTCATAGTGGCTGCGCGTGATGTGGCGTCCGGCCACAAGGTACGGCGGCCAGCCCGGCGCGCCCGCATCGCCGGGCGCGATACCGACCACCATGGCGCGCACGTCGCTACCGTCCTTGCGCACCTGCATGGTGAGGTAGGTGACATTGGCCGCCTCCAAGACACCCGGCAACGCCACGATGCCGCGCCAGGTGCTGTCATGCACGCTGGAGGATTCGGCGTAGGGGCCCAGCGTGCCCTGCTGCACCACCCAGAGATCGGCGCCGCTGTTGTCCAGCAGCGCGCGACCATCGTCCACCATTCCCCGGTAGACACCTGCCATGGTCAGCGTCACGCCGATGAGCAGGCCCAGGCCGACGCCGGTGAAGACGAACTTGCCCCAGGCATGCAGGATGTCGCGCCCGGCCAGGCTGATCATCGTGCCGCTCCAGCGATGTGCTCGACCACCTTGAGCGTGCTGCCCTCGTTCAGGGTCTTGGCGCTGTGGACCACGACGCGCTCGCCCTCCTTCAGGCCTGCGCGCACCTGCACATGGCCGTCCAGATCAGCAGCCCCGGTCTGCACGGGCGTGAAGTGCGTTTGCCCACCGTCGAGCCGCCACACCCCCATCTGCCCGTTCACGCGCCGCAACGCGGCATTGGGAATGGCAGGTGCGGCCGGCACCTCGGACAAGGCCACCGTGACCTCGGCCAGCTCGCCCAGCGGCGGCAGCGCCCGTGGCGTGCTGTCCAACGTGACCTTGGCGAGTGTTTCTTCGGTAACGGCGTCGGCCAGGGGCTCGACGCGCAGCACGCGGCCCGGCCATACCTTGTCGCCCGTAGAGCGTAGCGACACGCGAGCGGGCAGTCCGGCGGTCAGGCCGCTGGCACTGCCCTGGTCAAAGCGCGCATGGATCCACACGCTGGACGGATCGATCACCTCGACCACGGTCTGTCCGGGGACCACGGCGCTACCCGGTTCCACCAGACGTGCTGTCACCTGGCCGGCGGCAGGCGCCAACAACCGGAGGCTGGCCCGTTGCGCGCGCAGGGCGGCCTGCTCCGCGCGCAGGCGCTCGGCCTCGGCACGCGCCGCCTCCAGTGCAGCGTTGGCCACCAGCAAGTCCTGCTGGCGCGCGGCGGCCAGCTCCTCACTGGTGGACCGGGCTGCCAGCAGGTCGCGGTAGCGCTGAGCCTGCGCCTGTGCGTGCTGCTGGCGAGCCTGCGCCTCCTGCAGGCTCGCCTGTGCGCGCCGCGCGGCGGCCTCTTGCGCGCGCAGGCGTTCGTCCAGGTCCACGGGGTCCATCTCGCCCAGCTGCTGGCCGGGTTTCACGCTCTCACCCACCTCCACATCGAGCCTCCGCAGCCGGCCCGCGACCGTGGGGCCGATCCGGTAGGTACGTTGCGCCGCCACGGTGCCGATACCGAACAGTGACGGCGTGACCGACCGGCTCTCCACTGTTGCCACCGTGACATCCACCGGGGCCAGCGGGCCCGAACGCAGTGCCAAGTAGACGAACAGCGCAAGCAGCGGCAGCACGACGGCCAGCACGGCCAGCGTGCGTTGTTGCATGGGAAGACGGTTCATGGCGCGCTCCGGATGCCACGTTGGTAGATGGCAAAGACACGGGGGGCGTCGCGGCGGATGCGGCCCACGTCGCCCGCGAGCATGGATTGCATGACCAGTCCCTGAATGGTGCCGATGAACAGGGTGGCTGCCGCCCCGTCATCGAGGGCCGGGTCAAGCTCGCCGCGTTGGCGGCCCTCCTCCATCAGTCGACGCAGACGCTCGCCATAGCGCACCAGCAAGGTCTGCACCATGCGCTTGGGCAGGGTTTCGCCAGCGCGCTGCAATTCGCCAAACATCATGCGCGGCACGCCCGGATGCTGCGTGACGAAATCGGCATGGGCCATGAACATCGCCTGCAGGGACGCGATCGCTGTGGCGTGTCCCTGCGCCGCCCGATCGATGCGCGCCAGCAGTTGCTCGGCCACCCATTCCATGACAGCCTGGAGAATGGCGTCCTTGCTGGAGAAGTGACGAAACAGCGCACCTTGGGTGACCTGCATGTGCTGCGCGATGGCGGTGGTTGTGATCTCACTCGGGTTCTGCGTGGCCGCCAATTCCACGAAGGCGTCCACAGTGGCTGCCCGCCGCTCTTCGGCGGGCAGGTGCTTGGCATGGGTAGGGGCCATGGTGTCGATCGAATGTAAGTAATCTATTACTATCTTATAGATTCAACCTCTTTTTTCAATCAGACGTGGCAGATCCATGGCGCAAGAAGGGTCACCCATGGCGGTCGACCCGCCACCATGGAAGGCCTTTCCCCTATTGCCCCCACTCCATCGCTCCCTAGAATCCCCGGAGGCCGTGGCCTGGAGGCATGCCAGGGCGCGGCCGCAGGCTCTGTTCCCGTCATTTCAGGAAGACACGACATGCCCCACGGTGCGCGCGCCCAGGCGCTGGCCGATTGGCTTCTGACCACCGATCCGCGCCAGCGCATCCGCCTTGCGATGGCCGGATTCGCCGCGCTGCTGATGCTGTGCTGCGCCGCCATCGTGAACCTGATGGCCCTGGCCGGCCTAGCGCGCCAGGACTGGGTGGGCTGGTGGACACTGATCACTCTCTCAGGCCTGGCCCTGCAGCTGGCGGCCATCCGCAGCGGCTGGTCGCTGCGGCTGCGGGACCCGTCACTCACCCAGGTCCAGATCCGCTATGCGTTGGCGTGCAACGCCGCGGGCTACGCCATCCTGGGCGAGGCGCGGGGCATCACGCCCGTGATCCTTTCGCTGGTGCTGATGTTCGGCATCTTCGGCATGTCGCCGCGCCAGCTGGCGGCCAACATGCTCTTCGCGCTGGGGGTGTTCGCCGCCGCCTTCGTCGCCGTGGCCTGGATGGATGAGCCCGGCCGCAAACCCGCGCTGGAGCTGGCCTACGCCGCCATGATCGTGCTGGTGCTCATCGGCAGCACCTTCATCGCGATCCGGCTGCAGCGCATCCGCAGGCGCCTGACGCGGCAGAAACAGGCGCTCACCGGCGCGCTCGCGCAGATCGGCCACCTGGCCACGCACGACGAGCTGACCGGCCTGGTCAACCGCCGCCGCATGACCGAGCTCATGGCCGTCGAGCAGTTGCGCTGCGCGCGCAATGAACGCCCCTTGATCCTGGCGCTGCTCGACCTGGACCATTTCAAGCACATCAATGACAACCACGGACACGCCATGGGCGACCAGGTGCTGCGGGCCTTCGCCGCCACCGTCCAGGCGACCCTGCGCAGCACGGACGTGCTGGCCCGCTGGGGCGGGGAAGAGTTCGTGCTGATGCTCTACGACACCGATCCTGCCTGCGCGGCGCCCTTGCTCGAACGCGTGCGCCTGGCGGTGCAGGCGCTGGAGACACGCGCTACGGAGCGGGTCCTGCGGGCCACGGTCTCCATCGGCCTGGCCATCGGGGAGCCCGGCGAAACGGTGGAACGCATCCTGGAACGCGCGGACGAGGCGCTCTATCTGGCCAAGGCCCACGGCCGCAACCGCGTGGTGGTGCATGGCGCCGCGCTGGAGACCGCCTCCGCGCAGGACGCCGGGCACGGCACCTGGCCGGAAATCTAGGGCGCTCAGCGCAGGCGCGGCGGCGCCTGCAATTGCTCGGGCGTGGTGAACCAGGCGCTGCTCTCCCCCATGCGCGCGCGCGCCTGGGCAAGTTCATGGCGGGCCACGCTGCGCAAGTGCACCTCGTCAGGGCCGTCCATCAGGTGCAGCGCCCGCCCCCACGACCAGAACTGCGCCAGCGGCGTGTCGGGCGACAGGCCCATGGCGCCGAACACCTGCATGGCACGGTCGACCACCCGGGTCTGCAGCCGCGCCGCCACGACCTTGATGGCCGCCACCTGGGCGCGCGTGCGCGCCACGTCCACCGCGTCGCCCTGGTCCAGCAGCCAGGCCGTCTGCAGCACCAGCAGGCGCGCCTGGTCGATCTCGATGCGCGACTCCGCCAGCCAATCCTGCACGTTGGCATGGTCCGCCAGGTAGCGTCCGAAGGTCTGGCGCTCCAGCGCGCGCTCGGCCGCCAGGGCCAGCGCCAGTTCGCACTGCCCGATGGTGCGCATGCAGTGGTGCACGCGCCCTGGCCCCAGGCGGGCCTGCGCCATGGCGAAGCCGTCGCCCCAGCCGCCCAGCAGATGGTGAGCGGGCACGCGCACACCCTGGAGCAGGATCTCGCAGTGGCCCTCGGGCGCATGGTGGTGCAGCACGGCGATGTTGCGCAGCACCTGCACGCCCGGCGCGTCGAGCGGCACCAGCACCATGCTGTGCTGGCGGTGCACGCCGCCGCTTTCTTCCCCGGCGTTGCGGCACATGACGATCAGCAGCCGGCAGCGCGGATGCGCCGCGCCGGTGATGAACCACTTGCGGCCGCTGAGCACGAGCGCGTCGCCCTCGCGCCGCACCGTGGTCTGCAGGTTGGTCGGGTCGGACGAGGCCACGTCGGGCTCGGACATGGCGAAGGCCGAGCGGATGCGGCCGTCGAGCAGCGGCTCCAGCCACTGGCTGCGCTGGGCATCGCTGGCGAAACGGTGCAGCAGCTCGATGTTGCCGGTGTCGGGCGCGCTGCAGTTGAAGACCTCGGCCGCCCAGGGCAGCCGGCCCATGGACTCGGCCAGCGGCGCGTATTCGAGGTTGCTCAGGCGGGTGCCGGGCTCGCCATCACGCAGGCCGGGCAGGAACAGGTTCCACAGGCCTTCTTCGCGCGCCAGGGCCTTCAGGTCCTCCAGGAATGGCGGCGGGTAGACGCCGTCCTGCACCGAGCGGTGCCAAGCGGCGTTGTGGGGCAGCAGGTAGCGCTGCAGGAAGGCATCCAGGCGCTGACGCAACTCCAGGGCCCTGGGGGAATGAGCGAAGTCCATGCCGCATTGTGGAAGAGCGGCAGGACGCCTGTCACAACGCAGGTGACAGCGCGGCTGCGGACCTCGGGCTGGTAGTGGCAAGGCTCAGCACCACGGCCAGCAGCAGTGCCGCCACCACGTTGTGCGCCAGGGCCACGCCCAAGGGCAGGCCGCCCAGCACCAGCCCCGCGCCCAGCGCCACCTGCAGGGCCAGCAGGCCGAGCACGGCGGCAGCGGCGGCTTGGCGCCCGCTGCGCCAGGCTGCGGCGGCTAGCGGCAGCAGCAGCAGCGCCACCAGCAGACCGCCCGCGCGGTGCAGCGCATGCACCCCCGCACCCGCGGGATTGCCGGGCTGGGCCGCGCCGGTCTGGGGTTCGTGCCAGGGGTCGAGCGTCTGCCAGGAGGCGGCGCTGGTATCGCATCCACCCAGCTGCGGGCAACTCAAGCCGGCATACCCGGCGCTGACCATGCCTCCCAGCGCCACATTGAGCACCAGCGCTGCAGCGCCCAGCCAGGCCCAGCGCGCCACGCCAGAGCCCGCATCGCGCCCCCGGCCCTCGGGCGCCCGGCCGGCCGCCAGCGCCATGCACACGCTGAGGGAGAACATCGCAAAACCGCCCAGCAGGTTGCCCAGGGTGACCGCCGGGATGCGCGCATTGGCCGTCCACCGCCCCAGCACCGCAAGGAACAGCGCCAGGAACAAGAGCCCCAGGGCCATGCGCCCCAGGGGCCAGAGCGCGGGGCGCGACCCCAGTGCCGTCATCACCATCACCAGGACCAACAGCAGCGCGCTCGACGCGATCACGCGGTGCGCGAGGCGGGCCGCCGCCGTGGCGGTATCGGCCTCCTGTGCCGCCGCGCCCTGCTGTTGCGCGCGCAGTTCCTGCCCATAGCACTGCGGCCAGGGCTCGCAACCCAGCCCGGCCTTGGACAGCCGGATGAAGGCGCTCAGGCTGGTGATGACCAGCACCATCACGGCGCACAGCCAAGCCATGCGGCGCAGCAGTTCCAGGCGCCGGCGGGAGGAAGGAAGGGTGGGATTAGCCGCTTCATCGGACATGCGCAAGGTTTCCTGTGGATTTTGTTGTCGAAAAAATACAGCTTACAAAACTGACACGCCACCCGATAGACAGACCATCCGCTCTGGCAAAAGATGCATGTCGTGTACTGGAAATCACGTTTCGCAGCACATTCTTACGTCTTGTTTCTGGCGCGGCTAACTATTCATCCGCCATGAACTATTGATTCAAATCATGCTTTTCTTGACGTTTCAGATCAAGAATGTAAGGTACTTTCAGGTTTACCAAGGAGAAGACATGAACCACCATGAAGATGAGAATGAGAAAGTTCCGCTCATGCAACAGCTGTTGGACAACCCGTTCCTGCTGCTGTTCCTGGGTGTGATGATCCCCATGATTGTGTACAACCTGTGGGGCGTCATCGACATCCTGACCATCCCAGCTGCCAAGTAAAGGAGCCTTACCCATGAGCGCAATTCTTCCCCCCTCAGAGCGGCTGTGGTGGAAACACCCGCTAGACCGCCTCGAAGCCGTCTGGATCGGCATCGCCTTCATCTGGTGCATGGTCATGTTCTTCATGATGGTGCTGTGGCATATCTACGGCAAGCAGAACCTCTCGACCGAGACCTACAAGACCACCCCCGACAAGTTCACGGCCGCGACGCAGGCCATGGTGGACAAGCACACCGTCCGCACCGAAACCGACGAGAAGGTGCCGGTCGTGGCGCCCCCGGAAGGCTCCGACATCTACCTGATCGGCCGTCTGTGGAACTGGTGGCCCATCCTTGAACTGGAAAAGGGCAAGACCTACAAGCTGCATCTGACCTCCATGGACTACAACCATGGCTTCTCCCTGCAGCCCACCAACATCAACATCCAAGTGGTGCCGGGCTACGAGCACGTGATCAAGCTCACGCCGAACGAATCGGGCACCTTCTCCATCGTCTGCAACGAGTACTGCGGCATCAACCACCACGCGATGGTGGGCCGCATCTACGTGAAGTGATAGGGCGGAGGAACTGACATGACTACTGCTACGACTTACCGCACCTGCCCGCGCTCGGGCCTGCAATTCGAGGCCCAGGCCGAGAAACTGATGATCGCCAACGCCTTCGTCGCCGTGGTGGCGCTGCTGGTGGGCGGTCTGCTGGCCATCGGCGTGGTGCTCACGCGCTGGCCCGCCGTTCACTGGCTCGCCGCCGACACCTTCTACATGGTGCTCACGGCCCACGGCATCGACATGCTGATCTTCTGGATCATCTTCTTCGAAGTCGCCGTTCTGTACTTCGCCTCGTCCACGCTCTTGCGATGCCGCATCGCGACACCCAAGATCGCCTGGCTGGCCTTCGTGCTGATGGTCGTCGGCGCCGTGATGAACAACGTCTCGGTGTTCCAGGGCGGCTCCAGCGTGATGATGACCTCGTATGTGCCCATGATGGCGCACTGGTCGTTCTACCTGGGCCTGATCCTGTTCGCCGTCGGCGCGCTGATCGCCTGCTTCGTGTTCTTCGGCACGCTGGTCGTCGCCAAGCGCGAGAAGACCTTTGAAGGCTCGGTGCCCCTGGTGACCTTCGGTGCCACCACGGCCGCCATCATCGCCGTGTTCACCATCAGCTCCGGCGCCATCATCCTGATCCCGACCTTCCTGATGGCCATCGGCCTCATCAGCGAAGTCGATCCGCTGGTCTACCGCACCATCTGGTGGGCCTTCGGTCACTCGTCGCAACAGATCAACGTGGCAGCCCACATCTCGATCTGGTACGCCGTGGCCGCCATCGCCTTTGGCGCCAAGCCCATGTCCGAGCGCGTCAGCCGTGGCGCCTTCCTGCTGTACATCCTGTTCCTGCAGCTCGCCAGCGCCCACCACCTGCTTGCCGACCCCGGCATCAGCACCGAGTGGAAAGTGGTGAACACCAGCTACTTCATGTACTTCGCCGTGCTGGCCTCGATGATCCACGCCCTGTCGATTCCTGGCGCCATGGAAGTGGCCCAGCGCGCCCGCGGCTACGACAAGGGCCTGTTCGAGTGGCTGCGCAAGGCACCCTGGAGCAACCCCGTGTTCTCCGGCGTGTTCATCTCCCTGGTGGGCTTCGGCTTCCTGGGCGGCATCACCGGCGTGATGATGGGTACCGAACAGCTGAACCTGCTGATCCACAACACCATTTACGTTCCTGGCCACTTCCACGCCACCGTGGTGGTCGGCACGACGCTGACGTTCATGTCGCTGACGTACTTCCTGATCCCCGTGCTGTTCCGTCGCGAGATGATCAACCCGGGCCTGGCCAGGATTCAGCCCTACCTGTTCGGCTTCTCGATGTACTTCTTCTGCCTCGTGATGATGGGCGCCGGCACGCTGGGCGTTTCCCGCCGTCACTGGGACATGGCCTTCAGCGGCGCGGCCCTGGCCTATGAGTGGCCCGGCGCGGCCTACCTGATGATGGGTCTGGTTGGCATCGGCGGCCTGGTGGCCATCGTCGGCGGCGCGATCTACATCTACATCACCGTCGGCTCCCTCCTGTGGGGCAAGAAGCTCGACACCGGCACCGTGAGCGCCAAGTTCACCCCGCTGATGCGCGCCGCCCCCACCGCTGCTGCACAGACCTACGGTTCCGCAGGTTTCGTGGCCCCTGGCACCTTCGTGCTGGCCATGTTCTTCCTCGTGACCTTCGTGCTCTACTACTTCGTGAACTGGAAGTACCTCGGCCAGCTCTGGAGTCTCAGCTAAGCGGATACTGCGCCATGCACACCACCACGCTCAAGCCCGCCGGGCGCAGTGCAGCGCAGTTGACGCGCGACGTCATCTCGCTGTTCAAGCTGCGCATTGGCGTGCTGATCATGATTACCGCGCTCGTGGGCATGGCGGTCTCGCCCGGCCCCTCGCCCAGCATGGCACAGGTCCTCGTGCTGGCGCTGTCGGTGCTCATCGCGTCGGCGAGCGCGGGTGCGTTCAACCAGTATGTCGAGCATGAAAGCGACCGCCTGATGGCGCGCACGCGCGGTCGCGCGTTCGCCACCGGTGCGCTGCCCCACCACCCTGCCTGGCTGGCCCTCATGGCCGTGCTGCTGGCGGGCGCGGTGGCGGCGGCGTGGCTGGTGCTCAACGGGATGGCCGCGCTGTACGTCTTCCTGGGCGCCTTCTTCTACGGGGTGGTCTACACCCTGTGGCTGAAGCGCCGCAGCACGATGAACATCGTCATTGGCGGCCTGGCGGGCAGCTTCGCCGTGCTCGCGGGTGCGGCCGCCATCGACCCACAGCTCGGCCCCCTGCCCATGCTGCTGGCCCTCGTTCTGTTCCTCTGGACGCCACCCCACTTCTGGAGCCTGGCGATCGCCAACCGTGCCGATTACGCACAGGCGGGCGTTCCCATGCTGCCGGTCGTTGTCGGTCCCGAGCGCGCCGCGCGCACCGTGCTGTTCAGCACGGTGGCGCTGTTCGTGGCCTCGCTGCTGCCCATCGGCTTCGGCGCAGGTCCGGTCTATGCCGTTGGCGCTCTTGCCGGCGGCCTGCATTTCGTTCACAAATCCTGGCTGCTGGCGCGCGATACGAACCGCGCCACCGCCATGGGTTCCTTCTTCGCATCGCTGGTGCAGTTGAGCGTCCTGCTGGTCGCCGCCTGCATCGACGGCTTCATGCGATAACTCCCAGCGGCAGGAATTCCCCATGCACGCCACAGTTCTTCTTCGCGGATACCTCGCGGTGGTGCTGTGCCTTGCCATGGGCCTGCTGCTGCCCCTTTCTTCCCAGGCCGCGTCGTCTCCCGACATGGGCCTGGACCGCGAGCAGGCCCTGCGCCTCAGCCAGGAAGCGATCGGCCGCAAAGTCGGCGACCACACCCTGCTCGACCGCGAGGGCCGGCCCGTGCGCCTGTCCTCCTACCGCGGCAAGCCGCTGCTGGTGAGCTTCATCTACACGGGCTGCTTCCAGGTCTGCCCCACCACCACGCGCTCGCTGCAGGAAACCGTGCAAGGCCTGCAGAAGGTCTTCGGCACCAACCAGTTCAATGTGGTGAGCATCGGCTTCAACCAGCCCGATGATTCGCCCGTGGCCCTCAAGGCATTCGCCGCCCAGTACCAGATCAACCAGCCCAGCTGGGAATTCCTGAGCCCGTCCATGAGCACCATCGGTGCCATCGCGAAGGATTTCGGCTTCGTCTACGCCCCCACCCCGGCAGGCTTCGACCATGTGCTCCAGGTTTCGCTGCTCGATGCCGACGGCCGCATCGTGCGCCAGATCTACGGCGAGAGCATCATGCCCGCCGAGATCGGCGAACCGATCAAGCTGCTGCTCAGCGGCGCCCCGGTGGAGCCCGCCACCATGCTGGACGACGTGATGGACCGCGTGCGCATCCTGTGCACCGTCTACGACCCCAAGACCGGCTCCTACCGCGTGGACTACACTCTGCCCATCCAGATTGCGGGCGGCGTGACCTTCTTCATCCTCATGCTGGTGTTTTTCTTCAACGAATGGCGCTCGAACCGACCTGGCGCCCGCACGAAAGGGGCGCGCCGCGTCTGACGCCCGTCGTTCAATGTCGCCTTCTGGTTCAGGCTTCGTCCGCGAAGACCTTCCCGCTCAGCAGTCCACCTCCCCGGTTCCCCGCATTGCCGATGCCTACCGCGCCATCGAGCATGCCTTCGATGCGCCCTTCGGCGGCGCGCTGAACCCGCTCAAGCACCTGGGCGCACTAGGGTTCCTGCTGTTCTGGCTCCTGGTGACCACCGGGGTCGTGCTCTACGCCATCCTCGACACCTCGGCCGCGGGCGCCTACCCGTCCATCAACGACCTGGCACAGGTCCCCTGGATGCTGGGCACGGCCCTGCGCGGACTGCACCGCTACGCGGCCGACGGCTTCGTCATCGTCATGTTCGCGCACCTCGCGCGCGAATGGGTGCTCGGCCGCTACAAGGGGTTCCGCGCCGTGCCCTGGCTGACCGGCATCCCCCTGATCGCGCTGGCCTTTGTCTGCGGCATTGGCGGCTTCTGGCTCAACTGGGACCAGCTGGGCCAGTTTTCCGCGATCGCCACGGCGGAGTGGCTCGACGCGCTGCCTTTCCTCGCATCGCCCCTGGCGCGCAATTTCCTCGGCGACGCCAACCTGAACCGCCTGTTCACGCTGTTCGTCTTCGTCCATCTGGGCGTACCCCTGCTGATGGTGTTCGGGCTGTGGTTCCACATCCAGCGCATCAGCCGTGCCCGCGTCTTCCCGCCCCGCGCCATGGCGCTGGCCACGACGGCCACCCTGCTGTTGCTGGCGCTCGTGCTTCCCGTGCGCAGCCAGGGGCCCGCCAATCTGGCCACGGTGCCCCAGAACCTGCAACTCGACTGGATACTGCTCTTCATCCATCCGCTGACGGATGCCACATCCCCCATGGCGATGTGGGCCCTGCTCGTGGCGGCATTCGCCGCGCTGCTGGCACTGCCACTGCTGCCCGCGCGCGCGCAGCCCGTGGCCGTGGTCGACCCGGGCAACTGCAGCGGCTGCCGGCGCTGCTTCGACGACTGCCCCTACTCCGCCGTCACCATGGTGCCGCACACCAACGGGCGGCGCGGCGTGGAGCTGGCGGTCGTTGATGCCGACCTGTGCGCGAGCTGCGGCATCTGTGTCGGCGCCTGCCCCTCCTCCACGCCCTTCCGCAGCACGGAAAGGCTGGTCACAGGGATCGACATGCCGCAATCGCCCATACACGACCTGCGCGAGCGCTTGCTGCAAGGCCTGGCTGCCCTGCCCGGCCCGCGCCGCTACGTGGTCTTCGGCTGTGACCACGGCGCGCGCGCCGCATCCACGGCCGCACCCGACGTGCTGCATTTCAGCCTGGTGTGCGCGGGCATGCTGCCGCCCTCCTTCATCGAATACGCGCTGCGCGGCGGCGCCGATGGCGTGCTGGTCAGCGGCTGCCGCGCTGGCGGCTGCGAATTCCGGCTGGGCCAGCGCTGGACAGAGCAGCGCCTGAACGGCACGCGCGAACCCCATCTGCGCGCCTCGGTGCCCCGCGACCGCTGGCATGTCGCCTGGGCCGACCGTGGCGACGAAGCCGCGCTCGCCGCCGCATTGGATCAATTACGCGCCCGCGCTGGCGCCCCCGAATCAAACTTGCCCTTGGAGAGCACCCCATGACCCGAGCCTTCACCTGGACCGGCCAAGCCCTGCTGTACGGCCTTTTCGCACTGGCGATCGGCATCTTTTCGCGCTGGCCCCTGTACCACCCCCTGGAGCCAGACCGCGCGCTGGTCAAGGTGAGCTTCGTCCACCATGGCGTGCGCATCGCGGACTGCCGGCCCTACACCAAGGAAGAGCTGGCCAAGCTGGCCCCCAACATGCGCGCGCCGATGAAGTGCGAGCGCGAGCGCTCGCCGGTGCATATCGAACTCGATATCGACGGCAAGACGGTGTTCCAACGCACCGCCCCCCCCTCGGGCCTGTCCCGCGATGGGGCGTCCACCGTTTACCACAGCGTGGACGTTCCGGCAGGCGAGCACCGCATCACCGTGCGCATGAGGGACAACAAGACCGTCGAGGGTTTCACGCACCAGCATGACTCCACCATCACGCTCAAGCCCGCCCAGGTGCTGGTGATCGACTTCAACGCCGAAGAGGGAGGGATCATCCTGTCATGACCGCCATGCCCACGCACACCTTTGGCCACGGCAGCGGCAGTCCGCCACTGCCCGCCGTGCAATCACAGGCCGAATACGATCTGGCGGTCCCGCAGGACGCCCGCCGCACGCTCGCGCGTGGCTGGCTCTGGCTGGGCCTGCTCGCCTTGATCGGCTCCGGGCTGTTCTCCATCCTGCTGGTTTTCTCGCGGACACCAGGCATCAACAAGCTGCTGCCCGCAGCCGACTTCTTCCATATCTCGCTGGTGCTGCACGTGGACCTGTCGGTGCTGGTGTGGTTCGTCGCCCTGGGCGGACTGCTCTGGAGCATCAACGGATCGCAGCGTGCCACCGGCTGGGGCTGGCTGGCGCTGTGGGTCACGGCCGCCGGGACGGCCGCCATGTCCCTGGCCCCCTTCCTCGATCCCGGTGCGCCGGTCATGGCCAACTACATCCCGGTGCTGTCCTCGCCCTTGTTCCTCGGCGGCCTGGTCGTTTTCGGCGTGGGCGTGGCGGTGCTGGTGCTGCGCAGCCTGCTGTCGGCGCCCCGGCTGGGGTTCGGCTTTGGCGGCCAGGGCGCGTTGTCGTTCGGCCTGAACGCTGCCGCCGTGGCCACGGCCGTGGCCCTGCTCTCGTTTGCCTGGTCCACCGCGGTCGTGCCGCTGAGCCTCGACGGCAAGGCCTACTATGAAATCCTGTTCTGGGGCGGCGGCCACGCGCTGCAGTTCACCTGGACGCTGCTCATGCTGGTGGGATGGCTCTGGCTGGCGCATGCCTGCGGCGCCCACGTGCCGCTGAGTCCGCGCGTGACGCTGGCGATGTTCGGCCTGGCCCTGGCCGGTGTGTTCGTCACCCCCTATGCCTACCTGGCCCATGACGTGGCCTCGGTCGAACACCGCAACCTGCTGACCTGGGCCATGCGCGTGGGCGGCGGCCCCGCCATCGTCCCCGTGGGGCTGGCCGTGGTCTTCGCGCTGGCCCGCCAGCGCCTGGCGAACGACGCCATGCGCCCGCTGCGCGCGGCGCTGCTGTCCTCCGTGCTGCTGTTCGCGGCCGGCGGCGTGATCGGCGTCTTCATCAACGGCAGCAATGTGCGCATTCCCGCGCATTACCACGGCTGCATCGTCGGCGTGACGCTGGCCCTGATGGGCGTGGTCTACAAGGTGCTGCCAGCCCTGGGCTACGCCACGCCCCAGGGACGCCTGGCCACCTGGCAACCCTGGCTTTACGGCGCAGGCCAGCTGATGCACATCATCGGCCTGGTCTGGTCGGGCGGCTACGGCGTGCAACGCAAGGTGGCCGGCGCCGAGCAGGTGCTGCGCAGCACCGCCGAAGTGGCCGGCATGGGCCTCATGGGCCTGGGCGGCCTGATTGCCATCATCGGCGGACTGCTGTTCGTCGTCGTGGTGATCCAGGCCATTCGCAACACGCCCGCATCCGCGGGCCAATCACGGACGACACAACGATGAAACAACTCCAGGCATTGCTGCAGTGGCTGTTCCTGCGTGCCGAGGGACTGTTCAACTCGGCGTTCGGCGACCGCATCAACCCCCTCTACCACCTCGGTGCCATCACCTTCTTCCTGTTCTGGGTGGTCGGCGCGAGCGGCCTCTATATCTACGCCTTCTTCGAGACCGGCGTTTCCGTGGCCTATCCCTCGGTGATGTCGCTGACCCATGACCAGTGGTTCGCGGGCGGCATCATGCGCAGCATCCACCGCTACGCCTCCGACGCCATGGTGCTGACCATGATGCTGCACATGCTGCGCTACTTCGCGTTCAACCTGTACCACGGCTTCCGCTGGTTCTCGTGGGTGACCGGCGTGCTGCTGATCTGGATGGTCTATGCCTCCGGCATCAACGGCTACATGCTGCCGTGGGACCAGCTTGCGCAGTACGTCACCGTGGCCAGCTTCGAGTGGCTCGACTGGCTGCCGAGCTTCGGCGGCACGCTGATGCGCAATTTCGTCTACTCGAACCACGTCGGCGACCGTTTCTTCACGCTGCTGTCGTTCATGCACCTGGGTATCCCGCTGGTGCTGCTGATGGTGATGTGGATCCACGTGCAGCGCGTGCCCAAGGCGCGTACCACGCCGCCCCGCCCCATCGCGGTGGGCCTGCTGGCGTCCATGTTCGTGCTGTCGCTGGTGCTGCCGGTGGACAGCCAGGGCGGCGCGGCCAACCTGGCCGTCGCGGTCACCAACGTGAAGCTCGACTGGTTCTACCTCGCCGTCTTCCCGCTGCTCAACGAATGGTCCATGGGCAAGGTCTGGGCGCTCGTGGTGGGCGGCACCGTGGTCGTCGCCCTGCTGCCCTGGTGGCCGCCGAAGTTCCGCCGGGGCGAGAAGCGCAAGCACCTGGTCGTGGCGCACGGTGCCCAGGGCGCCAGCGCCGAATTCAAGGTGCGCGCAGACGAGACCATCCTCGACGCGGGCCTGCGCGAAGGCCTGGCCCTGCCCTATGAATGCCGCAACGGTGGCTGCGGCCTGTGCCTGTGCAGCGTGGAGCACGGCAGCGTCGATCACCGCCCCTACCAGCGCAGCGCCCTGCCCGACGCCCTCAAGGCGCAGGGCAAGGCCCTGATGTGCTGCGCCGTGCCGCGCGGCGATGTGGTCATCGAGGTGGACGGCTTCGTCCCCAGCGAAACCGCCACCATCGCCACGGTGCACAGCGGCACGGTGGCGGGCCTGGAACGCCTAGCCGAGGACGTGATGCGCGTGCTCATCGACCTGCCCGAGGGCCAGGCGCTCGATTTCGAGGCCGGCCAGTACATCGACATCCTGCTCGACGACGGCCAGCGCCGCGCCTTCTCGTTCGCCAACGCGCCGCACACGCGCGACCAGATCGAGCTGCATGTGCGCCTGATCCCCGGCGGCCGCTTCACCACCCATGTGTTCGAGGGCATGAAGGTCGGCGACACCCTGCGCTTCGAGGGCCCGCGCGGCAGCTTCACGCTGCGCGACAGCATGCACCCCATTCTGTTCGTGGCCGGCGCCACCGGCTTCGCGCCCATCAAGAGCATCGTCGAAGACGCCTTCCAGCGCGGCGTGCAGCGGCCCATGCGCCTGTACTGGGGCGTGCGCCAGCGCAAGGACCTCTACATGCTGGAGCTGTGCGAGCAGTGGCAGCAGAAACACCCGAACTTCACCGTGGTGCCCGTGGTGTCCGAGCCCTCCGAGGGCGACGGCTGGACCGGCCGCACGGGCCTGGTGCACGAGGCCATGCTGAAGGACTTCGCCGACCTCAGTGGCCACGAGGTTTACCTCTGCGGCTCGGTGAAGATGGTGGAGACCGCCGTGCCGGCCTTCCTGGCCCAGGGCCTGGGCGAGGACGCCTGCTTCTCCGACGCCTTCCTGATGGCCGCCCCGGCCCCGGCGCAGCAGTAAACGGGCTCCACGAAAAAGCGCCCGGCACCGTCAAGGTGCCGGGCGCTTTTTTATTTCCTCGTCAGAGGCCGAGGGACTCGTACAGCGCGTCCATGCGCGCCGTCACATCGGCATCCATGGTGATGGTGCGGCCCCATTCGCGCTGCGTCTCGCCGGGCCATTTGTTCGTGGCGTCCAGCCCCATCTTGCTGCCCAGGCCGCTCACGGGCGAGGCAAAGTCGAGGTAGTCGATGGGCGTGTGCTCAATGAACATGGTGTCGCGCTGCGGGTCCATGCGCGTGGTCATGGCCCAGATGACTTCCTTCCAGTCGCGCACGTCCACATCCTCGTCCACCACCACGATGAACTTGGTGTACATGAACTGGCGCAGGTGGCTCCACACGCCCATCATCACGCGCCGCGCGTGGCCGGGGTAGGCCTTCTTGATGCGCACCAGCGCCATGCGGTAGCTGCAGCCCTCGGGCGGCAGGTAGAAATCCACGATTTCCGGGAACTGGCGCTGCAGCAGCGGGATGAACAGCTCGTTCAGCGCCACGCCCAGCACGGCGGGCTCGTCGGGCGGCTTGCCGGTGTAGGTGGAGTGGTAGATGGCGTCCTTGCGCAGCGTGATGCGGTCCACCGTGAACACCGGAAACTCGGCCTGCTCGTTGTAGTAGCCCGTGTGGTCGCCATAGGGCCCTTCGAGCGCGTGCTCCCAGCCGCTGGCGTGCGTGGCGTCGGGCTGGATGTGCCCTTCGAGCACGATCTCGGCGCTGGCCGGCACGCGGAGCTGCACGCCCAGAGCGGGCGCCACCTCGGTGCGCGCGCCGCGCAGCAGGCCGGCGAACTGGTATTCCGACAGGCTGTCGGGCACGGGCGTCACGGCGCCGAGGATGGTTGCGGGGTCGGCCCCGAGCGCCACCGCCACCGGGTAGGGCTGGCCGGGATTGGCGGCGCAGTGGTCGCGGAAATCGAGCGCGCCGCCCCGGTGCGCGAGCCAGCGCATGATGAGCTTGTTGCGCCCCAGCACCTGCTGGCGGTAGATGCCCAGGTTCTGCCGCGCCTTGTGCGGCCCCTGGGTGATGACCAGGCCCCAGGTGACCAGCGGCGCCACGTCGCCCGGCCAGCAGTGCTGGATGGGCAGGCGCCCCAGGTCCACGTCGGCACCTTCCCACACCACCTCCTGGCACGGCGGGCTGCTGCGCTCCTTGGGCGCCATGTTCCACAGCGTCTTGAGCAGGCTGCCCATGCCCACCATCTCCTTGAAACCCTTGGGCGCCTCGGGCTCCTTGAGCGAGGCCAGCAGCTCGCCGAACGGCCGCAGCCCGGCGATGCTTTCCACCCCCATGGCTCGCGCCACGCGCTCGGGCGTGCCGAACAGGTTGCCGAGCACCGGCATGCTGTGGCCCGTGGGGTTCTCGAACAGGATGGCGGGGCCGCCCGCGCGCAGCACCCGGTCGCACAGCGCCGTCATCTCCAGGTGGGGCGAAACGCTCTCGCGCACCCGGCGCAGCTCGCCGCGCTGTTCGAGCTGCTGGAGGAAATCGCGCAGATCGTTGTAATGCATGGAATATAAGAGAAATTGGGCTCTAGCGCCCTATGGTACTGCGCTGTAAGCTATCTATTTGATAGCAAAAACCATTCACCCGCCCGGCGCCAGCCCTTCCCAGCGGGCCGCCAGCGGATGCTTCACCTCCAGCAGGTCGAGCACGCGCGCCACGCCGTGGTCCACGATGTCGGCCACGCTCTGCGGCCGCAGGTAGAAGGCCGGCACGGGCGGGCAGACGATGGCGCCCATCTCGGTGACGCTGACCATGTTGCGCAGGTGCCCCAGGTGCAGCGGCGTTTCGCGCGCCAGCAGCACCAGGCGGCGGCGCTCCTTGAGCACCACGTCGGCCGCGCGCGTGAGCAGGTTGTCCGACAGGCCGTGCGCCACGGCCGCCAGCGTGCGCATGGAGCACGGGGCGATCACCATGCCCGCGCTCTGGAACGAACCGCTGGCGATGGTGGCGCCGATGTTGCGCGCGTCGTGCACGGTGTGCGCCAGCGCCTCGACGGCGGCCGGCTCCATGCCGGTTTCGTGGCGCAGATTGCGCCAGCCGGCGTCGGACACGACCAGGTGCGTTTCGATGCCCGCGCAGCCTTGCAGCACCTGCAGCAGGCGCACGCCGTACACCGCGCCGCTGGCCCCGGAGATGCCAACGACGATGCGGCGCGCTTCAGGCATGGGAGGGGACCGCCAGGGGGTGTTCCTGCAGGTCGGTCTCGATGCGCGCGAGCACCTCGGCGGCCTCCTGGGGATCGAAATCCTGGTGGTTGCGCTTCTTCACCCCGTATTCGTGCAACTGGTAGTGCCGTTCGGGGGTGATGCCATGGCGCGCCAGCGAGCTTTGGACGCACACCAGCGGGCAGCCATCGAGCGCGATGATGGGCCGCCCCGACTGTGCCAGCCGGACCAGCTTGGGCACATCGCCCCCAACGCCGGCGATGCACGACATTTCGGCGACACCCTTGCGGTCCATGCGCACGGCCACGTGGTTGGCCAGCTGCGCTGCGCTGGAGCAGCCCGAGCAGGAATAGACCAGCGGCAGGGGGTCGGCGGGCGCGCTCATGGCTGCGTCCCCGGCGTGGCCCCCATGCCGGGGCGCAGCGCGGACAGGCGGGCCAGTACCTGGCGCGGGGTCCATTGCTGCAGGTCGAGCACGGGCAGTTCCAGCGCGTCGAGCGTGTTCTTCACCACCAGGCCGAGTTCGGTGTCGCCTTCCATGACCAGGCGGCGGTTGAAGAACAGCGTGTCCGGGTCCTGCTGGCGCTGGGCCAGCAGCAGGAAGTCGTGCGCGCTGGCGCTGATGCAGAGGTCGGTTTCGGCATGGCGCGCGCGCGGCGCGAAGGCGCCGCCGGTCCAGGTGAAGTCGAAGGTGACGCGCGCGTCGCGCACATGGATGCGCAGGCGCTTGTTCAGCAGCATCTCGCCCACGTCGCGCGGCAACTGGCGCGCGACGCCCAGGTTGAGCGCCGTGACCAGCAGCAGGGAGCCGGGGAAGGCCGGCAGGCGCGACGTCAGCGCGGCCAGGGGGGAAGGCAGGGTGAAGGGCGCGGGGGGAGTGTGGTTCATGGCGTTCCTGTGGGCATGGTGCTGCCGGCGCGGGGGCCGGCAGGGGCCGTGGTTTCTCGATTGGACAGCGTTGAAGGCCTCCTGGCAAGTCCCACGGCCAGCGTGGGGCCTGCGGGCCCGGATCAGGCCGTGGCCAGGGCCTGCGACTCCACCAGGTCCAGGCCGGGCTGGCCGTGCCAGTAGCCGTTGCAACTTTGCTCGGGCATGAGGGGCTGCAACCGTGCGCGGGCCTCGCGCGGGTCCAGGGAGCCTTTGCGCACGGCATCGAACAAGGCCACGATCTCGCCCGTGTGCTGGGCCTGCGGGCTGATGCGCGCCACGGCCACGCCCATGGCCTGCATGCGCGGCAGCTCGTCGATGAGGTTGTGCACGCGGGCCGACTGCGTCTGGATGCCGTTGAGCACGAGGAATTCCTCGCTCTCGCGCGTCTTGAGCATCAGGCCATCGGGGTGGTCCAGACAACTGAACTGGCAATCGTCCTTGGGCAGGTTGCGCTGGCGCGCGGTGAAGCAGCGCGCCGAAAAAGCCAGCGCCATGCGTCCATAGGCGAACACCTCGGTCTGCAGGTTCTGCGGGCCGTTCTGGATCAGGGCGGTGAGGTCCTGGTGCTTCATCTCCAGCGGCGCCACCCAGCGCGTGGCGCCCAGCGAGGCAAGCCACTGCAGCGCGGGCTGGTTGTAGATGTTCAGGTGCAGGCCGCCCACGAAGGGGCGCTTGGCCGAGGCCATGCGCTGCACGGCGCCCATGTCATTGGCCTCCACAAGGTAGTCCGTATTGTTCGTCACCTTGTGCATGGTGCTCACTTCCACGCCCGATTCGAGCAGCACCTGCGTGGACAGCACGGCCTCCTTGCCGGATGCGCGCATCAGCTCGGCGATGTCGAGCCAGTCCTGCAGGCGCAGCTCCTTGCGGCGCGAGCAGACGGTCTCGCCGAGGTAGACGATGTCCACCGGGGAGGCCGCGATGGCCTGGTAGAAGTCGAAATAGGTCTGGCGCGACCAGTAGTACTGCGGCGCACCCAAAGAGAGCTTGATCATGTTCTTCATTTCCAGGGGCGGTGGTAGGCGCCCAGGGTGTGCTGCTGGCCTTCGGCGACCTGGTCGAGGCTGGCCATCCAGGCGGTCTTGGGGGCGTAGCGCAGCGGGTCGGCCAGGCAGTTGTCGATGGCGTCGCGCCAGACCTTGGTGACCTGGGCCACGTAGGCGGGGCTGCGCTGGCGGCCCTCGATCTTGACGGCGCGCACGCCCATTTTCATGAGTTTTGGCAGCAGTTCGAGCGTGTTGAGGCTGGTGGGCTCCTCGATGGCGTAGTAGTTCTCGTCCTCGCCCACGTCGAAGCGGCCCTTGCACAGCGTGGGGTAGCCGGCGTTCTCTCCGGGGGCGTAACGGTCGATCAGCACGCCACCCAGGCGCGATTCCAGCCCCTTGGGGGTTTCCTGCCAGCGCACCGACTTGGCGGGCGAGCACACGCCGTGGGTGTTGGGCGACTCGCCCGTCACATAGGACGAGAGCGCGCAGCGGCCCTCGACCATCACGCACAGGCTGCCGAAGCCGAACACCTCGATCTCGACCGGCGTGGCGTCGATCACGCGCTGCACCTGCTCGGTGGACAGCACGCGCGGCAGCACCGCGCGCACGATGCCGAACTGCTCGCGGTAGAAGTTGATGGCGTCGGCGCTGGTGGCCGAGCCCTGCACCGACAGGTGCAGGCGCAGCTTCGGGTGGTGCTGCGCGCCGTACTGCATCAGGCCTGGGTCGGCCAGGATGACCGCGTCCATGCCCAGGTCCACGGCCTTGTCCATGGCCGCGCGCCAGGGCGCGGGGTTGGCGGCCTGCGGATAGGTGTTGAGCGCCATGAACACCTTGCAGCCGCGCTCGTGCGCATACTGGATGCCATTGGCGATGGCCGCCTCGTCGAAATTGAGGCCGGCGAAGTTGCGCGCGTTGGTCGCGTCGCGCAGGCCCAGGTAGACGCAGCTGGCGCCGTTGTCCACGGCAGCCTTGAGCGCGGGCAGGCTGCCTGCGGGGCAGACCAGTTCAAAGGGTGCGGCAGCGCTGTCAGGCACCGCCGCATCGGGCGTGGGGGTCAGGGTTTGCATGCGGTGTGGGGGAGTTCTGACGCGGGCGCACAGACGGGCGCCATCGCAAGCGCGCAACGATACGCCTCGCGAAATACCCATGTCCTGACATTTATCAAGATCGCTGGCAATGCCAGACACCCTGAATCGGGCATGGTTTTTCATGCGAAGCCCTGCCCGCCAGGCGCCCAAAACCCCCGACAATGCGTGCACATACCATGAACAAGAACCTGTGGCTGCTCGCCCTGTGCCAAGGGCTTTTCCTGACCAACAACGTGGTCTTCATCGCCATCAACGGGCTCGTCGGCCTGCAGCTGGCGCCGCAAGGGTGGATGGCCACGCTGCCCGTCATGGGCTACGTGGTGGGCGGCGCCCTGTCCACGCCGCTGGTGGCGCGCAGCCAGGCCCGCTGGGGGCGCAAGGCCTCGTTCCAGATCGGCCTGGCCGTGGCCGCGCTCTCGGCCGCGCTGTGCGCGGGGGCCGCGTTCGCGGGCAGCTTCTGGCTGCTGTGCGCCGCCACCGTGGTGGCGGGCTACTACAGCGCCAACGGCCAGCTCTACCGCTTCGCCGCCGCCGAGCTGGCCGCGCCGGCCTTCCGCGAGAAGGCGGTGTCGCTGGTGCTGGCCGGCGGCCTGCTGGGCGCCGTGGCCGGCCCCAACCTGGCCAGCGCCACGCGCACGCTGCTGGCCGTGCCCTTCGCGGGCGCCTACGTGGCGCTGGTGGGCGTGGCCCTGCTGTCCATGGCGCTGATGGCCTTGATCCGCTTCGCGCCAGCCCCCGCCACCAGCCCGGGCGCGGGCACGCCGCCTGCGGGCCGGCCCCTGCGCGCGCTGCTGCGCGAGCCGGCCTTCGCCGTCGCGGCGCTGGGCGCGGCCCTGGGCTATGGCGTGATGAACCTGCTGATGGCGGCCACGCCGCTGGCCATGCAGGTGTGCGGCTACAGCTTCGACGACGCCGCGCTGGTGCTCGAATGGCATGTGATCGGCATGTTCGCGCCCGGCTTCTTCACCGGCCACCTGATCAAGCGCCTGGGCGTACTGCCCGTCATGGGCGCGGGCGTGCTGCTCAACCTGGCCTGCGTGGCCGTGGCGCTGGCGGGCGTGGACCTGCACCACTTCGGCGTGGCGCTGTTCCTGCTCGGCGTGGGCTGGAACTTCCTGTTCACCGGCAGCACCACGCTGGCCCTGCAGGCCTACCGCCCCGAGGAAAAGGACCGCGCGCAGGCAGCCATCAACTTCTGCGTTTTCGCCACCATGGCGCTGACCTCCTTCGCCTCGGGCGCGCTGGTGACCACGCAGGGCTGGGCGCTGCTCAACTGGGGCTCGCTCGCGCCCATCGCCGCCCTGGGCATGGCGCTGGCCTGGCTGGGCCTGCGGCGGCGCGCGGCTGCCGCCGCATAGCGCCATCCCGGATTGGCAGGCGCGGGCAAAACCACCCACAATGCGCCCACCATGCCAACGCTTCCGACCCACGATTTCGAGGCGGCCTGCCGTGCCGTGCTGGCCTTCCTGCACCAGCGGCTCGGCTTCGGCCTGTGGATGGTCACGCGCACCGAGGGCGACGACTGGATCGTGCTGCAGGCCGAGGACCATGGCTACGGCGTGGCGCCCGGCACGGTGCTGCGCTGGGCCGACTCCTTCTGCCTGGAAATGGTCCGGGGCCACGGCCCGCGTGTCGCCCCGGACGCGCAGGCCGTCCCGGCCTACCGGGACGCCCCCATCAACCTGCAGATTCCCATCCAGGCTTACGTGGGCGTGCCGCTCGTCCAGGCCGACGGAAGCCTGTTCGGCACGCTGTGCGGCATCGATCCGGCGCGCCAGCCCGCGGCGCTGGCGCAGGAACAGAGCCTGATCGAGCTGCTGGGCACCCTGCTCAGCAGCGTGCTCCAGGCCGAATTGCGGCTGGCCCAAGAGGCGCGCCGCAGCGAACGCCTGGCGCTGGAGGCCAACACCGACGCCCAGACCCAGCTGGCCAACCGGCGCGCCTGGGACGAGCACCTGGCCCGGGAGGAGGACCGCTGCCGCCGTTACGGCCACCCGGCCGCGGTGCTGGTGATCGACCTCGACGGGCTCAAGCAGGTCAACGACAGCGCCGGCCATGCCGCGGGCGACGCCCTGATCGCGCAGGCCGCCCTGGCGCTGCGCAAGGCGGCGCGGGAGTCCGACATCGTGGCCCGCCTCGGGGGCGACGAGTTCGGCATCCTGGCCGTGGAATGCGACCCCGCGGGAGCCCAGGCACTGCTGGAGCGCACCCGCCAGATCCTGGCGGAGCATCTGGTCCCGGCCAGCGTGGGTCTGGCCAGCCGCACGCCCGGCAGCGGGCTGCCGGGGGCCTGGAAGAGCGCCGACGCGCGGATGTACGCCGCGAAGAGCCCCTGACCGGCCGGACGCTACTGAATCAATAGCTGCCAGCGCTTGTATTCATTGGTCTAGTGGCCAAAAATACCTAAAACCATCAGCGCCGGGCTGGCACATGGTGGTCCAGCCAGCGCTGCAGCACCTCGAACACGGGCGTGGCGTCCTGCTCGTTGAACAGCTCGTGGTACAGGCCCTCGAAGCAGCGCGACTGCACCACGCTGTCGGGCGCCGCTGCGGCGAAGGCGCGGCTGCCGGCCGGGTTGACCAGCCGGTCCTCGCCGGCCCACATCAGCAGCGTGGGCAGGCGCCAGTGCGCGGCGCGCGCCACGGTGGCCGGGCCGCCCTCGGCGATGAAGCGCGCCAGGCGCGCGCTGATGCGGTCATGGCACAGCGGGTCTTTCTGGTAGGCCGCCACCACGGCCGGGTCGTGCGAGAGGTAGCGCGCATCCAGCCCGTTGCCCACGCGCAGGTTGGGCAGCAGGCGCGGCAGGGTGGCCAGCAGGAGCTTCTGCACCGCGCCCAGGCCCGGGTCGAACGCGGGCGACGAGAGCACCAGCGCATCAACCACGCCCAGGTGCATGGCGACGAAGCGCGCCGCCAGCAGCCCGCCCATGCTGTGGCCCAGCAGCACCAGCGGCAGGCCCTTGGGCGTGTGCACGCGGGCGCTCTCCACCATGTCGGCCAGGTCGTCGAGCAGCCGCATGTCGTGGTTGAGCCCGCCGCGCGGACCGGCCGAGCGGCCATGGCCATAGTGGTCGTAGGCACGCACCGCGAAACCCCAGTCGTTGAGGCGCTGCGCCACATGGTGGTAGCGGCCCGCGTATTCACCCAGGCCGTGCACCAGCAGCACGGTGCCGCGCGGAGGGCGGCGCTCGTCCAGCGGCCAGTGGTAGGCGGCGAGGTTCTCGCCATCGCTGGCGGTGAAGGTGGTCAGTGCGAAGTCGGCGGAATGGGACATGGCATCAGGCGGAGGGCAGGCTGGCGATGATGTGCGCCACGGCGGCGGTGAGCTTCTTGGCGTAGGGCACGTGCAGGAATTCGTTGGGGCCGTGGGCGTTGCTCTTGGGGCCGAGCACGCCGCAGACCATCATCTGCGCCTTCGGGAAGCCCTGGCTCAGCATGCCCATCAGTGGAATGGTGCCACCCTGGCCGATGAAGCCACAGGGCGCGCCGAAATGCGCCTGGCTGGCGGCATCGAGCGCCTGGGCGAACCAGGGCGCGGTATCGGGCGCGTTCCAGCCGTTGGCGCCGCTGGCGCTCTCCCAGGTCACCTTGGCCTGGTAGGGGGCGTTGTCTTCGAGCAGCGCCTTCATCTCCTGCACGCAAGCAGCGGCGTCCACCAGCGGCGGCAGGCGCAGGCTGAGCTTGAAGGCGGTGTAGGGGCGCAGCACGTTGCCGGCGTCCTGCAGGGCCGGGAAGCCCTCGGCGCCGGTCACGCTGAGCGTGGGCTCCCAGGTGCGCTTGAGCAGGGCCTGCACCGGGTCGGTGGTGGTGGGCAGGGCGACGATGGTGGAGCCGCCGCAGTCGTGGTGCGCCCAGGGGAAGCGCCGGTAGATTTCCTCGCCCAGGATGGCGGCCGTGGCGCGCGCCTGCGCCAGCCGTTCGGCCGGCACTTCGCAGTGGAAGCTGGCAGGCAGCAGGCGGCCGGTGGCTGAATCCTCCAGCCGGTCGAGCACCTGGCGCATGATGCGGAAGGACGAGGGCACCAGGCCCGAGGCGTCGCCCGAGTGGATGCCCTCGGTGAGGATCTCCACCTTCAGTGTGCCGCTGGCCATGCCGCGCAGGCTGGTGGTGAGCCAGAGCTGGTCGTAATTGCCCGCGCCCGAATCGAGGCACACGACGAGCGCCACCTCGCCCAGACGGGTTTTCAGCGCGTCGATGTAGGGCAGCAGGTCGCGCGAGCCGCTTTCCTCGCTGGTCTCGATCAGGCCGACGATGCGCGGGTGCGGCACGCCCTGGCGCTGCAGCTCCTGTACGGCGGCGATGCTGGCGTACACGGCATAGCCGTCATCGGCGCCGCCCCGGCCGTAGAGCTTGCCGTCCTCCATCTTGGGCGTCCAGGGGCCGAGGTCGGCGCGCCAGCCGGAAAACTCGGGCTGCTTGTCCAGGTGGCCGTACATCAGCACCGTCTGCGGGCTGGCAGGGCGGGTGGCGGCAATCTCGAAGAACAGCACCGGCGTGCGCCCCGGCAGGCGCACCACCTCGGCGGTGAGCCCGGCCACCTGCTGGGCCAGCACCCAGTCAGCGGCGTTGCGCACCACGGTGTCGAGCAGGCCCGCGCCCTCCCAGCCGGGCTCGAACATCGGCGACTTGGCGGGAATGCGGATGTAGTCGGTGAGCTGGGGCACGATGCGCTCGTCCCACACCTGGCTCAGGCGGTCCAGCGCCTGCGCGGGCTGCAGGACATGGGAAGGAATGGGGGCGTTCATCGGCGGGCTCCTCGCGTGGCATCGAAACCCGCATTGCATCACAAGCGCGGAGGCGCCGCCACGGCGCCGCGCGCAAGCGCTTCAGCGATACCAGAGCAAGGTGCCGGAGCGAAGCGGCACAGGGGGTCGTTTCACTTCAGTGTGTGGAAGGGAAGGTCTCGGGGCCCTGCGCGGCCAGGCCCGCGCGCGTCGGGCGCTCCAGCGCGGGCGCCAACTCCACGCGGTTGCGGCCGCCCTGCTTGGCGCGGTAGAGGGCGCTGTCGGCGGCGTGGATGAGCTGGTCCCAGCTGTCGCCCGGCTCCATCCGGCCACCGAACACGCCGATGCTGACGGTGACCGCCAGGCGGTGCGCCCCCCAGTGGCAGGACGCGGCCTGCACCGCTTCGCGCAACTGCTCCGCCAGCCGCCGCGCGCCCTGCGCCGAGGTATCGACCAGCACCACGAGGAACTCCTCGCCGCCGTAGCGGCCCACGATGTCCTGCGCACGGATGCGGCTGCGGATCACATCCGCCACGTTGCGCAGCACCCGGTCGCCCGCCAGGTGGCCGTGCGTGTCGTTGACATGCTTGAAGAAATCGATGTCCACCATCATCACAGCCAGCGGCTCGCGGGTGCGGATGGCACGGCCCACGTCACGGTCCAGCGCGGCGATGATGGACCGGCGGTTGGCCACGCCCGTGAGTTCGTCCAGCGCCGCCAGGCGGCGGTTGACCTCGTCGGCGCGGTCCTTGGACATGAAGACGAAACCGAACGAGGCGACCAGCAGTACCACGAACAGGAGCATGAAGGACAGCCCCGCGATGCCTCCCGGCTGCAGCAGGCCCTGGCCGGTGGGCATGCCCGCCGCGCCCCAGGCGGCACGCGCCAGCAGCACCACGAACCCCAGGCCCAGGCCCGCCATCACCATCAGCGCGCCCCGGCTGCCCGCGGCGCGGCGCCGCTCGAACAGCACCCCGACGACAGCGCCCATCTGCAGCGCCATGACGGCATTGGCCCACAGGATGCGCGCCCCGAAATCCTGCAGGTTCAGCGCGAGCACGCAGGTCAGCACGGCCGGCGGCGCCAGCAGCAGGTGCCAGCGCAAGGGCCGGTGCTGGAAGCGCAGCACGGCGGCATGCAGGCAGGACAGGGTGGCCGATGCCAGCGCATTGCCCAGCAGGATGGACACGGCATCGGGGATCAGGCCGCGCAGCACCAGCAGCACATAGGCCAGGGCGTTGAGGCACAGGCCCACCCCCCACAGGCCCATCCCGTCCCGGTGGCCGCCACCGGCGACCGTGACCATGCTTCCGGCCATCACCACCGACGCGATGGTGATCATCATCAACAGGGTTGGAATGTCGGCAACCATGGCGAAGGCAGGGGCAGTGGATGTGCTCCCAGGATACCCCATGGTCCCGGCAGCGCCGGGCCCATCAGAACCTGTTCAAGATCTTTTCATGGGGCACGTTGCCCCGCAAAGGCCGTGGCCGCGAGGCGCAAATCAGCCCGCCAGGCGGCGCATCAAGCCCTTGGCGGCCGGCGCCGCCACCCGCCCGGCCTCGGGCGCGCCCGGCAGCTCCGGCGCCGCATGGGCCGCCACGCCGTCGCCGCCGAGCTTGAACACCTGCACCGCGCCCACCAGGCGCTGGGCCTGGTCGCGCAGGCTTTGCGCGGCGGCGGCGGACTGCTCCACCAGGGCGGCGTTCTGCTGCGTCATCTGGTCGAGCTGGTTCACGGCCTGGTTCACCTGGCCGATGCCGTCGGACTGCTCGGACGAGGCCGCCGTGATCTCGCCGATGATGTCGCCCACCCGGTGCACCGAGCCGACGATCTCGTCCATGGTGGTGCCGGCGTTCTGCACCAGGCGCGCGCCGGCCTCCACCTTCTCGACCGAGGCACCGATGAGCTGCTTGATCTCGCGCGCCGCCTCGGCGCTGCGCCCGGCCAGGCTGCGCACCTCGCTGGCCACCACGGCGAAGCCCCGGCCCTGCTCGCCCGCGCGCGCCGCTTCCACGGCGGCGTTGAGCGCCAGGATGTTGGTCTGGAAGGCGATGCCGTCGATCACGCCGATGATGTCGGCGATGCGGCGCGAACTCTGGTTGATGTCGCCCATGGTGGTCACCACCTCGCCCACCACCCGGCCGCCGCGCGCCGCCACCTCGGCGGCCGAGCCGGCGAGCTGGTTGGCCTGGCGCGCCGCGTCGGCCGACTGGCGCACCGTGGCGGTGAGCTGCTCCATGCTCTGCGCGGTTTCGGCCAGGCTGCTGGCGGTCTGCTCGGTGCGGCCGGACAGGTCCTGGTTGCCGCTGGCGATCTCGGCGCTGGCGGTGGTGATGCTGTCCACCGCCGTGCGCACCTGTTGCAGCATTTGCAGATAACGCTGGCGCATGGCCTCGACCTCGTGCACCAGCGCGCCGATTTCGTCGCGCTGCGTGGTGTGGAAGGCCTGCGTCAGGTCGCCCTGGGCCACCAGGGTGATGGCGTGGGTGAGGTGGCGCAGCGGCTCGCTCACGCTGCGGCGCAGCATCACGAAGATGCCGGCGGCCAGCAGGGCCACGGCCACGGCCATCATGCCCCACACGGCCAGCATCACCTTGAACTGGCTGGCCAGGGCCTCGCTGTCGGGCACCTCGGCCACCACCCACCAGCCATCGGCCTGGGTCTTGCGCACCAGGGCCCAGGGGTCGGAGCTCGCACCGCCGAGCACGCTGGCGGCATCGCGCACGAAGCCGTCGGGCGCGGCAGCCAGGGCCTCGAAGAAGGCACGCGACTGCGGATAGGCCTCCAGCACCTTCTTGCCGCGCGCCGTGGGATGGGCCACGAACACGGCCTGGTCCAGCCCCCCGTGCGGATCGATCACATAGGCACCGCCGCTTTCGAAGAACTTGGTCTGCGCCACCTGCTTCTCGAACATGCCCTCGAACACGCTGATGTCGCTGCCGATGAACAGCAGGGCCACCACCTTGCCCGAGGCATCCTTGGAAGGCAGGTAGTAGCCCATGTAGGGCTTGCCCGCCACCACCAGGCGGCCCACGTGCGGCTCGCCCTTGCGCGCCTTCTCCAGCGCGGCGCCGGCCTCCAGCAGGGTGCCGAACGGGCGCTTGCCTTCCGCATCCTTGACCGAGGTGGTGACGCGCACGAAATCATTGCCCTTGCGCGCGAACACGGCGGCGATGCCGCCGGTTTCGAGGGCGAACTTGTCGACCGAGCTGGTGTCCTCGTTGACCAGGGCGCCATAGCTGCGCAGCTCGCCCGTACCCTCGTCGAGCTGCATGGTGGCCTCGAAGTAGCGCTGGAAGCCCTTCATGGCGAGCTGCACCAGCTCGCGGTTGGTGGCGTCGGCCGCGTCGAGCGACTGCGCCACGCTCTGCGCCGTGTCGCCCACGCTGCGCGCCACCTGGGAGCGGGTGCTGCTGGCCGTGAGCGCGGAAATCGCCAGGCCCACGAGCACCAGCACCAGGGCCACCAGGGCGATGGCCAGAAGGGTGACACGGCGCGCGACCGATCGGTTGTTGGCAGCGGATGCGGTCATGGGGAATCTCCTGACGTCAAAAAACCATACGGAGGCTTCCGTAACGTCAATCACTCTAAGCCAGTTCCCCTGTTACATCGATTCACGAATTCCCTTACGCAGTCTCGCGTATCAAGTCCCGGCCGCGAGCGCCCGATCGCGCCAGCCCAGGCCGGCCGTGGTGCCCGCCGCGGGCCGGTATTCGCAACCGATCCAGCCGGTGTAGCCCAGCGCGTCAATGACCCCGAAGAGATAGGGGTAATGGAGTTCGCCCCGGTCGGGCTCGTGGCGCTCGGGCACGCCGGCGATCTGCAGGTGCGCCACGCGGCCCGTGGGCAGGTACTGGCGCAGCTTGGCGGCCACGTCGCCCTCGACGATCTGGCAGTGGTACAGGTCCATCTGCACCTTCAGGTGGGGCGAGCCGACGGCGTCGAGCAGCGCGTGCGCCTCGTCCTGGCGGTTGAGCACATAGCCGGGCATGTCGCGCGGGTTGATGGGCTCGATGAGCACCTCGCGCCCGTGGCGTCCGGCCTGCTCGGCGGCCCAGCGCAGGCTGTCCACGTAGCCCGCGCGCAGCGCGGCGCGCTCGGCCCCCTCGAGGACGCAGCCCGCCATGAGGTGGATGCGCGGGCAGTCCAGCGCCTCGGCGTAGCGCAGGGCTTCCAGCACGCCAGCGCGGAACTCGGCCTCGCGCCCGGGCAGCGCGGCCGTGCCGCGCGCGCCCTGCTCCCAGGCGCCCGCCATGGTGGCCCGTTCCAGGCCGCCGGGCGGCGCATTGAACAGCACCTGGCGCAGGCCGTTGCCACGCAGCCGGGCGGCCAGCTCGGCGGGCTCGAAGGCGTAGGGAAACAGGTATTCCACCGCCGTGAAGCCATCGCGCGCGGCGGCGGCGAAGCGCTCCAGGAACGGCAGCTCGGTGTACATCAGGCTCAGATTGGCGGCGAACTGGGGCATGGCGTGGAGCGCGCGCGGCGCGGGCAGGGAAAGCAGAAAATATATCAAAATAGCCTGCAGCGCTTTACCAATAAGCGCCATAAGCTATTATTTCAATAGCAAATCATTCCCGGAAGAAACCGCATGCGCATCGGAGAACTGGCCCACCGCACCGGCACCACCCCCAAGGCCCTGCGCCTGTACGAGGCGCGCGGCCTGCTCGGCGCGGTGGCGCGCGCGGGCAGCTACCGCCAGTACGGCGAGGCCGACGTGGCGCGCGTGCAACTCATCCGCCAGGCGCTGGCGCTGGGCTTCCGGCTCGCCGATCTGGACGGCCTGGACACATTGCACACGGCCGAGGGCTGGGCGCGCATGGCGGCACTGGTGGCCCGGCGCCGCGCCGCCGTGGCCCGCGAGCGCGAGCGCCTGCGGGCGCTGGAGCGCCAGCTCGCCGCGTTGGAGGCCGAGCTGCACGCCTGCGATACCCGGGCCGCGCCAGCCACGCCGCTGTCCTGCGCGGCGGCCTGAAGACCTGTCCACGATCCGCTCATGGGGCGCGTGCCCCTGGGAGCCGGCCCCGGCGGCCTTGAATTTATTCCCCGTGGCCTCCCCATCCGGTCCACAATCCGGCCATGACCGCTGCCCAGCTTGTTCGTGTGGACCCGCACGATGTGCAGGTGGGGCTGCCCACGCGCGTGGACATCTTCGACGAAGAGGGCCAGTTGCTGCTGGGGCGCGGCTCCACCGTGTGCCGCGAAGACAGCGTGGAGCGCCTGCAGGAAGCCGGGTTCAAGCTCGCGGCCACGCCCCAGGGCAGGAGCCCGCGCCGGATCGAGCCGGTCTTCCAGCGCATGGCCGCGCTCGCGGACACCGTGACGCAAATGGAAAGCACGCTGGCGGCAGGCCAGGGGCTGCCGTCGTTCCCCTTCAAGGTCCAGAGGCTGGCCCAGACCGTCATCGGCTGCTGCGACGAAGACTTCAACGCCGCGCTGGCGCAGGCCTACCTGGACCACCACCATCCCTACTCCGTGCTGCACCATGTCCTGGTCGCCATCGTGGTCAGCGTGCTGTCCCGGCTGCGGGGCTGGAGCGATGCCGACCGCGTCTCCCTGTCGGCGGCGGCGTTGTCGCACGACATCGGTGCCCTGGCCCTGCGGCAGGCGCTGGGGCAGGCGGCCTCGCTGGACGAGGAGCAGCGCCAGGTGGTGCGGGAGCACCCGGACCAGGGCGTGCGCATGCTGGGCGCGCTGGGCGTGCGCGACGCGCTGTGGCTGCAGGCGGTGCAGGACCACCATGAACACATCGATGGCAGTGGATACCCGCGCGGCATCTTCCTGGGCCGGCACACCGCGGGCGCCCTGATGGCGGTGGCCGACGGCTTCGCCGCCATGGTGCGCCCCCGCCCCTACCGGGACCGCAAGCTGGGCATGGCCATCCTGGACGACCTGCGCCTGCATGCCGGCACCTGGTACGACCCCTCGCAAGTGGAAGCGGTCGCCACCAGCTTCGGTCCCTGCCACGCCGGCAGCATCGTGCGCCTGGCCAATGGCGACATGGCGGTGGTGACCCGCCACCTGCCCGACCGCCCCGGGCAGCCCGAACTGATGCTGATCGCCGCCAACGGCGACCAGCCTATGGAAAAACCCTGCGCGATCGACAGCACCGACCCCGATTGCGCCATCGCATCCGCGCTGCATCCCGAGATCAGCCTGCGCTTTCGCAGCATGGTCAACAAATCCTGGGGCAGCCAGGGCGCTTGACTCTGCCCCGCGGGGCAAGGTGACGATGGCCTCCATCGCAACCTTCCCGAGGAGTTCACGTGGCGCAACGCATCCTGGTCATCCTGGGCCATCCGTCCGCCGGCAGCCTGTGCGCGGGGCTGGCGCAGTCCTACATCGAAGGCGCGCGCGCCGCCGGGGCCGAGGTGCGGCTGCTCGCGCTCGGGCAGCTCGCGTTCGATCCGCTGCTGCACGCGGGCTACCAGGGCGAGCAGCCGCTGGAACCCGCCCTGCGGGATGCCCAGGCGCAGATCACCTGGGCCGGACACCTGGTCTGGGTCTATCCCACCTGGTGGGGCGCCATGCCGGCGCTGCTCAAGGGCTTCATCGACCGGGTGTTCCTGCCCGGCTTCGCCTTCAAGTACCGCCCGGGCTCGTCCCTCTGGGACAAGCTGCTGGCGGGCCGTTCGGCCGAACTGCTGGTGACCATGGACTCGCCGCCCTGGTACTACCGCTGGGTGCAGCACATGCCGGGCCACCGCCAGATGCGCAAGACCATCCTGGAGTTCAGCGGTATCCGGCCCGTGCGCGTGCACGGCTTCGGGCCGGTGCGCGGCGCCGACAGCGCGCGCCGCGCGCGCTGGCTGGCGCAGGCCCGCGCGCAGGGGCTGCGCCAGGGGAGATGAGCAGTGCCCAGGTCAGCGCATCTGGAACAGCTCCTGGTGGAACTGCTCCGCGGGCAGCCCCAGCGCCAGCAGATCCCGCCGCAACGCCTGACCGAAGGCCGCCGGGCCGCAGAACCAGACGTCCGCCTCGCGCCACCGAGGCACGGCGGCGGCGATGCGCCGGGCATCGAGCAGGCCGTCGCGCGCATCCCACAGCACATGCAGGCGCACCCCGGCGGCCCGGGCGTCGCGCTCCAGCAAAGCGATGGCATGGGCGTCGTAGTCCGCCGTGGCATGGAACAGGTCGATGGTCTTGCCATCGGGCGCTTGCGCCAGCGCCTTCATGCGCGCGACGAACGGCGCGATGCCGATGCCGCCGCCCACCCAGATCTGGCGCTCGCGCGCGCCCTCGAACGTGAACTGCCCATAAGGCCCTTCCACCTGCACCACGCTGCCCACGCGCAGGCGGCGTTCCAGGGTGCGCGTGTAGTCGCCCAGTGCCTTGACGAGGAAGCCGATGCGACCGTCCCCAGCCCAGGGCGTGGCAATGGTGAAGGGGTGCGCCCCCTCTTCGGGGTGGAAGGTGACGAAGGCGAACTGGCCCGCCTGGTGCCCGGCCCAGCGGCCCTTGATGTCGATCGCCAGTTCCAGCGTGTGCACCGCCTCGTGCCGGGTGATGGCCGCCACCTCGCCCACGGCCTTGCGTCCGGCCGCCACGCGGCGCAGCAGCACCCGCACCGCCGCGATGCCGCCGGCCAGCACCAGCAGGGCCAGAGGCAGCCCCAGCACACCGGCCCAGTAATCCACGCGCAGCAGCACCAGCGCATGCCAGGCCAGGGCCAGGAAGGCGGCGGCCAGCAGGCGGTGCACCTTGAAGAAGTAGCGGTACGGGAAGGTGCGCACCAGCGCCAGCAGCATCATCAGCACGGCCAGGTAGAACGCCCACTCGCCCACCACCACCGCCATGCCACGCTGGCCGCGCAGCGCCTGCTGCAGCCATTCGAGCGCGGGCAGATCGGTGCGCAGCAGGCTGGTGGACACCGCCTGGCGCCGGACCCAGCCCAGGCCCACCAACTGCGAAGGCACCACGGCCAGCAGCCAGTGCGCAAGGGACGCCCCGAGCGCCGTGATGCCCAGCCACTTGTGCAGCCGGTACATCTTGTCGAGGCCGCCCAGCCAGGGCTCGAACACCACCGGGCGCACCGCCAGCACCAGGGCCAGCGCCATGACGCCGATGGCCAGCACGCCGGTGTACTGCAGCAGCACGGCGCGCCAGGCGAACACATGGGTCAGCGCCGTGGCATCGGTCGGTTCGCTCAGCCACCAGGCCGCGCTGAGCAGGAGAAGGAAGGACCAGTAGACCTGGCGGATGGTTCGCATGGCGGGGGCACGGGAGCCGATGGAGCGATGGTAGCCCCGCGCCCTCCCCGCCCGGGGAATCAGCCGACCACTTCGGTGGGGATGGCCGGACCGATCTTGAACACGCCGCTCACGCGCGCGCAGGGCACGCCATCGGCGCGCACCAGGCCCTGGGCGAACACCAGCGAGCGCGTCACGCGCAGCGGCTCGGCCTCGCCCTCGACCCAGCAGCCCAGCGGGGCCGGCGCGAGGTAGTCGATCTGCAGGCTGACAGTGGGCAGGAAGCGCTGGCCCACCTCGGTGCTCTTGCGGTGCACCGACAGCGGCAGCAGCATGTCGCAGAAGCTGGCCATCATGCCGCCGTGCAGGTTGTTCATGGGGTTGATGTGGCGCCGCTCGACCCGGAAGCCGAACTTCACCACGCCCCCCTGGTGCAGCAGGTACAGCGGACCGTTGTTCTGCATGTAGGGGCCGCCGGCCTCGATGGGCTCGAAACCCGGGGGAATCAGGGAAGAGGTGTCGGTCATTGCGTCTCGCGCTCCACGTCGTGCTGGAAACTGGCGGACCGGAGGGTGGCCGGGTCCACCATCCAGGCGCCGTAGACCTGCTGGAAATCCGCCACGATGGCGGCCAGTGGCAGGTCGTCGAAGGTGCCCCGCTCGCGCACGTACTCCATGTGGCGGTTGCCGGCACGGTCGAACGGGTGGTAGATCGAATCGGCGCGGCCATCGAAGTCGAGCGGCAGCAGGCCGAAGCGCTCGCACAGTTCGACGTTGAAGGCCGGCGTGGCCTTGACCCAGCGGCCGTCGATCCACAGGTCGGCATAGCCATGCCAGATGAACAGGTCGGTCTGCATGGTCTGGCGCATGCGCTCGGTGCTCAGGTGGTTGCGCACATCGGCGAAGCCCAGGCGGGCCGGAATGCCGGCGGCGCGGCACACCGCCGCCAGCAGCACGGCCTTGGGCACGCACCAGCCGTGGCCGCAGGCCAGCACGGTGCTGGCGCGCATGCCTTCGGGCGTGAGGTCGATGCGGTAGGGGTCGTAACGGAAGCCGTCGCGCACCGCCAGCGTCAGCGCCACGGCGCGCTCGCGCGCATCGCCGCCACGCGCATGCTGGCGCGCGAAGGCAGCGACGTCGGGATGGTCGCTGTCGATCAGTGCCGTGGCGGCAAGCGTGGCGGGACGGGGCTGGTCGGTCATGGGCGTAGTGTGGTGCGGTGGTGCAGCGGAGGCTGTCGCGAGGGCGGCAGCGCACGGGCATGCGGCCTTTTGTACACGATCGGCCAGCCCGCCTGGCCGTGGCGCGCCTCCACGGAAGCCGCATGACGCGCGCGCGGGCAGCGTCCTGCCGGGCGCTTGCGCCTGGCACAACGGCGCCGCCGCCGATCCACCAAAAAGCGGTACATGCCACAGCTTCATGCCGACTTCGCGGCGCCCGCGACGGGTTCATGCTTGGCACAGGGCTTGTGCCATGCAGCGAGCCTCGGCGTTTCCAGCGGTCTTCGCGGCGGCGCCCCCAGCCATGCATCCACCACCTTTCCGGAGCCTGGGGCTCCCATGGGAGAGAGCCATGCGTTACAGCGAATCCGAAATCAACCGCGCCCTGACCCGCCTGTTCCGCTGGGGCTATTCCGCCCTCTCGCGCCGGGAGCGCGACATCGTGGACCAGCTCTCGGTCGTCTGCTGACCCGGCCGGGCGCCCCGCTCACTGGCCCCGGATGAGGCGCACCGCCTCGGGCAGCGAATGCACCTGGGGCAGGAAATGGTCGATGGTGGCGCCCAGCACCACGGCGCACAGCACGGCGCCCAGCAGCGGCTTCCAGGTCAGACGCACGGCGGCGCCGAGCCAGCCCTCGCGCTCCACGCCCATGGCGGCGCGCGCCGTGGCCACCGAGAACGCCAGTTCCACCGCCACGGCCAGCAGCGCGTCCCAGCCGAAGAACAGCAGGGCCAGCGAGCCGGCGCCGAACAGCACGGCCGTGCCGATGAGGAAGATGGCGACGATAGGCACGACGACCACGGCGCCCTCGTCGGACCCGGCCACGGCGTCGATCGCGCCGCCCGCCACGTCACCCGCGACATCGCCCAGCACGCTGCTGCCGCCCGAGGACGCGCTGCTGGCCGCGTTGGACAGGCTGGTCGCCAGCCCGTCGGTGAACTCACCCGAGGCCCCGCCGCCGCCGAAGTCGCCACCCCCCGTGCGCGGCAGCGGGATGCGCGCGCCACCACCGCCGGACGAACCGCCACCGGGCCAGTCGATGTCGGGCAGATCGAAGTCCACCTCGCGCCGGCCCACCAGCCACGCGGCCCAGGCGCGCAGCACCAGCAGGTAGCCGGCGTAGCCCACGGCCAGCGTGACAAGGTAGCGCAGCGTGAGCGACTCCACGCCCAGCCGCATCTGCAGGTGCGAGGCGCCCCACATGAGCAGCAGCGTGACGCTGCCGATGCACAGCCCGTGCAGGCGCAGGCTGTAGCGCTGGCGCAGCGTGCGCTCGATGTCCTGGTGCGGCATGCGCACCGCGCGCCAGGTCGAGGCGCTCTTGCCGCCCGGGCGCCGGGCCGCCATCAGTCGGCCACCACGGGTACGCGCTGGGCCAGCGCGCACATGAGTTCATAGCCCACGGTGCCAGCGGCCTGGGCCACCTCGTCGATGGGCAGCACGGCGCCGTTGCCGGCGCGTCCCCACAGGGTTACCTCGCTGCCGAAGCCCACGTCCATGCCGGCCTGGCGCAGCGGTGTCAGGTCCACCGTGACCATGTCCATGCTCACGCGGCCCACCAGGCGGGTGCGCACGCCGTTCACCAGCACCGGCGTGCCGGTGTCGCAGTGGCGCGGGTAGCCGTCGGCGTAGCCGCAGGCCGCCACGCCGATGCTCATGGGCCCCTCGGCCGTGAAGCGCGAGCCGTAGCCCACGGTGTCGCCGGCCTGCAGTTCCTGCACGGCCAGCAGGCGGGTGGACAGCGTCATGGTGGGCTGCACGTCCCAATGGGCGCCGTCGTGCTCCGGGTAATCGGGCGCGCTGCCGTACAGCACGATGCCCGCGCGCACCCAGTCGGCGCGCACCTGGGCGTCCTGCGCATGGCGCAGCGTGGCGGCACTGTTGCTCACGCTGCGCTCGCCCGGCAGGTCCTCGGTGGCGGCGGCGAACGCGGCCATCTGGTGCGCGATGCCGCGCGGGCCGTCGGCGTCGGAGAAATGCGTCATGAACGAGATCTCGTCCACCTGCGGCAGGGCCGAGAGGCGCGCCCAGGCGCTGCGGTAGCGCTGCGGCGTGAAGCCCAGGCGGTTCATGCCCGAGTTCATCTTGAGGAAGACGCGGTGCGGCACCTGCGTCTTGTGCGCGGCCAGCCAGTCGATCTGCTCGTCGCAGTGCACCGCGTGCCACAGGCCCAGGCGCGAGCACAGTTCCAGGTCGCGCGGCTCGAACACGCCCTCCAGCAGCAGGATGGGGCCGCGCCAGCCCAGGTGGCGCACGCGCTCGGCCTCCTGCAGGTCCAGCAGGGCGAAGCCGTCGGCGCCGCGCAGGCCCTCGAACACACGCTCGATGCCATGGCCATAGGCATTGGCCTTGACCACGGCCCAGGCGCGCGCGTCCGGCGCGGCGCGGCGCACGCGCCCCAGGTTGTGTTGCAGTGCAGCAGTGTGGATGGTGGCTTGGATGGGGCGTGGCATGGGGGTAGATACCGGGGGACGAGGCCCGGATTCTGGCACCGGGCACCTGTAACCGCATGATATAACCGCCCATCTTTAGCCCCGGGCCTCCACATTTCACAGGGCATCAGCACGGCTGATGCCACCCCTGCCATCCGATGAAGCGCGGTTTCTACACCATCATGTCGGCGCAGTTCTTCAGCTCGCTGGCCGACAACGCACTCTTCGTGGCGGCCGTGGAACTGCTGCGCACCGACGGCTCCCCCGAGTGGCAACGCGCCGCGCTGGTGCCCATGTTCGCCCTGTTCTACGTGGTGCTGGCGCCCTTCGTGGGCGCCTTCGCCGACGCGCTGCCCAAGGGCAAGGTGATGTTCGTCAGCAACGCCATCAAGGTGGTGGGCTGCCTGATGATGCTGTTCGGCTCGCACCCGCTGATCGCCTATGCCGTGGTCGGCCTGGGCGCGGCGGCCTACTCGCCCGCCAAGTACGGCATCCTCACCGAGCTGCTGCCGGCCTCGCAGCTGGTCCGGGCCAACGGCTGGATCGAGGGGCTGACGATCGCCTCCATCATCCTGGGCGTGCTGCTGGGCGGCCAGCTCGTGGGCACGAACCTCTCGGGCCTGCTGCTGGCCATCGACCTGCCCGCCATCGACACGGGCGTGGACACCGCCGCCGAGGCGGCCATCGCCGCGCTGATCCTGGTCTACGCCCTGGCCGCCTGGTTCAACACACGCATCCCGCACACCGGCGTGGAGATGCGGCCCATGCCGCGCAACCCGCTGGCGCTGCTGCCCGACTTCTGGTCCTGCAACAGCCGCCTGTGGCGCGACAAGCTGGGCCAGATCTCGCTGTCCACCACCACGCTGTTCTGGGGCGCGGGCGGCAACCTCAAGTTCATCGTGCTGGCCTGGGCCGCCGTGGCGCTGGAATACAACACCACCCAGGCCTCGGCGCTGACCGGCGTGGTCGCCATCGGCACGGCCGTGGGCGCCGTGGTGGCCTCGCTGCGCATGCGCCTGGACATGGCCACCAAGGTCATTCCGCTGGGCATCGGCATGGGGCTGCTGCTGATCCTGATGGTGTTCATCGACAACATCTGGGTCGCCATCCCCTTCCTCATCCTGCTGGGCGGCCTGGGCGGCTTCCTGGTGGTGCCCATGAACGCGCTGCTGCAGCACCGGGGCCACAACCTCATGGGCGCGGGCCGCTCCATCGCCGTGCAGAACTTCAACGAACAGGCCTGCATCCTGGGGCTGGGCGCGTTCTACAGCCTTTCGTTGAAGCTGGGCCTGTCGGTGTTCGGCGCCATCATCGCCTTCGGCCTCGCGGTGGCGGGCATGATGTGGCTGATCCGACGCTGGCACTGCCACAACTGCACCAGCCACGCCGAAGAGCTGGAGCATCTGCTGCACATCGCGCGGCAGGACACGCACCACTAAGAGCCTGTTCAAAGTCTTTTCATGGAGCCCGCAAAGGCTTTGAACAGACTCTATAACTCATTTTTTGATAGCTGCTGGCGCTTGCCCATCAAGCGCTAACGCCTCATTTCATGCATAAACCCCTGCCCGTGCTGGCCCTGCTGTTCAACGCCTTTGTCTGGGGCGTCTCGTGGTGGCCGTTCCGCGTGCTGCACGAGGCCGGCCTGCACCCGCTGTGGGCCACGGCGCTGATGTACGCGCTGGCCCTGTGCCTGCTGCGGGCGCTGCGCCCGGGCATCTGGCGCACGGTGCGCGAGCACCCGGGGCTGTGGCTGCTGGCGCTGGCCTCGGGGCTCACCAACGTGGGCTTCAACTGGGCCGTGACGGTGGGCGACGTGGTGCGCGTGGTGCTGCTGTTCTACCTCATGCCCGCCTGGTCGGTGCTGCTGGCCTGGCGCCTGCTGGGCGAGGTGCCCACGCCGCTGGCGCTGCTGCGCCTGGCGCTGGCCTTCGGCGGCGTGGCGCTCGTGGTGCTGCCACCGGGCATGCCGCTGGCGCGGCTGGCCGAAGGCCTGTCGGGCGCCGACCTGCTGGCCCTGGGCGGCGGCTTCGCGTTCGCGCTGACCAATGTCACGCTGCGGCGCCTGCGCGGCGCGCCCGACGAGGCGCGCATGGCCGCCATGTTCGGCGGTGGCGCCGCCCTGGCGGCGCTGACCGCCGTGCTCGGCATGGCGGCGGGCAGCATCGCGCCACCGCCCACCGCGATCGGCATCTGGATGCTCGTTGCGCTGGGGCTCACGGGCGCCTTCCTGCTCAGCAACCTGGCGCTGCAGTTCGGCGCGGCGCGCCTGGCCGCCGGCACCACGGCGCTGGTGATGCTGACCGAGGTGGTGTTCGCCAGCGTCTCGTCGTGGTGGCTGGACGCCGCGCAGCTTGCTCCGCGCACGCTGGCGGGCGGCGCGCTCATCATGCTGGCGGCGGTGCTGGCCATCCTGCCGCACCGCCAGGGACGCGGCGCGGCGCACTGATCAGCCGCCGAGCACGGCCTCGTAGACCGCGAGGTCGTGGGCGGAAAAACAGCAGAAGATGACCTCGCGCAACGGCGTATCGGCAGCGAGCGCGTCGCGCACCGTGGCCACGGCCACGCGCGCGGCCGGCTCGAAGGGGTAGCCATAGACCCCGGTGCTGATGCAGGGAAAGGCCAGCGTGGCCGCGCCGTGCGCCACGGCCAGCGCGATGCTGCGGCGGTAGCAGGAGGCCAGCAGGGCGGGCTCGCCATGGCCTCCGCCGCGCCACACCGGGCCCACGGTGTGGATGACATGCCGCGCCGGCAGGCCGAAGCCCGGCGTGATCTTGGCGTCGCCGGTGGCGCAGCCGCCCAGCAGGCGGCAGGCCGCGAGCAGTTCCGGCCCGGCGGCGCGGTGGATGGCGCCATCGACCCCGCCGCCGCCCAGCAGCGTGGTGTTGGCGGCGTTGACGATGGTATCGACCGGCAGTTGCGTGATGTCGGCCTGCAGTGCGCGCAAGAGGGGGGTCATGACAGGGGCTCCCGTGCGGTCCATGGCAGCGCGCACGGTAGCACGGCGGAACCGCTACGATGCGGTTTTACCCCGGCGGAGCATTCCATGAGCAGCGTCTACGACTTCGAAGCCCAGCGGATCGATGGCACCCTGGTGCCCCTGCGCCAGTACGAAGGCCAGGTGCTGCTGATCGTCAACACCGCGAGCGCCTGCGGCTTCACGCCGCAGTTCGGCGGCCTGGAGGCGCTGCACCAGCAGTACGGCGGCCAGGGCCTGGTGGTGCTGGGCTTTCCGTGCAACCAGTTCGGCCAGCAGGACCCCGGCAGCAATGGCGAGATCGCCAGCTTCTGCCAGCTCAACTACGGCGTGAGCTTTCCGATGATGGCCAAGATCGACGTCAACGGCCAGGACGCCAGCCCGCTCTACCGCTGGCTCGTGGCCGAGGCGCCCGGCCTGCTGGGCAGCAAGGCCATCAAGTGGAACTTCACCAAGTTCCTCGTCGGCAAGGACGGCCAGGTGATCCGCCGCTACGCGCCACAGGACGAGCCGAAGAAGCTGGCCCGCGACATCGAGGCCGCGCTGGCGGCCTGAGAGGCTGAGCGTCTATGGCCTCCGCCCCCCTTTTCTCCTTCACGCTTTCCCACCGCCCATGATCATCAACTGCGTCGCCTACGACAACGGCCGCAAGCTCGCCGACATTCCCGTGGACGACATCAGCGACTGGCTGCGGCGCCCGGACTGCTTTGTCTGGGTCGCCCTGCGCGACCCCTCGGCCGAGGAGCTGGCGCAGATGCAGCAGGAATTCGGCCTGCACGAACTGGCCGTGGAGGATGCGCGCAAGGGCCACCAGCGGCCCAAGATCGAGGAATACGGCGACACGCTCTTCGTCGTGCTGCACCTGCTCGAACCGGGCGAGGACACGGTGCAGGTGGGCGAAGTGGCGATCTTCGTCGGCCACAACTTCGTGCTGTCGGTGCGCACGCGCAGCAACCAGGGCTTCCTGGGCGTGCGCGAGCGCTGCGAGCGCGAGCCGCTGCTGCTGCGCCATGGCGCGGGCTTCGTGCTCTATGCGCTGATGGACGCCGTGGTGGACCGCTACTTCCCGCTGCTCGACGCGTTCGAGAGCGAGCTGGACGAGATCGAGGGCCAGATCTTCGAGCGCGGCGCGGCGCGCGGCAACATCGAGCGGCTGTACGCGCTCAAGCGCCGTACCTCGTTGCTGCGCCACGCCGCCGGCCCGCTGCTGGAGGTGGCGGGCAAGCTGCACGGCGGGCGCGTGCCCGAGGTCTGCACCGGCGCGCAGGAATACTTCCGCGACGTGCACGACCACCTGGCGCGCATACAGGGCGGCATCGACGCGGTGCGCGACACCATCGGCACGGCCATCCAGGTCAACCTGTCCATGGTGACCATCGAGGAATCGGAAACCACCAAGCGCCTGGCGGCCTGGGCGGCGATCTTCGCCGTTTCCACGGCGCTGGCGGGCATCTGGGGCATGAACTTCGAGCACATGCCCGAGCTGAAATGGGCCTTCGGCTACCCCATGGCGCTGGCGGTGATCTTCAGCGCCGGGGCCGTGCTCTACTGGCGCTTCCGCAAGACGGGCTGGCTGTAGGCCTCAAGCCAAAAACGACTCAATCCTTCTGCCACAAAGCGCCAACAGCTCTCTTTTCAGGAGCAAAAACCCGCGCTCACACGCCAGGCGCGGCCACCGCCCGGCGCTGGCGCGCGCCCGCGAGGGTGCGCGTGACGGTGCGCGGGTCCATGCCGTACATGTCGGCGAACGCCTCCAGGCTCTGGCCGCTGGCCTCGAAGGCGCGCAGCAGGGCCTCGTCGCGCGCGCTGCGCTCGGCCAGCTCGGCGAAGGCCTCGTCGAGCAGCGCATTGGCGGCCTCGTCGCGCGTGCGCACGCGCTCGGCGTATTCCTCGCGCGTGAGGCCGCTGGCCTCGAAGTTGCGCACGATGCGCGCGCGCAGCTTGGCCGCCAGATCGTCCGGGCCACGGCCCTGGCGGCGGCGGTAGGTCTCCAGCAGCGCATGGTGCACATGCTCGGGCGCCATGGGCTCGACGGGCTGGCCCTGCAGGTCGTGGCGCTGCAGCCCGGCGGCCACGCATTGCAGATAGCGCGTGGAGCGGGTGTGGATGCCCAGCGCGGCCTTGAGCGCCTCGCGCTCGAAGGCCTCGGGGTGGGCGGCCAGCAGATCCTGGAAGATGCCGCGCTTGAGCGGCAGGAAGGTGGCGCCAAAGAGCTGGGGGTACAGCTCGGCGAGCTTCTCCAGCGCGGGCGGCACCGGGCGCTGGGCACGGCGCTGCGGTGCCTGCGCGGGCGCGGCGGCATCGGCGCTCTTGCGGGCTCGGCCGCCCCGGCGGGGCCGCCCGGAGCGGGGCTGCGCCACGGGAGCGTCGGCCTGCGGCGCGGCGGGCGCCGGGGTCGTGGAAAGGGGGGTGGCAGCGTCGGCGCCGGGCACGGAATCGGTCATGGAATAGGGAAAGCGATCGGGATCAACCCCGGATCATGCCAGCCTTGGGCGCCACCCCGCCACGGGGGTGGCTTTGGCAGGGCGGCAGGCGCTCAATCGGCCAGCGCCTCGTCGAGCACCTGCACCCAATGGCGCACGGGGGTCTGCGTGCCGCTTTGCAGGTGCGTGATGCAGCCGATATTGGCCGAGGTGATCACCGTGGGCTGCAGCGCGCCGAGGTGCCCGAGCTTGCGGTCGCGCAGCTGGCCCGACAGTTCGGCCTGCAGCACCGAGTAGGTGCCGGCCGAGCCGCAGCACAGGTGGGATTCGTTCGCGGTGAGGCGCACGTCGAAGCCCAGCGCGCGCAGGTGCTGCTCGACACCGCCGCGCAGCTTCTGGCCATGCTGCAGCGTGCAGGGCGGGTGGAAGGCGACCACGCCCTGGGGCACGTTGCGCAGGCGGCCCTGCAGGGCCGGAGCAATGTCGGGCAGCAGTTCGGAGAGGTCGCGCGTGAGGGCGCTGATGCGCGCGGCCTTGCCGGCGTATGCGGGGTCGTGCCGCAGCAGATGGCCGTATTCCTTGACGGTGACGCCGCAGCCCGAGGCGTTCATGACGATGGCCTCGACCTCGCCCTTTTCCACCCAGGGCCACCAGGCGTCGATGTTGGCGCGCATCTGCGCCAGGCCGCCGTCCTGGTCGTTGAGGTGGAACTTGACGGCGCCGCAGCAGCCCGCCTCGCGCGCCACGACGGTCTGGATGCCCGCCGCATCAAGCACGCGCACCGTGGCGCTGTTGATGCCCGGCATCATGGCGGGCTGCACGCAGCCCTCCAGCATCAGCACCTTGCGCGCGTGCTGGCGCGCGGGCAGCGCGCCCGGCGCCTCGGGCGCGGGCACCTTGGCGCGCAGGCCGGCGGGCAGCAGGCCGCGCACCGCCTGGCCCACCTTCATGGCCGGGCCGAACACGGGCGAGGGCAGGCCTTCCTTGAGCGCCCAGCGCAGGGCGCGCTCGCCCACCGGGCGCGGCACCTTCTCGTCCACGATCTTGCGGCCGATGTCCACCAGGTGGCCGTACTGCACGCCGCTGGGGCAGGTGCTCTCGCAATTGCGGCAGGTGAGGCAACGGTCCAGGTGCAGTTGCGTGCTGCGCGTGGGCTGCGCGCCTTCGAGCACCTGCTTGATGAGGTAGATGCGGCCGCGCGGGCCATCGAGCTCGTCGCCCAGCAGCTGGTAGGTGGGGCAGGTGGCGGTGCAGAAGCCGCAGTGCACGCATTTGCGCAGGATGGCTTCGGCCTCGATGCCTTCGGGCGTGCCTTGGAATTCGGGGGCCAGTTGGGTTTGCATGGGAAATCCGGGAGCGGAAGGTCAGGGTGCCGGCGGCGCGTGCCGGGAGGGGTTCGAAGGCGCGCCCTGCGCCGCGCGCCGGCCCTGCGAGCGCAGGCGGGCCCGGTCGATCCACAGCGGGGGCAGCGACAGCGCGAACAGGATCAGCGCCAGCGGCACCACGAAGACAAAGCCGAGGTGCTTGAACCCGGCCGCGCCGGCGATGCCGCCGACCAGGAACATGCCCAGCAGCCCGGCGAACAGGCCCGCGCGCTGGCGGTTGGCCCGCACCTGCTGCCCAGGCGGGCGGCCGCTGCGGTTCCAGTAGAGCATCTTGCCCAGTTCGATGCCCAGGTCGGTGACCACGCCGGTCATGTGCGTGGTGCGGATCTGCGACGAGGACATCTTGCTCACCGTGGCGTTCTGCAGCCCCATGATGAAGGACAACAGCAGCACGGTGGCGGGCACGGCGAACGGCGTGCGCCAGTCGAGCGTGACCGCGCCCACCAGGCCGAACACCAGCATCAGCAGCGCCACGATGAGCAGCGGCAGCGCATAGGTGCTGTGCAGCCGGCGCTGCAGCGCCCAGTTCACCAGGATGGCGGTGAGCGCCGCCCCGCTGATGAAGGCCAGCAGCGCGCCCACGGCGCCGAGCACCAGCACCATGTTGCCCAGCACGAGGTTGTCCGCCAGCATGGAGATGAAACCCGTCATGTGCGAGGTGTAGAGCTTGACCACCAGGAAGCCGCCCGCGTTCACCGCGCCTGCGTTGAAGGCCAGCAGCAGGCCCAGGCGCCGGTTGCTGTCTACCGTGCGGTGCTGGCCGGTGAGGTGGCGGAAGCGGCGCATGTCAGCCGGCCATGCGGCCCGGGTTGAAGATGCCGGCCGGGTCGAAACTCTGGCGCAGGCGGGCGTGGATGGCGCGCAGCGCCGGCGGCATCGCATCCATCTCGGCCGTGGCGCCCGCCGGCTGGTCGCCAGCCGCTCTGAAAAATGAAGCGCTGCCGCCCGCCTGGCGGGCCGCTTCACGCAGCGCCGGGCCCTGGTCCGGCGTGGCCAGCACCCAGCGCAGCGCGCCGTGCCATTCGACCAGCGGGGGCGCCACGCCGGCCGGCAGCGCCAGCGCGGGTGCCGTGGCCGGCACCGACAGGCGCCAGAGGTCCTGTCCGGCCTGCCGGCCGGCGGTGAACCAGGGCAGTGTGTGATCCCGGCAGGCGTCCCAGTCGGCGCCGGCGTCGGGCTGGCGCTCGCCGCCCATGGCGCGGCAGGCGGATTCGACGGCGGCCACGGCGCCGCGCAGGCGCACATAGAGAGTGTCCATGCCGGCGTCGTGCACCCAGCAGCTCGCGTTGAGCGGCAGCGGCTGGCCGCCCCAGGCCTGCAGGCGGCGCAGCGCCTCGGCCTGGCCCAGTTCAAACCGCAGCGTGGCCTCGGCCGGCGCCACGGGCAGCACCTTGAGGCTGACCTCGGTGAGCACGCCGAGCTGGCCCCAGGCACCCGCCATGAGGCGCGAGACGTCGTAGCCCGCCACGTTCTTCATCACCTGGCCGCCGAAAGCCAGGTGCTCGGCCCGGCCGTTGATGAGCTTGAGGCCCAGCACGTAGTCGCGCACCGCGCCCACGCTGGCGCGCGCCGGGCCCGACAGCCCCGCAGCCACCATGCCGCCCACGGTGCCCCCCGGGCCGAAGCGCGGGGGCTCGAAGGGCAGGCACTGGCGCTGCGCCGCCAGCGCCGCCTCCAGCTCGGCCAGCGGCGTGCCCGCGCGCACGGTGACCACGAGTTCGCTGGGCTCGTAGGCCACGATGCCGGCGTGGGCGCGCGTGTCGAGTGGCTCGCCCTGCGCCGCCGCGCCATGAAAATCCTTGCTGCCGCCGCCACGGATGCGCAGCGGGGCCTGGCGCGCCGCTGCGGCGCGCACCTGTTCGATCAGGGAATGAAGGGCGCTTTCCATAGCCTTGCATGGTAAGCCTTGGTGCCCGGCCACGCACCACCGCCCCATGGGCGGGCCGCATGAATTTTCTGCACGGCTGGCGTGAGCTTTTCGGGACGGCAGGCTGTCACGCTCTCAAGCCCCCGGTTTGCTACTAAATCAATAGCTATTGGCGACCTATCCATGGGGTTGGAGCACCGATTTCTTTGAATGCAGACAAAAAAGGCCCGCCAGGGGCGGGCCAAGGTACCAGGGAGTCGCGGGTTTCGGTCGCCGGCCGTGGCGCCACCAGACACCCCGGCCGGCATCGCGGGTCAGCGGGTGTAGGCCGCTTCGCCGTGGGAGGTGATGTCCAGGCCTTCGCGCTCGGCTTCCTCGCTCACGCGCAGGCCCACCAGCACATCGGCAACCTTGTAGGAGAGGAAGGCCACGACGGCGGACCAGACCAGGGTGATGAGCACGCTCTTGGTCTGGATCCAGACCTGTGCGCCCATGGAGAAGGTGTCGGGCGTCAGGCCGCCGGTGCCACCCAGGCCTTGCGAGGCGAACACACCGGTCAGGATGGCGCCGACGATGCCGCCCACGCCGTGCACGCCGAACACGTCGAACGCATCGTCCACGCCCAGCATGCGCTTGAGGCCGCTGACGCCCCAGAGGCACACCACGCCGGCGATCAGGCCCAGAACGATGGAGCCCATGGGGCCGACGAAGCCGGCGGCCGGCGTGACGGCCACCAGGCCGGCCACGGCACCCGAGGCGGCGCCCAGCATGGAAGCCTTGCCTTTGTGCAGCGCCTCGCCGGCGAGCCAGGACAGCGTGGCGGCCGCCGTGGCCAGCACGGTGTTGACGAAGGCCAGGCCGGCCACGCCGTTGGCGGCGCCGGCCGAGCCGGCGTTGAAGCCGAACCAGCCCACCCACAGCAGCGAGGCGCCCACCATGGTCAGCGTCAGGCTGTGGGGCGTGAGCGCCTCCTTGCCGTAACCGATGCGCTTGCCCACCATGTAGGCACCCACCAGCGCGGCGATACCGGCGTTGATGTGCACCACGGTGCCGCCCGCGAAGTCGAGCGCGCCGTCCTTGGCCAGCAGGCCGCCGCCCCACACCATGTGGGCGATCGGGATGTAGCTCAGCGTGAACCACAGCACCGAGAAGATCAGCACGGCGGAGAACTTGATGCGCTCGGCGAACGCGCCCACGATCAGCGCCACGGTGATGGCCGCGAAGGTGGACTGGAAGGCCACGAACACGTATTCAGGAATGGTCGGCAGCAGGCCCGAGAGGGTGTCGGGAGCGATGCCCTTGAGGAACAGCTTGTCGAGCCCGCCGAAGAACTGGCCTTCGCCGCCGAACGTGAGGCTGTAGCCGTAGAGGGCCCAGAGCACGCTGATGAGAGCGAAGATCACGAACACCTGCACCAGCACGGACAGCATGTTCTTGGCGCGCGCCAGGCCGCCGTAGAACAGGGCCAGGCCGGGGATGGTCATGAGGATGACCAGCAGCGTGGAGGTGAGCATCCACGCCGTGTCGCCCGAGTCGAGCTTGGGCGCGGGCGCTGCGGGGGCGGCCTCGGCGGGGGCCGAAGCGGCGGCTGCGGGCGCGGCCGGGGCAGCGGCCGGCTCGGCCGCCGCCGTGGCGGCCACGGGTTCGGACGCGGCGGGTGCCTGGGCCAGGGACAGGGACCCCGCGCCCAGCAGGCTCAGCCCCAGGAGGAAGGAAGCCAGGAGTTTTTTCATGGCGGTCTCGCTTTCGATGGATGGGTGGTGGGGTCTCAGAGGGCGTCCTGGCCGGTTTCGCCGGTCCGGATGCGCACCACCTGTTCGAGGGCGGAGACGAAGATCTTGCCGTCGCCGATCTTGCCGGTGCGCGCGGCGCCTTCGATGGCCTCGATGACGCGGTCCACCAGGTCGTCGGCGATGGCGGCCTCGATCTTCACCTTGGGCAGGAAGTCCACCACGTACTCGGCGCCCCGGTACAGCTCGGTGTGGCCCTTCTGGCGGCCGAAGCCCTTCACCTCGGTCACCGTGATGCCTTGCACGCCGATGTCCGAGAGCGCCTCGCGCACCTCGTCGAGCTTGAACGGTTTGATGATGGCAGTCACCATTTTCATTTTCAGGTCCTCCTCACAGGGTCTTGGTCAGGGTGACGATCAGGCGCGACTTGTTCACCGGCCCGAAGTACGCTTTCTTGCTGGCGCCGACCACGGCGGCACCCAGCGACAGGCCGCCGCCGAAGTCATAGGCCGCGCCCACGCTGTAATCCATGTAGTTGGGCACGCCCGTGTCCTTGATGTCGCTGGCGAAGCGCGTGAAGCCCACCGAGGCCTTGAGCGTGACCGAGGGCATCACTTCCTGCGCGAACGAGAACGCCAGGTAGCCCGTGTTCGTGCCCTTGCGGCCCGAGCCCGCCTTGGCGCCGGCCCAGCCGAAGTAGTCCTTGGAGACGGTGTGCGAGTACTTCGCCGTCAGCGGGCCCCAGGTGGCGGCGCCGTACAGCTCGGTGGTGTTGCCCGAGGTGTTGCCGGGATAGAGGTAGGCGAGCGCGCCCAGGTCCAGATCCACCTCGCCGGCCTTGAACTTGTAGCCGCCGTACACGTCCATTTCGATGGAGTTGCCGGCCAGCCAGTCCACGCTGGAGTTCCAGTTGCCCACGTACCAGCCCGAGTCACCGAAGGCATAGTCCAGGCCGCCCTGCACCGCCGGCTTCACGGCCTTGACCTTGCTGACATCCTGGTCCTGGCCACGGTACTTGTAGTTGGTGGTCAAGCCCAGGTTGCCGGTGAGCTGGGCGCTGGCCGCCAGGGGCATGGCCGCGACGAGGGCGATGCCCAGGGCCTTGAGGGATGCGTGGTTCATGGGTCCTCCAGTGGAAAAAAAGCTGCGATACCCCCTCTAAGCACGGACCGTGCCACACCGTTCCATGCGCCACCGCAAGGGGGGCACGCCGGTTCACGGCTACATTGGCAGGGCTTGGGCCGGGAGGATGCACCCGGCTGGTGCACGGCCGCCCCCCGGCGCCCCTGGCGCCCGCAAACCGCACTTGTCTGGGGAGAAACACGTTCATGAGTCTTGCTTTGGTGCAAAGCCGTGCCCTGCTGGGGCTGCAGGCGCCCCCGGTCACCGTCGAGGTGCACCTGGCCAACGGCCTGCCCAGCTTCACGCTGGTGGGGCTGGCCGAGGTCGAGGTCAAGGAGGCGCGCGAGCGCGTGCGCTCGGCGCTGCAGAACGCGGGGCTGGAGTTTCCGCACAACAAGCGCATCACCGTGAACCTGGCGCCGGCCGACCTGCCCAAGGATTCGGGCCGCTTCGACCTGCCGATCGCGCTGGGCATCCTGGCCGCCAGCGGGCAGATCGACGCGGCGCGCCTGGCGGGCCATGAGTTCGCCGGGGAACTCTCGCTCTCGGGTGAACTGCGCCCGGTGCGCGGCGCGCTGGCCACCAGCCTGGCGCTGCGCTCGCTGCCCGACGCCGCGCGCCTGGTGCTGCCGCCCGGCAGCGCCGAGGAGGCCGCGCTGGTGCCCGGCGCCCAGGTGTGGCGCGCGCGTCACCTGCTCGACGTGGTGCGCCAGTTCCTGCCCCCGGGCGGCGAACCCGCCGCCGAGGACGGTGGCTGGCAGCGCCTGGACACGCTGCCCCGGCCCGTGGCGGCCCGGTACGCCGACCTGGCCGACGTGAAGGGCCAGGCCGCCGCCCGGCGCGCGCTGGAGATCGCCGCCGCCGGCGGACACAGCCTCTTGCTCTCGGGGCCGCCGGGCTCGGGCAAGTCCATGCTGGCGCAACGTTTTGCCGGCCTGCTGCCGGCGATGAGCGTGGACGAAGCGCTGGAAAGCGCCGCCGTGGCCAGCCTGGCGGACCGCTTCTCACTGGAATCCTGGGCACACCGTCCGACTTGCGCACCGCACCATACAGCCAGCGCGGTGGCGCTGGTCGGTGGTGGTTCACCCCCGCGCCCAGGCGAAATTTCCTTGGCCCACCACGGCGTCTTGTTCCTAGATGAGCTCCCGGAGTTTCCCCGCACGGCGCTGGAGGCGCTGCGCGAGCCGCTGGAGACCGGCCACATCACCATCGCGCGCGCCGCGCGCCGCGCCGAGTTCCCGGCGCGCTTCCAGATGATCGCCGCCATGAACCCCTGCCCCTGCGGCTACCGGGGCTCGCCGCAGCGCGCCTGCCGCTGCACGCCCGACCAGGTGGCGCGCTACCAGGCACGCCTGAGCGGCCCGCTGCTCGACCGCATCGACCTGCACGTGGAAGTGCCCGCCCTGCCACCGCAGGACCTGCTGGGCGCACCGCCCGGCGAACCCAGCGCCGCCGTGCGCGAGCGCGTGGTGGCCGCGCGCGAACGCGCCCACGCGCGCCAGGGCCGCGCCAACCAGGCCCTGCAGGGCCAGGAGATCGACACCCATGTGCGGCTCGAACCGGCCGCCGCGCAGTTCCTGCAGAATGCCGCCGCGCGCCTGGGCTGGTCGGCGCGCGCCACGCACCGCGCGCTGAAGGTGGCGCGCACCATCGCCGACCTGGCGGGCGCCCCGCACACCCAGGTGGCGCATGTGGCCGAGGCCATGCAGTACCGGCGTCCGTAGCCGCTTTCCGGAGTGGTTTGCGCTTTGCGGGACAATACGGGGGATAACCCGCATACCATCGGCCCTTGCCGCGGCAGCTGCGACGTTCTGCGGGCACCGGTTTTTCAACATCCTGCCAATACACCATGAGCGCCTTTCTCGAAGAACGCGTACTGAGCGTCCACCACTGGACCGACCGGCTTTTCAGCTTCACCACCACCCGTGATCCGGCCCTGCGGTTCTCCAACGGGCACTTCACCATGATCGGCCTGAAGGTGAACGACAAGCCGCTGCTGCGGGCCTACAGCATCGTCAGCGCCAACTACGAGGAACACCTGGAGTTCCTGAGCATCAAGGTGCCCGACGGCCCGCTGACCTCGCGCCTGCAGCACATCCAGGTGGGCGACACCATCATCGTCGGCAAGAAGCCCACGGGCACGATCCTGATCGACTACCTGCTGCCCGCCAAGCGCCTGTACATGCTCTCCACGGGCACGGGCCTGGCGCCGTTCATGAGCGTGATCCGCGACCCCGAGACCTACGAGAAGTTCGAGGAGGTCATCCTGGTGCACGGCGTGCGCGAGGTGAAGGAGCTGGCCTACCACGACTACATCACCCAGGAGCTGCCCAAGCACGAGTTCCTCGGCGAACTGGTGAGCAAGCAGCTCAAGTACTACCCCACGGTGACACGCGAACCGTTCAAGAACCAGGGCCGCATCAACCACCTGATCGAGAGCGGCAAGCTGTTCACCGACCTGGGCGTCCCCCCGCTGAACCCGCTGGAAGACCGCGTGATGCTGTGCGGCAGCCCCGAGATGCTGGCCTCGCTCAAGCACATCCTGGAGCAGCGCGACTTCGAAGAGGGCAACACCACCCGGCCCGGCGACTTCGTGATCGAACGGGCCTTCGTCGAAAAATAAACCCGTGGGGGGCCGCGATAATCCGCGCATGTCCGCGCCCCCTGCTTCCCGCTCCCCATCCCCTCGGCCCAAGGAGGACCGCCACTTCGTGACGGCCCTGGCGCGCGGACTGGACGTGCTGGCCTGTTTCCGCTCGGGCGACAAGGCCCTGGGCAACCAGGAAATCGCGCAGCGCTGCAAGCTGCCCAAGTCCACCGTCTCGCGCCTGACCTACACGCTCACGCGGCTGGGCTACCTCATCCATGTCGAGGACATCGGCAAGTACCGCCTGGGCACGGCCACGCTGTCGCTGGGCAGCACCATGCTGGTCCGGCTCGACGTGCGCCAGACGGCCCGGCCGCTGATGCAAGAGCTGGCCGACTTCGCCAAGGCCGAGGTCTCGCTGGGCACGCGCGACCGCTTCTCGATGATCTACGTGGAGAACTGCCGCAGCTCGGCCCTGCTCACGCTGAGCCTGGACGTGGGCTCGCGCATCGCGCTGGCCAGCTCGGCCATCGGACGCGCCTGGCTCGCCGCCATTTCCGAGGACGAGCGCCGCGCCGTGCTGGAACAGCTGCGCGCCCACGACGAGCAGGCCTGGCCCGAGGTGCAGGCCGGCATCGACAAGGCGCTGCAGGACTACCGCAGCCTGGGCGTGGCCTGCTCGTTCGGCGAGTGGCAAAGGAACGTGAACGCCATCGCCCGCGCCTTCCAGCCCGGCGGCGGCCTGCCGCCAATGGTCATCAACTGCGGCGGCCCCTCGTTCAACCTGCCGCCGGAATTCCTGCTGAACGAGGTGCGGCCGCGCCTGGTGGAGATGGTGTCGCGCATCGAGTCGGCGCTGTACCGCTGAGCACGCGGCGCCCGCCGCAGCGGGGCGAGGGGTCTTTGCGCTCCCCGCGCCGGAGCCCCACTTATGATCCCCCGCAAGGAGATCCGGCCATGCCCCCCGTCCGACACCTCTTCGCCGCCACGGACCTCTCGCCAGCCTCGCTGGCGGCCGTGGACCGTGGCTTCCAGATCGCCGCCGCCACCGGGGCCCGCTATACCGTCATGCATGCCCTAGGGCTCGACGCCCTGGGCCCGCTCGCCAACCTGTTGGGCGCGAAGGCTCCGGAGGTCGCGCACAAGGCGCTGGCACGCCAGCACGCCGCCTTGCAGGCCGTCGCCACGGACCCCGCGCGCGCCCAGGGCGTCACCGCCGAGGTGCTGGTCACAGAAGGCATGGCCAGCATGGCCGTGCCGGAGCAAGCCGCGCGCGCGGGTGCGGACCTCATCGTGATCGGCCCCAAGGGGCAGAGCACATTGCGCCACCTGGTCATCGGATCGACCGCCTCGCACCTGCTGCGCAAGAGCCGCTGCACCGTCCTGGTGGCCAAGAACCCGGGGCATGCGCCCTACCGGCGCGCGCTGATTCCGGTCGATTTCTCGCCCGGTTCGGAACAATGCATCCGCCTGGCCCGCGCCATCGCGCCCCAGGCGCACATCGTCCTGCTGCACGTCTTCGACGTGCCCTTCGAGGGCATGCTCGAGTACGCCGGCGTGTCGCAGGACGAGATCCACCGCTACCGCGCCGAGGCGCGCGTGCGCGCGCTCGCGCAGCTGCGGGACCTGGCGGCGCGCGCCGGCCTGGCGGACGGCGACTGCATCACCTGCGTCGAGCACGGCGACGCGGTGCAGCACATCCTGGCGCAGGAGGAGCGCACCGCGTGCGATCTCCTCGTCATGGGCAAGCACGGCACCCATGTGACCGAGGAGCTGCTGCTGGGCAGCGTCACCCACCGGGTGCTCGCGGAATCGCGCTCCGACATGCTGGTCGTGGTGGACCCGCAGGGGCCGGCGCCCGCGCTGGCCTGACCCCAGGCCCCGCATGGATCCGCACCCGGTCCTGGTCTTTCTTGGCGGGCTGGCCGTCGTCCTGCTCGGCGCGGAGCTGATGCTGCGCAGCGCCACGCGCATCGCGGCCCTGCTGGGCATCAGCCCCATCGTCATCGGCCTGACCGTGGTGTCCGTGGGCACCAGCGCGCCCGAGCTGGCCGTGGGCATCACGGCCGCCGCCGAGGGACAAGGGGCGCTCGCGGTGGGCAACATCGCGGGCACCAATATCGTGAACATCCTGCTCATCCTGGGCCTGAGCGCCCTGATGCGCCCGCTGCCGATCCGGCTCATGAGCGTCAGGCTCGACGTGCCCGTGATGATCGCCAGCGCGCTGGCCCTCATCGCCATGGCCTCGGACGGTCGGCTGGGCCCGGCCGAGGGCGCGCTGATGCTGCTGAGCGCCGCCCTCTACACCCTCGCCCTGGTGCATCTGGCACGGCGCGAGAACAGCGCCATGCAGCAGGAATTCACCCAGGAGTTCGGCCGCGCCGCCCTGCGAACCGGCGGCTGGCATCCCGGTGCATGGCTGGCCGTGCTGCTGCTGGCCGGCATCGCCATCACGGTGCTGGGCGCCGAGCTGCTGGTGGCCGGTGCCGTGCGCATCGCCAAGGCCCATGGCGTTTCCGACGCCTTCATCGGCCTGACCATCGTGGCCATCGGCACCTCGGCGCCGGAACTGGTGACCACGCTGCTGTCCACCTGGAAGGGCGACCGCGACGTGGCGATCGGCAACCTGATCGGCAGCAGCATCTACAACATCCTGGTCATCCTCGGGCTCACCCTGCTCGCATCCCCGGACGGGGTGGATGTCAGCCGCGATCTTCTGCTCATCGACCTGCCGCTGGCGGCCCTGGTCGCGCTCGCCGGCCTTCCGGTCTTCCGCAGCGGCCACCAGGTCTCGCGCACCGAGGGAGGACTCTTCGTCGCGGCCTACGGTATTTACCTGATCAGCCTGCTGTGGTTGCGCACCTGAGCCAGGAGAGGACAATCACACCATTCCACGCCCTCGCTGTCCGCCATGAAAACCCTGTCCCGTCGCACCGCCCTGCACCTGCTCCTGGCCCTTGGAGGCGCCGCCGCGCTCCCGGCGCATGCCTCCCTGTCGGGCGAGAAGGTGAGCCTGGACACCGCCCGCGCCGAGGCCGAGGCAGGCCGCGCCCTGCTGGTGGACATCCGCGAGCCGCAGGAGCACGCCACGGGCGTGTCGCGCGTGGCCAAGCTGCTGCCCATGCGCGAGATCGGCGCGCGCCTGGCCGAGATCCCCAAGGACGCGGCAAAGCCCGTGCTGCTGATCTGCAACACGCAGAACCGCTCGCGGGCCGTCTGGCAGGCGCTGCGCGAGCGCGGCTACACCAACGTGCGCTACGTCGAGGGCGGCATGTCGGAATGGGCGCGGCGCGGGCTGCCGCTGGTCCCACCGGCGGCGCGCTGAGCGTCTTTTGTTGCTATTAATTTTATAGCTATTGACGCTTTCCAGTAAAGCGCCAGAGCCCGATTTCATTCAAATCCTCTAGAACCACGCGTCCCGCATGGCCAGCGTGCTGTCGTCCAGGCTGCGCAGCAGCGCGTGCTGGGGCGCGGTGCGCGGCAGCTCCCAATGGAAGAACCAGCGGCAGGCCTGCAGCTTGCCCTGATAGAAGTCCGCGTCCTGCGGCGTGGCGGCCCGCGCCAGCGCGCCGTCGGCGACCACGGCCTGGCGCAGCCAGGTCCAGGCCAGCACGGTGTGGCCAAAGGCTTCGAGGAACACGCTGGCGTTGGCCAGGGCGCGGTCGCCCTCGCCGCGCAGCAGCGGCGTGAGCACGGCCAGCGTGGCCTGCACCTCGCCCCAGGCCGCCTGCAGGGCCTCGGCATGGGCGGCCAGCGCGGGCCGGGCGCGGGCCTGCTCCACGGTGGCCTGCAGCTCGCGGCCGAACAGCGCGATGGCTGCGCCCTGCTGCATCACGGCCTTGCGGCCCAGCAGGTCCAGCGCCTGGATGCCGTGCGTGCCTTCGTGGATCATGTTCAGGCGGTTGTCGCGCCAGAACTGCTCCACCGGGTATTCGCGCGTGTAGCCGTAGCCGCCGTGGATCTGAATGGCCAGGCTGTTGGCCTCCAGGCACCACTGCGCGGGCCAGGATTTGACGATGGGCGTGAGCAGGTCCAGCAACAGGCCGGCCTCGGCGCGGGCGGCCTCGCTCTCGCCGGTGCGCTGCTCGTCCACCAGGCGCGCGGCGTACAGGCCCAGCGCGAAGGCGCCCTCCACGTAGGCCTTCTGCGCCAGCAGCATGCGGCGCACGTCGGCGTGCGCCACCAGCGGCACCTGCGGCTGCAGCGGGTCCTTGGCGGCGGGCGGGCGCCCCTGCAGGCGCTCACGCGCGTACCGCAGCGAGGCCAGATAGCCCCGGTAGCCGTACATCACCGCGCCCATGCCGACGCCGATGCGCGCCTCGTTCATCATGTGGAACATGCAGGCCAGGCCCTGGTGCGGCTGGCCCACGAGTTCGCCCTCGCAGTCGTCCTGGTCGCCGAACGACAGCATGGTGGACGTGGTGCCGCGCCAGCCGGCCTTGTGGATCAGGCCCGACAAGGTGACGTCGTTGCGCGCGCCCAGGCTGCCGTCATCATTGACGCGGAACTTGGGCACGGTGAACAGCGAGATGCCCTTGACCCCGGGCGGCGCGCCGGGGATGCGCGCCAGCACCAGGTGCACGATGTTCTCGCGCAGCTCATGGTCGCCCGCCGAAATGAAGATCTTGCTGCCCTTGATGCGGTACGTGCCGTCGGGCTGCGGCGTGGCGCTGGTGGTCAGGTCCGACAGGCTGGAGCCGGCCTGCGGCTCGGTCAACGCCATGGTGCCGAAGAAGCGGCCCGAGAGCAGCGCGCCGAGGTACTTGCGCTTCTGCGCCTCGGTGCCGAAACGCTCGATCACGTTGGCATTGCCCAGCGTCAGGCCCACATACGAGGTGGTGGCGCCGTTGGCGCTCTTGAACAGCGCCGAGCAGGCCTGCGCCACCACCACGGGCAACTGCATGCCGCCCTGCTCGTAGTCCTTGGTGGGCGCCAGCAGGCCGGCGGCGCAGAAGGCGTCGAGCGCCTCGCGCACCTCGGGGATCATGCGCACGCGGCCGTTTTCGAAGCGGGGCTCGTTCTCGTCCGAGGCGCGGTTGTGCGGCGCGAATTTCTCTTCGGCAATGGCGTGCGCCGTGTCGAGCGCGGCGGCGAAGGTTTCGCGGCTGTGGTCGGCGTGGCGCGGGCGCTGCGCCAGGGCCTCGGCCTGGAGCACCTCGAAGAGCTGGAAGTCGAGGTCGCGGCGGTTGATGAGCAGGGATTCGGGCATGGGGCCTCCGTTATTCTGCATTGCAGAATTTCATGGCAACGCCCCGCCGTGGCGGGGCAGGCGAAAAGAGGAGCCATCGTATGCGTGGCACGCAGCGCCCACAACGGCGGCGAGTTTCGCAGGTGACAGACAGCGCACCGGGCCACCGATAGCATGGAATGGATCAATTTCTGCCATGCAGAACAACCCGTCCCTCCCCTTCCCTCCACCCCCCCATGAGCACCACTTCCTCCCCCACCACCTGCGCAGTGCACGGCCCCGTGGCCGTGGTCACGCTGAACAACCCGCCCGTCAACGGCCTCGGCCACGCCCTGCGCAGTGGCATCGTCGCCGCGCTGGACCAGGCGCTGGCTGACCCGCAGGTGCAGGCCATCGTGCTGACCGGCAGCGCGCGCGCCTTCTCCGGCGGTGCGGATGTGCGCGAGTTCGGCACGCCCAAGGCCGGCCAGGAACCCACGCTGCCCAACGTGATCCGCGCGCTCGACGCCGCCAGCAAGCCCGTGGTGGCGGCCATCGCCGGCGTGTGCCTGGGCGGCGGTCTGGAACTGGCCCTGGGCTGCCACTACCGCGTGGCCCAACCCGACGCCTCGCTCGGCCTGCCCGAGGTGAAGCTGGGCCTGCTGCCCGGCGCGGGCGGCACGCAGCGCCTGCCGCGCCTGATCGGGCTGGAGGACGCCCTGAACATGGTCGTCTCGGGCCAACCCGCGCCGGCCCAGGCCTTCGCCGGCACGCCGCTGGTGCACGCGCTGATCGAGGGCGACCTGGTCGAAGGCGCGGTGGCCTTCGCCGCCCAGGTGGCGGCCCGGGGCGAACCGCTGCCGCGCGCCCGCGATCGGAAGGTCAAGCAACCCAACGCCGACGCCTTCCTGCAGTTCGCGCGCAACACCGTGGCGGCCGCGAGCAAGCCCTTCCCGGCGCCGCTGCAGTGCGTGGAGGCCGTGGCGGCCTCGCTCAAGCCCTTCGACGAAGGCCTGCAGACCGAACGCACGCTGTTCCAGGCGCTGATGCAAACGCCCGAGTCGCGCGCGCTGCGCCATGTGTTCCAGGCCGAGCGCGCCGCGGCCAAGGTGCCCGGCCTGCCCGAGGGCACGCAGCTGCGCCCCATCGCCCGGGTGGGCGTGATCGGCGCCGGCACCATGGGCGGCGGCATCACCATGAACTTCCTCAACGCCGGCATCCCCGTGGTGCTGCTGGAGATGAAGCAGGAGGCGCTGGACCGGGGCCTGGCCACGATCCGCAAGAACTACGAGAACTCCATGAAGAAGGGCAAGCTCAAGCCCGAGCAGGTGGAGCAGCGCATGGGCCTGATCACGCCAACGCTGGAGTACGCCGCGCTGAAGGACGCGGACCTCATCGTTGAGGCCGTGTTCGAGGAAATGGGCGTGAAGGAAACCGTTTTCCGCCAGCTCGACGCCGTGGCCAAGCCGGGCGCCATCCTGGCGTCGAACACCTCGTACCTGGACATCGACCGCATCGCCACCTTCACGCAGCGCCCGCAGGACGTGATCGGCCTGCACTTCTTCAGCCCCGCCAACGTGATGCGCCTGCTGGAGATCGTGCGTGGCGCCCAGACCGCGCCCGACGTGCTGGCCACCAGCCTGGCCTTGGCCAAGCAGATCAAGAAGGTGGCCGTGGTCTCGGGCGTGTGCGACGGCTTCATCGGCAACCGCATGCTGGCGCGCTACGGCGCCGCCGCCCAGGGCCTGATCAACGCGGGCGCCCTGCCCCAGCAGATCGACGGCGCTCTGCAGAAGTTCGGCCTGGCCATGGGACCGTTCCGCATGGGCGACCTCGCGGGCCTCGATATCGGCTGGGCCACGCGCAAGCGCAAGGCCGCCGAGGCGGGCGTGGCAATGCAACCCATCGTGGCCGACAAGCTCTGCGAAGCCGGGCGATTCGGCCAGAAGACCGGCGCGGGCTGGTACCGCTACGAGGCCGGCAACCGCACGCCCCTGCCCGACAGCGTGACAGAGCAGCTCATCGCCGACTACCGCGCCGCCCACGGCATCACGCCGCGCAAGATCAGCGACGAGGAGATCGTCGAGCGCTGCATCTTCGCGCTGGTGAACGAGGGCGCGCGCATCCTGGAGGAAGGCATCGCCGCGCGCGCCTCGGACATCGACCTCGTCTACCTCAACGGCTACGGCTTCCCGCTGCACCGGGGCGGCCCCATGCTGTACGCCGACACCGTGGGCCTGCCCCAGGTGGTGCGCAGCCTGCGCCGCTTCGCCGCCGAGCCGGGCGCCGACGCCTCGTGGCAACCCGCGCCACTGCTCGTGCGCCTGGCCGAAGCCGGCCAGAGCTTCAACTAACACCCCACAGGACAGCACACCATGACAGAAGCAGTGATCGTTTCCACCGCCCGCACCGGCCTGGCCAAGAGCTGGAAGGGCGCCTTCAACATGACCTACGGCCCCACGCTGGGCGGCCATGCCGTGCAGCACGCCGTGGCGCGCGCGGGCATCGACCCGGCCGAGGTCGAGGACGTCATCATGGGCGGTACCTTCGGCGAGGGCACGACCGGCGGCAACGTGGCGCGCCAGATCGCGCTGCGTGCCGGCCTGCCCATCACCACCGGGGGCATGACCATCAACCGGTTCTGCTCCTCGGGTCTGCAGACCATCGCGCTGGCCGCGCAGCGCATCATCGCGGGCGAAGGCCAGGTGTACGTGGCCGGCGGCGTGGAGAGCATCTCCTGCGTGCAGAACGAGGCCAACACCCACATGCGGCGCGACCCCTGGCTGGTCGAGCACAAGCCCGAGATCTACTGGAACATGCTGCAGACCGCCGAGCAGGTGGCCCAGCGCTACGGCATCGGCAAGCAGGCCCAGGACGAGTACGGCGTGCGCAGCCAGCTGCGCGCCGCCGCCGCCCAGGCCGCCGGCCTGTTCAAGGACGAGATCGCTCCCATGACCACCACCATGGGCGTGGTGGACAAGGCCACGGGCCGCATCACCATGAAGGAGGTGACGATAGCCTCCGACGAGGGCATCCGCCCCGACACCACCCTGGAGGCCGTGCAGAAGATCCGCGCCGCCCTGCCCGGCGGCGTGGTCACGGCCGGCAACGCCAGCCAGTTCTCGGACGGTGCCTCGGCCTGCGTGCTGATGGACCGCCAGCTCGCCGAACGGCGCGGCCTGCAGCCCTTGGGCATCTTCCGTGGCTTCGCCGTGGCGGGCTGCGAGCCCGACGAGATGGGCATCGGCCCGGTGTTCGCCGTGCCCAAGCTGCTGGCCAAGGCCGGCCTGAAGGTGGACGACATCGGCCTGTGGGAGCTCAATGAAGCCTTCGCCGTGCAGGTGCTCTACTGCCGCGACAAGCTGGGCATTCCCGACGAGCGGCTCAACGTCAACGGCGGCGCCATCGCCGTGGGCCACCCGTATGGCGTGTCGGGCTCGCGCCTGACGGGCCACGCCCTGATCGAGGGCAAGCGCCGGGGCGTGAAGTACGTGGTGGTCACCATGTGCATCGGCGGCGGCCAGGGCGCGGCCGGTCTTTTCGAAGTGTGCTGACACAACGGCCCCGTCGCGGGCCATGAACAACCAAGGAGCAACAGCAATGAGCGTGAAACAACTTTTTGATCTGACCGGGCAGGTCGCCCTCGTCACCGGCGGCTCGCGCGGCCTGGGCCTGCAGATGGCCGAGGCGCTGGGCGAGATGGGTGCCAAGCTCGCCATCACGGCGCGCAAGGCCGATGAACTGGCGCAGGCCAAGGCCCACCTCGAAGGCCTGGGCTACGAGGTCGAGACCGTGGTCAACGACCTGTCGAAGTTCGACCAGATCCCGGCCATGGTGGACCAGGTGCTGGCGCGCTTCGGCACCATCGACATCCTGGTGAACAACGCCGGCGCCACCTGGGGCGCCAACGCCGAGGACTACCCCGACGCTGCCTGGAACAAGGTGATGGACCTGAACGTGAACGCGCCCTTCTTCCTCTCGCGCGAGGTGGGCAAGCGCGTGATGATCCCCAAGGGCCGGGGCAACATCATCATCACCGCCTCGGTGGCCGCCATCAAGGGCACGCCGCCGGGCATGAACACCATCGCCTACAACACCTCCAAGGCCGCCGCGCTGCATTTCGCGCGCACGCTGGCGTCCGAGTGGGGCCACTACGGCATCCGCGTCAACGCCATCTGCCCGGGCTTCTTCCCGAGCAAGCTGGCCAACGGCCTGATCGAGAAGCTCGGCCCCACGATGGTGGAGCGCACGCCGCTGCGCCGCATCGGCGGTGACGAGGACCTCAAGGGCGCCGTGGTCTTCCTGGCCTCGGACGCGTCGCGCCACATCACCGGGCAGGGCTTGGTGGTGGACGGTGGCGCCAGCCTGATCTGACCGCAAAGGACTACCCATGGATTTCTCCTACTCCCCCAAGGTCATCGATCTGCAGAAGCGCGTCACCGCCTTCATGGAAGAACACATCTACCCCGCCGAGGCCGTGTACCACCACGAGGTGGACGAGAACCGCAAGGCCGGCAATCCCTGGCAACCCACGAAGGTGATGGAGGAACTCAAGGCCAAGGCCAAGGCGGCCGGCCTGTGGAACCTGTTCCTGCCCGAGTCGAAATACGGCGCGGGCCTGACCAACCTGGAATACGCACCGCTGTGCGAGATCATGGGCCGCTCCCACGTGGCGCCCGAGGCCTTCAACTGTTCGGCGCCCGACACCGGCAACATGGAAACCCTGGTGCGCTACGCCACCGAAGAGCAGCAGCAGCGCTGGCTGCTGCCCCTGCTCGACGGCACGATCCGCTCGGCCTTCGCCATGACGGAACCCGCCGTGGCCTCGTCGGACGCGACCAACATCGAGGCGCGCATCGAGCGCGATGGCGATGAGTACGTGATCAACGGCCGCAAGTGGTGGACCTCGGGCGCGCCCGACCCGCGCTGCGAGATCCTGATCTTCATGGGCAAGACCGACCCTGGCCATGCCAGCCGCCACCGCCAGCAGTCCATGATCCTCATCCCCATGAAGACCCCGGGCGTGACCATGGAGCGCGCCCTGCCCGTCTTCGGCTACGACCACGCGCCGCACGGCCATGGCGAGGTCAGCTTTGACAACGTGCGCGTGCCGGTCAGCAACGTGCTGCTCGGCGAGGGCCGGGGCTTCGAGATCGCCCAGGGGCGCTTGGGCCCCGGGCGCATCCACCACTGCATGCGCCTGATCGGCGTGGCCGAGCGCGCGCTCGAACTCATGTGCAAGCGCGCCCTGGGTCGCGTGGCCTTCCACCGCCCCGTGGCCGACCAGGGCGTGACGCGCGAGCGCATCGCCAACGCGCGCATCCTGATCGACCAGGCGCGCTTCCTGGTGCTCAACGCCGCCTACATGATGGACACCGTGGGCAACAAGGTCGCGCAGAAGGAAATCGCCATGATCAAGGTGGCCGCGCCGAGCATGGCCTGCCAGGTGATCGACTGGGCCATGCAGGTGCACGGCGGCGCGGGGGTGAGCGACGACTTCCCGCTCGCCGCCGCATACGCGAGCGCGCGCACGCTGCGCTTCGCCGACGGCCCCGACGAGGTACACCGCAACCAGATCGGCAAGATGGAACTCGCACGCTACATGACCGCCAGCTGAGCACCGCCCATGTCCGACCGCCACTTCGCCCACTGGCCGCGCACGCTGCCGCGCCACCTCACGGTACCGGCCACGCACCTCTACCGCAACATCGAAATCTCGGCCCTGCGCTACCCGGACAAGGCCGCGCTGGTGTTCTACGACTCGGTCATCTCCTACGCCCGGCTTCAGGACGAGACCGAACGCCTGGCGGCCCACCTGCAGCAGGTGTGCGGCGTGCGCAAGGGCGACCGCGTGCTGCTCTACATGCAGAACAGCCCGCAGTTCGTGATCGGCTTCTACGCCATCCTGCGCGCCGACGCGGTGGTGGTGCCGGTCAATCCGATGAACCTCACCGAGGAACTGCGCCACTACGTGAGCGACGCCGGCGCAAGCACCATCCTCGCGCCGCAGGACCTGTTCGCCCAGGTGCGCCCGCTGCTGCGCGAGGGCCTGGCCGCCGCCGCGGCCGACCCCGCAGCGCCCGGCATGCGCCACGCCGTGGTGGCGGCCTACAGCGACTACGCCACCGCGCCCACCGATCTGACGGTGCCCTCTTTCGTCAGCGCACCGCGCGAGCCCGTCACCGAGCCGGGGGCCGTGGCCTGGACGGAGGCGTTGGCAGCCGGCCGCCGCCCCGCACCGATCGAGGCCGGGCCCGACGACCTGGCCGTGATGCCCTACACCTCGGGCACCACGGGCCACCCCAAGGGCTGCATGCACACGCACCGCAGCGTGATGTACAACACCGTCGCCGGCACACAGTGGCTGGGCACGCCGCAGGACGCGGTGTCGCTGGTGGTACTGCCGCTGTTCCACGTCACCGGCATGCAGAACGGCATGAACGGCTCGCTCTACGTGGGCGCCACCATCGTGCTGCTGCCCCGCTGGGACCGCGACGCCGCCGCGCAGCTCATCCAGCGCTACCGCGTAACGGGCACGCAGATGATCGTGACCATGGTGGTGGACCTGCTGTCCAACCCGCGCCTGGCCGAATACGACCTCTCCAGCATCAGCCGCCTGAGCGGCGGCGGCGCGGCCATGCCCGAGGCCGTGGCCACCCGGCTCAAGGAACTGTGCCAGCTCGACTACATCGAGGGCTATGGCATGTCCGAGACCATGGCGCCCACACACATCAACCCGCCCGAGCGCCCCATGAAGCAGTGCCTGGGCATCCCGATCTTCGACGTGGACGCGCGCGTGGTGGACCCGGCCACCTTCGCCGAGCTGCCCCCGGGCGAGGTCGGCGAGATCATCGTGCACGGCCCGCAGGTCATGCAGGGCTACTGGGGCCAGCCCAGCGCCACCGAGGCGGCGTTCATCACGCTGGACGGCAAGCGTTTCCTGCGCACCGGCGACCTGGCGCGCACCGACGAGCATGGCTACTTCTACATGGTGGACCGGCTCAAGCGCATGATCAACGCCAGCGGCTTCAAGGTCTGGCCGGCCGAGGTGGAGGCGCTGATGTACGCCCACCCCGCCATCCAGGAGGTCTGCGTGATCGCCGCGCGCGACGAGCGCCGGGGCGAGACCGTGAAGGCCGTGGTGGTGCTGCGCGACGCCTTCAAGGGCCAGGTGAGCGAGCAGGAGATCGTCGACTGGGCGCACGGCCACATGGCGGCCTACAAGAGCCCGCGCCTGGTGCAGTTCGTGGACAGCCTGCCCAAGTCGGGCACCGGCAAGGTGCAGTGGCGCGCGCTGCAGGACCGCGAGGCGGCCACCCGCTGACCGGGGAAGACCCGCCTTCCGCCAAGGCCGCCCCCTATACTGCTGCGGGCACCCTGCCCCGAAGAGCCGGTTCATCGGCCTTTTCCCTTCGCTTTCGCGGGAGGTATCGTGGATCGACTCCAATTCTGCGCGACGCTCCTGGGCGGCATGGCGCTGGCGGCGCTGCCACGGGTGGCGCTTCCCCAGACGCCACGCAGCCTCCGGCTGGACACACCCACCGCCGTCGACATGGCCGGCCGCCTGCGCATGCTCTCGCAGCGCAGCACCAAGGCCTACCTGCAATGGGGCCTGTCCATCGCGCCGGAGGGCGCCCGCGCGCTGCTGCGGGACTCGGTCGAACGCTTCGATGCCCATCTTGCCGCGCTCAAGACCTTCCAGCCCACCCCCATGGTGCAGGCCAGCCTGCCGCCGCTGGAAACACGCTGGACCGACTTCAAGGCGGTGCTCGCGGGCCTGCCCAGCCGCGACGGCGCGGCGGCGCTCTACGATGCCAGCGAACTGCTGCAAAGCGCCGCGCACCGGACCACCGTGGCCTACGAAAACACCACCGGCTCGCCGCTGGACCACCTGGTCGGCATCGCCGGGCGCCAGCGCATGCTGTCGCAGCGCATGGCCAAGTTCTACCTCTACCGCGCCTGGACGCTCCATGACGCACCGGCGGACATGGAGCTGCACCTGAGCCGCGCGCATTTCACCGCCGTGCTGACCCAGCTGGAAAGCTCGCCCCGCGTGGCCCCACCCGCCAAGGCCGCCGCCACGCGCGTGCGGCACGCCTGGGAGCCATACCAGAACGCCCTGTTCACCCACAAGGACCCGGCGCTGCTGCGCCAGGGCGCCGTACTCATGGCCGAAGAAAGCGAGCGCATCCTGGCCGCCACGGAAGAGCTGGTGGGCCTGCTCGTGGCCCAGGCCCAAGGGCAGCCGCTGTAGCCCCGGCGCCTGGACCAACGCCCGCCACCGAGCGGCAGCGGGCGTTCCGGTGGCACGCTCGGCTTACTTGGCCAGCGCGCTCAGGCGCACTTCCTTGATCTTGCCGGACTCGACCACGGCCACGCGGGTGTTGGCCGTGGTGCCGCCGCGCTCGTTCACGCCGTCGATGTCGTGCGGGTTGTGCGCGTCGGGCAGGGCCTTGAAGGCCTTGTCGAGGTTGGCGCGGATGGCGGCGGCATCGGTGGCGCTGCCGGCCATTTGCATGGCCAGGGCCGTGGCGTGCACCGCCGTGTAGTTCAGCGACACCTCGGAACTCGGGTCGCGGCCCGGGTTGAGCTTGCGGTAGCGCTCGACGAAGGCCTTGGTGATCGGCGAGCTGTCCTCCACCACGGGCAGCACGCCGATGGAGCCTTCCAGGGGGCCGTAGCCGCCCGTGATCTTTCCGATCTCGTCCATCTTGGCCTGGTCGATGATGACGAAGCCGCCCTTGAAGCCCAGTTCGCGCGCCTGCTTGACCACCAGGCCCGTGGGCTCGGAGGCGCCGCCGATGAACAGCACGTCGGGCTTGGCCGCCAGCACGCGGCTCACGCCGCTGTAGAAGTCGGTGGCGCGGTTGTAGGACATGGGGTTCTCGGCCACCACCTTGCCGCCGGCCGCTTCCCAGGCCGGCTTGAAGGCCGCCGTCCAGGCCTTGGCGTAGTCGTGGTCGGCATTGGCCACGGCCATGGTCTTGCCATACTTGCCCATGGCATGGCCCACGAAGGGCTTGATGTAGGAGGTGAACTCGGGCGGAATGCGCAGCGTGAGCTTGTTGCCCTTCTCGGTGATCTGCGGCACGCTGGTGTAGGACAGCAGCAGCACTTTCTGCTGCTCGTTGATGGCTTGCACGGCGAAGCTGCCACCCGAGTGCGGCACCAGCACGGCGGCGGCCTTGTGCTCCTGCACCAGGCGCTGGGTGTTGATGGCGGTCTCCGACGGGTTGTACTTGTCGTCGAGCGCGACGATCTCGAACTTGACCTTCTTGCCCGCCACGTCCAGGCCGGCCTCGTTGATTTCCTTCACGGCCATTTCCATGCCGCTGAGCACGTTCTTGCCGTACAGCGCGGCGCCGCCGCTCAGGGGGCCGGAGTAGCCGATCTTCACGACCTGCTGGGCCATGGCCGGGGCGATGCCCAGCAGCGTCGCGGCGAAGGTGCTGGCGCACAGGCGGAGGATGGTCTTGCGTTTCATGCTGTCTCCTTGGAGTGGAAAAAAAGAGGTGTCACGCGGTTTTGAGCCGTCTTGTTTGTTCATTGCACCGCGCGGCCCAGGCCAGGGCCACCGCGCAAGGGCCGCCCCGCCGCGCGGGTGGCGTCCCCCTTCCCCGCGTCGCGCAGCGATGCGAGAGAGAAGGGGGAAGCGGCGTAGCCGCTCAGGGGGTTGGCCCTCATCTCAAGCGCCGATGTAGGCTTTGCGGACCGCTTCGTTGTTCATGAGGCTTTCGCGGTCGCCTTCCATGACGATGCGCCCGCTCTCGATGACGTAGGCGCGGTGCGCGATCTTCAGCGCGGCGAAAGCGTTCTGCTCGGCCAGCAGCACCGTGGTGCCGGCCTGGTTGATGCGCTGGATGACCTCGAAGGTCTGCTTGATGACCAGCGGCGCCAGGCCCAGCGAGGGCTCGTCGAGCAGCAGCACCTTGGGACGGCCCATCAGCGCGCGGCCGATGGCCACCATCTGCTGCTGGCCGCCGCTGAGCGAGCCGGCCGGGTCGTCCTTCTTCTGATCGAGGATGGGGAACAGCGCCAGCACCTCGTCGAGCCGCTGGCGGTTGCCGGCGTTGTCGGCGCGGTGCACGTAGGCACCGAGCATGAGGTTCTTCAGCACCGACATGCCGGGGAACAGCTTGCGCCCCTCGGGGCATTGCACCACGCCGTGGGCGACGATCTGCGAGGGCTTCATGCCCACGAGATTGCGGTCGCCGTAGCGGATGCTGCCACCCGCCGCCTTGTGGATGCCGCTGATGGTGAGGAAGATGGAACTCTTGCCCGCGCCGTTGGCGCCCAGCAGCACCACCAGCTCGCCCTGGTCGGCGTGCAGGCTCACACCGTCGAGCGCCGTGAAGCTGCCGTAGTTCAGCGATACGTTCTCAAGCGTCAGCATGCTCGCTCCCCAGGTAGGCATCGATCACGGCCGGGTTGGCGCGGATCTCGGCGGGCGTGCCCTCGGCGATCTTCTCGCCATAGCTCAGCACGAGGATCTTGTCGGCCAGGCTCATGATCATGTTCATCTTGTGCTCGATCAGGCACACGGTCAGTCCGCTCTGCACCATCTTGCGGATGAGGTCGGCCAGGCCCTGCGTTTCATCGGGGTTCACGCCGCCGGCGGGTTCGTCGAGCAGCACCAGGCGCGGGCCGGTGGCCAGGGCCAGCGCGAAGGCCACGCGCTTGCGCTCCTCCTGCGAGATGTCGCCCGCCATGCGGTTCTCCAGGTGCGACAGGCCGACGAAGTTCAGCGCGTCGCGCGCCTTCTCGCGGCAGATGCGCTCCTCCTCGCGCAGCAGGCTGGAGCCGCGCAGCACGTCGAGCAGGCCCGAGCGGGTGCGCAGGCGGTGGCCGACGATGAGGTTGTCGAGCACCGAGGCCATGTCGAACAGCGCCGTGGTCTGGAAGGTGCGCGCAACGCCCAGGCGCGCCACCTGGTCGGTGCGCAGCGAGGTCACGTCCTGGCCTTCGAGCGTGATGGTGCCCGAGGTCGGGCGGTGCACGCCGCTGATGAGGTTGAAGAACGTCGTCTTGCCCGCACCGTTGGGGCCGATGATGGCGTTGATCTTGCCCGCCTCGATGGTGGTGCTGACGTCGTTGACCGCCGCCAGGCCGCCGAAGCGCTTGGTCAGGTGTTCAATCTTGAGCATGCGGGACTCCTTGCGCGGCGCGGCGCGCGCGCCAGCCCAGATAGCTGCCCACGATGCCGTGCGGGACGAAGATCACCAGCAACACCAGGATGGGCCCGAAGACGAGGAAGCGGTACTCTTGCAGGAACTGCAGGTACTGCGTGAGCCAGGGCATGGCCAGCGCACCCAGCAGCGGCCCGAGCAGCGTGCCCAGGCCGCCGATCAGCATGTACATGGTCATGTCGAAGGTGTGCTCCACCCCGGCCACGCCCGGGCCGATGAAGCGCACGTAACCGGCGTACAGGCCCCCGGCCATGCCGGCGTAGAACACCGACAGCATGAAGGCCAGCGTCTTGTTGCGCATGAGGTTGATGCCCAGCGACTCGGCCAGCTCGTCGCTGTTGCGAATGGCCATGAAGGTGCGGCCCAGCAGCGAGTTGACGATGCGCCGCATGGCCCACAGCCCCAGCACCAGCCAGAAGAACACCAGGTAGTACAGCGCCAGCGGGGTGTCGAAGCGGACCGCCCCGATGGGCTCGGGCGCCGGGATGCCCATGATGCCCACCGTGCCGTGCGTCAGGCCCTCCCACTTCTCGATCACCAGGAACATGATGTAGCCCACGCACAGCGTGAAGATCGAGAAATAGTGGCCCTTGAGCCGCAGCGACAGGATGCCGATGAAGTAGCCGAGGAACGCCGTGACCACGCCCGACAGCGCGAACGCGCCCCAGAACGACCAGCCATGGTCCACCGTGAGAATGCCCACGGTGTAGGCGCCCACCGCCATGAAGCCCGCGTGCGCCAGGTTGAACTGCCCGGTGTAGCCGGTGATGAGGTTCAGCCCGATGGTGGCGATGGCGAAGATGTAGGCCGTGCCCATCACCGTGAGGTGGTAGTCGTTGCCCGTGAACTGCGGGAACAGCAGGCCCGCGGCCAGCAGCAGGGCCCAGCCCAGCTTGCCTTCGAGATATGCCATGGTCAGCGTGCTCCCTTGGTGAACAGGCCCTGCGGGCGCAGCGACAGGATGAACACCAGCAGCACGAAGGCGATGATGTCCTTGTAGTCGGTGGAGATGTAGAAGGCGCCAAAACTCTCGGCGAAGCCGATGATCAGCCCGCCCAGGATGGCGCCGGGCACGCTGCCCATGCCGCCGAGGATGATGATGACGAAAGCCTTGGTGATCACCAGGTGGCCCATGGCCGGGTACACGAGGTTGATGGGCGCGTACAGCGTGGCCGCCACGGCGGCAAGCACGCCCGAGATGCCGAAGGTCAGCATGGCCACGCGGTTGGCGTCGATGCCGACCAGCGAGGCGCCATCGCGGTTCTGCGCCATGGCGATGATGGTCGAGCCCATCACGGTCCGGGTCAGGAACAGGTGCAGCACCACCATGAGCGCGAACGCGGCGGCGATGATCAGCAGGCGCTGCACGGGCGCCGTGACGCCGGCCAGGTCGATGATGCCGGTGTAGGGCGTCTGCATGCGGTGGAAATCGGCGCCCCACAGGGCCTGGGCGGCCGCTTCCAGGAACAACAGCATGCCGATGGCCGCGATCATGGGGTGCAGGCCCGAGGCGTTGCGCAGCGGGTGGAACACCAGCCGCTCGGCCAGCACCGCGACCAGCGCCACGCACAGGGCCGCGCCGCCCATGGCCAGCCAGTAATTCCAGCCCCAGGCCGACATGAGGTGGAAGGACACGAAGGCGCCGAACATGTAGAACGCACCGTGCGCGAAATTGGGCACGTGCAGGATGCCGTACACCAGCGTGAGCCCCAGGGCGACGAGGCCGTAGATGCCGCCCAGGGTCAGGCCGTTGAGGACCTGCTGCAGGAACATCTCCATCAGCCAGCCCTCCTGGCCGCCGCCGCCCTAGAGCCGGGCATGTGCCGGCCAGCGCGCGCGCATCCGTCCGCGCGGGCCCCGGTCACCGGGTCCGGATGTTTCTGCATGGTCTCGCTCCTGTCAGAGTTGCATTGCGCGGCTTGGATTTGCGTCAATCTCCTTCCGCGAAACCACGGAAGGGCATGAAATCCAGGCAGCGAGCGCAGCTTACTGGCCGGGCAACCAGCGCGGGCCCGCTATTCCGCCATGCAGCACAACATCAGGGAAAACACCCACGGTATGCCGCCCTTCGAAGTCACATAGATGACTTTGCCAGGAGTTGGCGGCTGTTGAGATCCGGCAACGCGAAGCCTCGCGCCGATGATTCCGCTAGGCAGAATCACTGCCACACCCACTCACTGCGGCGGCACCACGCCACCCGGCCCGTCGCCGGGGGCAGCGGCGGCGGCACGGAAGCCCCGGCCCTGCACGACCACCGGCATGCCCACGTCCACCGGTTCGGCACGCTGGAACTGGCGCACCGAGCCATCCTGCATGCGCACGCGCACCTGGTACACCGTCCGGGTGCGCGTGTTCTGCTCGACCCTGTGGCCCACATAGCCCCCGCCGACGGCCCCCAGCACCGTGGCGGCGGCGCGGCCCGAGCCCTTGCCCACCTGGTTGCCCACGACGGCGCCCAGCACGCCGCCAGCCACGGCGCCCACGCCCGTGGCCGGCGCGGCCTGCTCGACCGCCTGCACCGACTCGACCCATCCGCAGTTCGCACAGGACACGCCGCGCGCTCCGCCAGGGGCCGGAGCGGCCACGGCGCGGGAGGGCGCCGGATCGGCCCGCAGGGGCTGCAGTGGAACGGGCCGCGCACCGATGCCAGGCGTGGGCGCGGGCCGCGCCCGGGGTTCGGAGCCCCTGCGCTCGTCGATGATCTCGGCTTCCGGCGTGCGCGGCACGTTCGCCACAGGGGATTCCACCGGGCCGCGCTGCTGCATGGCCAGGGCGCCCCCCAGCGCCAGCACCACGGCCCCCAGCACCCCGACGGCCGCCCAGAGCCAGCGCTGCGGCACGGCGGAGGGCGGGACTGCGCCAGGGGCGGAAACGGACGCGGGGGCGGGGGTGTTCATGGTTCTTCCTTGCTGTGGTGGGTGCCGGCCACCCTGCGGTGGACAGCCGGGCAGCACGGTACACAGCCCTCCGGCCCGGCTTGTACGCATTGGTAAGCAAGTGCGGGCGGCACAGCGGCGCCCCGCCGCGCGCTCCAGGGAGCCGCGCCGCCGCAAGCCACGAAAAATCACCCTTTGATGCTATCTTTTATATAGCTATTGGCGCAATACCAGAAAGCCTTGGAGGCCATTTTTACCTGCAATTACAGTTGCCGGCACTCAGGCGCGCTGGCGCAGCCACTGCACCAAGTCCGCCTCCGGCATCGGGCGCGCGTAGAGGTAGCCCTGGGCGGCATCGCAGCGCTCCCCGGCCAGCACGGCCCATTGACGCTCGGTCTCCACCCCCTCGGCGATGGTCACGAGCCCCAGGCTGTGGCCCAGCGCGATGACGGCCCGGCAGATGGCCGCGTCGTTGGGATCGACGAGGATGTCGCGGACAAAGGACTGGTCGATCTTGATCTGGTCGAGCGGCAGACGCTTGACGTAGTACAGCGAGGAATAGCCGGTGCCGAAATCGTCGAGCGAAAAGGTGACGCCCATGCCCTTGAGCGCCTGCATGGTCGCGATGGTCTGCTCGATGTTGTCCACCAGCATGCTTTCCGTGATCTCCAGCTTGAGGCGCGCCGGGTCGATGCCCGTGGCCCGCAAGTGGGCCTGGATCTCGCTGACGAACCGGGCCTCGCGGAACTGGCGCATGCTGACGTTGACCGCGATGCTCAGCTGCGCGGTCAGCGGGTCGGCCTGCCAGGCACGCAGGGTGCGGCAGGCTTCGCCCAGGACCCAGTGGCCGATGGGCAGGATGAGCCCGGTTTCCTCGGCCAGCGGAATGAAGTCCAGCGGCGGCACCCGGCCCCGGTTCGGGTTGTTCCAGCGGATCAGGGCCTCGACCCCCACGCAGCGCCCCTGCGGGTCCACCTGGGGCTGGTAGTGCAGCACCAGCTCGCGCCGGGGCACGGCATGGCGCAGCTCGGTTTCCATCAGCGCGCGCGCGGCGATCCGCGCCTGGATGGCCGGATCGAAGAAGCGCAGCGTGTTGCGCCCGCCCGCCTTGGCCTGGTACATGGCCAGGTCGGCGCGCTTGAGCAGCTCGTCGATCGGCACGCCCTGGCCCAGGAACAGGGTAATGCCGACACTGGCCGTCCCCTGGTGCACCACCGGCCCAAGGTCGCAGGGCTCGGCCAGCCGGGCGACGATCTTGCTGCCCACCATGTCGGCCTGGGACACGGCCGTTTCGAGGTCCTCGTCCAGTTGCTGGATCAGCACCACGAACTCGTCGCCCCCAAGGCGGGCCACGGTGTCGCCCTCGCGCACGCAGGCGCTCAGCCGGCGCGCGGTCTCGACCAGCAGGCGGTCGCCCACCTCGTGGCCCTGGGTATCGTTGAGGTTCTTGAAATGGTCCAGGTCGAGGTACAGAACGGCGCGGTATTTGCCGCTGCGCGAACTGGCCGCCATGCTCTGCTGCAGCCGGTCGAGCAGCAGGCGGCGGTTGGGCAGGCCGGTGAGCGGGTCGAAGAAGGCCAGGCTGTAGGCCTCCTCTTCGGCCTTCTTGCGGTCGGTGATGTCGCGCCAGACGCAGTAGAGCGCCTCGTGCCCTTGCAGGTCGAGCCGCGCCAGCGTGACCTCGACCGGGAAGCGGGAGCCGTCGGCGCGGCAGTGCACCCACTCGAAGCGGGCCACGCCCTGCTTCATGGCCTGCTGCATCATCTCCTCGGCCTTCTCGTACGAGGGCCGGCCATCGGGCTGGAACTCGGGCGAGAGGCGCGAGGGGTGCTGCAGGATCTCGTCGCGCTGGGTGTACCCGAGGAGGCTGACCGCCGCGTGGTTGCAGTCGGTGAAGACGCCATGCTCGATCAGCCAGCAGGGGTCGGGGGAGTTGTCGAACAGGTCGCGGAAGCGCTTTTCGCTGTGGCGCAGCTCCAGGGTGCGCTCCTGCAGTTGCTGCGCGACCCGGGACAGCCGCCGCCCTTCCAGCAATTGGGCCAATGCGGCGCAGAACGGCGGCAGCAGAGCCTCCCAGGCGGCGAACGCCCGGGCATCGGTCACGCGCAGCGAAAGCGCCCCGTGGCTGGAGCCTCCGGCAACGAGGCCGAAATCCCGGAACGGGGCGCCGCGCGGCGGCAGCCCCGCAGGCAGCAGGGCCGCTGCGTCCACCCCGGGCAACTGGCCCAGCGCCTGCGCCAAGCCGGGGCCCAGGGCCTCGTCGGACCAGGCGGCGACGGCGGCCAGCAAGCCCATGAGCCGCCCCGCCAGGGCTGTCGCGCCACCGTCCTCGTGATCCGTCATGCACCGCTCCATGCGGTCAACCCGCGTGTAAACCAGTCTGTCTCCCGGGCCGGGCAACGTCAATCCCGCACATCCCCGGGGCCCACATGCGGGATTGTGCGCCAGCAAACGCCACTGCGCGGCCGCACCCCGGCCCGGCCCGTTCGGGCGCCCCACCCTGGCGCGCGAACGGCCAGCGCACCGCCTGCCGCCTTACACTCTGCGCTCAGTGGGTTCAGCCCTTACCTCAGGACTTTTATGCAGATTCGCTGTGCACTGGTCGGCATGCCCGGCTCGGGCAAATCCACCGTTGGCCGGCAGCTGGCGCAACGCGCCGGGGTTCCCTTCATCGACCTGGACCACCGGCTGGAGCAGGCCATTGGCACCACCATCCGCAGCTTCTTCGAGGCCGAGGGCGAGGCGCGTTTTCGCGAGCTGGAGTCGGAAATGCTGGCCGAGGTCGCCCGCGAACCCGGTGGCATGGTGCTCTCCACCGGCGGCGGCGCGGTGCTGCGCGCCGAGAACCGCGAGGTGCTGCGCCAGTTCGGCCCCGTGCTTTATCTACGCGCCTCGCCCGAGGAAATCTTCAAGCGCGTGAAACACGACCGGACGCGCCCGCTGCTGCAGGGCGGCAACCCGCTGGAAAAGCTGCGCGACCTCTATGCCCAGCGCGACCGCCTGTACCGCGAGACGGCGCACTTCGTGATCGAGACGGGCCGCCCCACGGTGCACACCCTGGTCAACATGATCATGATGCAGCTGGAGATGGCGGACAACGTCGCCGCGTCTCACGCTCCCTGATCACCCCCCTGTTCCAGCGCGCGCAGGCGCCGGTACAGGGTGCGCGGGCTCACGCCCAGGGCATGCGCCTGCTGGCGGCGGGTGCCGGCACTGGCCTGCAGCGCGGCGCGCAGGGCCGCGTCCTCCATGCCGCGCAGGCTCGCGGCCGCCCGCCCCGTTCCCGGCCCCAGGCCCCGTGGCGGCGCGGCCTCCGTGCCGGCCAGGGCGCGGTCGAACGCCAGGGCACGCTCCACGGCCTGGGCGCTGACCACCGGGCCGTCGGTCAGCAACGCGGCGCGTTCCAGCACGTTGCGCAGCTCGCGCACGTTGCCGGGGAAGGGGTGCTGCGCCAGCCGGCGCAGGGCGGCCGGCGCCAGGGCCAGGCGGCGCCCGGGGGCCACGCGCTCCAGCAGCGACGGGGCCAGCAGTGGAATGTCCTGCACGCGCTCGCGCAGCGCGGGCAGCACGATGGGGAAGATGGCGAGACGGTAGTACAAGTCTTCCCGGAACCGCCCCTGCGCCACCATGGCGCGCAGATCGCGGTGCGTGGCGGCCACCACGCGCAGATCGGCGCGGCGCAGCTCGGTCTGGCCCACGCGGCGGTAGGTGCCGCTCTCCAGCAGGCGCAGCAGCTTGACCTGCATGGTCAACGGAATGTCGCCCACTTCGTCCAGAAACAGCGTGCCGCCGTGCGCGGCCTCCACCAGCCCGGCGCGGGCGGTGTGCGCGCCGGTGAAGGCGCCGCGCTCATGGCCGAAGAGCTCGCTTTCGAACAGCGTCTCGGGCAGACTGGCGCAGTCCACCGCCACCAGCGGCCGGCCCGCGCGGGGGCTGGCCTCGTGCACGGCGCGCGCCGCCAGCTCCTTGCCGGTGCCCGACTCCCCCAGCAGCAGCACGCTGGCCTGCGAAGGGCCCACGCGGGCGATCAGCTCCAGCACCGTCTGGAATGGCGGCGAGCGGCCGATCATGCCGCCCGCCACGGCGTCGCCCACACCACCGCCCGCCCGGCCCTGGGCCATGGGCAGCGGTTCCATTTTTTCCAGGAAGTACTGGGCCTGGCCGCCGGCATCGCGCAGGGGCAGCAGTTCGATCTGCACGTAGTCCTCGCCGCGCGGCGTGTGGTGCAGGTGCAGCACGCGCTCGCGCTGGCCGCTTTGCAGTGAGCGTGCCAGCGGGCAGGTTTCTCCCGCCTGGTCGCAGGGCACGGACGAGTGGTGCGACACCTCGTAGCAGGTACGCCCCACCACGGGCGCGCCCTGCGCATACTGGCGCCGGTAGGCGGCGTTGGCGGCCACGATGCGGTAGTGGCGATCGAACAGGATGTGAGGCTCGGGCAGCGCGTCCAGGTAGGCGGCGAGATCCGGACCGGGCGGTGGCGGGGTGTCAGGCATGGATGCGGGCGAGGCGAAGGAACGGGATCAGTGTGCCACATGCGCCACATATGGCAGCACATGGCACCCATTGGCAGCACCCTGACACCACTTCAATGGGTGGATGTCACGCACCGAAGGTGCCAAGCCCTTGTTTCTGCAATGGTTTTTCAGCCGCGCGGGCCACGCTGCGGCTGGCATGACTCTTGATTAAGAGCAAGACACATTGACCACCGCGCCCCACCCACGCGCCGCCCCATGACCACGCCCGACCCCACCCCCACGCCGCCGCAGCAGGTGATCCAGTTTTACCAGCCCAACCCCAAGGTTTACACGCGCTCCATCAGCGGCGTGTTCACCCGCTGGCGCTGGGCCCTGGTGTTCCTGACGCAGGCCGTGTTCTACCTGCTGCCGTGGCTGGAATGGGGCCAGCGCCAGATGGTGCTGTTCGACCTGGGCGCGCGGCGCTTCTACATCTTCGGGCTGGTGCTGTACCCGCAGGACTTCATCTACCTGACCGGGCTGCTCATCATCTCGGCGCTGTCGCTGTTCCTTTTCACCGCCGTGGCCGGGCGCCTGTGGTGCGGCTTCGCCTGCCCGCAGACGGTCTACACCGAGATCTTCATGTGGATCGAGCGCCAGATCGAAGGCGACCGCAGCGCGCGCCTGCGCCTGGACAAGAGTCCGTGGACCTGGGAAAAGCTGCGCAAGAAGACGCTCAAGCAACTGGCCTGGCTGACCGTGGCGCTGTGGACCGGCTTCACCTTCGTCGGCTACTTCGTGCCCATCCGCGCGCTCGGCGGCGAGCTGCTCGCGCTGCAGGGCACCTGGCAGATCTTCTGGGTGGGCTTCTATGGCTTCGCCACCTACGGCAACGCGGGCTACATGCGCGAGCAGGTGTGCAAGTACATGTGCCCCTATGCGCGCTTCCAGAGCGCCATGTTCGACAAGGACACGCTGATCGTCAGCTACGACCCGGCACGCGGCGAGCCGCGCGCCCCGCGCAAGAAGGACGTGGACGCCAAGGCCCAGGGCCTGGGCGACTGCATCGACTGCAGCCTGTGCGTGCAGGTGTGCCCCACCGGCATCGACATCCGCAAGGGCCTACAGTACGAATGCATCGGCTGCGGCCTGTGCGTGGACGCGTGCAACTCCGTCATGGACAAGGTGCAGTACCCGCGCGGGCTGATCCGCTTCTCCACGCAGAACGCCGTCAACCACCGCTGGAGCCCGGCGCAGATCGTGCGGCGCGTGCTGCGCCCCCGGGTGCTGGTCTACACCACCATCCTGCTGGCGCTGTGCATCGCCATGCTCGCCAGCCTGGTCACGCGCACGCCGCTGAAGGTGGACGTGGTGCGCGATCGCGCGGCGCTCTCACGCATCGTGCCCGGCGGCAAGCTGGAGAACGTGTACCGGCTGCAGATCATGAACGCCACCGAGGGGCCGCAGCGCTACCGCATCACGGCGCGGGGCCTGCCCGGCTTGGCGGTGGCCTCCGAGGCCGAGGTGGACATCGGCCCGGCCGAATCGCGCTGGGTGGTGGTGCAGTTGCAGATCCCCTTCGGCGCGGCGGCCCCAGGCTCGCACGCAGTGCACTTCGACGTCGAGGCGCTGGGGCGCGAGGCCGCCCATGTGAGCGAGAAGACGGTGTTCCTGGTGCCGCGCTGAGATCGACGCGTAACCAGCCCCGTGGCCCACAGCAAAAAGGCTCCGCACGCGGAGCCTTTTTGCATGAAATCAGCCTTCAAAGCCCGCAGGACAAGCGCCATTAGCTCATATTTTGATAGCAAGCATCAGAGATTGGGCGCCAGCAGCCGCACCAACGCGCCTTCCTCCATGCCGCGCCGTGCCGCCATGTCTCGCACCTGGTCTTCGCCGATCTTGCCCACGCTGAAATACGTGGCTTCGGGATGGCCAATGTAGAAGCCGCTCACGCTGGCGGCGGGCGCCATGGCCAGGCCTTCGGTCAGTTCCATGCCGATCTCGCCGCACTGCAGGTGCGCGAACAGGGCGCGCTTGGCGCTGTGGTCGGGGCAGGCCGGGTAGCCGGGCGCGGGGCGGATGCCCTGGTACTGCTCGGCGATCAGTGCCTCGTTGCTGAGCTGCTCGCCGCTGGCGTAGCCCCACAGGTCGGTGCGCACGCGCTGGTGCAGGCATTCGGCGAAGGCCTCGGCCAAGCGGTCGGCCAGGCTCTTGAACAGGATGGCCGAGTAGTCGTCGTGCGCGGCCAGGAACTCCTGCTCCTTCTTCTCCACGCCCAGGCCCGCCGTGACGGCGAACAGGCCCGCGTAGTCGGCGATACCGCTGTCCTTGGGCGCCACGAAGTCGGCCAGGCAGCGGCTGGGGCGCATCACGCCATCGACCGCGTGCTTCTCGGTCTGCTGGCGCAGGCCGTACCAGGTCAGCGCGACCTGGCTGCGGGTGTCGTCGGTGTAGAACTCGATGTCGTCGCCCACGCTGTTGGCGGGCAGCAGCGCCAGCACGCCGCTGGCCTGCAGCCAGCGGCCTTCGATGATCTTCTTGAGCATGGCCTGGCCGTCGGCGAACACGCGGCGCGCCTGCTCGCCCACCACCTCGTCCTGCAGGATGGCCGGGTAGGCGCCGGCCAGGTCCCAGGTCTGGAAGAACGGGCCCCAGTCGAGAAAGGGCACGAGTTCGGCGAGATCGAAATTCTTGAACACGCGGCGGCCCAGCGCGCGCGGCGCGGTGGGGCGGTGCGCGGCCCAGTCGATGGCGGTGCGGTTGGCGCGGGCCTTGTCCAGCGGCCACAGCGGCACCTGCTTCTTGTTGGCGTGCTGGCTGCGCACATTGTCGTAGTCGGCCTGCACCTCCTGCACGAAGCTGGCGGCGTTGTCGCCCAGCAGGCTCTGCGCCACGCCCACGCTGCGCGAGGCGTCGGGCACGTAGACCACGGGGCCTTCGTAGTGCGGGGCGATCTTCACGGCGGTGTGCACGCGCGAGCAGGTGGCGCCGCCGATGAGCAGCGGGATCTTCTTGATGCGGAAATGCTCGTCCTTCTGCATCTCGCCGGCCACGTACTGCATTTCCTCCAGGCTGGGCGTGATCAGGCCCGACAGGCCGATGATGTCGGCCCCTTCCGCCTTGGCGCGCGCCAGGATTTCGTGGCAGGGCACCATCACACCCATGTTCACCACCTCGAAGTTGTTGCACTGCAGGACCACGGTGACGATGTTCTTGCCGATGTCGTGCACGTCGCCCTTGACGGTGGCGATGACGATCTTGCCCTTGGTGCGCACGTCGCGCCCGGCGGCCTCGTCCTGGCGCTTCTCCTCCTCGATGTAGGGGATGAGGTGCGCCACGGCGAGCTTCATCACGCGCGCCGACTTCACCACCTGGGGCAGGAACATCTTGCCCTGGCCGAACAGGTCGCCCACGATGTTCATGCCGTCCATCAGCGGGCCTTCGATCACATGCAGCGGGCGGCCGCCCTTGGCCACGATCTCGCGGTAGGCTTCCTCGGTGTCCTGGGTGATGAATTCGGTGATGCCATGCACCAGCGCATGGCTCAGGCGCTCGCCCACGGTCTTGGGAGCCTCGGGCGTGCCGCGCCATTCGAGCTTCTTGCTGTCGTCCTTGGCGGCCCCCTTGGCGCTCTCGGCGATCTCGACCAGGCGCTCGCCCGCGTCGGGCCGGCGGTTGAGCACCACGTCCTCCACGCGCTCGCGCAGCACCGGGTCGAGGTCGTCGTACACGCCCACCATGCCGGCATTGACGATGCCCATGTCCATGCCCGCCGCGATCGCGTGGTACAGGAACACGGTGTGGATGGCTTCGCGCACCGGGTCGTTGCCGCGGAAGCTGAAACTGACGTTGCTCACGCCGCCCGACACCTTGGCGCCCGGCAGGTTCTGCTTGATCCAGCGCGTGGCCTCGATGAAGTCCACCGCGTAGTTGTCGTGCTCCTCGATGCCCGTGGCGATGGCGAAGATGTTGGGGTCGAAGATGATGTCCTCGGGCGGGAAGTCCACCTCGTCCACCAGGATGCGGTAGGCGCGCGCGCAGATCTCGGTCTTGCGCGCGAAGGTGTCGGCCTGGCCCTTTTCGTCGAAGGCCATGACCACGGCCGCCGCGCCGTAGCGCTTGACCAGGCGCGCCTGGCGCTTGAACTCCTCCACGCCCTCCTTCATCGAGATGGAATTGACGATGCCCTTGCCCTGCAGGCAGCGCAGGCCCGCCTCGATGACCTCCCACTTGGAGCTGTCCACCATGACGGGCAGGCGCGCGATGTCGGGCTCGGAGGCCATCAGGTTGAGGAAGCGCACCATGGCGGCCTTGCTGTCGAGCATGGCCTCGTCCATGTTGACGTCGATGACCTGGGCGCCGTTCTCCACCTGCTGGCGCGCCACGGCCAGGGCCTCTTCGTACTGGCCGTTGAGGATCATGCGCGCGAACGCCTTGGAACCGGTGACGTTGGTGCGCTCGCCCACGTTGACGAACAGCGTGCCGGCGCCAATGGAGACGGGCTCCAGGCCCGACAGCCGCATGGGAGGAAGGGAAAGATCAGACATAGGCCCACCTGTGCAAAAAACCGGGAAACAGGTGAGCGTCGTTGCGATTCGAAAAGACAGTCCAAGCCTGACGGCCTCTGGCGGCCGCTGCAACGCTCCTTGGACGAGCCCGGATTTTACCGGCGATTGCCAGCCCGGCGCCCGGACCGCGCCGATAGCGGGCGCGGCTGCCAGGACATGGGGCCGCGCGCGGCGGCTCCCGGGCCAGATCGCGCACGGATTCTTGGGGCAAAATGCGCGCTACCTCTTGATACAAATCACCCGCTCCCGGTGCGCCCTCGCGCCGGCATGTCTGGCGCCCCGGCCCTGCGCAGGACAGCAACCATGAGACCCTGCCATGCACGATGACCCCCGCGGCCAAGCAGATGGTGCCGACATCCAGGACCCGCCGCAACGCAACGGCCTGCTGCGCCGCCTCCTGCGGCTGCTGACCTTCGTGGACCTGCCGATCAAGCAGAAATTCCTGCTGCTGACCCTGGGCACGCTGTTCTGGTTCGGCTCCATGGCCATCGTCACGGTGTTCGCGCTGACCGCCATCCAGTACAAGTACCACCAGGTGGCCGAGCAGATCATTCCACACGACCAGGCCACGCGCGAGGTGCTGGCGCACCTGCAGAACCTGGACCGCGACCTGCAGTTCAGCATGCACACCGAACCAGGCTCCGACCTGCTGGCGCTGCAGTCGATCCGCGACCACGTCAAGGCGATCCGCGCCGTCAATGCCCGGCTGAGCCTGCGCCAGACGGCCGTCTCGGGCAGCCTCGTCGAGAACCTGCTGCGTTCCATGGCCAAGTCCAGCCCGGAAAGCCTGGAATACCTGCGCGACATCATGGTCCTGACCGACCGCATCGACCAGGCACTCGACAGCTACACCACCGCGCGGCGCAAGCCACCGCGCGGCGGCGAGGCCGAAGTCACCGCCGCCGCCTTGGACACCGCGCGCGCCCGCGTGGCCGATGGCATCGCGCTGACCCTGCAGCACAGCAAGAGCGTGACCGAATCGTATGGCGACATCAACAACGCGATCTACCAGATCATCCGCGAATCGGTGAACGCCATCCTCGTCGTGCTGCTGATCGCATCGACGCTGCTGTTCTTCTTCGTGCGCTGGATCATCGTGGCCTTCCAGCGCCCCATCGCGGCCATCATCCGGCAGATCGACTCGCTGAGCACGGGCGACATCAACCTGGCCAAGAAGGTCGCGATCAAGTCGCAGGACGAGATCGGCACGCTCTCGAAGAAGTTCAACACCCTGGTCGACAGCGTCTATGGCATGACGATCTACAAGAAGGTGATCGAGGACGACGCCGCGCTCGACGACGTCTACCACCGCCTGGGCGACGTGTTCGAGAACGAGCTGGGCATCCGCGAATACACCATCTACGATGTCAACGCGCAGAAGAAAGCCATGCGCGTGGCCCATCCGCCGCTCGTCGGCGATGCCATGCTGCACTGCGACGCCGACATCCTGAGCGACTGCTCGCAGTGCCGCGCTGTCAAAACGGGCGGCAAGGTCTCCTCGTTCGAGTTTCCCGGCGTCTGCCGCCGCTTCGTGCCCGAGGCCGGCATGGGCCATATCTGCATCCCGCTGGTGGCCGGCGGCATCGCCGGCGGCGTGGTGCAGCTGCGCTTCGCCGCGGACCCGCAGGGCACCATGCGCGACCCCACGACCCCGCAGAAGTTGTTCAACGCCGAAACCTACATCAACCAGTCGCTCTCGGTCATCGAGGCCAAGCGCCTGATGCAGACACTGCGCGAATCGGCCATGGTGGACCCCATGACCGGGCTCTACAACCGGCGCTTCCTGCAGGACCACACGGCCCAGATCATCAGCGGCGTGCTGCGGCGGCGCACCCAGATCGGCCTGCTGGTGTGCGACATCGACTACTTCAAGCAGGTCAACGACACGCACGGCCACGACGCGGGCGACCTGATCCTGCGCGAGACCGCCCTCGTGCTCAAGAGCGCGGTGCGCGAATCCGACATCGTGATCCGCTTCGGCGGCGAGGAATTCCTCGTGCTGCTGATGGACGTGCAGCCCGACGATGCCCTGCTGGTGGCCGAGAAGATCCGCCAGGCCATCGAGGCGATGAAGATCACCGTGGGCGACAAGGTGCTGCAGAAAACCATCTCGATTGGTGTCGCCGAGTTCCCGGGCGACACCGACGGCTTCTGGCAGGCCATCAAGTACGCCGACGTGGCGCTCTACCGTGCCAAGGACCAGGGGCGCAACCAATGCGTGCGCTTCGCGCCCGATATGTGGCAGCACGGAGACTTCTGACAACCCCCTGTGGCGCTGCGCGCCTTCCCCCTTCTCTCGCAGCGCTGCGCTTGCGGGAAGGGGGACGCAGCCCTCGCTGCGGGGCGGCCCTTGCTCGGCTGCCCTGGCTTGGGCCGCACCCAGGCAGCAGCCATGGCGATAGCCGCCTGACGCGCCGCCTCACGCCGCCGAGGCAGGCAGGCCGAACACCCGGTCGAAGCTCCAGTTGAAGACGAAGGTGTAGCAGAGGAAGAACACCACCAGGCCCAGGTCCATCACCAGGGCCTGCCACAGGCTCACGCCGAACCACCAGGCGAACAGCGGCACCAGGATGAACACCAGGCCGCCCTCGAAGCCCACGGCGTGGGCGATGCGGCGGCGCAGGCTGCGGCCGCGCACTGCCTGGCGCGCTTCCCAGCGCTCGAACAGCGTGTTGAAAACGATGTTCCAGGCCACCGCGATGGCCGAGGACGCCACCGCCATCACGCCAGCATGGGCCGTGCCCTGGTCCGAGAACTGGGCCAGTCCCAGCGTGGCCACGGCGATGGCGATCAGCTCGTAGATGGTGACGTAGACGACGCGGCGGCGCGCGCCGTGGAGGCCGGGAATGAGGGCGGGAGACTGCATGGCGCCCAATTTATAAGCATTCGACTGATAATTGAAGTCAGCTTATTTCAATATTTCTGACAGATGGCCTTCACCTCCGACAGCGTGCACCTGTTCCTGGCCGTGCTGGACCACGGCTCGTTCTCCGCAGCGGCGCGTGCGCTGGGCCGTGTGCCTTCGGCCGTGAGCATGGCCATGGGCCATCTGGAAGCCGAGCTGGACATGCCGCTGTTTGATCGCGGCGGACGCGAGCCCCGGCCCACGGCGGCGGCGCGCGCGCTCGAACCCCAGGCGCGGCTGCTGGCCGCGCAGTTGCGCCAGCTCAACGCCCAGGCGCTGGCGCTCACGCAGGGGCTGGAGGAACGGCTCACGCTGGCCATCGCCCCCGAGCTGCTGGCCGCGCGCTGGACTGCGCCGCTGGCCGCGCTGGCGCACGAGTTCCCGCTGCTGCAGGTGGAAGTGCTGGCCGCGCCGCAGGCCGACGCGCTGGCCCTGCTGCACGCCGGGCGCGCGCAACTCGCGCTGGTGTTCGAGCGCCCCAGCATCGACGGGCGCGAAGGCTTCCAGGAGATGGGCAGCGAAACCCTGGTGGCCGTGCTGGCGCCCGACCACCCGGTGCTACAGGCCGCGCGCGCCGCCGCCGTGGCGCGCGGCGAGCCCCCCGAGGCCGCACGGCTGCGCGAGGAGCACCTGACCACCACGCGCCAGATCGTGGTGGCGGGGCGCGACCCGCTGCAGCGCGACCCGCGCTTTGAATTCGCGCGCCATGGCTGGCGCACCGACAACCATGTCGCGGCACTGCGCCTCATCGAGGCCGGGCTGGGCTGGGGCTGGCAGCCGCGCGCGCTGGTGGCCGCGCACATCGCCGCCGGCACGCTGGTCGAGATGCCGTTCGAGAACCTCAGCAACGGCGCGCGGCTGTGGGTGGACCTGGTCTGGTCCAAGGAGCGCCCGCTGGGCCTGGGCGCGCGCCGCTGCATCGCGCTGATGGCGCAGGCCGGCCCGGATGGGGCATGAAATAGGCCACAAAGCCCATCCAAAAAGCGCTAGCAGCTACAAATAACATAGCAACCCACTGCACGGGTTCTGGCGCTAAGCTTGGGCCATTGCCTTCCGGAGGAACCCATGGCCCAACCGTTCGAGAGCAACAGCAAGGACCTCGCTCAGCGCTGGGCGCGCTGGCAGCCCGGCACTGCCGGCCACGATACCGACAGCCGCGCCGACGGCCCGCCCGAGCGGCGCAAGGCTGGCAAGCGCCGGACGGTTTCTCTCAAGGACTTCGACCCCTCGGCCAAGCCCTTCTCCCTCGGCGACAAGGCCCAGGACAAGGCCGTGGTGGAGTCGCTGGCGATGGAACTCGACGAGCTGCAGAACCTGTTCTACGCCGACAAGCGCCACAAGCTGCTGGTGATCCTGCAGGGCACCGACACCTCGGGCAAGGACGGCACCATCCGGGGCGTGTTCGGCCGCATGAGCGCGCTGGGCGTGCACACCGTGGGCTGGAAGGCGCCCACCGAGGCCGAGCGCGCGCACGACTACCTCTGGCGCATCCACCAGCAGGTGCCGGCGGCCGGCGAGATCACCATCTTCAACCGCAGCCACTACGAGGAGGTGCTGGTGCCGGTGGTCAACGGCTGGATCACGCCCGAGCAGCACCACCAGCGCTTCGGCCACATCAACGACTTCGAGCGCATGCTGAGCCAGACGGGCACCACCGTGCTCAAGTTCCTGCTGCACATCGGCTTCGACGAGCAGCGCCAGCGCCTGCAGGAGCGCCTGGACGACCCGACCAAGCACTGGAAGTTCGCCATGGGCGACATCGAGGCACGCAAGCAATGGCCGCAGTACCAGAAGGCCTACGAGCAGTTGCTGGCGGCCACGCACACCCCCTGGGCGCCCTGGACCATCGTGCCCGCCAACTCCAAGACCCACCGCAACCTGATGATCGCCACCGTGCTGCGCGAGGTGCTGCGCAACCTCGACCTGCGCTACCCGCCGGGCGACCCGGCGCTGGCGCATTTCACGGTGGAATGACCCCGTCGCCGCCAGGGCCACGTTATGCGCCAAACGCATAATTTCGTAACACACCGGCCTTGGACAGCCCACCAGCACACACCTATCCTTCGCGGCTTGCATTGATCCCACAAGGAAACAAACCGCTATGTCGCATCCCACCGGAACGCCCGGCCACGCCGCCAGCATCCATACCCTGCCGTCGTACCTCGACCCGCAGCACCTCGGCCCCTGGGGCATCTACCTGCAGCAGGTCGACCGCGTCACCCCCTACCTCGGCCACCTGGCCCGCTGGGTCGAAACGCTCAAGCGCCCCAAGCGCGCGCTCATCGTGGACGTGCCGATCGAGCTGGACAACGGCACCATCGCCCACTTCGAGGGCTACCGCGTGCAGCACAACACCTCGCGCGGCCCCGGCAAGGGCGGCGTGCGCTTCCACCAGGACGTGACGCTGTCGGAAGTGATGGCCCTGTCGGCCTGGATGTCGATCAAGAACGCGGCCGTGAACGTGCCCTACGGCGGCGCCAAGGGCGGTATCCGCGTCGACCCCAAGAAGCTCTCGATGGGTGAGCTGGAGCGCCTGACGCGCCGCTACACCAGCGAGATCGGCATCATCATCGGGCCCTCCAAGGACATCCCCGCGCCCGACGTGAACACCAACGGCCAGATCATGGCCTGGATGATGGACACCTATTCCATGAACGTGGGCTCCACCGCCACCGGCGTGGTCACCGGCAAGCCGGTGGACCTGGGCGGCTCGCTGGGCCGCGTCGAGGCCACCGGCCGCGGCGTGTTCACCGTGGGCGTGGAAGCCGCCAAGCTGACCGGCCTGCCGATCGAAGGCGCCCGCCTGGCCGTGCAGGGCTTTGGCAACGTGGGCGGCACCGCCGCCAAGCTGTTCGCCGACGCCGGCGCCAAGGTGGTGGCCGTACAGGACCACACCGGCACCATCTTCAACGGCAAGGGCCTGGACGTGCCCGCCCTGCTGGCCCATGTGCAGGCGCGCGGCGGCGTGGGCGGTTTCGCCGGTGCCGACACCCTGTCCAACGACGAATTCTGGGCCGTGGACTGCGAGATCCTGATTCCCGCCGCGCTGGAAGGCCAGATCACCCAGGACAACGCGGGCAAGATCAAGGCCAAGATGGTGATCGAGGGCGCCAACGGCCCCACCACGCCCGAGGCCGACGACATCCTGCACGACAAGGGCGTGCTGGTGCTGCCCGACGTGATCGCCAACGCCGGCGGCGTGACGGTGAGCTACTTCGAATGGGTGCAGGACTTCTCCAGCTTCTTCTGGAGCGAGGACGAGATCAACGCGCGCCTGGTGCGCATCATGCAAGAAGCCTTCGCCGGCGTCTGGCATGTCGCCCAGGAACACAAGGTGAGCCTGCGCACCGCCACCTTCATCGTGGCCTGCCAGCGCATCCTGCACGCCCGCGAAATGCGCGGCCTCTACCCCTGAGGCCTGCCATCCCCCGGTAGCCACCGGCCCCACCCGGGCCGGTGCCGCCAAGCAACCGCCAGTGCGCCGCGACCCGGCCCTGGCGGTTTTCTTTTGCGCCATGCTGTGGCGCGCGGACGACGCGGCGGTGCCTGCCTGCGCCGTTCACGGACGGAATCCGACCGCACAGCCAGGGCGGAAACACCCGGATACGCGGCCATACAACTGGTGATGGTTCGCCCGCGCGGCGCATGGAAAACTGCCCTGGATGCACGGCCTTTCCAGGAGACTCCGGTGACCCTTCCCTCGTTGCGCGGCCTCACTTCGCGCTTTCTGCTCAGCCGCCTGCGCACGGCCCGCGCGGTGGCGCGCCTGGCCTTCCGCCTGCACCAGCGCAAGCCCGCGCTCATCGACCGGCGCGGCACGCTGAGCTACGCCCAGTTGCAGGAACGCGTGCTGCGCCTGCAGGCCTGGATGCGGGCGCAGGGCCTGCGCAAGGGCGACATCGTCTTCACCCTGCTGCCCGAGACCGGCGAACAGTACGAAACGCGCCTGGCCACGTTCGAGAACGGCACCGTCTTCGCCAGCTTCCACAAGCACCTGCCCCCCGAGGCGGCGCTGGCCATGATCGAGCGCGTGCGGCCCGCGCTCTTCATCCACGACCCGCTGCTGAGCGCGCCCATCCTGGACGCCGTGCGCGCGCGCCTGCCCGGCCTGCGCCTGCTGGCGCTGGGCGCCGACTACGAGCAAGCCCTCGCCGGCCACGCCCCCGCCTGGGGCACGGAGGAGGTGGGCGAGGAAGACCTGTTCGCCCTGCACATGACCTCGGGCACCACGGGCCTGCCCAAGGCCATCGGCTACAGCCACCGCAAGTACCTCGACAGCATGCGCCTGATCGCGCGCTCCATCGACCTGCGGCCCTCGGGCCGCCAGCGCCCTGTGCACATGCTGGGCGTGCCGCTCACCGGGCCCGGCTCGGGCATGGTGCTGCCCACGCTGCTGTCGGGCGCGGTGCTGGTCATGCCCGAGGACTTCCGGGCCACCACGCTGGCCGCGCTGGTGCAGCAGCACCGGGTAACGCGCGCCTTCCTCTCGCCCTCGGCCATCATCGACCTGCTCGACGAGCCCGCTCTGCAGCAGTACGACCTGTCCTCGCTCACCCACGTGCCCTACGGTTCCGAGATGATGCCGGCACCCAAGATCGCCGAAGCCATCCGGCGCTTCGGCCCCATCTTCCAGCAGGGCTACGGCTGCCTCGAAGCCCTGCCGCCCATCACCTGGCTGCTGCCGCACGAGCATGTGGACGTGCATGGCCTGCCGCGCGGCCACGACATCCTCTCCACCGTGGGCCGCGTGATGGACGGCGTGGAGGTGGTCATCCGCGACGAGCAGTTCCGCCCGCTGCCGCAGGGCCAGACCGGCCTGATCACCGTGCGCACGCCGGTGCGCTTCGAGGGCTACTGGCTCGACCCCGAGAAAACGCACGAAACCCTGCGCGACGGCTGGGTGGTGATGGGCGACGTGGGCCATTTCGACGCCGAAGGCTATCTGCACGTGCTGGGCCGCAGCGCCGACCGCGTGCAACGCGGCGGCCAGATGCTCAACCCGCGCGAGATCGAGGAGGTGGCGCACTGCCACCCCGCCGTGAAGGAGACCTGCCTGGTGCAGCACGGCGCGGTCGCCGTGCTGGTGGTGAGCCTGCGGCAGAACTGGCGCGCGCAGCGCAACTGGCAGGCGCTGGAGCATGACATCGCCGAATACCTGGCGCAGCACCTCGCGCCCGGCCTGCAACCCGACGACATCCGCGTCGTCGAGGAAATCCCGCGCAGCTTCCTCAACAAGATGCTGCGGCGCGAGGTCCGGCTGATGCTGGAGGCCGCGCCACCCCGCGCGCACGGGCACGCCCCGGCGGCGCCCACCCGGCTGGCCGCATGATGCGCGGCGCACCCGCAACCGCCCGGCTCGCGCTGGGCACCAAGCTGGGCTACGCCACCGGCAACGTCGGCCTGCAGATGCTGGTGGCGGCCATGAACTTCCTGCTCATGATCTTCTACACCGACGTCGCGCTGGTACCACCCGCCATCGCGGGCGCCGCGCTGCTGGTGGGCAAGGTGTGGGACACGGTGAACGACCCGCTGTTCGGCTGGATGACCGACCGCACGCGCTCGCGCCACGGCCGCCACCGGGTCTACCTGATTTACGGTGCCCTGCCGCTGGCCGTGGCGGCCGCCGCCGTGTGGATGGTGCCGCCGGGCCTGAGCCCCATCGCGGCTTTTTTCTGGATCGCCATCAGCTACACAGTGTTCGACACGCTGATGACCCTGGTGCAGCTGCCCTACCAGGCCCTGGCCGCCAACCTCACGCGCGACTACGACGAGCGCACCAGCCTGACCGCCTACGCCTCGCTGGGCGCGCTGCTGGGTTTCTTCGCGGGCAGCGTGCTCATGCCGGTGCTGGTGCGCGCAGCGCCGGATGCGCGCACCGGCTATGCCCTGGCGGGCGCCTGCTTTGGCCTGGCCGCCGGCCTGGCCGTGGCCGTGGTGGCCTGGCGCGTGCGCGAACCCGCCAGCGCGCCGCCACCGGACGCCACGCGCCCCACCTGGGAGGCGGTGCGCGCCACGCTGCGCGCGGCCCTGCGCAACCGGCCCTTCCTGGCGCTGGTGGCCGCCGTGGGCTTGGTGCGCCTGGGGCTCACGCTGGTGCAGGCCGCGCTGGCATATTTCGTGGTCTACCAGCTGCAGGGCGACAAGGGCGACCTGCCGCGCATGATGGCCGTGCTGCTGGGCGTGGTGGGCCTGTCGCTGTATTTTTGGAAGCGCGTGGTGGACCGCTGGGAGAAGAACCGCGCCTACATCCTGGGCCTGCTGCTGTGCAGCGCGGGCCTGGTGGCCCTGGGCACCATGGGACCGGGCCAGCCGGGCTGGGTGACAGCCATCCTGGCGCTGGTGGGCATCGGCATGGGCGCGCACTGGATCGTGCCCTTCGCGATGGTGCCCGACACCATCGACCACGGCCACCTGCAGGCCGGCGAGCGCCAGACCGGCATGTACTACGGCCTCTACGGCCTGGTGGACAAGCTCGCGCGCACCCTGGGCACGGTGCTGCTGGCCGCCACACTGGACCTGACGGGCTACGTGCCCAACGTGGCGCAGTCCGCAGCCGCGCTGCAGGGCATCGCATGGATGACCGGCATCGTCCCCGCGCTCTGCCTGGCGCTGGCGGTGCCGCTGCTGCTGGCCTACCCCATCACGCGCGCGCGCCATGCGGCCATCCGGCGCGGGGTGGACGCGGGCACCACCCCGCCGCCCGCCAGCGGCAACGGCTCCACGGCGCCGGGCCGCGGCGAGGGGTTGGCGCAGGCGAGCGGTCGCGCTTCACGGTTCCCGGCGTGAGCCTTCGAGCCCCTCCGGGGCGCCACCCCGTCAGGGGCGGTTGGCGCCCGCCGGGTCGTTGGGCGGGTTGTTGCCATCGAATCGGCTCCGGGGCTGGGGCGGGCGCTGCGGTTGTGCCCGTTGCGGCTGCGGGCGCTGGGCCTCGGAGCGGTCACGGCTCTCCGGGCGGGCCTGCGGGCGCGGCGGCGCCGTGCGGCCGCTGTCCCAGTGGTCGCCCGCGCGGGGCGGACGCCGGGCATCTTCATGGCGCCGCCCCGGGTGGCGCGGATCGTCGCGGTCCTCCCAGCTCCAGGTGCGGGGCCCGGGGCGGGGGTGCGCAGGACGCGGGTTCCAGCGCGGGTGGTCGTACCACGACCGGTCGCGGTAATGGTCCGCCCAGTAGCTCCCCAACGTGAATGCCAAGATGGGAATGCCGATGGAAACCGCCGCGTTGGGCAGCGCGATGGAGCGGCCGTACTGGGGGTAGCCGAGGTAGGGGGCATAGGCCCAGCCGCGCAGCCCGTCGGACAACTGCACGTCGCACCACTGGTAACCCGGCGTGCAGCCGTACACGGTCAATTGCACCCCCGGCTGCATCACGGCCACCACGGGATAGTCGACGGCCGGACCCGCGCGCAGGTTCATCTGCTGGGCCACGTAGGCCAGCTGCTGCGCTCCGGCCAGGAGCGGAACGGCGAGCACGAGCGCGCCCGCCATGGTGCGAAAAGAGAGAAAAAGTGCACGGGACATGGCCGTCTCCTGGGAAGCGCCCGCAGTGGCGCGACACCATCCTGGGCCCGGCACGCCGGCCGGCGTGTCAGGCAAAACCGACGAAACACGACAGAACATGCCAGGTGGGAACGCAGCACGGCCCCCTGCTCACCCGCCCATCGGTGGCAGCGGCTCCACGGGATCGGGCGGCGGCACCGCGCGCAGCGCCAGACAGAAGGGCTGCGCGCAGGACGCCCGCCCGGCGTAGGGGCAGCCGGGCGCCTGGCACAGGCCGGCCTCGCGGTCGCGCAGGCCATCCTCGTCCTTGGGCAGTTGCCCACTGGCCTGCAGCACGGCCATCTGCAGCCACGGGTCCTGCCGCGCCTGCAGCAGCTCGCGGCCATACACCGCCGGTTGCGCCAGCGGCTGGAAGTCGAGCGCCAGCAGCGCGCTGGCGCGGGGGGCCACGGGCTCGGCGGACTGCAGCACCAGCGCCCAGGTGCCCGACTGCAGCGCCTGGGGCTTGCCCGCGAACAGCGCCGCCAGGGGCGGCGCTGGCGCGGGTGGCGCGGCGGGCTGGGCCTGGGACTGCAGCCAGGGCACCGGCACGCGCAGGGTGAGCGAGAAAGCGCGCTCGCCCTCGGCGGTCAGCACCACGCCCTGGCGCACCAGCCAGGTTTGCAGCGGGGGCAGCCCCGTCGCGGCGCCGTCCTCCGTATCGACCAGCGGCTGCAACGCCGCCGGCCAGGGCTGCACGGCCACCACGCGCTGCGGCTGGGCCGGGGCCGTGATCTGGCGCACCAGGTCCGCCACCAGGCCGCGCAGCGGCGCGCTCACGCCCGTGGCGGGCCAGGGGGGCAGCGGCGCGGCGCCCGCCATGCCGAGGGACGGGGCCGGACGGCCCGGCACCGCTGCTGGCGCCCCGGGGCTGCCGGGCGTGGGCACGGGCGTTCCCGGCCCGGCCGCCAGGCCCGCCTGGGACGCCGCGAAGCTGCCACGCGCCTGGGGCGAGAGGCTGACCTGGTCGGCTCCCACGGGCAGCGGCACCGTGGGCGGCACCGGCGCCTGCGGTGGCGGCGCCCCGGGCGGCGCAGGAAAGTCCGGCACCCGCGCCGGGAGTGCGCCTTCGCGGTCGGTGCCCAGCAGGGCGCCCTGGCGCTGCAGTGCGGCCTCGGCCAGCACCTGCGCCACGGCGGGCAGCGGGCCCCGGGGAGGATCGATGTTCACGGTCATACCGGCCTGCCATGGGTGGCGCGCAGGACATCCACGCACCGCCTGTGCATTCTGCGGCGATTTGTGGTCGATGGCTACCGGGGCACAATTGCTAGAAATGTTATAGCTACTAGCGCCCGTCCATTGGGCGCAATAGCCCCATTTCTTCCAAAATACCGCTTGCCTTTTCCGAGGGCGCGGCCCAGGCCAGCGGCCACCGCGCAAGGGCCGCCCCGCCGCGCTGGTGGCGCCCCCCTACATTGCGCAGCAGTACGAGAGAAGGGGGAAGGCGCGAAGCGCCACAGGGGGCTGTATCGCTCTTACGCCGCTTCGCGGTAGAACAGCGGGCGTGCCTTGACCGGCCCCACGGCGCTGGCGATGGCGCCGATGTGGTCGGGCGTGGTGCCGCAGCAACCGCCGACGATGTTCACCAGGCCCTCGGCGGCGAACTCATGCACCAGGCGGCTGGTGACCTCGGGCGTCTCGTCGAAGCCGGTGTCGCTCATGGGGTTGGGCAGGCCGGCGTTGGGGTAGCAGCTGATGAAGGTGTCGGGCGCGGCCTTGGCCAGCTCCTGGATGTAGGGGCGCATCAGCGCGGCGCCCAGCGCGCAGTTCAGGCCCACGGCCAGCGGGCGGGCGTGGCGCACGCTGTGCCAGAAGGCGGTGACGGTCTGGCCACTGAGGATGCGGCCGGAGGCGTCGGTGACGGTGCCGCTGATGAGGATGGGCAGGCGCTCACCGGTCTGGTCGAACGCCTCCTCGACGGCGAACAGCGCGGCCTTGGCGTTGAGCGTGTCGAAGATGGTCTCGACCAAGATCACGTCGGCACCGCCCTCGATCAGCGCCAGGGTTTGCTCCAGGTAGGCGGCGCGCAGCTGTTCGAAATCGACATTGCGCGCGCCGGGGTCGTTCACGTCGGGGCTGATGCTCGCCGTCTTGGGCGTGGGGCCGAGCGCGCCGGCCACGTAGCGGGGCTTGTCGGGGGTGCTGTACTTGTCGCAGGCCGCGCGGGCGAGCTGCGCCGAGCGCAGGTTCATCTCGCGCGCCAGGTGGGCCATGCCGTAGTCCTCCTGCGCTATGGACGTCGCGCCGAAGGTGTTGGTCTCAATCAGGTCGGCGCCGGCGGCCAGGTAGCGCTCGTGGATGTCGCGGATCACATCGGGGCGAGTCAGCGAGAGCAGCTCGTTGTTGCCCTTCACATCGCGCGGGAAGTCCTTGAAGCGATCGCCCGCGCCGTCGGGCCCGGTGTAGCCCTCGCCCCGGTACTGCGCCTCGCCCAGCTTGAAGCGCTGGATCATGGTGCCCATGGCGCCGTCGAGGATGGCGATGCGTTGGGCCAGGATGGCGGGAAGCTGCTGGGCGCGGGTGTAGTGGAGGGCTTGCATGGGGGCCATTGTAGAAAACGCGCCCCCACGCACAGCCCGCAGGGGCTTTGCGCGGGCTCAGGCAGCCGCGCCGCGCGCGAAACCCAGCGCCGCCGCCAGCATGTGCCGCAGGTGCGGCTGCACCTGGGCGGCGCGCTCGGGCAGGTAGGCATAGGGCGGCGCCTCGTCCATGTAGGTGCGCCAGGTCAGTTCGAGCTGCACCGCGTGGATGTTGCGCGCGGGCTCGCCGTAGTGGCGCGTGATGTGGCCGCCCTTGAAGCGGCCATTGAGCACCGCTGTGTAGCCCGGCGCCGCCTCGGCAATCGGCAGCAGGGCCTGCGCCAGGGCCGGGGCGCAGCTCGCGCCATCGGCCGTGCCAAGGTTGAAGTCGGGCAGCTGGCCCTCGAAGAAGCGCGGCAGCACCGAGTGGATGGAGTGCGCGTCCCACAGCACGGCCACGCCGTGCTGCTGGCGCAGGCGGTCGAGTTCGGCGCGCAGTTGCGCGTGGTAGGGCTGCCAGATCGCCGCGCGGCGCGCGGCGATTTCGGCCTCATCCGGCACGTCACCACGGGGGTAGAGCGGGGTCTCCTCGAAGGTGTCCACGGGGCACAGGCCGGTGACGTTCTGGCCGGGGTAGAGGCTGGCGCCGTCGGGCGGGCGGTTCAGGTCGATGACGTAGCGCGAGTGCGTGGCCACGAGGATGGACGCACCCAGCTCGCGCGCGAAGGCGTAGAGGCGCTCCAGGTGCCAGTCGGTGTCGGGCACCTGCAGGGCCGCGCCGCTCAGGCGCGCGGCGAGCGCGGGGGGCACATGGGTGCCGGCGTGCGGGATGGACACCAGCAGCGGCTGCGTGCCCTGGTGAAAGGTGAACGGGGGGATGGTGGTCATGGTGGAGGCTTCCGTGCCGGGGGCGATGCTGGGCACCGTTTCCCGGAACCGTGGATGCTCCCCTGCCCGCCCGGACCTGTCAACCGTGCACGCCCAGGGCATCGCGCACCACCCGGCCCTGGCGCACGATGGTGCAGGCGGGCTTCTGGCCCAGCCAGTAGGCCAGCTCGGCGGCCTCGGCCACGGGCCAGAGCACCAGGTTGGCCGGGCGGCCCGCCGCGATCAGCCCGTGCGTGGCCTGCAGGCCCAGGGCGCGCGCGGCATGCGTGGTGATGCCGGCCAGCGCCTCGGGCACGGTGAGGCGGAACAGCGTGCAGGCCATGTTGGCCATGAGCAGCAGACTCAGCGCGGGCGAGGTGCCGGGGTTGTGGTCGGTGGAGACGGCCATGGGCACACCGGCGGCGCGCAGCGCTGGAATGGGCGGCAGCTGCGTGTCGCGCAGCGTGTAATAGGCACCCGGCAGCAGCACGGCCACGGTGCCGGCCCGCTGCATCGCGGCTATCCCCTCTTGCGAGAGGTGCTCGATGTGGTCGCACGACAGCGCGCCGTAGCGCGCGGCCAGGGCGGAACCGCCCATGTCGGAGAGCTGCTCGGCGTGCAGCTTGACCGGGAGGCCCAGCCGCCGCGCGGCCTGGAACACCTGCTCGGTCTGCGCCAGCGTGAAGGCGATGCGCTCGCAGAACACGTCCACCGCGTCCACCAGGCCCTCGGCGGCGAGCGCGGGCAGCATCTCGTGGCACACCAGATCGGTGTAGTCCTGATCACGCCCGGCGTATTCGGGCGGCAGCGCATGCGCGCCCAGGAAGGTGGTGCGCACCGTCACGCCAAAGGCCTCGCCCAGGCGCCGCGCCACGCGCAACTGCTTGCGCTCGTGCTCCAGCGCCAGGCCGTAGCCGGACTTGATCTCGATGGCGCACACGCCTTCGTCGAGCAAGGCCTGCAGGCGCGGCGCGGCCAGGGCGAAGAGCTCGTCCTCGCTGGCCGCGCGCGTGGCGCGCACCGAGGAGACGATGCCGCCGCCCGCGCGCGCCACCTCTTCGTAACTGGCACCGGCCAGGCGCAGCGCGAACTCGTGCGCGCGCTGGCCGCCGTAGACCAGGTGCGTGTGGCAGTCCACCAGCCCCGGCGTGGCCAGCAGGCCGCCGGCCTGCCAGCGCGGCAGCGCGGCGAACGCGGCGGGCAGGGCCGCATCGGGCCCCACCCAGCGCACCTGGCCCTGCCGCACCACGACCGAGGCCAGGGCGCCCTCGGGCAGCGCCACGTCGGGCACGGCCAGGCCCTCGGCCAGGCGCAGGCCCTGCCAGACGCCGTCGGCGCTGGGGTGTGCATGCAGGGATTCCATGCCTTGATACTCCTAAAACAGTAGCTGTTAGCGCTTATTACACGGGCGCTACAGGCCGATTTTGCTTAATTTTCCGGCGCCAGCACCACCCAGGCCAGCGCGGGGGCATCGAGCCCGCCCGGCACGGGCCGCAGCGGCGCACCGGGGCGCGGCGCGCTCCACCACAGGCCCTGGCCCGGCGCGTAGGCCTCGCCCGCGCGCTCCCACTGCCCGGCCAGCACCAGGCACAGGCCGGCGGGCGATTCGCCGGGCGTGCAGGCATCGTGCAGCACCCGCAGCACGCCGCGCCACTGGCCGCGCCGCAGCATGAGGTTGAGGTCGCGCACCGGGCCACCCTGCAGCGTGCAGTCGATGGCCACCTCGCCCGCGAAAGCGAACGGCGCGGTGGCGCGGTCCAGCACGCGGTCCACACTGCCATCGGCGGCGCGCAGATGCATGCCCTCGCCCTGCCACAGCAGGATCTGCCGGTCCACGCCGGGGTAGCACGAGAACGGCCCCGGCGCGGCGACGTCGGCCACGCTCACGCGCCAGCCGAAGCGCTCCAGGCCGGCGCCCGGCGGCCAGCAGGCCAACTCGCGCGTGGCGCCGCCGCCGTTCTTCCACGGCGTGGGTGCGATGGCGGCGAGGTCCAGGCGCTGCATGGCGGGGCCGTGTGCGGGTTACTTCACCATGGGGAGCTTGAGCCCCTGCTTCTTGGCGGTGGCGACGGCCAGCTCGTAGCCCGCGTCCGCATGGCGCATGACGCCCGAGCCGCAGTCGTTCACCAGCACGCGCGCCAGGCGCTCGGCCGCCGCATCGGTGCCGTCGGCCACGATCACCATGCCCGAGTGCTGGCTGTAGCCCATGCCCACGCCGCCGCCGTGGTGCAGGCTCACCCAGGTGGCGCCGCCGGCGGTGTTGAGCAGGGCGTTGAGCAGCGGCCAGTCGGAGACGGCGTCGGTGCCGTCCTTCATGGATTCGGTCTCGCGGTTGGGGCTGGCCACGCTGCCGGTGTCCAGGTGGTCGCGGCCGATGACGATGGGGGCCTTGAGTTCACCGTTCTTCACCATCTCGTTGAAGGCCAGGCCGGCGCGGTGGCGCTCGCCCAGGCCCAGCCAGCAGATGCGCGCGGGCAGGCCCTGGAAAGCGATGCGCTCGCGCGCCATGTCGAGCCAGCGGTGGGTGTGCTTGTTCTCGGGGAACAGCTCCTTGATCTTGGCGTCGGTCTTGTAGATGTCCTCGGGGTCGCCCGAGAGGGCCACCCAGCGGAACGGCCCCTTGCCCTCGCAGAACAGCGGGCGGATGTAGGCGGGCACGAAGCCGGGGAAGTCGAAGGCGTTCTGCACGCCCTCATCGAACGCCACCTGGCGGATGTTGTTGCCGTAGTCCACCGTGGGCACGCCCATGGCCTGGAAGTCGAGCATGGCCCGCACATGGACGGCGCAGCTTGTGGCGGCGGCGGCCTTGAGCGAACCATGCTGCGCGGGGTCTTTCTGCGCGGCCTGCCACTGCGGCACGGTCCAGCCGCTGGGCAGGTAGCCGTGGATGAGGTCGTGCGCGCTGGTCTGGTCGGTGACGAGGTCGGGTTTGATGCCCCCGGCCTGGGCGCGGCGCACCAGCTCGGGCAGGATGTCGGCGGCGTTGCCCAGCAGGGCGATGGAGACGGCTTCCTTCTTTCCGGTGTGTTCCTTGATCAGTTCGATGGCGTGGTCGATGTCGCGGGCCTGCTTGTCCACGTAGCGCGTGCGCAGGCGGAAGTCGATGCTGCTTTGCTGGCATTCGATGTTCAGCGAGACGGCACCGGCCAGCGTGGCAGCCAGGGGCTGGGCGCCGCCCATGCCGCCCAGGCCGGCGGTAAGGATCCACTTGCCCGAGAGGTCGTTGTTGTAGTGCTGGCGGCCGGCCTCGACGAAGGTCTCGAAGGTGCCCTGCACGATGCCCTGGCTGCCGATGTAGATCCAGCTGCCGGCGGTCATCTGGCCGTACATGAACAGGCCCTTGCGGTCGAGTTCGTTGAAGTGCTCCCAGGTGGCCCACTTGGGCACGAGGTTGGAGTTGGCGATCAGCACGCGCGGGGCGTTGGGGTGGGTCTTGAACACGCCCACGGGCTTGCCGGACTGGACGAGCAGGGATTCGTCCTCGTTCAGGTCCCGCAGGCTGGCCAGGATCTGGTCGAAGCACTGCCAGTCGCGCGCGGCGCGGCCGATGCCGCCGTAGACCACGAGATCCTGCGGGCGCTCGGCCACCTCGGGGTCGAGGTTGTTCTGCAGCATGCGGTAGGCTGCCTCGGTGAGCCAGTTCTTGCACGCAAGTTGGCTGCCGCGCGGGGCGCGGATCACGCGGGAGGCATCGTGGCGGGGGTCGTTGGTGGTGGTCATGGCAAGTCTCCGGGGGTGTGCAACCAAGGGGTTTCAGGCGGTGTGGCTGGGCAGGCAGGCCAGCAGCGGCGCGGGCCAGGTGCTTTGCTGGGCCCAGGCGCGCATGGCTTCGATGTCGGGCGCCAGGTAGCGGTCCTGCTCCAGGAACGCCACGCGGCGGCGGATGGCGGCGAACTGTTCTTCCACCAGCGGGGAAGATGGCAGCGAACGGTCGAATTCCATGCCCTGCGCGGCCGACATGGCCTCGATGCCCACCATCACCGCCGCGTTGCGCACCATGTCGAGCAGGCGGCGCGCGCCGTAGGTGGCCATGGAGACATGGTCCTCCTGGTTGGCCGAGGTAGGCAGGCTGGTCACGCTGCTCGGGTTGGCCAGACACTGGTTCTCGGCGGCCAGCGCGGCGGCCGTGACCTGGGCGATCATGAAACCCGAGTTCACGCCGCTATCGCGGATCAGGAAGGCCGGCAGGCCCGACAGGCCGGGGTCGAGCAGCAGCGACAGGCGGCGCTCGGAAATCGCCCCGATCTCGGCCACGGCCAGCGCGATGATGTCGGCCGCGAAGGCCACGGGCTCGGCGTGGAAGTTGCCGCCCGAGATGACCTCGCCGGTGTCGGTGAAGACCAGTGGGTTGTCCGACGCCGCATTGGCCTCGGTGCGCAGCACGCGCGCGGCGTGCTGCAGGTTGTCCAGGCAGGCGCCCATGACCTGGGGGATGCAGCGGATCGAATACGGGTCCTGCACGCGGCCGCAGTGCGGGTGCGAGGGGTCGATCTGGCTGCCGTCGAGCAGCGCGCGCACGGCGGCGGCCACGGCGATCTGCCCGGCCTGGCCGCGCGCTGCGTGGATGCGCGCGTCGAACGGCTTGACCGAGCCCTTGATGGCTTCGAGCGAGAGCGCGCCGGCCACCAGCGCGGCGCAGAACACATCCTCCGCGCCGAACAGGCCGGCCAGCGCCAGCGCCGTGGACACCTGCGTGCCGTTGAGCAGCGCTAGCCCTTCCTTGGGGCCGAGCACGATGGGCTGCAGGCCCACGGCGGCCATGGCTTCGCGCCCCGGCACCACCTTGCCGTCCACTGTGGCCTGGCCCTCGCCGATGAGCACGCAGGCCAGGTGCGCCAGCGGCGCCAGGTCACCCGAGGCGCCCACCGAGCCCTTAGCAGGGATGACCGGCAGCACGTTGGCGTTGGCCAGCGCCAGCAGCGCGTCCACGATTTCGGGGCGGATGCCCGAGTGCCCGCGCGCCAGGCTCACGGCCTTGGTGGCCAGCACCAGGCGCACCACGCCATCGGACAGCGCCTCGCCCGTGCCCACGCTGTGCGACAGCACCAAGTTGCGCTGCAGCTCGGCCAGGCGCTCGTGGGCGATCTTCGTGCTCGCCAGCTTGCCGAAGCCGGTGTTGATGCCGTAGACCACCTGGTCTTCATCGACGATGCGCTGCACCGTGGCCAACGCATCGCGCATGCCGGCCTGCGCCGAGGCGTCAAGCGCCAGCGGCGCGGCGCCAGCGTGAATGCGGCGCAGCTGCGCCAGCGTGACATGGCCGGGGTCGAGGGTGATGGGGGTGGTCATGATGCTAGTCCTGTCTATACAAGTAGGTATCAAAGAAAAAGGGGCCGATCACCGGCTCAACCGGCGACCGGGTGGCCGTCGGTGCGGAAGCGGCTGCCGAGCCGGTAGCGCGAGGCCGGGTGCAGGCAGCGCACCACGGTCACGGGCACGCCGCGCGACCAGGTGCGCCGCGTGAGCAGCAGGCAGGGTTCGTGCGCGGGCATCTCCAGCAGCGCGGCCTGCTCGGGCGTGGGCAGCACGGCATCCACCACATGCTCCACCTGGTCGAAGGGCACGCTGCGCAGCAGGTATTCGGAGGGCGGCACGGCGGCGAAGTCCTGCGCCAGAAAGTCGGGCGCCATGGCCGGGTTCACATGGCGGTCTTCGAGCTGTACCGGCACGCCGTTCTCACGGTGCACGCACTGCGTGTGGAACACGGAAGCCCCCGTGCCCAGGTCCAGAGCGGCGGCCACCTCCAGCGTGGCGGCGGCGCGCCGGGCGGCGAGCACGTCGCAGCGGTAGTCGTGCCCGCGCTGGCGGATCTCGCTGGCCAGGTTGGCGATCTGCAGCAGTGTGGACTGCGGCTTGTCCTCGGCCACGAAGCTGCCCACACCGGCCACGCGCACGATGCGGCCCTGCTCCGTCAGCTCGCGCAGGGCGCGGTTCACCGTCATGCGCGAGATGCCGAACTGTGCCACCAGCTCGTGCTCGGAGGGCAGCCGGTCGCCCGCGCGCCAACTGCCGTCCTGGATGCGGCGCACGATGAAGTCTTTCACCTGCTCGTACAGTGCCAGGGCGGGCGCGGCCGCCGGTGCGGAAGCCGGGCGGCGGGAAGGGCTGGCGGAGCGGGGCGAAGTGGTGCGGGTCATGGCTTGATGAACTTGTATATACAGGTTAACCGAAATCCGCCGCACGGGTCAACCCCCTGGTTTTCCCGGGGGTGCTCCAGGCCCTTCAGGCCGCGTGGGGATCGGGCTCCACCGGCACCGGCAGCACCACCCGCGCCTCCAGCCCCGGCTGGGCGTTGCGCAGCGCCAGGCTGCCGCCGTGCGCCTGCGCCACCAGGCGGCACAGGTACAGGCCCAGGCCCACGCCGCCGGTGGCGCGCTGGCGCGCGCTGTCGGGGCGGTAGAAGGCCTGTGCGAGTTGGGCCAGGTGTTCGGGCGGCACGCCAGGGCCGTGGTCTCGCACCACGATCTCCACCGCTTCGTCCTGCCAGCGCAGGTGCAGCTCGGGCGGCGGTGTGCCGGGCTCGCTGTGGCGCAGGCTGTTGTCGAGCAGGTTGCGCAGCAGCAGGCGCATGCGCGCGCGGTCCAGCGGCAACGCGGGCAGCGCGGACGGCGCCTGCACGCGGATGGCGGCGGCGCCGGGGTGGCGGTCGCCGAGTTCGGCGATGACCTCGCGCGCCAGCGCGGCCAGGTCCACGGGCTCGCGGTGCAGCGCGGCATGGGGGGCGGCGAGGCGCTCGCTCTCCAGCAGGTCGGTGATGACGCGCGCCATCTCGCCCAGGTCGCGCAGCAGCGCCTGGCGCGGCGCCTGGGCCTCGGCGCTGTCGGGCAGCAGCTCGGCGTTGAGGCGCGCGCGCGTCAGCGGGCTGCGCAGCTCGTGGCTCAGGGCCAGCAGCAGGGCGCGCTTGGCTTCGAGCATCTGGTGGATGTCGCTGCCCATGGTGTTGATGGTGGCGGCAAGCTGGCCCAGCTCGTCGGGCTTGTGCGCGTGGCGCACGGGAATGGGCTGGTCGAACGCGCCCGCGCCGAAACGCAGGGCACCGGCGCGGATGTCGTCGAGCGGGCGCAGCAGGCGCCGCACATACAGGTAGGCCAGCGCGGTAAGCAGCAGCAGCGCGCCCAGCGTGACCCAGGCGATGCGCGGGCGCTGCTCCCAGCCGAGCACATGCAAGCCGAATTCCAGCCGGTGGCCGTCCGCCGTGGTGCGGCGCAGCAGGTTCTGGTCATCGCCGTTGCGCCAGGGCGGCTCGCGCCCGGTGGAGCCGTTCACCCAGGCGGGCCGGGGCAGCGCGGGGTGCGAAGCCCAGTTCACCTGCGGGCCTTCAATGCGAATGGTGATGGGCAGGCGCTGCACCAGGGCCTGGGCGCGCGCGATGCTCGGCGGGCTGCCGACCTCCTGCGCCAGGCGGTCCACGTAGTCCACCAGCAGCGGGCGCGCCGCGGCGCGCCAGCCCACCGAGAGCGCCTTCTGCACGCCGCCGATAAAGGTGACCGCGAGCGCCAGCGCCAGCACGAGGAACACCAGCACCAGGCGCCAGCGCAACGAGCGCCGCAGCGCCAAGCGCGCGCGCTGGTGCCAGGGGCAGTGCGGATCGTCGTCGCGGCAGGGCTTCATCCGGCCACCCGGCGCAGCGCCAGCGAGTAGCCGGCGTTGCGCAATGTCTTGATGCAGTCCAGCGGTTCGAGCTTCTTGCGCAGGCGGCTGACCACGATGTCCACGGCGCGCGTGTACAGCTCGGCCTCGTGGCCGCGCAGCTGGTTGAGGATGTCGTCACGGCTGAGGACCCGGCCGCTCTCGCGCGCCAGCAGGTGCAGCAGCTCGAATTCGGTGCCGGTCAGTTCCACGTCGCGGCCCAGGCACTGCACGCTGCGGCGCGCGGCGTCGATGCGCAGGCCCTCGAATTCCAGCAGGCCGGGCGCCTCGGCCGGGCTGCTCGCGCGGCGGCGGCGCAGCACGGTCTGCAGGCGGGCGACCAGCTCGCGCGGTTCGAAGGGCTTGGGCAGGTAGTCGTCGGCGCCCAGTTCCAGGCCGACCACGCGGTCCATCACCTCGCCACGCGCGGTGAGCATGACGATGGGCAGGTCGCTGCCGCGCCGGATGGTGCGGCACAGTTCAAAACCGTCCATCTCGGGCAGCATCACATCGAGGATGGCGGCGTCGAAACCACCCTGGCCCAGCAACTCCAACCCCGCGCTGGGGCGCAGCGCCTGCACCAGTTCCAGCTCGAAGCGCTGAAAGTAGGCGGCCAGCGGCGGGCCGAGCTGTTCGTCGTCGTCGATGAGCAGGATGCGGGGCATGCTGCGATTACACCGCACCGCAGCGCGCGCGGTGGCGCAGGATCATCTGGCGCAGGCGCCGCTGGGCCGGGGCGTGCAGCGCGTCGAAGCGGTCGGCCGCCTCCAGCAGCGCGGGCAGCGCGTGCGCCGCGTGCTGGGGCTGGCGCGCCACCAACCCGAGGGCGTGCTCGCGGTCGAAGCGCGGGCCCCAGACCAGCGCCAGCAGTTCGTCGTGCGGCTGCGGCATGCCGGCCAGCAGCACCGGCCCGTGCGTGCGCAGGTCGCGCGCCAGACGGTGCAGGGGTTCTTGCGCGGTGGTCATGGCCATCACCTATTTCGTGCGGTCCGCTTCAGCCGTGGCGGCCCATCCAGCCGCGGCGCTTGCTCATCAGCTCGCGCACCTTCTGCTGCTGCTCGGGGTTGAGGCTGTCGTAGAAGTCGGCCATGGCGGTCAGCACCTCGGGGCTACCGGTCTGCACGGCACGCAGCTTCTCATCGAGCAGGGTCTGGGCACGGGCACGGTCGAACTTGTCGCCGGCCACCAGGGCCTGCACCTCGGCACGCGGGTCACCCGCCTTGCCCACGAAGGCCGCGCACTGGGCCTGCAACTTGTCGGCCAGCGTGGCGAGCTTCTGCTTCTGTGCCTCGTTCAGGTCGAGCTTGCTGCCGATGCGCTCCATCACCTTGCCGCGCACCTCGGCCATGCGCTCGGCGTCCATGGGGCCGTGGCGGTGGTAGTGCCCGCCCGAGCAGGCGGTGAGGCCGCCGACGAGGATGGAGGCGCCGAACAGGCCGACGAGGGCTTTCTTGATCCAGGATTTCATGGTGCGGGTCCTTTCGGGACGCTGTGGAACATGGCCTCCATGGTGCGGCGCGGGCGCGCTGGCGTCTTCTCCGCGCGGTTTCGGTTTATTTCGTTTTGTTTCAGCGGCGGGCCGGAGCCGGGGCCGCAGCCCGATTGCCGATAATCACGCAGGCCCGGCGCAGCCCGCGCCAGAAATTTCAAGCAAAAACAGCATCAAGCGCTTATGCAGCAAGCGCAAGCAGCTATCAATTCAAGAGCATCTCTTTGTCCCTCGCGCATTCCATCCTGAAAGACGTCTTCGGCTACGAGCGCTTCCGTGGCCCGCAGGAGGCCATCGTGGCGCATGTGGTGGCGGGCGGCGACGCGCTGGTGCTCATGCCCACGGGCGGCGGCAAGAGCCTGTGCTACCAGGTGCCGGCCATAGCTCGCCAGCGCGCGGGCCAGGGCGTGGCCATCGTGGTCTCGCCGCTGATCGCGCTGATGCACGACCAGGTGGGCGCGCTGCACGAGGCGGGGGTGGAGGCGGCGTTTCTCAACTCCACGCTCGACTGGCAGCAGGCGCTGGATGTGGAGCGGCGCCTGGCGCGCGGCGAGATCACCCTGCTCTATGCCGCGCCCGAGCGCGTGACGACCGAGCGCTTTCTCGACCTGCTCGACGGCCTGTACCAGCGCGGGCAGCTTTCGCTGTTCGCCATCGACGAGGCGCATTGCGTGAGCCAGTGGGGCCACGACTTCCGGCCCGAGTACCGCCAGCTCACCGTGCTGCACGAGCGCTACCCGGCCGTGCCGCGCATCGCCCTCACGGCCACGGCCGATGCGCTCACGCGCGCCGACATCGTCGAGCGCCTGCAGTTGCAGGAGGCAGAGCACTTCGTCAGCAGCTTCGACCGGCCCAACATCCGCTACCGCATCGAGGAAAAGAAGGACGCCACCACGCAGCTGCTGCGCTTCATCGAGCGCGAGCACCCCGAGGATGCGGGCGTGGTCTATTGCCAGTCGCGCAAGCGCGTGGAGGAGCTGGCCGACACGCTGTGCGAGGCCGGCATCAACGCCCTGCCCTACCACGCGGGCCTGGCGCCCGAGGTGCGCCAGCGCCACCAGGACCGTTTCCTGCGCGAGGAAGGCATCGTGATGGTGGCCACCATTGCGTTTGGCATGGGCATCGACAAGCCCGATGTGCGCTTCGTCGCCCATGTGGACATGCCCAAGAACATCGAGGGCTACTACCAGGAGACCGGCCGCGCGGGCCGCGACGGCCTCCCCGCCGACGCCTGGATGGCCTACGGCCTGCAAGACGTGGTGAACCAGCGCCGCATGATCGACGAGAGCCCGGCCGCCGAAGAGTTCAAGGCCGTCATGCGCGGCAAGCTCGACGCCCTGCTCGGCCTGGCCGAGGCCACCGATTGCCGCCGCGTGCGGCTGCTGGCCTACTTTGGCGAGGCGTCCGCGCCCTGCGGCAACTGCGACAACTGCCTGAACCCGCCGCCGGTGTGGGACGGCACGGACGCGGCGCGCAAGCTCCTCTCCACCATCTACCGCGTGCACGCGGCCAGCGGCCTGACCTTTGGCACCGGCCACATCATGGACATCGTGCGCGGCAAGGACACCGAGAAGGTGCAGCAGTTCGGCCACGACAAGCTCTCCACCTTCGGCCTGGGCAAGGAGTACACCGAGCCGCAATTGCGCGGCGTGCTGCGCCAACTGCTGGCTACGGGCGCCGTCGGCCTGCACAAGGTCAGCATGGAAAACGGCCACAGCTTCGACACGCTGACCCTCACCGACGGCTCACGCCCCGTGCTGCGCGGCGAGCAGACTGTGCTACTGCGCGAGGCCACGGCCCACGCCGCGCCCAAGAAGGCGCGCCGCACCGCCGCGCCGCCCGCAGCCGCCGCCAACCTGGGCCAGGAGGCGCAGGTGCGCTTCATCAACCTCAAGGCCTGGCGCGCCGAGGTGGCGCGCGAGCACAACCTGCCGGCCTATGTGATCTTCCACGACGCCACGCTGGCGGCCATCGCCGAGCGCTGCCCGGCGACGCTGGAGGATTTGCAGGGGATCAGCGGCATGGGAGCGAAGAAGCTCGAAGCCTACGGCGAGGACGTGCTGCGCGTGGTGCGCGCGGGCTGAATCGCCTCGGTGTAACTGACATCCCCAGTCCAATGACCAAGGGTTACGGCTTTTCCACCACCCATTCCATCGATTGCCGCAGTGGCAAATGGATGGTGAACGTAGTGCCCTGGCCCACGGTGCTTTGGACCGCGATACGGCCATGGTGCCGATGGACGGCGCTGTAGGCCAACGACAGGCCCAGCCCCGTGCCCACGCCCACGGGCTTGGTGGTGAAAAAAGCGTCGAAGATCCGGGGCAGCACCTCGGGCGCAATGCCCTGCCCGGTGTCGGAAAACTGCAACCACACCTCCTGATCCTGCACCCCGGTGCGGATGGTGATGGTGCCCTTGTCGCTTATGGCGTGGGCTGCATTCACCAGCAGGTTCATGAAAACCTGGTTCAGCTGGGACAGCATGCACTCGATCTCGGGCAGCTCGGCCAGCTCGCACACCACATCAATGCGGTCGCGCAGCTCGTGGCGCACCAGTGACAGCGTGCTTTGCAGGCCTCGCGTCACATCCACCGTTTCCCACTCGCCCGAATCCACGCGCGAGAAATCCTTGAGGTTCTGCACGATCCGCTTGACGCGATCCAACCCATCCTTGGACTCTGCCATGAGACCGTCGAGGTCGGATTGGATGAAATCGAAGTCGATCTCCTGGCGCAGTTGCTGCAGGCGGGCCTGGGCGTCGGGCGGTAAAAGGGGCTCCTGCTCGATACAGGCCTGCAACAGTTTGCGCAACTGCTGCAGGTACTCCCCCAGCGTGCCCATATTGGAGTGAACGTAGGCGATCGGGTTGTTGATTTCATGGGCCACGCCGGCAGCAAGCTGGCCGATGGATGCCATTTTCCCCGCTTGCAGCAACTGCTCCTGTGCCGCCTTGAGCTTGCGGTTGAGGTCCAGCAGCTCCAGATTGGTCTGGCGCAGCACGTCCATCATGTGCTGCTTCCCGGCCAGCTGCTCGGCCAGTTGGCGGTTGCGCTGCCCCAGTTCCTGCGACATAACCTCCAAGGTGCGCTCGATGAGCGCACGGTCATTTTCAAAGCTCGTGTAGGCCTCATCCACCGCCGCGCTCAGCGCTTGCATGTTGGCGGCGCCACCGGGCGTACAGTGCTTCTTGAGCTGCCGTGCCAGCAAGGGGTGCATGCGCCTAGTCCTCGGTGAAAGTGGTCACGGTCATGGTCTGGTTGTGCAACTCGCAAGGAGTGAACGCGCCATGCGGTGCGATCTCACCGTAGGAATAAAACCCGCACAGCACGGCTTGCGGACCCAGGATGGCTGCCACCCCCTCGGTTTCTTCTTCGATACGCTGCTTGAGCACGAGCTTGCGGCCAATGCAACTGATCAGCACAGCCCACTGCGCCGCCCTGCCCTGCAACTGGGACTGGTTGACCTGGGCCGCATCGATGGCGCCATCCACCAAGCGGTTGAAATTGGCCTTCATGAGCTGCACGGTCGCCTCTTGCGGGATGTCCCCGGCAAATGTCATGCTTTGGTCTTGCTCGTTCACCGCCAGGATGGTGCGTACCACAGGCGCCTGCGCGCCAGGCACGCGCATGGACATGGGGAACAAAAGCCCTGAGGACGGTAGATTGGCCGCGTGCGAGCCAAGGTAGGTTTTGTAGAGTTGCAGAGCCGACTCGTTGTCAAGCCCATACAGCACATTGCCTTCGGAGCGGGTGACGATGCGCTCGGGACCGAAAACATCCCATCCACCCACGGAGCCGTAGCCCACGTGCAAGCGTTCGCCATAAAAGCCGATCGCGGCCACCTGTCCGGACGCCGCCGGGCCATTGGCCAGAACGGTTGTTTGTACAAAGTCGGCCCCATCGCCCGCCAGGCCCCCGGTTACATTCACGCCTTCGGGCAGGGGATCACGCAGGCCCTGCACCAGTTCGCTACCATTGACCAACAGGCCGTCGGACACCACCAAAATGTGCCGCAACCCCTCGTCCAGCAGTTCCGTGGTCAGGGCCTTGCCCACGGCGCGGCTATCCTGCGGGTGCGCCACGGTTGCGGTCGCCACGCGAACACGGGTGTCCGCAAACTCCACCACCGTGACGACCACCGTGCCGTCGCTCACGCTGGTGCCGCAGATCTCCCCGGCCGTACTGCATCCCACAATGCACGCCTGTGCACAATGAGAACGCAAGGCCTCGTACAAGTCTGGCCGCTGCAGCGCGCTGCGCGCGCCAAACACCAGCACCAGTTGTGCATTGGCGGGCAGTTCTTCCACCGACAAGGGCGCATCCGACGCCACGACTTGCTGCATTACATGCATAACGCCCCCTCGTTCTTGGGAGCAGAATGCATGAGGTCCTCGGCACTGTCAACCACTGTCCAAGCATGCGTTCGTGCAAAGCAAGATTTGCAATCCAGCGTGAAGTGTGCTCCGCTCCATCACTCTACCTGTGCGGGCATGCGGAACGCTGCTGGTATGCCTCCCAGATGCTGAACGCGATGAATAGCGCGGCGCATGGCGTCCCCCAGGACGGCGTGAAGATTCGCAACACCGGGATGCACCGTGCGCTTTCAGTCTTTGACGTACACGCTCAACTCTAAGCCCTCCGAGCTTTCATAAGCCTGCATGCGCTCAATCAGTTTTTCGCTCAAGACCTGGTCCACGCCCAACAGTAATGCACCGCCAGTTCGTGTGAATTCCCGGCTCAGCACCATGCCCGGCTGCAGCTCGGAAAGCTTGAGCCGACGCTCGCGCGTTGGAGGCTTAGGGGGCGCGGTGGTGACGGCCATCAAGGCGTCCAGCGCTTGTGGGTCGTAGCGCTTGCCACGGTCCTTTTCTAGCGTCTGGCGCGCTTCTTCGGGCTTGAAGTGCAGCGCCGAGAAGGTTCCGATCTGCAGGCTGTCGTAGTCGTTGGCCACGGCCAGCAAGCGGGCTCCCAGTGGAATGTCGTACCCTTGCAGTCCGTCTGGAAAGCCCTGCCCGTCGAAGCGCTCATGGTGGTGGCGCACCAGCTTGGTCACCGACGCCAGTTCGTCCAATGCCATGAGCGCTGTCGCCCCATCAATGGGATGCTTGCGGTAGGTCACCAAATCTTCGGAACTCATGGTGCGAACCGCACGAGTCAACAACCCGTCCGGGAACCCGATCTTTCCGATGTCATGCAACATGCCGGCAATAAAAACGTTTTGAACGTTCAGATCGTTCATGCCTATGTGGATGGCCATGGACCGCGCCAGTGCCGCCACCCTGCGTGAATGCCCTGCCAGCACAGGGTGGCGCATCTCCATGAGCGTGGAAAAAATCTTTACCGCGGTGATAAAACTCTGCTTGAGCTTCTCGTGGGCTCTTTGCAAATCGGCCGTGCGCTCCTGCACCTTGGCTTCGAGCGATTCGTTGAGCTGGCGCAGGGCTTCGTTCTGCTCACGGGTCAGTGCTTCGAGCCGGTCTTTTTCACGCTGCAGTGCGCGTGTTTCGAGGGCCTGGCGCACGGTCAGCACCATGTCTTCATCGGTCCAGGGCTTGCTGACGTAGCGGTAGATCTGCCCCTGGTTCACGGCCTCGATGGTGGAGGAAATGTCGGCATAGCCCGTCAGAAGAATACGCACCACTTCGGGCCAGCCCTCGCGCACGGCCTTAAGGAACTGCGCCCCATCCATGTGAGGCATGCGCATGTCCGAAATCACCAGATCGACCGGCTCGCTGCGCAGCAACTCCAAGCCCTGCGCCCCTCCATCAGCCACCAGCACCCGGTATCCGCAGGGCCTAAACAACCGCCGCAGCGACGCCAGGATGTTGGGCTCATCGTCCACGCACAGCACGGTGCACTGCGGCTGTGGAGGCAGGGGAGAAATGGCCTGCGCGTGGTCGGCTGGCGCCACCGCAGAGGTGACTCCAGCAATGTCCTCCGTATCAGACATGGGGCGTCTCCTTTGACAGGGTATCCAGCGCCTGCGCCACCGGCAGCACGATCCGAAAGACCGTGCCTTTGCCTACTTCGCTGCGCACGGTAATGCGTCCGTGATGCTTTTGCACAATGCCATACGATAACGACAGGCCCAGCCCCGTGCCCTTGCCCACAGGTTTGGTTGTGAAGAAGGGGTCAAAGATCTTTGTCTGAAGCTCGGGAGAAATACCGCTGCCGTTGTCCTCGAATTCAAGCCAGACCTCGTCATCCTGGGTACCAGTGCGTATGGTGATGCAGCCGCGCTGCGCACCCATGGCGTGGGCGGCGTTGACCAGCAGATTCATGAACACCTGGCTCAATTGCGAGGGCAGGCATTCCACGGGCGGCAACTGCCCATACTGCTTGACCACGTCGGCCTTGTACTTGATCTCGTTGCTGACGATATTGAGCGTGGAATCGATGCCGTGGTGCAGGTCGGCGCTCTGCCATTCCTGGCTGCTGTCCACGCGCGAAAAGTCCTTCAGATCCTGCACGATTTTCTTGACCCGAGTGATTCCCTCCTGGGATTCGCGGATCAGTGACGGGATGTCCTCGCGCAGGTATGCCACGTCGATCTTCTGCCGCAGGGCCTGCACATTGGGGTTTTCGGGCAGGGCTTCGTAAGCGTCGAGCAGTTGCATCAGCTCGGCAATATAGGTTTGCAGGGTGCCAATATTGGAATGCACATAGCCGATGGGATTGTTGATTTCGTGCGCCACCCCAGCAGCCAGTTGACCGATGGAAGCAAGCTTTTCCGACTGGACCAATTGCTGCTGCGCGGCTTCCAGCTCGCGGTTGCGCAGGGCGAGCTTTTCTTGTGCTGCGGCCCTTTCGGTGACATCGGTCCAAATGGTCACAAACCCGCCGCCGGGCAAGGGTTCACCGCGAATGTCCAGCACCCGGCCGTCGGGGCGCTTTCGTTCGAAATGATGGGGCTCCATCTTTCGTGCCTTGTCCATGATTTTCTCTGCCAGTGCCTGGGGATCCCCGGGGCCGTATTCGCCTCGCTGCGCATTGAAGTACAGCAGTTCCCGAAACAGTGGCAATCCGCTGGAAAACAAACTATCTGGAAAATCAAGCAGCACGCATGCCATGCGGTTGAAGATGCGCACTTGGAAATTACCATCCACAACACACACGCCAACCGGAAGGTAATCCATCACTTGCAAGAAGGCCTGCAAGGTGCGGGAACCCTCGCTCTGAGGCTGCGTCGAACCAGGCTCTGCATCACCGAGCTGCTGCTCTGCCGACAATTGCGCCAATGCCATGGCCACCTGTGCCAGGCTGGCGCGCGGCCCCAAGCGGGACCCTAACGAGCCGATGATGCTGGCCGTTTCAACGTGGATCCGGTCGTCAAACAAAAAACCCAAGCGCTGGACGTTCACTTGACTTCCTCCACATATTCCCCAGGCTGCTTCGGTGGCGCGACATGGCGTATGGGCAGCACCACCCTGAACGTACTACCGCGCCCCACCTCGCTCTCCACCTCCAATTGGCCACCATGCGCCTGCACAATGCCATAGGACATCGAGAGTCCCAGACCCGTGCCTTTGCCTATCGGTTTGGTGGTGAAGAATGGATCAAATATCTTGGTGCGCAATTGCTCCGGAATCCCGCAACCCGTGTCGCTCACCTCCACCCAAACATTGGTGCCATCCGCGCCTGTGCGAAGGATGATGTTGCCGCGATCTGGTCCGATGGCATGGGCTGCATTGACCAGAAGGTTCATGAACACCTGGTTGATTTGGGACGGCATGCACTCCACCTCCGGCAAATCACCGTATTCCTTGACGACATCGGCTTTGTATTTGATCTCATTGCCCACGATGTTCAAGGTCGAGTCCAGGCCTTTATGCAGATCAGCCCATTGCCATTCATCGCTCGAATCCACATGCGAGAAATCCTTCAAATCCTGGACGATTTTTTTCACCCGGGCAATGCCTTCCTTGGACTCGCGCACCAGCGCAGGGATGTCTTCTTTCAAAAACTCCACGTCGGAATCACGCCGTACCGTTTCTAGTTTGGACGCGGTATGGTGGCCGCTTTCCCTGACCAAGCACTCGTAACTTTCGAGCACCTTGAAAAGATCATCGATGTAGCGCTCCAAGCTGCCGATGTTGGAATGAACATAGCCGATAGGGTTATTGATTTCATGTGCCACCCCCGCTGCAAGCTGCCCGATCGAGGCCAGTTTTTCTGATTGCAGCAATTTTTTCTGCGCCTGCGTCAGTTGCTCGTTGAGCCGCTCCAGTGCGGCATTGCGTTCGAGCAATTGCAATTCCGCTTGGCGGCGCTGCTCCACGTCTTGTGCCAACTGGTCGTTGGCCGCGGCGAGTTGTGCCGTGCGCTCATGGACCTGCTGCTCCAGCGCATCGTGGGCCTGCTGCAGCGCCAGTTCACTGGACTTGCGGCGCGTCACATCAATCAGTGTCTCAATGGCGCCGACAATGCGCCCCTGTCCATCGCGTAGCGGCGAAGCGGTGAAGGCAAACCACATGCCCTGACTGCCTGCCGTGGGGAAGAAGCCTTCGGCCTCCCAGGCATCGGGCACTATTTCCGAGGGTTTGGAGCGGTCTTCATAGAGTGCGCGGACTTGCGATTCGGTGGCGCCATCGATCAGCAAATCGGCCAGTATGGGTCGTTGGGCGGGGTAAAACGGCATCCACTGATTGCATGTGCCCACCATGTCGCTTGCCACCAGACCTGACACCAACTCCAACGCACGGTTCCAGTGGGTGATTTCGTGTTGCGCGTTGATCACCAGCGTGGGAACCGGATTGCCGTCGATGATCTGCGCGAGCATCTGGCGGATGTAGGCTTGGCGCGCCTCGGCCTTGCGCTGGCCTGTCAGATCGGCATACGTGTCCAGCAGTGCAAGCTGGCCATCCACGGGCAACAAGCCCAGGGTCTGTTCCACCCAGCAGAGGCTGCCTGCAGCGGTTTGCAAGACGTTCTCGAAGCGGTGCTGGCTGACGTCACCCTCGATGCGCGCCTGCACACGCTGCTGCAACTGTTTTCTGCGGTCGGGGTGGGTCAGGCTGCCATAGGGCATGGCCTGCAGCGCTGCCAAGGTGTAGCCGATGAGGCTCAGCATGGCCTGGTTGGCATACAGAATGCGATCCTCGCGGTGCAGCAGTACCGGAACGGCCAAGCCTTCGAGCATGGCATGAAAGCGCTCCTGACTGTCCATCACCAGCATGGGAAAGTCCTGAGCACGCGTGGCAGAGATGGCCAGCAGCAGCACTCTGTCCATGGCACCTTGCGCCTCGCGCAGCGGCGCCATGGTCACCTGCACGAGCAACACGCCGCCATCGGCCTTGCGCAGCGCCAGTTTGCCCAACCAGCAGCGGCTATGGGCCAAGAAGGCCAGAAGATCCGACGGGTTGAATCCCTCGGCACCTTCTGCCGCGATGACCGAAAAAGAGCGGCCCTCCAAATCCGTGGTTTCGTACCCCAGCGCACGCGCCAGGTGCGGGTTGACCGCTTCGATCACACCACTGTGGTGCACCACGGCAAGCATGAAGCCTTCCCAGAGCGATGCGAGCAAACCGGGCAGTGTGGGTAGTGGCGCCATGGCAGACATTCCGGTGCTGAAGTGGTGGTGCGTAACTGGCAACGTGCGATATCGATGCCTGCTCAGGAAACCAGTTGCTGGCAGACGACGGTAAAGCGCTCCTCGATGCCCGCCAGCAGGCTGTTGCTGTCGCTCCAGTCCAGTTGCAGCCCGTCCCAGACCGATTGCGGCACCTCCGGGACCTGATCCTCGGGCGCGTGCAACAGGTCGAGTGCATGGGCCAGCGCATGGCCCACCAGCACCAGCCAGACCAAACGGTCGGTCTGCGGATCGTCGCAGCGGTGATGCAGCGCCATGCAGCGGCGCAAGCTGGCGGGTAGTTGCCAGCGCTGGGCGAGCATGTCGCCTACTTGGCAGTGATCGAAACCCCACACGGCCTGTTCGGCTTCCAGTTTGAGCGCAGTGATAGAGCGCGGTCCATCGGATGCGCTCGCATGGCGAATACGTTCCTGTACCGCGCCATAACGTTGGTGGTCGATGCCAAGCATGGCCAAGTGTCCCAAATCGTGCAGCAGGCCTGCGCTGAAGGCCGTGTCCACCGCGACGCGGGCACGGCGTGCTAGCGCCTGTGTGCACACTGCCACGGCCACACTGTGGCGCCAGTGCTCCTGGTGTGCGGACTGCAAACGCAGATCCGTGGGTTTGAACTGTTCCATCACCGTCACCGCCAGCGCCATGGACTGCAGGCTGCGCAGCCCCACGAGCGATACCGCGTGGGCGATGGAATCGACTTTTTGCGCAAGCCCAAAAAAAGGTGAATTGGCCACGCGCAATATGCGGGCGGCGATCACAGGGTCTCTCTCCACCCATTGCACCAGACAAGAGAGATCCTGATCCTCCTGGGCCAGGCATTGCAATAGCTGGGAACGCACGGGAGACATGTCCGCCAGCCGATCCATGCACAGGGCCATTTGCTCCAGGGTCATGGGGGGGGTCATGGCCGTATCTCCAATCGGTAGCGTTGCACCATGTCGCGCAACTTCTGCATGGCGGGCGTGGGCGGCGCGTTGCGAAACAGCCAGTCCAATCTGCGCACGATGGCCTGTGCGGCGACGGGATCGTTGAAGGTCGAGGGCGCAGCAACGGTGGTGGGTGACGGCGGCACGGGGGTAGCGGCAGTGGCTGGGCTCAGGGGTTCGAGGGACATGGCGCCTCCTGCACGGGAATGAACGTGATGAGCATCCCCTGGCCTTGGGAGCCGGCACCGAAGCGGCGGGGGGTGGCACGCCAAGGCGGGCCGTCCTCGGATGCAAGGATCAAAGCGGGTGGGAGTGTTGCTTCTTGCAGTGCGCGTGCCAACGGCTGCAGGGAGGGCGAGTCTTGAATGAGGGCACCGGGAACGGCCATGGGGAAACACTGCTGCGCTGCCGCGTTGATCAGCACCACCATGCCCGTGCCGTCCACCCCCATGAGGGGAACCGCCACGGCGTCGAAAATCTCATGCGAAACGCCGATGACGACTTCATCCTGCACTAGCCGCTTTTGCTGCAGGCACACCAGGTCGGCCAGTTGCGCATGGGCCTTGAGCAGTTCGGCATGGGTGGACTGGAGCTGGGCGTGCAGGCGCTGGTTCTCGGCCTGCAGTGCGCGCTGGCGAAAGGCGTCAGCGATGTTGGCCCGCAAATGCCCATCGTCCCAGGGTTTGGTCAGGAACTTGTATACGGCGCCTTCATTGATGGCGTCCGTCACAGACTGCAGTTCGGTGTACCCCGACAGCACGATACGGATGGTGCTCGGGAAGCGCTTGCGCGCCTCGCGCAGAAACTCGACGCCAGTCATGCCGGGCATGCGCTGGTCGGAGACGATCACGTCCACGGACGTGGTTTCCATCACCTGCAGACCCTCCTGTCCGCTCTCAGCCGTCAATATCTGGTAACCATCGCGACGCAAGAGACGCTTAATGGCGCTGAGAATGAAAACCTCGTCATCGACCAGCAATAGGGTCGGGGGGCTGTGTTCCATGGTGTGAACCATGGTATCGGCTTTCATGTTCCGTGGAAACTGAACCCCCTGCGGGATCCGCGCCATCCAGGATCCGGGCAGACCCTGCGCGCACCGGGCTGTACATCCCCAGAATCAACCCCAGCACCACCGACCACAGCGCCGCCAGGCCGATGCGCCAGTCCGGCGGCAGCGCGAAGGTGACGGCGTGCGCGGGCACCCAGAACCAGGCCAGGCTCCACAGGCTGCGGTCGATGTGCTGCCAGCCGCTGGTGCCGCTGATGCGGTTGTTGAGCCAGCGGTGGCCCAGCACCAGCAGCGGGCCGAACTGCAGGTTGATGGCCACCGAGGTGGCCAGCGCCAGCAGCAGCGGCTCGCCCTGCGGCAGCCAGCCGTGGGCGGCGAGCGCCTGCACGAAGCCCGCGTAGCCCACGAAGGCCACCTTGATCGGCACGGCCAGCAGCGCCCACTTGGCCATCTTGCGCCACCACAGGCCGCCGCCCAGCGGCCAGTGCACGCGCCGCGCCGCCAGCCAGGCGCCGAGCAGGTCGCCCAGCGTGCCGAGCACGGCGAACTGCAGCATGGCCATGGCCAGGGGCTGGGCGCGCACCAGGGCGAGGTAGGTGTCCATCGCACTGCCGCCTTGCATCAGCCGTTGATGTTGAGCAGCTGCGGCTGGGTGTATTCGAGCAGGCCGTCGAGGCCGAACTCCACGCCCACGCCCGACATCTTGCTGCCGCCAAACGGGCAGTGCGGCAGCACCTCGGCGTGGCCGTTGACCCAGACCGTGCCGCACTCCAGGCGCGGCGCCAGGGCCGTTGCGGCCTGCACCTCGCCCCACACCGAGCCGCCCAGGCCCATGCTGCTGGCGTTGGCCAGCGCCACGGCCTCCTCCACCGTGCGGTAGGCGATGACCGGCAGCACGGGGCCGAACTGCTCTTCGTCCACCAGGCGCGTGCCGTTGCTCAGGCCCGCGACGATGGTGGGCGCGTAGAAGTAACCCGGACGGTCCAGCCGCCGGCCGCCGCAGACGATGCGCGCGCCCTGGGCGCGGGCATCTTCCACCAGTGCCTCCACGCGCGCGAGCTGCGGCGCGTTCTGCACCGGGCCGAAGGTGACGCCCGGCTCCAGGCCGCCGCCCAGCACCTGGCGCGCGGCGATGGCGGCGAGCTGCTCGCACACGGCATCGACCTGGCTCTCGTGCACGTACAGGCGCTTGAGCGCAGCGCAGGTCTGGCCCATGTTGAGGAAGGCGGTGGCGAACAGGCCCTCGGCGATCGCGGCGGTGTCGGTGCCCGGCAGCACGATGGCGGCGTCGTTGCCGCCCAGCTCCAGCGTCAGGCGCTTGAGGTTGCCCGCCGCGCGCCGCATGATGTCTTGCCCCGTGCGCGTGGAGCCGGTGAACACCAGCTTGGCGATGCCCGGGTGCTCGGCCATGGCCTGGCCCACCTCGGCCTCGCCCACCACGCTGTTGACCAGGCCGGCGGGCAGCACGGCGGCCATGATCTGCACCAGGCGCAGCGTGGACAGCGGCGTGAACGGCGAGGGCTTGATGACCACCGCATTGCCCGCGCGCAGCGCCGGCATGATGTGCCACACGGCGATCATCAGCGGCCAGTTCCAGGGCGTAATCGACCCGACCACGCCCAGCGGCTTGCGGTGCAGCGCGATGCGCTTGCCCTCGCGCTGCTCGATCACCTCGACCGGGATCTCCAGCGCGGCGGCGGCGCGCGTCCAGGCGACGGCGCCGCCCACCTCCATCTGCGCCAGCGCCAGGGGCTTGCCCTGCTCGCGCACCACAAGGTCGGCCAGTTCGGCCGCGTTCGCCTCGATGGCCGCTGCCACGCGCTCCAACGCGGCGCTGCGTTCAGCGTGGCTGCTGTGCTGCCAGGTGGCGAAGGCCTGGGCGGCGGCATCGACCGCCTGGTCGAGCTGGGCCACGGTGGCGGCGGGGCTGTCGGTGAAGGCCTGGCCGGTGGACGGATCGATGACCGGGATCGGGCGGGCGGCGCCCGCGACGTTCTGGCCGCCGATGGTGAGGGTGAAGTCGGGCATGGTTGTCTCCTGTGGTGGTGGGCTGGCAAAAAGGCGCGAGGCAAGGCGCGGGCGCGCCGCTCCCGGCCCCGTCTGCGCGGGGCTTGCGGAGCATTCCCCGCGCGGGGGAAAAATCAGGCGGTGGTGGCGGCCGCGGCGGCACGCGCGCGCAGCGCGCGGATGCCTTCGGAGAAGCGGCGCAGCGTGGGCGTGCTGTCGCCCGGCGGCACCATCAGCTCGATGAGCTGGAATCGCCCGCGCTCGGCGTAGGCGGCGTCCAGCGCGGCCTTGAACTGGGCGCGCGTGTGCACGCGGTGGCCACGCCCGCCCAGGGCGTCGGCGGCGTCGGCCAGGTGCCAGTCGCCCAGCGCGGCGCAGCGCGACTCGGTCTGGAAGGCGCGGATCATTTCCCAGGTCTGGTTGTTGAGCACGATGACGATGGGGTCCAGCCCCAGGCGCGGGCAGTTGCCCAGCTCCCAGCCCGTCATCTGGAAGGCGCCGTCGCCCACCAAAATCAGGCTGCGCTGGCCCGTGGCCACCTGCGCGCCGATGCCGGCCGGCACGCCAAAGCCCATGGTGGCGTAGTAGCCCGGCGCCACCAGGGGCGTGGGCATCAGCTCCATGGCGGCGAACAGGCAGTCGCCGATGTCGGAGACGATGTTCATCGGCCCATGCGCCAGGATGCGGTCGTTGAGCGCGCGGCTCAGGTCGGCGGCGCACACCGGCGCGTCGTCGGCCACCAGGCCGGTGGGGTATTCCAGCTTGGGCGGCTGCGCGTGCGCGGTGCGCTGGCCCGCGGCCGGGGCGCGCTCCAGCAGGGCCTCGACCAGCGCGGCCAGCGGGATGTTCTGGTACAGGTGGTGGCCCACGCGCGCCTCGCGGTGCGCGGCGATGAGCGCGCGGCGGAAGTCCATGCGCTGCGCGCTCACGCCGAAGTTGTTGTCCGACAGGATGGCGCCCAGCATCACGGGCAGGTCGGAGTGGTCGAGCAGCGCGCTGGTCTCGGGCGCGCCCGCCACACCCAGGTAGGTGCCGTGCAGTTGCACGCCGGAGTGCACGCCGTCTTCGGCCAGCAGGCCCCGGCCCATGAAGGTGGTGAGCACGGGCAATTGCAGGCGGCGCGCCAGTTCGGCCACGCGCGCCTCGATGCCGAAGCGGCGCACCTCCACGTCCACCACCAGCACCGGGCGCTGGGCGGCCTGGATGCGCGCCATCCACTCATCCGCGCACTCGGCCACGGCCTCGGGGCTGTAGGCGCTGGGCGGCAGCACGGGCACCTCGGCCATGGGGTGCAGCGTCATGTCGCGCGGCACCTCGATGAGCACGGGCTGGGCGAACTCGCGGCAGTTGCGCAGCACGCGGGCGATGTCCTGCGGCGCCGTCTCGGGGTTGGACAGGCGCACCTGGTCGCAGGTGATCTCGCTGAAGATGCGCCACTGCGAATCGATGTGGCGCACCTGGTGGTGCAGCACCAGGCCCGAATGCGCCTCCACCTCACCAGGGCAGCCGGCCAGGATGACCAGCGGCGAGCGCTCGGCATAGGCGCTGGCCACGGCGTTGACGACGTTCAGCGCGCCCGCGCCGTAGGTGACCGCCACCACGCCCAGGCCGCAGTGCATGCGCGCGGCGGCGTCGGCGGCAAAGCCCAGCGCGGGCTCGTGGCTCAGCGTCACCAAGGGGAGGATGTTGCTTTCCTCGATCTGCTTGAACAGCGGCAGGATGAAATCCCCGGGGATGCCGAAGATTTCTTGCGCGCCATGGTTTTTGAGCGCCTGCAGCAGGGAGAGGCCTAGGGTCATGTGTGTCTCCGAATCTGGAACTTGTGGAACCGGGCGGGATGATCCGCGCCCTGCCCCCCGCACCGCTCTGACCCAGATCAAAGTCGGCGCGCAAAATCCATCAGAAACAGCACAAACACGCTTATCTATTGCGCTCTTATCGCAAACGATTCAAAGTTTCCACGCATTTTTTCAGATATTTCGCAGGAATATTGCGCAAGCACCGAACCACTCCCCGGCGCGGCCGGGTCGCTGCAGGCCTGCACGACCCAGTGGCGCACGCCACGCGCGGTCAGGTCGTGGCCCAGCGCAAAAAGCTCGTTCAGACCGAACAGGCCGGGGTGCCAAGTGGTGCGGCATTCGTGCGCCACGCCGCTGGCGAGCAGGTGCGCCAACGCGGCCTGCACGCGCGGGCCGCTGGCGCGCGAGGCGGTGAGGGCGTCGATGCGGTCCCACGGCCCCTTGATGTCCAGCCCCACCCAGTCCAGGCGCGGCAGCAGTGTGGCCAGACGCTCGGGGTACATGCCGCCGGTGTGCAGCGCGGTGGCGTAGTCCAGGGCGCGCACGGCGTCCAGCGCCTCGGGCAGGCCGGACTGCAGCAGCGGCTCGCCGCCCGAGAACACCACGCCGTCGAGCAGGCCCTGGCGCCGTTGCAGGAAGGCCAGCACCTCGTCCCAGTCCAGGGTGCCGGGCGTGGTGGCGTCGAGCAGTTCGGGGTTGTGGCAATAGCCGCAGCGCCAGGGGCAGCCCTGGCAGAACACCACGGCCGCGAGGCGGCCGGGAAAGTCGATGCTGGTCAGCGGCGTGAGACCGCCGATGCGCAATGCCATGGCCGCGCCTCAGCGGGCCTCGGCGAAGAACTGGCGTTCGTTATGTTCCCCTTGCTTGCCGATGTTGAAGCTGGCCACGGGGCGGTGGTAGCCCATGACGCGGGTCCAGACTTCGCAGGGCTGGCGCTCGGCGTCGGTGAGCTGCACGTCGGCGGCGGCCAGGGCGCGGTGTTCGGTGGTGTTGTGGTTCATGCGGATCTCCTTGGGGGTGAATGAATTGCTATGGATTGAATAGCTGCTGGCGCTTACCCATAAAGCGCCAGAGCCACTTTTTGCTTCAAGCCGCGAGGCGCACGCGCTTGGCCTGCAGGCGCTCGGCATCGCATTTCGGGCAGAACGGGTGCTCGCCCTCCAGGTAGCCGTGCGTGGGGCAGATCGAGAACGTGGGCGTGACCGTGATGTAAGGCAGGCGGAAGTTCGTCAGCGCGCGCCGCACCAGCTCGCGGCAGGCCGCGCCGCTGGACAGGCGCTCGCCCATGTAGAGGTGCAGCACGGTGCCGCCGGTGTACTTGGACTGCAGCTCCTCCTGGCGCTCCAGCGCCTCGAAGGGGTCGTCGGTGAAGCCCACGGGCAGCTGCGAGGAGTTGGTGTAGTAGGGCTGGCTCGCGGTGCCGGCCTGCACGATGGCGCTCCAGCGCTTCTTGTCCTCCTTGGCAAAGCGGTAGGTCGTGCCCTCGGCGGGCGTGGCCTCCAGGTTGTAGAGATGGCCGGTTTCTTCCTGGAAGTCGACGATGCGCGCGCGCACATGGTCGAGCAGGCGCACAGCGAGCTGGTGGCCGCGCGCGCTGGTGATGTCGTGCGCGTCGCCGGTGAAGTTGCGCACCATTTCGTTGATGCCGTTGACGCCCAGCGTGCTGAAGTGGTTGCGCAGCGTGCCCAGGTAGCGCTTGCTGTAGGGGAACAGGCCCTGGTCCATGAGGCGCTGGATGAGCTTGCGCTTGACCTCCAGGCTTTGCTTTCCCAGCTCCAGCAGGCGGTCGAGCGCGGCCAGCAGCGCGGCTTCGTTGCCCGCGTGCAGGTAGCCCAGGCGCGCGCAGTTGACGGTGACCACACCGATGCTGCCGGTCTGCTCGGCGCTGCCGAACAGGCCGTTGCCGCGCTTGAGCAGCTCGCGCAAATCCAGCTGCAGGCGGCAGCACATGGAGCGCACCATGTTCGGCTCCAGCTCGGAGTTCACAAAGTTCTGGAAGTACGGCAGGCCGTACTTGGCGGTCATCTCGAACAGCGCGGCGGCGTTCTCGCTCTCCCACGGGAAGTCTTTGGTGATGTTGTACGTGGGGATGGGGAAGGTGAACACGCGGCCCTTGGCGTCGCCCGTGGTCATGACGTCGATGTAGGCGCGGTTGATGAGATCCATCTCGGCCTGCAGCTCGCCATAGCAAAACGGCATCTCCACGCCGCCAATCACGGGCACCTGCTCGCGCAGGTCTTCGGGGCAGGTCCAGTCGAAGGTGAGGTTGGTGAACGGCGTCTGCGTGCCCCAGCGCGAGGGCACGTTGAGGTTGTAGATCAGCTCCTGGATGCACTGGCGCACAGCGGCGTAGTCCATGCCGTCCTTGCGCACAAAGGGCGCCATGTAGGTGTCGAACGATGAGAACGCCTGCGCACCGGCCCACTCGTTCTGCAGCGTGCCCAAAAAGTTGACGATCTGCCCCACGGCCGAGCTCATGTGCTTGGGCGGGCCTGCCTCCACCTTGCCGGGCACACCATTCAGCCCCTCGTGCAGCAGCGTGCGCAGCGACCAGCCCGCGCAGTAGCCGCTGAGCATGTCGAGGTCGTGGATGTGCAGGTCGCCGTTGCGGTGGGCCTCGCCGATTTCGGGGGCGTACACATGCGAGAGCCAATAGTTGGCCGTGACCTTGCCCGCCACGTTGAGGATGAGCCCGCCGAGCGAGTAGCCCTGGTTGGCGTTGGCATTGACGCGCCAGTCGGCGCGTGTGAGGTATTCGTTGATGGAGCTTTCCACGTTCACCAGCGTCTGATGGTCTGCGCGCAAGGTGGCGTGGCGGTCTCGGTAGGCGATGTAGGCGCGGGCGGTCTGCAGGTGGTTGGCGGCGATCAGCGTGTGCTCCACCACGTCCTGGATCTGCTCGATGCCGGGCGCATCGCCATGAAAGCGGTGGATCAGCACCTTGCCCACCTGGGCGGCCAGGAGCTGGGCCTCGTCGGCGCCAAACTCCCCGGTGGCCGCACCCGCGCGCTCGATGGCCGAGCGGATCTTGCGCGCGTCGAACGCGGCGCGCTCGCCGCTGCGCTTCTTGACCTCGCGGGGCAAGGCGGTGACTGTGGCGTCCATGGTCGTCTCCCTCATTTGTTTGCAACAAAACACTACATATAGCGTTTAGTATGCACATGAAACACTATATGTAGTTTGATGGAGAACAAAAAAAGCCCGCCACGGCGGAAGGCCGGGGCGGGCGGTACAGGAAGGCGCCGGAACTTACAGCGCCTCGATGCGCGGGTAGAACTCGCGGTTCTCACGCTGCATGCGCTCGTGCACCATGCGCAGCACGCGGTTGGCGTCGTCACGGAAGCCCCCCTCGTCGCGGCGCACGCTCTCGGGACGGTTCCAACGGCGCGAGAAGGCGTCGTAAGCGCGGGCGATGGAGCCCATCTCCTGCTGGTAGCGCTGGCCCATGCGGGCCAGCTCCACGTCGGTGCCGCGCTGCAGCGCCGGGTACAGCGCGCGGTCTTCCACGGCCAGGTGCAGCTTGATGGTCGAGCTCATGGCGACGATGAGGCGCGCGATCTCGGTGGCGTGCTGCGCCGCCCCGGCGTGCGCCAGGTTGCGCAGGGTAGAGATGCTGCCCAGGATGTCCACATGCTGGTGCTTGAATTTGTCGATGTTCATGTTGGTTCTCCGTTGAATTTGTGAGCCATTGCAGGGGCCGGAGCCCCCGCAACCATTGCTTAGCGGCGTGCGCCGGCCAAGGCACCCGCAGGGGCGGCCGGTGCGCGCGCGCCGAACACGCCGCTCACCACCTGCCAGACCACGGCGAGCGCGCCGACGATGAAGACCAGGTCGCCGAAGGTGCGCACCCAGCGCAGTTGCTGCAGCAGGGGCTGCTGCAGGAATTCCTCGCTGCGCGCGTACCACAGCCCGTGGGTGAAGCTGGCGTGGAACTGGAACAGCGCGATGGGCAGCAGGCTGGTGGCGATCATCAGCACCAGGCCGGCGTTGAGCCACCAGAAGCCGGTCTTCATGAGGCGCTCGTTGAACACGAGCTGCGGGCGGATGTAGCGCAGCACCAGCAGCGTGAAGCCCAGCGCCAGGAAGCCGTACACCCCGAACAGCGCGGCGTGCGCGTGCATGGGCGTGGTGTTGAGGCCCTGGATGTAGTACAGCGCGACCGGCGGGTTGATGAGGAAGCCGAAGACGCCAGCGCCGAGCATGTTCCAGAACGCCACGGCGATGAAGCACATCAGCGGCCACTTGAGGTTGTCCATCCACGGCGCCTTGTTCTTCAGGCGCCAGTGCTCCCAGGCCTCGTGGCCCAGCACCACCAGCGGCACCACTTCGAGCGCGCTGAAGGCGGCGCCCACGGCCATCACCGGGGTGGTAGTGCCGCTGAAGTACAGGTGGTGGAAGGTGCCCGGAATGCCACCCAGCATGAACAGCGAGGCCGAGGCCAGGCTGGCCGTGGTGGCCATGCGGTAGGACACCAGGCCCAGGGTGGAGAAGATGAAGGCCAGCGCCGTGGTGGCGAACACTTCGAAGAAGCCCTCCACCCACAGGTGCACCACCCACCAGCGCCAGTACTCCATCACCGACAGGTGCGTGCGCTCGCCGTAGAACAGGCCGGAGCCGTAGAACAGGCCGATGGCCACGATGGAGAAGGTCAGCAGCGCCAGCAGGTTCTTGTCCTGGCCGCTGGGCGCGAGCAGCGCGGGGAACACACCGCGCGCCATCAGCACCAGCCAGAAGGCGATGCCGGCGAACTTGCCGATCTGCCACAGGCGGCCCAGGTCCACGTATTCATAGCCCTGGTGGCCGAGCCAGAAATTCCACTCGGGCGGCAGGATCTGGGCAATGGCCAGGTAGTTGCCGATGAACGAGCCCGCCACCACGACGACCAGCGCCCAGAACAACACATCCACGCCGAGCTTCTGGAATTTCGGGTCCTTGCCGCCGTTGATGAGCGGCGCGAGGAACAGGCCGGCGGCCAGGAAGCCGGTGGCGATCCAGAACAGCGCGCTCTGGATGTGCCAGGTGCGCACCAGCGCATAGGGGAACCACTGCGACACATCGATGCCGTAGAACTTCTGCCCTTCCACCGTGTAGTGCGCGGTGAAGCCGCCCAGCATGACCTGGAAGGTGAACAGCGCCACCACGAGGAAAAGGTACTTGCCCAGCGCGCGCTGCGAGGCCGTGAGCGGCACGCGCGTGAGCGGGTCGTGCTTGGGCGGCACGGGGTCTTCCTCGTCGTGCTTGCCCAGAAAGGCCCAGGCCCAGACCAGGAAGCCCACGCCCGCGATCAAGAGCACCACGCTGGCGACGGACCAGATCATGTTCTCGGCCGTGGGACGGTTGTCGATCAACGGCTCGTGCGGCCAGTTGTTGGTGTAGGTGGCACCGGTGCCGCCGCCCACATCGGCCGGGCGCTCGGTGGCGGCGGCCCAGGCGGTCCAGAAGAAGAAGCCGGCCATCTGCGCGCGCCGCTCGGTGCTGGGCAGGGTGTTCTCCTTCATGGCGTAGTGCTCGCGCGTCTTCTGGAATTCCGGCGCGTCGCTGAAGAGCTGGCTGTAGTACTGCACGTTGCGCGCAATGGCCTGCTCACGCAGCTTGGACACCACCATCGTGCCCGTGGCGGCGTCGAAGGTGTTGGTGCGGTATTCCTTCTTCAGGCGTGCCTGCAGCACGGCCTGGGTGTCGGCGTCGAGCTGGTCGAACGCCTTGCCGTGCTGCGCCTGCGCGGCCAGGTCCAGCCAGGCCAGCAATTCGCGGTGCAGCCAGTCGGCCGTCCAGTCGGGCGCCTGGTAGGCGCCATGGCCCCAGATGGAGCCCAGCTGCATGCCGCCCACGGATTGCCAGGCGGTCTGGCCATCCAGAATGCCCTCTTGCGTGTAGAGCACGCGCCCGTCCTCGGTCTGCACCTTTTGCGGGATGGGCGGCGCGGTGCGGTAGACCTCCACGCCGTAGTAGCCCAGCAGGCTGAAGCAGACGATCATCACGCCGATCAGCGTGAACCAGAGCTTGCGGTAGTTACCCATGGCACACCTCCTGGCGGCTGGCGCGGTGCGCTCGGGCACTGGGGGCTTGGCCGGCCCGCCCTCTCGGGGGCCGGTGGGGATTCGCGGAAACCGGGTGCATGGTGCTCCTCTCGTAAAGATGAATTACGAATGAACATTTGCACGGTTCGGGCCAGCTTTGGCGCTTAATCAAATCAAGGGTTTACACCAATCAGGGTGAATTCAACCCTGCAACCAAAGGGTATCAAGTACCATACAAGGGTCATGAATACCCTGATCGAAGCCCCCTGGCTGGCCGACCTGGCCACCGAACTGCCCGCCAACGTGCGCCTGCAGCGCCTCATCGGCGGCCTGCGCGCGCATTTCTGCTGCGGCGCGGTGGCGCTGCTGCGGCTGGAGGAGGACCACCTGTGCCCCGTGGTGGTGGACGGCCTGGTGAGCGAGGCCCTGGGCCGGCGCTTCGCCGTGCGCCAGCACCCGCGCCTGGCGGCCATCCTGGCGCGCGGCGAGGTCACCTGCTTCGACCGCGACAGTCAGTTGCCCGACCCGTATGACGGCCTGCTCGACACCCTGGTGGGCGAACCGCTGCCGGTGCACGACTGCATGGGCGTGGCGCTGCGCATCGACGGCCGGCCCTGGGGCGTGCTCACGCTCGACGCGCTGCAGACCGGCACCTTCGACGAGCGCGCGCGCGCCGACCTGGCCGACTGCGCCGTGCACGTGGAGGCCGCCGTGCGCATCACCCGGCTGGAGCAGCAGGTGCAGGTGCTGGGCCGCGCCGGCAGCGCGCACGCGGGCGAGCCGCACGACGACCCGGCCCTGCGCAGCGCCCTGGACGACAGCGAGATCCTGGGCCAGAGCGAGGCCCTGCTGCGCCTGCAGCACGAGGTGAAGGTGGTGGCCGGCTCCGACCTGCCCGTGCTGCTGCTGGGCGAGACCGGCGTGGGCAAGGAGCTGTTCGCGCGCTTGCTGCACCGCCATTCGCCACGCCGGGGCAAGCCGCTGGTGCACGTGAACTGCGCCGCGCTGCCCGAATCATTGGCCGAGAGCGAGCTGTTCGGCCACCGCCGGGGCGCGTTCTCGGGCGCGGTGACCGACCGGCCCGGCCGCTTCGAGGCCGCCGAGGGCGGCACGCTGTTCCTCGACGAGGTGGGCGAACTGCCCCTGCCCGTGCAGGCCAAGCTGCTGCGCACGCTGCAGAACGGCGAAATCCAGCGCCTGGGCGCCGACGAGCCCCGCCGCGTGAACGTGCGCGTGGTGGCCGCCACCAACCGCAGCCTGCGCGACCATGTGCGCGACGGATCGTTCCGCGCCGACCTGTACCACCGCCTCTCGGTCTACCCGGTGCCCATCCCGCCGCTGCGCGAGCGCGGCGACGACGTGCTGCTGCTGGCCGGGCGCTTTCTGGAGCAAAACCGTGCACGCCTGGGCCTGCGCAGCCTGCGTCTTTCCGGCGCGGCCCAGGCGGCGCTGCGCCACTACCACTGGCCCGGCAACATCCGCGAGCTGGAGCATGTCATCAGCCGTGCCGCCCTCAAGGCCCTGAGCCGGGGCGCCAGCCGCAACGACATCGTCACGCTGGAGCCTGCGCTGCTGGACCTGGACGCGCTGCAGGCCCCGGCCCCGCCACCGCTGGCCGGCCCGGCGCCCGAGACCCCGCCCGCCCCCGCCGCCTTGGAGCCCACCACCCTGCGCGACGCCCTGGACGCCTGCCAGCGCCAGAGCATCCAGGCCGCGCTGGCACGCCACGACGGCAACTGGGCACGCGCGGCGCGGGCCCTGGACATCGACGCCAGCAATCTGCACAAGCTGGCGCGGCGCCTGGGCTTGAAGAATTAGCTATATATTTGATAGCTTATGGCGCTTAATGCGATTGCCCTGGAGGCACTTTTCACCCAAATTTTGCGGGCCTGCCGATGATTGACCAACTCCACCTCCAGAACCTCAAGGCCTGGCGCGACAGCGGCCCGGTGCGGCTGTCGCCCGTGACCATGCTGCTGGGCACCAATTCCTCGGGCAAGTCCACGTTGCTGCAAAGCCTGCTGCTGCTCAAGCAGACCGTGGCCGCGCCCGACCGCACCGTGCACCTGAACCTGGGCGGCGACGGGGCGCACGACCTGGTCCGTCTCGGCGGCTTCGACGACGTGCTCGCGCGGGGTGTGGCGGCGCCGCGCCAGTTCTCCATCGCGCTGTCGTTCCAGCGGCCCGAGGGCGAGCGCGTGCGCCACGGCCACTTTGCCTGCAGCTACGGGCAGACGGCGCGCGGGGCGGTGGCCATCCAGGCGCTGGAGCTGTCCACCGTGGCGCGGCGCTTTCGGGCCCTGCGGCGCGAGCGCGGGGCCTATGCGGTGTACGTGGACGACGAAGCCCGGCCGCGCGGCAAGGGGCCCGAACTCGCGCCCGAGCGTTCCATCGCCTTGAGCGCCGAGGCCCTGGCCCTGTTGGGCAGCGACGGCGCCCACCTGCAGGACCTGAGCCTGGCGCTGCGCCGCGAGCTGGAAGGCATCGTCTACCCCGGACCGCTGCGCCGCCGGCCCGAGCGCGACTACCTGTGGAGCAAGGCCGCCCCCGGCGAGCTGGGCAGCGACGGCCACCAGGCCATCGACGCGCTGCTGGCCAACGCCCTGCTGCCGTCGGAACAGCAAGGCCACATGCTGCGCAGCGTGGCGCACTGGCTGCGGCGCATGGGCATGGCCGAGCAGCTCAGCGTGCGCGCGGTCGGCCGCTCGGGCCGCTACGAGCTGCTGGTGCACCACGACGGCGTGGTCGCCAACCTGCACGACGTGGGCGTGGGCGTGTCACAGGTGCTGCCGGTGCTGGCCGTGGCCTACTGCGCGCCACCCGGCAGCACGGTGCTGCTGGAGGAGCCAGAAATCCACCTGCACCCGCTGGCCCAGGCCGTGCTGGCCGAGGTGTTCGCCGAGGTCAGCCAGCAGCGCCAGGTGCAGTTTCTGGTGGAGACGCATTCCGAGCACCTGTTCCGCCACATGCAGACGCTGATCGCCCGGCGCCAGACCAACACCACACAGTGCCGCATGCTGTTCGTCGAGCGGCGCGGCGCCGACGCCGTGCTCGTGCCGCTGGACGTGGACGAGTTTGGCGCCGTGCGCAACTGGCCGCAGCACTTCTTTGGCGACGCGCTGGGCGAGGCGCGCGAGCAGGCCCGCGCCCGCGCACAGCGACTTCGGGAAGCATCCAGTGGCTGAAGCGAACGCTCTGCAGGCCCGCCTGGTGGACACCAACGTGCTCATCGTCGCCAGCGCGGCCGACGAAGGCTCGCCCTTTGGTGCCGAATCCACCCCTGTGGAAGAAGCCGCCCTGCGCCAGCAGGTGTTCGACTGGCTCGAAGCCTTCGAGGCCGACCCCACGCGCCACGCCGTGCTCGACGTGGACTGGCATGTGTGCGGCGAATACCGCCACAAGCTTACCGAGCAGGACTATGGCTGGCTGGCCCTGATGCACAAGATGGACCGTGGCGAGGTCGTCTGGGTCGATGTGCTGCTCGACAAGAACGGCAACGCCGTGCTGCCCCCCGAACTGGCCGAGGCCGTGACCGACCTGGCCGACCGCAAGATGGTGGCCGCCGCGCTCGCCGCGCTGGACGCGGGCCACGCCACCCGCATCACCAACGCCGCCGACACCGACTGGATCGACTGCCAGCAGGCCCTGCACGCCGTGGGGCTGGAAATGGAAAACCTGCTGCCCGACTGGCTGCAGGCGCGCTGGCGCCAGAAACACCCACCCGCGCGGCGCGCAAAATAAGAAACCTATGCCCGAATTCTTCCGCTTTCCCCACACCCCGCACATCGCCTGGCTGGCCACGGGCGCGCCGCGCGACGACAAGGTGCTCTCGCCCGCCGAGGCCGAGGACATCCTCAGCGGCCCAGTCGTGCTGGAGGAAAAGCTCGACGGCGCCAACCTGGGCTTCTCGGTCTCGCCCGACGGCGTGCTGCGCGCGCAGAACCGGGGCCAGTACCTGCCCCAGCCCTTCCACGGCCAGTTCTCGCGCCTGGGCCCGTGGCTGGCCGCGCACGAGGACAAGCTCTTCGACGCCCTGGGCACCCACCTCGTGGCCTTTGGCGAATGGTGCGCCGCGCGCCACTCGCTCGACTACGCCACGCTGCCCGACTGGTGGATGCTGTTCGACGTGTACGACCGCCAGGAGCAGCGCTTCTGGAGCACCGCCCGCCGCAACGCCTGGGCGGCCGAACTGGGTTTCAAGACCGTGCCTTGCCTGTACAGCGGCGAGGTGAGCCTGGACCAGTTGCGCGACTGGGTGCACGCACACGACAGCCAGTTCCGCCAAGGGCACCTCGAAGGCATCGTGGTCCGGCGCGAGAACGCGGATTGGCTGGAGAACCGCGCCAAGCTGGTGCGCGCGGACTTCACGCAGACCATCGAGGAACACTGGCGCTCGCGGGCGCTGGAGTGGAACCGGGTGGCCTGACGGCGCCCGGCGGTTGGCATGACCACCTTCATCGCCCTGCTGCGCGGCATCAATGTCGGCAAGGCCCACCGCGTGCCCATGGCCGAACTGCGCGCCCTGCTGACCGGGCTCGGCTATGCCGGCGTGGCCACGCTGCTCAACAGCGGCAACGTGGTGTTCCAGGCGTCGGGCGGCACGCCCGTCGCGCATGCCGAGGCCATCGCCCGGGCGCTGGCCGGGCAAATGCAGGTGGACGTTCCGGTCATCGTGGTGACGGCGCAGGAGCTGGCGGCCATCGTCGCGGCCTGCCCGCTGGAGGCCGCCGCCGATCCTTCGCGCCTGCTCGTGGCCTTTGCCCAGAACGCACAAGCCCTGAGCGCACTGGAGGCCCTGCGGCCCCTGCTGGCGCCGCCCGAACGCTTCGAGATCGGTCCCCGGGCGGCCTATCTGCACTGCGCGGGCGGCATCCTCGAAAGCCGAGCCGGCAAGGCCCTGCTTGGCCGGGCGGGGCGGGAGGTCACCACCCGCAACTGGGCCACCGTGTGCAAGCTGCAGGCGCTGGCCCTTGCCCAGTCCTCCTGAAAACAGACAAAGCCATGTTGTCCCTGAAGCACCGTGTCCCGCCGCCCTTGGTCGCGCTGGCGCTGCTGCCCGCCATGTGGCTGCTGTCCGGGGTGTTGCCCACCGTCGATGCCGCGCTGCCCGTGCGCCTCGGGCTCGCCGCTGGTACCGTCCTGGCGGGCCTGGGCTTCAGCCTGGCGGGCGTGCTGGCTTTTCGCCGGGCAAGCACCACCGTCAACCCGCTGCACCCGGAACGGGCCGCTGCCCTGGTGACGACGGGCGTCTACCGGATCACCCGCAACCCGATGTATGTCGGAATGGTGCTGGTGCTGCTGGCCTGGGCGGTGCTGCTCGCGTCCCCCGTGGCGCTCGCGGGGCCGGTCGTCTTCATTGCCTACATGAACCGCTTCCAGATCGGCCCCGAGGAGCAGGCACTCGGCGCCCTGTTCGGCCCGGAGTACGCGGCGTACCGGTCCCGCGTCCGCCGCTGGATCTGACGAGGGGTCAGTCGGCTCCACCGGAATTCGGCGCAAAGCCAATCCGGTTGCGTCCTTCCTCCTTGGCCAGGTACATCGCCGCGTCTGCCCGGTCGATCACCGCGTTCTGGCTTTCGTCACGCCCATGGAAGACCGCCACGCCGATGCTGGCGGTGCATTCGTGCTGGATGGCCGGGGCGGAGGGTGCGGCCTGGAGCACATAGGGATCGGCCAGGCGGATGCGGATTTTTTCTGCGATGGCGGCGGCCTGTTCGCTGGCCTCACCGGGTTGCGTGCCCAGTTCGCACAACAGCACGACGAACTCGTCGCCGCCAAAGCGGGCCACGGTGTCGGCTTCGCGCACGCAGGCTTTCAGGCGCTCGGCCACTTCGATCAGCAGCAGGTCACCCACGCCGTGGCCATGCTGGTCGTTGAGGGGCTTGAAATTGTCGAGGTCGAGGAACAGCAGCGCGCCATGGCGGTGGCTGCGCTTGCTGGCCGACATGGCCTGCTCCAGGTGCTCCAGCATCAGGCGGCGGTTGGCCAGGTGGGTGAGGGGGTCGTAAAAGGCCAGCTGCCGGACCTGCTCTTCCAGGCGCTTGCGCTCGGTGATCTCGCGGGTGATGCCGTGGTAGCCGATGATTTCGCCCCGTGCGTTGCGGTCGGGCTTGGACATCACCTCGCCCCAGATCAGGCGGCCGTCCTTGCAGCGGTGCTGCACCTGAAAGGTCAGAAACCCGACCGGCATTCCGGCCGCCTCTTCGCGTGCCCGGCGCTGGATCATGTCCTTGACCAGCGCCACGCCTTCGTCGTTGAACAGATCAAAGACGGGGCGTCCCAACACCTCGTCGGCTTTGAATCCGCGCAGACGTTCGTCCGCCGGGCTGATGTAGGTCACGATGAGCTGGCTGTCCGTGCGCCAGAGCACGTCCTGGGTGTCCTCCGTGAGCAAGCGGTACAGCGCCTGGCTTTCGTGCAGCGCCTGGGTGCGCTCGGCCACCAGGGCCTGCAGGGCGCTGTTCTGCTCCTGCAAGCTTTTGAGGGGGTAGACCTCACCGTCCTGCGCGCTCTGGTACGGAATGGAATAGCTGCAATGCACGATCATCCACGCCTCGCCTTCGCGACGGAAGACCAGCACCAGCCGCGCCACCTCGCGGGATAGCTGGTGGCCGCCGCTGGGCAGGTGGATGTGAAAAAAGGCGGTGGTCGCCACCACGTCATCGGACAGATCCTGCAGCGCGAGATCAAGCATCTCGATGCGGATGCGGCCCGGCACCTGCGCAAAATCCTGCTGGGTGATGCGAACCCATTCCTCGCGGTCGTGGATGAGCCGGCTTCCGCTGCCGGGGTAGCCGGTGAAGTTCTGGCTGAAGCGCGCTGTGAGACGGTCGTCCCGCGCGGCATACATCTCGATGTACTCGTCGAACAACTCACGGATCTTGCGCTGCCGGTCCTGGTGCATGGTGCTGACGATCCTGGTGTGCGTGAAGGCTCTGACCAAAGCGCGTGGCGGCGGCAAGCCACACACCACGAAACGTCTTGTTACTTTACACCCACCCCTGCCGCCATGGCGGATGCCTTGCGCAAGGCATGCCAGGCCAGGGCGTATCCGGCAAGAAGCTCTCCCACGATGTGGCATTCCTTGCCACAATGCCGAGCATGATCACCCTTCAAGACATCCAGGACGCCGCATCCCGCCTACAAGGCCAGGTGCTGGAGACCCCTTGCGTGGAATCCCGCACGCTCTCGCAAATCGTGGGCGCGCAGGTGTTCCTCAAGTTCGAGAACCTGCAGTTCACCGCCTCCTTCAAGGAGCGCGGCGCCTGCAACAAGCTGACGCTGCTCACGCCCGAGGAACGGGCGCACGGCGTGGTCGCGATGAGCGCGGGCAACCACGCCCAGGGCGTGGCCTACCACGCGCAGCGGCTGGGGCTGCGCGCGGTGATCGTGATGCCGCGCTTCACGCCCGGCGTGAAGGTGGAGCGCACGCGCGGCTTCGGCGCCGAGGTGGTGCTGCACGGCGACACGCTGGAGGAGGCCCGCGCGCATGCCTACATGCTGGCCGACACGCAGGGCCTGACCTTCGTGCACCCCTACGACGACGAGGCCGTGGCCGCGGGCCAGGGCACGCTGGCGCTGGAGATGCTGCAGGCCGTGCCCGACCTGGACACGCTGGTCATCTCGGTGGGCGGCGGCGGGCTGATCGCGGGCGTGGCCACAGCGGCCAAGGCGCTCAAGCCGGGCATCGAGGTGATCGGGGTGCAGACCACGCGCTTCCCGGCCATGGTGAACGCCGTGCAGGGCACGCACCACCCGCAGGGCACGTCGACCATCGCCGAGGGGATTGCCGTGGGTTCGCCGGGCAAGATCACGCAGGAGGTGGTGGCGCGTCTGGTGGACGACCTGCTGCTGGTGGACGAAGGCGACATCGAGCAGGCCGTGCTGATGCTGCTGGAGATCGAGAAGACGCTGGTGGAGGGCGCGGGCTCGGTCGGGCTGGCCGCGCTGCAGCGCTACGGCGATCGCTTCCGGGGCAAGAAGGTGGGGCTGGTGCTCAGCGGCGGCAACATCGACCCGCTGCTGCTGGCCGCCATCATCGAGCGCGGCCTGGTGCGCTCGGGGCGGCTCACGCGCATCCGCGTGAGCGCGCGCGACGTGCCGGGCGCGCTGGCGCGCATCACCGCCACGCTGGCCGACGCGGGCGCCAACATCGAGGAGGTGCACCACCAACGCGCCTTCACCATGCTGGCGGCACAGAACGTGGAGATCGAGCTGGTGCTGCAGACACGCGGCCATGCCCATGTGGACGAGGTGATCGAGCACCTGCACGCGGCCGGCATGGTGGCATCCAAGATGTAGGGCGCCAGGGCGCCCCCTGCACGTTTTGCGTGCCGCCGCTAGAATTTTGGGCAACCTCGATCCTTTCCGGAGAACGCACCATGCAGCACCCCAGCGCCAGCCACGCCCCCGCCACGCCGTCCGACGACCCCGTGGAAGCCGTCGTGCCCTACATCCCCGTGGTGCTGCCCGTGGTGGGCGGCATCATGATCTTCCTGCTGGCCATGATCGCCGTCACCATGGCCTGAACCCGCAGCAGGCACAATCTGCAGCCCCGGACAGCCCCGCCTGCCGGGGCTTTTTCTTTTTTGCGCCCCCACCAGGGCGTTCTTACGTTCTGGAGAATCCCCATGCGCAGCGGCCACGCCCTTGTCCTGTTTTCCGGTGGTCAGGATTCCACCACCTGCCTGGCCTGGGCGTTGCAGCATTTCACGCATGTGGAAACCATCGGCTTCGACTACGGCCAACGCCACCATGTGGAGCTGCAGGCGCGCCAGGAGGTGCTGGCCGCCCTGCGCACGGGCTTTCCCCAGTGGCACGGGCGCCTGGGCGAGGACCACATGGTCGATCTGGCCGTGCTGGGCCAGATCAGCGACACCGCGCTCACGCGCGAGACCGCCATCGAGATGGACGCGGCCGGACTGCCCAACACCTTCGTGCCGGGACGCAACCTGCTGTTTTTCCAGCTCGCAGCAGCCGTGGGCTACCGGCGCGGGCTGCACACGCTGGTGGGCGGCATGTGCGAGACCGATTTCTCGGGCTACCCCGACTGCCGCGATGACACCCTCAAGGCACTGCAGGTGGCCGTGTCGCTGGGCATGGGCCGGCGCTTCACCATCGAGACACCGCTGATGTGGCTCGACAAGGCCCAGACCTGGGAGCTGGCGCGCTCGCTGGGCGGCCCCCCCCTGGTGGATGCCATCGTCACGCTCTCGCACACCTGCTACCTGGGCGAGCGCGGCGCGCTGCACGCCTGGGGCCACGGCTGCGGCCATTGCCCGGCCTGCACGCTGCGGCGCCTGGGCCATGAACGCTGGCGCGCGCAGGACTGATGCGCACGGGCGGCCCGCGCCGAAGGCCGCCGTACGATCACGCATAACATGATGCTTTTTTTGCATAAATCTTGCGGTTGTCTGACAGACAAGTTGGCGGCAGATTCATAAAATCGACATCCCAGCCGACCCGCGGATTCCGTGGACTAGCCTCCACCCCGTGGTGGCATGCCCTTGCAACCGCCCGCCGACTGAGCACACAAGCCGTTTTTTCAAAGGCAGCGCTCAGCATCTTCCCAGCGCAGGCCTTGCTGTGGTACCGGGCGTCCGCTTCCTTTGAAAAAACTGTTTTTCAACTTAAGGAAGCTCCCGATGAACGCACCCACCATGCAGGGCCTGAACCTCAGTGCCCCCGCCTACGTCAAGAATGCCCGCCTGCTGGCCTGGGTGGCCGACATGGCCGCTCTGTGCAAGCCCGACAGCATCGTCTGGTGCGACGGCTCGCAGGAGGAATACGACCGCCTGTGCGCGCAACTCGTCGAGGCCGGCACCTTCAAGAAGCTCAACCCCGCCAAGCGCCCGGGCAGCTTCCTGGCCTGGTCCGACCCGTCTGACGTGGCCCGCGTGGAAGACCGCACCTACATCTGCTCGGCCAAGAAGGAAGACGCCGGCCCGACCAACAACTGGATGGACCCGGCCCAGATGCGCGCCACGCTGCAGCCGCTGTTCGACGGCTGCATGAAGGGCCGCACCATGTACGTGGTGCCCTTCAGCATGGGCCCGCTGGGCAGCCACATCGCCCACATCGGCGTGGAGCTGACCGACAGCGCCTACGTGGCCGTGAACCAGCGCCTGATGACCCGCATGGGCAAGGCCGTGTACGACGTGCTGGGCGTGGACGGCGAATTCGTCCCCTGCATGCACACCGTGGGCGCCCCGCTGGCCGAAGGCGAGAAGGACCAGACCAGCTGGCCCTGCAACCCCAAGACCAAGTACATCGTGCACTACCCCGAAACGCGCGAAATCTGGTCCTACGGCTCGGGCTACGGCGGCAACGCGCTGCTGGGCAAGAAATGCCTGGCGCTGCGCATCGCCTCCACCATGGGCCGCGACCAGGGCTGGCTGGCCGAGCACATGCTCATCCTGGGCGTGACCAACCCCCAGGGCAAGAAGTACCACGTGGCCGCCGCCTTCCCCAGCGCCTGCGGCAAGACCAACTTCTCGATGCTCGTGCCCCCGGCCGGCTTCGACGGCTGGAAGGTCACCACCATCGGTGACGACATCGCCTGGATCAAGCCCCATGCCGACGGCAAGATGTACGCCATCAACCCCGAGGCCGGCTACTTCGGCGTGGCCCCCGGCACCAACACGCTGACCAACCCCAACTGCATGGCCAGCCTGGACAAGGACGTGATCTTCACCAACGTCGCCCTCACCGATGACGGCGATGTGTGGTGGGAAGGCATGGAGAAGGACCAGGGCAAGCTGCCCGCCCACCTGATCGACTGGCAAGGCAAGGACTGGACGCCCGAGATCGCCAAGCAGACCGGCGCCAAGGCCGCCCATCCCAACGCCCGCTTCACCGTGGCCGCCACCAACAACCCCGCGCTCGACCCGCAATGGGACGATGCCAACGGCGTGGCGATCGACGCCTTCATCTTCGGCGGCCGCCGCTCCACCACCGTGCCGCTGGTGACGGAAGCTCGCACCTGGATGGAAGGCGTGTACATGGCCGCCACCATGGGCAGCGAGACCACCGCCGCCGCCTTCGGCGCGCAGGGCGTGGTGCGCCGCGACCCGTTCGCCATGCTGCCGTTCTGCGGCTACAACATGAGCGACTACTTCCAGCACTGGCTCGACATGGAGCACAAGCTGGAGGAATCCGGTCACACCCTGCCCAAGATCTTCTGCGTCAACTGGTTCCGCAAGGGCGAGGACGGCAAGTTCGTCTGGCCCGGCTACGGCGACAACATGCGCGTGCTCAAGTGGATGCTGGACCGCATCGAAGGCCAGGCCGCGGGCCAGGAAACCATGTTCGGCGTCGCGCCGCAGTACGGCGAAATCAACTGGACCGGCCTGGACTTCAGCGCCGAGCAGTTCGCCACCGTGACGAGCATCGACAAGGCTGCCTGGACCGAGGAGCTGAAGCTGCACGCCGACCACTTCGAGCAGCTCGCCTACCACCTGCCGAAGGAGCTGCTGGACACCAAGGCCGCGCTGGAGCAGCGCCTGGCCGCGCTCTGAGCGCCCCCATGGCGCGCCCCGGGGCGCGCCAGTCCATGGAAAGCCGCCCGGCCCGCGCCCGGCGGCTTTTTGTTGCCTTACGGGCACCATGAAAAGACTTTGCCCCGGCCCCATGCCCTGTAAGCCCATGCCCTGCCGGCGGGTGCTCCGAGGTACGATCCTGGGTCGCGCGCGGCGAAACCCCTGCCGTGCCACTCCTCTTCACCGCATGCCTTCCGCGTTTCCCATGAACACAACCCTGGCACTCGCCCTGACCACGGCCGCCTCCCTGGTGCTGGCCCCCACGGCCCTCGCCGCCAGCCCCGACAAGGGCCAGGCCCACTTCATCCTGATGAAATCCCGGGACGAGCCCTTCGTCGGCGTCACCCTCAGCGGCACCTGCAAGTCGGACGATGGCGCCTTCTTCGGCGGCAAGAAGGTCGAAAGCAAGTGGTCGTGCACCAGCAATGCCGATGGCGTCTGCAGCGCCGAGATCACCCTGCTGCCCCGGACCGACAGCGACAAGACAAACCAGTGCAAGGGCACGGCGCCGACCGAAATCACCGAGCCGGGCAAGGCCGCGGAAAAGAGCAGCTACTTCACCTTCTTCGCCAATGGCGAACCGAACAGCTACAACCTGCTCCAGAAGATCTCCAGCTGGAAACACGGCGACTACCACTTCAAGTCGCTGGGCACCCAGGAGGCCTTCGAGGCCATCGCCCTGCGGCACGCCCCCGCGTTCTACCGCGGCCGCCTGACCACGGAGGACGGCGCCACGGCGATCACCCTCAGCACCAGCGCGGCCCATGTGCCCGAGAGCAAGGACTACCCCAGCGTGGAGTTCCTCCAGGCCCGCATCGACCGCAAGACCCTCCAGCCCACGGTGCAGGTGGTGGTGAAGGAAACCTATATCGACTTCAGCTACCGCAACCCGACCACGGCCCGCTACCCCTCGGCCACGGGCCCCAAGAGCGGCGAGGTCACCCGCGTGGCGCAGAACGTCATCTGCAATCTGCGCGACCTGCTCGAACGCAAATGCACGCACCAGGAAACCGTGGCCTTCGACCTCGACATGGACAGCGTGCGCCAGGCCGCCGCCGCCTACAAGCCGGGCGAGCGCCAGCCGTGGAAGTTCCAGGTCGTGGCCAAGTCCGGGCATGAGCGCAGCCTGTCGCTGAGCCCCGCCGAATTCCTGGCGCTGACCGAGGCCATCGACGCCTTCACCGCGAAGCACCGCAAATAGGCCGGAAAAGCGGCGCCACCCATAAAAAATCCGCGCTCACGGCGCGGATTTTTTATGGGCACCGGCATGCGCCGGAGCAGGTCAATGGTCTTCGCGGTTCAGAACGGCCTGCAGCTCGGCCATCAGGCGCGGATCGCTGCGGGCCATGTCCCACATCTTGCGCTCGGCCTCATCCAGGGCCCGCTGCTGGCGCCATTCGCCCAGGACGGCGAGCACGCGGCGCGTGGGCGCGCCCAGCAGCGCCAACGCGGCAAAGCCCACGGCCCACAGCGCCATCCAGGCAGCCAGCAGGTGGCCGTCGCTCCAGGTGTCGATGACCTGGTGGGCCACCACCAGCAGGGCCGAGACCACGGCCGCCATCAGCCCCGTGGCGGCGCCGCGGGCGCCGTCGAAGCCGGCCTTCGCCTGCTTGAAGGCCGCGATGGCATTCTCGGCGCGGACCACGCCGGGGTGTTCGGTGGGGTAATGGACATTGGCGAAGCTGGTCATGGCGGACTCCCTTTTCAAACGCTTGTGGCGAGATTGCCGGGCGAATGGCGTGATATTAGGGTTTACCCTTTGCTTGTTCAAATTTATATTTTGAATCAAAACCATTCACGCTAGTGATAATTGCCGCCATGCCCGCGCTGAACTTCCGCTCCCTGGACCTCAACCTTCTGCGCGTCTTCGACGAAGTCATGGCCGAGCGCAGCCTGACGCGCGCCGCGCACAAGCTGGCGCTGACACAGCCGGCCGTGAGCAATGCGCTGCGCCGCCTGCGCGAGGCGGTGGGCGACGACCTGGTGGTGCGCAGCGGCCAGGGGGTGGAGCCCACGCCCCGCGCGCTGGCCCTGTGGCCGGCGGTGCGCGACGCGCTGACGCTGCTGCAGGACTCCCTGGCGCCCGGCGTCTTCGACCCGGCGACGGCCCGCTCCACGCTGGTGCTGGCCATGGCCGACGCCACGGCGGGCACGCTGGTTCCGCCGCTGGCGCGGATCATCGAGCAGGAGGCACCCGGTATCGCCATCCGCGTCGTGCCCTTGACCACGCGCGACCCGCGCCGCCTGCTGGAAGACGGCGCGGCCGACATGGCCGTGGGCTATTTCCCGTTCGTGCTGGCCGACCTCACGGCGCGTGCGCAGTCGGGCGAAGCGGCGGATTTCGACAGCCGCCGGCTCTACGAGGGCCAGTACATCTGCGTGATGCGCAAGGGCCACCCCCTGGCCGCCGCGCCGTTGACGCTGGACGCCTTCTGCGACGCGCGCCACCTGCTGGTGAGCTTTTCGGGGCGGCCCTTCGGCTTCATCGACGAGGCCCTGGCCGCGCTCGGGCGCAAGCGCCGCGTGGTGCTCACCGTGAACCAGTTCCTCACCGCCGGCCATGCCGTGGCCGGCTCGGACCTGTTGACGGTGCTGCCACGCCATTTCGTGCCGGTGACCGGCATCACCAGCGCACTGGCGCAAAGCCCGCTGCCCTTCGACGTGCCCACGGTGCATGTGGACGCCCTCTGGCACCGCCGTGGCCCGCAGCAGGCCGCCTGCCACTGGCTGCTGCAGGCCCTGGCGCGCTCGGCGCGCAGCGCGTTCCCGTAGACTGCCGGCTGCATGAGAATCCAACTGCTGTCCGACCTGCACCTCGAAGCCCACCCCCATTTCCAGCCCGAGCCCGCCCCCGGCGCGGACCTGCTGGTGCTGGCGGGCGACATCGGCTCGTACCAGGGCGGCTCGCAGCTCGCGGGCGAGGATTTCGGCCTGGAACGCTTCTCGCCGCTGCCGCGAGGCGCCGGCTGGCCGACGCCGGTGCTCTTCGTGCCCGGCAACCACGAGTACGACATGCAGGACTTCGACGCGGCGCACGACCGCCTGCGCCGCACCTGCGACCGGCTCGGCCTGCTCTGGCTGGAGCGCGAGACGCTGGTGCAGGGTGGCGTGCGCTTCGTGGGCACCACGCTGTGGAGCGACTTCGACGCGCTGGCCGACGACGAGTGCTGCACCGATCTCGCGCGCCGCCTGCGCCTGCGGCAGAAGGCTTTCCGCGCGGCCAACTTCTACCTCTCCAAGACCGGCACCACGCGCGCGGACGCCCCCTGGCTGGCCGAAGCGGTGCGCGAGCAGGCCCTGGCCTGCCGGGCCTGGCTGGAGGAAGCGCTGGCCCGGCCTTTCGAGGGCCCCACGGTGGCCGTCACGCATTTCGCTCCCAGCTTGCGCAGCGCCGACCCGCGCTACGGCCTCGTCCCGGGCACGGCGGGTTTCTGCAACGCCCTGGACCATCTTCTGCCCCATGCCCAGCTGTGGCTGCACGGCCATCTACACGCCCCGAGCGACTACGCCGTGCAGGGCCAGCACGGCGACGGCCGGCCCTGGCGGTGCCGCGTGGTGGCCAACCCGCTGGGCTATGCCCGCAAGGGCGAGCAGGCCCTTTTCCAGCCTCGGTGCTGCATCGACGTATGATCGGAGTAGGACTGGCGGGTCGCTCCGGCCCGTCGTTTTTGGCTCTCACCTGGAGAATCGCATGAATATCCTGCTGGCTGTCGATGGCAGCGCCTACACCAAAAAAATGCTGGCCTACCTCACCACGCACGAGGAGCTGCTGGGCAGCAAGCACAACTACAGCCTGATCCACGTCCAGGCCGCGCTGCCGCCGCGCGCGCGCGCCGCCCTGGGCAAGGAGGCCGTGGCCCAGTACTACGCCGACGAGGCCGACAAGGTGCTCAACCCGGTCGTCAAGTTCCTGGAGCGCCATGGCGCCGAGGTCAAGCGCATCGTCAAGGTGGGCCCGGCGGGCGAAACCATCGGCAAGGTGGCCGACACGGGCAAGTTCGATCTGCTGGTGATGGGCTCGCACGGCCATGGCGCCCTGGCCACGCTGGTGATGGGTTCGGTCACCACGCAGGTGCTGGCCCACAGCACCGTGCCGGTGCTCATCGTGCGCTGAGCCGCGGCGCGCATGCCAAGGCCCCTGCGGGGGCTTTTTTGTTTTTGGGCGTCAGCGCGCGGCCAGGCCGTCGAAGCAGGTGCGCAGCACCAGTTCGACGATCTCGGCGTCCGAGTACTGGCCGCCTTCCTTGAGGAAGCTCACCACCGGATCGCAGGCCCGGGCGTACAGGGTGTAGAGCACCACCAGCGGCGGCAGCGAGGCATCAATGCGGCCCTGGGCCTGGGCCTCGGTGATCCAGTGCCCGATGCGGTCGCTCACGGCGATCAGGCGGTCGAGGTAGTCCTGGTTGGACATGAGCACGGCGCGCAGGGACGAATTGCGGCTGGGCAGCAGCGGCAGCTCCTCGCTGATCAGGCGTTCGAGCGACCAGCGCACCAGCGCGCGCAGCTTCTCCACCGGCTCCAGGGCCTCGGGCAGGCCGTTCAGGTACACCTGCACGCGCTCCAGGATCTGCACCATGGCCGTGCAGCACAGTTCTTCCTTGCTGGCGAAATGCTTGTACAGGCTGGCCTTGGCGATGCCGACGTCGTTGGCCACGTCGTCCATGGTCATGGCGTCGAAGGCCTTCTCCCCCAACAGGCGACAGGTGGTCTGCAGGATCGCGTTCTCGCGGGCCTGGTGCATCTGCTCCTTGAAGGAGATCTTGGGGTGCTGCGTCTGCATGCCCTCCATCTTATGCACTGCGGTTGAAAAATAAATGACCCAGTTGTTTCACAACCACGGCGTTCATTTTCTGACGCATTCTTTGATGCAGTGCAGCATCGGCCACGCCGGGTTTCACGCGGCCAGGGTGCGCCCGGCGGCCTCCGTCAGGGCCTGGGTGAGGGTGTCGAGCACCTCGGATTCGAGGTTCCAGCAGTGCCAATACAGCTTGATCGGCAGCTCCTGGCCCGGCGCCATGTCCACCAGCGAGCCGTCGGCCAGGCCCGAGCGCACCAGCAGCTCGGGCAGCACGCCCACGGCCCAGCCGGCCTTCACGGCGTGCAACTGCCCTTCGGAGCTGGGCACGAACAGGTGGTTCAGCGCCACGCGTTTGAGGCCGAAGGCGCGGGCCACGAACTCGGCGGCCATGTCGTCCTTGCGGTTGAACGACAGGTAGGACACCTCGCGGAAGTTGTGCGCCGTCAGGCCGCCGGGCAGGTGCTTCTCGGCGAACGAGGCCGACGCCACGGCGACATAGCGCATGGCCCCCAGCGGCACCATCTTGCAGCCGCGCAGCGCCTGCTTGAGCGTGGTCACGCAGCCCAGCACCTGGCCCGAGCGCAGCCATTCCTGCGTGAAATCCTGGTCGTCCACGATGATCTCCAGCGGCAGGCGCTGGCGCACCAGGTCGTGCAGCGCGTCGAGCGCCCAGGTGGCGATGCTGTCGGCGTTGATGGCGATGGAGATGCGCTCCTCCTCGCGTCCGCCGCCGTGCGCGCTGGGCGCCAGCTCCTGCAGGTCGCGCTCCAGGTCGGCGCGCAGCAGGCGCAGCTGCTTGGTGTGCTTGAGCAGCAGTTGCCCGGCCGAGGTCGGCCGCAGCGGCCGGCTGCGCACGATGAGCACCGAGCCCACCTGGGCCTCCAGGGCGCGCAGGCGCTGCGAGACGGCCGATTGCGTGACGTTCAGGCGCTGGGCGGCGCGCTCGAAGCCGCCCTCCTCGACGATGGCGGCAAGGCATTCCAGGGCGGCGGGATCGTAGGTACTCATGGTCTCCTCACTGGCGGCGGGCCGGGTCTCAGAATATTAGTGATTCTGATGTTTTTTGACGAAGTTTAATTTCACTTTTATTCGAACGCAATGTCGCGCACACTGCGCTCCCATGAAAACCATTGTTCTCGGAGCCGGCATCATCGGCATCAGCACGGCGTGGCACCTGCGCGAGCGCGGCCACGAGGTCATTGTGGTGGACCGCCAGCCCGGCGCGGCGCTGGAGACCAGCTTCGCCAACGCGGGGCAGATCTCGGTGAGCTACTGCGAACCCTGGGCCAACCGCGAGGCGCCGCTCAAGGCGCTCAAGTGGATGCTCGACAAGGAGGCTCCCCTGCTGTTCCGCCCGCAACTGGACTGGGACCAATGGCGCTGGGGCCTGAAGTTCCTGGCGCAGTGCAATGACGCGGCCTTCGAGCGCAATGTGCAGCAGCTCGTGGCGCTGGGCGCCTACAGCCACCGCGCGCTCAAGGAGCTGGTGCGCAGCACCGGCATCGAATACCACCGCCTGGAGCGCGGCATCGCCCACTTCTACGCCGACCAGAAGTCGTTCGACGACGCCGGCCTGGCCGTGGAGCTGATGCGCAAGCACGGCGTGCAGCGCCGCCTGGTGACGCGCGACGAGCTGCTGAAGATCGAGCCGGCGTTCCGCGCCTACGGCGACCGCATCGTCGGCGGCACCTACACCAGCACCGATGAGAGCGGCGACGCACGCGCCTTCACCCAGCAGCTGGCCGAACGCTGCGCCGCGCGCGGCGTGCAGTTCCTCTACGGCCACGACGTGCTGCGCCTGAACAAGGTGGGCGGCGCTATCGAATCCGTAGCTGTTCGCGCAAACCAGCCGGGCGCCGAAGGCCAGAAAGACCAAATACTCCAAGGTGACGCCATCGTTGTCGCATGCGGCTCTTACAGCGCGCCGCTGCTGCGCAACGTGGGCGTGGACCTGCCGATCTACCCCGGCAAGGGCTACAGCGCCACCTTCCCCATCCTGCGCCCCGAGGACGCTCCCACGGTCTCGGCGCTCGACGACGGCCGCAAGATCGCCATCAGCCGCCTGGGCGACCAGCTGCGCGTGGCCGGCACCATCGAACTGGGCGGCTTCGACATGGCGCTCGACACCCCGGTGGCCAAGGCGCGCTGCCACATGCTGTCGCGCCGCATCGAGGAAGTGTTCCCCGGTGTCTGCGACACGCGCACCCCCGAGCAGGGCGGCGACCCGCAGTACTGGACCGGCCTGCGCCCGGCCACGCCGACCAACATCCCGTTCATCGGCCGCACCCGCCTGGGCAAGCTCTGGGTGAACGCGGGCCACGGCACGCTGGGCTGGACGCACGGCGCGGGCTCGGGCCTGGCGCTGGCCGAGCTCATCGACGGCGCGCGCCCCGGCATGGATTTCGGCTTCTACGGCTTCGACCGCGCCCCCAAAACCACCCACATGCAGCCTGCTCGCGCCTGACGGCGCCGCCGCATCCGTCACTCACCGCCCTGCGCCAGCCCGCCAGCGGTTAACACTGGCGCGGCCCAGGCCAGCGACCGCCGCGCAAGGGCCGCCCCGCCGCGCTGGCGGTGTCCCCCTTCCCGCCTCGCGCAGCGAGGCGAGAGAAGGGGGAAGGCGCGCAGCGCCACAGGGGGTTGCTTCACTTCTTTCGCTGCACGATGAGATTGCGCTTGGCGTCCTCGGGGTAGGCAAAGGTCACGGCGCCGTTCTGCACCTTGCCCATCACCAGCATGTTCTGCGTGATGGCGTCCTTGTCCTCGCGGCTGAAGGGGTGCTCGTAGGTGGCCACCACGCCGTAGTAGACGCGCGGGATGTTCTCCAGCGCATGCTTGACGGCCGGGCCGTCGAGCTTGCCGTCGCGGATGCCGAACAGCGCGTGCGTGAGCAGGTAGCTCGCGTCGTAGCCCTGCGCCGCCGCCATGGGCACGGCCATGCGCTTGCCGTGCTTGCGCGTGAAGGCGCTCAGGAAGGCCGCGCGGCGCTCGTTGCTGGGCTCGGCGATGAAGGTCTGCGCCATCAGCGCGCCCTCGGCGGCATCCTTGGCGCCCTCGATGAAGAACGGGAACGACAGCGGCCAAGCGCCCACCTGCGGCACCTTCCAGCCCAGCTCCTTGCGGCCGTTGGCGATGACGGCGTTCTCCTTGCCCACGGTGTAGCTGAAGACCACGTTGGCGCCGGCGTCGCGCGCGGCCTGCAGCTCGGCGCGCAGGTCGGTCACGCCCAGCGGAAAGCGCGTGACATGCACGGCCTTGAGCTTGCGCGCCTCCAGCGCCGCCTCCACGTCCTTGAGCCCGGCCTCGCCGTAGCCCGTGGTGTCGGCGAAGATGGCCACCTTGGTCCAGCCGCGCTTGACGATGTCGTTCACCACGAACGGCGCCTGGATGCTGTCGCGCGCGGCGTTGCGGAAGATGTAGCTCTCGGGCGCCGGGTACTTGGCCGTGAGCGGCGTGCCGGTGGAGCACGGCACGATGAGCGGGATGCGCGCGTTCTGGAACACGTCCAGCGCCTTCATCGCCACGCCCGTGTTGCAGAAGCCGATGGTCGCCACGACCTTCTGCGCCGCCAGCTCCTGCGCGGCCTTGAGGCCGGTGTCGGGGTCGCCCTGGTCGTCCTTGACCACCAGCGCCAGCGGCCGCCCGAGGTAGCCGCCCACGGCATTGATCTCGTCCACGGCCATCTGGATGCCCTGGAGCATGGGCGTGCCGAAATCGGACGACGGCCCGCTGAACGGCCCGACCACGCCCACGGGCACGGTGTTGCCCTGCTGGGCGGGTGCCTGGGCCGCCGCGGCCAGCGCCGCCGCCAGGGCGGCACCCATCACTTTGCGAACCTGTTTCATGGAACTGCTCCTGCGCGATGAAGTGCGCAGCTTAGCCACGGCACCGCCCGGCGGGTTCCGCACTTTCCCTGCCCTGGCGGCGCGCCGTCAGGCCATCGTCAGGCCGTGAGAATGTCGAAATGGCGCACCACCATGGTTTCCATCAGCGCCTTGACCGCGTCCTCGTCCTGTCCATCGAGCTGCTGGCGCAGCGCTGCAGCCATGGGCACGAAGACGTCCAGGACCATGGGATCGAAATGGCTCCCCCGGCCCTCCAGAAGAATGCCCAGCACCTCCTCCGGCGGCAAAGGCTGCTTGTAGGGCCGGCGCGAACTGAGGGCGTCAAACACATCGGCCACCGCGAAAATGCGCGCGGCCAGCGGAATCGCCTCCCCGGCCAGCCCCTGCGGGTAGCCCGTGCCATCCCATTTTTCGTGGTGGCATGCCACCACGTCGCGCGCGCCATCGAGCCAGCCCGCCCCCGAGACGATCTCCTCGCCCTGCCGGACATGGGTGCGCATGGTGCGCATCTCGTCCTCGTCCAGCCGGCCCGGCTTGAGCAGGATGGCATCCGGGATGCCGATCTTGCCCGCGTCGTGCAGGAAGCTGCCCAGGATCAGCGACTGCATGGCCGCCCCTTTCAGGCCCAGTGCCTCGCCCAGCAGGGCCGACACCCAGGCCACGCGGTAGTTGTGGGCGCCGGTGTCGGAGTCGCGCTTGGCGATGGCGCGGCCCAGCGCCTCCATCATGGCGATGTGCGACTCCAGCACCTCGCGCGCCTTGCGCTCGTTCTCCCCGACCAGGTGCACCACCACCGGGTACATGGCCGCGCCGCACACCAGCGAAGCCAGGCACACCATGAGCCCGACGACGAGGGCGTCCGAGAAGATCTGGTCGGTCTGCCACTGCGGCAGCACGCGCACGCCCTCGAAGTAGCCGGTCACCGGCCCGCCCGCCGGGGCCTCGCGCAGCGGCACGAACACGCGCAGCACCTGCTCGCCCGTCGCCAGCGTGAGACGCTCGTAGAAAGCCTCGGCGTAGCGCGGCACGCCGTGCTTGGGCAGCGCGGCCTCGACCTGCTCGCCCTGCGGCGTCACGGTCTCGGCGAGCTTGCTGCCATCCGGGCCGTAGATTTCGGCGATGTCGAACAGCCCCCCTGCCAGTTGCCGCGCCGCCAGCCCGGCATGCTCGCGCGCCTGGGCGCCATCGAGGCGCAGCGCCTGCTCGCGCCGCAGCACGCGCCGGGCCTCCTCCTGGGCCAGGGCCACGACCTCTTCTTCCGCGTTTTCCCGCGAGACGTACCACGCCAGCGGACTGGCCAGCGCCGCCATGGCCAAGGTCACCAGGGCGATCCGTGCCGCCGCCTTGCGTTTCATCTGGTTCATGCCCTGTCTTTCCGATCCCCACGCGCGCCGGCGCGGGGGCCGTCCTGCCCCGCCCAGCAACCCTGCCCTCGTCGTGGTCATTGCCGAGTGTAAGGCGCGGAGCCCCCGCTCCCCCGGCGCGCGCTACCATGCCGCCATGACGGACGCCCGCCCCCACTACCTCTTCCTCACCACCTCCACGCGTGAACCCGGCATCGTCGGCAACACCGAATGGCTGGCCCGCCAGGCCGCCGCCGCGCTGCCCCCGGGCGCCACGCAGACCTGGCTGTCGCTGGCCCGCATGGACCTGCCGCGTTTCGTGGACCAGCGCCACACGACCGGCCACTACCCGGCGCCCGAGGGCGACATGCAAACCCTGCTCGACGCCACGCTGGCGGCGGATCACATCGTTTTCGTCGCGCCCGTGTACTGGTTCAGCATCCCGGCGCCGCTCAAGACCTACCTCGACCACTGGAGCGCCTGGATGCGCATTCCCGGCCTGCCGTTCAAGGAGCAGATGGCGCGCAAGTCGCTGCACCTGGTCACCACCAGCGGCGACCGCGCCAAGGCCCAGCCCATGATCGACTCGGTGCGGCTGTGCGCGCAGTTCCTGGACATGCGCTGGGGCGGCGCCCTGTGGGGCAAGGGCGGCCCCCCGGACGCCGTGCGGCAGGACGCCGCCGCGCAGCAGGAAGCAGCTACATTTTTAATAGCTTGAGGCGCTTGCCCTGAAAGGGCTGGAGGCCATTTTCACCCTATCTGCGGGCCTGCCCCGGTGCATCGGGGTCGGTGCGGATCAGCCGCGTGTCCATCCAGCGCAGCAGATCGTCCCACATGGAGCGCACCTCGGCGTCGCGCGGCATGCGCAGCGCATGGTCCAGCTCGATGGTGACCACCGGCATGCCCTGCTGCACGCCGCCGTAGTGGCCCAGCGAGCCCGGAAAAACCCCCACGCGGTCCAGGCGCAGCCGCCCCAGGCGCTGCGGCGGCTCGTGCGGACCGTCGAAGTCGAGCACGCCATAGGGCGCGTGGATGCTCACCACCAGCTGCGGACGGAAGCTGTCCATCTGCGCGTGCAGGAACTGCGACTCGGGCTCGGACAGCGGCGCGGGGCCGGGCCAGCGGCGCGGGTCCTTGCGCGTGCGCTTTTCCCAGTAGTGCGGCGCGTCGTGCTGCCAGCGCGGGGTGTCGAAGTTGCGGTTCAGGTCCACGCCGCGCGCGTTCACGCGCGTGGGCTGCTTGGCCAGCAGCCCGTCGGGGTTGAGCACGGGGATGAAGCGCCAGTGCACCGGCTGGCCGGCCTTCTCGGCCAGCGCGATCCAGTGCAGCGCCAGCGAGGCCGAGGTGAGTTCGTCGCCATGCATGGCCCCCACCACCAGCACGCGCAGCGGCTCGGCGGCCCCGACAGGCGGCAGGCCGGGCACCGTGGCCGGCGGCAGCACGTCGCGCCAGAACAGCGGCAGCCCCTGGCGCGAGCGCGCGCCGCTGGGCACCAGCTGCGCCGATTTGCACAGCTGCGGCCCCACCCCCGGCAGGCGCGGCCGCAGCAGCGCGCAGGCCGAGGCCTCGCGCGGCGCGGGCGCGGGGACCGGGGTGGCTTCCGCCAGCGCGGCGGCGGCGGCCAGCAGGCCGGCCGCGCACCCACGCCATGCCGCCGCGAAGGAGGGCCGGCGCGCGCTCAATGCAGCACCCGCGCGGTGGCCAGGAAATCGAGCAGCGCGCCATCGAACCCCTCCGGGTCTTCGAGCTGCGGCCAGTGGCCCACATGGGGCAGGCTGGCATGGCGCGCATCGGGCAGCACCTGGGCCAGGGCCTGCAGCGCCTCGGGCGGCGTGCAGCGGTCGGCCGCGCCGCTGACGAGCAGGACCGGCATGTGCAGGCGCGCGAAGTCGGCGGCACCCCGGTCGAAACACGGCAGCGCCTCCAGCGCGCGGCGGTAGGTGCCGGGGTAGACCTGGGCCAGGGCGTGGGCCGCCAGGCGCGCGCCCTCGGGCAGCGCGCCGCTGCCGATGCAGCGCGGCACCAGCCGCTGCGCCAGCACCTCCATGTCCGTGCCCTGCGCCAGCGCCTGTTGGCGCGGCGCCACCCAGTCCTGCACGGCCTGGGCGTCGAGGGCCGGGCCGCCGGCGCACAGCACCAGGCGCCGCACCCGCGCGCTCTGGCGCACGGCCACCTCCAGCGCCAGCATGGCGCCCAGGCCATGGCCCACCAGCGTGACGGGGCCGCAGCGCAGCGCCTCGATCAGCGCCAGACAGCTGTGCGCCAGCCCCTTGAAGGAATACGGGTCGATGGGCGCGCTGCGGCCATAGCCGGGCATGTCCCAGGCCACGGCGCGGTAGCCCGCGCTGGCCAGCGTCTCCACCTGGGGCGCGAAGGTCAGATGGCCGCCGTCGGCGTCGTGCAGCATGAGCACGGCGGGGCCCGCGCCCAGGGTGGTGAAGGTGGGTATCAGAGACATGGGGCTTCCATTCGGGCCCGCGCAAAACCGCACGGCTGCAAGATTCGGGGACCCGGACGATAATAGCCCGGCCGATCTGTCCTTGCCCGTGTTGAGCCCTCTCCCCCCCCCTCTCTCTCCCTTTTCCACCCGCGATTTCCGCACCGCCCTGGGCATGTTCGCCACGGGCGTGACCGTGGTCACGGCGCGTGGCGCCGAGGGGCGGCTGGTCGGGCTCACGGCCAATTCCTTCAATTCGGTGTCCATGGACCCGCCGCTGGTGCTGTGGAGCCTGGCGCTGGCCTCGGCGTCGCTGCCGGTCTTCGCCGCTGGCGGGCACTACGCCATCAATGTGCTGGCCGCCGACCAGATGGCCCTGGCCGAACGGTTCGCCGCGCGCGGCGTGGACCGCTGGGCCGGCGTGGAGCACCGCCCCGGCATCAGCGGCGCGCCGCTGCTGGCGGGCGCCGCCGCCACCTTCGAGTGCATCAACCGCAGCCGCTACGAGGAAGGCGACCACGTGATCTTCGTCGGCGAGGTCGAGCGCTGCCAGCACCGTGCCGGCGCCTCGCCGCTGCTCTACCACGGCGGGCGTTTCTACACCGAGCATCCGCTGTGATGGCCCCGGCCCTGCACATGCGCAGCGTGAACCTGGGCGCCGCCCGGCGCATGCGCATCGGCGAGCGCCAGATCCTCACCGCCATCGGCAAATCCCCCATTTCGGGCCCCGTGGCCGTGGGCCGGCTGGGGCTGGAGGGGGACGAGCAGGCCGACCTGAGCGTGCACGGCGGCCTGGACAAGGCGGTATACGCCTACCCGGCCGCGCACTACGCCTTCTGGCAGGCGCAGCGGCGCGAGCGCGGGATCAGCCCGTTCGACGAAACCCTGCCGCCCGGCTTCCTGGGCGAGAACCTCACCGTGGAGGGCCTGCTGGAACACGAGGTGTTCGTGGGCGACCGGCTGCGCTTCCCCGATTGCGTGCTGCGCGTGACCGCGCCGCGCGAGCCCTGTTACAAGTTCAACGCGGTGATGGGCTTCGCCCAGGCGGGCCGCGCCATGGCGCTGGCAGGCTGCTGCGGCTTTTACCTGGCGGTGGAGCAGACGGGCACACTCGCGGCGGGCCAGCAGGCGGTGCTGGAGCCCGGGCAGCGCGGCCTGAGCATCGCCCAGGCCTTTGCCGGGAAGTTCGCGAAGCACGCGCGCTGAGCGCGCGGCGCTCCTTTTTCAATAGCTGCCGGCGCATTCCCCATGCGCCCTGAAAGCCAATTCGATCAAAAAATCAGCGCCCGGCCTCGGGCAACTCGATCTTCACTTCGAGCACTTCGAGGTTGTCCTGGCGCTCCAGGTGCACCTTGAGGTCGTCGGGGTTGATCTTGACGTACTTGGAGATCACGGCCACCAGTTCGCGCTGCAGCGCGGGCAGGTAGTCGGGCTCGGAGGCATTGCGGCCGCTGCGTTCGTGCGCCAGGATGATCTGCAGGCGCTCCTTGGCGACGCTGGCGGTTTTCTTCTTTTCGCCGAGCAGGAAGGAGAGGAAGGATGCCATGGCTTATTTGCCTCCGAACAGGCGCTTGAAGAAACCGGGCTTTTCGGCCTCGATGAAGCGCAGGGGCTTGTCCTGCCCCAGGAAACGGTCGATCACGTCCTTGTAGGCCTCGGACACATCCGAGCCCTGGGCGTGGATGGCGGGCGTGCCCTGGTTGGACGACTGCAGCACCACCTCGGACTCGGGCACCACGCCGATCAGCTTGATGCGCAGGATGTCCTGGATGTCCTCCAGGCTCAGCATCTGCCCGTCTTCCACGCGGCTGGGGTTGTAGCGCGTGATGAGCAGGTGCTCCTTGATCGGGTCGCCGCCCTCGATGGCGCGCTTGGTCTTGCTGCCGAGCATGCCCAGGATGCGGTCGGAGTCGCGCACGCTGGACACCTCGGGGTTGGTCACCAGCAGCGCCTCGTCGGCGAAGTGCATGGCCATGAGAGCGCCGCTTTCGATGCCGGCGGGCGAGTCGCAGACGATGTACTCGAAGCCCATGTCGGAGAGGTCCTTGAGGATCTTCTCGACGCCTTCGATGCGCAGGGCGTCCTTGTCGCGCGTCTGGCTGGCGGCCAGCACGAACAGGTTGTCGCACTGCTTGTCCTTGATGAGGGCCTGGTTCAGGTTGGCCTCGCCGTGGATCACGTTGATGAGGTCGTACACCACGCGGCGCTCGCAGCCCATGATGAGGTCGAGGTTGCGCAGGCCGACGTCGAAATCGATCACGGCGGTCTTGTGGCCGCGCAGGGCGAGGCCGGTGGCGAAGCTGGCACTGGTGGTGGTCTTGCCCACGCCACCCTTGCCGGAGGTCACGACGACGATTTTGGCCATGTGATGCTGGTTCCCAGTGGGTTGATAGAGAGGAATCAGGCGAGTGGCTCGATGAGGAGCTTCTCGCCGTCGAGCCGCACCTGGGCCGGCTTGCCGCGCACGTTGTCGGGCAGTTCGGTCTCGGTGGTGCGGTAGATGCCCGCGATGGAGACGAGCTGCGGCTCCAGGCAGGTGGAAATGATGCGGGCCTCGGCGTTGCCGCGCGCGCCGGCGATGGCGCGGCCGCGCAGCGGCGCGTAGACATGGATGTTGCCGTCGGCGATGACCTCGGCGCCAAAGCTCACCATGGCCATCACGATCAGGTCGGCGCCGCGCGCATAGACCTGCTGGCCCGAGCGCAGCGGCTTGTCGATCACGACGGCGGCCGGGCCGGCCACGGGCACCTCGACCGGCACCTCGCGCACCTGCGCATGCGCCTCGGCGCGCGCGGGCGGCGCCTCGGGCGCGGCCACCAGGCCGGCGGCGTGCGCGGCCTCCATCTGCGCCGGGCTGCCGCCACGCACCGCCACGGGCAGCGTGCGGTGCTGGCGCAAGAGCGCGGACACGGCGGCGAAGTCGATGGGTTCGGGCGCCTCGCGCACGGGCGCCAGGTCGATCAGCACCGGGTCGTTGTCGAAAAAGCCAGGGTCGTCGGCCAAGCGCTCGGCCAGATCGGCGGCGAGCACGGCGGCGTTGGTGGTCTTGAGCACCACGGCCACCACCGGCAGCGAGGCGCTCTTGAGGTCAAAACTGGTGCGGGCGTGGCCCGCCGTGTCAACGGCCATGGATGTGTGGGGGGGATGCGAACAAGGCGCTGGCGCAGCCAGTGCCGGAGCCGGGAAGTGTACCGTGCCCCTGGCACGGCGCGCCGCCGCCCCCCCGCGCGGCCATGGTGCAAACCCTAGTGCGCAGGGCACCGGCATTTCTGTCACCATGGAACCGACGGAAACATCTGTATGCAGGCGTGTGCAGGCCCGCGCCCCATCACCGTCCTTGCAAGGCCGCCCGTTCACCCGGAGGAACGTTGGACCCGCGCAAGAATTTCCTCGGCACCCTCGCCCCGCCGGACGAGCTCAAGCTGTTCCGCGACATGCTGGAGCACCTGCCGGTGGGCATCGCGCTGTTCGACGCCGACCTGCGCGTGACCGCCATCAACCACCTGCTGCTGCGCTTGCTGGACTTCCCCCCGGAGCTGTTTGCCCCGCGCCTGCCCACGCTGGAGGACCTGCTGTATTTCAACGCCTGCCGGGGCGAATACGGCCCGGGCGACCCGCGCGAGCTGACGCGCCAGCGCATGGACCTGGCGCGCAAGCGCGAGGCGCACCGCTTCGTGCGCCAGCGCCCGGGCGGCGCCATGATCGAGGTGATCGGCGCCCCGCTGCCCGGCGGCGGCTTCGCCAGCATCTACACCGACATCACCGAGCGCGAGCACAACGCCACGGCCATGCACGACCAGGCGCTCTACCTGACCAACGTGCTGGCGCATCTGCCGCAGGGCATCTCGGTGTTCGACGAGCAGTTGCGCCTCAAGTGCTGGAACGACAAGCTGCTGGAGGTGCTCGACCTGCCGCCCGAGGGCGTGTACCCCGACGTGCCGTTCGAGGACCTGATCCGCTACCCCGCCCAGCGCGGCGAGTTCGGCCCGGGCGACCCCGAGGCCTATGTCGCGCAGCGCCGCGAATGGGCGCTGCGCTTCGAGCCGCACCGGCTCGAACGCCACCGCCCCAATGGCCGCACACACCTCGTCGAGGGCCGGCCCATGCAGGCAGACGGCCGCACCGTGGGCTTCATCACCAGCTACACCGACATCACCGAGAACAAGGCGCGCGAGGCCACGCTGGCCGAGAAGAACGAACTGCTGCAGACCCTGGCCGACAACCTGCCCTGCGGCGTGAGCATCTTCGACAAGGACCTCCATCTGGTGCTGATGAACGACGAGGCCATCCGCCTGCTGGGCTTCACGCGCGAACTGGTGGACCAGCGCCCGCATTTCTCCGCGCTGGCGCGCTTCAACGCCGAGCGCGGCGAATACGGCACGGTGGACGTGGAACGCTTCGTGGCCGAACTCACGGCCAAGGCGCAGCACCCCACGCAGCACCACCTGGAACGCGTGCGCCCCAACGGCACGGTGATCGACATCATGGGCGCCCCCCTGCCCCATGGCGGCTTCGTCAGCATCTATTCCGACGTTACCGAGCAGCGCCAGGCGGCCCAGGCCATCGAGCGGCTGGCGCACCACGACACCCTTACCGGCCTGGCCAACCGCTACACGCTGGAGGCCCGGCTGGACCAGCTCGTGGCGGACGCGCGGCGCCACGGCCGGCGCCTGGCCGTGCTGTTCCTCGACATGGACAACTTCAAGGGCATCAACGACAGCCTGGGCCACGCCATGGGCGACGACTTCCTGCGCGAAACGGCCCGCCGCCTGCGTGACGCCGTGCGCGCCAACGACATCGTGGCCCGCCTGGGCGGCGACGAGTTCGTGGTGGTGCTGACCGAGGTGGACAACCCGCAGCACGCCATCAACGTGGCCTCCAAGCTGCTCGAACAACTCGCCCGGCCCGTGGTGCTGGCGGGGCACGAGCTGCGCGCCAGCACCTCCATCGGCATCTGCTTCTACCCCGAGGACGGCCAGGACCGTGGCAGCCTGATGCAAAGCGCCGACATCGCCATGTACCAGGCCAAGGGCATGGGCAAGGGGGTCTACCGCTGCTTCGACGCCGACATGATGGCCCTGGCCGCGCGCCGCGCCGCGCTGGAGCGCGCGCTCAAGCAGGCCGTGGCGCAACAGGCCTTCGACGTGCACTACCAGCCCCTGCTCGACTGCCGCGGCGGCCAGGTGCGCGGCCTCGAAGCCTTGATCCGCTGGCGGGACCCGGAGGGGCGGTGGATACCTCCGCTCGACTTCATTCCGCTGGCCGAGGAGCTGGGCCTGATCAACCAGATGGGCGAATGGGTGCTGCGCACCGCCTGCGCGGCCCTGGCGCAATGGCGCCAGCAAGGGCTGGAACTGACGGTCTCGGTCAACCTCAGCGCCGTGCAACTGCGCAACCCCCAGCTGCCCGAGCAGATCGCCGACGCCCTGCGCACGCACGGCCTGCCCGCCAGCGCGCTGACCCTGGAAGTCACGGAATCGGTCGCCATGCAAGACCCGCTGGCCAGCGTGCGCCGGCTCGAACAGATCCGCGCGCTCGGCGTGCGCCTGGCCATGGACGACTTCGGCACGGGCTACTCGTCGCTGGCCTACCTGCAGCGCCTGCCACTGGACTACCTCAAGCTCGACCGCACCTTCGTGCAGAACCTGGAATCCAGCCCCGGCGACGCCGCCATCTGCACCGCCACCATCGGCCTGGCGCACCACCTGGGCCTGGCGGTGGTGGCCGAGGGGGTGGAGACCGAAGGCCAGCATGCCTTTTTGGACAGCCTGGGCTGCGACATGTGCCAGGGCTACCTGTTCAGCCGCCCGCTGCCGCAGGAAGACGCCACAGCGTGGCTGCACGCGGCTGCGCAGCGCTGAACCACGGCGGCAGGCGGGGGCACTGCGTTCGCATCCCGCGCGGCGGTGCAGGCCCTCCGATAATGGGCCATGCCCACGACCACCCGCAAACCCCACCTCGACACCCTCGCCATTTCCCTGTTGCTGGGCTGCTGCATGTTCTGGGGCGCGCAGCAGGTGCTGGTCAAGGCCACGGTGGCCGAGGTGGCGCCGGTGTACCAGGCCTTCGTGCGCTTTGCCATGGCGACGGCGGCGGTGGCTGCCTGGTGCTGGTGGCGCGGGGTGCGCCTGGGCGGCGCCCACGAGCCGCACGGCGCGATGGGCGCGGGGCTGTTGGCGGGGGCGCTGTTCGCGGGCGAGTTCGCCTGTATCTATGTGGGTCTGCAGTACACGACGGCCTCGCGGCTGACGGTGTTTCTGTACTGCGCGCCGTTCTGGGTGGCGCTGCTGCTGCCGCGCTTCGTGCCCGGCGAGGGGCTGCGCGGCATGCAGTGGCTGGGCCTGGCGGGCGCCTTCGTGGGCGTTGCGCTGGCCTTCGGCGATGGGCTGTTCGGCCCGGCCAACGCCGCCCTGCCGCGCGCCTGGCTGGGCGACGCGCTGGGCCTGCTGGCGGGCCTGCTGTGGGCGCTGACCACGCTGACCATCCGCGCCACGCCGCTGGGCCAGGTGGCGCCCGCCAAGCAACTGTTCTACCAGGTGGCGGTGAGCACGGCGGTGCTGCCCGTGCTGTCGCTCGCGCTGGGCGAGCGCTGGAGCCTCGACTTCAGCGGCTTCGCCACGGCCTCGCTGCTGGTGCAGGCGCTGGTGGGCGCGTTCGCCAGCTACCTGGCCTGGATGTGGATGCTGGCGCACTACCCGGCCACGAAGATTTCGGTGTTCGTGTTCCTCACACCGGTGTTCGCGCTGCTGGCCGGCGCCTGGTGGCTGGGCGAACCCATCACGCCCGGGCTGGTGGCCGCACTGGCGCTGGTGGCGGCGGGCATCGTGCTGGTGAACCGCAAGCCCGCGGCGGCCTGAATTTCAAGCCAAAACAGGCTCTGGCGCCCGATCCATGAGCGCCAGAAGCTATTGAATCAATAGCAAAACCTGAGCAGCCGCGCCGGACGCAAGCCGCTCAGGGAGGCGCTGCCTCAGTCCACACTGGGCAAGCCCGCCAGGGCCATGGCCAGTTCCTTCTCGTCGTAGGCCTCTTCCTTGAGTTCGCCGGCAAAGTACTTCTGGTAGGCCACCATGTCGAAGTGGCCGTGGCCGCAGAGGTTGAACAGGATGGTTTCGCTCTTGCCCTCGCGCTTGCAGCGCAGGGCTTCCTCGATGGCGCCCTTGACGGCGTGGTTGGCCTCGGGCGCGGGCACGATGCCCTCGTTGCGCGCGAACAGCACGCCGGCCTCGAAGCATTGGTTCTGCGTGTAGGCCGTGGCCTCCATCAGTCCCAGCTCCTTGCAGTGCGACACCAGCGGCGCCATGCCGTGGTAGCGCAGGCCGCCGGCGTGGAAGCCCGGCGGCGTGAAGGTGCTGCCCAGGGTGTGCATCTTGGTCAGCGGCGTCATGTGGCCGGTGTCGCCGTAGTCGTAGGCGTACTTGCCGCGCGTGAGCGAGGGGCAGGCGGCCGGCTCCACGGCCACGATGCGCGGCTTGGGGCCGCCGCGCAGGCCGTGGCCGATGAAGGGGAAGGCGATGCCGGCGAAGTTGGAACCGCCGCCGGTGCAGCCCACCACCACGTCGGGCCAGGCGTCGGCCATCTGCATCTGCTCCATGGCTTCGAGGCCGATGATGGTCTGGTGCAGCAGCACATGGTTGAGCACCGAGCCCAGCGCGTACTTGGTGTCGTCGCGCTGCACGGCCAGTTCCACGGCCTCGGAGATGGCGATGCCCAGGCTGCCCGGGTGGTCGGGGCGCTCGGCCAGCACGCTGCGGCCGTACTGGGTTTCCTGCGACGGCGAGGCCAGGCAGCGCGCGCCGTAGGTTTCCATCACGGCGCGGCGGTAGGGCTTCTGGTCATACGACACGCGCACCTGGAACACCAGCACCTCCAGATCGAACAGCGAGCCGGCGAACGACAGCGAGGTGCCCCACTGGCCCGCGCCGGTCTCGGTGGTCAGGCGCTTGACGCCGGCCTGCTGGTTGTAGAAGGCCTGCGGAATCGCGGTGTTGGGCTTGTGGCTACCGGCGGGGCTCACGCCCTCGTACTTGTAGAAAATCTTGGCGGGCGTGCCCAGGGCCTTTTCCAGCCGGTACGCGCGGAACAGGGGCGCGGGGCGCCAGAGCTTGTAGATCTCGCGCACGGGCTCGGGGATGTCGATCTCGCGCTCGGTGCTGACCTCCTGCAGGATAAGTTCCATGGGGAAGAGCGGCGCCAGGTCGTCCGGGCCCACGGGCTGGTGCGTGCCCGGGTGCAGCACGGCCGGCAGGGGCTGGGGCAGGTCGGCCTGGAGGTTGTACCAGGCCTTGGGCATCTGGCTCTCTTGCAGCAGGAACTTGGTCTGACCACTCATCGCTTCTTCTCCTCGTTGGGTAATGACAACCGGGCCAGCGGGAAGACCCGCTGCAAAACCGGCCCATCCTACCAGCGGCACCCCGCATGCAACTGACACGGCCCAAGCCCGCCGCGCCCCAGGGGGTTGCTCAGAATTTCGGTATCTTGATGCGGCTGATCATGAGCGAGCCGGACACGGCGAACAGCAGCACCAGCGGGTGCAGCGTGAAGCCGCCCAGGCGCACGCTGCCGCCCCACAGGTGCGGGCCCACGGCGCCCTGCGAGGCCGCCAGCGCCAGCAGGCCGACGAGGACGATGGAGGTGGGGATGGGCGTGCCCTCGAAATACTTCACCTTGTCGCCGCCCTCCGACAGCGCCTCGGCCGTGACGTTGAAGCGTGCCAGGCGCGAGACGCCGCAGGCCACGAAGTAGACCAGCACGATGCGGTCGTACAGGCCCTGCATGCCGCAGCCGTAGGCGATGACGGCCGGCGCCACGCCGAACGAGATGATGTCGGCCAGCGAATCGAGTTCACGCCCGAGGGCCGAGCTCTTGTGCTGCCAGCGCGCCACGCGGCCATCGAGCACGTCGAACACCAGCGCCGCCAGCACCAAGGCGCAGGCGAAATAGACATGCACCACGGCGCCGTTCTGCAGGTACGACAGCACCGAGAACAGCGCGCCCGTGCCGCACACGGCGTTGCCCAGCGTGACCCAGTCGGCCAGCTGGAACTCGCGGATCATGGAGAAGCGCTTGGGCGGGGTGGCGGATGGCATGGACGGCACTCCTGGCAAGGCCCGGGCCGCGCGACCCGGGCGGTGGGTAGCTGCCCATTATGGCCAGCCCCCGCCGCGCCGGGGTAGGACAAGGCGCGGTGCTTCAGGCCACCGCCGCAGCGCGGCTTGCAGCGAAAGCGACGTACCAGGCCAGGCAGCCCGGGTTGGCCATGGCGTCCTGGTTGACCACCTTCTCCAGTGGCTGGCCCAGCAGCAGCTTCTTGATGGGCAGCTCCTGCTTCTTGCCGCTCAGGGTGCGCGGCACCTCGGCCACGGCGAAGATGTCGTCGGGCACGAAGCGCGGGCTGAGCGCGGTGCGGATGGCGTCGTTGATGCGCGCGCGCAGCGCGTCGTCGAGCGCGTGGCCGGGGCGCAGCACCACGAACAGCGGCATGTAGCTCTCACGGCCCAGGTATTCGAGGTCCACCACCAGGCTGTCGAGCACCTCGGGCAGGGCCTCCACCGCGCTGTAGACCTCGCTCGTGCCCATGCGCAGGCCGTGGCGGTTGATGGTGGCGTCCGAGCGGCCGAAGATGACGCAGCCGCCCGCCTCGCCCGCGCCGATCTGGATCCAGTCGCCATGGCGCCAGACGGCGCCCATGGCGGCCGGGCCGTCGCCGCCGCCGGGCTTGCGGCCGTGGCCCGCGGGGTACATGTCGAAATAGCTCGCGAGGTAGCGCGCGCCGCTGTCGTCGCCCCACAGGTACAGCGGCATGGACGGAATGGGCTGGGTGCAGACCAGCTCGCCCACGGCGTCCAGCACCGGGCGGCCCTGCTCGTCCCAGGCCTCGACGGCGGCGCCGAGCATGCGGCACTGCATCTTGCCGGGCGCCTGGGGCAGTTCGCGGTTGCCGCCGATGAAGGCGCCCGCGAAGTCGGTGCCGCCCGAAATATTGCACCACCAGATGTTCTCGACGCCGGCCTGGGCCATGAAGTCGGTGCCCCATTGCTGCACCTCGGCCGACAGCGGCGAGCCGGTGGAACCGAGCACGCGCAGGTACGACAGGTCGCCGCACTGCGCGGGCGTGACGCCGGCCTTCATGCAGTTGGCGTAGAAGGCCGCGCCCGCGCCGAAGAAGGTCACGCCGGTCTCGGAGGCGAAGCGCCAGAGCGAGGCCCAGTCCGGGCGCTCCTTGCTGCCGCCGGGGTTGCCGTCGAAGACCACGCAGGTGGTGCCCGCGAGCAGGCCACCGACCTGGGCGTTCCACATCACCCAGCCGGTGGAGCTGTACCAGTGGTAGCGCTCGCCCCAGCTGTTGGGCGCGTAGCTGCAGCCGATGTCGTTGTGCAGCGCGCCGAGCTGCAGCATCACCAGCACCATGCCGCCGTGGCCGTGCACGATGGGCTTCGGTAGCCCGGTGGTGCCGCTGGAATAGACGATCCACAGCGGGTGGTCGAACGGAAGCCAGAGCGGTTCGAAGGCGTCTGTTTCAGGGTCATTTTGGCCTGTAGCGCTCACCCAGCTTACGCAACCAGCTACCAAAACAGTAGCATCCAGATTGCCCAGCAGCAGCGTGTGGCGCACGCTGGGGAGCTGGGCGCGCAGCTCGGCGAGCACGCCCAGGCGGTCGTGGTCGCGCCCGCCGTAGCTCACGCCGTCCACGGCGATCAGCACCTTGGGCTCGATCTGGCGGAAACGGTCGAGCACGGCATGGGTGCCCATGTCGGGCGCGCAGACGCTCCACACGGCGCCGATGCTCACCGTGGCCAGGAAGGCCACGATGGTCTCGGGCACGTTGGGCAGATAGGCGGCCACGCGGTCGCCCGGCTGCACGCCCTGCGCCTGCAGGTGCAGCGCCAGCGAGGCCACCTGGCGGCGCAGCTCGGGCCAGGACATCTCGCGGTGCTGGCGCTTCTCGTTGCTGCTGACGATGGCCGGAAACCCGGCGGCGTGCGCGGCGTCCACATGGCGCAGCACCTGGCGCGCGTAGTTGACCTGGGCGCCCGGGAACCACTGCGCGCCGGGCATGGTGTTCTGCGCCAGCACGGCGCTGTGCGGCGTGGGCGATCGCAGGTCGAAATAGTCCCAGATGCTCTGCCAGAAGGCGTCGAGGTCCGTGGTGGACCAGCGCCAGAGCGCGTCGTAGCTGTCGAACCGCAGGCCGCGCTGCGTGCGCAGCCAGTCCTGGTAGAGGCGGATTTGGGGAATGTAGGGCGCTTGCATAGGGCTTTCCGGGTAACGAGGGCACCTCCCTTGCTCAGGGTAGGCACGGTGGTACGGGCCGATCGCACGGGCATTCAATACAGCCATGGTAAAGCCCCGGCCGCCGGCACCAGTACGCCGTGCGCAACACGTCCCTAGTGTCCTGTGTCAGGACAATGCTAAACAAGTACCGTCAAAGCGTTTACTCGGACTGATGGTGGTTCGATTTCGCACAAACAGGCTGCCAAGCGACCATCTTGGGCTCTGCGGGACCTGTTCTTCATGCCTGTCGCCTGTCTACCTCCCTCATGGACGCACCCGTGCCATCAGACGTTGTCGACCAAGGTAACAGCTGGCCTGCACCTAGGCGGTGAACGCGCTCATGGCGTTCTTAACAAGGCCTCGCTAGCGCGCTTTGCCGAACTCCACACTCGCTGGACCAGCGCCGAACATATGCTCAACCCTCGCTGGGTACGTTGGTTCGTGAAATCTTTGGACTCGGACATCTTGCCCTCGATTTGAGCCTTCTGACTGGCATAGGCCGAGTCACCGTGCTCTCTTGCCATGCAGGAAATCGGACACTGCACTCGAAGCTGGTTCGCGTCGAGAACATAACTATGCTCACCAATATGGACAAGCTCTCCAAAGAGGATCGGCACCAACTCATGTCCCGAATCAGGTCGGTGGACACTGCACCGGAAATGGCTGTTCGCCGGCTCCTGCACCGACTGGGCTACCGCTATGTCCTGCATGACAAACGACTGCCCGGCACACCCGATTTGGTCTTTCCTTCTCGGCGGAAGGTCATTTTTGTCCATGGCTGCTTCTGGCATGGCCACTCGTGCGGCCGAGGTTTCAAGCCAAAAACCAACGCCGATTTCTGGGCGTCCAAAATTTTCGACAACCGCAAACGCGACGCAAAAAACTTGCGCGAGCTGCGTCGGCTAGGCTGGTCTGTGCTCAATATTTGGGAGTGTGCGACAGTGCCGGGCAGATCGGTAATCCTGGAAGCGAGGCTCGTGCGCTTTTTGGAGTCATGAATCGACACCTCGCAATTTTCTTACATCGCACGACCTGAGGCGCTAGATAATCCAATAGGAAAAGGTGTAAAAGCAAGCGAGAATACTGTGGTTTCATACAGATTTCCGCTCGCTACCACCTCAGAGGGACTACATGCCATACGAACTAACGCAAGAACAACGAGACAAATACCGCGCTACCTCGATTCGCTCTCAGCAGCGAAAGCAAGCCCTCCAAAATCGCAAGTCCGTTAAGCACGAGTCGCCACTTCGAGGCGACCGCCTTGATCCTGCCGACCTCATGCCGCTGCTTCCGCAGAATGGGCTGTCATGCATGTCGCTGTTCTCCGGAGGCGGCGGGCTTGATCTGGGGTTTGAACGCGCAGGCTATGACCACCGCACATCCTTCGAACTGCTTGACATCTGCGGTGAAACATTTCGGCTCAATCGGCCAGATTGGGACGTACGTGCAGGCTCTGCAGCCGGCGATGTAACGAAGGTGAAATTCTCTTCATTTCGAAGCGTTGACGTTGTGCACGGCGGTCCACCGTGCCAGCCTTTCTCGGTCGCCGGGAAACAGGCTGGCGCTCAGGACCCTAGGAACATGTGGGGCGAGTTCGTCCGCTGCATTCAACAGGTGCGACCGCGCGCTTTCATTGCCGAAAATGTCGTTGGCCTCCTGGACAAGAAGTTCGACTCATTTGTTCAACACGTCATCGTTGACCCATTGCAGGGCCAGTACACCATCTTCAAGTTCAAGCTTGCCGCCCATGACTTCGGTGTTCCCCAAGCCCGGCGCCGAGTGTTTTTCGTCGGTTTCCGCGCTGCCCGAGATGCAGCACGCTGGGTAGAGCCAGCGCCCACGCATGGAGACGATGGCACGCTGTTCGGCCCACTGCTGCCTAGGAACACCGCGCGTGCCAGCCTCGGTCTGCCGAGCATCGGCTATGACGACGTGGCACCCACGCTGCGATCCGGCTTCACTGGGCCAAGAAACACAACTGGAATTCTGAACAGCAAGGCATCCCTCAAGGTCTGGAACGATCTGCGCATTTGGCCGAATGGCGTTCAGCGGACTCATGAGCTGGCTGTCGCCTATCCGCCCGAGAACGGCCACTTCCGCCTATCAGTAGAAGACTGTGCTTTGTTGCAGGGATTTCCTGCAGACTGGAAGTTCTCTGGAGCGGTGTATCAGGTCATCGGCCAAATCGGGAACAGCGTCTGCCCTCCCGTCGCTTATGCGGTTGCTCGTCAGGTTGCTAAGGCCCTCGGAGCCGTTGAATGACCGTTCAAGATGATGAACGTGAGCGTGAGCTCGTCCGCATGTTTAACCTTGATTGGGACCCCGAGCACCAGCGGCATGGGGTCGACGCTCTTTTGAGGAACATCGAGGTCGATGGTCGGCGCTACCAGTTCGAGGTCGAGGTCAAATCTTCGACCGACTTCAGCATTGGGACGGCTCGCGACTTTGGGATGGAGCACATCAGGCGGTGGCGCTCAATGCTTTTCGTCCTGGGGTTCTACTCAAAGGTTCGAGGACGCCCGGAACTGCAGAAAGCGCTCTGCCTGACACCCATGGATATGGAGCCTTGGATTGCCGAGAAGGAAGCTCAGATCCTGATTGACTTCCGCCTTGCTGCCAGAGCGCCGCTCAAGCTTGAATTGGACGACCTCTTCGCCGTTGTGGGCGAGCAGGTTACATATTCGATCGGCGACGCCAAGAAGCTTCACAAGCTTCAATGGAGCGCGCTGCAGTATGAGGAGGCAGCGGACATGATGGTAGACGGCACCCCTCGAATTTCGCCAACCGGGATGCTCAAAATCCTCAGGTTGAGGGCCCAATACATCGCTGAGCGCGGCTCAACAGTCAACAACCCTCATGTCAGCAAGACCTTCGTCAGACAGTTCTTCGGCACAGATCGGGAGGTTGTTGGAAACGCTTGGGCCGAAAGCATCCGCAATGTAGCTAAAACCTTCATCCGCGAGCACCCGGAACATCCTGCGGCTGTTCTAGTCCAGGCCACATAGCCCAGTGTCCTGAAACTGGACAGTGAGCGACCTGCAGGTGCCACACACTGAAGCTCACGCATCATGGTGCGCGAGATAGGCTTGACGCAAACGCCCGTTTCGCGCATCTGGCGTGCCTTCGGCCTACAGCCGCACCACCAAGAAACATTTAAGCTATCCACCGATTCGATATTCGCGGATAAGGCGTGCGACGTTGCGAGACTATGCTTGCCCCTTCGCTCAAGGCCCTGATGCTGTGTGTGGCGAGACGGGCCAAATTCAGGCTCTGGACAGTATCCAGCCGACGCTACCATTGGCGCCAGGCATCCCATATGCGACGCACACACGACTACGACTGCCATTGCACGACCACTGTTCGCAGCGCTTTCATCGCCACAGGGCAAGTCATCGGTGAACTCCCCCGATGCCATCGCAGCGCAGAGTTTCTGCATTTCTGCGCACCACCGAGGTCAACGTGCCGCAACAGGTGGACGGGCACCTAGTGATGGACAATTGCGACTCGCACAAGACCAAGAGCATCAAGGCATGGCTGGCGCACCATCCCCGGCTCCACGCCCACGTCGGCTTCCTGGCCCAACCAGATCGAGCGCTGGCTTGCCACCCTCACCCAAAAGTATTTGCGCCGCAGCACGCCCCCCCGGCAACTGCAGGCCATCCACGAGTACCTGAGCATAAAGAATGCCAATCCCAAGCTACTCGTCTGGTGCAAGACCGCTAACCGCATTGAGTAATTTTGTTTGTGAACTTCTAGCTCAGGACATTAGCGCGTGAGCACCTTCCAGACCATCTCCACACCGGCGGCCAGCAGGTCGCCGGTCAGCTCCTGCTGGGTCCGGCCCTGGCCAAAGGCCATCTGCTGCTGGCGCTCGCGCTCGGCGCGGCTGCGGTCGCGCTCCAGGGCGACCAGGGCGTCGCCGATGTCCACGGGGGACGCCGCCGGGGATCGCGCGCCCGGCGCGTAGCCGTCGAGCGCCTTGCGCACGGCATCCGGGTCGAGCAGCGAGAAAGCGGCGCGGCAGTAGGGGCAGGCGTGGTCCTTGCGGATGTCCACCGGCGCGCCGCAGCTGGTGCAGTACACCGCGCCGACGCGCTTGGCCAGGTCCTGCACCTCGGCCGGCGTCATGTGGCGCACGAAGCCCTTTTCCACCATGAACGAGGCGAAGGTGCTGAAGCGCCCGTGCCGCGCCGCGCAGCGGTAGGTGATGTAGCGCCCGCTGCGCACCACGTCGAAGCCCTGCGCCAGCGTTTTGCGGCAGCGCGGGCAGTCCATCTGGCGTTGCAGCGGGTGGCGCTGGTCGCCCCGGTGCTCGTGCAGCAGGCGGAACAGTTCCACCACGGCGGCGGGCTGGAGCTGGAGGTTCTCGTTCTGATCCAGCCACAGGCCCTGGCAGGCATAGCAGATGTCCAGCTCCAGCATCTGGCCCGAGCGGGCCATGAAGCGGTGGACTTCCATGGGCTGGCGGCAGGAGGGGCAGGCGGCGGTGGTCATGGCGGGAAAGAAGGGCGTGAAGCGGTCAGGGCCGGAGGGAGCGCTCCATCATGCGGCCGCGCAATTCCTCGCTGCCCGAGACGTCGAGCGCTTCGTGCAGCGTGCGGCGGCCCGTGGGCGGCTCGGCGCGCCCGGGCGCCTTGGCGGCGCTTGGGGGCGACGGCAGCACGGTGACGTTGCCGCCCTCAATGGCGGCCACGCGCGCGCCGGCACCACAGGCCTGGTCGGTGTAAAGCACCTCCTTGCCGCGGATGCATTTCTTGAGCTTGCCGGGCTCGTTCTCGGCGGCCAGCCCCGGGTCGGTGCCACTGGCGGCCGGCCGGGGGGCGCCGTCGCGCACGCTGCCGTTGTCGAACCGGATCGGCGCGCCGCCCGCGCCACCCGGGCGCAGCACGGCCTGCACCAGTTCATGGTGGCGGTAGCGCCAGGCCGTGCTGGCGACGGCCAGGACGGCAAAACCCACCAGCAGGGCGCGCAGGGTCCGTTGGTTGAAGTGCAGTGGCATCGCCCGAAACAACATGGCCAGGAAGGAGTGAGCCGCCACTCTAGCCGACAAAAGCCCCCTGGACACCCAGGCGCGTGGCGCGCGCCGCCGCCGAACCCCAAACCGCCGCATTTCGCGTAGCATCGCCGCCACCAATACATCGAGGGAACCACCATGGGTATGTTTGACTGGCAGGAAAAGAGCGCCGACGTGCTGGCGCAAGGCGGCGTGATCGGGCCGCACGAACGGTTGCCATGGCCGCAGACGGCCGTGATGGGCGTGCAGCACGTGATCGCGATGTTCGGCGCCACGGTGCTCGCCCCCATCCTCATGGGCTTCGACCCGAACCTGGCCATCCTGATGAGCGGCATCGGCACGCTGATCTTCTTCCTCATCACCGGCGGCAAGGTGCCGAGCTACCTGGGGTCGAGCTTCGCCTTCATCGGCGTGGTGATCGCGGCCACGGCCTACGCGGGCAAGGGGCCGAACGCCAACATCGGCGTGGCGCTGGGCGGCATCATCGCCTGCGGCCTGGTCTACACCCTGGTGGGCGCCATCGTGCAGATGGTGGGCACGGGCTGGATCGAGCGCTTCATGCCGCCCGTGGTGACGGGTTCGGTGGTGGCGGTGATCGGCCTGAACCTGGCCGGCATCCCCATCAAGAACATGGCGGCGAGCAACTTCGACAGCTGGATGCAGGTGGTGACCTTCATCAGCGTGGGCCTGGTGGCCGTGCTCACGCGCGGCATGGTGCAGCGCCTGTTGATCCTGGTGGGCCTGATCGTGGCCAGCCTGGTCTATGCCGTGCTGACCAACGGCCTGGGCCTGGGCAAGCCCATGGACCTGACCGCCCTGGCCAACGCGCCCTGGTTCGGCCTGCCCAACTTCGCCGCGCCCGTGTTCAGCGGCCCGGCCATGCTGCTGATCGCCCCGGTGGCCATCATCCTGGTGGCCGAGAACCTGGGCCACATCAAGGCCGTGACGGCCATGACCGGCCAGAACCTGGACAAGTACATGGGCCGCGCCTTCATCGGCGACGGCGTGGCCACCATGGTCAGCGGCGCCGCCGGCGGCACCGGCGTGACCACCTACGCCGAGAACATCGGCGTGATGGCCGCCACCAAGATCTACTCCACCGCCGTGTTCCTGGTGGCCGCGCTGATCGCCGTGGTGCTGGGCTTCTCGCCCAAGTTCGGCGCCGTGATCCAGACCATCCCACTGCCGGTGATGGGCGGCGTGTCCATCGTGGTGTTCGGCCTGATCGCCGTGGCCGGCGCCAAGATCTGGGTGGACAACAAGGTCGATTTCTCGCAGAACAAGAACCTCATCGTGGCCGCCATCACGCTCATCCTGGGCACGGGCGACTTCACGCTGAAGTTCGGCCAGTTCGCGCTCGGCGGCATCGGCACCGCGACCTTCGGCGCCATCCTGCTGTACGCGCTGCTCGACCGCGAAAATTGATCGACGTCAATTGACGTCAGGGTAAACCCTTGGCTCCCGAGGCGCCCCGGATACACTCCGGGGCGTATCCGCCGCCGCCGCGCGGCCTTCCAGGAGTTTGCCCATGTCCAAGAACCACCGCATCCACCACCCCGTCCTGCAGCAGCGCGTCATGTCGGCCGACGAGGCCGCCGCGCTGATCCCGGCGGGGGCCAACGTGGGCATGAGCGGGTTCACCGGCTCGGGTTCGCCCAAGTCCGTGCCGCAGGCGCTGGCGCGGCGCATCGAAAGCCTCAACGCCCAGGGCAAGGGCTTCAAGATCGGCCTGTGGACCGGCGCCTCGACCGGCCCCGAACTCGACGGCGCGCTCGCCAAGGTGGACGGCATCGAGATGCGCATGCCCTACCAGTCCGACCCGACCTGCCGCCAGCGCATCAACGCCGGCCAGATGCAGTACATGGACATCCACCTCTCGCACGTGGCGCAGTTCGTGTGGTTCGGCTTCATGGGCCACCTCGACGTGGCCGTGGTCGAAGTGGCCGGCATCCTGCCCGACGGGCGCCTGATCCCCTCCGCCTCCGTGGGCAACAACAAGACCTGGCTGGACCTGGCCGACAAGGTGATCCTGGAGGTCAACCACGGCCAGAACGCCGGCCTGGAGGGCATGCACGACATCTACTACGGCACCGACCTGCCGCCCAACCGCCGCCCGATCCCGCTGCTGCGCCCGGACGACCGCATCGGCGAGCCCTACCTGCGCTGCGACCCGAGCAAGGTGATCGCCGTGGTGGAAACCCACAAGGCCGACCGCAACCCGACCTTCACGCCGCCCGACGAGAACTCGCAACGCATCGCCGGCCACATCATCGAGTTCCTGCAGCACGAGGTGAAGGCCGGGCGCATGCCCAAGGAGCTGCTGCCGCTGCAATCGGGCGTGGGCAACATCGCCAACGCCGTGCTGGCGGGCCTGAACGAGGGGCCGTTCGAGAACCTCACGGCCTACACCGAGGTGCTGCAGGACGGCATGCTCGACATGCTGCGCTCGGGCAAGCTGCGCAGCGCCTCGGCCACCGCGCTGTCGCTGGGTCCGCAGGCGGCCGCCGACTTCAACGAGAACATCGACTTCTACCGCGAGCGCATCGTGCTGCGCCCGCAGGAGATCAGCAACCACCCCGAGGTGATCCGCCGCCTGGGCCTGATCTCGATGAACGCCATGATCGAGGCCGACATCTACGGCAACGTCAACTCCACCCACCTCATGGGCACCAGCATCATGAACGGCATCGGCGGCTCGGGCGACTTCGCGCGCAACGCCTACCTGTCGATCTTCATGACGCCCTCGCTGGCCAAGGGCGGCGCCATCTCGTGCATCGTGCCCATGGCCTCGCACGTGGACCACACCGAGCACGACGTGCAGATCATCGTCACCGAACAGGGCCTGGCCGACCTGCGCGGCCACTCGCCCTCGCAGCGCGCGGCCATCATCATCGAGCGCTGCGCCCACCCGGACTACCGCGACGCGCTGCGCGACTACGTGGCCCGCGCCAAGAAGGGCTCCATGGGCCAGCACACGCCGCACCTGCTGGACGAGGCGCTGGGCTGGCACAGCCGCTACGTGAAAACCGGCACCATGCGCGCCTGAACCGGCGTCGCGCCAGCGACGGGCGGCCGCGCGCGGGGCCGCCCATAATGGCCGCACCCGAACACCGCACCGCCACCATGCCGACGATCTGGAAAAAACCCGTTTCCCTGGAACTGCTCAACCAGACCAACGAGCGCACCGCCGCCACCCACCTGGGCATCGAGATCACCGAGGTGGGCGACGACTACCTGCGCGGGCGCGTGCCCGTGGACGAGCGCACGCGCCAGCCCTTCGGCATCCTGCACGGCGGCGTGAGCGTGGTGCTGGCCGAGACGCTGGGCTCGATCGGCGCCTTCTACGCCTGCCCCGAGGGGCACCGGGGCGTGGGCCTGGACATCAACGCCAACCACATCCGCGCCGTCAGCAGCGGCTGGGTCACGGGCACGGCGCGCGCCGTGCACATCGGCCGCACCACGCAGGTGTGGCAGATCGACATGGAGAACGAGGCCGGCGAAACCACCTGCGTCTCGCGCATCACCATGGCCATCCTGGCGCCGAGGTAGAGACAACCCCCTGTGGCGCGGCGGGGCGGCCCTTGCGCGGTGGCCGCTGGCCTAGGCCGCGCCCATGTTGATGGGCCGTCCAAGGCGCAAAAGTTTTATTGAAAAACGGCCTTTACGCCCGTTCACAAAGCGCCAGCAGCTATTGTTTTTATATCATCAAGCGCTGTCGTCATCCGTGCTGCGCGCCAGCCGCTCGCTCTTCCAGTACACGTCGTCGCCGCCATCCATGCGGTTGAGCACGCGCGAGAGCACGAACATCAGGTCCGACAGGCGGTTGAGGTAGTGGCGCGGCGCCTCGCGCACGGCCTCCTGCGCGCCCAGGGCCACCACGGCGCGCTCGGCGCGGCGGGCCACGGTGCGGCAGACATGGGCTTGCGCGGCGGCGCGCGTGCCCGCCGGGAGGATGAACTCCTGCAGGCGCGGCAGTTGGGCGTTGTGGTGGTCGAGCGCCTGGTCGAGCTGCAGCACGGCGGATTCCTGCAACAGCTCGAAACCGGGAATGGACAGCTCGCCACCCAGGTTGAAGAGCTGGTGCTGCACGTCGACGAGCAGCTCGCGCACCTCGGGCGGCAGGGGCTCGCACAGCAGCAGGCCGATGTGCGAGTTCAGTTCATCCACGTCACCCAGGGCCGCGATGCGCGGGTGACTCTTGGGCACGCGCGTGTTGTCGCCCAGGCCGGTGGTGCCGTCGTCGCCGGTGCGCGTGGCAATCTGTGTGAGTCGTTTGCCCATGGGGCGCCTCCTTGCAATGTGGGCCGCATTGTGCGCGCGTGGCAATGCCCCCACTGGCGTTACACCACGCTCGCAAATGTTGGCTGAGGCAACAGCAGGCAAAAACGCTGGCCCCGGGCGCCATGCTGCGGTGCAATGAACTCCTCTTCCACTCCGGTAAAGGACTCGTCCGATGAAGCACGCAACCCAACGCCCCTTCTCCTTCGACACCCGCAGCGTGATGCTGATCGCCGCCCTGGCCATGGGCGGCACCGCATCCGTCCATGCCCAGACCCCGGCGGCCCAGCCCGCCCCCCGAACACAGTCCTCGCCGTTCAGCACGGGGGCCTCGGCGCCCGCGCCGTCACCCGCGAACGCGGCCTTCGAGCGCGCCGACAGCAACCGCGACGGCCAGCTCAACGCCAAGGAAGCCCAGACCCTGCCGGCCATCGGCAACCGCTTCGAGCAGCTCGACAAGAACCGCGACGGCATGCTCTCGCGCGAGGAATTCCACGAAGGCGCCAAATCCTGACGCCGCCGCGCGCTCCCTGACAGCCGCATGACGGCGCGGGGACACGGCCCGGGGGCCGGTGGTATTCTTTTTTTCCTCGACCAGGAGACCACCATGAACGCCCCCGCCGCCGCCACGCACCTGCTGCCCACCATCGCCCTGCGCACCGTGCCGCAGGCCCTGCTCGATGCGCTGGCGCAGCGCTTTGGCGCGCAGTGCTCCACGGCCCTGGCGGTGCGCGAGCAGCACGGCCGCGACGAGGGCTCGCTGCAGGCGCCGCCCCCTTCCGCCGTCGTCTTCGCGGAAAGCACGCAGGACGTGCAGGACGCCGTGCGCCTGGCCGCGCAGCACAACGTGCCGGTGATCCCCTACGCCGCGGGCTCCTCGCTCGAAGGCCACCTGCTGGCCGTGCAGGGCGGTATCAGCATCGACGTGAACCGCATGAACCGGGTGCTGAGCGTCAACGCCGAGGACCTGACGGTGACGGTGCAGCCCGGCATCACGCGCAAGCAGCTCAACGACAGCATCAAGGACACCGGCCTGTTCTTCCCCATCGACCCCGGCGCCGACGCCAGCATCGGCGGCATGGCGGCCACGCGCGCCAGCGGCACGAACGCCGTGCGCTACGGCACCATGCGCGAGAACGTGCTCGCGCTGGAGGTGGTGACGGCCAGCGGCGACGCCATCCGCACCGGCACGCGCGCCAAGAAGAGCAGCGCGGGCTACGACCTCACGCGCCTGATGGTGGGCAGCGAGGGCACGCTGGGCATCATGACCGAGCTGACCATCCGCCTCTACCCGCTGCCCGAGGCGATCTCGGCGGCCGTGTGCTCCTTCCCCTCGGTCGGCGACGCGGTGCGCTGCACCATCCAGATCATCCAGCTCGGCGTGCCGATCGCGCGCGTGGAGCTGATCGACGCCAACACCGTGCGCGCCGTGAACGCGCACTCCAAGCTGAACCTGCGCGAGGAGGCCATGCTGCTCATGGAATTCCATGGCTCGCCGGCCGGCGTGAAAGAGCAGGCCGAGATGGTGCAGGACATCGCCGGGGAGCATGGCGCCAACGCCTTCGAATGGGCCAGCACGCCCGAGGAGCGCACGCGCCTGTGGAGCGCGCGCCACATGGCCTACTTCGCGGGCCTGCAGACGCGCCCGGGCTGCACCGCCATCACCACCGACGCCTGCGTGCCGATCTCGCAACTGGCCACGGCCGTGCTCGACAGCGTGCAGGAGGCCGAGGCCAGCGGCATCCCCTATTTCATGGTCGGCCACGTGGGCGACGGCAACTTCCACATGGGCTACCTGATCGACCCCGCGAGCAGCGAGGAGCGCGCCCAGGCCGAGCGGCTCAACCACCAGCTCGTGGCGCGCGCGCTGCGCCTGGGCGGCACCTGCACCGGCGAGCATGGCGTGGGCATCCACAAGATGGGCTTCCTGCTGGAGGAAGCCGGTGGCGGCGCGGTGGACATGATGCGCGCCATCAAGCAGGCGCTGGACCCGAAGAACATCCTCAACCCGGGCAAGATCTTCGTGCTCTGACCCCAAGCGCTATAGTTGTTATAGCTATTGGCGCTTGCATTGATTGCGCCAGAGGCGATTTTCATTGGAAAATCGCGGCACCTGCCTTTGGTGCGTCCCTTGCCCACTGCCGTGCTCCTCTACGCTCTCGACCTGTTCGGTGTCGCGGTTTTCGCGGCCAGCGGAGCGCTGGCGGGCATCGCGGCGCGGCTCGACCTGCTGGGCATCGTGGTGCTCGCCTCCATCACCGCCGTGGGCGGCGGCACCCTGCGCGACGTGCTGCTGGGCCGCTACCCGATCTTCTGGATCAAGGATGCCGGCCCGATCTACACCATCCTGGCCGCCATCGCCGCCACGCTGGTGTGGGTGCACTTCCTGCCCATTCCCCTGCACGCCCTGCTCATCGCGGACGCGCTGGGCCTGGGCCTGTTCGCGATTTCGGGCGCGCAGGTGGCGGAGAAGGCCGGCTGCCAGCCGCTGGTGACCATCCTCATGGGCACGCTGACCGGCGCGGGCGGCGGGGTGGTGCGCGACATCCTGTCGGCCAAGGTGCCGCTGATCCTGCGCCAGGACATCTACGCCTCGGCGGCGATCGCGGGCATCGCGGTGTACCTGCTGCTGCGGGCGGCCAAGGCACCCACGGGCGGCGCCTTCGCGGCGGGGCTGGTCACGGTCGTGGCCACCCGCCTGGCGGCCATCGTCTTCGACCTACAGTTGCCAGTGTTCCCGCTGCCGCGCTGATGCGTCATCGTGGCCGGGCGTGCGCGGGGTCCGCGCCACGCGCGCGAACCCGGGACGCCAAGAGGTCGACGTACCTGTCCTCGATACCCAGCACATCAAGCTGCGCGACCAATTCCTCAAGATAGTGGAGGTTGCTGCCGATGCTGCCGCAGGCGCTGGCGACGATGGCGGCAGTGGCATCCAGCGAAAGGCCCTCCCGGTGCTGCGGATGGGCCGTGTTGGCGGTCAGCACCAGCGCCCGCACGCGCCCCTGCGGCGTATCGAGCGGCAGCAGGGCCGGGCAATAGCCGCCCCGGATCATCTCGCGCCGCCACAGCATGCGGGACTCGGCCTCGACCAGCGCATGCGGGATGCGGAACACCAGACCCTCGCAGGCACCAGGCCCGGGCTGCAGCGTGAGCACCAGGCCGGGGCAATCGGGCGTGCCACGGCCTATCGTGGTGGCCAGGGCGAAGCGGCGGCCATGGCCTTCGAGCCGGGCGCGGCGCACTTCATCGAAATGGATGCCCGGGTTCCACATCAGCGAGCCGTAGGCAAAAACCCAGAGGTCTTCGTCCCCCGATGCGGCCAGCACGGCCTTGCGGGAGCGCTCGACCTCCTCGTCCGGCAGACGCCAATCGCGCGCCAGGCCTTGCTGGCGCGCCTGCGCATCCCACGCGGCCAGCACCTCGTCGGTCAGGCGCAGGCCGCTGTCCTGGACCGGTGTCAGCCGGCCTTCGAGTTCGGGAAGGTGGGTGAAGGCACTGGGCCGGGTCTGCTCCATGGGATCGACTATAGGGTTCTCGCGCCCGGCGATAAATCGGCGATCGATCAACTCACCGTCCTGGATTCGGGACGAATGCGCGGAGCGACCACGCAGGAGCCCTGCCACCCACGGCGCACGCCGGTGGCGTGGGCCGGGCCTTCAAGCGCTTCAGGCCGCCCCACCCTTCAGGCGGCCTGCGCCTGGCGCCGCGCCAGCCCGCCGCCGACCAGCGCCGCAGACACCACGCCCAACGCCAGCGCCAGCGCCGATCCATGGAAGATGCCGCCCGTGAGGCCCCGGTCGAGCAGCGCGCCGAAGATGGGCGACGCCAGCGCGAAGCCCAGGTCCAGCCCCGAATACACCGTGCCGTACACCCGGCCCGTGGCGCCGGGCGGCGCGGCGCGCTTGATGAGCATGTCGCGCGAGGGGCCGGCCAGGCCCGTGCCCAAACCCGCCAGCGAGGCCACGGCGAGCGCGGCCATGCCGGGCAACCAGCCGCTGCCCACCAGCGCCAGCAGCGCCGCCGAGGCCAGCAGGCAGACGCCGATCACCTTCTCCAGCCGCTCCACGCGGCCCACCAGGAACCCGCCCACCACCATGCCCGCCGCGCCGCACAGCATGTAGCCGGTGACGACCATGGCCGTGGCGCTGAGCGGCAGGCCGTACATCTGCTGCAGCGCCGGGCTGGCGAAACTCTGGATGGCGCTCAGCGCGCAGGTGCTCCAGAAGAAGAACGAGAAGCACAGCCACACCGAGGGCAGGCGCAGGAAGGCCATGGGGTGCTCGGCGGGCGCGCCGGCACCGCCCTGGGCCTGGTGCGCCCAGGCGCCCTGGCGGTCGTCGATGGCATCACGCTGCCACAGCATCAGCACCAGCACGCTGGCGGCGAGCACGGCCGCCGCCAGCGCCGCCGTGCGCCACGAGCCCGTGGCGCTGGCGATGCCCGCCAGGAACACCGGCGCCGCCGCCCAGCCCAGGTTGCCGCTGATGCCGTGCACCGAGAAGCCGTGCCCCAGCCGCTGGGGCGAAACACGCTTGTTCAGGATGGTGAAGTCCACCGGGTGGAAGGGCGCGTTGCCCAGCCCGGCCAGTGCCGATGCCAGGACCAGGCCGGTGTAGCCCTGGGCGAACCCGGCAGCCAGCGCCGCCAGCGTGAAGCTGCACAGCGCGAGGAACAGCACCGGACGCGCGCCCACGCGGTCCACCACAAAGCCCGCGAGCGCCTGCCCCACGCCGGAGATGATGAAGAACACCGACACCAGCAGACCGAGTTCGGAATAGCTCAGGTGGAACTCCTGGATGAGCCAAGGGAACAGCGGTGGCAGCAGCATGTGGAAGAAATGCGAGGTACCGTGCGCCAGGCCGATGAGGCCGATGGTGCGCGCATCCTTGCGCAGGGGGGTGGGGGCGGTCGTGCCCGCGGTCGTCGTGGTCATGGAAGGCATCTTAGGCAGGAGACATGCGGCGCGTTTACGATAGTCTGCCAACTTCTATCGCGACCATGCCAAAACCTCCCGAAGCCCCCGTCAGCGAACTGCCCCCGCGCGCGGGGCGGGCACTGTCCTACGTGGGTTCGCTGACACCGCACCTGTTCGTGCCCAGCCGCGAGCGTCCCGTGCGCGCCAAGGCGCGCCAGCTCGCCGCCGACACGCAGGTGATGCCGCACAGCCACCCCTGGGCGCAGGTAGCGATCTCGACCACGGGCGTGATCCGCCTGACGGTGGACCGGGGCACCTACATCGTGCCGCCCTCGCGCGCACTGTGGATTCCACCGGGCGTCGAGCACGCGGTGACCATGGTCGAGTCGGCCGACCTGCGCACGCTGTACTTCCACCAGCCGCGCGGGCGCTGCGGCCCCGGCGCCCTGGGCGGCGCCACCGACCGGGCCGAGCAGGCCGCCTGGCGCCAGTGCCGGGTGCTGGAGGTATCCGACCTACTGCGCGCCCTGGTGCGCGAGATGCCCACGGCGCCCGACGACGGCCGGCCGCTCACGCCCGCCGAGCTGCTGCGCGAGCGCCACCTGAGCGCGCTGATCCGCGACGAGCTGGCGCGCGCCAACGCCGTGAAGCTGGGCGTGGACCTGCCCCGCGACAAGCGCCTGCGCCACCTCTGCGAGGCCGTGCTGGCCGACCCCACGCGCCACGAAACCCTGGCCGCCTGGGCCCGGGACACGGGCGCCAGCCCGCGCACCGTGGCCCGGCTGTTCCGCCAGGAGCTGGGCAGCACCTTCACGCAGTGGCGCCAACAGGTAGTGCTGGCCAAGGCGGTGTCGCTCGCTGCCTCGCGCCGGCCCATGGGGCAGATCGCCGCCGAGCTGGGCTACAGCCCCAGCGCCTTCAGCGCCATGGTGCGCCGCGCCCTGGGGCAGCCGCCCGGGCGTTTCCTGGGCCAGCAGCGCACCCCGGCCTGATGCGGGGTGCCGGGTTGACTTGCATCAATGCGATCCGGGTCCAGCGGCGCAGAATAACCACAATTATTTTGTGTATTTAACCCGGAGGAACCCCCATGAAAGCGCTGACGGACCTTTTCTCGACCGACTACGGACTGATGAGCATCACCGGCATCGCCATCATGCTGATCGGCATCCTGGGCTTCGCCGTCGTCGTGCGCCGCAAGATGAACGAGGCCCCGCCAGCGGGACAGAAGCAGTAAGCACCGCCAGCGGGTATCGTCGGGGTCATCGCAGGAGATGGCCATGGCACCCGACACCGATTTCCACCGCTACGAGCCGCGCCTGGGGCACGGCCTGCCGCACGATCCGTTCAACGCCATCGTCGGCCCGCGCCCCATCGGCTGGATCTCCACGCGCAGCAGCGCGGGCCGGCTGAACCTCGCGCCCTACAGCTTCTTCAACGCGTTCAATTACGTTCCGCCCATCGTGGGCTTCGCCAGCATCGGGCACAAGGACACGCTGCGCAATATCGAGGAGACCGGGGAGTTCGTCTGGAACCTCGCCACGCACGGCCTGGCCGAGGCCATGAACCAGACCAGCGCCGCCGTGCCGCCCGAGGTCAGCGAGTTCGAGCTGGCGGGCCTCACGCCCGAGCCTTCGCTGAGCGTGCGCCCGCCGCGCGTGCGGGAAAGCCCGGTCGGCTTCGAATGCCGGCGCACGCAGATCCTGCAGCTCCAGGGCACCGACGGTGTGCCGGTGCCCACCTGGCTGGTGCTGGGCGAGGTGGTGCATGTGCACATCGCCCGCCGCCTGTTGCCGAACGGCGTGTACGACACCGCCCAGGCCGGACATCTCCTGCGTGGAGGCGGCGCAGCCGACTACTTCACCGTGGGACCGGAGCAGCTCTTGCGCATGGTCCGGCCGCGCTGAGCGCAGCCCTTGTTACATCTGGTGGTGCCTCCCGCGTGGAGGCCGTGCCAAGATGGCCGCACCCACCGTGCCGAAGGCCTCCCATGCTCCACCGCGCCGCCACGCTCTGCCTGTCTTTCGCCCTGCTGCCCGCCGCCCTGGCCGCGCCGCCCCTGGTGGACCACTGCACGGTGCTGCCGCCTGACCATGTGTTCAACACCCGCATCGACCAGCTGCCGGTGCACCCCAGCTCGCCGGACTTCCTGGCCACCATCAGCACCGGAACACGGCGCCTGCACCTGGACCTGGGACAGAGCGAGGACATGGGCAGCAGCGAATACTGGGGCATTCCGTACAACGTGGTGCGCGGTGGCAGCTTCGCCTGGCCCGCCGTGCACATCACCAGTGACGGCGCGCCCGACGAAAGCGACTGCGCGCGCAGCGACGGCAACTTGGCGCGGCCCTGCACCGGCCTCTCCGGGCCGGCGCGCCTGCCCATCCCGCCCAGCCCGAAGGTGGAGGGCGGCATCAGCAGCAACCCGGCCGTCTACAACGACCACCACATCCTGGCCATCGACACCGACACCTGCATGCTGTGGGAAAGCTACCTGAGCTACCTGCGGCCCGACGGCGGCTGGAATATCTACGCCAGCGCCGCCTTCGACCTGCGATCGAACGCCCTGCGCCCCGCCGGCTGGACCTCGGCCGATGCGGCAGGCTTCCCGATCTTTCCGCTGCTGCTGCGCGCCGACGAGGCCACGCGCGGCGAGATCCGCCACGCGCTGCGCTTCACCATCCAGAGCCACAAGATCCGCACCAGCTACACCTGGCCGGCGCGCCATCTCACGCGCAACGGCGACGCCTCGGCCGCCAAGCCCCCCATGGGACAGCTGTTCCGCCTGCGGGCCGACTACCCCATTCCCGACAGCTACACCCCCCAGGCGCGCGCCATCCTCACCGCCCTCAAGCGCTACGGCATGTACATCGCCGACGGCGGCTCGGACATGTACATCACGGGTGAACCGAGCCGCCAGTGGAGCGACGCCACGGTGGCCCAGGTGCAGACCGTGCCGCACACCGCCTTCGAGGCCGTGGACCTGGCGCCGGTCATGGCGCGCGCCGGCTTCGACCCCGACAGCGCGCGCGTGCCGCCCGCTCCGGGCGCGGCCGCCGAGTTTTCGGCCGCCGCTGAGGGCCCGCCACAGGCCCTGCGGCTGTTCGCCTCCATCCAGGTGGCCGCGCAGGACGCCGGGAAGGCCGGCGCCCTCTACATCGTGGCCGACGTGCCCGGCGCCGGCATGGTGGCCCTCACCCCCGGCGGCTGGGTGCTCGCCGGCAATGGCTACCTGCCGCCCGTGGCCGATGCCATCCTGGGCAGCCATGTGCTGCACCTGCTGGAACAGGCCGACGTGTCCGGCCTGCGCGGCACGCGGGTGCTGGCGGGCTACGGCACCAGCCTGGAGGACATGCTGGCCCATGCCAAGTACCAGCTGATCTACACCGTGCCCTGAGCGGACTTCAGCGTCGCAGGGGTGCGCAGAGGCCTTGCGCCGGATCACGCGCCCATTGCTCCAGCCAGGCCCACAACCGCTGCACGCCGTCGTCGGTGCCCGCCTGCAGGCCGTGGCCGGCCCCGGGCAGGCCACGCGCGCAAAACGGCGCCGCGCGCACGCCCGCCCGCTCGCCAAAGCGCCGGTAGGCCTCGGGCGGCACCAGCGCATCGGCCTCGCCCCACGCCTGTAGCAGGGGCCAGGGGCCGTCGATCAGCGGCTGCGCCAGCGGCCAGTGCCAGAGATCGCGCCAGTAGCGCAGGCTGCGGCCCTGCAGCACGGTGGCATCGGGGGCGGTGCCGGCCTGCGCGCGGCCCAGCGCCTCCCAGGCCGGCTGCACGCCCAGGCGCCGGGCTTGCATCTGCCCGGCTTCGCGCGGGTCCAGGCCGCTGGACGACAGCAGCACCAGGCCCGCCAGCCGCGGCACTTCGGGCGCCAGCGCGGGCAGCAACTCGGCGCCTTCGGAAATGCCGACGAGCACCGTGGGCACAGTCGCACCCTCCTCCCGCGCCAGCGCGCGCACGGCGGCGCGCGCATGCGCCTGCCAGGCCGACAGCGCATCCTGCTGGACGAAGGCCGCCGGGCAGTCGCCCGGTGGCGTGCGGTCGCCCGGCCGCACGCCGGGCTTGTGCAGCACCCATACCCGGGCGTGCAGCAGGCCGGCGAAATAGCGCTCGGCGAACGGAGCCATGCCGGCACAACCCGAGCCCGGCAGCACGATCACGCGGTAGCGCAGCGGCGCCGCGCGCGGCCCGCGCACCAGCGCCTGCAGGCGGGTCTCGCCATGCCCCGGCAGCTCACGGACCTCGAAACCTGCACCGGGCGGTTCGGCCGCGCCACGCGGCTGCGCGCAGCCGGCCAGCAAAAAGGCCAGCACGAGGCTGGCCTGGCACACAAGAAGGCGCATGGCCCGCTTCACTTGAGGATGATGACCTGCTCCGGCTGTTGCGGCTGGGGCATCGGCATGGGCTGGCCGCCTTGCATCATCATGGGCTGACCGCCCTGGCGCACGCCGCGCGAGAGGTTGGCGTCGGTGTAGCCCAGCTGCATGGCGAGCTGCTGGTACACGTCCTGCGCCAGGCTCAGCGAGGTCTCGCGCATCACCTTGGCCCGGTTGGGCGGAGCGATGTCGCCACGGATCGACAGGATCTTGGTGTCGTTGCCCGCGCCCTGGGCCGAGAACGCGGCCTTGATCTCGTAGGTCTTGGTGTGGATCAGCGAGAAATCGGCCAGCAGTTGCAGGCCATACTGGCGCGTGGCGCTGGTCGTGCCCTGCAGCGGCGAGAGCGCGTCGGTGAACTCGATGCTGGAGACCACGCCGAACAGCACGTAGTCGGCGCCGTTGAATTCGCCCTTCTTGATGCGGTTGATGATGTCCTTGACCTCGGGCTGGCGCACGGGCTGGGCCATCTTGCCGCCCTGCACCTGGTTGAGCACCTGCTCGGCCTTGCTGGGCTGGGGCTTGCCCGCGTCGAAGCCCTTGCCCTGCACGAGCTTGAAGTAGGTGCCCTGCAGGATGGCGCCCTTGATGTCGTTGGTGTAGCCGCCCAGCTCGCGCTGCTCGATGTAGCTGTAGCGCCCCGCCACGAAGGTGCCGCTGGCCTGCTCGGAGGCCTGCATGGACTGCTGGCCCGAGTGCGAGCCCGAGCCGCTGTACGGGCCATGGCTGTAGCCGCCGCTGTGGCTGCCCTGCGCGCTCATCTGGCTGCTGCGCTGATACGTACCGGCCATGAAGTATTCCGACACCTGCTGGGCGTAGGCCAGGTCGGTGACGGCGATCTTGGGCGCCGCGCCCGGCTGCTGGGCGTGCGCGCTCAGGCCCCAGGTCAGCGCCGTGGCGGCCAGCACGGACAAGGCCGCGTTGAGGGTGGTTCTGCGTTGCATGGAATGCTCCTTATGCACTGAAATTCGGTGATAGATGCGCGCCGCTTGGAAACAGCGCGGCCCAGGCCAGCAGCCGCCGCGCAAGGGCCGCCCCGCCGCGCTGGCGGTGTCCCCCTTCCCGGCGCAGCCGAGAGAAGGGGGAAGCGGCGCAGCCGCTCAGGGGGATGCCCTCTTACCTGGTGCTGGTTTTCCGTATCTCTTTTTCATCCTGCCATTCGATCGTGCCTTCTTCCACGTCGAACAGCTTGAGCGTGAACTTGTAGTACACGTCCTTGGTCGACGCGCTCTGCTTGACGATGCTGGTCAGCTCGCCTTCCATGCTGTACTTGGCGGCCGTCATCTGGCCCACCTTGGCGGTGGTGCCCTGCTTGTACAGGCCGCTCTGGTTCTGGCGCTGCAATTCGTCCACGCCGGCCTGCATCTCCTTGATGGAGCGCACGAAGCGCACCTTGCCCGACTTGACCAGCGCCGTCTGGATCGAGTTCATCACGTTGGTGGTGTCGATGTACTCGCTGGTCTTGTTCTTCACCGTGGAGATGGTCACCGTGGGGCGGCCCTGGAAGATGCCGGTTTCCAACAGGCTGCCGGTCATCTTCTCGGCGATCATCTGCAGGTCGCTAGAGCCGAACTCGTTGGTCACCAGTTCCACGCCCTTGGCGTCGCCGTAGTTGACCTGGCGGTCGAAGCGGATCACGGGGGAAGACAGGTTCTGGCAACCGGCCAGGGCCAGGGTGCCGGCCGCGAGGGCCAGGATGAGCGCGCTGCGCAAGGCGTTGTTCTTCATGTTGGTTCTCTCCTCAGTGCGCCATGTCAGCGCGTTTCCACATTCATTTCCAGGCGCAGGTCGATGGCGGCAGCGGTGGGCGCCACGCTCTTGACGGTCTGCTGGCCCAGGCCCAGCACCGTCATCTGCTTCCAGGACTCGCCATCGCCCACCTGGTTGCCCACGTTGTCCAGCCAGCGGAAGCGGTAGAACACCGTGCGGTCGCTGCGGCCCATGTTGGCCAGGTCGGCCTGCACGGTCAGGATGTCGTTCTTGCGCACCAGGCGCATCTCGCGCACGGCGATGTTGTTGGCCTCGCCGCGCAGCGCCACCTTGGAGGCCACCGCGATGGGCGTGGCGGGGTCGTGCTGCTGCGCCTGCGCGCCGCCAGCGAACGCCAGAAGGGCCGTGCACAGCGCGGCCAATGTCATGCGGGGAGTCATGCGGTGATTTCCTTCCAGTGGGTAATTCAAGGTTTACTGGGCCACGGGCTTGGGCACGGCGGCCGGCTTGGCGGCCGGGCGCGGGGTGCGGGCCGGACGGGCCTGCGGGGTCTTCTTGGCGGGCGTCGCCGTCTCGACCACGGTGGACTTCTCCGGTGCGGGCGCAGGGGCGGCCGCCACGGTGGCGAGCTGGCCGATGCTGGCCACCTTGCCGGTCAGGAAACCGTTGTGGTAGATGCGCAGCGGCACCAGGGCGTACTGTCCCTCGATCTGGATCGGCTGGCTCAGGGGGCGGCCGTTGATGCTGATGGTGTGCTCGCCCGGCGGCAGATAGCCGCGCGCCACATAGACGCGCCCGGGCAGCATGCGCCACATGCGGTCGTCGGCCTGCTCGGTGGCGACGGACGCGGCCGCGCCGATGAGCCCGCCGATCAGGCCGCCGCGCTTTTGCAGCTCGTTCTGCAGCACGCCCTTGGCAATGGCGCGGGTGACGCCGCGCAGCACCATGCCGGGCATCTCGTCCTTGAGCGCGCGGCGGGCCATGACGTTCACATCCACCACCTTCTCCAGCTTGAAATCAAAGCCGGCGGCGGAAATCTGGCTCAGCAGCGGATCGTTCGACGGTTCGATCACCGGGTAGGAAATGCTCGCCGTCACCAGGCCGCGCCCCGTGGGCACGGGCAGCGTGAAGGCCTTGGGTTTGCGCGCCGGGGCGTCGCCCGCCTCGACCAGGAACAGCACGTCCGTCATGCGCTGGCGACGCTGCCAGGTGAAGCTGGTGCGGCTGTCCAGGCCGCGCAGGCCTTCTTCGAGCACGCCGGTCTCGGGCTTGAGCTCGATGGCCTTGCGGTAGCCGGGCGCGGCCAGGCCGGGCTCGTTGAGCACCTCGTAGAGGAAGCCGGCCAGGTAGTGCGACAGGGCGTTGGAATAGCCGTTCTTGAGCGCCAGCACCTCGGGGTCGTTGAGCGTCTCCACGGGGTAGCCGTTGATCTCCTTGCTGCCCGAGGTGGCGCCCTTGGACTTGGCCTCTTCCTCGGCGGCCAGGGTTTCCTTGGCGCGGAACTCGGCGATGATGGCTTCGCGCTCGTGCGTGCGCTTGATGTCCACGCGGGCGTTCTCGAAATCGCCCACGGCCAGGCGGTTGAGCGCCAGGCGCGTGGTCAGCCAGACCTTCTCGTAGTCCTGGCCCTCGTAGACCTTCAGGCGCTCGCTGATGAGCGCGGCGCCCACGGTGCCCAGGAGCTTGTCGGGATTGGTCTTGGCGGCCTCTTCCCATTCCTTGACCTTGGCGTCGGCGAGCTGGAAAGCGCCAGTGCTGTCCTCGTAGCGGCGGTCCATGCGCAGCAGTTCGCCGCGCTCCAGGTTGAAGAGCAGCGCCTTCTTTTCATCGTCCGTGGTGGCCGAGGCCTCCAGGCGCGCCAGCGCGGCGGGAATGCCATTGGCCTGGCCGGCCGTCTGCATCTCGGTCGCCAGCTTGTCGTGGCTTTGCATGCTGGCGCAGCCGGTCAGGGCGATGCCCAGCACCAGCGCGCCCCAGAATCTTGCGTAGGGCAGTGGCCGAATCTTCATGGGAGTCCTTGCAGTTCGTTGGATGGACGAACCAGGAAACGCCCAGTCTCACCCCTCCCTCGGCCCGCGTGGGCCGCAGGCTCCTGGATGTCCGGACAGGAAACACCGCCCTGGCGCACGCGCCCCCTCTGGCACGCTGTGGTTGCGCATGCGGTATTTCCTATGGCTGTCGGTTTCTTGGTTCTTTGTATCAATAGCCAGCCCGCAATGTAGCAAATGCAACCCTTTATTTCCGCGCTCCGCCGAGCCATGGAGTGGCATTTTGTGTAAGCGTAGGTGAACCCCATGGCCTCACTCCCGGCCCTGCGCGGCCCGCGTGACCGGCATGCGGTAGACCCACACCACGCGTTCGCCCGGCAGGCGCAGCTGCGCCTGCGGCAGCACACCGGGCACGGCGAACTCCAAGCTCACCAGACAGGCGCCGGGCGCCATCTCGGCCTGCGCCTTGGCGGCGGCGCGGGCCATGCTCTCGGGCCGCTGGAACAGGTAGACGAGCTGGTAGCCGCTCCAATCGGCGCGCCACATGTCGCCCCGGCGCACGCGCGCCCACGGGCAGCGCAACGCGCACAGCAGGCGCAGCGGCCAGCTCCATTCCACGCCCTCGATGCGCGCGCCCGGATAGGCCTGTCGCAGCGCCCGCAAGCCATCGCCCAGGCCGCAGCCCGCATCGAGCACGCGCGCGCCCGGCGCCAGCGGGGCCTGTGCCGCAAGACCCTGCAGCGCATGGTGGGGTGTGGGAAACAGCGGCGCATCGCGCCAGGCGTTGAGCGGGTAGACACACAGCAGCAGCGCCAGCGGCACCAGCCAGGCCCAGGACGGCACGGCGGCCACGCCCGTGAGCGCCAACGCCAGCGGAAAACCCGCCGCGATCAGCGCACGCCGCCACCAGTTGCTGCCCATCAGGCTGGCCGCCGCCGCCACGGCGCAGGCCAGCAGCAGGGCCCACACGGGCGTGGTAACGCGCTGCAGGCTGGCGAACAGCAGCCAGGCACCGCCCCACGCGAGCAGCGCGGGCAGGGGCCAGGGGACGCGGGCAATCCAGTTCATGGGATCAGCGACCGAAGATGCCTCGCAGGACGTTGATGGGGTTTACCGGCTGGGCCGTGCCGCCCTCCTCGCGTTCGGCCGGTTCCGGCATATCGTTGCGGCCCGCGCCCTGCATGCCACCACGCATCGCGCCGCCGCCCTGCTCCTCGCCCAGCATGGCCATGGTGTGCGCCTTCACGCGCACGCGCACGGACCATTCGGGCTCCCACGGCGCCTTGGGGTCGGCCGGGCGCGGCGGGTGCACGATGTGGCTCTCGCCGCCGTAGGCCACCATGCGCAGCATGGGGGTGGACTCGCGGCCCGCGCCCGCGGCGAAGATGCCCTTGGGAATGGCGCACTGCGTGGCCTCGGCGGGCAGCAGCACGCGCTCTTTCAGCCAGCGGTCGATGGTGGCATTGGGCAGGTAGTCGAACAGGCCCATGCCGGTATCGGGCGTCTCGGCGCTGGACCACATCACCATGTCGTCGCCGTTCTGCGACATCGCGTGCAGGTAGTAGGCGCGCGCATTGCGCACCGGTTGCCACTGCGTGCCCATGCTGTCCTGCGGCTGGCCGGTGGTGCGCAGGTCGATGGCGGGCATGAGGTCCTGCGCGCTGCCCAGCGTGAACTTCATCGAGGCCGGCACGCCCTCGCCCCGCACCTGGTGTTCGCCCACGAGCGAGCTATCCCGCGCGAGCTGCACCTGGTTGCGCTCGTTCGGGTACAGCGCGTGCGAAGGGCCGACGCGCGCGCCCCGGTCGGGCACGGCACGGCCGGCGAAAGCCGCCGCGAAGTCGGTGGGCTTGGCGCGCGCCAGGTCAATCACGCGCGGCTGGCCGGCACGCACCTCGCTGCCGCAACCCCAGTAGACCAGGATGCGGCCCTTGGGCTTGTGCTGCTGGTATTCCTGGGGCACCTCGCCAGGCTCGGACGGCGACGTGGGCTGGGCCTTGGGTGGCAGCAGCGGCAGGCTCTCGCCCATGCGCATGCCCGGAGGGATGGCCTGGCTGGCTTCCACGCCCGGACGCAGGCTGTTGTGCAGGGCGATGTCGATCACGCGCGGCGGCATGATGCCCATGGTGCGCGCCATGCCATAGTGGGTGTTGCTGCCCATGCCCGGGCGCCCACCGCCCACCATGCCCATGAGGCCACCGCCCATGGGCATGTCCATCTCGGGCATGCCGGCCATGCTGCCGGTGGACAGGTCGATCCACAACTGGGTCTTGGGGGCCTTGGCGGTCTGCGCGCTGGCGGCCAGGCCGAGCAGGCACAGGCTGGTGGCCAGCACGGTGGGGCGGATGAAAGGGGTCATGGGCGGCTCCGGTGCGAAAAAAAGCACCTGCGCGGCATGCCCTGAGCGGGCCTGCCCAGGCAGGTATCAGCGCAGTGTAGGCCTGCGCCGACATTTTTTCACCCGGAATGCTGCACGCCGCCGTACCGGGCGTGCGCAATGTCACGCGCGGCCGCCACGCGGCGTGGCCGACGCGCCACGGACGTTCAGTGGCCGCGCAGGCGCTCGATCAGGCCGTTGAGCGCATCGAGCGAGCCGAACTGAATCGCCAGCTCGCCCATGTCCTCCACGCGGCCGCCGCGCTTGACGCGCTTCTTCACGCGCACCTCCACCTCGGCCATGAGCAGGTCGGACAGCTCTTCTTCCACGCGCTTGATGTCGCGGGACTTTTCCTTCTTGGGCTTTTGCGGCACCAGGCTGAACTCAGCGCCGATCTTCTTGACCAGGGCCTCGGCCTCGCGCACCGAGAGCGTCTTGGCCGCGATCTGGTTGCCCGCGGTGATCTGCGCCGCGCGGTCGAGCGCGAGCAGCGCGCGCGCGTGGCCCATGTCGATGTCGCCGGCCATGAGCATGGTCTGCACCGGCTCGGCCAGGTTCAACAGGCGCAGCAGGTTGCTGGCCGCGCTGCGCGAGCGGCCCACGGCCTGCGCGGCCTGCTCGTGCGTGAGGCCGAACTCGCGCACCAGGCGCTGCAGGCCCTGCGCTTCTTCCAGCGGGTTGAGGTCTTCGCGCTGGATGTTCTCGATCAGCGCCATGGCGGCGGCCGCCTCGTTGGGCACGTCGCGCACCAGCACCGGCACGCTCTCCAGCCCCGCCAGCCGCGCCGCGCGGAAGCGCCGCTCGCCGGCGATGATTTCGTACTTGCCCGCGTGCTCGCCTTCGGCCAGACGGCGCACCAGGATGGGCTGCATGATGCCCTGGGCCTTGATGGATTCGGCCAGCTCGTAGAGCGCGCCCTCGTCCATGCGCGTGCGCGGCTGGTACATGCCGGGCACCATCTCGTCCAGGCGCAGGGTGCTGGGCACGCCGGGCTCGGCCGCCTGGGCCTGCTCCACGGCTTCGGCCACCTTGGGGCCGAGCAGGGCTTCGAGTCCACGGCCGAGGCCCTTGGGTTTCTTGGTGACCATATATTCCTTGGCTATCCTGCCGAGTTAGATTGAACCGCCCGTAAATAGAGCACTTTTTGCTGCGACCCTATTGCAGAGCGCTCTTCTGTCAAAAACAGATCCGTTTTGGCTCGGACTAGATCAGACAGCTTCTTAAAACCGTAGTGGCGGGAATCAAAATCTGGCTGCAACTTGGTCAAATAGCTACCAAAAGTACCCAGATGCGCCCAGCCTGAATCGTCCACCGAGCTTTCCAACGCCTGCATTACAAACTCGCGAGGAAAGACTTGGGCTGCACCCTCGCTAGGCGCGATAACAGGTACAGAAACAGACGACGGTGCATCAACGACGCGCTTGGGCTGCGATTCTGGCAGCACTTCCGTTATTGAAGAGGAAGCAGTTGGCCTAAAAATTTCAGTAAAGACAAACTTGTGGCAGGCATTTCGGAAGGGTTCTGGCGTCTTTTGTTCGCCAAATCCGAAAACATTGAGCCCCTCTTCTCTTAGGCGCACCGCAAGTCCCGTGAAATCACTATCGCTGGTGACCAAACAGAAACCATCAAATTTGCGCGTGTAAAGCAAATCCATTGCATCGATGATCATCGTGCTATCAGTTGCATTTTTCCCCGTGGTGTATGCAAACTGTTGAACGGGTTTTATTGAGTGCTGGTTAAGCACCTTTTTCCAAGACGCGCTGGAGGGAGAGGTGAAGTCTCCATAGATGCGCCTCACGGCCGCTTCACCATACCGCGCAATCTCTGCCAATAGCCCTTCAATCACCGCCGCTTGCGCGTTGTCGGCATCAATCAGCACAGCGAGCCGCAAGGTTGGCTCTTCGGTTTCCAGCTTCACCACGGTCCGTTGACCTGCCATCACATCTCCTCAAACAAAATTGTTTGCAGCAGTTCCCGGCCCTCGGGCCAGTCGCCCAGGCCGGATTCGGCGTTGATATGGCCGCGCGCGCCGAGGTCGACGAAGCGCGCGCCCCAGTCGGCGGCCAGGGCCTGGGCACGCTCGAAGCGGCAATACGGATCGTCGCGGCTGCCCACGAGCACGGCGGGAAACGGCAGATGCCGGCGCGCGATGGGCGCCCAGCCGGGCAGGTAGCCGGCCACCTCGGGCTGCTCCACGTCGCCCGGCGCCACCAGCAGAGCGCCGCGCACCTTGGCGGCGTTCTGCGAATGCGCGGCCCACCACGCGGTGAGGATGCAGCCCAGGCTGTGCGCCACGAGCACCACGGGGCCGTCGGCATCGACCACGACCTCTTCGAGCCGCGCCGTCCAGTCGCCACGCAGCGGGCGCATCCAGTCGTGCTGCTCCACGCGCTGGTCGCCGTGCAGCTGCTCCCAGCGGCTCTGCCAGTGCTCCGGCCCCGAGTTCTGCCAGCCGGGCAGCAGCAGGATATGGGAGGGCTTCATTGCTATTGTTTTTATAGCTTGTAGCGCTTGCTGGTCAAGCGCCAGCGGCCATTTTTGCTTCAGGTTTCGTGCCCGCTGGCATGCGTTGCACGCGGTCCACCATCTCCTGGGCGAATTCGACGAAGGCCTGGCTGCCCTTGGCCGTAGGGTCGAACACCACGCCGGGCAGGCCGTAGCTGGGCGCCTCGGCCAGGCGCACGTTGCGCGGGATCACGGTGTGGAACACCTTGTCGCCGAAGTGGTCCTTGAGCTGGTCGCTCACCTGCTGCTGCAGCGTGATGCGCGGGTCGAACATCACGCGCAGTAGGCCGATGATCTGCAGATCGGCGTTGAGGTTGGCGTGCACCTGCTTGATGGTGTTGACGAGGTCGGTAAGCCCTTCGAGCGCGAAGTACTCGCACTGCATGGGCACGATGACGCCATGCGCCGCGCACAGGCCGTTGAGCGTGAGCATGCTCAAGCTTGGCGGGCAGTCGATGAGCACGAAGTCGAAGTCACCATCGGCCTGGGCGAGCGCGGCCTTGAGGCGCTTTTCACGGCGCTCCAGCTCCACCAGCTCGACCTCGGCGCCGGCCAGCTCGCGGTTGGCGCCCAGCACCCAGTAGCCGCATTTGTCGGACAGCACCGCCGCTTCCTTGATGGAGGCCGCTTCGAGCAGCACGTCGTACACCGACAGCTCCAGCCCGCGCTTGTCCACGCCGGAGCCCATGGTGGCATTGCCCTGGGGGTCGAGGTCCACCATCAGCACGCGCTGGCCGATCTTGGCCAGGCCGGCAGCGAGGTTGACGGTGGTGGTCGTCTTGCCGACGCCGCCCTTCTGGTTGGCCACGCAAAAGATTTTCGCCATGGGGTGTTCGCTTTACTTGGAGACGGCCAGCTTGATGCCGAACCCGATGAGAAAAACGCCCGCGATCTTTTCCAGCACGCGCGTGATGCGGGGGTTGGCGCGCATGCGCTCGGCCAGGCGGTGCGTCAGCATGACGACGATGAAGCCGTAGGCGAAGGTGAGCGCGGCAATGGTCGCGGCCATCACGCCGAAGGTGAGCAGGCCCTGGTGCTGCACCGGATCGACGAACAGCGGAAAGAAAGCCATGTAGAACACGATGGCCTTGGGGTTGAGCAGGGTGATGAGCCCGGCCTGCTTGAAATAGTGGCGCGGCTCGATGTTCAGCACCGGCGCGGCGCCAGGCTTGGCGGTGAGCATCTTGAAGCCCAGCCAGGCCAGGTAGGCGGCGCCCAGCCACTGCACGGCGTGGAAGGCCGCCGGGTAGGCCGACAGCAGCGCGGCCACGCCGGCCACGGCCAGCCACATCAGCACCTGGTCGCCGGCGATCACGCCCAGCGTGGCCGCCAGCCCGCCGCGAACGCCGCCCTTGCTGGTGGACGTGATGAGCGCCAGATTGCCCGGCCCGGGAATGGCGAGGAACAACACGATGGCAGCCACGAAGGCGCCGTAATCCGCAATGCCGAACATGAGCTTCTCCAGGGAAGGGGGCGGCCCCGCGCAGGACCGCCAAGGGCCTGAGTTTACGCGAGCGCCCCACCCTGCCCGGCACCATCGGCGCCCGTCGCAGGCCGCATCCAGACGATGCAGCGCTCGGCATCGAGTCCGGGCACCTGCAGTTGTTCCACGTGAAACACCGCCACGTCGGAGGGCAGCGCGGCGAGTTCATCTTCCGGGCGCTTGCCCTTCATGGCCAGCCAGACGCCGTGGGGCGCCAGCGCGCTGCGCGACCAGGTGGTGAAGTCCGGCAGCGAGGCAAAGGCGCGGCAGCTCACTACGTCGAACGGCGTGGTGAGCGTTTCCACCCGCGCGTGGATGCCGTGCAGGTTGGGCAGCTTGAGCGCCACCGCGGCCTGCTGGATGAAGGCCGCCTTCTTGCCCACGGTGTCCACGCAGCTCACATCCACCTGCGGACAGCAGATGGCAAACACCACGCCCGGCAGGCCGCCGCCCGAGCCCACGTCGAGCAGGCGCACCGGCCCAGGCAGCCCGGCCTGCGCCACATGGCGGCGCAGCGGCGCCACGGCCGCCAGGCTGTCGAGCAGGTGGTGCGTGAGCATCTCCTGCGGGTCGCGCACGGCTGTCAGGTTGTAGACCTTGTTCCACTTTTGCAGCAGCGCCAGGAAGTCCATCAGGCGCGCAATCTGCGCCTCGTCGAGCCCCAACGCCAACGCCTCGGCGCCCGCGCGCAGCTGCGCCCTCAACACATCGCTCATGCGGCCACCCCGTCGTCCGCGCGGGCGAAGCCCTTGAAGCCACCCTTCTTCAGGTGCACCATCAGCAGCGAGATCGCCGCCGGAGTCACGCCAGAGATGCGCGAGGCCTGGCCCAGCGTTTCGGGCCGGTGCTTCTGCAGCTTTTGCCGCACCTCGATCGACAGCGCGGTGACCTGCAGGTAGTCCAGCTCCTCGGGCAGGCGCAGCTTCTCGAAGTGGGCGGCACGCTGCACCTCGTCCTTCTGCCGGTCGATGTAGCCCGAATACTTGGCCGCAATCTCCACCTGCTCCAGCACGGGGGCACTGAGGTCACCCAGCGTTTCACGTGAAACATCGCTGGAGGCGTACTTGCCGCCATCGAGCGACATGAGTTTCTCGTAGCCCACGTCCGGGCGGCGCAGCAGATCGAACAGGTTGTATTCATGCTCGATGGCCTTGCCGAGCACGCGCTCGGCCTCGGCGGCGTCGAGGATGCGGGGGTTCACCCAGGTGGCCTTGAGGCGCTCGGTCTCGCGCGCCACGGCGTCGCGCTTGCGGCTGAAGGCTGCCCAGCGCGCGTCGTCCACCAGACCCAGCGTGCGGCCGGTTTCCGTCAGGCGCATGTCGGCGTTGTCCTCGCGCAGCTGCAGGCGGAACTCGGCGCGGCTGGTGAACATGCGGTAGGGCTCGGTCACACCCTTGGTGATGAGGTCGTCCACCAGCACACCCAGGTAGGCCTCGTCGCGCGCGGGCACCCAGGCGCCCTCGCCCCGGCACTGCAGCGTGGCGTTGATGCCGGCGAACAGGCCCTGGGCCGCCGCCTCTTCGTAGCCTGTGGTGCCATTGATCTGGCCGGCGAAAAACAGGCCCTGGATCTGGCGCGTCTCGAAGCTGCTCTTGAGCGCGCGCGGGTCGAAGTAGTCGTACTCGATGGCGTAGCCCGGCCGCAGGATGTGCGCGTTCTCCAGGCCGCGCATAGAGCGCACCAGGTCGTACTGGATGTCGAACGGCAGGCTGGTCGAGATGCCGTTGGGGTAGAACTCGTGCGTGGTCAGCCCTTCGGGCTCCAGGAAGATCTGGTGGCTATCCTTGTCGGCGAAGCGGTTGATCTTGTCCTCCACGCTGGGGCAGTAGCGCGGGCCCACGCCCTCGATCTTGCCGGTGAACATCGGGCTGCGGTCAAAGCCGCTGCGGATGATCTCGTGCGTGCGCTCGTTGGTGTGCGTGATCCAGCACGGCACCTGGCGCGGGTGCATGGCCGCGTTGCCCATGAAGCTGAACACCGGCACTGCCCCCTCGTTCACGCCACCGGGCATGCCATCGCCGGGCTGCTCCTCACACTGGCTGAAGTCGATGCTGCGCCCGTCGATGCGCGGCGGCGTACCGGTCTTCAGGCGGCCTTGCGGCAACTGCAGTTCCTTGAGCCGGCTGGACAGGCTCACGGCCGGCGGGTCGCCCGCGCGGCCGGCGGCGTAGTTGTTCAGACCGACGTGGATCTTGCCGTCGAGGAAGGTGCCGGCCGTCAGCACCACGGTGCGGCTGCGGAAGCGGATGCCCACCTGCGTGACGGCGCCCACCACGCGGTCGCCCTCCACCATCAGGTCGTCCACGGCCTGCTGGAACAGCCAGAGGTTGGGCTGGTTCTCCAGCATGCGGCGGATCGCGGCCTTGTAGAGGATGCGGTCGGCCTGCGCGCGCGTGGCGCGCACGGCCGGGCCCTTGCTGCTGTTGAGCGTGCGGAACTGGATGCCGCCCTCGTCCGTGGCCAGCGCCATGGCGCCGCCCAGGGCATCGACCTCCTTCACCAGGTGGCCCTTGCCAATGCCGCCGATGCTGGGGTTGCAGCTCATCTGCCCCAGCGTCTCGATGTTGTGCGTGAGCAGCAGGGTGCGGCTGCCCATGCGCGCGGCCGCCAGCGCGGCCTCGGTGCCGGCATGGCCGCCACCGACGACGATGACATCAAATTCCTGGGGGTACAACATGCTGAAAGCTCCCGGGCGGGCCGTGCCGGCGCACCCCGATGATCCAAGGCAGTGTTCCACGTGAAACACCGCTCCCGCGAACGCCCTGTGTCCGGGCCCCGGGGAAACCCTGGATTGTCCCACCTTTGCCCGACCGCCGCCTACCAAGGCCCCAGAGCCAGCACCACAAACCCCGCCAACGCGTGTACCTATGCCCCGGCCGCAGGAATCCTGCGGGTGGCCTGTGCTCCAATCCCCGCATGTCCAAACTTCTCGTCTTCGCGGGCAGCACCCGCCAGCATTCCTACAACCGCCGCCTGGCCCAGGTGGCCGCCGGCCTGGCCCGCGAGGCCGGGGCCGAAGTCACCCTGCTGGAGCTGTCCGAGCTCGACATCCCGCTTTACAACGCCGACCTCGAAGCCCAGGGCACTCCGGCCGACGTGGTGCGCCTCAAGCAGGCCATGTTCGACCATCCGGCCTGGATCGTCTGCTCGCCCGAATACAACGGCAGCTACACCGCGCTGCTCAAGAACACCATCGACTGGGCGTCGAGCCCGATCAAGTCCGACCCCGCCTGGCAGGACGGCATCAAGCCCTTCCGGGGCAAGGTCGTCGGCATGCTCAGCGCCTCCCCGGGCGCCCTGGGCGGCCTGCGCTCGCAGAGCCACCTCGCGCCGCTGCTCATCGGCCTGGAATGCTGGCTTGCACCCCATGCCTTCGCGCTGGGCCAGGCCGGCAGCGCCTTTGACGAGCACGGCGCCCTGGTGCAGGAGGCGCACCGCGCGCGCGTGCGCGGCGTGGTCGAGCAGGTGCTGTGGGCCTCGGCGCGCCTGCACGGCGGCTGATTTTGCAAAAATCGGCGCCCAACGCACAGCCATCAAGCGTCAGCAGCTACCAAATCAATAGCATATGAACTGCCGCCCTGGCTGCGGGGCCTGCTGCACCGCGCCCTCCATCAGCTCCCCCATCCCGGGCATGCCGCAGGGCAAGCCCGCCGGGGTGCGCTGCGTGCAGCTGGGCGAGGACGAGCGCTGCCGCATCTTCGGCCACCCCGACCGCCCCACAGTCTGCGCACGGCTCCAGCCCTCGGCGGACATGTGCGGCGCCACGCGCGCCGATGCCTTGCACTACCTCGCGCGGCTCGAACGCCTGACCCAGCCGCAGACCTGAAGCCCGCCTCCGGCAGGGCTTTCGCAAGGCGCCTAGGATGTGGCCTTCCCTTCCACCCACCCAGGACGGTTCCATGAAGCTTTACTACTCCCCCGGCGCCTGCTCGCTCTCCCCGCACATCGTGCTGCACGAATCGGGCCTGCCCTTCGAGGCCGTGCTCGCCAGCACCAAGACGCACACGCTGCAGGACGGCACGGACTATTACGGCATCAACCCGCTGGGCTACGTGCCCCTGCTGGAACTGGACAACGGCGAGCGCCTGCGCGAAGGCCCGGCCATCGTGCAGTACATCGCCGACCAGGTGCCCGCCAAGCAATTGGCCCCCGCCAACGGCACCATGGCGCGCTACCGCCTGCAGGAGTGGCTGACCTTCATCGGCACCGAGCTGCACAAGGGCCACAGCCCGCTGTTCGTGCCCACCACGCCCGAGGACTACAAGCCCCAGCTGCGCGAGCGCCTGATGGGCCGCTTCGCCTGGGTGAACCAGCAACTCGCCGGCAAGGACTACCTGCTGGGCAGCTTCAGCGTGGCCGACGCCTACCTCTACACCGTCTCGCGCTGGGGCCAGTTCGTCGGCGTGGACCTGTCGGGCTTCGCGAACATCGTGGCCTTCCAGCAGCGCATGGAGCAGCGCCCCGCCGTACAGGCCGCGCTGCGCGCCGAAGGCCTGCTCAAGTAGGCCCGTGGCCCCGGTCAGGGGCGCGCCCATGAAAAAAGCCGCTGGACCACAGCGGCTTTTTTGATCGACAGCCCAGCTCAGTACTTGAGCTTGAGGTAGTCCATCTGCTCCTTGGTGATGGCAGGCACATCGCCACGGGCCTTCCAGCGGTTCAGGTTCCATGCGCCCTCACCCACCCAGGCCTTGAACAAGGCCAGGTTCTTGGCGCGTTCGGCATCGGTCTCGCCCAGGAACTTGTACATGTTGCCGGGCTTCTTGTTCGGGGTGTTGCTGCCGTCATCCAGCCGGCGCTGCAGCGCCCCCGTGTCAGGGAAGGCGACGATCTGCAGCAGGTTTTCGTAAGTGTCCAGACGGGGCCCCAGCTTGGCCTTCTTGTACTTTTCCTCGTCCAGCTTGAACTCGGCCAGCGTGGGCGCATCGTCCCCGTGGCACTCCAGGCACTGGGCCTTGATCAGCGGACCGATGTCCTTGCGGTAGCTCGCCTCGTCGGCAGCCATGGCGGGCAGGGCCAGCGTGGCGCAGGCCAGGGTGGTGAACACCAAAAATTTCATCGCAGGCTCCCGTGGGCTGTGAAAAAGAGGGCGAAATCTTGTCCCTCCCCTTGACCCCAATCAGGTCTGCGGCCAGTGTAATGTATTCCCATTGTTACAAAATGGTTTTTTTGTCCGCCGCATGGGATGGCGCTCAGTCCAGGGCCCGCTGGCGCCACGCCAGCAGCGCCCCCAGCCACAGCGCGCAGGCCGAGAACACCAGGCCGCGCTCCAGCCCGCCCGGGCCGTCGGCGATCAGGCCCACCACCGTGGGCCCGACGATCTGCCCGGCCGCGAACACGATGGTGAACGCGCTGATGCCCGCCGCCCACTGCGCGGGCGGCAGGTTGTGGCGCACCAGCGCCGTGGTCGAGGCCACCACCGACAGGAACACCCCGCCGAACAGCAGGCCCGAGGCCAGCGCCACCGGCCAGGCCGTGCTCAGCGCCGGCAGCAGCGTGGCCACGCCCAGCAACGCGTTGAGCCGCGCCAGAGCCTGCCCGCCCCGGCTGCGGTCCAGCAACCCGGCCCAGATGCGCGAGGACAGCACCACCGCCAGCCCCAGCAGCGCATAGAACAGCGTCACCGCGCCGCCGCCCACGCCCTGCGCGCGCAAGAGCGCCACCACGAAGGTCATGTAGCCGATATAGCCCACGCCGAACAGGGCATAGCCCGCGAGCGCGGGCGCGAAGTCGCGGGCACGGAAGGTCCGCCCCACAGACGAGGTCTGCGCTGCCGTAGCGGGGCGCGGCACAGCCGGGGTGGCATCCAGGCGGCGCAGCACGCGCGCGGGCCACACCATCACCGCCGTGGCGAGGGCGCAGGCCAGCGCCAGCGCCCACCAGGCCCAGGTCCAGCCGTGCGGCCCCGGCGCGGCGGCCAGCACGGCCGGCACCAGCAGCGCCGACAGACAGATGCCCCAGCCCGTGCCGCCGTAGTACAGCCCCAGCAAGAGCCCGCTGCGCGGCGCGTCCAGCGCGCCCAGGCGCGCCGCCATGAGCCCGCCCGCGATGAAGACCAGCGCGCTGGCCACGCCCGCCAGCAGGCGCTGCAACAGCAGCGGGGCCGCATCGAGGAAGAAGCCGCACAGCCCCATGAACAGCGTCGCCAGCACCGCGCCGCCCAGCAGCAGCGTGCCCGGCGCCTGGCGGCGCAGCAGCAGCGGCGTGGCCAGCGCGCCCAGCAGGTAGCCCAGCGCGTTGATGGTGTTCATGCCGCCGGCCAGCGTGTACGACCAGCCCAGGTCCTCGCGCATCGGCGGCAACAGCAGTGCATAGGCAAAGCGCGTGATGCCCAGCGACACCGCCGCGCCCATGGACAACGCCAGCGCCAGCCCCAGGGCCTGCGCGCGCGTCACCGCCCCGGAAGAAAGACGTTCCTGCATGCAGGGCCATTGTGCCCAAGGCCCCGCAAGGCTGCCGCGCACAGGCCTTCGCGCTCAAAGAAAAAGCTATTTATTTCATAGCTAATAACGCTTATTGGATGAGGGCTAGAACCTATTTTTACCTCGAATCCCAACGCCCACCGCGGCCTGCGCGGGCAAGCCATGCATTGCCAGCGCAGGCATCCCGGCAGTACCCTGCCCCTACCGCGCTTGCGCGCTCTGCCCAGGAACCGCCATGCCGTCCCTGTTCGACCCCCTCCAGGCCGGGGAGCTGCGCCTGGCCAACCGCGTCGCCATGGCGCCGCTCACGCGCAACCGCGCCCCGGGCGCGCTGCCGAACGCGCTCATGGTGGAGTACTACCGCCAGCGCGCGGGCGCCGGCCTGCTCATCAGCGAAGGCACGGCCATCAGCCCGCAGGGCCAGGGCTATGCCGACGTGCCCGGGCTCTACAGCACCGAGCAGCTGGACGGCTGGAAACAGGTGACCGACGCCGTGCACGCGGCTGGCGGCTGCATCGTGACGCAGCTCTGGCACGTGGGCCGCATCTCGCACACCGCGCTGCAGCCCGGCCATGCGCCGCCCGTGGCGCCCTCGGCGCTGCGCGCCCATGCCAAGACCGTGCTGGTGCGCGACGGCGTGCCCACCTATGCCGAAACCTCCGAGCCGCGCGCGCTCGACGCCAGCGAGCTGCCGGGCATCGTGCAGGACTACCGCCACGCCGCGCGCAACGCCCTGGCCTGTGGCTTCGACGGCGTCGAGATCCACGCCGCCAACGGCTACCTGCTCGACCAGTTCCTCAAGACCGGCGCCAACCACCGCCAGGACGACTACGGCGGCAGCATCCGCAACCGCGCGCGCCTGTTGCTGGAAGTGGCGCGCGCCGTGGTGGAGGACATCGGCGGCGGCCGCACCGGCATCCGCATCGCGCCGGTCACGCCGGCCAACGACATCGTGGACGCCGACCCGCAGCAGCTCTTTGACTACCTGGTGCACCACCTGGCGCCGCTGAACCTGGCCTATGTGCATGTGATCGAGGGCGCCACCGGCGGGCCGCGCGAGCTGCCCGAGCGCCCCTTCGACTATGCCGCGCTCAAGGCCGTGTACCGCCAGGCCGGCGGCCGGGGCGCGTGGATGGTGAACAACGGCTACGACCGGGCGCTGGCCGAGGCCGCCGTGGCCTCGGGGGCGGCCGACATCGTGTCATTCGGCCGGGCCTTCCTCGCCAACCCCGACCTGGTGGCGCGCCTGCGGCGCGGCGCGCCGCTCAACGCGCCCGACCGCGCCACCTTCTACGGCGGCGGCGCCCGGGGCTACACCGACTATCCCGCGCTGGGCGACTGAACCCCGGCCATCAGGCCAGCAGGCGGCGGCCGCTCGCAACAGCCGGCGGGCGCGCCGGGGCATGGTCCGGGGACTGGCCCTGCACGCCGTCGGCCAGGCGGAACTGCTGCACCACCTGCGACAGGCGCGCGGCCTGCTCGCGCAGCGACTCGGCGGCGGCGGCGGACTGCTCCACCAGCGCGGCGTTCTGCTGCGTCATGCGGTCGATCTCGCCCACCGACTGGTTCACCTGGCCGATGCCGGCCGACTGCTCGGACGCGGCGGCCGTGATCTCGCCAATGATGTCGCCCACGCGCTGCACGCTGTCGACGATCTCCTTCATCGCGGTGCCGGCGTCCTCCACATGGCGCACGCCGCCATCGACGGCCGCCACGCTGCTGCTGATGAGGCCCTTGATCTCGCTGGCCGCCGCCGCCGAGCGCTGCGCCAGGCTGCGCACCTCGGAGGCCACCACGGCGAAGCCCCGGCCCTGCTCGCCCGCGCGGGCCGCTTCCACGGCGGCATTCAGGGCCAGGATGTTGGTCTGGAAGGCGATGGAGTCGATCAGGCCGATGATGTCGCTGATTTTGCGGCTCGACGCCGAGATCTCGTGCATGCTGGCCACCGCCTGCTGCACCACCGCGCCGCCGCGCGTGGCCGTGCCCGAGGCCGACACCGAGAGCTGGTTGGCCGTCTGCGAGGACGTGGCCGTCTGCTGCACCGTGCCGGTGAGCTGCTCCAGCGAGCCCACCGTGGACTGCACATTCGTCGCCGTCTGCTCGGTGCGCGAGGACAGGTCCTGGTTGCCGCTGGCGATCTCCTGGCTGGCCGTGGCGATGTTGCCGCTGGCCTCGCGCACCTGCGCCACCAGCGCGCCCAGGCCCCGCTGCATCTCGGCCAGCGCGCGCTGCAGGTCGGCCGCCTCGTCGCGCCCCTCGGTATGGATTTTTTGCGACAAATCCCCCCCCGCGATGGCCAGCGCCATGCGCTGCGCCTCGGCCAGGGGCTTGCAGATGGCGATCATGTTGAGCCAGGTGAGCGGCGCCACCACCAGGACGGTGATGAGCACCGCCAGCGCGAACAGCCATTTGGTCTGGGTCGCCGCCTGCTCCTGCTCCTTCACCGAGGCCTGGACCTCGCTGCGCAAGATGGTGTCGAGTTCCTGCACCAGCTTGTCGGCCGCCTCGAACTCGGCCACGGCCTTGGCGCTCATGCGGTTGGCGATGGTGGCCGAGTCGTAGCCGCCGGCTTCCAGCTGGCGCGCCACATGCGTGAACTGCTCGCGGTAGTTGTCCAGCCGCTGCGCCAGGCTGCGCGCCAGGGCGTTGTCCTTGTCCTCGGGCCCCGCGAGAAAGCGCGCCGCCACCTTCTTGGACTCCTCCAGGCTGGCCAGCCATTTGGCATGGGCCTGCTTCACCGCCTCGGGCTTCTCGTACAGGATGATCATGTCCTTCTCATGCTGGCGCACCGCCCCCAAGGCGCCGCGCAGCTCGCCCAGGTGGCTGACCTCGGTGAACTCGTTGGCCATGAAGTCCCCGCTCATGTCCTGGATGCGCAGCATGCCCCACATCCCGGCCCCCCCCAGCATGCCCAAGAGGCACAGCACCACGCCGATGGCCCCCAGCATGCGAAAACGGATGGTGAACAACCGCATGAGCGAAAAAAGCGACATGGTGGTCTTCCTCTCTTGATCTGGCGAAAACAGTAGCGCTGCCCCGCATGCCCCGGCACGCAGATGCAACCAGACGTTGCAGTTTGCCAGACCCGCGTGACCGTGGCCTACGTAGTTGTCACATGCGCCAGCGCTTGAGCAGCAGCGCGTTGGTCATCACGCTCACCGAACTCAGCGCCATGGCCGCCCCCGCCACCACCGGGTTCAGGTAGCCCAGCGCCGCCAGCGGAATGCCGGCCACGTTGTAGGCAAAGGCCCAGAACAGGTTCTGCCGGATCTTGGCCACGGTGCGGTGCGAGATGTCGAGCGCCGCCGCCACCAGCTTCGGGTCGCCGCGCATCAGCGTAATGCCGGCCGCGTGCATGGCCACGTCGGTGCCGTTGCCCATGGCCATGCCCACGTCGGCCGCGGCCAGCGCCGGGGCATCGTTCACGCCGTCGCCCACCATGGCGACCGTGCGGTGCACGCCGCCCTCGCCCTGCTGCAATGCCACCACCTGCGCCGCCTTGTCGCCGGGCAGCACCTCGGCGCGCACATCCTGGGCATCCAACCCCAGGCGCTGCGCCATGGCCAGGGCCGCGCCTCGGTTGTCGCCCGAGATCATCACGGTGCGGATGCCGCGCGCCTTCAGTGCCGCCAAGGCCTCGCGGGCGCCGGGCTTGGGCTCGTCGCCAAAGGCCATCAGCGCCTGCAGCGCCAGCCCCTGGCCCGTGCGCTGCACCAGGGCCGACACCGTGGCGCCCTCGTCCTGCAGGGCGCGCGCGCGCTCGGCCAGCGGCCCCAGCGCCACGCCCAGCTCCTCCATCCAGCGCAGGCTGCCCAGCAGGTAGCTGCGGCCCTGCACCTCGCCGTCGCTGCCCCGGCCCGGCACGGCGCGCACGCCGTCGGGCGCGGGCGGCTCCAGGCTCCGGTCGCGCGCGGCCTGCACCACGGCGCGCGCCAGCGGGTGCTCGCTGCCGCTTTGCAGGCTGGCGGCGTCGCGCAGCACCGCTTCCTCGTCCAGACCCGGCGCCACCACCAGCGCCGCCAGGCGGGGCTGGCCCACGGTCAGCGTGCCGGTCTTGTCGAAGGCCACGGTATCGACCTTGTGCGCTAGCTCCAGCGCCTGTGCGTCCTTGATGAGGATGCCGTGTTTCGCCGCCACCCCCGTGCCCGCCATGATGGCCGCCGGCGTGGCCAGCCCCAGCGCGCAGGGGCAGGCGATGACGAGCACCGCCACGGCGCGGATCAGCGCCGTCTCCGTGCCCACGCCCGCCCACAGCCAGCCCAGCAGCGTGAGCAAGGCGATCACCAGCACCACGGGCACGAACACGCTGGAGACCTGGTCCACCAGGCGCTGGATCGGCGCCTTGGCGGCCTGCGCGTCCTCCACCAGGCGGATGATGCGCGAGAGCACTGTCTCGGCACCCACGGCGTGCACTTCCAATACGATGCGGCCCTCGCCGTTGATCGAGCCGCCCGTCACCTGCGCGCCCGGCTCCTTGGCCACCGGCAGCGGCTCGCCGGTGAGCATGGATTCGTCCACCTGCGTCTGCCCCTCCAGCAGCACGCCATCGACCGGCATGCGCTCGCCCGGGCGCACCACCAGGCGGTCGCCCACCATCACCTCGGCGATGGGCACGTCCACCTCGCCGCCCTTGCCCACCAGGTGCGCCACGTCCGGCCGCAGCCCGTGCAGCGCGCGGATGGCCGCCGTGGTCTGGCGCTTGGCGCGGGCTTCGAGCCACTTGCCCAGCAGCACCAGCGTGACCACCACGGCCGAGGCCTCGAAATACAGGTGCGGCGTGTGCCCCGGGTGCGCCGTGAGCCACAGCCACACCGACAGCCCCCAGCCCGCGCTGGTGCCAATCGCCACCAGCAGGTCCATGTTGCCGCTCAGCGCCTTGGCCGCATGCCAGCCCGCCTTGTAGAAGCGCGCGCCCAGAATGAACTGCACCGGCGTGGCCAGCAGGAACTGCAGCCAGGCCGGCAGCATCCAGTGCGCGCCGAACAGGTCGCCCAGCATGGGCAGCACCAGAGGTGCCGACAACAGCAGGCCGATGGCCACCGGCGCAAAGCCCGCCCAGGGCGCGCCTTCCTGCTCGCGCGCCTCGCTGGCAGCGGGCGTGAGCGGCTCGTAGCCCGCGTTGCGCACGGCGCGGCGCAGGAGCGCATCCATGGCGGTGTCCCCGCCCTCGGCCGGGGCAAACTGGATACGCGCCGATTCCGTGGCCAGATTCACGGTGGCGTCCTGCACGCCGGGCACCTTGCGCAGCGCGCGCTCGACGCGGCCCACGCAACTCGCACAGGTCATACCGCCGATGGACAGGTCCAGCGCGTGCGGCTCGGAAGAGGTGGGGGTGGGGGCGGATGTGTTCATGGGCTCTACCGTAATCCTTGACATCATGGCAAGGTCAAGCGCGGATTGGCATCCACCATAACCGCAGCAAGGCCATGGGGCAGCGCAGGGTTGACCTTTCCACGGTGTTAAGGTTCATCATCGCACCCGTCAATCACTTTTCCTTTCGGAGCACCCTCATGCAATACCAGTTCGAAGTCCAGGGCATGACCTGCGGCCACTGCGAGCGCGCCGTCACCAGCGCCATCCAGCAACTCGACCCCCAGGCCCAGGTGCGCATCGACCGCGCGCAGAACCGTGTCGACGTGGACAGCAGCCAGCCGCGCGAGGCCCTGGCCGCCGCCATCGCCGAGGAAGGCTACCAGGTCGCTCCATGACGGCCGCCCCCGGCGCCCCCGTGCCCATCGGCGAGGCCGCACGCCGCGCCGGCGTCTCGGCGCGCATGGTGCGCCACTACGAATCGCTGGGCCTGCTGCCGCAGGTGGGCCGTACCGACAGCGGCTACCGCCAGTACACCGAGGCCGACGTGCACGCGCTGCGCTTCATCGGCCGCGCGCGCGGCCTGGGCTTCTCGATGGAAGAAATCCGCGAGCTGATGGGCCTGTGGCAAAACCAGGCCCGTGCCAGCAGCCAGGTCAAGCGCATCGCCCAGGCCCACATCGACGATTTGGCCGAACGCATCGCCGCCATGCAGGCCATGCAGCGGACGCTGCAATCGCTGGTGCAGTGCTGCCATGGCGACCAGCGACCCGAGTGCCCCATCCTCGACGACCTGGCGAGTACGCCAATAGCTACAAAAAAGTGAGCTATTGGCGCTTATTAACTGGGTGTTTCAGAATGAAATACATCTGAAAACCCTCACCAGAAAGCGTCTCAAGCTACTGTTTTTGAAGCAATCTTGCGCGGCGCCCGGCTTGCCTTTGGCGCGGGAATGTCCACCCGCCGCAGCACCCCATCGCACAGCGTGGCGATGCACTGCCGGGCCACCTGCTCGGGCGTGTACTCGCCGCCCGGCTGGTACCAGCGGCCGATCCAGCTCAGCGCGCCCGCGATGGCGAAGGCTGTCATCTTCGGGTCGCAGGGCGCGAGCGAGCCCTCCTGCACGCCCTGGGCCACCAGGCGCCGGAAGGCGTGGTCGATCTCGGACTTCATGCGGCGCAGCTCGGTGCGGCTGGGCTCGGGCACTTCTTCGTCGCCCACGCGGATCAGGCACATGCCAAAGGGCTGCATGACGATGTCGGCATACGCCTGCATGCAGGCGCGCAGCTGGTCCACGGCTTTGCCTCCGGCCTGGCGCGAAGCCTCGATGCCTTCGAGCGTCATTTCCAGCCCCTGGCGCACGCACTGCAGCAGGATCTCGTCCTTGTTCTTCACGTAGTAGTACAGCGTGGGCTTGCTCACGTTCAGGCGCGCGGCGATGTCGTCGAGCGAGGTGGCGTGGAAGCCCCGTTCGTTGAACAGCTCCGCCGCCGCCTGCAGCACGGCCCGGCGCTTGGCCTCGCGCTGCTGTTCGCGGTCGGGCGCGCTCGCCCAGGGCGACGCGGCCGCCAGCGGGGTCTTGGTCTTGCTTGCTCTAGCGGCTGTTGTTTTGGTCATAAGGGTATTACACCGGGAAAACACCAATGCCAGGATAGGGAGTGGCGTCCAGAATCTACTCGCGAGTAAGCAGTCTACGGAAAAGTAGATATTTTTTTGGTTCGCACAAACCCGCATACAAGCCGATGGCGACACAAACCCCTGGCGGCCCCCCGGCCGCCGCCCCCCTGCTGCAGATCGACGGCGTGACGCTTGCCTTCGGCGGCGTGAAGGCCCTGTCCGGCGTGGGCTTTGGCGTGCAGCCAGGTTCCATCACCGCCGTGATCGGGCCCAACGGCGCGGGCAAGACCTCGCTGTTCAACACCATCTCGGGCTTCTACCGGCCCACGGGCGGCAGCATCTATTTCAAAGGCCAGGACATCACGCGCATCCCCGCGCCCCGGCGCGCCCGCATGGGCCTGGGGCGCAGCTTCCAGAACATCGCGCTGTTCCGGGGCATGACGGTGCTCGACAACATCAAGCTCGGCCGCCACGCGCACCTCAAGACCAACGTGTTCGACGCGCTGTTCTACCTGGGCCGCGCGCGCCGCGAGGAGGCCGAACTGCGCCGCGACATCGAGGAGCGCATCATCGACTTCCTCGAAATCGACCACATCCGCCACGCGCCCGTCTCGGCCCTGTCCTACGGCCTGCAAAAGCGCGTGGAAATGGCACGCGCGCTGGCCATGCAGCCGGAGATCCTGATGCTCGACGAACCCGTCGCCGGCATGAACCGCGAGGAGACCGAGGACATGGCGCGCTTCATCCTCGACGTGCGCGCCGAATGGGGCGTGACGGTGCTGATGGTGGAGCACGACATGGGCATGGTGATGGACCTGTCCGACCACGTGGTGGTGCTCAACTTCGGCCAGGTCATCGCGCAGGGCACGCCCGCCGTGGTGCAGGCCGACCCGGAGGTCAACCGCGCCTACCTCGGCTCGGGCGACGTGGGCGACCTGCGCCGCAAGCTGCAGGCGGGTGCCACCACCGCGCAAGGAGCCGCATGATGGATTGGGCCTATCTGTTTGAAATCAGCCTCACCGGCATCGCCAGTGGCGGCCTCTATGCCCTGGCGGCGCTGGCCTTCGTCATGGTCTACAAGGCCACGCGCGTGGTCAACATCGCCATTGGCGAGCTGCTCATGGTGGGCGCCTACCTGTTCTTCACCTTCGCCTCCATGATGGCGCTGCCGCTGTGGCTGGCCATTCCGGCCGCCGTGCTCGGCACCGGCCTGCTGGGCGCGGTGATCGAGCGCACCATGATCCGCCCGCTGTTGGGCGAGCCACCCATCTCGGTGTTCATGGTCACGGTGGGCCTGGCCTCGGTGCTGGTGGGCCTGGTGGAAATGATCTGGAGCGCCGACCAGCGCCGCCTGCCCGAGTTCATGCCCACGCAGCCCATCATGGTGGGCGATGCCTTCCTCGCGCCCAAGGTGTTCTGGGGCGCGGTGATCGCGGTGCTGTTCATCGCCGCCGTGCTGCTGGTGTTCCGCTTCTGGCGCGGCGGCGTGGCGCTGCGCGCCACCGCCAGCGACCAGGCCGCCGCCTATTCCGTGGGCATCAACGTGCCGCGCGTGTTCTCGCTGGCCTGGGTGGCGTCCGCCATGCTCGCGGCCATCTCCGGGATCATCGTCGGCTCCATCGGCGGCATCTCGTCCAGCATGGGGGTGTTCGGTCTGTCCGTGCTGGTGGTGGTGATCGTCGGCGGGCTCGACAGCGTGCTGGGCGCGCTCATTGGCGGCCTGTGCATCGGTCTGGTCGAAGCCCTGGCGGGCGCCTACCTGGGCGGCGAATACAAGCTGCTCGCCACCTTCATCGTGCTGGTCGGCATCCTCATGCTGCGCCCCTACGGCCTGTTCGGCACGCACGAAATCGAAAGACTCTGATGCGCATCGGAACCCTCAAGGAAACCTACGTCGCCGACGCGGCGCTGTTCGACTCGCGCACGCAGAAGGTCTGGCTGGCCGTGGCCGCCGCCCTGCTGGTGCTGTTCCCCTTTGTCGCCAGCGACTACTGGCTCTACCTGGCCTGCCTGGTGAGCATCAACGTGGCCAGCGCCACGGGGCTCAACATCCTCACCGGCTACACCGGGCTGGTGAGCCTGGGCCAGGCAGCCTTCATGGGCCTGGGCGCCTACACCGTGGCCATTCTGCAGGCCAAGGCGGGCACGCCCTTCCTGCTCAACATCCTGGCGGGCGGCTTCGTCGCCATGCTCGGCGGCATCGTGGTGGGCATTCCCTCGCTGCGCGTCAAGGGGCTGTACCTGGCCATCGCCACCATCGCGGCCTCGTTCATCGCGCACTTCCTGTTCGCCAACCTGCAGTTCACGGGCGGCACGGGTGGCCTGAGCGTGCCGCCGGCCAGCCTGTTCGGCGTGCTGCTCGACACCTCGTTCCGCCTCTACTGGCTCATCGTGCCCGTCACGGTGCTGATGCTGCTGGGCGCGGCCAACCTGTTCCGCACGCGCATCGGCCGCGCCTTCATCGCCATCCGCGACCGCGACATCTCGGCCGAGGTGCTGGGCATTCCGCTGCTGCGCTACAAGCTGCTGTCGTTCGGCCTGTCCTCGTTCTACGCCGGCGTGGCCGGCGGTCTGTGGGCCTACTTCTTCCGCGTGGTCACGCCCGAGAGCTTTCCGCTCTTGATGTCCATCTTCTTCCTCGCGGCCATCATCGTCGGCGGCATGGGCAGCATCCTGGGCGGCATCCTCGGCGCGGTGTTCATGACCATGGTGCCCGAGCTGCTCAAGCTCGTGTTCGACCTGCTGCCCAACAGCACGCAGTACACGGTGTTCCTCTCGCCCGTGCGCACCATCATCTTCGGCCTCTTGATCATCGGTTTCCTGGTGTTCGAGCCGCACGGCCTGGCCGAAGTGTGGCGGCGCATCCGCCGCTTCTTCCACCTGTGGCCCTTCCGCAATTGAGCCACGCCATCGTTTTCATGCCATCACACAACCAACCGAAGGAGACACGCATGGACCAGCAACGCATTTCCACCCGGCGCCGCCACCTGATGCTGGGCGCCGCCGCCGCGGGCGCCGCCGCGCTCACGCACCCGCTGTCGGTGCTCGCCCAGGGCGCCGAGGAGATCGTCATCGGCGGCTCCATCCCCATGACGGGCGTGTTCGCCTTCGCGGGCGTGGGCATCAACGCCGGCATCCAGGACTACGTGAAGATCGTCAACGACGCGGGCGGCATCAAGGGCCGCAAGGTCAAGTACGTGCCCGAGGACACCGGCTACAAGGTCGATGTGTCCGTCGCCGCGTTCAAGAAGATCACCAGCCAGAACAAGGTCAACGTCTACTACGGCGACTCCACGGGCTTCGCCAAGACCATCAACCCCGAGCTGGACCGCAACGGCAACATCCTGATGGCCGGCGCCTCGTTCGCCACCGAGCTGAACGACCCCAAGAAGTACCCCCACCAGTTCATGGTGGGCCCCGACTACACCGAGATGTTCGGCATCCTGCTCAAGCACATCGCCAAGGAAAAGCCCGGTGCCAAGGTGGCTTTCGTCTATTCCGACTCCGAGTTCGGCCGCGACCCCATCGACGAGAGCGAGGCCGAGGCCAAGAAGCTGGGCCTGAACGTGGTCGTGAAGATCATGACGCCCCCGGGCAGCGTGGACGTCTCGGGCGAGGTCATCAAGCTGCGCCGCGCCGCGCCCGACTACACCATCTTCCACGGCTACATCCTCGCGCCCATCCCCGAGTTCATCACCCAGGGCAAGCAGCAGGGCATGCAGTCGAAGTGGATGGGCACCTTCTGGACCATGGACAGCTCCACCGTCATGAAGATGGGCGAGGTCGGCGAGGGCTTCATGGGCGTGATGCCCTACCGCTACTACTACGACACCGAGAAGGCGCCCATGCTGGAAAAAATCCGCGCCATGCGCCCGGAATACCAGAGCACGGCCTACATCCAGGGCTGCCTGGCCGCGATGCTGTTCCTCGAATCGGCCAAGCGCTGCCTCGATGCCAACAAGCCGCTGACGGGCGCCAACCTCAAGGCCGCGCTCAACAGCATCAAGGACTTCGACACGGGCGGCCTGATCGGCGTGCCGATCACCATCCGGGGCAATTCCATCCCCGTGGGCCGTGTCTACAAGGCCGACATGAAGGCGCAAAAAATGGTCGCTGCCTCCGACTGGATCAAGCTCTGACACTGCATTTGCCATGACCCAGAACGCCACGGACAACGTCCTCGAAGTCAACAACATCGAGGTCATTTACAACAAGGTCGTGCAGGCCCTGCGCGGCCTGTCGCTGGCCGTGCCGCGCGGCCAGATCGTGGCGCTGCTGGGCAGCAACGGCGCGGGCAAGTCCACCACGCTCAAGGCGGTATCTAGCCTGCTCGCGCTGGAGGACGGCGAGCTGGAAAGCGGCAGCATCCTCTTCAACGGCCAGAGCACCGCCGCGCTGGCGCCGCAGCAACTGGTGCGCAGCGGACTCTCGCATGTGATGGAAGGGCGCCGGGTGTTCGAGGACCTGACGGTCGAGGAAAACCTGGTCGCCGCCACCTACGCCCTCACGGGCCGCGATGGCGCGGCCAAGCCCGACTTCGACCTCGTCTATACCTACTTCCCACGCCTGCACGAGCGCCGCAAGGGCCTGGCGGGCTACCTGTCGGGCGGCGAGCAGCAGATGCTGGCTATAGGCCGCGCGCTCATCGCCCAGCCCCAGCTCATCCTGCTCGACGAGCCCTCGCTGGGCCTGTCGCCGAAGCTCACCGAAGACATCTTCACCATCATCGCGCGCATCAACGCCGAGCGCGGCACCAGCATGCTGCTGGTGGAGCAGAACGCCACCGTGGCCCTGGCCGTGGCGCACAGCGGCTACATCATGGAGAACGGCAAGATCGTCATTGACGGCTCGGCCGAGCGACTGGCCAACGACCCCGACGTGCGCGAGTTCTACCTCGGCATGGGCGGCGGCGGCGAAGCGAAAAGCTTCAAAGAGATCAAGCATTACAAGCGTCGCAAGCGCTGGTTGTCATGAGAGCGAACAACCCCCTGTGGCGCTTCGCGCCTTCCCCCTTCTCTCGCCTCGCTGCGCGATGCGGGAAGGGGGACGCCGCCCGTGCGGCGGGGCGGCCCTTGCACGGCGGCCCTGGCTTTTTCCGCGCCAGTTTGACGGCTGCGGGTGCGCGATGCGCAATGGATCACTGACATGTTGAACCTCCCCGAACTCACCCTGCCCCAGATGCTGCGCGAGCGCGCGCGCCAGGATGCCGCGCGCGTCGCCATCCGGCAAAAGGACTTCGGCATCTGGAAGCCCTTCACCTGGGCGCAGTATTTCGAGCGTGCCTGCCACTTCGGCCTGGGCCTGCGCGCCCTGGGGCTGCCCGAAGGCGGCCATGTCGGCGTGATCTCCGAGAACCGCATCGAATGGGTGCTGGCCCAGATGGGGGCGGGCCTGGTGGGCGCCGTCACGGTGGGCGTGTACCCCACAAGCCCCTCGCCCGAGGTGGCCTACGTGGTGGGCCATGCCGACATCGAGGTCATCGTCTGCGAAGACCAGGAGCAAACCGACAAGGTGCTCGAAGCCCTGGACGATCTGCCGCGCCTGAAAAAGATCGTGGTCATGGAAACCAAGGGCCTGCGCAGCTTCGCGCCCGAGGTGCGCGACCTCATCATCCCCTTCGGCGAGGTGGAGCGGCTGGGCGCGCAAAGCGGCAGGCTTTCGGACGTCGAAGCCGCGCTGGAGCGCCAGACGCTCGACGACATCGGGCTCATGATCTACACCTCGGGCTCCACCGGCAAGCCCAAGGGCGCGATGATTTCCTACCGCAACATTCGGGGCGTGGTGCCGGGCATCGTGGACCGGCTCCAGCTCTCGCGCGAGACCACCCACCTGTCCTACCTGCCGCTGTGCCACGTGGCCGAGCAAATGCTCACCACCTTCGTGCCGGTGTACGTGGGCTCGCAGGTCAACTTCGGCGAATCCATCCGCACCGTGCAAGAGGATTTGCGCGAGGTGGCGCCCACCATGTTCCTGGGCGTGCCGCGCATCTGGGAGAAGATGCACGCCGCCATCAGCATCAAGCTGCAGGAAACCGGCGGCCTGCGCCGCGCGCTGTTCCGCAAGGCCTACGCCGCCTGCCAGCCGCTGGCAGAGAAGCCGCGCGCGCGCTGGAGCATCGGCGAGATGTTCACCTACACCGCCAGCTACTGGCTGGTGTTCCGCGCGCTGCAGAACTTCATCGGCCTGCGCGAGGCCCAGGTGGCGCTCACCGGCGCCGCGCCCATTCCGCCCGACGTGGTGCGCTTCTTCCGCGTGCTCGGCGTGCCGCTGGTCGAGGTCTATGGCCTGACCGAATCCACCGGCATGGTCACGGGCCACAAGCTGGACGATGTGGTGGTGGGCACCGTGGGCGTGCCCACGAGCGGCGTGGAGTGGCGCATCGCCAAGGGTGGCGACGACGACCTGGGCGGCGAGTTCCAGATCAAGGGCGACATGGTCTTCGCGGGCTACTACAAGAACCCCGAGGCCACGGCGCAAAGCATCGTGGACGGCTGGCTGCACACGGGCGACGTGGTGCGCCTGGTGGACGGCCAGATCAAGATCGTGGACCGCCTCAAGGACATCATGATCACGGCCGGCGGCAAGAACCTCACGCCGTCCGAGATCGAGAACACGATGAAGGCCAGCCCCTACATCAAGGAGTGCATCATCGTCGCCGAGGGGCGCAAGTTCGTCGGCGCGCTGGTCATGCTCGATTACGAGACGGTGGGCAAGTGGGCCGAGGCCCAGCGCATCCCGTTCACGCACTTCCGCTCGCTCGTCGAAACCCCCGAGGTGCGCCAGCTCATCGATGCCGAGATCGCCACCGGCAACGCCAAGCTGGCGCAGGTGGCGCAGATCCGCAAGTTCCACCTGCTCACCAAGGAACTGGACCACGACGACGGCGAGGTCACCGCCACCATGAAGGTGCGGCGCTCCAGCATCTACAAGACCTACGCGGCCGAGATCGAGGCGCTGTACCGCTGAATTTCAAGATTTTTCGGGCTCCAGCGCTTGTCCATTCAGCGCGAGCAGCTCTTATTTCAGGAGCAAAAATGACGGTCTCCACGGAACCTCCCCTGCGGCTGGAGCGCTCGGGCGCCATCGCCACGCTCAGCTTCAACCGCCCCGGCGCGCTCAACGCCATCGACGTGCCCATGGCCACCGCCCTGCTGTCCGCCGTGCGTGCCATCGCCGAGGACGCCAGCGTGCGCTGCGTGGTGCTGCGTGGCGCGGGCAAGGGCTTCATGGCCGGCGGCGACCTGGCCACCCTGCGCGCCGACCCCGTGCAGGGCGCGTGCGACCTGCTGGCACCGCTCAATGAGGCCGTGGCGCTGCTGGCGCAGATCAATGCCCCCGTCATCGCCCAGGTGCACGGCGTGGCCGCGGGCGCCGGCCTCTCGCTCATGCTGCAGGCGGACTTCGTGCTCGCCGCCGAGGGCACGCGCTTCAACCTCGCCTACATCAACCTGGGCACGAGCTGCGACGTGGGCGCCTCCTGGGCGCTTCCGCGCCTCGTGGGCCTGCGCCGCGCGCTGGAGATTGCCATGCTGGGCGACACCTACACCGCCCAGGAGGCCGAACGCCTGGGCCTGGTCAACCGCGTGCTGCCCGCCGCCGACCTCGACGCCGCCGTGCAGGAACTGGCCCAGCGCCTGGCCCACGGCCCCACCCAGGCCTACGGCCACATGCGGCGCCTGATGCGCGCCGGCTTCGACCACGACCTGCCCGCCCAACTGGCCGCCGAGGGCGATGCCTTCGTGGCCTGCGCGCGCACCGCCGATCTGCCCGAGGGCATCGAGGCCTTCCATGCCAAGCGCCCGGCCGCCTTCCAGGGCCGCTGAATCCTTTTTCCTTGTTTCTTTTCGGAGCCTTCCCATGACCCACCGTGACGTCTTCGTCGTCAGCACCGCCCGCACCGCCATCGGCACCTTCGGCGGCAGCCTGAAGGACGTGCCCAACACCCAGCTCGCCACCACCGCCGTCAAGGCCGCCATCGCGCGCGCCGGCATCGCGCCCGACGCCGTGGGCCACGTGGTCATGGGCAACGTGATTCCCACCGACACCAAGGACGCCTACCTCTCCCGCGTGGCCGCCATCGACGCCGGCTGCCCCATCGAGACGCCCGCGTTCAACGTCAACCGCCTGTGCGGATCGGGCCTGCAGGCCATCATCAGCGCGGCGCAGGCCATTGGCTACGGCGACTGCGACGTGGCCGTGGGCGGCGGCTCCGAGAGCATGAGCCGGGGCCCCTACTTCGACCAGGGCGCGCGCTGGGGCGCCCGCATGGGCGACTCCAAGAGCATCGACTACATGCTCGGCATCCTGCACGACCCCTGGCAGAAGATGCATATGGGCATCACCGCCGAGAACGTGGCCGAGCGCTACAAGATTTCGCGCGCCATGCAGGACGAACTGGCCCTGGCCAGCCAGCAGCGCGCCGCCGCCGCCATCGCCGCCGGCTACTTCAAGGAACAGATCGTCCCGGTCGAAATCGCCACGCGCAAGGGCACGGTGCTGTTCCAGGAGGACGAACATGTGCGTGCCGCCACCACGCTCGACGTGCTGGCCGGCATGAAGCCCGCGTTCAAGAAGGAAGGCGGCACCGTCACAGCCGGCAACGCCTCAGGCATCAATGACGGCGCCAGCGCCGTGGTGCTGGTGGCGGGCGATCGACTGCAAGCCCTGAACGTGAAGCCCCTGGCGCGCCTGGTGGGCTACGCCCACGCCGGCGTGGACCCGGCTTACATGGGCATCGGCCCCGTTCCCGCCACGCAGAAGGTGCTGCAACGCACGGGCCTTACGGTGCAGGACATGGACGTGATCGAGGCCAACGAGGCCTTCGCCGCCCAGGCCTGCGCCGTGGTGCAGGAGCTGGGCCTGGACCCCGCCAAGGTCAACCCCAACGGTTCGGGCATTTCGCTCGGCCACCCGGTGGGCGCCACCGGCGCCATCATCACCACCAAGGCCATCGCCGAACTGCACCGCACGGGCGGACGCTATGCGCTGGTCACGATGTGCATCGGCGGCGGCCAAGGCATTGCCGCTATTTTCGAACGGGTTTGAGTCTTTTCGGCTTCTGACGCTTATCTGTTAAGCGTCAGAAGCTCCTATTTTCATAGCAACCATGCTCCCCAACACCCTCCTCACGGCCGAGCAGAAGGCCGAACTGCAGCTCTTCACCGAATCGCTGGAGCGCTTTTGCGACACCGAGATCGAGCCGCATTACCGCGACTGGGAAAAGGCCGGCCTCGTCAGCCGGGAACTGTTCCGCAAGATGGGCGAGAACGGCTACCTCTGCGCCGACGTGCCAGAACAGTACGGCGGCCCGGGCGCCAGCGTGCACTTCTCGTTCGCCGTGGTGGAGGTGCTCTCGCGCCGGGGCTACGGCGGCTTCGTCGGCGGGCTGCAGGTGCACAACGACATCGTCCCGCCCTACCTGCTGCACTGCGGCACCGAGGCACAGCGCGAATACTGGCTGCCGCGCATGGTCAGCGGCGAGGCCGTGGCGGCCATCGGCATGACGGAGCCCGGCGCGGGCAGCGACCTCAAGGCGATCCGCACCACCGCGAAAAAGGATGGTGACGGCTACGTCATCAACGGCAGCAAGATTTTCATCAGCAACGGCCAGCACTGCGACCTGCTGGTGCTTGCCGCCAAGACCGATCCGGCGGCGGGCGCCAAGGGCGTGAGTCTGTTCCTGGTCGATACCAAAACGCCCGGCTTCACGCGCGGCCAGAACCTCGACAAGATCGGCCAGCACGCGGGCGATACCTCCGAGCTGTTCTTCAACGACCTGCGCGTGCCGGCCGACGCCTTGCTGGGCGGCGTGGAAGGCCAAGGCTTTGTGCAGATGATGCGCGAGCTGCCGCGCGAGCGCCTCATCATCGGCGTGCAGGCGGTACACGGCGCCAAGGGCGCGCTCGACGCCACGGTGAAGTACGTGCAGGAACGCCAGGCCTTCGGGCAGGCCATCGGCCAGTTCCAGAACACGCGCTTCACGCTGGCGCAGTGCGCCAGCGACATCGCCGCCGCCGAGGCCTTTTTAAACAGCAGCATCGCCGCCTACGAGCGCGGCGAACTCACGCCCGAGGCCGTGAGCGCGCTGAAGCTCCACACCACCGAGGTCTTCGGCCGCGTGGCCGACGCCTGCCTGCAGCTCTTCGGCGGCTATGGCTACATGGCTGAGTACCCGATCTCGCGCTTCTGGACCGACGCGCGCGTGCTGCGCATCTACGGCGGCACGTCGGAGATCATGAAGGAGCTGGTGGCCCGCTCGCTGTTAGGTCGCACCCCCTGAGTCGCCTGCGGCGCCTTCCCCCTCCAGGGGGACGCCTCCAGTGCGGCGGGGCGGCCCTTGCACGGAGGCTGCTGGCCCGGGCAGCGCCCGGTTCAAAGCGCCAGGGCGACGCACAGCACGGGCGTTACTTGTAGAACACCTCGACCGCGCCCTTGAGCGTGATCATCAGCGGCTTGCCCTTGCGGTCCACCGTCTTGGGCGAGGGCACTTTCACCCAGCCTTCGCTGAGGCAGTACTCCTCCACGTCGCTGCGCTCCTTGCCGTTGAAGCGGATGCCGATGTCGTGCGCGAACACGGCGCGCACATGGTGGGGGCTGCGCGGGTCCACCGAGAGGCGGTCGGGCAGGGCGGGGCGGTCGCTGGCGGAAGCGGTGGTGTCGGTCACGGAAAAGTCCTGTCGAAAAATGGGGTTCAGAAGGGGGCGGATTCGGGGTCGATGTCCACGGGCGCCGTCGCCGGTCCGGTCACGGTGTGCCCCGCGCCGGAGGCCGCCACCGCAGCGGCCGCGCTGGCGATGCCGCTCTCGGCCTCGCCGCCCAGCGCCTCGATGAGGTCGGGGATGAGCTTGCTGAGTTCGCCCGTGGCGATCGCCACGTCGGTGTCGAAGCCGCCGTCGTCGGCGGCCTTGTCCTCGAACACCGTGTCGAGGAAGGACACCTTCTTGAGCTGCAGGCCCTCGGTCAGCATGAAGGACACGCGGTCATCCCAGGTCAGCGCCAGCTTGGTGGGCAGCTTGCCTGCGGCGATGTGCGCCTGCACCTCCTCGATGTCGAGCGGGTGGCGGGCATAGCGCACCACGGCCTTTTCCTCGTCGGCGGCCTTGAGCTCGCATTCGCGGTCCACGGTGAAGCCCACGGGCGGGTCCTGCTCCTTGAGCCAGTGCGACATCGCCGCCTGCGGCGAGGTCTGCGTGTTCAGCAGCGCCACGGCGAAGCCGGGCGGCAGCAGTTCCACCAAGCTGCTCACCACCTCGTCGGCGCGGCCCTGGCTGGAGGTGTCGAGCACCAGGGTGCGCGCCTCTGGGTCGATCCAGATCCACATCGATCCCAGCTTGGTGAAGGCCATGGGCAGCAGGTCGAGCTTGGCTTCGTCCTTGAGCTCGCGGGTTTCCTTCTTGCCGGGCTTGCGGCCGGTTTCCTGCTCGATGCGTTCGGCCTTTTCCTTCACCCGGCGCGCCAGCACCGAGCCGGGCAGCACCTTGGACTCGACCATGAAGCGCAGCACCCACTGCCCGCCCACGGATTCGGCCAGCGGGCCGTGCTGCTCGCCGCGTGGCGGCACGAAGCCCCAGGAGCGCTCCTGCGTGGCGCCGCACTCCATGAATGGCGCCTTGGCCAAGGCCTCTTCCACCTGCTCCAGACCGATCTGCCACTGCGGCGCGATGCGGTACACGATCATGTTCTTGAACACGGACACCCTTTTGTTTCTGACGGATGGGACGCTGGCTGCAGCAGCCTGCCGGGCCGCCATTGTCGGCGCTGGCGCGGCCAGACCGGCCGCCTTCCGAATAATGCTATTAATTTTATAGCTACCGGCGCAATGCGATAGAGCTTAAAACCGCTATTTTCTTTGGAAACCCGGAGGTCTCGCAGGACAGAACTTTACACAGCCTCAACCAATGTGCACGGCGGCGATACACGGGCGGCGCACACTGGAATCCAGCCGCTCGCACGGTCGTGCCGGCGGATCCATTCCTGAAAGGACTACTCCATGGCCACCTCCCTGACCCGCCGCTTCGCCACCACCGCCCTGCTGGCCGCCCTGGCCCTGCCGGCCCTGGCGCAAAACGCCCCCCAGCCCGCCGCTGGCGAGAACAGCGCCCCCACCGCCCAGCAGCGCCAGCCGCGTGATCCAGCCCGCATGCGCGAGCAGATGCAGCAGCGCATGGAAAAACGCCACGCGCGCCACCTGGCCGACCTCAAGGCCAGCCTGCAGCTCACCCCCGCGCAGGAAGGCGCCTGGGCCGACTTCACCAAGGCGATGCAACCTCCGAGCCGCCCCACCCCCATGGACCGCCAGGCCCTGGCCCAGCTCAGCACGCCCGAGCGCATCGACCGCATGCGCACGCTGCGCGCCGAGCGCGCCGCCGAGGCCGACCGCCATGGTGAAGCCACCAAGGCCTTCTACGCCACGCTCACGCCCGCGCAGCAAAAGACCTTCGACCAGCAGACGCTGCGCCAGCACCGCCATGGCGGCCCGCGCGACGGCAAGGGCGGCGGCCACCACCACCACGGCATGCGCGGCATGCAGTAAGGACCGGCGCGCGCCGGCATGGCGCCGGCGCCACACCCGGCCCCATGCCGGGACGATGGTCGGTACACTCAAAACAGTGGCGCCCCCGCGCCGATGCGAGGTACCTTCCATGTTCCCTGCCCACCCCCTGCGCCGCCGCGTCCCCCTGGCCACGGCCTGCGTCCTGGCCCTCGCGGCCAGCGCCCCGGCCCATGCCCAGGCCGACCTCCGCATGGACGGCCCCAGCGTGTACCTGCAGGGCGGCGTCGCCCGGGACGACACCCAGGCGCTGACCATCGGCGCCACCCTGCCCTGGCGCAACGGCTGGCAGAAGGAATGGTGGGGCGGCGTGGTGCAGGGCCACTGGGATTTCTACCTGAGCCAGTGGCAGGCCGACGGCGCCACCGGCCGCGTGCACAGCACGGTGCTGGGCGTGAGCCCCACGCTGCGGCTGCGCCACGGCGGCGGGCACGGCGCCTGGTTCACCGAAGCGGGACTGGGCATCAACTACGCCAGCCCGCGCTACGAGACGCTGCACAAGGCCTTCAGCACGCGCTTCAACTTCGCAACGCACCTGGCCGTGGGCTTCAACCACGGCGCGCAGCGCCAGCATGAGTGGCAGCTGCGCATCCAGCACACCTCCAACGGCGGCTTCAAAAAGCCCAACCCCGGCCAGAACTTCGTGCAGCTGCGCTACGCGCTGCATTTCTGACCCTGTCCATCCCCTCTCCCAGCCTCCCGCCGCGCGGGTGGGCGCCGTGCGCCCGGCCGATCTGTGGACAACCCTGGTGACAGAACTGGCATAAAAGACAACTTATCCACAGAAAATGGCAAGCCCTCCGGGTTGTTCATGCCGGCGCGCGCCGGAAACAGCCCTCCGCCCACACCCTTTTGGGCGATGCAAACCCTTGGCGGCATTGGGAAAAACGCCCTTGTCCACAGAAACCGGGCGACTCTACTACTACTGCTATTTAAATATAGAAGTCAAAAAGAACAACCAGAAGCCCCGTCCAGGGCGCGGCAAAAGCCGTGGCATGCCGACGGATTCCTTTCTTTTCCGGGCGCCGCCGGGTGGAGCCCCGGCATGCCCGGCCGGTTTTTGGGGGCTGACCAAGCCAGGGGCCTGGCGTGGGGCTCGCCACCGCCGCAATGGCCGTGTTGGCCCGCGCCTGCCTGGACAAACATGGGGACAAATCCGGCATAACCCGTGACTTATCCACAGCGCTGGGCCTTTCTGGGGATTTGTCCCCGTTCCGGGAACGGCGGGAAAGGGGCGGCGCCCACAGCCCCTTCCCGATCGCAAGTGCGCGCCACGGCAAGGGAAAAGCAGCTTGTCCACAGAAAGTGGCGCGGCTTACTACTACTACTATGTATTCATAGAAAAGAAAGTAAGAGAAAGACAGCCGTTCTTTCCCGTGCCCGGGGCGCGCGCCGGGCGTGGACCGCCACGGGGCCGTTCCGTGTCAGTGGACCGGCAAGCGCAGCAGGGGCTCGATGGCGTCCAGGGGCAAGGGAGGGCTGAACAGGTAGCCCTGGAAGGCCGTGCAGCCCGCCTGCAGCAGCATGGCGTGCTGCTCGTCGGTTTCCACGCCCTCGGCGATCACGTCCAGCCCCAGGCTCAGGCTCAGGGCGATGATCGTGTCCACGATGGCCGCGTCGTTCGGGTCGGTGAGCAGGTCGCGCACGAAGCCCTGGTCGATCTTGATCTGGTGCAGCGGCATGCGCTTGAGGTAGCTCAGGCTGGAGTAGCCGGTGCCGAAGTCGTCGAGCGAGAAGTTCACGCCCAGCCTGCGCAGGGCCGTCATGGTGGAGATGGCCACGTCCATGTCCTCCACCAGCAGGCTTTCGGTCAGTTCCAGCTTGAGCTGGTGCGCTGGCGCCTCGTTGATGGCCAGGGTGTGGGCCACGTCGTCGATGAAGCCGGGATCGCGGAACTGGCGCGAACTCACGTTCACGGCCATGGTCAGGCGGCCCAGCACGGGGTCGTCTCGCCACCTGGCCAGGGTCTTGCAGGCCATGTGTAGCACCCAGCGGCCCAGCGTCAGGATGAGCCCGGTCTCCTCGGCCAGCGGGATGAACTGCGCGGGCGGGACCAGGCCGCGCTCCGGGTGGTTCCAGCGCAGCAGCGCCTCCACGCCCACGTACTGGCGCGATGCGTCGACCTGGGGCTGGAAGTGCAGCAGGAACTGGCCCTGGGCCAGCGCGGCGCGCAGGTCCGATTCGAGCGCCGCGCGCGCGCTCACCACGGCCTGCATGTGCGGGTCGAAGAAACGCAGCGTGTTGCGTCCGGCCGTCTTGGCCTGGTACATGGCCAGGTCGGCCTGCTTGAGCAGGTCGAGCACGCTGGTCTGGTCGCCCAGGAAGGGCGCGATGCCGATGCTGGGCGTGCTGCGGTAGTGGTAGCCGGCCAGCTCGTAGGGCGCCGACAGCGCCGAGAGCACCTTGTCGCCCACGGCACGGGCCTCCAGGGCCAGGGCATCGGGGTCCGGGTGCAGCCCTTCGAGCATGACCACGAACTCGTCGCCGCCCAACCGCGCCACCGTGTCCACGGCGCGCACGCAGGCGTTGAGGCGCTGGGCCACCTGCTGCAACAGCAGATCGCCCTTGTCGTGGCCCAGGGTGTCGTTGAGCGTCTTGAAGTTGTCCAGGTCGATGAACAGCAGCGCCCCGCCCTGCTGCTGGCGCTGCGCGGTGCCCAGGGCCTGCTGCATGCGGTCGAGCAGCAGCATGCGGTTGGGCAGCCCGGTGAGGGTGTCGTAGAACGCCAGGCGCTGGATCTCGCGGTCGGTGGCCTTGCGCTGGCGCACGTCGGTGTTGATCTCCAGGATGGAGTCGGGCTTGCCGTCGTCGCCACGCACCAGGGTCCAGCGTCCTTCCATGTCGATGTCCTGGCCGCTCCGGTGGTGCTGCACGATCTCGCCCGCCCATTCGCCCTGGGCCAGCACGGCCGCCGTGGCGCGCAGGAAGGCGGCGCTGTCCGGATAGAGCAGCGTGTCGATGGGCTGGCCCAGCGCCTGCTCGCGGGGCCAGCCATAGACCTGCTCGGCGCTGCGGTTCCAGTAGGTCACGCGGTTCTGCAGGTCGCGCACCACGATGGCGTCCTGCGCCTTGTCCAGCAGCGAGGCCTGGCGGCGGATGCGCGTGTCGGTCACCTGGCGCTCTATTTCCGCCGAGGCGCGCGTGGCGAAGATCTGCAGCGTGGTGGAGACGAACTCGGCATTGGCCAGCGGCTGGCGGAACAGCACGAAGATCAGCCCGGTCGGCGTGCCCGTGCTGTCACACAGCTGCTGCCCCGCATAGCCCTGGGCCTGCAGCCGGTTCACGATGGGCGATTCGGGGTAGCGCAGCGCCAGGCCGTGCGTGACCACGTACTGGCGCTGGGCCAGCAGCTGTTCGCTGGGCGTGTGCTCCAGGTCGTATTCGATGTTGGGGAGCAGTTCGCCGTTGGCCACCAGGGCCAGCGAGACCACGCGCGGTCCGTGGCCCGGCTGCTGCGGCAACAGGCGGGCCACGGCGCCCACCTGGGCGCCCAGCGCCTCGGACATGTTGCGCGCCAGTTGTTCGAAGAACTCGGTGCCCGTGGCGGCCGAGACCGCCGCCGCCATCTTCAGCACCGACGCCTGCAACTGCTGCTGCTCCTTGCGCGCGCGCAGGCTCATGATGCCGAAGGCCAGGTCGTTGGCCAGTTCCTGCAGCAGCGCGCTCTCCTCGGGGCCGATGTGCAGCACCTCGGGGGCGTAGAGGTAGAGCAGGCCGAAGGTCTGGCGCGCGGTGCGCAGCGGCAGGCTGATCACGCCGTGGAAGCCATGGCCCCGCATGCGCTCGGACAGGCCGCTGAACGCGGGGTCGCCATGCAGGTCGCGCACGATGGTGGGCCGGCCCGTGCGCACCGTGATGCCGGCCGGCCCCTGGCCGCGTGGATCGGTTTCCGACCAGGACACTTGCAGGCCCGCGAGGTAGTCGCCGTGGTCGCCGGCGTGGGCCACGATCTCGATGGTCTTGTCCGCGTCGTCGCGGGTGAAACCGACCCAGCCCAGGCGGTAGCCGCCGATTTCCACGACGGTGCGGCAGATGGACTGCAGCAGCGCCGTCTCGGAGGTGGCGCGCACCAGGGTTTCGTTGCAGTTGCTGAGCATCTGCTGGGCACGCGCCATGCGCGCCAGCTCGCGCTGCGTGCGCAGCCGCTCGGTCACGTCGGTGGCCATGACCTGGCGTGCCCGCTGGCCGTTGAACATGATGCCGCGCGAGGACATCTCCATGTCCATCACCGTGCCGTCTTTGCGCCGGTGGCGGCCCATCACGTTGTCGCGCCGGGCCTCGTGCGCGATGGCGGCGACCTCGTCGTGCAGGTGCGCGCGCTGGTGGGGCAGCCACAGGTCGTGCACGCTCATGCGCAGCAGCTCCTCGGCGCCGTAGCCGTAGAGCGCCTGCATGGCCTGGTTGACGGCCAGGAAGCGCAGGCTCTCGTCCTGCGCATAGACCCACATGGGCTGGGGATGGGCGTCGAACAGCAGCTTGTACTGCTGCTCCGAGGCCTGCAGCCGGTCGGCCACCTGGCGCAGCTGCACCATGGCGCCCAGCGATTCGGCCAGGATCTGCAGGTGCGCGAGGCTGCGCTGGCCGAACGCGCCCGTGTGGTCCGAGGTGAGCTTGATCGCGCCCACCACGGCACCGTCCACGCGCAGCGGCACGGCCAGCGCCGCGCGCACGCCCTCGCGCTGATAGTTGCGGCCCAGGGGCCAGCCTTCGCCCTGGATGTCGTTGCACAGCACGGTGCGGCCCTCGCGCAGGTCGGCCCACAGCAGGCTGTCGTGCAGCGGCAGGGCGGTGCCGGCGGGGCGCACCATCTGCCCGGCCGAGGCCTGGGAGACCAGCCGGTCGCCGTCGAGCATCTCCACCATGGCGCCCGTGGCGCCGCTGGCGTGCAGGGCCGTCTGCGCCACCAGCGTGAGCACTTCGTCCAGCCGCATGGACAGCGAGGAGATGCGCTGCTGCACCCGCACCAGCTCGGCATGGATGCGCGCCTCCTGCCGTGCCTCCAGGTCGGCCAGCTTGCGCGCGCTGATGTCGCTCATGCCGCCCACCATGCGCAAGGCCTGCCCCTGGGCGTCTCGAATCACGAAACCCCGGTCAAGGATCCAGAGGTAGTGGCCGGCGTCATGCCGCAGGCGGTATTCGGACTGCCAGGTGGTTTCCGCGCCGCGCACCGCGTCCCGCAGCGAGCGGATGACGCGCTGGCGGTCCTCGGGGTGCAGCCATTCGGCGTAGGTGTCGGCATCCGGGATGGTGGCGTCCTGGGGCAGGCCCAGCATGTCGCGGAAGCTGGCGCTCCACCACAGCGCGTTGGTGCGCACGTCCCAGTCCCACACGGTGTCGGTGGTGGCCTGGGCGACGAGGTGGAAGCGCTCGTCGCTGACGCGGCGGGCCATGTCGGCCTCGTGGCGCTCGGTGATGTCCTGGAACGCGCCCTGCACGCGCACGATGCGGCCCTGCGCGTCGCGCACGGCCTGGCCCACCGTGCGCAGCCAGACCGGCGCGCGCCCCGGTACCTGGGCGCGTGCCTCGATGTCGAAAGGCCGGCCCTCGCGCACGCAGGCCGCGAAGGCCCGGCGCACGGCGTCGCGGTAGGGCGGCGCGTACAGCCGCAGCGCCTTGCGCACCGTGGGCGCCTGGCGGGTCAGGCCCAGCGGCGCGGCGATGTCGTCCGACCAGGCCAGCGCCATGCCCGGCAGGTCCACTATCCAGCCGCCCACGCGGGCGATGCGGCCGGCCACGCGCAGTGTCTCGGTCTGGGCCAGCAGCCGGGACTGCATGCGCTCGCGCTCCTGGCGCAGGGACAGCAGCGCCAGGGCCTGCTGCGCCAGGGTGCGCAGGGCCTGCAACTGGTCCGGCCGGGGGGCGCGCGGCTGCGTGTCGAACACGGCGATCGTGCCCAGCGGCAGGCCCTCGGCGGTGACCAGCGGCGCGCTGGCGCAGAAACGGATGCCCGGCGGCCCCAGCACCAGCGGGTTGCCGGCGAAGCGCGGGTCTTGCGTGGCATCGGCCACCACCACGGGATCGCTCCGGCCGTCGAGCCAATGGGAGCAGAAGGCCGCCGGCAGCCCGAATTCCCGCACCGGCAGACCGTGGGCGGCCTTGAACCACTGGCGGCTGCCGTCGATGAAGCCGATCGCCGCCATGGGCGTGCCGAAGATGCACGCGGCCAGCGCCGCGAGCTGGTCGAAGGCTTCTTCAGGGGGGGTGTCGAGGATGGAGCAGGCTTGCAGCGCCTGCAGGCGTGCCGCTTCCGTGAAGGTGTGCCCGGCCGCCATGGTCAGGCCCCGATGGTGGCGCCGCGCCAGGCCAGGTCAGCGTGGGGTATCGGGAGCCGGAGCGAGCGCATGGATCGAAGCGGTCTGGCAGGTCAGCGACCTGCCCAACTATGAAGTTGCTGCCGATCCTACACGCACGGGGCGGCCGCCCGCATCGAGGTTTACCCAAAACCCGGGCTCAGGCGTGGGCGGCCCTGCGCTGGCGCACCGCGGCGGCCAGTCCTTCGAGCACCGGCACCGTCTGCGCCATGCTGATGCAGGCGTCGGTGACCGACACGCCGTGGCGCAGCGGCTGGCCGGGCACGATGTCCTGGCGGCCCTCTTCGAGGTGGCTCTCGATCATGATCCCGGTGATGCGCGCGTCACCCCCGGCGATCTGCTGGGCCACGTCCTGCGCCACCACGATCTGGCGCTGGTGCTGCTTGCTGCTGTTGGCGTGCGAGACATCGACCATCACCTGCGGGCGCAGGCCGCTGGCTTGCAGCAGCGCGCAGGCGGCCTCCACGTCGGCAGCGCCGTAGTTGGGCTGCTTGCCGCCGCGCAGGATGACATGGCAGTCCTGGTTGCCGCGCGTCTCGAAGATCGCGGCCTGGCCCATCTTGGTCATGCCCATGAAGGCGTGCGAGGCCTGGGCCGCCAGGATGGCGTCGGAGGCCACCTTCACGCCGCCGTCGGTGCCGTTCTTGAAGCCCACCGGGCAGGACAGGCCGCTGGCGAGCTGGCGGTGGCTCTGGCTCTCGGTGGTGCGCGCGCCGATGGCGCCCCAGCTCACCAGGTCGGCGATGAACTGCGGCGAGAGCAGGTCGAGGAACTCGGTGCCCACGGGCAGGCCCAGGGCCAGCACGTCGAGCAGCAGCGCGCGCGCCATCTCCAGGCCCTCGTTGATGGCGAAGCTGCCGTCCAGGTGCGGGTCGTTGATGTAGCCCTTCCAGCCCACGGTGGTGCGCGGCTTCTCGAAGTACACGCGCATCACCACCAGCAGGTCGTCCTGCAGCGCGTCGGCCCGGGCCTTGAGCTGGCGCGCGTATTCCATGGCCTGGCTGTGGTCGTGGATGGAGCAGGGGCCCACCACCACGATGAGCCGGTCGTCCTGGCCCTGCAGCACGCGCGAGAGGGCGGCGCGGCTCTGCTCCACCAGCAGCTGGGCGGCGGCCGGGGCGGGCTGCCATTCCTGCAGCAGCGCGGGGGTGATCAGGGGGCGCACGGCCTTGATGCGGGTGTCGTCGATGCGGGTGGTGTCGAGCGTGGACAGCGGGGTGGCGGGGCGGTGGGCATGGATCGTCATGCCCCTGATTGTCGCCTGAGGCGTGCGCCGGGCTTCAGGGGCGCAGGAAGGCGACGTTCTGGCGCGCCCAGTGGCGCGACTGCAGGTGGTCCAGGCGCACGTCGCCGCCGCTCGACGGTGCATGCACGAAGCGCCCCTCGCCCACGTAGATGCCGGCGTGCGTGGGCGCGCGGCCCGCGCCGAACACCACCAGGTCGCCGGTGCGCAGCTCGCCGGCCGCCACGGGCTGGCCCCAGCTGCTGAGCTGGGCCACGGTGCGCGGCGGCGCCGTGCCCACGCGGTGGCGGTAGACATAGCCGATCAGGCCGCTGCAGTCGAAGCCCGTGTCGGGCGTGTTGCCGCCGTAGCGGTAGGGCGTGCCCACCAGGCCCAGGGCGTGGATGGCGATGTCGTGCGCCTGCTCGTCCGTGAGCTGCGAGGCCGGGGCCCGCGTGGCCGGCATGCCTGGCGCATGCGCGGGCGGGCGCGGCGCGGCGCAGCCGGCCAGCAGCAGCGCGCCGGCCAGGGCCAGCGCGGACACCGGGAGATTCGCAGCGGAAAAGGCCTTCAGGGCAGTGGACATGAGCGTTTCAAGCTATCAGAAAAATAGCTTGAGGGCAACGTCATTTCTTCATGCGCTCGGGCGTCAGGAACATGCCCACGCCCACGGCGATCAGGATCAGCGGCCACCAGGTGCGCAGCAGTTCGCGCAGGCTGATGTCGATCACGCCCAGGTTGGTCAGCAGGAAGAAGGTGCCGATGGCCACCAGGGCGATGGCCGCGAAATTGCCTTTCATGGGAGCCTCCTGGAATGCGGGGGAAATGGCATGGTATCAACGGCCCATGGGCGAGACGCCGATCAGCGGCGCGTGCGCCCAGAAAGCGAACGCGGCCCAGGCCACCAGGCCCGCGACCACGGCCCCGGCCGTGCCCGCCGCCGTGCCGGCGGGGTACTGCGTGCCCTGGGCGCGGTCGCGCTGGCGCGCGGCGCGGAAATCCAGCACCGACCACAGCAGGAAGCCGCCGAAGAGCAGCACGTCGGCCAGGTTGCCGTTGGAGATCAGGTGCGCCAGCGCCCAGGTCTTCACGCCCAGCACCATGGGGTGGTGCAGCTTGGCCTTGATGGCGTTGCGCGGCACGTAGGCGGCCGCCAGCAGGAGGAAGGCCAGCAGCGTCAGCAGCGAAGCGGCGTGGCGCGTGGCGAACGGCGGGTTCCACAGCACCACGGGCTGCTGGCGTGCCAGGCCGTAGCCGTAGACGATGAGCGCCAGGCCGGCGAGCGACACCACCGAGTACAGCCCCTTCCAGGGGCCTTCGCCCAGGCGGCCGATCATTTGCGCGCGCCAGCCGTCGGCCACGATGCGCACCGAATGCGCCCCCAGGAAAAGAACCAGACCCAGAATCAACAGCGACATGGAAAACCTCTGTGCGGAGTGGAAGGCAGCCGATTATCGGCAGATGGCGGTTTTTTGCCGGTCCGCCGCGTGCAAACCCGGGGCCTGCGCTGCGTGTTTGCGCAGGAAATCGGGCAGCCGCGCCCGCGCGCATTCCTGCAGCGCCATCAGGAAGCCATGCCCGGTATCGGCCACGCCCCAGCGCCCGGCCAGGTCCTGCTGCATGCGCAGCAGCAGCGCCGCCGTCACCTGCGCGTCGGCCAGCGCCCGGTGCGCGCGGCCCGCGCTGGGCAATTGGTGAAAGCGCGCCAGCGTGCCGAGCTGGTGGTTGGGCGCCTCGGGGTACAGGCGCCGCGCCAGCCGCACCGTGCAGGCGAAGGGCTGGGGGGCGTCGCAGCCGGCGCGCGCCAGCTCGGCCTGCCAGAAGCCCCGGTCGAACGGCGCGTTGTGCGCCACCAGGGGCGTGTCGCCGACGAAGCGGCGCGCCTGGGCCATCACGTCCGGCGCGGGCGGCGCCTGCTCGACCATGGCGTTGGTGATGCCGGTGAGCTGGGTGATGAACGGCGGGATGCGCACGCCGGCGTTCATCAGGCTCTGGAACTGGTCCACCACCCGGCCGTCTTCCACGAGCACGATGGCCACTTCGGTGGCGCGCGCGCCCTGGCCGGGCGAGCTGCCGGTGGTCTCGAAGTCGATGACGGCGATGCGGGAGGTCATGGGGCGCCAGTCTATCCCCTGGGTGTTGAAACCATGAGGGAAAAGGCCTCCAGACCAGTACGGTAAAGCGCTAACAGCTATAAAAAATGAAGCGAACGGGTTCTCAATCCAATTCCGCGCGGTGCGCCCGCACCGACTGCAGCACCAGCGGGTGCAGCCCGGCGCCGCCGCTGTCCACATGGGCCAGGAACTGGCGGCGCATGGCCGGCGCCCAGAACTTGCGGATGTGCAGGGCCACGCCGTCCAGCGCCTCGGCGCGGTCGGGCAGCGCGTCGAAGAAGTCGCCGATCTGGTTGGCCATCTTGACCAGGGATTCAATGTGCATTCGGGGGGCTCTCGTTCGTTCGGTCCAGGTGCAGGGGGCTCCAGCCCAGGCGTTCGGGGCCGCAGTAGACCACCAGGTCCTGCTGCCGCGCGAAGCCCACCAGCGTGAGGCCGGCGCGCTCGGCGGTGGCCACGGCGAACGAGGTGGGCGCCGACACGGCGGCCAGCAGCGGCACGCCGGCGGCCACGGTCTTCTGCACCATCTCGAAGCTGGCGCGGCTGGTGACGGCGATGAAGCCGCTGGCGGCGTCCACGCCATGGTGGGCGAGCGCGCCGATGAGCTTGTCCAGCGCGTTGTGGCGGCCCACGTCCTCGCGCAGCCAGCGCACCTCGCCGTCGGCGCTGCACCAGGCGGCCGCGTGCACGGCGCCAGTGGCCTGCTGCAGGGTCTGCAGGGCGCAGAACTGCGACATGGCGCGCGCGATGGCGGCGCGCTCCAGCGGCGGCGTGGCGGGCAGGCGCGGCAGCGCGCGCGCCACGTGGGCCAGGCTCTCGGTGCCGCACAGGCCGCAGCCGGTGCGCCCGGTGAGCGAGCGGCGCCGTTCCTTCAGGCGGGCGAAGGCGCCGGCCGACACCGTGAGGTGCAGCGTGATGCCCAGTTCGGAGGACTCTTCCTCCACGCCGTAGAGCTCGCCCGCGTCGTCCAGGATGCCCTCGCTGAGCGAGAAGCCCAGGGCGAAGTCCTCCAGGTCGAGCGGCGTGGCCAGCATCACGGCGTGCGCGATGCCGTTGTATTCGAGCGCCACGGGCACCTCGTCGGCCACCCAGTCGTCCAGCGCGAAGTCGGCGCCGGCGCGCACGCCGCGCACGGGCAGTGTGCGCGCGCCCTCGCAGAAGGCGATGGCGTCGCGCGCGGGCGGGGGAGCGGGGGCGTTGTTCCGGGGCATGGGGTTCATTGTGCGGCTTGCGGCGCGTGGGCGCGGGCGTCCAGCAGCTCCTGTTGCTCGCGGTCGAAGCGCTGGTGCTCCTTCTGCCAGACCGAGGGCTGCATCACCGGCATCACCTGCACGGCTGTCACCTTGTACTCGGGGCAGTTGGTGGCCCAGTCGGAGTTGTCGGTGGTGATGACGTTGGCGCCCGACTCGGGGAAGTGGAAGGTGGTGTAGACCACGCCCGGCTGCACGCGTTCGGACACATCGGCGCGCAGCACGGTGTCGCCCGCGCGGCTTTGCACGCCGACCCAGTCACCATGGCGGATGCCGCGCTCCTGCGCGTCGTGCGGGTGGATCTCCAGCCGGTCCTCGCCATGCCACTGCACGTTGGCGGTGCGCCGCGTCTGCGCGCCCACGTTGTACTGCGACAGGATGCGCCCGGTGGTGAGCAGCAGCGGGAAGCGCCGCGTCACCTTCTCGTCGGTGGCCACGTACTGCGTGACCATGAAGCGCCCCTTGCCGCGCACGAACTGGTCCACGTGCATGGTGGCCGTGCCCTCGGGCGGCGTGCGCTCGTTGCAGGGCCACTGCACGCTGCCCAGCGCGTCGAGCTTGGCGTAGTTCACGCCGCTGAAGCTGGGCGTGAGCGCGGCGATCTCGTCCATGATCTGCGCCGGGTGGTCGTAGGGCATGGCGTAGCCCAGGGCCTGGGCCAGCTGCACCGTCACCTCCCAGTCGGCGTAGCCGCCCAGCGGCGGCATGACCTTGCGCACGCGCGAGATGCGGCGCTCGGCGTTGGTGAAGGTGCCGTCTTTTTCCAGGAACGAAGAGCCTGGCAGGAACACATGCGCGTACTTAGCGGTTTCGTTGAGGAAGATGTCCTGCACCACGATGCAGTCCATGGCCTGCAGCGCGGCGGCCACGTGCTGCGTGTTCGGGTCGGACTGCACGATGTCCTCGCCCTGGCAGTACAGGCCCCGGAACTGGCCCGACAGCGCGGCGTCGAGCATGTTGGGCAGGCGCAGGCCGGGTTCGGGGTCGATGGCGGCGCCCCAGGCGGCCTCGAACTGGCCGCGCACGGTGCTGTCGGCCACGTGGCGGTAGCCCGGCAGCTCGTGCGGGAACGAGCCCATGTCGCACGAGCCCTGCACATTGTTCTGGCCGCGCAGCGGGTTCACGCCCACGCCCTCGCGGCCCAGGTTGCCCGTGGCCATGGCGAGGTTGGCGATGCCGATCACCATGGTCGAGCCCTGGCTGTGCTCGGTCACGCCCAGGCCGTAGTAGATGGCGGCGTTGCCGGCCCGGGCGTACAGGCGCGCGGCGCCCTCCACCTCGGCCGCGGGCACGCCGGTGATGGCCTCGGTGGCGCGCGGCGAATGCTCGGGCCGGGCGACGAAGGCTCGCCACTCGGCGAACGACTTGGCGTCGCAGCGCTCGGCCACGAAGGCCTCGTCGACCAGGCCCTCGGTGACGATGACATGCGCCAGCGCCGTGATGAGGGCCACGTTGGTGCCGGGCTTGAGCTGCAGGTGGTGCGCGGCGCGGATGTGCGGCGACTTCACCAGGTCGATGCGGCGCGGGTCGGCCACGATGAGCTTGGCGCCCGCGCGCAGGCGCTTCTTCAGGCGCGAGCCGAACACCGGGTGGCCGTCGGTGGGGTTGGCGCCGATCACCATCACCACGTCGGCCTTCTCCACCGACTGGAAGGTCTGCGTGCCGGCCGAGGTGCCCAGCGTCACGCCCAGGCCGTAGCCCGTGGGCGAATGGCACACGCGGGCGCAGGTGTCCACGTTGTTGTTGCCGAAGGCGGCGCGGATCAGCTTCTGCACCAGGTAGGCTTCCTCGTTGGTGCAGCGCGACGAGACGATGCCGCCGATGGCGTCCTTGCCGTGCTCGGCCTGGATGCGGCGGAACGCGCCGGCGGCGTGCGCCAGGGCTTCCTCCCAGCTGACCTCGCGCCAGGGGTCGGTGATCTTGTCGCGCACCATGGGCCGGGTGATGCGGTCCTTGTGCGTGGCGTAGCCCCAGGCAAAGCGGCCCTTCACGCAGGAGTGGCCTTCGTTGGCCTTGCCGTCCTTCCACGGCACCATGCGCACCACCTCGGCGCCCTTCATCTCGGCCTTGAAGCCGCAGCCCACGCCGCAGTAGGCGCAGGTGGTGACCACGCTGTGCTCGGGCTGGCCGCGTTCGATGATGGTCTTTTCCTCCAGCGTGGCCGTGGGGCAGGCCTGCACGCAGGCGCCGCAGCTCACGCAGTCGGATTCCATGAAGCTGCCGCCCTGCCCCGCCGTGACGCGCGAGCCGAAGCCGCGCCCGGTGATGGTCAGCGCGAAGGTGCCCTGCGTTTCCTCGCAGGCGCGCACGCAGCGGTTGCAGACGATGCACTTGGCCGGGTCGTAGGTGAAGTAGGGGTTGGATTCGTCCTTCGGGTCGTCGAAGTGGTTGGCGCCCTCGAAGCCGTAGCGCACGTTGCGCAGGCCCACCACGCCGGCCTGGGTCTGCAGCTCGCAGTCGCCGTTGGAGGCGCAGGTCAGGCAGTCCAGCGGGTGGTCGGAGATGGTCAGCTCCATCACGCCCCGGCGCAGGTCCTGCAGCTTGTCGGTTTGTGTGCGCACCTTCATGCCAGCCTCGGCCGGGGTGGTGCACGAGGCCGGGTAGCCCTTGCGGCCCTCGATCTCCACCAGGCACAGGCGGCAGGCGCCGAAGGGCTCCAGGCTGTCGGTGGCGCAGAGCTTGGGGATTTGTACGCCCGCGTCCATGGCGGCGCGCATGAGGGAGGTGCCCTGGGGCACGGTGACCTGGGCGCCGTCGATCTCCAGGGTGACCAGGGTGGTGGCGGGGCTGGCGGGGGTGCCGTAGTCGATGTCGGGGTGCTGGCTCAGCATGGGTGTCCTCTGCGGCGGGGGTCAGGCCGCGTGGCGGTCCGGCGTGGCGAGACCGAAGTCCTGCGGGAAGTGCTGCAGGGCGGTGGTGACGGGAATCGGCGTCATGCTGCCCATGGCGCACAGCGAGCCGTGCACCATGGTGTCGCACAGGTCGCGCAGCAGGGCCACCTGCCGCGGCCGGTCCTGGTTGGCGCGGATCTTGTCGAGCACCTCCATGCCGCGCGTCGAGCCGATGCGGCAGGGCGTGCACTTGCCGCACGATTCCAGCGCGCAGAACTCCATGGCGTAGCGCGCCAGGCGCGAGAGGTCGGCCGTGTCGTCGTGCACCACGATGCCGCCGTGGCCGATGCCCGCGCCGATGGCGGCGTAGGCCTCGTAGTCCAGCGGCACGTCCCACTGCGACTCGGGCAGGTAGGCGCCCAGCGGCCCGCCCACCTGCACCGCCTTGATGGGCCGGCCCGTGGCCGAGCCGCCGCCGAAGTCGTACAGTAGCTCGCGCAGCGTCAGGCCGAAGGCCGTCTCCACCAGTCCGCCGTGCTTGATGTTGCCGGCCAGCTGGAACGGCAGCGTGCCGTGCGAGCGGCCCACGCCGTAGTCGCGGTAGAACTGCGCGCCGCGCGCCAGGATGATGGGCACGCTGGCCAGCGTGATGACGTTGTTGATGACCGTGGGCTGGCCGAACAGGCCCGCCAGCGCGGGCAGCGGCGGCTTGGCGCGCACGATGCCGCGCTTGCCCTCGATGCTTTCCAGCAGCGCCGTCTCCTCGCCGCACACATAGGCGCCCGCGCCCTTGCGCACCTGCAGGTGGAAGGCGCGGCCCGAGCCGAGCAGGTTGTCGCCGAGGAAGCCGCCCGCCTCGGCCCGGGCGATGGCGGCCTCCAGCGTGGCGATGGCGTGCGGGTATTCCGAGCGCACGTAGATGTAGCCCTGCGTGGCGCCCACGGCCAGCGCGGCGATGGCCATGCCCTCGATCAGCATGAAGGGGTCGCCCTCCATGACCATGCGGTCGGAGAAGGTGCCCGAGTCGCCCTCGTCGGCGTTGCAGACGATGTATTTCTGCGCCGCCGCCGCGCCGGCCACCGTCTTCCACTTGATGCCGGCCGGGAACGCGGCGCCGCCGCGCCCGCGCAGGCCCGAGTCGAGCACGGTCTGCACGATGCCCGCCGGCGGCATGGCGATGGCGTTGCGCAGGCCGTCGAAGCCGCCGTAGGCCTGGTAGTCGGCGAGCGAGAGCGGGTCGGTCATGCCCATGCGCGCGAAGGTCAGGCGCTGCTGGCGCGCCAGGTAGGGGATGGCGCCGGTCGGTCCCAGGGCCAGCGCGTGCGCGCCGCCGGTGGTGAAACCGGCGTCGAACAGGCCGGCCACGTCCTCGGGCGCCACCGGCCCGTAGGCCACGCGCCCGGCCGGCGTGGCCACTTCCACCAGCGGCTCCAGCCAGAGCATGCCGCGCGAGCCGTTGCGCACGATGCGCACGGCGATGCCGCGCGCATCGGCCTCTTGGGCGATGCGCCGGGCCACGCTGTCGGCGCCCACGGCCAGGGCGGCCGAGTCGCGCGGAACGTAGAGGGTGGTGCCGTTCATGCCGCGCTCCTGGTCTGCGCGACGAGCGCGTCGAACTTCTGCGGCGTGACGCGCGCGTGCACCTGGCCGTCGATCGCCAGCGCGGGCGAGCAGGCGCACAGGCCCAGGCAGTACACCGCCTCGACGGCGAAGGCGCCGTCGCCCGAGGTGTCGCGCGGGCCGCAGCCCAGGTGGGCGCGCGCATGCGCCAGCAGCGCCTCGGCGCCCATGGACTGACAGGCCTCGGCGCGGCAGATCTGCAGCGTGTGCGCGGGGCCGGGTGCGCGCTTGAAGTGGTGGTAGTAGCTGATGACGCCGTGCACCTCGGCGCGCGAGAGGTTCAGCGCGTCGGCGATGTGCGGCACGGCCGCGTCGGGCACATGGCCCAGCGCGTCCTGCAGCGCGTGCAGGATGGGCAGCAGCGCGCCGGGTTCGCCGGCCAGGCGCGCCAGCACGGCCTGCACGGTGGCGTCCACGCCGGGCGGGGCGGGAACGGGGGAAGGGGAGGCACTCGTCGTCATCGGGGGTCCTGTGGGATCGTCGTTGCTTCTCGGGGAATGGGGTGCCGTTGTTTAAAAAACATAGCTGCCAGCGCTTGATTTACCTAGGTTTCAGATATGAATCGCCTTGAAATTCAACAATGAAAAGCGCTGGCAGCTATCAAAATTGTTGCGCACCGCCGTTCAGTGGAAGAACTTGGCGGCGCTCTCCAGCGTGCGCCAGATGCCCCAGGCCAGCGGAATGCCCACCGCGATCCAGGCCAGCACCACCACGGCCGTGGGCGTGCGCCCGCCGCTGCCCGGGCCCATGCCGACTTCGTTGGCCACGGCGCGGTCGTGCGCCAGGTGCTTCTCGTGCGCCAGTTCCTCGGGGGTCATGAACCATTTGGCGTTGAGCGGGCGGATCAGCAGGTTGCACACCAGGCCCACGGCCAGGAAGCCCACCAGGATGTACATGGTCTGGTTGTACACCTGTTCGCGCGGAATGCCCAGGCCGAGCTGGTATTCGCGCATGTAGTTCACCACCACCGGGCCGATGATGCCGGCCGTGGCCCAGGCCGTGAGCAGGCGGCCGTGGATGGCGCCCACCATCTGCGTGCCGAACAGGTCGGCCAGGTAGGCCGGCACGGTGGCGAAGCCGCCGCCGTACATGGAGAGGATGACGCACACCGCCGCCACGAACAGCAGCTGGCTGCCCGCGCCCGCGCTGGCCGGGATGCTGGCGTAGAGCAGGCCGCCAAGGATGAAGAACACCGCGTAGGTGGTCTTGCGCCCCAGCCGGTCGGAGAAGCTGGCCCAGACGAAGCGCCCGCCGATGTTGAACAGCGACAGCAGCGCGGTGAAGCCCGCCGCGATGGCGGCGATGGCGGCGAGCTGCGCCTTGTCGAGGTCGCCGAAGGACTTGTCCACGCCGATGAGCTGGCCGCCGAACATCTCCTGCAGCATGGGGCTGGCCATGCCGATCACGCCGATGCCGGCGCTCACGTTCATGCACAGCACCATCCACACCAGCCAGAACTGCGGAATGCCCCAGACCTTCTTCACGTGCACATGGTGCTGCGTGATCATGGTGTTGTGCTTGAGCGCGGGCGGCGGCGTCCAGCCAGCGGGCTTCCAGCCGCTGGGCGGCACGCGGTAGCCCAGGGCGCCGCCCATCATGAAGACGAAGTAGATCGCGGCCATGACCAGGAAGGTCTCGACCACGCCCACGCTGGTGGGCGTGGCGAAGCCCTTCATCAGCGCCGCCGCCAGCGGCGAGCCGATCATGGCGCCGCCGCCAAAACCCATGATGGCCATGCCGGTGGCCATGCCGCGCCGGTCGGGGAACCACTTGATGAGCGTGGAGACCGGCGAGATGTAGCCCAGCCCCAGCCCGATGCCGCCGATCACGCCCGAGCCCACCCACAGCAGCCACAACTGGTGGGTGTAGATGCCCAGCGCCGACAGCACCAGCCCGCCGCACCAGCACAGCGCCGACACCACGCCGGCCTTGCGCGGGCCGGCGCGTTCCAGCCAGCCGCCCCACAGCGCGGCCGAGCAGCCCAGCAGCACGAAGAACAGGGTGTACATCCAGCCCAGGCTGGAGATGCGCCAGTCGCAGGTGGTGGTGAACAGCTCGGTCAGCAGGCCCATGTCCTTGGGGCAGGCCTGGGCGGCGCTGACGCCGATGGCCTTGGACAGCGGCAGCCAGAACACCGAGAAGCCGTAGGCCATGCCGATGCACAGGTGGATGGCCAGCGCCGCCGGCGGCACCAGCCAGCGGTTGAAGCCTGGACCGGCGATGGTTCTCTCCTTGTCCAGCCAGCCGGCCACGCCGGTGGATGGCCCCATGGGCTCCAGAACTGCTGACATCGTGTCTCCTTGGTTTTGTGCGACGCGCTCTGTGGCGCCCCGGGAGTGTCGGCAAACTGGTGCGGCGGGTCTAATTCTTTGTCGTGATGGGCTGATACAAACCAAAAATCAGGGTTAACCAGCATCCCCGGTGGGCTGGCCGTGCCGCGCGGCCTCGGCCAGCCATTCGCGGCTCTGCGCGAAGTCCAGCGCCGCCTCCAGCGTGCGCGAGAGGCGGTTGCTCTCGTGCACCATGAGGGCGATGGGCACCTCGATGGACGGCTCCACCAGCGGCAGCGCCTCCAGCTCGCCATAGCCCCGCACCGCGTCCACCAGCGCGCCCGGCATGATGCTGCTGACGCGGCCCGCCGCCACGCTCAGCGCCAGGGTGAGGATGGAGTTGGTCTCGATGGCCGGGCGCGGCTGGGCGTGCGCGCGGCGGAAGGCGTTGTCGACGATGGCGCGGTTGTGCATCTCGCCCGTCAGCAGGCACAGCGGCAGCCGCGCCGCGCTGGCCCAGGTGGTGGCCGGGCCCATCTGCAGGCCGCCCCGCGCGGGCGTGGCCGCGCGGCGCAGCAGGAAGTAGTGCTCGGTGTACTGCGGCACCACGCGCAGCGGCGCGCGCGTGCCCTCCAGGCGCTCGGGGTAGCCCATGGCGATGTCCAGCGCCATGTTCTCCAGGCCCGCCTCCAGCTCGGACGAACTCATGGAGCGCAGCGTGGAGACGATGCCCGGGTGCCGGTCGTGCAGCATGCCGACGAAGCGCGCCGCAATCGGCATGCCCATGGGCACGGCACCGATGTGCAGCTGGCCGCTGGGCGATCCGGCGCTGCTTTGCAGTTCCTGCTGCAGCAGTTCGTGCTCGCGCAGCATGCGCCGCGCGCTGGCCAGCACGCGCTCGCCCTCGGTGGTGAACCCGGCGAAGCTGCGCCCGCGCGTGACGATGGCCACGCCCAGGCTTTCCTCCAGCGCGCGCAGCGCGTTCGACAGCGCCGGCTGCGTGACATGGCAGGCCAGCGCGGCGCGGCCGAAGTGGCGCTGCTCGTCGAGCGCGAGCAGGTATTTGAACGACACGAAAAGGTTCATGCACACGCCTCCGCAGGGATTGCCATGGGCGCCCCTGGGGGCTCCGCCGGGCGGCGATTGTGCCCGCAGCCGCTTGCAGCGGCTTTGCGGAGCGTCAGGCGCGTGGCGCGGCGCGCCGGGTGCATGGAAGGAAAATAGCGGTGCAGCGCCCGTTAATAAAGCGCCGGCAGCTATCGAAAAAAGAGCGATCAGGCCTTTTTGAGGAACTCGGACTTGAGCAGCATGCTGCCCAGGTCGGTCTTGCAGTCCACGTTGTGGCCGTCAGCGCCATCGACCAGGCGGATGCCCTTGATCTTGGTGCCCTTCTTCAGCGTGGACGAGGAGCCCTTGACCTTCAGGTCCTTCACCAGGATCACGGCGTCGCCGTCCTGCAGCGGGTTGCCGTTGGCGTCGCGCACCACGCCGTCGCCGGTGGCCTCGTCATCGGCCGGCGCGGCGGCGGCCTGGGGCCATTCGTGCCCGCAGTCGGGGCAGATGTAGTTGTCGCCGTCGGGGTAGGTGTTCTCCTGGCCGCATTGCGGGCAGGCGGGTACGGTGTGGGGCATGGGTTTTTCCTCCGCGGTGTTGTTGTGGTGTAGGGCCGCTATTGTCCGCGCGCGCCGCGCCGCTCCAACGTGAACGGCGGCAGGCCCTTGAGCAGGCGCTGGCCGTAGCTGGTGCGCGTGAGGCGCTTGTCGTAGCAGTACACATGCGCCTGGTCCTCCTCGGTGCGGATGGCGCGGCCCGCCCATTGCGCCAGGCGGATGGCGGTGGCCGGCACCACCAGCTCGCTGAACGGGTCGCGGCCCACGGCGCGCAGCCATTCGGCGCGGGTCTCGCCCACCGGGTCGTCCGGCGGGGCGAAGGGCAGCTTGGTGATGAACACCGATTCGCACAGGCGCCCGGGCAGGTCCAGCCCTTCGCCAAAGGATTGCATGCCGAAGATGATGGAGGGCTCACCTGCCGCCACGCGCTCGCGGTGGCGCGCCAGCAGCTGCGTGCGCGGCAGCTGGTTCTGCACCAGCACCACGCTGCGCATGGAGGTGGCGAGCTGGTCCACGGCCTGGCGCATCTGCTCGCGCGAGGTGAACAGCACCAGGGCGCCGTATTCCACGCGCGCCAGGTCGTGCAGCAGGGCCTCGACCATCTCGGTGGTGAACTGCGCGGCGTTCTTCGGGTCGGCCTGCGTTTCGGCGGCGATCAAGGTGCCCTGGGCGGCGTAGTTGAACGGGCTGGGTACTTCGAGCGTGGTGGCCGCCTCGTCCCCGTGCAGGCCCGATTCGCGCAGGAAGAAGTCGAACTGCCCGCAGCTCGTGAGCGTGGCCGAGGTCAGCACCGCACCGCGCACGCCGCTCCAGAGGTGGCCGCGCAGCGTGCTGCCGGGCAGGATGGGGCTGGCGTGCGCCTTGACGACGATGAAGTCGCCGTCCACCTCCAGCGTGAACCACTTGGCGTTGGGCACGAAGCCCGTGGCCTCGCCCTCGGGCGGCTCCTGCAGCAGCAATTGCGCGGTCGCGTGCACGGCTTCGAGCCGGGGCGCGAGCGTGCCGATCTGGGCATAGAGCTGCGACAGGCGGCGTGCCTCGTCGGGCTTGTCGCGCATCTCGGCGCGCAGTGCCTTGGAGATGGCGCGCAGGCTGTCCAGAAAGCCCGCCGCATGGTGCGCGAGCTGGCCCAGGGGCTCGTGCAAGACCTCGGGCAGCACGCCGCGCGGCACGCGCACGCGCGCCGGGCCCCAGGCGAGTTTCTGGGCCTTGAGCGTCTCGCCGTACAGGTCCATCACCAGGCGCTCCAGGTCCTGCATCCGCTGGCGCAACTGGCTGGCGTGGCGCGGGATGTCGGCCACCTCGGTCACCTCCACCAGGGTGCCGATGCGCAGCGCGCGGCTGGAGAGCCGGTCGATCCAGGCCAGGCGGCTGAGGTCCGCGCTGCAGGCGAACTGGTCAAGCGCGGTGGCGGGCAGGTGGTGCGCTTCGTCGAGCACCAGCAGGCAGTTGTCCAGCTCGGGCAGCACGCGCGCGCCCAGCGACGAGAGCAGCAGGTCGTGGTTGGCCACGATCACCTGCGCGCCCACCAGCGCCTTGCGCTGGTCGTAGTACACGCACTGGCTGAAGGCCGGGCAGTGCCGCCCGGTGCACGAGCTGCCCTCGGCGGCCACGGGGCTCCAGGCCTCGGGCTCTGGCGGGGTGTCCAGGCTGTCGCGGTCGCCGTCCCAGGCGCCCTGGGCCAGGGCCTGCGCCATGCTGGCGTAGAACTGCATGCGCGCCTCGGTCTCCTGCCGGCTGGGCTTGCCGCGCGCGTGCGCGGCTTCCTCGGGGAACAGGTCGTCATCGTCCTCGCCGTGCGCCTCGCCCGTGCCGGCCAGGCGTTCGAGCTTGAGCTTGCACACATAGCGCCCGCGCCCCTTGGCCAGCGCGAACTTGAAGGGCTGCTCCATCTGCGCCGCCAGCGCGGGCAGGTCCTTGTGGACCAGCTGCTCCTGCAGCGCCACGGTGGCGGTGGAAATCAACACGCGCGTGCCGCGCGCCAGTGCGATGGCAATGGCCGGCGCGCAGTAGGCCAGCGACTTGCCCACGCCCGTGCCGGCCTGGATGACGGCGATGGCGCGCCGAGGCTCGCCCTCCTCCTCGTCCACCTTGCCCAACTGCGCTACGGCGAAGGTGCGCGCCACCTGTTCAGCCATGGCGCGCTGGCCCGCGCGGCCACGGAAACCCTCGGTGGAGCGCACCACCGCATCGAACGCCTGCAGGCCCTCCTGGGCCCATTCTGTGGAAGACATAGGGGAGGGAGTGTGGCACAGGAGGGGTGCCTGAAAAATTACCTATGGAAATTGGTTATAGCGGTTTATAGGTAAGCGCTAGTAGCTACGTATTTCATAGCAAATGAAGCGCGTGCGCCAGGGCCTTTCACGCGCGCGTCGGCGCTGGATGGGCGGGTTGCGGCTGGTAATATATACAGTATATTACCAGGCCTTGGGATGCCAGCGTCCACAGCCCTGCTTTTGCCTCGAAACCTTCCTCAAAAGGCGATCGGTATGAAAATCCTGCCCACCGCATTCGACGGCCAATCCATCCGCCGCGCGTACGACGAAGCGACGGAAACCTGGTGGTTCTCCGTGGTTGATGTCGTACGGGTGCTGACGCAACAGCAGGACTACCAAACGGCACGCAAATACTGGAACAAGCTCAAAGAGCGGCTGAGCAAGGAGGGCAGCGAGTCGGTGACAAGCTGTCACCGACTGAAATTGCCTGCTGCCGACGGCAAAAACTATCTCACCGACGTAGCCACCGCGGAAACCCTGCTCCGGCTGGTCCAATCCGTTCCCAGCCCCAAGGCCGAGCCCATCAAGCTCTGGCTGGCCAAGGTGGGCTACGAGCGCATGCAGGAGATGGCCGACCCCGCCCTGTCACTCGACCGTGCCCGCCAGACCTGGCAGCAGCACGGCCGCAGCGACAAATGGATCCAGCAGCGCATGACGGGCCAGGAAACCCGCAACAAGCTCACGGACTACTGGAGCGGGCACGACATCAAGGCGGGAAGCGAATTCGCCATCCTCACCAACATCATTCACCAGGAATGGGCGGGCGTGAGCGTGGCGCAGCACAAGCAGATGAAGGGCCTGAGCAGCCATAACCTGCGCGACCACATGAGTGAGGCAGAGCTGATCTTCACCGCGCTGGCCGAGCTTTCCACGCGCCAGATTGCCGAGAGCGTGGAGGCCACCGGCATGGCGGAAAACAAGTCTGCCGCCCAGGCTGGCGGCCAAATCGCTGCCAAGGCCCGTCGCCAATTGGAAAACCAGACCGGCAAGTCGGTGGTGACCGGCGCCAACTACCTGCCGCCGGGCGCCTCCCAGCCGGAGCCATCGGTGCAGCCCGCCAAGGCCGTCAAGGCCTCCAGGAAGCCGCCAAGCGCTTAGCGCATGCCCGTGGCGGCGGCCATGCGCGCCACGGTCCAGCGCCACCCTGGCAGCGGCATGCGCGGGCGCGGTACTGCGGGAACGTCAGCCGCCTTGCCCGGGCGCAGGCAGTGCCGTGGTGTTTTGGCCGCGCGTCTTCCACAGCGACACCAGCACGCCGCCCGCGATCAGGCCCGCCGTGATGCCCAGGCTCAGCAGCGAGGGGATCTTGCCCACGATATTGACCAGGAAGATCTTGCTGCCGATGAACACCAGCACCAGGGCCAGCGCGTACTTGAGGTAGGCGAAGCGGTGGATCATGGCCGCCAGCGCAAAGTAGAGCGCGCGCAGGCCCAGGATGGCGAAGATGTTGCTCGTGTAGACGATGAACGGGTCGGTGGTGATGGCGAAGATGGCGGGCACCGAATCCACGGCGAAGATCAGGTCGGCGAACTCCACCATGCACAGCGCCAGGAACAGCGGCGTCACCCAGGTCACGGCCTTTCCGCTGGCAGGGTGCGGGGCGCGCACGAAGAACGCATTGCCGTGCAATTGGGGCGTGACGCGCAGGTGGGCGCGCAGCCAGCGCAGCAACGGGTTTTTCTCCAGGTTGGGCGTGTGGTCGGCCAGCCAGAGCATCTTGAGGCCGGTGACCACCAGGAAGGCGCCGAACAGGTACAGCACCCACGAGAACTGCGTCACCAGCGCCGCGCCCAGGCCGATCATGAGCGCGCGCAGCACGATCACGCCCAGGATGCCCCAGAACAGCACGCGGTGCTGGTACTGGCGCGGTATGGCGAAGAACGAAAAGATCATCGCGATCACGAACACGTTGTCCATGGACAGCGACTTCTCGATCAGGAAGCCGGTGAAGTAGTCGATGCCGCTCTGCGTGCCGAGCTGCCACCACAGCCAGGCGCCGAACAGCGAGGCCGCCGTGATGTAGCCGGCTGAGAGCCAGAGGCTCTCGCGGATGCCGATTTCATGGTCGTCGCGGTGCAGCACGCCGAGGTCGAAGGCCAGCAGCGCGACCACCACGGCGACGAACACCAGCCAGAGCCAGACGGCCTGGCCGAGGAAGGGGGTGAGTAGGAATTCAGTCATGGAAAGGAATGGGCGGGTGGAGGGTGGAAGGGGGCGTCAGTCGAAGATGTCGCTGAGCCAGGACGACTTGCGGGGGCGGCGCGCGGCGGTTCGCTCGTAGCCCAGGCTGCCGTGGGACGGCGGCGGCTCGTGCAGCGAGCGCTCGATCAGCTTGTCCAGCTCGCCCCGGTCCAGCCAGACGCCCCGGCATTGCGGGCAGTAGTCGATCTCGACGCCGCTGCGCTCGGTGATGACGAGAGTGGACGAGGGGCAGTGCGGGCACTTCATGGCGGTCACTCCTTCAGGTCGTTGCGATAGGGGCACTGTAGGCAGTGAACGCTGCGGAAAAAATCAGAAAATCTTTGAGAAGATTCGGAAAAACCGAAGAATGCAAACGGGAGCCGCCATGAACTACAAGCACCTGCACTACTTCTGGACCGTGCTGCGCGCCGGTGGCATCGTGCGCGCGAGCGAGCAACTGCACCTCACGCCGCAAACCCTCAGCGGCCAGATCAAGCTGCTGGAAGAGCGCGTGGGCCAGCCCCTGTTGCGCAAGGTGGGTCGGGGGGTCGAGCCCACCGAAGCGGGCCGTCTCGTGATGCGCTATGCCGACGACATCTTTGCCCTGGGCGCCTCGCTGCAGGAGGCGCTGGCCAGCGGGCGCGACGCGCGGCGCACCACGGTGCTGCGCGTGGGCATCGCCGACTCGGTGCCCAAGGCCGTCGCCTTCCATGTGCTGGAGCCGGCCATGGCGCTGCCCGAGCCGCCCCGCCTGGCCTGCCACGAGGGCGGGCTCACCGGCTTGCTGGCCGAACTGGCGGTGCACCGGCTGGACCTGATCGTCTCCGATGTGCCTGCGCCCGTCAGCCTGAGCGTGCGCGTCTACACCCACTTGCTGGGGCGCTCCGGCGTGGCGTTCTTTGCCGCGCCCCGGCTGCTCAAGGCGGCAGGGCTGACGGCGCAACGCGCCCGCAAGGCTTTTCCCGCCTGCCTGGCCAGCATGCCCATGTTGCTGCCCAGCACGCCCACCGCGCTGCGGCCTCGCATCGACGCGTGGCTGAGCCAGCACGGGCTGGCGCCGGTGGTGGCGGCCGAGTTCGACGACAGTGCCCTGCTCAAGGCCTTTGGACGCGAGGGCCAGGGCGTGTTCGCCGCGCCCGCCGTGCTGGCGGACGAGATCGCGCAGCAGTACCAGGTGCAGTGGCTGGGAACGCCGGACGATCTGCTGGAGGAGTTCTACGCCATCTCGGTCGAGCGCCGCATCACGCACCCGGCCGTGGCGGCCATCACGGCGGCCGCGCGTGGCAAGCTGTTTGCCACGCGGGCGGGCTGACCTGGCGGGCTCAGCGCTGGGGTGCGCCTGTCTCCACCTGGCCCGGCAACGAGAGCTGGCCCGAGGCCACCTTGAACACATCGGCCACGCACAGCAGCGGGCTGTGCACGCTGGCGTTCACGTGCAGCGCGGCGGCCACGCCGTCGAAACGCGCAGCCTGCACGGGGGCGATGTCGTCGAAGGGCACGCGCACCTCCAGCGTGTCGCCCTTCAGGCGTGGGCTCCAGCCCGGGCTGTCGATGAGCAGCGGCAGCCCCGGCCAGGTCTTGGGCAGGCGCGGCTGCTGGCCCTCGGGAATGTCGGCCACCTTGAGCGCGCCGGGGCCGCAGGCCTCGTCGGGCTGCAGCACCACCCAGTGCGAATGCCAGAGGTTGCCGTCGTTGCCGGGGTTGCCATCGCCGTTCTCGTCGAACAGCGGTGTGTCGTCAAAGTCCGGGTGGGCCGTGACCGCGAAGGCCAGCGTGCCGCCGCCGGGCTCGAAGCCCACCACGGCCGGGTCCAGCGTGGTCGGCCAGACGTAGGAGAACACCCGGCTGCCCGCGAGCTTGCCGGTGCGCGTGGGCTTGAGCGCGCCCGCCTTGCCCGCCACGCCGATGTGGAACACGGCCGTGCGCCCCTCGGTGGTGATGCGCGTGTGCACGATGTCGAACGGCGCCTTCACGGCCTTGCTGGGCACGCTGGCAATGCCGCCCTCGCCGTGGGGCTTGGGGCCGTGGGCCAGGGCGGGCACGGCGGCGCCGGCCAGCAGCGCGGCGGCGAGCGCCAGGGTGGAAAGACGGGGGAAGAAAACCGGGGTGGTCATGGCAATGCTCCTGGTGCAGGGGGTTGAAAGAACACCGCCATGGTGCGGCCGGAATGGATACCATAGGGTTTGTTGTGTCCAGCATTCATACCTATTCGTCCAAATGCAGCCTGACGCCACCCCCGTAACGGCCCCGGAGCCCTCGCTGGACCGGCTCTCCGCCCTGCTCGAACGCTTCCGCGTGCGGGCCCATTGGCTGCACGCCGGGCCGCTGTGCGGCGTGACGCATTTCGACGCGGCGCAGGGGCGTGGCTTCGTCCATGTGCTGCGCCGGGGCGCGATGACGGTGGAGCACCCCGCGCGCAGCGGCGCGGCACGCCGTCTGAAGGTGGACGAGCCCACGCTGCTGTTCTACCCGCGCCCGCTGGCACACACCTTCCACAACCCGCCTGCCGAGGGCTCGGATTTCGTTTGCGCCACGCTGGCCTTCGAGGGCGGCGCGCGCCACCCGCTGGCCCGTGCCCTGCCCCCGCTGGTGGCGCTGCCGCTGCGCGAGGCGCCGGGGCTGGAGCACACGCTGGCGCTGCTGTTCGCCGAGACCGAGCCGCTGCGCTGCGGTCACCGCCTGCTGGCCGATCGGCTGTTCGAGGTGCTGCTGATCCAGTTGCTGCGCTGGTTGCTCGACCACGCCACGGAATGCGGCCTGCCGCCGGGCCTGATCACCGGGCTGGGCCACCCGCTGCTGGCGCGCGCGCTCGTCGCCCTGCATGAGCAGCCGGGGCAGGACTGGACGCTGGAACGCATGGCGGCGCAGGCCGGCATGTCGCGCAGCGCCTTCGCGGCCGCCTTCCGCGCGGCGGTGGGCCAGACGCCCGCCGACTACCTGGCCGACTGGCGCCTGGCGCTGGCGCAGGCGGCCCTGCGCGCGGGCCGGCCGGTCAAGCAGCTCGCGCCCGAGCTGGGCTATGCCAACCCCTCGGCGCTGTCGCGCCTGTTTCGCCAGCGCATGGGCTGCTCGGTGCGCGACTGGCTGGTCCGCGAAGCGCTGGCGCAGGGCTGAACGCTCCAGCCTCTCAGCCCGCCAGCGGTTCCACGCGCCACTGCACGCAGGGGCCGGCCACTTCGGGCAGGGCCTGCAGCGCGTGCAGGGCCAGGTCCACCGTACCCTGGGGCGCCTCGTCGGTCAGCACCAGCACCTGGCGGGCGTCCTCGGTGCCGCCGGCCATCCATTCCAGGCGTTCCACCGGCACGCCCTGGCGCGCCAGCAGCGCGCCCACGGCCGTGATGCCCGGGGCGCCGTGCACCGGCACGCGCAGGTAGTGGCGCGTGCGCACGGCGGCGCGCGGCAGCACCGGCAGGGCCTGCAGCGCATGGGCGTGGAAGCCCTGGTGCGGCACGCGCTGCGCGGCGTGCGTGCCCTCCAGCCGGGCCATGTCCACGAGGTCGGCGATCACGGCCGAGGCCGTCTGTTCCGAGCCCGCGCCCGCGCCGCAGTACAGCGTCATGCCCGAGGCATCGCCGTGCACCAGGATGCCGTTGAGCGAGCCGTTCACCTGCGCCAGCAGGTGCGTGGCGGGCAGCAGCGCGGGCTGCACGCGCAGCTCCACGCCGTCCTCGCGGCGGCGCGCCACGGCCAGCAGCTTGATGCGGTAGCCCAGCTGCTCGGCGCAGGCCACGTCCAGCCGCTGCAGCGCGGTGATGCCCTCGATCTGCACGTCGGCGAAATCCACGCGCATGCCGAAGGCGTTGGCCGCCAGCAGGGCGAGCTTGTGCGCGGCGTCTATGCCTTCAATGTCGAACGCAGGGTCGGCCTCGGCGTAGCCCAGTGCCTGGGCTTGTGCCAGCGCCTCGGCAAAGTCCAGCCCCTCGTCGCGCATCTTGCTCAGGATGAAGTTGGTGGTGCCGTTGACGATGCCCGCCACCCAGCCGATGCGGTTGGCCGTGAGCCCTTCGCGCAGCGCTTTGACGATGGGGATGCTCACCGCCACCGCGCCCTCGTAGGCCACGGCCACGCCGTGCTGGCGCGCGGCACCGAAGATCGCCTCGCCGTGCTCGGCCAGCAGCGCCTTGTTGGCCGTGACCACATGCTTGCCGGCCGCGATGGCGGCCAGCACCCAGTCGCGCGCCGGGCCGGTGCCGCCGGCCACCTCGACCAGCACGTCCACTGCGGGGTGGGTGGCGACCTGCATCGGGTCGTCCGTCAGCGCCACGCTCTCGCCCACGATGCCGGCGGCGCGCGCCAGGTTGCGCACGGCCACGGCCACCACCTCGATGCCGCGCCCGGCGCGCGCCGCGATCTCGGCCTGGTTGCGCGCGAGCACGCGGAAGGTGCCCGCGCCCACGGTGCCAATGCCGATCATGCCCACGCGCAGCGGGCGCAGGGCCACGGGGTGGCCGCCAAGGGATTCGAAACGGGGATCAGGATCGCGGTACATGGACTTCTCCGAACAAACAAAAGCAAACCCGGCTGCCAGGGCTGGGTTTCGTTTCGTTCGGGGAAGAAGAGAGAAGACACCAGGTGGCCGCCGGGACGGCCACCTGCGCGTGCTCAGGTGGCCGCGGTGGTAATGGTGGTAATCATTCGTGCCCCCATCGCCCGCGCGCAGGCGCGCGGCATCATGCCGCCCATCAGGGCAACAGCGGATGCGGTGGTGAACGGGAGGTACGACATGAGGCGGCCAGTGTACATGAGCACTCGCCCGGCCTCAAAGTTCGTCGTACTTGCGGCTGTGGCCGCGCGCCTGCTCGACGGGGTACTTCTGCGCGTTCAGGGCCATCTTGGCGCGCGCCGCGTCCATCAGATCAATGCCCAGCACGGTGGAGAGCTGCACCAGGTACAGCAGCACGTCGGCCATTTCGTGGGCCACGGCCTGCTGCTTCTCGGGCGCGAGCTGGCGGCTCTGGTCCTCGGTGAGCCACTGAAAATGCTCCAGCAGCTCGCCCGCCTCGACGACCAGCGCCGAGGCCAGGTTCTTGGGCGAATGGAACGGGCCCCAGTCGCGCGCGTCGGCGAACTGCTGCAGCGAGTGGGCCAGGGCCTGGAGGGAAGGGTCCGCAGGGGTCGGGTCGGTCATGCCCCGACTGTAGCCATTGGCGCGGACCTATGATGGTCCGCATGACCATGCCCCCTTCTCCCCTCAGCGCGCCCCTCACCCGCCACCTGCGCATCACCGGCCGCGTGCAGGGCGTGGGCTACCGCTGGAACATGGCGCGCGAGGCGCAGCGCCTGGGTCTGGCTGGCTGGGTGCGCAACCGCGGCGACGGCAGCGTGGAAGCCCTGGCGCACGGCGCCGCGCCGGCCGTGCAGGCGCTGATCGACTGGGCGCGGCGCGGCCCGGAATTGGCCCGCGTGGACGGTGTGGCGGTGTCGGACGCCACGTGGCAGGACGGCGACGGCCCGGCGTTCGAGCAGCGCGAGACGCTGTAGCGCGTCAGCCCCGGCCTTGCGCCCGGGCCCCGTAGGCGCAGTAACCGGGCTTGGGGCTCTTCTTCTGCGGGTGCAGACGGCAGGTCTCGGGCCGCTGCTCGTACACCGTGCAGCGCCGCGTTTTCGGATCGAGAAACTGACAGTCCCCGCTGGCCCGCCGCGCCAGCGTGAACAGCGCGTTCTTGTGGCTGAAATGGTCGATCAGCCGCGCCTTCTGCAGCCGCTTGGCAATAAACCGCAGCTCCTCATGCTCGGCCTCGAACGGGTCCACCAGCCCCAGCCGCACGAGGTCGGACAGCTGCACCTCCAGCGGCATGGTGCAGCAGTTGGCCGCGCAGCTGTCGCACAGGCCGGCGCGGTAGCGGGTCCAGGTGTCCAGGCGGTCGACGTCGACGATGGAGATGGGAGAGCGCATGGGGTTGGAAGGATGAAAAAAGGGCCGGCATCGCCGGCCCTTTTGCGAGAGACGATCAGCGTTTGCTTACACGTCGATATTCCCAGCTCGCAAAGCGTTGGTTTCAATGAAGTCCCGGCGCGGCTCCACCTCGTCGCCCATCAGCATGGTGAACACGCGATCGGCCTCGATGGCGTCGTCGATCTGCACGCGCAGCAGGCGGCGCACCTGGGGGTCCATGGTGGTTTCCCAGAGCTGTTCGGGGTTCATTTCGCCCAGGCCCTTGTAGCGCTGGCGGCTGGTGGTGCGTTCGGCTTCGCTGATGAGCCAGGCCATGGCCTGGCGGAAGTCGGCGACTTTTTCTTCCTTCTGGCGCTCGCCCTCGCCGCGCAGGGCCTTGGCGCCCTCGCCCAGCAGGCCACGGAAGGTGTCGGCGGCCTCGGCCAGGGCGGCGTAGTCGGCGCCGTGCACGAAGTCCTGCGTGATGATGCTGCTCTTGATGTTGCCGTGGTGGCGGCGGCTGATGCGCAGGATGGGCTTGTCGCTGCGCGCGTCGAATTCGCCGGCCACCTCGGGCGGCACGCCGGTGGCGGACAGTTCGGCCAGCTTGGCCTGCATGGCCACGGCGCTGGCTTCGGCTTCTTCCACGGTGTCGAGCTGGATGGACACGCCGTCGGCGATGGCGCGCAGGGCCTCGCGGTCCATGAAGGCGGAGAGGCGCTCGATCACGTTCTCGGCCACCTGGTGCTTGCGCGCCAGCTCGGCCAGGGTGTCGCCGCTGAGCACCTGCGGGTTGGCGCCGCCGGTGGCGACGCTGGCATCCTTGAGCGCGATGCGCAGCAGGTAGGCGTCGAGCGCGGGGCCGTCCTTGAGGTACAGCTCTTCCTTGCCGCTCTTGACCTTGTAGAGCGGCGGCTGCGCGATGTAGATGTGGCCGCGTTCCACCAGATCGGGCATCTGGCGGTAGAAGAAGGTCAGCAGCAGGGTGCGGATGTGCGCGCCGTCCACGTCGGCGTCGGTCATGATGATGATGCGGTGGTAGCGCAGCTTGGCGACGTCGAAGTCGTCGCTGCCGCTCTTGCCGCTCTCCGCGCTGGCCTTGCCGATGCCGGTGCCCAGGGCGGTGATGAGGGTGACGATTTCGTTGCTGGTCAGCAGCTTCTCGTAGCGGGCCTTTTCCACGTTCAGGATCTTGCCGCGCAGCGGCAGGATGGCCTGGAACTTGCGGTCGCGGCCCTGTTTGGCGGAGCCGCCGGCGGAGTCACCCTCGACGATGTAGATCTCGCACAGCTCGGGGTTCTTCTCCTGGCAGTCGGCCAGCTTGCCGGGCAGGCCGAAGCCGTCGAGCACGCCCTTGCGGCGCGTCATTTCGCGGGCCTTGCGCGCGGCCTCGCGGGCGCGCGCGGCCTCGACGATCTTGCCGCAGAGGATCTTGGCGTCGCCCGGGCGTTCTTCCAGGTACTCGGTCAGCGCCTTGGCCACGATGTCCTCCACCGGGGCGCGCACTTCGCTGGAGACGAGCTTGTCCTTGGTCTGGCTGCTGAACTTGGGTTCGGGCACCTTGACCGACAGCACGCAGCACAGGCCTTCGCGCATGTCGTCGCCGCTGACCTCGACCTTGGCCTTCTTGGCCAGGTCGTTCTGCTCGATGTATTTGCCGATCACGCGCGTCATGGCGGCGCGCAGGCCGGTGAGGTGGGTGCCGCCGTCGCGCTGCGGGATGTTGTTGGTGAAGCACAGCACCTGTTCGCTGTAGCCGTCGTTCCACTGCATGGCCACTTCCACGCCGATCTCGGTGCCGGGAATGCCGCCGTAGGTGTCGGCCGGGCGGCTGCCTGTGGCGTGGAAGGCTGTGGGGTGCAGCACCTTCTTGTTGGCGTTGATGAAGTCCACGAAGCCGCGCACGCCGCCGGCGCCGGAGAAGTCGTCTTCCTTGCCGGTGCGCTCGTCGAGCAGGCGGATGCGCACGCCGTTGTTCAGGAAGGAGAGTTCGCGCAGGCGCTTGGCCAGGATTTCGTAGTGGAACTCGTTGTTTTCCTTGAAGATCTCGGTGTCGGGCAGGAAGTGCACCTCGGTGCCGCGTTTTTCCGTTTCGCCGGTCACCTTCATGGGCGAGACTTCGAAGCCGTCGACCGTCTCGATGATGCGGTTCTGCACGAAGCCCCGGCTGAATTCCAGCACATGCACCTTGCCTTCGCGGCGCACCGTCAGGCGCAGCATCTTGCTGAGCGCGTTCACGCAGGAGACGCCCACGCCGTGCAGGCCGCCGGACACCTTGTAGCTGTTCTGGTTGAACTTGCCGCCGGCATGCAGTTCGGTCAGGGCGATCTCGGCGGCCGAGCGCTTGGGCTCGTGCTTGTCGTCCATCTTCAGGCCGGTGGGAATGCCGCGCCCGTTGTCGGTGACGGAAATCGAGTTGTCGGAGTGGATGGTGACGACGATGTCGTCGCAGTGGCCGGCCAGGGCCTCGTCAATGGAGTTGTCCACCACCTCGAACACCAGGTGGTGCAGGCCGGTGCCGTCGGAGGTGTCGCCAATGTACATGCCGGGGCGCTTGCGCACGGCCTCCAGGCCTTCGAGGATCTGGATGGCGCCTTCGCCGTAGCCTTCGCTGGCGCCGGCCTGGTGGGCATCGATCTTGGGCGCGGCGGCGCCGCTGCCGTTGTCTTCGGGCGTGGGCGGTTGGTGGTCAGCGGTCATGGTCGGCCTTGGCTGTCGGGGAAGCGCGGGCGCTTCCGGGGTCTTGAAACAAAATAGGGCTCTGGCGCAATGAATATGAGCGCTTCAAGCTATAAAAATAGTAGCAAAATGCATCAGATGCGCATGGGCATCACGACGTATTTGAAGTGGTCGCTCTCGGGCAGCGTCAGCAGGGCGGAGCTGTTGCCGTCGGACAGCGCGATCTTCACCATGTCCTGCCCCATGCTGGCGAGCGCGTCGATCAGGTAGGTGACGTTGAAGCCGATCTCGATGGCGTCGCCGCCGTAGTCGATGTCGAGCTCGTCCACCGCCTCTTCCTGCTCGGCGTTGTTGCTGGCCACGCGCAAGGTGCCCGGTTCGATGTTCAGGCGCACGCCCTTGAACTTGTCGCTCGTCATGATGGCCGTGCGCTGCAAGCTGGCCAGCAGCGGGGCGCGGCCCAGGGTCACGCTGTTGTGGTGGTTCTTGGGGATGACGCGGTTGTAGTCGGGGAACTTGCCCTCGACCAGCTTGGTGACGAATTCCAGCGCGCCGAAGCTGAACTTGGCCTGGTTGCTGGCGAAGCGCATTTCGAGCGCGCCGTCGGCGTCGCTCAGCAGGCGCTGCAGCTCCAGCACGGTCTTGCGCGGCAGGATGACTTCCTGCTTGGGCACTTCGACGTCCAACTCGGCGCTGGCGAAGGCCAGGCGGTGGCCGTCGGTGGCCACGAGCGAGAGCGTCTTGCCCTCGGCCACGAACAGGATGCCGTTGAGGTAGTAGCGGATGTCCTGCACGGCCATGGCGAAGGCCACCTGGCCCAGCAGGTGCTTGAGCGTCTTCTGCGGCACGCTGAAGGCGGGGCCGAAGCTGGCGGCCTCCTGTACCAGCGGGAAGTCCTCGGCGGCCAGGGTCTGCAGCGTGAAGCGGCTTTTGCCGCCCTTGAGCACGAGCTTGTCCTGGCTGGTCTCCAGGCTCACCGTCATGTCGGACGGCATGGTGCGCAGCACGTCGATGATCTTGCGGGCGTTCACGGTGGTGGTGAAGTCGCCCGTGTCGCCGCCCAGTTCGGCCGTGGTGCGGATCTGCACTTCGAGGTCGCTGGTGGTGAGCTGCAGCGCGTTGCCCGTCTTGCGGATCAGCACGTTGGCCAGGATGGGCAGGGTGTGCCGGCGCTCGACGATGCCGGCGACCGACTGCAGAACCGCGAGAACCTTGTCTTGTGTTGCCTTCAGGACGATCATGTCAACCTCTTGTGATTTTGGTTACGGTGCGCGGAACAGCGGCATGCCTCCTGCCCCCTCCCTGCTGCACAGCCTGCCATTTTGCCCCGTTGCCGTGGCATTTCTCCTGGGGACCGCTTCGGCACGGCGTCAGCCCTTGAGCGTCTGCTCCAGCACGTGCAGCTGCTGGTTCAGTTCGGTGAGCTGCTGGCGCTCGCCCGCGATCTTGCGCACGGCGTGCAGCACCGTGGTGTGGTCGCGTCCGCCGAACAGCTCGCCGATCTCTGGCAGGCTCTTCTGCGTGAGTTCCTTGGCCAGGTACATGGCGATCTGGCGCGGCCGGGCGATGCTGGCCGGGCGCTTCTTGCTGTACATGTCGGCGACCTTGATCTTGTAGTAGTCGGCCACCGTCTTCTGGATGTTTTCCACCGAGATCTGCCGGTTCTGGATGGACAGCAGGTCGCGCAGCGCCTCGCGGGCCAGCTGGATGGAGATTTCCTTCTGGTTGAAGCGCGAATACGCCAGGATCTTGCGCAGCGCGCCTTCGAGTTCGCGCACGTTCGAGCGCACGTTCTTGGCGACGAAGAAAGCCACTTCCTCGGGCATCTCGGCGCTTTCAGCGCGCGCCTTGTTGATCAGGATGGCCACGCGCATTTCCAGCTCGGGCGGTTCGATTGCCACCGTCAGGCCCGAATCGAAGCGCGAGACCAGGCGCTCGTGGATGTCCGTCAGACCCTTGGGATAGGTGTCCGAGGTCATCACGATGTGGCTCTTCTTGGCCAGCAGCGCCTCGAAGGCGTTGAAGAATTCCTCCTGCGTGCGGTCCTTGTTGGCGAAGAACTGCACGTCGTCGATCAGCAGCAGGTCGAGCGAGTGGTAACGCTGCTTGAATTCATCGAAGGTCTTGCGCTGGTAGGCCTTAACCACATCCGAAACAAATTGCTCGGCGTGGATGTAGAGAACTTTGGCGTCGGGCCGGTCCTGCAGCAGCTTGTTGCCCACGGCGTGCACCAGGTGGGTCTTGCCCAGGCCCACGCCGCCGTAGATGAACAGCGGGTTGTAAAGATGGCCGGGCGTGCCCGCCACATGCATGGCGGCGGCGCGCGCCATGCGGTTGGCCGTGCCCTCCACCAGGGTGTCGAAGGTCAGCGCCGGGTTCAGCCGGTTGCGCAGCGGGTCGCGCGCGCCGTCGTCGGCGGCCGGGGCGGCGACGGGTTCGGGGTTGTTCGCTGCCGCCTGCGCCATGGGCTGCACATAAGTACGGGTGGTGGTTGTGCGCTGAGCGAGCGCTAACTCCAGCGGGATGGGCTGGCCATAAAGCGCCTCCAGCAGCGCGGCGATGCGGCCGGCGTACTGGGCGCGTATCCAGTCGAGCGTGAAGCGGTTCGGGACGTAGAGCGTGACCTTGGAGAAGTCGCTGGCCACCTGGGCCGCGAGCGGCTTGATCCAGGTGCTGAATTGCTGGGCGGGCAGGTCTTGGGCAAGCTGCTCGGTGCATGCCTGCCAGAGCGCCTGGCCGGCTTCGCTGCCATGGGAAGGGGGGATGCCGTTCGCGGTTTCCTCTTGCATTGGGGATTCTTGTTGTGGATAGGAGGAACGGTTCAAGGCCTGGGATTGTAGCTTGTCAAGGAGTTATCCACAACCTGGAGAGGCCCTCCGACCGGGTTGCCCGGATGGGTCGTGGGGGCTCTTCCGATGGGTGGCATTGCTTCTGGCGCGCAAGTCTGCGACAATTGCGGGTTTCCCTGAATGTGTTCAGGGTAATTTGATCCTGCCGCGCCTTCTTTGAGAGGTGCGCTTCCCTACCGAACCCTCGAGGAATTCCCATGAAACGCACTTACCAGCCCTCCAAGACGCGCCGCGCCCGCACCCACGGTTTCCTGGTGCGCATGAAGACCCGCGGTGGCCGCGCCGTCATCAACGCCCGCCGCGCCAAGGGCCGCAAGCGCCTGGCCGTCTAAGGCCCGCACGGGCTTGGACTCGCACCCCGGCGCGCGCCTGCAGGTCCCGACGAGGGCGCCTTCATGCAGCGGCTGAAAACGCGTCCGCAATTCCAGGCCACCATGGCCGGAGAAACCGTGGCCCGCACGGCCCATTTCGCGCTGCACCGCCTGGCACTGGATGCCGGTGGCGCCGCACCCATCGGGTCGGGGCCCGGTGCCTCGCGCCCCGAGGCGCCGCAGGCCCTGTTCGCCGTGCCCGATGCTTGGCTGGGCGCCATGGTGCCCAAGCGCTGGGCCCGCCGCGCGGTGACGCGCAATGCCATCAAGCGACAGATCTACGCCGTGGCCTCGGCCTTGGAGCCGAAGCTGCCGCAGGCCGCGCATGTGGTGCGGCTGCGCGCCACGTTCGACCGCAAGCAGTACGTCAGCGCCAGTTCCGATCCGCTCAAGCAGGCCGTGCGCGCCGAGTTGCTGCAGCTCTTCGAGCGCGCGGCCGCGCGCCCGCTCCTTTCTTCCCGGGCTTGCGCATGATGCAGAGCCTGCTGATCGCGCTGGTCAAGGGCTACCGTCTGCTGCTCAGTCCGTGGCTGGGTTCGGCCTGCCGTTTCGAGCCGACCTGCTCGCAGTATTCACTGCAGGCGCTGCAGCAGCATGGCGCCGCCGCGGGCACCTGGCTGACGCTGGGCCGGCTGGCGCGCTGCCACCCCTGGTGCGATGGTGGCCATGATCCGGTGCCGCAGGAGGCACCGCGCGCCACGCGGCTGTTCTCGCGGTTGCTCTCTCCTGCACCTTCCTCATCCTCACCAAAGAAGTCTCCATGAACGACATCCGCCGCACCATCCTGTGGGTGATTTTTGGCTTTTCCCTGGTCCTGCTGTGGGACAAGTGGCAGATGCACAACGGCCGCCAGGCCACCTTCTTCCCCGCGCCCGCATCAGCCCCCGCCCCGGCGGCGGCAGGTAGCGCCGCCGCGCCAGCCGCCGTGCCGGGCGCCTCGGTGCCGGTGGCCGCGGGCGGGCAGGCGGGCGTGCCCGGCCAGCAGGCTCCGGCGGCCTCCGCGGCCCCTGCCAAGCGCGAGCGCGTGGAGGTCGCCACCGACGTGCTGCGCCTGGTCTTCGACAGCGAAGGCGGATCGCTCACGCAGGCCGAGCTGCTCCAGCATTCCGATCTGGCCGACAAATCCCGCAACTTCCTGCTGTTCGATGAAAGCGCCCAGCGTGTCTACCTGGCGCAGACGGGCCTGATCGGTGGCGACTTCCCCACGCACAAGACCGTGATGTCGGTGGTGCCCGGCGCGCGCGCGCTCAAGGACGGTGAGAACGAGCTGACCGTGCGCTTCGAGTCGCCCGACCTCGGCGGCGTCAAGCTGGTCAAGACCTGGACCGCCAAGCGCGGCGCCTACGACCTCGCGGTCAAGCACGAGGTGGTGAATACCGGCACGGCGCCCGTGTCCCCCAAGCTCTACCTGCAGCTGGTGCGCGACGGCAACAAGCCCGCTGGCGAATCGTCCTTCTATTCCACCTTCACCGGCCCGGCCGTGTTCACCCAGGACAAGAAGTACCAGAAGGTCGAATTCAAGGACATCGAGGACAACAAGGCCGATTTCCAGAAGGAGAGCGACAGCGGCTACGTGGCCATGGTGCAGCACTATTTCGCTTCGGCCTGGCTGCTGCCCGAGGGTGCCAAGCGCGAAATCTTCATGCGCAAGGTCGACGCCAACCTGTACTCGGTGGGCATGATCACCGCGCTCGACACCATTGCCCCGGGCGCCAGCAAGGCGCTGGACGCACGCCTGTTCGCCGGCCCGCAGGTCGAGACGAACCTGGAAAAGCTCGCCCCGGGCCTGGAATTGGTCAAGGACTACGGCTGGCTGACCATCCTGTCCAAGCCGCTGTACTGGCTGCTCGACCAGCTGCACAAGCTGCTGGGCAACTGGGGCTGGGCCATCGTGGCCCTGGTGCTGCTGCTCAAGATCGCGTTCTACTGGCTCAACGCCAAGGCCTACGCCAGCATGGCCAAGATGAAGGCCATCAACCCCAAGATCATGGAGATGCGCGAGCGCCTCAAGGACAAGCCGCAGCAGATGCAGCAGGAGATGATGCGCATCTACCGCGAGGAGAAGGTCAACCCCATGGGCGGGTGCTTCCCCATCATGATCCAGATTCCGGTGTTCATCGCGCTGTACTGGGTGCTGCTGTCCAGCGTGGAAATGCGCAACGCCCCCTGGATCGGCTGGGTGCATGACCTCTCCGCGCCCGACCCGTTCTTCATCCTGCCGGTGCTCATGACGCTCAGCACCCTGCTGCAGACGGCCCTGAACCCCGCGCCGCCCGATCCGATGCAGGCCAAGATGATGTGGATCATGCCGCTGATGTTCAGCGTGATGTTCTTCTTCTTCCCGGCCGGCCTGGTGCTGTACTGGCTGACGAACAACATCCTGTCGATCGCCCAGCAGTGGATCATCAACACCCGCATGGGCGTGCCGCCGCAGTTCAACCTGCCGAAGTTCAAGTGACCGCCTGAACGGTCCCCTCATGAAGGCCGCGCGAGCGGCCTTCGTTTTTTCCGAACCCTGTAAAGTCCCTCCACCATGCTGCCGCGCCACCAGGACCCCATCGCCGCCATCGCCACCGCCCCCGGACGCGGGGCCGTGGGCATCGTGCGCGTCTCTGGCAGGGGGCTGGGGGCGCTGGTCCAGGCCCTGTGCGGGCGTGACCTGCGCCCGCGCGAGGCCACCTACCTGCCCTTCCGCGACGCCGCCGGCCAGGCCATCGACCAGGGGCTGGCGCTGTTCTTCCCGGCGCCGCACTCCTACACCGGCGAGGACGTGCTGGAGTTGCAGGCCCATGGCGGCCCGGTGGTGTTGCAGTTGTTGCTGGCACGCTGCCTGGAAGCCGGAGCCCAGGCCCTCCCTGGTGCCGGTGCAGCCATCCTGCCCGGCCTGCGCGTGGCCCGGCCGGGCGAGTTCACCGAGCGCGCCTTCCTCAACGACAAGATCGACCTGGCCCAGGCCGAGGCCATCGCCGACCTGATCGACGCCTCCACCGCCGCCGCCGCGCGCAGCGCCGGCCGCTCGCTGTCGGGCGCGTTCTCCGCCGAGATCCATGCCCTGCGCGACGCGCTCATCCACCTGCGCATGCTGGTCGAGGCGACGCTGGATTTTCCTGAAGAAGAAATCGACTTTCTACGCAAGGCGGACGCGCGCGGGCAGCTATCGAATTTGCAGCAAACGCTGGCACAGGTGATGCAACGCGCGCGCCAGGGCGCGCTGCTGCGCGAGGGCATCAAGGTGGTGATCGCGGGCCAGCCCAACGCCGGCAAGAGCTCGCTGCTCAACGCCCTGGCCGGCGCGGAGCTGGCCATCGTCACGCCCATCGCCGGCACCACGCGCGACAAGGTGCAGCAGACCATCCAGATCGAAGGCGTGCCCTTGCACGTGATCGATACCGCCGGACTGCGCGAGAGCCACGACGAGGTCGAGCGCATCGGCATCGCCCGCGCCTGGGACGAGATCGCCGCGGCCGACGCCGTGCTCTTCCTGCACGATCTCACGCGCTGCCATGGCGCGGACTACCAGGCGGCCGACGCGGCCATCGCCCGCGCCATGGCCGAGCGCCTGCCGCCGTCGGTGCCGGTGATCGATCTCTGGAACAAGAGCGACTGCGCGCCCGCCGGCGCGGTTGTCGCCCCGCAGGACGGCGTGCGGCTGTCGGCGCGTACGGGCGAGGGCCTGGAGCCGCTGCGCCAGCGGCTGCTCGAAGTGGCCGGCTGGCAGGGCGCGCCCGAGGGGGTATACATCGCGCGCCAGCGCCATGTGCAGGCCCTGCGGGCCGTGGCCAGCCACCTGGACATGGCGGCCGCGCAGCTCGACGCGGCGGGCCCGGCGCTCGATCTGCTGGCCGAGGAACTGCGCTTGGCGCAGAACGCCTTGAGCGAGATCACGGGCGAGTTCTCCTCCGATGACTTGCTCGGGGTCATCTTCTCCAGTTTCTGCATAGGCAAATAGCCCTGCAACAGCCTTGACGCAGGTGTAAGAAGGGGTAAACAATGCTTGTGCCTCAAGGGCATTGAGGATAGTTTCGTCGTCCTATGAACGCTGTGACACCCAATACGCCCCGGCTGGACCTGCAAGGCCTGATCAATGCCATCGCCCAGGCCAGCGCGGAGGACAGCATGACCAACCCGCTCAAGCCCGAGCAGTGGGAAACCCTGTCCGCTTACCTGCAACCCTGCACGCTGGCGGCGGGCCAGTTGCTGTTCAAGCAGGGGGTTTCCGATCGCACGCTGTACCTGCTGGAAAGCGGCAGCCTGAGCGTGCACTACGAGGACGAAAAGGGCCGGCTGCGCATGGCCATCGTCAATGCCGGCTCCGTGGTCGGCGAAGGCTCCTTCTTTTCGCTGCGCCCGCGCAGCGCCACCGTCCAGGCCGCGGCGCCAAGCAAGCTCTGGGCGCTGACGGCACTGCGCTTCACGGAACTGGGCAACCGCCAGCCCGCCATCGCGCTGAGCATGGCCATGGCCGCCGGGGCCGTCCTGTCCAAGCGCCTGGGCAACCGTCGCCGCCGCGTTGCGTCCACCTGACACTGTGGGGCCTGCATGGTCCGTTGCGTGCGTGTGGGCGCTGCCGCCGGCAAGGGGGCCGTTACACTCGTTACGGAGCCGCCAGGGCGTCCACCGTAGAAAGAAGACCATGTCATTGTTCAGCTGGTTCACGCGCAAATCCACGCCTGCCAAATCCCGCTCGGTTGAACCGTCGGGGCTTTTGAATGCGGATGCCACCGTGCCCTTGATGCCGGGGCGTGATGGCCGGCCGGTGCTGCCCCCCGCCGTGCCCGCGGAGCATGCGGCCAACCGCCGCAACGAGCGCATGGAGCGGCGCGAACTGCTGTATTCCGTGGTGCGCGATGCCATGGTCCGCGCGGCCGTCCTGTCGGCCGGTTACAAGTTCAAGGTGCTGTCCCTCGACCAGCATGGCCGCCAGTTCCTCGTGATGATCGACCTGGCGCGGGAATACGGTGGCGATACCGCCCGCCTGAGCGAGATCGAGGCCCTGATCGCCCAGACCGCCAAGACGCGCTACGACATCGCCGTCAACGCGGTGTACTGGCGTTTGAACGACCATGTGGCCGTGGGAATTCCCCAGAAGGGGCAGGAACACAGGCCGCCAGCGATGGCGCCACGTCCAGCGCCCCCCGTGGCCGCCGCTAGGCCCCCGGCCGCAGCGCCGGTGGCGCCTGCGCGCAGCGCGCCCGTCGCCGCGCCTGTCGCCCCGGTTCCCCCCGTGGCCGCGCCCGCGCGCCCGGCGTCGCCGCACTTCGATCCCATCGAGGCCGATGAAGTCGCCGCGTTCAAGCAGGCGCTGGCCTCGTCGTCCCGGCCGGCGCCCGCCCCAGCGCCGGGCGTGGCCGTGCGCTCGGGTCCGATGCGGTCCGTGCTGCTGCAGAATGATTTCGCCGAGACCGAACTGCCCGAGGATTCGCGCGCCCAGGATCTGAGCGGCACGCAGTACGGGGATCTCTGAGTCCGTCCCCCGGACGCGACGGTGCCCTGGGAGGGCTCCGTCAGTGGCCCTCGAAATCGACCAGCGTGAACAGCGGCAGGCCGCCCGCGCGCAGGCGGCTGGAGCCGCCCAACTCCGGCAGATCGACGATGGCGGCGCCTTCCATCACCTGGGCGCCGAGCTTTTCCAGCAGCTTCTTGCCCGCCATCATGGTGCCGCCCGTGGCGATCAGATCGTCGATGAGCAGCACGCGGTCCCCGGCCTTCACGGCATCGGTGTGCAGCTCCACGGTGGCGCTGCCGTACTCCAGCTCATAGGTCTCCTCCACCGTGGTGAACGGCAGCTTGCCCTTCTTGCGGATCGGCACGAAACCCACGTTCAGCTCGTAGGCCACCACGGCCCCGAGGATGAAGCCGCGCGCGTCGAGACCGGCCACCACGTCGGGGCGCAGGTCCTTGTCCATGTAGCGGTGCACGAAGGCGTCGATCAGCACGCGGAACACCTTGGGGTCCTGCAGCAGCGGCGTGATGTCGCGGAACTGCACACCCGGCGCGGGCCAGTCGGGGACCGTGCGGATGTGCTGGCGGAGGTATTCGTTGACGCTGAGGGGCTGCATGGGGGTCCTGGTCGGTGGAAGCGGGCGTATCCGGCACGGCAAGTGTAATCAGCCGTGGCGTCAGAAAAGTGCCGCCCAGACCATGGAAGCGCACGCATAATCGTGGCAATATCCACAAGCCATGATGGGCTTTTGCAGCGGGGCTGCGCACTGAGCATGAAGGCTGGACATGCCCGTTTCTGTTCTGCTGATCGAAGGCCGCGACGACCACGCCCAGGCCGTGACCCGGGCGCTCGTCGATCCATGGCTTGACTGGCGCCTGCTGCGGGCGGCCACCGTGGAACAGGCCCGGGATCTGCTGGCCAGCGAGAGCATCGACATCGTGCTGGTGGCCCGGCGGCTTGGCGATGGTTCGGCCTACGATGTGTTTGGCTTCCTGCAGGGGCAGCCGACCCTGATCATGGTGCCCGAGGGCGAGGAGGCCCATGCGGCGCTGGCCATGCGCCACGGCTTCATCGATTTCGTGGTGCAGGACCCGCTGCACCACTACCTGCTCAATCTCCCGGCCCAGCTTGAGGCAGTGCTGGAGCGCAGCACGGGCGAGCGAGCGCGCCAGAATGCCGAAGCCATGCTGGCGCGCCAGCACCGGCTGCTGCAGGCCATCTCCGACGCCCAGGCCCTGTTCATCGCGAGCGCGCCTCCGCGCGCAGCCTTCGAAGCCCTGCTCCGGGAAATGCTGGGCCTGACCGGGAGCGCCTTCGGCGTGGTCGGCCAGGTCGAGATTTCACCGGAAGGGGCCCCCAGCCTGCGTGTGCATGCCATCACGGACATCAGTTGGGATGACGACTCGCGCGCCCGGTATGCGCAGGTGTCCGGCCAAGGCATGGTCTTTGACAACCCGCGCACGCTCATTGGTGCCGCGCTGACCAGTGGCGAGCCGCTGATCAGCAACCAGCCTGCCGACGACCCCCGCGCGGGCGGCCTGCCGCATGGGCACCCGCCTCTGACGGCCTTCATGGGGCTGCCCATCCATGCCGCGGGCGAATTGGTCGCCATGGTGGGGGTGGCCAATCGGCCGGGCGGCTATTCCAGCGCCGATGTCCACTTCCTGCAACCCCTGCTCAACAGCGTGGGCCAGTTGGAACTGGCACGGCGCGCGGAAATCGCCCGGCGGGATGTCGAACTCCGGCTGGCGCAGACCAGCGCCCAGCTAGAAGAAAAGACCCATCTGCTCGAATTGACCCTGGCCAGCGTGTCCCAGGGCATCTCTTTCGTGGACAAGGAGGGGCGGGTACGCATCCACAACCAGCGCTACCTGGATCTGCTCGGTCTGCCCCAGGGGTTGCTGGAGCGGCAGCCGCTGCAGGAGGATGTCGTGCGCTTCCAGGCCGAGCGGGGTGATTTTCGCGAGGAGTTCACGGCCGTGGATGCGGTGGCACGCGCCTATCTGCCAGCGGACGGGCCTCCGCAGGCCGGCCCGGACGGGATTCCGGAGGTGTATCTGCGGCGCACCGCCTCGGACCGCTACCTGGAGGTTCGCACCCGGGTGCTCGAAGGCGGTGGATTCGTGCGCACCTATACCGACGTGACCGATTACCTGGCCACCCAGGAGGCGCTGCGCCAGAGCGAGGTGCGCTGGCGCAGCCTGACGCAGCTGTCGTCGGACTGGTATTGGGAGCAGGATGCCGACTTCCGCTTCGTGCGCTTCGAGGGCAATGTCGGAAATCCCCTGGGGCTGCCGAACGAGCGGCACATAGGGTTGACCCGCTGGGAGCTGCCCGACGCGCTCGTCAGCGAGGCCCAGTGGCGAACCCACCGGGCCCAGTTGGCGGCGCATGAGGTGTTCCACGATTTCGAGATGCAGCGCCTGGCATCCGATGGATCGCCGGTCTGGGTGTCGATCAGCGGGGAGCCGATCTTCGATGCGCAGGGGGGCTTCGCCGGCTACCGTGGCGTGGCCCGCAACATCACCGAACGCAAGCGGGCCGAGGCCGAGATCCAGCGCCTGGCGTTCTATGACGAACTCACCGCCCTGCCCAACCGCCGCCTGCTGCTGGAGCGCCTGGACCGCGCCGCCGCCGCCTGCGAGCGCACGGCATCCCATGGCGCCCTGCTCTTTCTCGACCTGGATGACTTCAAGAACATCAACGACACCCTGGGCCACGAATGGGGCGACCGGGTGCTGGTGCAGGCTGGCCGGCGCCTGACGGCCTGCGTGCGCACCACGGACACCGTGGCCCGGCTGGGCGGGGATGAGTTCGTCGTGACCCTGCAGGGCCTGCATGCGAAGGAAGCCGAGGCCGCCATGGAGGCCGAGGTGGTGGCGCAGAAGATCCTGGTGGCGCTCAACCAGCCCTACGAAATGCAGGGCGGCGAAGTGCACAGCACGCCCAGCATCGGCATCGCCATGTTCCGCAACGCCCAGTTGGAGGCGCAGGAGCTGCTGCAGCGCGCGGACATGGCCATGTACCAGGCCAAGGCGCAGGGGCGCAACACCATCTGCTTCTTCGATCCGGGGATGCAGGCCTCGGCCGCGGCGCGCTCCGCCCTGGAGGCGGATATCCGCCAGGGCTTGCAGCGGGGTGAATTCCTGCTGCACTACCAGCCCGTGGTGGATGCCAGCGGCCAGGTGCTGGGCGCCGAGGCCCTGGTGCGCTGGATGCACCCTCAGCGCGGCCTGGTGCACCCGGGGGAGTTCATCGCGCTGGCCGAGCATACCGGGCTGATCCTGCAGATCGGGCGCCAGGTGCTGCAGGCCGCCTGCGAGCAGATGGTGCGCTGGGCGGCACACCCCGTCACCCGGCAGTGGACCTTGGCGGTGAACGTGAGCACGCGTGAATTCCGCCATCCCGAATACGTGCAGCAGGTGCTGGACATGCTGCGGCAGACCGGCGCCGATCCCAGCTACCTCACGCTGGAGCTGACCGAAAGCCTGCTGCTGCACGATGTGGAGGACGGCATCGCCAAGATGCAGGCCCTGCGCAGCCAGGGCGTGGGCTTCTCGCTCGACGACTTCGGCACCGGTTACTCCAGCCTGAGCTACCTCAAGCGCCTGCCGCTCGACCAGCTCAAGATCGACCAGGGCTTCGTGCGCGACGTGCTCACCGACCCGAACGATGCGGCCATCGCCTGCACCGTGATCGCCCTGGCGCACAGCCTGGGGCTGGAGGTGGTGGCCGAGGGCGTGGAAAGCCAGGGGCAGCGCAAGTTCCTGTTGCGCAACGGCTGCAAGCGTTTCCAGGGCTATCTGTTTGGCCGGCCCGGCCCGGTGGAGCAACTTGAATTGCTCCTGAAAACATAGCTACTGACGCTTGATAGGCAAGCGATACAGCCCGTTTTTATCGAATTTTGCAGATCCCTTGGCGGGGTGGGGTCAGCCGCGCAGCAGCCGGTCCTCGGCCAGCGCCAGGGCGGCGGGCTGGCCCGACAGCACCAGGGTATCGCCCTCGGCAAGCACCGTGCCGTCGTCGGGCGGCGTCATGCGGCCGTTGCCATGGCGCAGGTTCATCACCTTCACGCCCAGGGCATGCAGCGCCAGCGCGCCCAGCGGCTGGCCCAGCGTCTGGGCGCCGGGGGGCAGGGTGATGGTGGACATGCGCTCCTGATCGCGCTCGTTCGCGGTGTCGTCGTCCGCGCCGTGGAAGTAGCCGCGCAGCAGGTTGTAGCGCGCGTCGCGCTGGTCCTGCACCAGCCGCAGCACGCGGCGCATGGGCACGCCCACCAGGGCCAGTGCATGGCTGGCCAGCATCAGCGAGCCCTCGATGGCCTCGGGCACCACCTCGGTGGCGCCAGCGCTGCGCAGCTTGTCCAGGTGCAGGTCGTCCTGGGTGCGCACCACCACCGGCACTTGCGGGGCGTGGGCGCGGGCGTTGGCCAGCACCTTGAGCGAGGACTGGATGTCCAGGTAGGTCACCGCGACGGCGCTGGCCCGTACCAGGCCGGCGGCCACCAGGGCCTGCAGGCGCGAGGCGTCGCCATACACCACGGAGTGGCCGGCGGCGGCGGCCTGGCGCACGCGGTCGGGGTCCAGGTCCAGCGCCATGTAGGCGATACCTTCGTGCTCCAGCATGCGCGCCAGATTCTGGCCGCAGCGGCCGAAGCCGCAGATGATGACGTGGCTGCTCGTGCCGATGCTCTTGCGCGCGATGGTCGTCATCTGCAGCGACTGCTGCAGCCAGTCGCTGGCAACCAGCTTCATCACGATGCGGTTGCTGTACATGATGAGGAAGGGCGTGGCCAGCATCGACAGCACCATGGCCGCGAGGATGGGGTTCATCAGCGCCGGGCGCACCAGGCCGTTCTGCTGCGTCAGCGAGAGCAGCACGAAACCGAATTCCCCCGCCTGCGCCAGGTACAGGCCGGCGCGCAGCGCCACGCCCGTCGTGGCGCCCATGCCGCGCGAGAGCACCAGGATGATGCCCAGCTTGAGCAGCATCGGCACCAGCAGCAGGCCCAGCACCAGGGCCCACTGCTCCAGCAGGATATGCCAGTCCAGCATCATGCCGATGGTGATGAAGAACAGGCCCAGCAGCACGTCGTGGAACGGTCGGATGTCGGTGCCCACCTGGTGCCGGTATTCGGTTTCCGACACCAGCACCCCGGCGATGAAGGCGCCCAGGGCCAGGCTCAGGCCCGCCAGCTCGGTCAGCCAGGCCAAGCCCAGCGTGATGAGCAGCAGGTTCAGCATGAACAGCTCGTCGCTCTTGCGCCGCGCCACCAGCGTGAGCCACCAGCGCATCAGCTTCTGCCCGCCCGTCAGCAGCAGGCCCACCAGCACCGTGGCCTTGACCAGCGCCAGCCCCAGCGCCATGAGCAGGTCGTCCGGCGAGGAGCCCAGGGCCGGGATCAGCACCAGCAGCGGCACCACGGCCAGATCCTGGAACAGCAGGATGCCCATGATCTGCCGGCCGTGGTCGCTCTCGATCTCGGCGCGCTCGGCCATGAGCTTGACCACGATGGCCGTGCTGCTCATGGCCAGCGTGCCGGCCAGGGCCAGCGCCGTCTGCCAGCCCACGTCCCACACGCCGCCCAGCAGCCGCGCCAGCACCAGCGTGCCGCCAAAGGCCACGCCCATGGTCAGCACCACCTGCATGAGGCCCAGGCCGAACACCTGGCGCCGCATGGCGCGCAGCTTGGGCAGGCTGAATTCCAGCCCGATGGCAAACATCAGGAACACCACGCCGAATTCACCCAGGTGGCGCACGCTCTCCGAGTTCTGCGCCAGGGCCAGGGCATGCGGGCCGATCAGCACGCCGGCGGCCAGATAGCCCAGCATCGGCGGCAGCTTGAGGCTGCGGCAGGCCACCACCCCCAGCACCGCGGCCAGCAGGTACAGCAGGGTCAGGGCGAGGGAAGACATGCTCCGATGCTATCCGACGCCGCGCAGCCCCGGCCGATAGAATCGCTCCATGCATGCAGCCACTGGCGCCACGCGCCCTTTCGACCCCGAGCAGGCCCTGCGCCTGGCACGGGAAACCTTCGACATCGAGGCCGCCGCGCTGCGTGCGCTGGGCCAGCGCGTGGACGGCCGGTTCGCGCAGGCGGTGCAGAAAATGCTGCACATCCCGGGCCGCGTCGTGGTCATGGGCATGGGCAAGAGCGGCCATGTGGGCCGCAAGATCGCTGCCACGCTGGCGTCCACCGGCACTCCCGCGCTGTTCGTGCACCCGGCCGAGGCCAGCCACGGCGACCTGGGCATGGTCACGGCCCAGGACCTCGTGCTGGCCATCTCCAACAGCGGCGAGAGCGCCGAGCTCACCGCCATCCTGCCCGTGCTGCACCGCCTGGGCGTGCCCCTGGTCGCCATCACCGGCAACCCGCAGTCCTCGCTGGCGCAGCACGCCGACCTGGCGCTGGACTGCAGCGTCGAGCGCGAGGCCTGCCCGCTCAACCTCGCCCCCACCACCAGCACCACGGCGCAGCTGGCGCTGGGTGACGCGCTGGCCGTGGCCCTGCTCGATGCGCGCGGTTTTCGCGCCGAGGATTTCGCGCGCTCGCACCCCGGCGGCGCGCTCGGGCGCAAGCTGCTCACCCATGTGAGCGACGTCATGCGCGCGGGCGAGCAGGTGCCCCGCGTCGCCCCCGACACGCTGTTCAGTGACCTGATGCGCGAAATGAGCGCCAAGGGCCTGGGCGCCTCGGCCGTGGTCGACGGCCAGGGCCGCGTGCTCGGCATCTTCACCGACGGCGACCTGCGCCGCCGCATCGAGGCCGGTGCCGATCTGCGCAGCGCCACGGCCGAGCAGGTCATGCACCCGGGCCCCCGCACCATCGCCGCCGACGCGCTGGCCGTGGACGCCGCCGAGATGATGGAAACCCACGGCATCACCAGCGTGCTGGTGGTCGATGCCGAGGGCGCGCTCACCGGCATCGTGCACATCGGCGACCTGATGCGTGCCAAGGTGATCTGAGATGGCGGCGCCCACCCTGCCCGTGCTGCAATTTCCCCCTGAGCTGCTGCTGGCGGCACAGGACGTGCGCGTCGCGTTCTTCGATGTGGACGGCGTGCTCACCGATGGCGGCCTGTTCTTCAGCGAATCGGGCGAGACGCTCAAGCGCTTCAACACCCTGGACGGCCATGGCCTCAAGCTCCTGCAGAAGGCGGGCATCGTGCCCGCCGTGGTCACCGGCCGCGACTCCGCGCCGCTGCGCGTGCGCCTGCGCGCGCTGGGCGTGGAGCACGCCATCTTCGGCACCGAGGACAAGCGCCCGGCGGCCGAACAGATCCTCGCCACACTGGGGCTGACCTGGGCCCAGGCCGCCGCCATGGGCGACGACTGGCCCGACCTGCCCGTGATGCGCCGCTGCGCCTTCGCTTGCGCCCCGGCCAACGCCCAGGCCGAGGTGCTGGCCAGCGCCCACCATGTCACGCAGGCCCGTGGCGGCGACGGCGCCGCGCGCGAGTTCTGTGATCTGCTGCTCATGGCCAGCGGCCGCTACGCCGCGCTGCTGGCGGACTACTGCGCATGACCATGACGCTGCGCCATGCCTGGGACCGGCTGTCGCTCTACCTGCCGGTGCTGCTGATGGGCCTGCTGGCACTGGGCACCTGGTGGCTGGTGCGCAACGCGCCCCAGGCGCAGGCCCCCCAGGAGGCGGGCGCGCCGCGGCACGAGCCCGACTATTTCATGAAGGAGTTCTCGGTCAAGAGCTTCGACGCCGGCGGGCGCCTGCAGAGCGAGGTGCTGGGAGCGGTGGCGCGCCATTACCCTGATACCGACACGCTGGAGATCGATGACGTGCGCCTGCGCTCGCTCGGCGCCAACGGGCGTCTGGTGCGCGCCACGGCGGACCGTGCGCTGAGCAACGCCGATGGCTCGGAAATCCAGCTCCTGGGCAATGCCGTGGTGGTGCGCGAGGCCCTGCGCGCCGCCAACGGCAAGGGGCAGCCGCCCCTGGAGTTCCGGGGCGAGTTTCTCCATGCCTGGCCGAAGCAGGAGCGTGTGCGTTCGGACCAGCCGGTCGTGCTCACGCGCGGCAAGGACCGTTTCACCGCCGACAGCATGGAATACGACAACCTCGAACAGGTGCTGCAACTGCGCGGCCGCGTGCGCGGCGTGCTCGTGCCCGCGCGCTGAACATTCACCCGCGCGCCATGGCATCACCCCTCGTCTTCATCACCGGCGCCTCCAGCGGCATCGGCCAGGCGCTGGCCGCGCGCTACCACCGCGCGGGCTGGCGGCTGGCGCTCGTGGCGCGGCGCGTGGACGAGGTGAAAAAATGGGCCGAGGCTAGTGGAATAAGTGTCGATAGCTATGAAATATATAGCGCTGACGTGGCTGTCACCGACAGCATCGTCGCTGCCGGCCAGGACTGCCTGCGGCGCCAGGGCGTGCCGGACGTGGTCATCGCCAATGCGGGCATCAGCGTGGGGGTCGACACGGCGCTGCGCGAGGACATCGACACCATGGCGCGCGTCCTGGCCACCAACACCGTGGGCGCGGCGGCCACGTTCCAGCCTTTCATCGGCGCGATGGCGGCACGCGGCAGCGGGCGGCTGGTGGGCATCGGCAGCGTGGCCGGCATCCGGGGCCTGCCGGGCCATGGCGCCTACTGCGCGAGCAAGGCCGCCCTCATCAGCTACTGCGAAAGCCTGCGCGGGGAGCTGCGCGGCACGGGTGTGGTGGTGTCCACCATCTGCCCTGGCTACATCGACACGCCGCTGACGCGCCAGAACCGCTATGCCATGCCTTTCCTGATGCGGCCCGAGGACTTCGCCGACCGGGCTTTCGCCGCCGTGCAGGCGGGCGCGAGCTACCGGGTCATTCCCTGGCAGATGGGCGTGGTGGCCAAGCTCTTGCGCCTGCTGCCCAACCCGGTGTTCGACCGCCTGCTGGCCGGGCGGCCGCGCAAGCACCGGCAATCCGAAGCCGGCTGACCGCCCCGTGCCCATGGCGCGGGCATGAAAAAAGCTCCCGAAGGAGCTTTTTGCTGGGACATGCGCAGGAGGGCTCAGTAGCTGTTGCCACCGCCGCCGTAGCCGCCGCCACCATTGCCGCGGCCGCCGCCGCCACTGCGCGGACCCGAACCGTAGGGGCTGCGGAAACCGCCTTCGCCACGGCCACCGCCGTAGCCGCCGCCACCTTCACGGCCGCCGCCATAGCCGCCACCACCGCCCTCACGGCCACCGCCGTAGCCGCCGCCACCGCTGCGGCCACCACCACCGTAGCCGCCGCCACCGCCGCCAAAGCCGCCGGAGCGGGGCGGGCGGGGTTCCATCGGACGGGCTTCGTTCACGACGATGGCGCGGCCACCGAGGGACTGGCCATTCATGCCGTTGATGGCGGCCTGGGCCTCGGCATCACTGCCCATTTCCACGAAACCGAAGCCCTTGGAACGGCCGGTGTCGCGCTCCATCATGACCTTGGCGCTGGTCACGCTGCCAAAGGCGGCGAAAGCCTGCTCCAGATCATTGTCGCGCACGCCGTAGGGCAGGTTGCCCACATACAGTTTGTTGCCCATCGAGGGACTCCTCAAAAACACAATGAAAAAGCGATGGAGTCCCGAAAACGCAACCAGCTCATCTCGACGAATGCTCTATGCGTGCAACTGAAGGATCACCGCAAACCATGAACGGGTAAAAACCCGCTCGTACATTATGGCGCTTGTCAATGGCTGAAAAGCAAGGGTTTTTACGACCTGTGGCAGATCGGTTGCAGACCGGCAAATAAAAAAAGGAACCCGCAGGTTCCTTTTCATGCCGGAGAGGCCGGGGCCTCTGGTTCCGGGGTGCTTAGTAGCTGTTGCGGCCACCGCCGTAGCCGCCGCCACCGCCGCCGAAGCCGCCGCTGCGGCCACCGCCGCCGTAGCCGCCGCCATTGCCGCCGCCGAAGCCGCCGCTACGGGGAGCGCGGGGCTCCATGGGACGGGCTTCGTTGACCACGAGGTCACGGCCGCCGAAGTTTTGGCCATGCACGCCTTGGATGGCGGCTTGTGCCTCGGCATCGCTGCCCATTTCGACGAAGCCGAAACCCTTGGAGCGGCCGGTGTCACGCTCCATCATGACCTTGGCGCTGGAAACCGAGCCGAACTGGCCGAAGGTTTGTTCCAGATCGTTGTCGCGGAACGAGTAGGGCAGGTTGCCCACGTAAAGTTTGTTGCCCATGAGGGACTCCTGAAAAAACATAAAACGCGATGGAGTCCGACGCAATCAACAAACCTGTGACGACTTCAAAGACGCGAAACTGACCATTCACCGCTGACTCTCTGCCTTTCCGCAAAGCGAAAAAGCGGACCCATTATCAGGCAATTTGGCGTTCAGCCCACTTTTTATTTCTCGGGCCTTGGTTTGTTGCAACATCCGGCGGGCATTCCGGCCGGGCCCTGGCCGCTACAATGCGCGGGTCTTTGGGGAGTAGCCGACCCTGGCAGCCAGTGCCAGGGAGCGCATGTCAACACACTTGGGGCCCCACGTCCCATGGCATGCGCAGTCTGCGGACAAGCGAGACCATTGACCGCACGCCGTCCATGGAGCCGGGGTCGGTGCGTGGTCAATGCATCCGTTCTGCGTCCGGCCGAAAACGATATTGCCCCCATGGAAGCCTTCCTCGTCTCCACCTCCATCGTCGCCCTCGCAGAAATGGGCGACAAGACCCAGCTGCTCGCCCTCGTGCTGGCGGCGCGTTTCCGCAAGCCCTGGCCCATCGTCTGGGGCATCTTCGTGGCCACGGTGTTCAACCACGCATTGGCCGGTGCCGCCGGGGCCTGGATCACCACGCTGATCGGGCCGCAGATGCTGCGCTGGGTGCTGGGCGTGTCGTTCATCGCCATGGCGGTGTGGATGCTGATCCCGGACAAGCTCGAAGACGGCGACACCGGCGAAGGTCCGCGCTGGGGCGTCTTCGGCACCACGGTCGTGGCCTTCTTCCTGGCCGAGATGGGTGACAAGACGCAGATCGCCACCGTCATGCTGGCTGCCCAGTACAGCGGCTGGCTGTGGGTGGTGGCTGGCACCACGCTCGGCATGATGTTGGCCAATGCCCCCGTGGTGTGGCTGGGTGACCGCATCACGCGGCGCATACCGCTGCGCACCGTGCACGTCGTGTCAGCGGGCATCTTCCTGGTGCTGGGTATTCTGGCGTTGTGGGTACCCGCCTGAACCCGCTGGTTTTGCTATAGTTGCCGGACGCGCCGATTTGCCACAGCTTGCGGGCGCTTAATAAATTCAGCTAAAGACCGTCCGACAGCCGACCCGGTACCGTTTTTAGCGTTACCGGGTTTTTTTATGTCGTTCCTCGCCACGCCCCAGTCGATGCATTTTCCAGAGGCGCTGCCGCTGCAAAGCGGCGCCTCCATCCGCGACTACCACCTCGCCTACGAGACCTACGGCCAGCTCAACGCTGACCGATCCAATGCCGTGCTGGTGTGCCACGCGCTCAACGCCTCGCACCATGTTGCCGGTGTCTACGAGGGCCAAGACAAGAGCGAGGGCTGGTGGGACAACATGATCGGCCCCGGCAAGAGCGTGGACACCAACCGCTTCTTCGTCATCGGCGTCAACAACCTGGGCTCGTGCTTTGGCTCCACCGGCCCCATGCACACGCATCCGGACACCGGCGAGGTCTACGGCGCCGACTTCCCCGTGGTCACGGTGGAGGACTGGGTCCACGCCCAGGCCCGCCTGCTCGACCGCCTGGGCATCACGCAACTGGCCGCCGTGCTCGGCGGCAGCCTGGGCGGCATGCAGGCCCTCTCGTGGACGCTGCAGTACCCCGAGCGCATGCGCCATGCCGTGGTGGTGGCCAGCGCGCCCAACCTCACGGCCGAGAACATCGCCTTCAACGAAGTGGCGCGCCGCGCCATCGTCACCGACCCCGACTTCCACGGCGGTCACTTCTACCGCCACGGCGTGATCCCCAAGCGCGGCCTGCGCATCGCGCGCATGATCGGCCACATCACCTACCTGAGCGACGACGTGATGAACGAGAAGTTCGGGCGCCAGCTGCGCGAAGGCATCGACCTCAAGTACAGCACCCAGGACGTCGAGTTCCAGATCGAGAGCTACCTGCGCTACCAGGGCGACAAGTTCAGCGACTACTTCGACGCCAACACCTACCTGCTGATCACGCGCGCGCTCGACTATTTCGACCCCGCGCGCGCTTTCAAAGGCGACCTCACCCGGGCCCTTGCGCGCGCCACGGCGAAGTTCCTGCTGGTCAGCTTCACCACCGACTGGCGCTTCTCTCCCCAGCGCTCGCGCGAGATCGTCAAGGCCCTGCTCGACAACCGACGCGCCGTGAGCTACGCCGAGATCGACGCGCCCCACGGCCACGATGCCTTCCTGCTCGACGACGCCCGTTACATGAACGTCATGCGTTCCTACTTCGACAGCATTGCAAAGGAGCTGGCATGACCGAAAAAGCCACCATGGAAGCCCTGGCCCGCCTGGTGCCGCAAGGATCGCGCGTGCTCGACCTGGGCTGTGGCGACGGCAGCATGCTCGACTACCTGCAGCGCGAACGCGGCTGCAGCGGCTACGGCATCGAGATCGCCGACGCCAACGTGCTGGCCTGCGTGCGCCGGGGCGTGAATGTCATCCAGCTCAACCTCGACGAAGGCCTGGCCATGTTCGGCGACGCCTCGTTCGACGTGGTGCTGCAGATCGACACCCTGCAGCACCTGCGCAACGCCGAGGTCATGCTGCGCGAGACCGCGCGCGTGGGCCGCACCGGCATCGTCGCCTTCCCCAACTTCGCGCACTGGCCCAACCGGCTTTCCGTGCTGCGCGGTCGCATGCCCGTCACGCGCCGCCTGCCCTACCAGTGGTACGACACGCCCAACATCCGCGTCGGCACCTACAAGGACTTCGAGGCGCTGGCCACCAAGAACCGGCTGCGCATCCTGGACTCTTTCGGCCTGCAGGACGGCGAGGCCGTGCGCTTTTTGCCCAATGCGCGCGCGGGGACGGCGGTGTTCCATTTCGAGCGCTCTGCATAAAATCCCCCCCATGACCTTCCTCGACATGCTGCGCGACGCGGCCACGCAGAACAACTCCATGCTGTGCGTGGGCCTGGACCCCGAACCCACGCGGTTTCCCGCGGGCATGCAGGGCGACCCGCACAAGATTTACGACTTTTGCGCCGCCATCGTGGATGCCACGGCCGACCTGGTGTGCGCCTTCAAGCCGCAGATCGCTTACTTCGCCGCGCACGGCGCGGAAGACCAGTTGGAACGCCTGATGCAGCACATGCGCGCCAACGCGCCGCGCGTGCCAGTGATCCTGGACGCCAAGCGCGGCGACATCGGCTCCACCGCCGAGCAGTACGCGCGCGAGGCCTTCGAGCGCTACGGCGCCGACGCGGTCACGCTCTCGCCCTTCATGGGCTTCGACTCGGTCGAGCCCTACCTGCGCTACCCCGGCAAGGGTGCCTTCCTGCTGTGCCGCACCTCCAACCCCGGCGGCGACGACTTCCAGAACCAGCGCCTGGCCAGCGTGGACGGCCAGCCGCTGCTGTACGAGCACATCGCGCGCCTGGCGCAGGGCCCGTGGAACAAGAACGGCCAGCTCGGCCTGGTGGTGGGCGCCACCTACCCGGCCGAGATCGAGCGCGTGCGCGCCATCGCGCCGCAGGTGCCGCTGCTCATTCCCGGCGTGGGCGCCCAGGGCGGCGACGCTGCCGCCACGGTGCGCGCGGGCTGGCGCAAGGACGGCCCGATCATCGTCAATTCCTCGCGCGCCATCCTCTATGCGAGCAATGGCGCGGACTTCGCCACTGCCGCGCGCCACGAGGCGCAGCGCACGCGCAACCTGTTGCAGGCGGCGATCCCCTGAAACACTCCCCTGAGTCGCCTTCGGCGCCTTCCCCCCGCTCTCGCAGTGCTGCGCGCTGCGGGCAGGGGGACGCTCCCAGCGCGGCGGGGCGGCCCTTGCGCGGGAGCCCTGGTCTGGGGCGCGCCAGTGTCATGCGCCGTGGGTGCAGCGTTCGCGCAATGGATCACTGACCAGTCATCAAAATCAGGAGCTGATTGCGCTCGTGAATACTGGATTTCAGAAATATTTCATTCTGAAAACCAATACTGAAAAGCGCGAGCAGCTCCTGAATTGCTAGCGCAAACGCCGGGGCGACAGCCCCTCGGCATCCACACCCTCGGCCACCAGCGACGCGTCCAGCGGCTCGCCGAGCAGCAGGTTGCGCGCCAGCAGGGCATAGCCCGGCGCGCTCTGGATGCCGTAGCCGCCCTGCGCGGCCACCCAGAACAGGCCCTCGACCTGGCCGTCCCAGCCGATCACCATGTCGCCGTCGGGCACGAAGGAACGCAGCCCGGCCCAGGTGTGCGAGGGGCGGCGGATCTGGAAGCTCGTCATCTGCTCGATGTGCCAGATGCCCGTGGCCACGTCGATCTCCTCGGGCACCACGTCGTGCGGGTGCATGGGGTCGGCGTTGGCGGGCGAGCCCAGCAGCTGGCGCGCGTCGGGCTTGATGTAGAAGCTCTCGTCCACCGCGATGATGGCGGGCAGGCTGGGCAGGTCCAGCCCCTCGGGCGCGGGGAAGGTGAAGGCCGTGCGCCGACAGGGCGTGAGGCCAATGGGCGCGGCGCCGGCCAGCTGGCCCACCACGTCGGCCCAGGCGCCGGCGGCATTGACCACGGTGCGTGCCTGCACGTGGCTGCCGTCCTGCAGTTGCACAGTCCACAGGCCGCCCTCGCGCGCGAGCGCCGTGACCTCGGCATCCATGCGCACGGTACCGCCACGCTGGCGCAGGCCGTGCAGGTAGCCCTGTTGCAGGCCGTTCACGTCGATGTCGGCCGCGCCCGACTCACTCAGCCCGCCGCCCAGTGCCTCCAGGCGCAGGCAGGGTGCGCGCTCCACCAGTTCGGCGGGGGTCAGGCGGCGCAGGCTGGGTGAATGCGTGTGCAGCTCTTGCCAGGTGGCCTCCAGCAGGTCCATCTGGTCCGGTTGGGCGATGTAGAGCACGCCACGCGGCGAGAGGATGGGACTGTCGGCGAAGCCCGGCGGCGGCTGGTCGAGGAAGGCCCGGCTGGCGCGCGTGAGCGCGCGGATGCGCGGCGTGCCGTAGGTCTCCATGTAGAGCGCGGCCGAGCGCCCCGTGGTGTGGTAGCCGGGCTGCGCCTCGCGCTCCAGCAACAGCACGCGCGAGGTTTCGGCGAGTTGCCAGGCCACGCTGGCACCGGCAATGCCGGCGCCGATGACGACGAAATCCAAGGTTTCCATGGTGAGGCTCCTGAGGCGGGCGTTACCGGCTTGTGGCCTCGCGCCCGCGTTGCAAAAAGCGATCGTATTCGGTATCGGGCACGAACAGCCCGCCGGTGGTCCAGGCCAGGTGCGTGGCGCGCGGCAGGTGCGCCTCCAGGCCCTGTGCGCGCAGCCAGGCGCAGCCCGCCAAGGTGCCGGTGAGCATGCCGGGGCCACTGAAGCCCGCCGCCGCCGAGGGCTCGATGCGCAGCTGCTGCGTGTCGTGCGCCAGCGCCAGATGCTGGAACAGCGTGGCGTCCTGCACGGTGTACACGCCCGAGAGCAGCGGGTGCATCAGGCTGGCCGCCAGCAGCGAGGCGCGCGGCACGGCCAGGCCGTCGGCTTCGGTCTGGTTGCTCAGGCCCCAGTCGTACACGCTGGGGTGGTCGTGCGGTCCGGCCAGCATCTGCGCGAGGAAGCAGGGTGACTGCACAGGCTCGGCGAAGAAGCAGTGCACATGCGGCCCCAGCACCTGGCGCAGGCCGAAGGTGATGCCCGCCGGCGCGCCGCCCACGCCGCAGGGCAGGTAGACAAACAGCGGGTGCATGGCGTCCACGGTGATGCCCGCCGCCGCCAATTGCCGTTGCAGCGCGGGCGCGGCGGCGCTGTAGCCCTGCAAGAGCGAGAGCGAGCGCTCGTCATCGACGAAGTGGCAGAACGGGTCGCTCGCGGCCTGGGCGCGGCCGGCGGCCACGGCCTGCTCGTAGTCGCCGGCGTGTTCCACCACCTCCACGCCGCGCCGGCGCAGGCGCTCCTTCTTCCACTCCTTGGCATCGGCCGACATGTGCACGGCGGCGCGAAAGCCCAGGCTTGATGCGGCCACGCCGATCGACAGGCCCAGGTTGCCCGTGGAGCCCACGGCCACCTGGTAGCGGCCCAGCAGCGCGCGCGCTTCGGGCCGGGCCAGCGCGCGGTAGTCGCCGCCCGGCGCCACCAGGCCGTGCTGCAGCGCCAGTGTTTCGGCGAATTCGAGCACTTCGTGGATGCCGCCGCGCGCCTTGATCGAGCCGGCCACGGGCAGCAGGTGGTCGCATTTCACCCAGAGCGCGCCCTGCTCCGCGTCCAGGCCCAGGGGCTGGCCCAGCGCGGGCGCGGCCACCAGCGGGGACTCGATCACGCCGCCGCTGGCCTGCAGTTCCGGGAACAGTTCCGCCAGCAGCCCGGCGAAGCGGCCAAAGCGCGCCACGGCGGACTGCATGTCGTCCACGCCCACCGTGGCGGTGCCCACCGACAGCCGGGGTGGCACCTCGGCCTGGCGGCCCGGGTTGGTCCACAGGCAGGGTTGGGCGGCGCGCAGGCGGTCCTGCACGGTGGGGGCGGTGTCGGGGGTCGGGGTCATGGCGGTGTTCAATATGGTTTTGATAGCTGTTGGCGCTTGCCGCACGGGCGCTGCTGGCCTATTTCATGCCAAATCGCGGGCCCAGCACCACGCAGGCCAGCGCGGTCACCACGCAGGCGATGCCGGCCCATTGCCAGGGCGTGACCACCTCGCCCAGCACCCACATGCCTGCGGCCAGACCGACCACGGGCACGCCCAGGCTGAACGGCGCCACGCGGTTGGCCGGATGGCGCTTGAGCAGGCGCGTCCACATCGCGTAGCCCACCACGGTGGCGGCCCAGCCCAGGTAGGCGATGGAGAGCCAGGCCAATAGCGGCACCTCGGCCACGGCGGCCCAATGCAGCCAGCGGCTGGCATCGGGGTCCAGCCAGGCCGACAGGGCCACGAACGGCAGCACCGGCACCAGGCTGCTCCAGACCACGAAGGCCAGCGGGTCGTAGTCGGGCGTGTGCGCCTGCGCGCGGCGCACGACGATGTTCGAGACCGCCCACATGGCGGCGGCGCACAGCGTGAGGCCAAAGCCCGCCAGCGTGGTGGCGCCCGCGCCGCGCCCGGACGGGCCGACGAAATCCATGGCGAAGCACAGCAGGCCCAGCGCGGCCAGGCCCATGCCGATCTTCAGCGCGCGGCCCGGGCGCTCGTGCAGCAGCACCAGGCTCAGCGTGGCCGTGAAGAACACCTGCGTCTGCATGAGCACGCTGGCCAGGCCGGTCGCCATGCCCACCTTCAGCGCCAGGAACAGGAAGCCGAACTGGCCCAGGCCGACGAACAGGCCGTAGGCCACCACCCACTTCCAGTGGATGCGCGGCGGGCGCACCAGCAGCACCATGGGCAGGCAGGCGCCGAGGTAGCGCAGGGCGCCGAGCTGCAGCGGCGTGAAAGTGCGCAGCCCGTATTTCATGGCCAGGAAGTTCAGGCCCCAGATCACCACCACGGCCAGGGCCATGAGCAGGTCGGCGGCGCCCATGGGGCGGGAGGTGTGGGTCATTTCAGTGCCTCAGGGGGGCATCCATCGGGCATGCATGGGCACGCCCAGGCAAATGGCCCCCGCGCAGTGCCACAGGGGGGTGTCCTCAAGCCGTGCGGACCGCGTTGACGTGCGCGCGCACGCGCTCGGCCAAGGCCATGTCGCCGGGGGTTTCGGGGGTCCAGGTGTCCACGGGGCGCGGGCGGTCGTTGATGTCGGTGGCCACGTACACCGTGGCGCAGTACAGCACCTGGCGCAGCTCACCGCCGGGGAGCTTGCCGCTGAAGACCTCCACCGCGATGCCCATGCTGCTCGTGCCGGTGTAGGCGAGCCGGGCCTGCACCTCCACCAGGTCGCCCACCAGGATGGGGTGGGCGAAGCGCGCGCCGCTCACCAGCGCCGTCATGCACGGCCCCTTGGCCCAGCGCGTGGCGCAGGCGAAACCCGCCTCGTCCACCCAGCGCAGCACGGTGCCGCCACTGATCTTGCCGGCGACATGCTCGCCCTCGTTGTGGGAAGCCAGGAAGCGCAGGGTGATGGAATGCATGGCGGTCGGGGTGGATCGTTTGTCGGCCCATTATTCTGCAACCGTGGCATCCCGTGGGCCAGCGGGGCATTGACAGCCACCCCGGGCCGTCTGATAGTGCGGTCTTGTTCCCCGGGCCCAGCCCCAGCGCGGGGCAAGCATCCGCAGAGGCGGGGTGCGCTCCTTTTGGGGCCGGTGCTTCGCGTCGTCACGTGCCTGTCCTGCGCCTGCTGTGGCGCCAAGGAGTTGCGGGATGCTGAATTTCTACAAGCCGCATTGGTTCTACGAAGCCCTGCCCTATGTGTATGTGGGCAGTGGCCTGGTCAGCCTCGCCGTGCTGGACCACCTGCTCTCGGCCTTCAGCGGGCTGATGCTGGTGACGGCGGGCCTGGTGGTGGGCAAGCTGCGGTACGACCACCGCCACTGGCAGAGGGACAAGGGCGGACGATCGCCCCCCCGGCGCAAGGGGGCCAAGAATCGTCGAAATTGATAGCTGCAGGCGCCCGCTGCATGGGCGCTGGAGCCGGAAAACACTATAAATAGCGCCGCAGGTAGCGCCCCGTGAAGCTGGCTTCCTGGGCCGCCACGTCTTCGGGCGTGCCCTGCGCCACCACGGTGCCGCCACCCGCCCCGCCCTCGGGACCCATGTCGATGAGCCAGTCGGCCGTCTTGATAACGTCGAGGTTGTGCTCGATCACGACGATGGTGTTGCCCGCGTCGCGCAGCTGGTGCAGCACCTTGAGCAGCAGATCGATGTCGGCGAAGTGCAGGCCGGTGGTGGGCTCGTCGAGGATGTAGAGCGTGCGGCCCGTGTCGCGCTTGCTCAGTTCCTGCGCCAGCTTGACGCGCTGCGCCTCGCCACCCGAGAGCGTGGTGGCGCTCTGGCCCAGGCGGATGTAGGACAGGCCCACGTCCAGCAGCGTCTGCAGCTTGCGCGCGATGGTCGGCACGTCCTTGAAGAAGGCCGCGGCGTCCTCCACCGTGAGGTCGAGGATCTGCGCGATGTTCTTGCCCTTCCACTGCACCTCCAGCGTCTCGCGGTTGTAGCGCTGGCCGTGGCAGATGTCACAGGGCACGTAGACGTCGGGCAGGAAATGCATTTCCACCTTCACCACGCCGTCGCCCTGGCAGGCCTCGCAGCGGCCGCCCGCCACGTTGAAGGAGAAGCGCCCCGGGCCGTAGCCGCGTTCCTTGGCCGTGTTCACCTCGGCCATCAGCTCGCGGATGGGCGTGAACAGGCCGGTGTAGGTGGCCGGGTTGCTGCGCGGCGTGCGGCCGATGGGCGACTGGTCGACGTTGATGACCTTGTCGAAGTACTCGATGCCCTCGATGGCCTCGTGCGGCGCGGGCTCGTCGTGCGCGCGGTAGATCTGGCGCGCCACGGCGGCGTACAGCGTGTCGTTGACCAGCGTGCTCTTGCCCGAACCCGAGACGCCGGTCACGCAGGTGAGCAGGCCCACGGGGAAGTCCACGCTCACGTGCTTCAGGTTGTGGCCGCTGGCGCCGAGCACGCGCAGTGCCTGCAGCGGGCCCTGGCGCGCCTCGTGCACGGCCATGCGCTCGGCGCGCTTGCGGCTGGCCTCGCTGACCGGGAAGCGCGACTTGGGCTTGGCCTCGGGCGCCGGGGCCGCCACCGCCGGTAGCCAGGGCGTGCGCCGCGCGGGCACGGGGATGCTGCGCGTGCCCGCGAGGTACTGGCCCGTGAGCGAATCGGGGTGGGCGCGCACCTCGTCGTAGCCGCCCTGCGCCATCACGCGGCCGCCGTGCACGCCGGCGCCGGGGCCCATGTCGATGATCTGATCGGCCGCGCGCATCATGTCCTCGTCGTGCTCGACCACGATCACGCTGTTGCCGATGTCGCGCAGGTGCTGCAGCGTGGCGATGAGCCGGTCGTTGTCGCGCTGGTGCAGGCCGATGCTGGGCTCGTCGAGCACGTACATCACGCCCGTCAGCCCCGAGCCGATCTGGCTGGCCAGGCGGATGCGCTGCGCCTCGCCGCCCGAGAGCGTCTCGGCGCTGCGGTCCAGGCTCAGGTAGTTCAGGCCCACGTCGTTGAGGAACTGCAGGCGCGTGGCGATCTCGCGCACCACCTTGTCGGCGATTTCGGCCTTGGCGCCCGTGAGCCGGAGCTGGGCGAACCAGGCGTGCGCCTCGCTCAGCGTGGCGTGGCTCACCTCGTAGATGGCGCGGGCCTGCGCGCCCTCGCCCACCTTCACATGGCGCGCCTCGCGGCGCAGGCGCGCGCCCGCGCAGTCCGGGCAGGACTGGGTGCTGCGGTAGCGTGCCAGGTCCTCGCGCACCACGGTGGAATCGGTCTCGCGGTAGCGCCGCGCCATGTTGGGCAGGATGCCCTCGAACGGGTGCTGCTTGACGATGGCCTTGCCCTTCTGGGCGCCGCTGTCGAGGATGTAGCTGAACGCGATGGCCTCCTCGCCCGAGCCGTGCAGCACGGCGTGGCGCACCGGTTCGGGCAGGTTCTCGAACGGTGCCTCGATGTCGAAGCCATAGTGCCGCGCCAGGCTCTCCAGCATGGCGAAGTAGTAGGCGTTGCGCCGGTCCCAGCCCTTGATGGCGCCGCTCGCCAGGCTCAGCGACGGAAAGGCCACCACGCGCGCCGCATCGAACACCTCGCGCTGGCCCAGGCCGTCGCAGGTGGGGCAGGCGCCCAGCGGCGAGTTGAAGGAGAACAGGCGTGGTTCCAGTTCGCCCAGCGCATAGCTGCACACCGGGCAGGCGAACTTCGCGCTGAACAGATGCTCCTGCCCCGTGTCCATCTCCACGGCCAGCACGCGGCCGCCGGCTTCCTGCCCGCCCACGCGCAGCGCGGCCTCGAAGCTCTCGGCCAGGCGCTGCTGCAGGTCGGCGCGCACCTTCACGCGGTCGATCACCACGTCGATGTCGTGCTTCTCGGTCTTCTTGAGCGCCGGGAGATTGCCGTGCTCGTAGATTTGGCCATCGACGCGGAAGCGCACATAGCCCAGCGCCTGCATCTGCGCGAACAGTTCGGTGAATTCACCTTTTTTCTCGCGCGCCAGCGGGCCGAGGACCATCAGTTTGGTGTCCTCGGGCAGCGCCAGCACGGCGTCCACCATCTGGCTCACGGTCTGCGAGCTCAGCGGCAGGCCGTGGTCCGGGCAGTAGGGCGTGCCGGCGCGGGCGTAGAGCAGGCGCAGGTAGTCGTGGATCTCGGTCACCGTGCCCACGGTGGAGCGCGGGTTGTGGCTGGTGGCCTTCTGCTCGATGGAGATGGCGGGCGACAGGCCCTCGATCAGGTCCACATCGGGCTTGTCCAGCCGGCCCAGGAACTGGCGCGCGTAGGCCGAGAGGCTTTCCACGTAGCGCCGCTGGCCCTCGGCGTAGAGCGTGTCGAACGCCAGACTGGACTTGCCCGAGCCCGACAGCCCGGTGATCACCACGAGCTGGTTGCGCGGGATGTCCAGGTCGATGTTCTTGAGGTTGTGCGTGCGCGCGCCACGGATGCTGATGCGCGCCTGCTGGCGCAGCACCTCGGCCAGGGGGCGGCCCTCGGGGGGCGGGGCATCGGCGGGGGCGGGGCGGGAGGGGGGCAAGGGGTTCACGGCGTGCGCGCGGCGCGTGGAAAGGAAACTCTCCATGATAGTCAAAAGGGTTCTCGGGCGTGCGGCAGCCCCTTCGGGCACCGGATCGCGCACAATCAGGGTTTTCACTGCCGCCGAACCTTTTTCTATCGGCCCCGCACCGCGTGCCCGAGTCCACCGTGTCTTCACCCGCTTCTTCCCCTTCCGCCGTCCCGGGTCCGTCCGGACGGGCGAAAGACCCCGCCACCACCATGACCCCGCTGGAGCGCCGCTCCAGCGTCAGCCTGGCGCTGATCTTCGCGCTGCGCATGCTGGGGCTGTTCATGGTGCTGCCGGTGTTCGCCCTGGAGGCGCGCCGGTACCCCGGAGGCGACGACCCGGCGCTGGTCGGCCTGGCCATGGGCATTTACGGGCTCACCCAGGCCGTGCTGCAGCTGCCGTTGGGCATGGCGTCCGACCGCTTCGGGCGCAAACGCGTCATCGTCATCGGCCTGCTGGTGTTCGCGGCGGGCAGCCTGGCGGCGGCGCTGGCCGACAGCGTCATGGGACTGCTCGTGGGCCGCGCGCTGCAGGGCGCGGGCGCCGTGTCGGCCGCCGTCACGGCGCTGCTGGCCGACCAGACGCGCGATGGCGTGCGCACCAAGGCCATGGCGCTGGTGGGCATGAGCATCGGGCTGATGTTCGCCGTGGCCCTGGTGCTGGCTCCATTGCTCACGGCCGCCGTCGGCCTGTCCGGTCTGTTCGGCCTGACCTTCGCCCTGGCGCTGGGGGGCATCGCGCTGGTGCTGTGGGTGGTGCCGCCCGAGCCGGAACGCCATGCGGGCGAATCCGGAGGCCGCCTGGCCGATGTGTGGCGCCATGCCGACCTGCTGCGCCTGAACCTCGGTGTGTTCGCGCTGCACACGGTGCAGATGGCCATGTGGGTGGCCGTGCCGGCCATGCTGGTGCAGGCTGGACTGGCCAAGGGCCTGCACTGGCAGGTGTATCTGCCCGCGCTGGTGTTGTCTGTCCTGGCCATGGGGGGGCTGTTCGCCATGGAGCGGCGCGGACGCCTGCGCGGGGCACTGTTGTTGTCCATCGCCCTGATCGTGGCGGTGCAGGCCGCGCTGGCGCTGCTGGCGGCCAGCGAGGCACAGCCCTCTGTCCTGTGGCTGGGCGCGCTGCTGTTTGTCTTCTTCTGTGGGTTCAACATGCTGGAGGCTACCCAGCCCAGCCTGGTTTCGCGCATGGCGCCAGCCGCCTTGCGCGGCGCGGCCCTGGGGGCCTACAACACGTTGCAGTCGCTGGGCCTGTTTGCTGGCGGCGCCCTGGGCGGCGCGCTGGCCCAATGGGCGGGCACGGGCGGTCTGTTCGCCGCCACCACCCTGCTGGCGGTCCTGTGGCTGTGGATCACCTGGCCGTTGCGGCCGGTGGGGCGCGGCGGCGGACACTGAGAACGGTGGGGGTCCCCTCCCACGCAACCGCTTCTCGGCATTTTTTGGCGCCGCCCGCGCCAGTGGCGCGCCGGGCCGCTATGCTGCACACCTGCGGCCTCGGAGGGGGGCCGTTTCATTCGCTCATCTGGCCCGGAATCCTCCCCCTTGCTGTCCGGGCTATTGCAAAGGATTTTTTTATGGCATCCGTGAACAAAGTGATCCTCGTCGGCAACCTGGGCCGCGACCCCGAGATGCGCTCCTTCCCCAGCGGGGACCAGGTGGCCAACGTGACCATCGCCACCACCGACCGCTGGCGTGACAAGAACACCGGCGAGAACAAGGAAGCCACCGAGTGGCACCGCGTGGTGTTCAACGGCCGCCTGGCCGAAATCGTGGGCCAGTACCTGCGCAAGGGCTCGCAGGTCTACGTGGAAGGCTCGCTGCGCACGCGCAAGTGGACCGACCAGTCTGGCGTGGAGAAGTTCACCACGGAAATCCGTGCCGACACCATGCAGATGCTGGGCAGCCGCCAGGGCATGGGTGGCGGCCAGGGCGGCGGCTATGACGAAGGCGGCTACGGTGGCGGCGATGCCGGCGGGTACGACCAGGCGCCTGCGCGCCGCGCCGCCCCGCCCCAGCGCCCCGCGGCTCCGCCGCAGCGCCCGGCCCCGGCGCCCGCCCCCATGGCCCAGGCGCCGCGCGCGGCCTCGGGCTTCGACGACATGGACGACGATATTCCGTTCTGAAGCCCGCTATCGCGGGACGACCTTCAGCGCGTCAGCCAGCGGCGCGCGGCGAAGCTGCAAGCGTCCACCAGCGCCACCAGCAGCAGCATGGCGGCCAGCACCGTGGCCGTCTTGGGCATGTGGAACAGGCCCATGTGGAAGGCCAGCAGCTGGCCCAGGCCGCCGGCCCCCACGATGCCCAGCACGGTGGCCGCGCGGATGTTGTTCTCCCAGCGGTACAGCGTGTAGCTCAGGAGCTGCGGCAGCGCCTGCGGCAGCAGCGCGTACAGGAAGACCCGGTTCGGGGCCACGCCCTGCGCGCGCAAGGCCTGCGCGGGGCCGGGGGGTACGTTTTCCAGGGCTTCGGCGAACAGGCGGCCGAGCACGCCCGAGGTGTGCACGGCCAGGGCCAGGGTGCCGGCGAAGGGCCCCAGCCCGGCCGAGATCAGCAGCAGGGCGGCCCACACTACTTCCGGCACGGAGCGCAGCGCATTGAGCACCAGGCGGGTCGGTGTGCGCAGCCAGGCCCGGCCATCGCTGCCCAGGCGGCTGGCGGGCAGCGCGATGAGCAGCCCGCCCACGGCGGCCAGCAGGGTGCCCAGGGCCGACATGGCCAAGGTCTCCCAGGTGGCCCTGGCGACCTTGTCGAGGAAGCTTGGCGAGAGGTCGGGCGGGAAGAACTCGCCCAGGAAGCGCGCCATGCGCTGGGCCGAATCCAGCGACAGGAACTGCGCCCACTGCAGGTCCAGCGAGCCGAAGCTCGCCAGCACCAGGGCCAGCAGGGCCAGGGTGAACCAGGCGGCCTTGCGGCGTGCCGCCAGCAGGTGCGTGGGCCGGGGCAGGGCCGGGGTCGGGGGGATGGATGGCCGCGCCATGGTCCTAGCCCAATGCCTTGCGCAGCCAAGCGCTGGTGCGGTCGGCCAGCGCCACCAGCGCCATGAACACCAGCAGCATGCTGGCGACCTCGCCGCCGTTGAACATCTTCATCGCGTTGTCGAGCTGCTGCCCCAGGCCGCCCGCGCCCACGAAACCCAGCACCACGGACGAGCGCACGGCGCATTCCCAGCGGTAGACGGTGTAGGAGGTCAGCTCGGCCGCGCTGGTTGGCAGTAGGCCGTGGGCGAAGCCCTGCAGGCGGCCGGCGCCGTTGCGCAGCAGGGTTTCGGTGGCGTGGGTGTCGCCGCTTTCCAGGATTTCGCCATACACCTTGCCCAGCATGCCGCCGTAGGTCAGGGCGATGGCCAGCACGCCGGCCGTCGGTCCCAGCCCCACCACGCGCACGAACACCAGCGCCCACACCAGTTCCGGGATGCTGCGCAGCACCACCAGCAGCCAGCGCACCGCCTGGCGCAGCAGGGATGGCCCCGTGGCCATGCGGCCCGACAGGGCCGAGAGCGAGAGCACGCGCGTGGACAGCAGCGTGAGCGGGATGGCGACGGCCAGCGCCAGCGCCACGCCGGCGGTGGCCATGGCCACGGTGCGCCAGGTTTCCCGCGCCACCAGGGCCAGGAATTCGTCGTCCAGCGCCAGCGGCCAGAAGCTGCCGAGAAAATGGCCGCTGACCCGCAGGTTCTGCGGCTCGAACAGCACCCAGGGGCGGAATTCTGTGGCCACGCCCAGCGGCCACAGCAGCACCAGCAGCGCCAGCGCGCCGCCCAGTCGGCCCCGCCAGGCCGGGTCGCGGGCCGGGGGCGGAACGTGCGTCAGCGGCATTGCAGGGCCACCGGGGCCGGGGGGTCGGGGAGGTCGGCCGTGCTGTCCGGTGCATCGCCGCGCAGCTCATGCTCGAACCGGTCGTAGAGGTGTGCCAGCCGCTCGGGCGTCACTGCGGCGGCGGGCAGGTCGAACACCACCGTGCCTTCGCGCAGGCCGATGATGCGCGGGAAATGCGCCAGCGCCATGTCCACCTGGTGCAGCGTGCTCACCAGGGTGATGCCTTGCGCGTGCGCGTGGTCCGTCAGCGTGGCCAGGGCCTGCCGGGCGTGCGTGGGGTCGAGCGCGGACAGGGGTTCGTCCACCAGCCACAGCCGGGCCGGTGCCAGCAGCGCCCGCGCCAGGCCCACGCGCTGGCGCTCGCCGCCGGAGAGGCGGTCCACGCGGTCGAACAGCTTGTCGCCGAGGCCAAAGCGTTCCAGTGCCGCGTGGGCCGCGGGAATGTTGTCCGGGTAGACCAGCGAGCGCAGGCTGGCCCACAGGCCCATGGCGGGCAGGCGCCCCGCCAGCACGGCGGTGACCACGCGCTGGCGCGGTGGCAAGGGCGGCACCTGCGGTGCCAGAAACAGGCGGCCGCGCAGTTGCTGCAACGCGGCGCGTGGCAGGTCCCAGGGGGCCTGGCCGCCGAGCCGCAGCTGGCCGTCCGACGGCGGGAGCGCGCAGGCCATGACCTGGAGCAGCGTGGTCTTGCCCGCACCCGAGGGGCCGATCACGGCCACCTGCTCGCACGCGCCGATGCGCAGGCCCACGGCGCGCAGCGCCGGTGCCGCGTCCGCGCGGGCGGCCGGGTGGCGGGCGGAAATGCCCTGCAGTTCGATGTCCACGCCGGACGCTCCGGTGCTCTCAGGTCGTGAACCGTCAGAGCAGTTCGGCGCTGCGCGCGGCGGCCTCGATGCCCTTGTAGTTCTCGGCCTTGGTCGGCACGAAGCGGGTGGCGCGCTGCAGTTCCAGGATGCTCTTGCCCTCGGGCGTGGACGGGTTCAGCGCCAGCAGCGCCTGGGCGAGCTTGTCGCGCAGGGCGGCGGGCATGTCGGCGTGCACCGACCAGTTGTAGTCGTAGTACGGCGGCGTGGTGTAGATGACGCGCACCTTCGCCGTGTCCACCTTCTTGTCGGCCACGAACTTTTCCCACACCGAGATGTTGAGCGCCCCGCCCTGCACCTTGCCCGATGCCACGGCCGCGATCGTGGCGTCGTGCGCGCCGCTGTAGGCCACGCGCCGGAAGTCCTTGTCCGGGTGGATGCCGGCCTGCAGCAGGAAGCTGCGCGGCATCAGGTGGCCCGAGGTGCTGCTTTGCGAGCCGAAGCTCACGTCCTTGCCCTTGAGGTCGTTCAGCGACTGGACGGCCGGGTCGGCGGAGATGAACACCGAGCGGAACTTCGTGTCCTCCTCGCGCTGCACCAGCGGAATGACCTTGCCGCCCGAGCGCGCGCTGGCCTGCACGAAGGTGAAGCCGCCGAACCAGGCCAGGTCCACCTTGCGGTTCACCAGCGCCTCCACCGAGGCCGCGTAGTCGGTGACGGGGGTGTACTCCACCTTCACGCCGAGCTGCGCCTCCAGGTACTTCATCAAGGGCGCGGCCTTGCGCGCCAGTTCGGTCGGCGACTCGTCGGGAATCGCGGTCACGCGCAGAACCTGCTGGGCGTGGCCCAGGGGGGCCAGGCACAGCAGGGTGCAGGCGATCAGGGCGCGCCGTGCGCGCGAGGTGGCAGGCTGGTTCATGGGCTTCCGTGGGTGAGGGGGTTGATTGCTATCAATAAAATAGCTTATGGCGCCTGTCTGGCGTGCGCCACAGGCTATTTTCTTTCAATTCACGCGGCGGGATCGACCGCCGAGATCACCCCGCCCCCCAGGCACACCTCGCCGTCGTAGAGCACGGCGCTCTGGCCCGGCGTGACGGCCCATTGCGCCTCGGGGAAGTGCAGGCGGAAGGTGCTGGCGTCGGCGCCTTCCACGGTGCAGGCGGCATCCTGCTGGCGGTAGCGCGTCTTGGCCGCGTAGGCGCCGGGCGCGGGCGGGTGGCCGGCCGTCCAGCTCGCGTCCTGCGCGTCGAGCCGGTGCGACAGCAGCCAGGGGTGGTCGTGCCCCTGCACCACGCGGAGCAGATTTTTTTCCAGGTCCTTGCGCGCCACGAACCAGGGCTCGTGCGCGCCGCCGCCGCGCTGCGCGCCTTTCTCCTTCAACCCGCCGATGCCCAGGCCCTGGCGCTGGCCCAGGGTGTAGAACGACAGGCCCACATGCTGGCCCAGTTTGCGTCCCCGGTCGTCCAGGATGGGGCCGGGTGCGTGGCTGATGTAGCGGTTGAGGAATTCGCGGAACGGCCGCTCGCCGATGAAGCAGATGCCGGTCGAATCTTTTTTCTTCGCGTTGGGCAGCCCGATCTCGGCGGCGATGCGGCGCACCTCGGTCTTGTGCAACTCGCCCACGGGGAACAGCGTTTTCGAGAGCTGGGCCTGGTTCAGGCGGTGCAGAAAGTAGCTCTGGTCCTTGGACGGGTCCAGGCCCTTGAGCAGCTCGAACAGGCCGGTCGTGGCGTTCTGGCGCACGCGCGCGTAGTGGCCGGTGGCGATCTTCTCGGCGCCCAGGCGCATGGCGTGGTCGAGAAAGGCCTTGAACTTGATCTCGGCGTTGCACAGCACATCGGGGTTGGGCGTGCGACCGGCCTGGTACTCGCGCAGGAATTCGGCGAACACGCGGTCCTTGTACTCGGCGGCGAAGTTGACGTGCTCGATCTCGATGCCGATCACGTCGGCCACGGCGGCGGCATCCACGAAGTCGACGTTGGACGAGCAGTATTCGCTGTCGTCGTCATCTTCCCAGTTCTTCATGAAGATGCCGACCACCTCGTGGCCCTGTTGCTTGAGAAGGTAGGCGGTGACGGCGGAGTCCACCCCGCCGCTCAGGCCCACCACGACGCGGTGCTTGTTCATGGGCTCAATTATCCTGCCCCGGCGCGTTTACGATGCCGTCCAAGGAGACAACAACCATGGTCAAGAAAACCCTGTGGGGCCTGCTGGTCCTGCTCGTGCTGCTGGCGGTTGCGGTGGCCGTCAACACGCTGCGCAAGGGCACGCGCCAATTGCAGGTGGAGCCGCTGGCCCCCGTGGCGATCGATGGTGCCGCCGTGGCGGAGCGCCTGGCCGAGGCGGTGCGCCTGCAGACGATCTCCTCGCGCGACGACGCCCAGCTCAACGCCGACCAGTTCCAGGCCCTGCACGCCCTGCTGCAAAAGCGTTTCCCGAGGGTGCATGCCCACCTGCAGCGCGAGGTGGTGGGTGGCCTGAGCCTGCTCTACACCTGGCAGGGCGCCGACCCGAAGGCCCCGCCCATCCTGCTCATGGCGCACCAGGACGTGGTGCCCGTGGCGCCCGGCACCGAGGGCGACTGGCAGGTGCCGCCGTTCGCCGGCGTGGTGAAGAACGGTTTCATCTGGGGCCGGGGCTCCTGGGATGACAAGGGCAACCTGCTGTCGCAGCTCGAAGCGGTGGAGATGCTGCTGGCCGGTGGCTACCAGCCGCCGCGCACCCTCTACCTGGCCTACGGCGCCGACGAGGAGGTGGCCGGCCTGCGCGGCGCGGCGCGCATCGCCGCGCTGCTGCAGGAGCGCGGCGTGCGCCTGGACTTCGTGCTCGACGAGGGCCTGCTGGTGCTCGAAGGCGTGATGCCCGGCATCGCCAAGCCCACGGCGCTCATCGGCGTGGCCGAGAAGGGCTATATGTCGGTGGTGCTCAAGGTTTCGGCCACGCCGGGCCATTCGTCCATGCCGCCGCCGAAGGGCACCAGCGCCATCGCCATGGTGAGCGCGGCCCTCGCGCGGCTGGAGGACAAGCAACTGCCGGCCGGCATCCGAGGCGTGGCAGGCGAGATGTTCGACACCCTGGCGCCCGAGATGGGCGGATTTTCGCGCGTGGCGCTGTCCAACCTGTGGCTGTTCGGCCCGGTGGTGCAAAAGCAGCTCGAAGGCGCGGCCAGCACCAACGCCATGCTGCGCACCACCACGGCGCTGACCATCGTGAATGCCGGCAACAAGGAGAATGTGCTGCCCGGCAGCGCCGAGGCCACGGTGAACTTCCGCATCCTGCCCGGTGATACCAAGGAGGGCGTGCTGCAGCACATGCACAGCCATGTGGCCGACGCGGCGCCGGGCGGCCAGTTCGAGCTGGTGGCGCTGCCGGGTGCGGTGGATGCGTCCAAGGTGGCGCCCACCGGTTCGGCGCAGTACCGGGTGCTGAACCAGACCATCCGCGAGGTGTTCCCCGACGCCCTGGTGGCCCCGGGCCTGATGGTGGCGGGCACGGACTCCATCCACTACGGTGCCATCAGCGACCACATCTTCAAGTTCTCGCCCATCCGCGCGAACAGCGAGGACCTCAAGCGCTTCCATGGCACCAACGAGCGCCTGAGCGTGGCCAACTACCTTGATGCCATCCGCTTCTACCACCGGCTGATTCCGCAGGTGGCGGGGCTGTAGCGCACCGCGCAGGACGATCCCATGGAACTGCGACAGTTGCGTTACTTCGTGCGTATCGTGGAGCTGGGCTCCATGGGGCGGGCGGCGCTGGATTTGAACATGGTGCAGTCGGCCCTGAGCCAGCAGATCAGCCGCCTGGAGGGCGAGCTGTGCACCCGGCTGCTGCAGCGCACCGCCAAGGGCGCGGTGCCCACCGAGGCCGGGCTTGCTTTCTTCCGCGAGGCGCAACTCGTGCTGCGCCATGCCGACCAGGCCGCGCGCGCGGCGCAGCAGGCGCGTCTGACGGGGAGCGTGAGCGTGGGCCTGTCGCCCACCACGGCCTCGGTGCTGGGCGTGCCGCTGATGCGCGCCATGCACGAGCGCTACCCCGACGTGCGCCTGCACATGGTGGGCAGCCTCTCGGGCCACCTCTCGAACATGCTCAACGCGCGCCAGCTTGACCTGGCCGTGCTGTTCGACACGCAGCCGGCGCGCCGCTGGAGCGTGCTGCCGTTGCTGGAGGAGCGCCTGTTCCTGATCCGCTCGGCGCAGCATGGTGCGCGCCTGCCGCCGCTGGCTGGCAAGGTGGCCCTGGCGCAGCTGGGTGATGAGCCATTGATCCTGCCCACCGGTCCGCACGGCTTGCGCAGCCGCCTGGACACGGCCTTCGCCCAGGCGCGCGTGGCGCCGCGCATTGCCATGGAAATCGACTCGCTGGCGCTGCTCATGGACGCCGTGGACATGGGCCTGGGCAGCACCATCCAGCCCTGGGCGGCCGTGGGCCGCTACCCCGATGCGGCGCAGCGCTTTGCCATGGCCGAGATCGCGGACGCCCCGGCCTTCCGGCCCGCCGCGCTGTGCAGCCTGTCGGACGACGAGCTTTCGCCCGCCGCGCTGGCCGCGCGCGTGGTGCTTGGGGACTGCGTGCGGGAGCTGGTGCAATCGGGCCGGTGGATTGGGGCTCATTTGACGACCCCCTGAGGCGCTGCGCGCCTTCCCCCAAGGGGGGTGCCGCCAGCGCCCGCACTGGGTGATGGCGGCCCTTGCGCGGTGGCCGCTGGCTTTGGCCGCGCCCTGTCGAACGGATGTTGCGGTTGCAAGCAGGCAGGCATGAACCGGTTGGGTGGGCAACCCATCACGATCCGTGATGGGGCCATGCCGGCGCAGCCCCTGCGCAAGCGGGGGCATTCTTTCTACATTCAGGTCCCCATGAATGAAGAGAACTGCCCATGAGCCCCGACGTCCTGGTGATTGGCGGTGGCAACGCCGCCCTCTGCGCCGCGCTGATGGCGCGCGAGGCCGGTGCCAGCGTGCTGTTGCTGGAAGCGGCCCCGCGCGCCTGGCGTGGCGGCAACTCGGCCCACACGCGCAACCTGCGCTGCATGCACGATGCGCCGCAGGACGTGCTGGTCGATGCCTACCCCGAAGAGGAATACTGGCAAGACCTGCTCAAGGTGACCGGCGGCCTGACCAGCGAGCACCTGGCGCGCCTGGTGATCCGCGCCTCCAGCCACTGCCGCGACTGGATGCGCAGCCATGGCGTGCATTTCCAGCCGCCGCTGTCGGGCGCTCTGCATGTGGCGCGCACCAATGCCTTCTTCATGGGCGGCGGCAAGGCGCTGGTCAACGCCTATTACCGCAGCGCCGAGCGGCTGGGCGTGCAGATCCGCTACGAGGCGCCCGTGGACCGCATCGAGATCGAGAACGGCCGGTTCGTCGCCGCCCATGTGAAGGGCGAGCGCATTACTGCCAAGGCCTGCGTGCTGGCGGCGGGCGGCTTCGAGTCCAACCGCGAATGGCTGCGCGAGGCCTGGGGCCAGAACGAGCGCGGCGAGTGGCCTGCCGACAACTTCCTGATCCGCGGCACGGCCTACAACAAAGGCGTGCTGCTCAAGCACCTGCTCCAGGATCACGGCGCCGACCGCATTGGCGACCCCACGCAGGCGCACATGGTGGCCATCGACGCGCGCGCGCCGCTGTACGACGGCGGCATCTGCACGCGCATCGACTGCGTGTCGCTGGGCGTCGTGGTCAACCGCGACGGCGAACGCTTCTATGACGAGGGCGAGGACTTCTGGCCCAAGCGCTACGCCATCTGGGGGCGCCTGGTGGCGCAGCAGCCGGGGCAGGTCGGTTACTCCATCATCGACAGCAAGGCCATGGGCCGCTTCATGCCGCCGGTGTTCCCCGGCGTCAGGGCCGACAGCCTGCCCGAACTGGCGCAAAAGCTGGGCCTGCCGGTGGAGCGTTTCATGCGCACGCTCGATGCCTACAACGCCGCCTGCCGCGCGGGCCGCTTTGACCACACGGCGCTGGACGACTGCCATACCGAGGGCGTCACGCCCGCCAAGACGCACTGGGCCCGCCCCATCGACACCGGGCCGTTCCATGGCTACGCGCTCAAGCCCGGCGTCACCTTCACGTACCTGGGCCTGCACACCGACGACACGGCGGCCGTGCGCTTCAACAACCAGCCCAGCCCCAACCTGTTCGTCGCGGGCGAAATGATGGCGGGCAACGTGCTGGGCAAGGGCTACACCGCCGGCGTCGGTATGAGCATCGGCACGGCCTTTGGCCGCATCGCCGGTACCAATGCCGCTTTGGCATCAAAACGGCCTCCAGGGCTTGCAGATAAAGCGCAAGAAGCTACAAAACAAGGAGCGATCCATGCAAACGCTTGAGGCCCTGACGCGCGACGCCCGGGCGCTGGCGAATGGCGAGATCGTGCTGTCCGCACCCGAAACCGAGGTGGCGCGCCAGATGCAGATCTGCAACGCCTGCCGCTACTGCGAAGGCTTCTGTGCCGTGTTCCCGGCCATGACGCGCCGGCTCGAATTCGGCAAGGCCGACATCCACTTCCTGGCCAACCTGTGCCACAACTGCGGCGCCTGCCTGCACGCCTGCCAGTACGCACCGCCGCACGAGTTCGCCGTCAACGTGCCCCAGGCCATGGCCCAGGTGCGCGGGCAGACCTATGCCGACTACGCCTGGCCGCCCGCGCTGGGCCGGCTCTACCAGCGCCAGGGGCTCACGCTGTCGCTGGCGCTGGCGGCGGGGCTGGCGTTGTTCCTGGTGCTGGGTGCCGTGCTGCAAGGCGGCCTTGATGCGCTGTGGGGCGCCAACCTGGGGGGCAACTTCTATCACCTGTTCCCGCACAACCTGCTGGTGGGGCTGTTTGCCCCAGTGTTCCTGTTCGTGGTGCTGGCGCTGGGCCTGGGCGTGCGCCGCTTCTGGCGTGACGTGACGCCCGCCACCAGCGGCGCGCCGCTCTCCGCGCCCGCCACGGCCGAGGCCACCGATGCCGTGCTGCGCCTGAAATACCTCGACGGCGGCCACGGCGACGGCTGCCACAACGAGGACGATGCCTACACCCTCTCGCGCCGGCGGTTTCACCACCTCACGTTCTACGGCTTTCTGCTGTGCTTTGCCGCCACCAGCCTGGCCACGGTGTACCACTACGCCTTCGGCTGGGCGGCGCCCTACGACCTGCCCAGCGTGCCCAAGCTGCTGGGCGCCGTCGGCGGCGTGATGCTGATGCTGGGCACGGCCGGCCTGTGGCACCTGAACCGCACGCGCCACGCGCTGCATGGCGATGCGCAGCAAAAACCCATGGACCTCGGCTTCATCGCCTTGCTGTTCCTGGTGTCGTCCAGCGGCCTGGCGCTGTGGCTGGCGCGCGGCACGCCCGCGCTGGCGCTGTTGCTGTGCCTGCACCTGGGCGCGGTGATGGCGCTGTTTGCCACGCTGCCCTACGGCAAGTTCGCGCACGGTGTTTTCCGCACCGCATCGCTGCTGCGCCACGCCGTGGAAAAGCGCCAGCCCAACCCCATCGGCCTGAGCGCTGACTGACCTTTCCCGCAACACCATTTCACACCCAAGGAGACCCCGATGAACAAACGCCATCTGCTGCGCGCCCTTGCGCTTGCCGCGTCGTCCCTGTGGCTGGCCGGCACGGCCAGCGCCCAGGACTTTCCGCCCAAGAAGCCGGTCACGCTGGTGGTGGGCTTTGCCGCGGGCGGCGCGGCCGATGCAGCCGCGCGCCTGATCGCCAAGAAGCTGGGCGAGAACATCGGCCAGTCGGTGGTGGTGGACAACAAGGGCGGCGCGGGCGGCAACATCGCGCACCAGTTCGTCGCCAATGCCGCGCCCGATGGCTCGGTGCTGCTGTTCGGCTCGGTCGGCCCGCTGACCATCGCCCCGCACCTGATGAAGCTGCCCTACGACCCGTTCAAGGACCTGGCCCCGGTCTCGGGCGGTGTCAACTTCCCCAACGTGCTGGTGGTGCACAAGGCTGCGGGCGCCAAGACACTGGCCGAGTTCATCCAGCTCTCGAAAAGGAAGCCCGGCAGCGTGGACTTTGCCTCCACCGGCGCGGGCTCGGCCTCGCACCTGGCGGGCGAACTGTTCAACCAGCGCGCGGGCGTCGACATGACCCATGTGCCCTACAAGGGCGGCGCACCGGCGCTGCAGGACCTGCTGGGCGAACGCATCACCTCCTACTTCGCCGCGCCGCCCACGGCCATGCCCCACGTGGAAACCGGCAAGCTGATTCCGCTGGCCACCACGGGCCTGACGCGCCCGGCCTACCTGCCCAACATCCCCACCGTGGCCGAGTCGGGCTTTCCAGGCTTCGAGGCCCTGAACTGGTATGCCTTCGTGGCACCCGGCAAGACCCCCGCGCCGCTGCTCGACCGCTGGAATGCCGAGATCGTGAAGGTGCTGAACGACGCGGGCGTGAAAGAGGCGTTGACCAAGCACGGCCTCACCCCCCAGCCCACCACCCGCGCCGAACTCACGGCGTTCATGAAAAAAGAGTCCAACCAGTGGGCCGCCATCATCAAGGAGCGCAAGCTCACGGCGGATTGAACCGGCACGCCTGAGATCGCGCGGGGTTCGGCAGCGCAATGGCGCCCTGCCGGACCGACCTGACAAACCGGACGGGCTGCCAAAGGGCGCACCGTCCCCCAACGGAACCAAATCCATGTTCAAGAAAATCACCTTGGCCGCCGTGGCAACGGCGGCCTGCGGAATCAGTGCGGCCCAGTCCAGCGTGACGCTATATGGCGTGGCGGACGTGGCCCTGGCCAAAACCACCGGCCAGGAAGCCCAAATGGCCAGCAGCAGCACCTTCAACAACGGCACCAGCCGATGGGGCGTGCGCGGCGTCGAAGACCTCGGCGGCGGCCTGAAGGCGGCGTTCAACTTCGAGGCCCAGGTCGGCCTGACCAATGGCGCGGGTGCCAGCAACATGTTCTCCCGCGCGGCCCACCTGAGCCTTGCGGGGGCATGGGGCAGCGTCAAGGCGGGGCGCTCGCTCACGCCGAGCTATTACGGCACCAGTGCCTGGGAACTCACCGGCTCCGCCAACTACTCCGTCGTGAGCAGCCAGTTCGGCTATGGCGGTCTGGGGTCGCGGCACAACGCCGAACTGAGCTACGCCACCCCGCGGTGGCACGGCTGGAGCGCGACCGCGGGGCACGTGTTCGCGGCCGACAACGGGGGCGTGGGCAAGAAGGACCTGAACGTGATCTACCGCTCCGGCCCGCTGTCGGCGGCCCTGGTCTACAACAAGCTGGAGAACAAGGGCAAGAACCTCTCCCTGGGCGCGGCCTACCGCTTCGGTGCCATCAAGCTGGCGGCCAGCCTGCAGGATGCGACAGGCGCCCAGCTCGGCAGGGGTTTCACGGTCGGCGCCAGTGCGCCGCTGGGCCCGCTGACCCTGACGCTCGATGCCGCCCGCGACACGCGGAACAAAGACACCGATGTCCTGCTGGAGGCGAAATATGCGCTGTCCAAGCGCACCCAGGTCTACGGCGTGCTGCTCCACAACGGCGCGGGCAAGGCGCCCCAGTCGGTCCGGTCGGCGGCGGTGGGGGTGCGCCACAACTTCTGAGCATCCGCCGGGCGCCTGGTCGCGGGGGCGATGCACCCGCGCGGCAGGGCCTCAGCCCTTGGCGGGCTCCGTCACGGAACTGTCCGTATGCACCAGGCCCAGCGGAAAGCGCTGGCCCGCCAGGTAGTCCTCCAGGCAGCGCAGCAGCAGCGGGCTGCGGTGGCGCTCGCGGCAGGCGCGGATCTCGTCCGGGGTCATCCACACTGTGCGCACGATGCCCTCGTCCAAAGCGCGCCAACCATGGTGCGTGCCGAGCTGGCCGGCGAAGGCAAAGCGCATGTAGGTGATGTCGTCGCCCGTGCGCGTGCGCCGGAAGCGGTTGAGGTACACCCCCACCAGGGCCGAAGGCGCGAAATCGTGCGCGGTTTCCTCCAGCACCTCGCGGATGCAGGCCTCGATGGGCGATTCGCCCGGGTCCAGGTGGCCGGCCGGGTTGTTCAGGCGCAGGCCGTCGGCGGTGTCTTCCTCCACCAGCAGAAAATGCCCATCGCGTTCGATCAGGGCGGCCACGGTGACATTGGGTTTCCAGCGGTTTGGCATGGCGGCCATTATCGCCATGGCCTGTGACGCCACCGCCCTGGCCCGGGAACCCGGCGCCCTGGCTGGAGTCAGTGCAGGGGCGGGCTGTCACGGGCGGCCCGTTTCTCACCCACCGATGGAAGGCATTTGCATGAACCCCGAAGCACAGCGCGCCCTGCTCACCCTGGCCCTTTTCGCCGCCTTTGCCGACGGCCACAAGGCCGACAGCGAGCGCGAGGCGATCCGCAACCTGGCCGACTCGCTCGCCGACGACCAGGGCGCGCACCCGCTGGCCAGTCTGTACCAGGACGTGCTGCTCAAACGCGTGACCGTGCAGGGCGCTGTGGCGGCGCTGCATGAGCCCGAGCACCGCCAACTGGCCTATGAAATGGCCGTGTGCGTGTGCGACGCCGACGGCAGCCAGAGCGCGGCCGAGCAGCAGTTCCTGGCCGACCTGCGCCGCCAGCTCGGGCTGGAGCAGGATGCCGGCCTGCGCGACTTCGAGGCCCAGGCCGATGCTGTGGCCGCACAGACCACGGCGCCGCCGTCCTGGCGCACCGGCGCGGCGGCAGCTACTGCCCCCGCCGCCACGTCCGCCGCACAGGACGCCGAATTGGACAAGACCATCCTCAATGCCGCCATCCTCAACGGCGCGCTCGAACTGCTGCCGCAGTCGTGGGCGTCCATGGCCATCATTCCGCTGCAGGTCCGGCTGGTGTACCGCATCGGCCAGGCCCACGGCGTGGAACTGGACCAGGGCCATATCAAGGAATTCATCGCCGCCGCCGGCATCGGCATGACCTCGCAGTACATCGAGCAGTTCGGCCGCAAGCTGCTGGGCGGCCTGCTTGGCAAGGCGCTGGGCAAGACCATGGGTTCGGTGGGCGGCGCTGCCACGGGCATGGCGTTCTCGTTCGCCACCACCTACGCGCTGGGGCAACTGGCCAAGCGCTACTACGCCGGGGGGCGCGTGATGGACGCCGCCCTGCTGCGCTCGACCTACCAGGGCCTGCTGGGCCCGGCGCAGAACCTGCAGACGCAGTACCTGCCCCAGATCCGGCAGCGCGCTTCCACGCTGGACGCCGGGCAGATCATGGCCCTGGTCAAGGGCGGCGTCTGAGACTGCGCCGGCTCGCCCCCAGGGCAGGGCGTTACCCGCACGGGCCGGCGCCCGCGCGGAGGCGTGCAGCGGTGGTAAAAGACGGGGCTTCGCACACACCCCTCCCGCCATCCGCATGCCCCGCTTTCTTTTGTTCTTTTCCCGGCCCCGCGCGCTGTGGCTGTGCGCCCTGCTGGGGCTGGCGGCCTGCAGCGGCCGCTACGAGCCGCCCGCGCCGTTCGAGCTGAACATCGCGCACATCAACGACCACCACTCGCAGCTCGAACCCTTCGCCGGCACCGAGCTGCGCCTCGACGGCGTGCCCACGCAGGTCGAGCTGGGCGGCTTCGCGCGCCAGACGGCGGCGTTCAAGGCGCTCGCGGGCACGCCCAATTTGCTCAAGCTGCACGCGGGCGACGCGCTCACCGGCACGCTGTACTACACCTTCTTCCAGGGCCGCGCCGACGCGCGCCTGATGAACACCATCTGCTTCGACGCCTTCATTCCCGGCAACCACGAGTTCGATGACGGCGACGGCGTGCTGCGCGATTTCCTCGACGCGCTGGCCCAGGGCGGCTGCGGCACCGAGGTGCTGTCGTCCAACATCGAACCGCAGGCCGGCACGCCGCTGGCGCCCGAGGGCGGCCCGGCCTACCTGCGCCCCTCCACCGTGCGGCGCATCGGTGGCGTGGACGTGGGCATCGTCGGCGCCACCATCGTGGGCAAGACGGTGAACTCCTCACGCCCGCTGCCCAGCACGCGCTTCCACGAAGAGGCCGCGTCGGCGCAGAAGGCCATCGATGCGCTGCGCGCGCGCGGCGTGCGCCACATCGTGGTCATGACGCACCAGGGCTACGCCAACGACAAGGCCCTGGCCGCGCGGCTGACGGACGTGGACGTCATCATCGGTGGCGACTCGCACACCCTGCTGGGCGACTTCAGCGCCCAGGGCCTGTCCAGCTCCGGGCCCTACCCCACCGTGGCGCGCAACCGTTCTGGCGAGCCGGTGTGCATCGGCCAGGCCTGGGAATACGCCAAGGCCATCGGCCAGATGCGCGTGCGCTTCGACGCCGAGGGCCGCGTGCTCGACTGCGCGGGCCAGGCGCGCCTGCTGATCGGCGAGCCGTTCGCGCGCCAGGACGCGGCGGGCCAGTGGCAACCGCTGCCACCGGCCGAGAGCGCGGCGCTGGCGCGGCGCCTGGAGGCCCAGCCCGCCGTGCAGGTGCTGGCGCCCGACCCCGGTGCGGCGCGCGTCCTGGCGGAATACACCAGCGCCCTCACGGCCGAAAAGGCCAAGACCATTGGCGCCGCCGCCGAGCCCTTGTGCCTGGTGCGCGTGCCCGGCGAGAGCACCAACCGCAGCGCCGGCGTGGCCGGCTGCGCGGACGCCCACCAGCGCGCGCGCGGCAGCGACATCGCCCAGGTGGTGGCCGAGGCTTTCCTGCACGGCAGCCGCCGCGCCGACATCGCGCTGCAGAACGCCGGCGGCATGCGCGTGCCCCTGGCGGCCGGAACGCTCACCATGAACAGCGCGTTCACGCTGCTGCCCTTCGCCAACACCCTGGTGGAACTGGACCTGACCGGCGCCGAGGTGCTGGCCGCGCTGGAGGACGGCATCGCCAACCACCTCGACCGGCACCTGTCCGACGGCTCGCACCCCTACACCGCCGGCCTGCGCTGGACGCTGGACATGCGCCAGCCGCGCGGCCAGCGCCTGGCGAACGTGCAGGTGCGCGACAAGGCCACGGGGGAATGGCGCCCGCTGGACCCGGCGCGCACCTATGTGCTGGTGACGCACGACTTCATCGCCAGCGGCAAGGACGGCTACGCCACGCTGGGCGCGGCCCATGCCGCCGGCCGCTTCGTCAACACCTACCTGCTCTACACCCAGACCTTCGTGGACTACGTGCGCGCGCGCGGCGGCCTGCGCCGCCCGGCGCCGGGCGACTATGCGCACCAGAAGGTCACCACGCAGGCGGGCGTGGTGCTGCCCTGAGTCAGCCGCAATCCGGCAGCGTGCGCGCCATGTAGACGGCGCCCTCGCCATAGGCCGCCAGGCGCAGGCGCTGGGCCGCGTCCGGCAGCGCCTGCACGGCGTAGCCGTGGCGTTCCCAGAAGCCCTGCGAGCCCTGCACCGACACCAGGGCCGAGCGGCGCAGGCCGCGCGCCGTGGCCTGCCGCCACAGCGGCTCCAGCAGCGCGCGCGCCAGGCCGCGCCCGGCGAGGTGGGGCAGCACGGCCATGTCGTGCAGGTACAGCGTGTCGGGCCGGGGCACGGCCTCGAAGTCGCCGTGCAGCGGCGTGACCTTGCCCTGCAGCGTGTCGTAGGCCGCGAGGTAGGCGCAGACCTGCCCTCCGTTTTCCAGCACCAGCGAGCACTGCGCCGGGCTGGCGATGCGGCGGGCGAACGCCTCGGCGCTTTCGACGAAGCCATCGCCGTAGCAGGCGCGTTGCACTTCCAGCAGGCCGGGCAGGTCGCGCAGGGTGAGGGGGCGGGGCGTCAAATGATGTGCTCTTGATTTAATAGCTCCTGGCGCTTTTGGGGCGGGCGCTGCGGGCTGATTTCATTGAAAATCCTCTGGGGCGCGCACCCCCACCACGCCCTGCCAGGCGGCCTCCTGCACCTCCGGGGGTAGCTCGTGGGCCAGCGCGCTGTGCTCGCGCTCGTGGTGGTGTTCCAGCACATGGCGCAGGGCATGCGCCGCGTCCAGCAGCATCAGCACGGCGCGGCGGCGGCCGCTCTCGTCCTGCGGCGGTTGCTCGGCCACGGCCTGCACGCGTGCCTGGTATTCCTCGGCCAGCAGGGCGATGCGGTCGTGCTCCAGCAGGTACACGCGCGCTGCCCAGCGTGCGCCCTCCGGCACATGGGGCAGCAGGCGGGTGTTCTCGATGGTGATGTGCTCCTGCAGGCCCCCGTGCCACTGCTGCAGGTGCCGTAGCGCGCTGGCGAAGTCCGCGCCTGCCACGTCGAGCAGGTGCGCGTGCAGCAGGGCGTCCAGCCGTTCATGCTGGCGCTCGAAATGACCGGGGCTCGGGATGTGGGGCATGGGGCGCAGGGAGGAACTGTGGTGCCGCATTTTCTCAGCCCGGGAGTGTGTGCCTACCCTGCCGCCACACCGCCCGCCGCGTGCCCGCGCGTGAAGGCTTCCTCGAACACCGAGTAGCCCGACCAGTCGGCGTGGGCGAACGCCAGCCGCGCCGTGGCGGGCGTGGGCAGCCAGGGCATGCGCTCTCCATTCGATAGCTGCTTGCGCTTGCTGGGTATGGGCTGGAGGCCAATTTTGCTCAAAAACGCCAGCTGTCCCGGCACCGGAATGGCCATGGCATGGCCGTAGCGCGCGATCTCCACGCCCGTGGCACGGCGTGCCAGATCCGGGTGGGGCACGCCCAGCGTGGCCAGGGCGGCGTTCGCCCAGTGCGTCCAGGGCTGCGTGGCCAGTTGTTCGCGGCCCTGGGGCTGGTCGCCCAGCGCCTGGTAGTAGCTCAGCACGGTGGGTCCGGCCAGCAGCTGGCCGGGTTCCAGGCGCTGGTGGCCGGCGTTCACGTAACCCAGGCCGCCGGGGTTGGCGTCCTGGTAGAGCACGTTGTCCCAGGCGGGCGCGGCGCCGGGGCGGTCCTGCAGCGGCGCGTCGATATGGATGTTGGCCACGAGCCAGGGCGACCATCTCAGGCGCCGTGCGGCCTCCTGCAGAAAGGCCGGGGGGCTGGGCAGCACGCGCGCCGCCATGAACACCGGGAGCGCCACCACGCAGCGCCGGGCCTGCCAGCGCTCCACGTTGCCGGTGGCGTGGTGGAGCGCGTCCACCTCCACGCCATGGCGCCCCTCGGTGATGCGCAGCACGCTGCAGCCGGTGCGCAACTGGCCGCCCGCGCGCAGCGGCTCGGCCAGGCGGCGCGTGAGCCAGCCGTTGCCCTCGGGCCAGGTGAGCACGGCCTCGCGCTCCTCGGGCGCGGCTTCGCCCGGCGCGTGGAAGCCGTGGCGGCTGGCGAAGTAGTGGATGCCGGCCCAGGCCGACACGCGCGCCGTGCCGGCGCCGTAGTCGTCGCGGCAGCAGTAGCCGAGGTACCAGCGCAGGTGCGGATCGTCGAGGCCCTGCAGGGTTAGCCAGTCATCAAAAAGCATAGCATCCAGCGCTTGATGGATGGGTGCCAGAGGTCGTTTTACATCAAAGCTCTTGAGCGCGGGCATGGTAAAGCGCGCGGCCTTGCCCAGCGCCGCCACCTGGGCGGCGAAGTGCCGGTACTGGGCCAGCGTGGCCGCGCCGACGCCTTGCACGGGCAGCAGGCCTTCGTGCCATTCGCCCTCGAAGAACAGGCGCTCCTGCGGGCTGTGGCACAGGTGGCGCTCCTCGTACTGCCAGCGCCCGGCCACGCGGCGGCGCAGGCCCAGTTCCTCCAGCAGGTCCTGCACCTCGCGCGCGTCGTCGCCGGGCAGGGGCAGGTAGTGCGCGCCCAGCGGGCAGGCGATGCCGGCCACCTGGCCGCCCCGGCTGTTGCCGCCGGCCTCGTCTTCCTGCTCCAGCAGCACGAAATCGTCGACGCCCGCCAGCCGCAGCGCGCGCGCCGCAGCCAGCCCGGCCACGCCGCCGCCAGCCACCACGACTTGGGCGCGGCGCAGCACGGCGGGCGCGGGGAGCTGGCCCCCGGCCAGCAGGTCGCGCAGGCGGTGGCCGCGCTCCAGATCCACCCCCGCGAAACCGCCTTGCAGCGCACGCGGCGCAGGCTCGCACCCCGCCGACAGCAGCGCCGTGGCGGCCGATGTGGCGGCGGTGAGGAATTGGCGGCGCTGCATGGCTTCAGCCCCCGAAGCTCCAGCGCCAGGAACATCCCCTCCACTGCATGCCGTGGGCGCGGCCCAGGCCAGGGCTCCCGCGCAAGGGCCGCCCCGCCGCGCCGGGAGCGTCCCCTCTCCCGCATCGCACAGCGATACGAGAGAGGGGGGAAGGCGCGCAGCGCCTCAGGGGGGAGTTCAATGCTTTCCCCATTCGCGCTCGTAGGTATGCACCAGCGCCTGGTTGGACAGGCGGTTCACCTCGGTGGGGATGCGCGCCATGTCGAGCGGGAAGTCCAGCAGCAGCGGCAGGGTCTCGGGGCCGAGGAAGCGCAGCCCCGGCGGCAGCGCCCCGGGCAGGCGCCAGGGGCGGCGGCTGGCGAGGATGAAGCCCCATTCGCCGAAGCTGGGCACATGGGCGTGGTAGGGCGTGGTGCGCAGGCCCACGGATTCGATGGTGTTCACCACCGTCCAGAAACTCTGGCGCGCCACGAGCGGCGAGGTGGTCTGCACCACGGCGTAGCCGCTGGCGGCCAGGCGCTGGTCGAGCAGTGCGTAGAAGCTGTTGGTGTAGAGCTTGCCGATGGCGAAGTTGGTGGGGTCGGGGAAGTCGACCACGATGACGTCGAAAGTGTCCTGCCCTTGCTGCAGCCAGCCAAAGGCGTCGGTGTTGACGATCTTCACCCGGGGGTCGCGCAGCGCGCCGCCGTTGAGCCGCGCGAGCTGCGGGTCCTGGCCGAACAGCCCGGTCATGGCCGGGTCCAGTTCCACCAGGGTGACGGACTCGACCGAGGGGTATTTCAGGACCTCGCGCACCGCCATGCCGTCGCCGCCGCCCAGCACCGCCACCTTGCGCGGCGCGCCGTGCGCGGCCATGGCGGGGTGCACCAGGGCCTCGTGGTAGCGGTACTCGTCGCGCTCGGCGAACTGCAGGTTGCCATTGAGGTAAAGCCGGTGGCCGGCCTTGCCGTGGGTGACCACGATGCGCTGGTAGGGCGAGGCGGCCGAGAGCACGATGCGGTCCTGGTAGAACTTGTCCTCGGCGATGCTGGTGATCTGGTCCGCGCCCGCCAGCCCCGCGCCGAGCAGGCACAGCACCAGGGCGCAGGCGAAGGCGTGCTCGCGCAGGCGGCGCAGCTCATGGCGGAACAGCCACAACGCCCACACGGCCACGGCCGCGTTCATCAGACCGAACAGCAGGCCGGTGCGGATCAGCCCTAGTTGCGGCACCAGCAGCAGTGGGAAGGCCAGCGAGACGGCCAGCGCGCCCAGGTAGTCGAAGGTCAGCACCTGCGAGACCAGGTCCTTGAGCGCCACGTTGCGCTTCAAGATGCGCATGACCAGCGGAATCTCCAGGCCCACCAGCGTGCCCACCAGCAGCACCATGCCGTACAGCAGCAGCCGGAAGGCGCCGGGTACGAAGGCGTTGGCCAGGAAGAGCATGGCGGGCAGCATGCCGCCGATGAGCGCCACGAGCAGCTCGATGCGCAGGAAATGCGCCGGCAGCTGGCGTTCGAAATAGCGCGAGAGCCACGAACCCACGCCCATGGCGAACAGGTAGGTGCCGATGATGGTGGAGAACTGCAGCACCGAGTCGCCCAGCACATACGAGGCCAGGGCGCCCGCCGCGAGTTCGTAGAGCAGGCCGCAGGCGGCCACCACGAACACGCTGGCGAGCAGGGCGACGTCGATGGGGCGGGCGGTGGGGGTGCCGATGTCCTTCATGCGAGAGGGCATGCAATGGGCGCGGCCCATGCCAGCAGACGCCGCGCAAGGGCCGCCCCGCCGCGCAGCCGCTCAGGGGGGTGTCTCATCAATGAATCGCGGCCGCCACGATGATGCTGATGCCCAGGCACATCGCCGCCACCACCATGGCGAGGGACTTGTTCTGCTTCTCGACGATCTCGCGCCACAGGTCGTAGGGCGTGAGCTTGTCGATGATGATGAAGCTGATCCAGAACACCAGCACGCCCACCAGGGCGTAGAGGATGGAGCCAAAAAATGCGGCGGGCCGCAGCCATTCGAAACCCATCATGTTGACCTCCGAGAGAAAAATGTTACTTGTGGCTGCCGCCGCTGGAATAGCCGCCCCAGGAGCCGCCGGAGCTGCGCGTGAAGCCGCTGCCCGATGAGCCCGAGCAGTTGCTCAGGATGATGAGCAGGATGATGATCACGATGGCGATCACGATGATGGTGCCGCAGCCCATGCCCTTGGAGGCCACGAAGGGGCCGGGGTCGTCGCGCTGGAGCAGGTCCTTCTTGTTCTCCAGCCCGAAGGCCTTGGCCACGGTGTCGCTGGCCAGCTTGTCGCCGCTCGACCAGGTGACCTCGCTGGGGGTCTGCTCCAGCGAGAGCAGGCCCTTGGCGCTCGCGAAGTCGCGGTTGCTGGTTTTCTGGCCGCGCGTCACCTGCCAGTAGAACTCGCCGAGCACGTAGGTGGTTTCGGCCTCGTAGTTGTATTTCAGTTCGTATTTGGTGCCCAGGTAGGTGGCGCTGCGGCCGTTGGCGGCCATCTGGGGCGCGCCCGTGGTGGGGCGCACCAGGCTCCAGCCTTCCTCGGAATCGACCAGGAAGGCGAAGCCGCGCTTCTGGTTGTAGAGCAGGTACTCGCTCCAGCCGAAATGTTCGTCATCGCCGGGCTCCACGCCCATGCGGTGCTGGAAGCCCACCACCTGCCAGTGCACGCCCTGCAGCTGGCCCTTGGCGCCCAGCGGGATGAGGGGCTGCACGGGCTCGTCCTGCTCGGCCGAGCGCAGTTCGCCGCCCACGCCGCTCTCCAGGCTGATGATGCTGGCGCAGGAGCCGCAGGTGACGCTCTTGGTGGTGGTGAGCAGCACCTGCACCGGCGCGCCGCAATGCGGGCAGTTGAACTGGCGGCCTTTTTCGCTCTTGGCGGACTCGTCCTTCAGGCCCTGGAGCTTCAAATCATCGAGCAGCACCGCGCGGCCGCGCTCGACGTGCGGCGGCTGGTGGCCGTAGTCGATGGAGAGCACCTCGCCCTCGCTGCTGCGCAGCTCGACCAGGCCGAACGGGTGGCCCAGCGGCGGCAGCTTGGGCAGTTCGCCCTGGGCCGAGATCAGCGTCGCCTGGCCGCTGAAGGCCACGCTGTAGGGCTTGCCATTGATCGCGGTGGTGCTGCCCACGCGGAAGCGGCTGGCCTCGGGCAGCTCGCGCCCCGGGTCCATGGGGCGGGTGAAAACGTAGGCGCCGTTGTCCTCGCCCAGGCTGGCCAGGGTGCCGTCTTCGAGGAAGGCGGCCCACTCGGTCCAGACGCCGGCCTCGGTCTTGTACTGCAGCCGGCCGATGAGCGTGAAGGGCTGCTCCTTGCCATCGAGCGTGATGCGCCCGCTGGCCATGAGCTGCAGCGGGCTGTGGTCGTCGAACAGCTCGGCCATCTTGCCCAGGCGCGTGAGCACGTCGCCATTGCGCACCACGGTGCTCTGGCAGTAGCCGCAGACGGCGTGGGTGGACTGCGCGCTGCGGAATTCGACCGGCGCGCCGCAGCCCGGGCAGGGCGCCCGGTAGCTGCGCTGGGTGGGGCTGGTGGCCATGGTGGGGGCTGCTGCTGGCGCCGCGCTACGCGGTTTCGAGGCCTTTTTGGCCTCTGGCGCTGATCCCTCCAGCGCGAGCAGCTATTTTTATGATAGCAACCAGGTCAGACCAGCTTCTTCAGCAGTTCGGCCTTCTTGGCGTCGAACTCTTCCTGCGTGAGGATGCCCTTGCTCTTGAGTTCGCCGAGCTTCTCCAGCGTGGCCATCACGTCCTCGGGCTTGACGCCCACGGCCGCCGCAGCGGCCGCTGCTGCCGGCGCGGCCTGCGCCGCGCCACCCTGCAGGCCGGCCTGCAGGTTCTGCGCCAGCACCTGGCCCAGCGCCACGCCCGCGCCCAGGCCCATGGCGTCGCCCGCGATGCCGCCACCGCCATTGCCCGCGCCCTCGGCGAACTTGGGGATCGCCTGCGCCGTCTGGTACTGCATGAACTTGCCCATGTCGTTGCCGACCATGCCCATGCCGATCTTCTGGTCGAGGATCTTCTGCAGCTCCTCGGGCAGCGAGACGTTCTGCACCGTCAGGCTCTCGATGACGAGGCCGATCTTGGCAAAGTGGGGCGCCAGCTCCTTGGCCAGCGCGTCGGCGAACATCACCTGGTTGGCCGCCAGGTCCAGGAACGGCAGGCCGCTGCCCGCGATGGCGTTGCTGATGTTCTGCAGCACCATGCCGCGCAACTGGCCTTCGAGGTCGGCCACGGGGTAGCTGTCGCGCGTGCCCGAGATCTCGGTGTGGAACAGCTTGGGGTCGGCGATGCGGTAGGCGTAGTTGCCGAAGGCGCGCAGGCGCACCGCGCCGAAGTCCTTGTCGCGGATCGTGATGGGCTGGGGCGTGCCCCACTTCTGGTCGATCTGCTGGCGCGTGCTGAAGAAGTACACGTCGCTCTTGAAGGGCGACTGGAACAGCTTGTCCCAGTTCTTCAGGTAGGTCAGCACCGGCAGGGTCTGCGTGGTCAGCTTGTAGGTGCCGGGGCCGAACACGTCGGCCACCTGGCCTTCGTTGACGAACACCGCCATCTGCGACTCGCGCACCACCAGCGTGCCGCCGTTCTGGATTTCCATGCCCTCCATCGGGAAGCGCCAGGCCAGCGTTCCGTCGCCGTCCTCGGTCCACTGGAGGATGTCGATGAACTGTTTCTTGATGAAGTCCATGAGTGCCATGCGGTGCTCCCGGTTGCTGTGCAGGGGGTTGATCGGACCGGCCATCATAGAACAAGCCTTGCGCGGCATGAACCGGTGTTTTGGCGTTGCCGTGAAATGCTGCGCACCGTCCATTCCGGCACGGGCTATGCCGGCGGTAGGCAGGTTCAATGGCCGATGTAATTGCGAGCGATTATCATTCATTCAAGGCCGCCACACCGGGCAGCCCCCGCACCAGGAGCCCGCCATGTCCCGCATCCGCCTCGCCGCCCGCCAGAACAAGACCATGCTGCTCAAGACCGGCAGCTACTACGTCATCCACATCTGCGTGGCGGCGCTGGTGGCCTACGCCATCACGGGCAACCTCTGGGCCTCGCTCACGCTGAGCCTGCTGGAGCCCACGGTGCAGGCCGTGGCCTTCTTCTTCCATGAGAAGGCCTGGGAGCGCGCCGGGCGGCGCCAAGCAGCCGCGGCCAGCGCGGCGGCAACGGTGCCCGGGGAAATGGAGTTCAGGCCCGCACGTTGAGCAGCGCGCCCAGCATGCGGTCCTCGGTCTGCAGCGTCTGCAGGTTGGCCTTGAAAGCGTAGGTGGCGGTCATCTGATCCACCACCTCCTGCTCCAGCGCCACGCCGGCTTGCGGCTCGCGCTGCATGGTGGCGTTCACGCCTGCGGGGCCCGCCACCTCGGCCTGCTCGGCGCGAAAGCGCCGGTAGCCGGGCGTGTTCATGTTGGCGATGTTGTTCGCCGAGGCATCCAGGCGCATCTGCGCGGCCTGGAGGCCGGACTGGGCGATGGAGGAGATGCTTGCCATGGTGCGCCTTGTGTGAAGGCCTCCATTCTGTGCCCGTGCCGCTTTCAGCGCAAGGAGCCGCCGCCTTCCCCATGCGCCTGCAGCAGGCATTGCGCGAAGGCCTGGGCCGCGCGCGGCGGCTGGGGCGAGCGGCGCAGCACGCTGACGAACTGGCAGCGGTAGAAGAACCGGGCTGGCTGCACGGCCTGCATCTGCCCCTGGCGCACGAAGGCCTCGGCGTAGTGGTCGGGCAGGAAGCCCAGGTAGCGGCCCGAGAGGATGAGCGTGGCGATCGACTCCTGGTCGAAGCCCGTGGCCTTGCGCGGCAGGCGCGCGCCATGGCTCAACTCCATGTTGGGCGAGTGGTAGCCCAGGCCGGCGAACTGCCAGGCGCGCAGGCCGTCCCAGTCCAGGCCGGCATGGTCCTGGCCGAACAGCGGGTGGCGCGCGCCGCAGTAGAGCAGCATGGTCTCGGTGAACAGGTTGGCGTAGACCAGGCTCTGCGAGGTGCGGTGCGCGGGGATGATGCCGATGTGGAAGCTCCCGTCGATCAGCCCGCGCTCGATGGCGGGGATGGCGGCCACATGCATCTGCAGGCTCACGTCGGGCGCCTGCTCCGAGAACAGCGCGATCGCCGCGCCGATGCGCGCCGCCGGGTTGCTGGCGGTCTTGTCGAACACCGCGACTTCCAGCCGCCCGCCCATGCGGCGGTGGATGTCGTCGATGCTGCTGCGAAACGCATCGACCGCGCTGAGCAGGCGCAGCGTTTCGTCGTACACGCGCTGGCCCTCGGGCGTGAGCGCGAAACCGGCGCGGCCGCGCCGGCACAGCGTCAGGCCCAGGCGTGTTTCCAGGTCCTTCATGTGGCGGCTCACGGTGCTGGTGCCGATGTTCAGCTCCAGCTCAGCGGCCGACAGGCCGCCGCATTCGGCCACGCTCTTGAACACCTGCAGCAGGCGCAGGTCCATGTCGCTGAGCTGGCCGAGTAACGCGCGTTCGCGCTGGGAGGTCTTTACTTGCATAAATCGTCAAGTAAACATTGATATTTGATTATTCAAGAGATTAACACCTGCCGGAACAATGGCGGTTCGCGGGCCAGTCGGCCGCCGCACCCGAACCAGGAGACCCACCATGAGCTTCGTCCACATCGAACAACCCGCCGATGCCGCGCCCCGCCTCGATGCCGCCTGGCTCGACGCCCACTGGATGCCCTTCACCGGCAACCGCAACTTCAAGGCGAATCCGCGCATGGTGGTGGAGGCCCAAGGGGCGTACTACACCGACAGCGAAGGCCGCAAGATCTTCGACGGTCTCTCGGGCCTGTGGTGCTCGGGCCTGGGCCATGGCCGCCGCGAGATCGCCGAGGCCGTGGGCCAGGCCGCTGCGCGGCTGGACTACGCGCCGGCCTTCCAGTTCGGCCACCCGGCGTCGTTCGAGCTGGCCAACCGCATCAAGGCCCTGACGCCCGCCGGGCTGGACTATGTGTTCTTCACCGGCTCGGGTTCCGAGTCGGCCGACACCTCGCTCAAGATGGCGCGCGCCTACTGGCGCGCCAAGGGCCAGGGCACCAAGACGCGCCTGATCGGCCGCGAGAAGGGCTACCACGGCGTGAACTACGGCGGCATCTCGGTCGGCGGCATCGTGGGCAACCGCAAGCTGTTCGGCCAGGGCGTGGAGGCGGACCACATTCCCCACACCCAGCCGCCGGCCGGCACCTTCCAGAAGGGCATGGCCGAGGACGGTGGCCGTGCGCTGGCCGACAAGCTGCTGGACGTGATCGCGCTGCACGACGCGAGCAACATCGCCGCGGTGATCGTCGAGCCCTTCTCCGGCTCGGCCGGCGTGGTGATTCCCCCGAAGGGCTACCTGGAACGCATCCGCGAGATCTGCACGCAGAACAACATCCTGCTGATTTTTGACGAGGTCATCACCGGCTTTGGCCGCTGCGGCACCTGGACCGGGGCCGAGGCCTTTGGCGTGACGCCCGACATCCTGAACTTCGCCAAGCAGGTGACCAACGGTGCGCAGCCGCTGGGCGGCGTGATCGCCACCAAGGAGATCTACGACACCTTCATGGCGCAGGGCGGCCCCGAGTACATGCTGGAGTTTCCACACGGTTACACCTATTCGGCCCACCCCGTGGCCTGCGCGGCGGGCAACGCGGTGCTCGACATCCTGCAGAAGGAAGACATGCCCGGGCGCGTGCGCGCGCTGGCGCCCTACTTTGAGAACGCCGTGCACGGTCTCAAGGGAGCCAAGCATGTGGCCGACATCCGCAACTACGGCTTGGCCGCCGGCATCACCATCAGCGCCCTGCCCGGCGAACCGGCGCGGCGCCCCTACGAGATCGCCATGAAGTGCTGGGAGAAGGGCTTTTACGTGCGCTACGGTGGCGACACCATCCAGCTCGCGCCCCCGTTCATCAGCACCCAGGCCGAGATCGACCGCCTGGTCAGTGCCCTGGGCGATGCCCTGCACGAAACCGCATGAACTCCTGTTTTGATAGCTGCTGGCGCTTGATGGATAAGCGCTGGTGGCACTTTTGATTTGAAATCGCCATGAACCACGACAAGAACGTCACCACCACCGTCGGCCACCTGATCGACGGCAAGCTCGTTGCCGACACCGAGCGCACGCAGCCCGTGTTCAACCCCGCCACGGGCCAGTCCACCACCAGCGTGGCGCTGGCCAGCAAGGCCACGGTGGAGGCCGCCATCGCCTCCGCCGAGGCCGCATTTCCGGCCTGGCGCAACACGCCCCCGCTCAAGCGCGCGCGCGTGATGAGCAAGCTCAAGGTGCTGCTCGAAGAGAACGCCGACAAGATCGCGGCCCTGATCACCGCCGAGCACGGCAAGGTGTTGGCCGACGCGCACGGCGAGCTGCAGCGCGGCATCGAGAACGTGGAATACGCCAGCTACGCGCCCGAGCTGCTCAAGGGCGAGCACAGCCGCAACGTGGGCCCTGGCATCGACTCGTGGTCCGAGTTCCAGGCGCTGGGCGTCACGGCGGGCATCACGCCCTTCAACTTCCCGGCCATGGTGCCGCTGTGGATGTGGCCCATGGCCGTGGCCTGTGGCAACACCTTCGTGCTCAAGCCCTCCGAGCGCGACCCCACCAGCGCGCTGTTCATCGCCCAGCTGGCGCTGGAAGCAGGCCTGCCACCCGGCGTGCTCAACGTGGTCAACGGCGACAAGCTGGCCGTGGACACGCTGCTGCAAGACCCGCGCGTGAAGGCCGTGAGCTTCGTGGGCTCCACGCCGATCGCCGAATACATCTACGCCGAAGGCTGCAAGCACGGCAAGCGCGTGCAGGCCCTGGGCGGCGCCAAGAACCACGCGGTGCTGATGCCCGATGCCGACGTGGGCAACGCCGTCAGCGCCTTGATGGGCGCGGCCTACGGCTCCTGCGGCGAGCGTTGCATGGCCATCCCGCTGCTCGTGGCCGTGGGCGACGAGGTGGGCGATGCCGTGGTGGCGGGCCTCAAGACCGAGATCGCCAAGATGAAGGTCGGCCCCGGCACGGACAACAGCAACGACATGGGCCCGCTGGTGACCCAGCAGCATTTCGAGAAGGTGAAGGCCTATGTGGACAGCGGTGTCGCAGAAGGCGCGACGCTGGTGGTCGATGGCCGCGCCGTGAAGGTGCAAGGCCACGAGGAAGGCTACTTCCTGGGCGCCTGCCTGTTCGACCACGTCAAGCCCGGCATGAAGATCTACCAGGAAGAGATCTTCGGCCCCGTGCTGGGCGTGGTGCGTGTGAAGACGCTGCAGGAGGCGATGAAGCTCATCGATGCCCACGAGTATGGCAACGGCACGTGCATCTTCACCCGCGACGGCGAGGCCGCGCGCTACTTCACCGACCACATCCAGGTCGGCATGGTGGGCGTGAACGTGCCCCTGCCCGTGCCCGTGGCCTACCACTCGTTCGGCGGCTGGAAGCGCAGCCTGTTCGGCGACCTGCACGCCTACGGCCCCGATGCCGTGCGCTTCTACACCAAGCGCAAGACCGTCACGCAGCGCTGGCCCTCGGCCGGCGTGCGCGAGGGGGCGGTGTTCAGCTTCCCGAGCAGCCGCTGACGGCGCGGCCCCGTGCGGGCCGCTTCCAGGCGCAACGCCCTGCAGTTCTGCGGACTGCAGGGCGTTTTGTTATGTGAAATCGATTTTCATGAAAATGCGTCACAATGTCGGCGCCCGGGTCCGCAAAGCTGCTTACCAGGGTTTTTACTGAACGCAACCTACAATCGGTTCCCCCCCGGACCCTGGGGTCCGGCCGCGCCAGCCCCGGCTTGGCGCGGTACCGCCAACTGGAGACTTCCATGCCCGAGAACGCACCGGCCCCGATCCCCCACCCCGACAAGCGCGCGCTGCTGCGCAAGGCCGCCCTCGAGTACCACGAGTTTCCGAAGCCCGGCAAGATCGCCATCGCCGCCACCAAGCAGCTCGTCAACCAGCACGACCTGGCGCTGGCTTACTCGCCCGGCGTCGCCGCGCCCTGCGAGGAAATCGTCAAGGACCCGGCCGCCGCGTTCCGCTACACCAGCCGGGGCAACCTGGTGGGCGTGGTCACCAACGGCACGGCCGTGCTGGGCCTGGGCGACATCGGCCCGCTGGCGGGCAAGCCGGTGATGGAAGGCAAGGGCGTGCTGTTCAAGAAGTTCTCGGGCATCGATGTGTTCGACATCGAGATCAACGAGAAGGACCCGGACAAGCTGGTCGAGATCATCGCGTCGATGGAGCCCACCTTCGGCGGCATCAACCTGGAAGACATCAAGGCGCCCGACTGCTTCTACATCGAGCGCAAGCTGCGCGAGCGCATGAAGATCCCGGTCTTCCATGACGACCAGCATGGCACGGCCATCGTGGTGGGCGCGGCCATCCTCAACGGCCTGAAGGTCGCGGGCAAGAAGCCCGAGGAAGTCAAGCTCGTCACTTCCGGCGCGGGCGCTGCGGCGCTGGCCTGCCTGGGCTTGCTGGTCAAGCTGGGCATCCGGCGCGAGAACGTCTGGGTGACCGACCTGGCCGGCGTGGTCTACGAGGGCCGCACCGAGCTGATGGACGAGGACAAGCAGTTCTTCGCCCAGAAGACCGAACAGCGCACGCTCTCCGAGGTGATCGAGGGCGCGGACGTGTTCCTGGGCCTGTCGGCGGGTGGCGTGCTCAAGAAGGACATGGTGGCCAAGATGGCTGCCCGCCCACTGATCTTCGCGCTGGCCAACCCCAATCCCGAGATCCAGCCCGAGGATGTGCAGGCCGTGCGCGACGATGCCATCATGGCCACGGGCCGTTCGGACTACCCGAACCAGGTCAACAACGTCCTGTGCTTCCCCTACATCTTCCGGGGAGCGCTCGACTCCGGCGCTACCACCATCACGCTGGAGATGGAAATCGCCGCCGTGCACGCCATCGCCGACCTGGCCCAGGCCGAGCAGAGCGAAGTGGTGGCCGCGGCCTACGTGGGCGAGAAGCTCGCTTTTGGCCCTGAATACCTGATCCCCAAGCCGTTCGATCCGCGCCTGATGATGAAGATCGCGCCAGCCGTGGCCCAGGCCGCGTTTGATTCCGGCGTGGCGTTGCGCCCCATCACCGACATGGACGCCTACCGCGACCAGCTGCAGAGCTTCGTCTACGCCTCGGGCACGATGATGAAGCCCATCTTCCTGGCCGCCAAGACCGCCGCCAAACGGCGCGTGGCCTACGCCGAGGGCGAGGAAGAGCGCGTGCTGCGCGCCGCGCAGATCGTGGTGGACGAAAAGGTGGCCCGTCCCACGCTGATCGGCCGCCCGGCCGTGATCGCACAGCGCATCGAGAAATTCGGCCTGCGCCTGCAGGAGGGGCGTGACTACGATGTGGTGAACGTCGAGCAGGACCACCGTTACCGCGACTTCTGGCAGACCTACCACCAGATGACGGCGCGCAAGGGCATCACCGCGCCCATCGCCAAGATCGAGATGCGCCGCCGCCTCACGCTGATCGGCAGCATGATGCTGCACAAGGGCGAGGTCGACGGCCTGATCGTGGGCACCTGGGGCCACACCTCGCACCACCTCAACTACATCGACCAGGTGATCGGCCGGCGCGCCGGCGTGGCCACCTACGCCTGCATGAACGGCCTGCTGCTGCCCGACCGCCAGGTGTTCCTGGTGGACACGCATGTCAACTACGACCCGACGGCCGAACAGCTCGCGGAGATCACCATGATGGCCGCCGAGGAAATGCTGCGCTTCGGCATCAAGCCCAAGGCGGCGCTGCTGTCGCACTCCAACTTCGGCTCCAGCGACCAGCCCAGCGCCGTGAAGATGCGCCAGACACTGGAGTTGCTGCGCGTGCAGGCCCCCTGGCTCGAAGTGGACGGCGAAATGCACGGCGACGTCGCGCTCAACGGCGCCTCGCGCGCGGCCCTCATGCCGCACAGCAGCCTGGTCGGTGACGCCAACCTGCTGGTGCTGCCGAACATCGACGCGGCCAACATTTCCTACAACCTGCTCAAGACCGCCGCGGGCGGCAATATCGCCATCGGCCCGGTGCTGCTGGGGGCGGCGCAGCCGGTGCATATCCTGACGGCCAGCGCGACCGTGCGCCGTATCGTCAACATGACGGCGTTGACCGTGGCCGATGCCAACGCGCAACGGTAATTGTCCGCACGATAGCGTGCGCTAACTTTCAAAGCCCCTTTCGGGCGCGGGCCTCTGCTTAAACAATGGGCAGAGGCTTGCTTTTTTGGGGGGTTTCCGTCACACTAGCGCCTTGAAATTTCGGGTTAACCCGTAGTTTCTGAAAGGTGTTGTTTGATGCTGAAGGCTGTGGCCGCCCGGGCGTACAAGGCTGGCGTTGCGTGTTTTTTGGGTGTCGCTTTCGTGCTCACTCCCACAGCAGGGCAGGCGCGGAACCATCCGTCCACCGATGGACAGGCCACGATCACGGTGGCGCAACTGCCTCCGCAGGGGCGCGAAACCTATGCGCTGATCCGGCAGGGAGGCCCGTTCCCATACGACAAGGATGGAACGGTGTTCGGCAATCGCGAGCGGCTGTTGCCGGCGCACAAGCGCGGCTACTACCGGGAATACACCGTCAGAACACCAGGCGCGCGCAATCGGGGCGCCCGGCGCATCGTGTGTGGTGGCAAGCCCCGGACACCGGACGCCTGCTATTACACCAGCGACCACTACGCCAGTTTTCGCGAAATTGTCGAATGACTCCCGTCCTGCCCAGCGCCCTGGCGCCCGCATGGCGGTGGGGAGTGTGACTTCCCGCTTGATGCCCCCACCCGGGGAGCCGCCATGGGCAGGCCACCGGAGTGACCCGATTTTTGGACTTAAGAGAAAGAGAAGCGGAGATGGATATGCCACTTCGTAAGGACCAGGAAAACCCATTGCGCGGAGTGCGCGCCAACATCGTGCAGTCGATCCGCGCTTTCCGCGTGCAGGACCTGCAGGATGCGGCCGCAACGCTGGGGCAGCACTTCCTTTACGCCAACCTCGCCCATGCGCAATCCAAGCAGGACGTGCTGGACCTGATCGCGCAGCAGTTCACCTTCCCGTCGCACTTCGGCAAGAACTTCGACGCGCTGTCGGACTGCCTGACCGACCCCTTGCACAAGTCCGGTCCGCAACCGGGCTTCATCGTGGTGCTGGAGCAGATTCCAGCCACGGCGAAATTCGACAAGGAAGCACGCGAGCAGCTGCTCGATGTGTTCCGCGATGCGGCGGACTACTGGGGCGACCGGAAAATTCCGTTCCGCTGTTTCTATTCTTTTCTGTAGCCCGTTCTGCAACCAACAGCCAGGCAGAACGGGCGAACGAGGCTACCGAGGCACCTTCCGCGGTGCAAGGCATCGAGCTGGGAGCGGACATGGCCGAGAAGATGCCCACCGACAAGTTGGTCGACATCTCCCCGTTGGCGCTGCGCATGAGCAGCCCCTTCAACTCCGGCTACTGGCTCACCGCGGCCTGACCGTCCCGGCGACTCCCTTGCAAACCCGTCCTCGCGACGGGTTTGTGCTTTTTGGCGCGCCGCTATAGTCGGCGGTCACCGCTACGCGTTCCTCCTCCATGTCCAAGGAAAAAACCACCTTCACCTGTGCCGAATGTGGCGGCAGCACGCCCAAATGGCTCGGCAAGTGTCCGCATTGCAATGCCTGGAACACTCTCGCGGAGACCGTGGTCGAGACCGGCGGCGGGCGCAATCGCTACAGCACGCCGCAACATGCGGGCTGGAACATGGCACAGGCCGTGGCACCGCTGTCCGCGATCGAAGCCACGGAGGTGGCGCGCACGCCCAGCGGCATCGAGGAGCTCGATCGCGTGCTCGGCGGCGGAGTCGTCGAAGGCGGCGTGGTGCTGATCGGCGGCGACCCGGGCATCGGCAAGTCCACGCTGCTGCTGCAGGCGCTCGACGCGCTGCAGCGTGCTGGCCTGCCCACGCTCTACGTGACGGGCGAGGAAAGCGGTGCGCAGGTAGCGCTGCGCTCGCGCCGCCTCGGCCTGAACCAGAGCCAGGTGAACGTGCTGGCCGAGATCCAGCTGGAGAAGATCCTGGCCACGGTGGAGGCCACGCAGCCCGCCGTGGCGGTGATCGATTCGATCCAGACTGTGTATTCCGACCAGCTGACCTCGGCGCCCGGCTCCGTGGCCCAGGTGCGCGAGTGTGCCGCGCACCTCACCCGCGCGGCCAAGGCCACGGGCGTGGCCATTGTGCTCGTGGGCCATGTCACCAAGGAAGGGGCACTGGCCGGGCCGCGCGTGCTCGAACACATGGTCGACACGGTGCTGTATTTCGAGGGCGACACGCATTCGAGCTACCGCCTCGTGCGGGCCATCAAGAACCGCTTCGGTGCCGTGAACGAGATCGGTGTGTTCGCCATGACCGAGCGTGGCCTCAAGGGCGTCACCAACCCGAGCGCCATCTTCCTGAGCCAGCACAGCGAGCCGGTGCCAGGCAGCTGCGTGCTCGTCACGCTGGAGGGCACGCGCCCCCTGCTGGTCGAAATTCAGGCGCTGGTCGATGGCGGCGGCCCGAGTCCGCGCCGACTGTCCGTGGGACTGGAGCGCGACCGCCTGGCCATGCTGCTGGCAGTGCTGCACCGCCACGCCGGCGTGGCCTGCGCGGACCAGGATGTGTTCGTCAATGCCGTCGGAGGCGTGCGCATCAGCGAACCTGCCGCGGACCTGGCCGCGATGCTGGCCATCACCTCCAGCCTGCGCGGCCGGGCACTGCCCAAGGGTTTCATTGCCTTCGGCGAGGTCGGGCTGGCGGGCGAGGTGCGGCCCGCACCGCGCGGACAGGAGCGGCTCAAGGAGGCGGCCAAGCTGGGGTTCACGGTGGCGGTGGTGCCCAAGGCCAATGCGCCGCGCCAGCCCATCCCCGGGCTGGAGATCCACCCGGTCGAGCGCATCGAGGAGGCCATGGAGGTGGTGCGCGGCCTCGCCTGAGCACCGTACGTGCTTTCCACGACGGCCCCGGTGGCCCGGCATAAGACAATCCGCGCATGAACTGGCGAAATGCATGGGTGCCCCTGGTGGGTGCGGTCCTGGTGGTGGCGTCCTACCGGACTTACGGGTGGATGGGCGTGGCTGGCGCGGTGGGCCTGTTGCTGATGTGGCTGCTGCTGCACTTCACGCGGCTCATGACGGTGCTCAAGAAGGCGGCGGACAGTCCCATGGGCCATGTGGGCAGCGCGGTGATGCTCAACGCACGGCTGCGCGTGGGCGTGAGCCTGATGCATGTCATCGCGATGACCCGGTCCCTGGGGGTGCTGCAGTCGCGGGAGAACGAACAGCCCGAGGTCTACCGCTGGACCGACGCCGGCGGATCGCACGTGACCTGCGAGTTCCAGCATGGCCGCCTGTTGGCCTGGACATTGGTGCGGCCGACGCCGCCCGACACGGGCCAGGCCGGGGTGCCGGCGCCGTAAAATCGAAAGTTCCGCGAACACAGCAACCCAAAGGAACCCCATGAGCCCCGTAGTTCCCTCGATGGCCGACCGTGACGGCAAGATCTGGATGGACGGCCAGATGGTCGACTGGCGCGACGCCAAGATCCATGTGCTGACCCACACGCTGCACTACGGCTGTGGCGCCTTTGAAGGCGTGCGCGCCTACAACACCGCCAACGGCACGGCGATCTTCCGCCTGGAAGAGCACACCGAGCGCCTGTTCAACAGCGCCAAGATCCTGCGCATGAAGATCCCGTTCACCCAGGAAGAGGTGAACGAGGCGCAGAAGGCCGTGGTGCGCGAGAACAAGCTCGAATCATGCTACCTGCGCCCCCTGACCTGGATCGGCGACAAGAAGCTCGGCGTCTCGCCCAAGGGCAACACCATCCATCTCATGGTCGCGGCCTGGGCCTGGGGCGCCTATCTGGGCGAGGAAGGCATGAAGCGCGGCATCCGCGTCAAGACCAGCAGCTACACGCGCCACCACGTCAACATCACGATGACGCAGGCCAAGGCGGTGAGCAACTACACCAACTCCATCCTGGCCAACATGGAAGCCACGGACGAGGGCTACGACGAGGCCTTGCTGCTCGACAGCGCGGGCTTCGTGTCCGAAGGCGCGGGCGAGAACATCTTCGTCATCAAGAACGGCGTGATCTACACGCCCGACCTGTCGGCCGGCGCGCTCAACGGCATCACGCGCAACACCGTGTTCCACATCGCCAAGGACCTGGGCCTGGAGATCGTCCAGAAGCGCATCACGCGCGACGAGGTCTACATCGCCGATGAAGCCTTCTTCACCGGCACGGCCGCCGAGGTCACGCCGATCCGCGAACTCGACCGCATCGAGATCGGCGCGGGCAGCCGCGGCCCCATCACCGAGAAGATCCAGAGCGCGTTCTTTGACATCGTCAACGGCCGCAACCCCCGCTACGCCCATTGGCTCACCAAGGTCTGAACATGTCCCAAGCCGTCGTTGAATTGCAGGCCCAAGATCTCAACCACCAGGGCGGGGTGCACTGCCCCAGTCCGAAAGCGGACATGCAGCTCTGGAACAGCCATCCCCGGGTCTATCTGGACGTGGCTCGCACTGGCGAGGCCAAGTGCCCGTATTGCGGCACGGTGTACCGCCTCAAGGCAGGAGAGGTCGTCAGGGGCGCTCATTGAGCATGGACGAGGCCGTGGCTCCGGGCATGGCGATGATGCCGCCGCAGGGCACGGCCACCGCCATCGACACGGGGCTGAGGGTCTCGTTCGGGGTCTACTGGTTCAAGCTCCTGCATCCGCTGCTGGAGCGGCGGGGGCGGTTTTTCCTCCAAGGCCGCCAGCGCCGGCGCTATTTCGTCATGCCGGGCGACTATGTCAGCGGATACACCGCCAAATTCGGCTCCTTCGAGGCGGAAGAGATTGCCGTGGCCCGGCAGGTCTGCCTGCGCGGACTGGGCGCCGAGCGCCTGGCGCGCAGCACCATGGTGGACCTGGGGTGCCACATCGGCAACTACAGCGTCGAGCTGGGGGCTGCCTTTGGCGGGGTGGTCGCGGTGGATGCCGTGCAGAGCTATGCCCATGTGGCCCGTGCCAACCTGGCCTGGAACGGCCTGGAACACAAGTCCACCGTTGTCTGCGCGGCCATTTCGGACCGCGAGGGCGAGGTGCGGCTGCACATGGAGCGCCATGGCAACCTCGGCCACGCCCGCGTGAGCCAGGAGGGCGATGCCGCTGGCGGCGCCACGGCCGTGGTGCCCGCCGAGACGCTCGATGCCTTGGTACGGCGCCTGGGCATCCTGGATGTGTCGTTCATCAAGTTCGATATCGAAGGCCACGAGATCGCGGCCCTGCAGGGGGCGCTGCAGACCATCCGCCAGCACGCGCCCGTGGTCCAGGTGGAAGTGGACAAGGGCAACCTGCCGGCCGTGCTCGACCGGATGCGCCAGACCGGCGTGGCCTACGAGGCCTGGCAGGTGGTGCGCGGCAGCCCCGCGCGCAAGAGCGCGCTGTCGCGGCTGTGGACGGCCTTGCGCGCCGGGGGCAACCCGGTTTTCGTGCAGAAGCTGACCGGGGAGGAGGCCAATGCGCGTCAACTGCCTTGCGTGCTGCTGGTGCCCGTGGCCATGCAGGTCGACTGGCGGGCGCTGTTTCCCGTGCCGGCCCCCACCCTGGAGCCCACGCCTGCCCCGGCGGTCGCGCGCGCTTGCGACCCTGGCGCAGGGCCACATCCCTTGCACGAGGTGACGGCCGTGGTCGTCACCTACAACAGCGCGCACTGCATCGAAACCCTGGCGCGGTCGTTGGCCGCCTGGCCGCACGCCATCGTGGTGGACAACGGCAGCCACGATGGAACGCGCGCTCAGGTGGAGCGGTTCATGCCCCGTGCCCGGTGGATCGGGCTGGGCGGCAACCAGGGCTTTGGCGCGGCAAACAACCTGGCGCTGGCGCAGGTGACCACGCCCTACGCCCTGCTGATCAATCCCGACTGCCTGGTGGAGACCGGCGATGCCGTGGCCTTGCTGCAAGCCGCGCAGCGCTGGCCGCAGACCGCCGTGGTCGTGCCACAACTCATCGACAGCCAGGGGCGTGTCCAGTGCAACTACGGCTGGCCTCGCCTGCAATGGGCCTCGCAAGGGGCGCCCGCCGAGGGGCCGCTGTGCGTGGGCAATGCCTGCGGCGCCGTGATGCTGCTGCGCCTGGAGGCCCTGCCGACGCGGCAGTGGTTCGATACGCGTTTCTTCCTGTACTACGAAGACGAGGATTTGTGCCTGCGGCTGTTCCAGGCCGGGCAAGGGGTGGTGGTCGAGCCGTCCGTGCGGGTGTTCCATGCGAACCGGGGCTCGGTGCGGGGGCCACGGCCCCTCAAGGTCGAATACCAGCGCGGCCGGCACCATGCCATGTCCAAGATCCTTTTCACCGCCAAGCACCTGGGCGAGGCGGCCGCCCGCAGGCAGCGCCGCGTGGCCCGTCTCCAGGCCGTGGCCGTGTTGCTGTTGCGGATGCTGCTGCCTTCGCCGAAGCACATGGCGCGGGCCTGGGGGCGTGTCGTGGGGTTCTGGCAGGCGCCATCCCGGTATTGAACCGCGCGGGCTCCTGAGGCACCTGGTAGCGGGACCGCGCACCACTTGAACACCATGCGGGCACTGGCTCATCCTCTTCAAAACACGGCAGGCGCTTTGTTGGTGGCGCTGGCGTTCGCCATCCCCGTATCGAATGCGCTGACCAGCGTGGCGGCAGCGGCTTTCGTGGCCGTGATGGTGCTGGGCCAGGTGGCCGGAAGCTGGCGTGGACGCTGGGCCCTGGTGCTGCGGCACCCGGTGAGCCTGACCAGCCTGGCGCTGTTCGGCAGCGTGCTCTTGGCCTCCGCCTGGACCTCCGCTGCGCCGCAAGCCGCGGCAAGTCAGGCGATGCGCAATGCCTCCCTGCTGCTGCTGCCGCTGTTCGCTGTGGCGTTGTGGGATTCCGTCTGGGTGCGGCGCTGCCTGCAGGCGTTCTCCGTGGCGATGGTGCTGACGCTGGTGCTGTCGTTCGCCCATGCGCTCTGGGGGCTCGCTGGCGCCGGTTCCTGGCCGCTGCCCTACAAGGGGGGAGGCGATGCGATTTTCCATGTGCACATCACGCACAACGTGCTCATGTCCGTGGCGGTGCTGCTGTGGCTGGGGCAGGCGCTCGCCGACCACGGTCTGCGGCCGGCCCGGCGCGGGGCCCTGGGGCTGCTGGCGGCATTGGCCGTGTTCAATATCCTCTGGATGGTGCCTGGCCGCACGGGGTATGCCACCTTGCTGGCGGGTCTGCTGGTGCTGGCGTTGGCGTGCTGTCCGCGCCGGTGGCGGGCGCACGGCCTGCTGGGCCTCGTGGCCCTGACCGCGGCCGCGCTGTGGATGTCGGACAGCGTGCAGGGCCGCCTGGACCGCACCTGGCGCGAAATTCAGGCCTTCGAGGGCGCCGGCAGCGCACAGCGGGGGGACGTGAACCTGGCGGACCACCGCCTGGCCATCTGGCGCGAGGCGCTGAAGGTCGTCCAGCAGAGCCCCTTGATCGGCCATGGCACGGGCAGCTACCGCACCGTCTTCTGCGCCTCCGCCCAGCCCCCGGACATGTGCAGCTATGGAGGTGGAAAGCACCCGCACAACCAGTTCCTGTTCGCCGCCATCGAAGGGGGGATGCTGGGTGTCGCATGCTATGCGGCCTGGCTGCTGGCCTTGGGCCTCGCCCTCTGGCGGCAGCGTGGCCAAGGCCCCCTGGGGGCCATCGGACCGGGCCTGTGGGTGGTCTGGGTGGTGTACGGCATGGTCGATACGCCACTGCAGTTGCTCACCGAGCGGCATTTTTTTCCGCTTTTCCTGGTCCTGCTGCTGTTCCCGCCACTGGCCTTGCGCCACCCGCCCCCGCTCCCCGAGCCGCGCTGAGAGCGCTGAGAGCGCTGGCGCGCGCGCAGGCCGCCGCCAGCGCGTCTCCGGAGGCCAACGCCATGGGCGCCAGGGCGATCGGGGTGGCCAGGCCAAAACGGCGGGTGAAGCGGGTGGTGAGCGCGGGAGAGATCATGGCGGGCATCGTGGGCTGGCGTGCCGGGGCCGGCCAACGCATTCTTTCCATGGCCGCTGCCGGCGGCGATGGACTATAGTTTTCAGGACGTTCGCCGGGCGCTCGCCCGGCGCGGCCCCGTCATCCGACGCAACACCATGCCTGTCGATATTCCGACCCTTCTGCTGGTTTTCCCCGTGGTGGCGCTTGCCATGGCGCTGGCCGTGCTGATCGTCGCCTGGGGCCAGCCGCGCGGTGACGGGCTGCTGCAATGGGGGGCCGGCCTGCTCATGGTCGCGCTGGCCTTCCCTCTGTTCATCCTGAATATCCGCGCCCACGGCGCGCAGCCTTTCTGGATGGTGGCGGGCAACGTGCTGCTGTCGCTGTCCTATGCGCTCTCCCTGGCGGCGGTCAGCCGCTTCCATGGCAGGCCCTGTCCGCGCCTGCGCACTCTGCTGCCGGTGGCGCTGGCCGCCGCCGGGGCGCTCGCCTTCATGCGCCAGCACGAGCTGCGCGTGGCTTTGGGAGGCGTGCTGTTCGGCCTCCAGGGCGCCATGGTGGCGCACGAGGTTCTGCGCCGGGACAACGCAAGCCTAGGGCGCGGCAGCTGGCTGCTGGCCCTGGGCGCGGGCATGGTGGTGCTGCTCTATGCGCAACGCACCGTGGGCGTGCTGCTGGGCGGGACGGATGTGGCGCTGCTGCAGGTGCCGCACACCCTGCAGATCGGCAGCCAGCTCCTGGGCCTGGCGGGCCTGGTCTTCACCACCCTGGGCTTCATCCTCATGGGCCGGGAGCGTTCCGATGCCGAGCACCAGAAGCTGGCGCGGCTGGACATGCTGACCGGGGTGCCCAACCGGCGGGCGCTCATGGACGCCCTGGAGCGCATGTTCGCGCAGGCCGTGCGCGAGCGCCAGCCGCTGGCCCTGCTGATGGTGGACATCGACCGGTTCAAGCGCGTCAACGACACCTACGGGCACCTGGCCGGCGACGCGGTGCTGGCCGCCGTGGCAAGCTGCCTGGGCGCGGGCCTGCGGACCCAGGACATCCTGGGGCGCTATGGTGGCGAGGAGTTCCTGGTAGGCCTGCCTGGAACCGATCTGGCGGGGGCGGCGCGCCTGGCCGAGCGCCTGCGCCAGAGCGTGCAGGACATGGCCGTGCCCTGGGCGGAGCAGTCGCTGCATGTCACCGTGAGCATCGGCGTGCATGCCCAGGTGCCGGCTGGCACGGCCATGGCCGATGCCATGATCGATGCCGCCGACCAGGCCATGTACGCCGCCAAGCGGGCCGGCCGCAACCGGGTGGAAACCCAGCAGGCGGCCGCTTCGGCCGCCGGTCCGGCATAGGCGCGGACTTAGGTGCGCAGCGGCAGGCGCAGCACGAAGCAGGCGCCGCCACCCGCGTGGTCCACGCAGTGCACCGTGCCGTGGTGGCGCGCGGCGATGGAGCGCACCAGGGCCAGCCCCAGCCCCACGCCACCGGAACGCTCGCTCGCGCCCGGCAGGCGGTAGAAGGGCTCGAAAATGCGTTCGCGCTGGTCCGGTGGAACGCCCGGGCCCCGGTCGCACACCCGCACCTCGGCGCTGTCCCCGGCGCGGCGCAGGCTGACGGTGATGTCGCCTTGGCTGTAGCGGCGGGCGTTCTCCAGCAGGTTGCGCAGCGCGCGGCGCAGCAGCTTGGAGACACCCGAGACTTCGAGCCCCTCGGTGCCGGCATCCAGGTCGGCGCCCAGGCGCGCGCACTCCTCGGCCGCCAGGCCCACCAGATCCACCGGTTCGATGGTGCCCACGTCGGCCTCGCGCGCATCGAGCCGGCTGGCCAGCAGGATCTCGTCCACCAACTGGTCCAGCTCGGCGATGTTGCGCAGGATCTCGTCACGGAACGCGGGCGAGGGTTGCTGCCCGCCCATCAGCTCCAGCCCCATGCGGATGCGCGCCAGCGGCGAGCGCAGCTCGTGCGAGGCATTGGCCAGCAGCGACTTGTGTGACTTCACCAGCGTCTCGATGCGTCCGGCCGCGGCGTTGAACTGGCGCGCCAGGTCGGCCACCTCGTCGTGGCCGTGCTCGGGCACGCGCACCGACAGGTCGCCCTCGCCGAAGCGCTGCACGCTGCGCTGCAGGGCTTCGAGCCGCTGCGTCAGGCGCCGGATGAAGGGAAAAACGCCGGCCGCCACCGCGATGCCCACCAGGGCCAGCATCCACACGAAGCCGAAGGGTGGCCGCGTCCAGAACGTCATGGGATGGGGCGAAGGTCCGCCGCCCGGACGGCCCGGCCGCTCGGCACGCGGCGGGCGCGGCGCCATCTGCAGCACATAGGCCTCGCCCTGGGCGGACTCGATGCGGAACTCCAGCCCCTCGGACGGCGGCATGGGCTGGCGCGTGGCCAGGCCGTGCAGCACGACGCGGCCCGTGCCGTCGCGCAGCACCATCTCGCGCGAGGGCGGCGAGAAGTTCTGCGCGTTCTGGTTCTGCTCGGCCGCGATGCGCCAGGCCCAGCCCACCACCAGCGTGAGCACCGCCACGCCCCCGACCACGGCGAGCCAGATGCGCAGGTACAGGCGGCGGGAAAACGGATTGGCCATGGTGCGCTGGGCGGCGGATCAGTCTTGCTGCTTGGCGAACACATAGCCCACGCCGCGCACCGTGAGGATGCGGCGCGGGTTCTTCGCGTCCTGCTCGATCGCGGCGCGGATGCGGCCCATGTGCACGTCGATGGAGCGGTCGAAGGCTTCGAGCTCGCGCCCGCGCACGGCCTCCATGATCTGGTCGCGCGTGAGCACGCGGCCGGCGCGCTCGGCCAGGGCGACGAGCAGGTCGAACTGGTAGGAGGTCAGCTCGGCCGGCTGGCCGGCCACGGTGACGCTGCGCGCGTCGCGGTCGATTTCGAGCGCGCCGAAGCGCAGCGTCTGGGTGACTGGCGGGCCGCCGTCGCCATGGCGGCGCAGCACGGCGCGGATGCGCGCGAGCAGCTCGCGCGGCTCGAAGGGCTTGGGCAGGTAATCGTCGGCGCCGAGTTCCAGGCCGATGATGCGGTCCATCGGGTCGCCCTTGGCGGTGAGCATCAGCACCGGCACGCGGGCGGCGGCGCCCGGCAGCGCGCGGATGCGGCGGCACACCTCCAGGCCGTCCATGTCGGGCAGCATGAGGTCGAGGATCACCAGGTCGGGCAGCGTGGCGGCCTCCGGGCCTTGCAAGCGGGCGAGTCCGCTGGCGCCGTCGGCGCGGTGTGTCAGCTGCATGCCGGACTGGCCCAGGTATTCGCCCACCATCTGCGCCAGACGGGCGTCGTCTTCGATCATCAGCAGTTGGGTGCTCATGGGTTCAGTGTAGTGGGGGCGTGGGTGCCATGGCCGCATGCTGGGCCCCCAGCGTTGCGCTGTGTTGTGGGCGGCGTAAAGGCCTGGTAAACGCGGCGTGCCAGCAGCACCAGGGTATGCTATTAAATGAGTAGCTGGCGGCGCTTTCTGATATTGCCCTGGAGGCTATTTTTCTGATGAATCAGGGCTTGGAGGCGCCGGGGGGGCGGCAGGGTTTTTGGCGTTGCCCAGGATCAGCGCGCGCCCCGCGAACAGGTCGCCGTTGACTTCCAGCGCCAGGCGCTCGGTGTCGCGGCGGCGGATCTCGGCCGTGATGGCATCGGCCTCGTCGGGCGTGGCGCCCAGCGCCAGGCTGGCGGCACGGCCCAGTGCCATGCCGGACTCGAAGGTCTCGCGGATCTGGAAATCGGTCCCTGCCTTGAGCAGTTCCACCGCGTGCCGCCGGTCGTAGGCGCGCACCAGCATGCGCGCGTGCGGGCAGGCCCGCTTGGCGTGCTCGACGATGCGCGTGGTGGCGTCCTTGTCGTCGATGCACACCAGGATGGCGCGCGCATGGTGCGCGCCGGCGGCGTGCAGCACGTCGGCGCGCGTGCCGTCGCCATAGAACACCTTGAAGCCGAACTCGGTGGCGTCGCGCGTCACCTGCGGGTCGTTGTCGATGATGGTGATCTCCAGCCCCTGCGCGAGCACATGCTGGCTGGCGACCTGGCCGAAACGCCCGAAGCCGATCAGGAGCACGCTGCCGCGCTCGTCCCGTGGCGCCTCGGTGCCTTCGAGCGAGGCCTGCGCGCGCGGCCCCCAGCGTTTCAAGGCCAGCACCGCCAGCGGCGTGAGCGCCATCGACAGCACGACGATGGCCGTCATGTTGGCGTTCACGCCGGGGTCGATGACGCGCGCGGCCAGGGCCGCAGCGAACAGCACGAAGGCGAACTCGCCGCCCTGTGCCATCAGCACGGCGCGGTCCAGCGCGTCGGCGTGGCTGCTGCGGGCCAGGCGCGCGACAAAGTAGATGCACAGCGCCTTCACCGCCATCATGGTCAGCACCCCCGCGACGATGAGCGGCGCGTTGCGCGCCACCTGCGCCAGGTCGAGCGACATGCCCACGCCGAGGAAAAACAGGCCCAGCAGCAGGCCACGGAAGGGCTCGATGTCGGCTTCGAGCTGGTGGCGAAAGCTCGATTCGGACAGCAGCACCCCGGCCAGGAAGGCGCCCAGCGCCATCGACAGGCCGCCCAGCTGCATCAGCAGCGCCGCGCCCAGCACCACCAGCAGCGCGGCGGCGGTCATCACCTCGCGCGCCTTGGCGCGCGCCAGGAGGCGGAACATCGGGTTGAGCAGCCACAGGCCCGCCGCCACCAGCGCCGCGAGCGCCCCAGCCGCCACGGCCGCGCCCAGCCAGCGCGCGCCCGCCGTGGCCGGCGTGGCGCCCGAGGCATCGGGCGGCGCGATGAAGGCCACCAGGGCCAGCAGCGGCACGATGAGCAGATCCTCGAACAGCAGGATGGCCGTGATGCGCTGGCCACGGGGCGTGGCGATGTCGCCGCGCTCGCCCAGCAACTGCATCACGATGGCGGTGGAGGTGAGCACGAAACCCATCGCGCTGACGAAGGACACCGCCAGGCTGAAGCCGAAGGCCAGCCCCACGCCGGTGAGCAGCAGCCCGCACGCCACCACCTGCAGGCTGCCCAGGCCGAAGATGGCGCGGCGCAGGTTCCACAGGTGCGAGGGCCGCATCTCCAGCCCGATGAGGAAGAGGAACATCACCACGCCCAGCTCGGCCGTGTGCAGGATGGCCTGCGGATCGGTGAACAGGCGCAGGCCGAACGGGCCGATGGCCAGGCCCGCCGCCAGGTAGCCCAGCACCGCGCCCAGGCCCAGGCGCTTGAACAGCGGCACGGCCACCACGGCCGCGCCGAGCAGGGTGACGACCTTGACCAGTTCGGTGGCGGTGGCGGCTTCAACGGCCATCGGAGGCCCCTGTGGTGGGGGGCGGGGCCTGCACGCGCGCGGCCAGCGCCACCAGCAGCAGCACCGGCAGGCCCAGCAGCGCGGTGGAAACAAAGAACTGCGCGTAGCCGAAGGTGTTCACATAGTCCCCCGAGAAGCCCGCGATGAACTTGGGCAGCAGCAGCATCATGGAGCTGAACAGCGCGTACTGCGTGGCCGAATAGCTCACGTTGGTCAGGCTCGACAGGTAGGCGATGAACGCGGCCGAGGCGATGCCGCCCGCCAGGTTGTCGGCCGACACCACGGCGATCAGCGCCGTCACGTCGTGCCCGTGCCCGGCCAGCCAGGCGAACAGCAGGTTGGTGCCGCAGCTCAGCAGCGCGCCCAGCATGAGGATGCGCATGACGCCCAGGCGCATCGACAGCACCCCGCCCACGAAGGCGCCCACCAGCGTCATGATGACGCCGTACACCTTGGTCACGGCCGCCACCTCGTCCTTGGTGAAGCCCATGTCCACGTAGAACGGGTTGGCCATGATGCCCATCACCACGTCGCTGATGCGGTAGACCGCGATCAGCGCCAGGATCAGCGCCGCGTGCCAGCCGTAGCGGCGCAGGAAGTCGGCGAAGGGTTCGACCACCGCGCCGCTCAGCCATTCGGCGGCATCCTTGGCCGGGGGCAGGGCGACGGGGCGCGGCTCGCGCGAGAACAGCACGGTGACGATGCCCACCGCCATCGAGGCGGCCATCACCAGGTAGGCCGCTTGCCAGGCGCCGTTTTGGTAGGTCGCCGCGCCCAGCGCCGGCGTGGCCTCGGCCCGCGCGGCGATCCACAGCACGCCCGCGCCGGCCCAGATCATGGCCAGGCGGTAGCCCGTCTGGTAGGCGGCGGCCAGCGCGGCCTGGCGGCCGGTGTCGGCCGATTCGATGCGGAAGGCGTCGAGCGCGATGTCCTGCGTGGCCGAACCGAAGGCCACCACCAGCGCGCACCAGACGATGGGGCCGAGGGCCTGGCGCGGATCGGCCAGCGCCATGCCCACCAGCCCCGCGACGATGGCCGCCTGCGACAGCAGCAGCCAGCCGCGCCGCCGCCCCAGCCAGCGCGTGAGCAGCGGCAGCGGCAGGCGGTCCACCAGCGGCGCCCAGGCCCACTTGAAGCCGTAGGCCAGGCCCACCCAGCTCAGGTAACCGATGGTGCCGCGGTCGATGCCCGCCTCGCGCAGGCGAAAGCTCAGCGTGCCCAGCACCAGCAAAAGCGGCAGGCCGGCGGCGAAACCTAGCGTGAGCATGCGCAGGCTGGCGGGTTCGAGGTAGACGCGTAGCGTCTGCAGCCAGGTGGCGCGGGGTGCCGTGGCGGCGGTGGTCGGGGCGTTGTCTGGCATGGGCGCGCGGGAGTTTTTGTCTATTATTCCTGCATGTGCCTGTTCTGCCCTGCCCCCATCGCCGCGCCATCGTCCCCCTGGCATGCCCGCCGGGCCTTCCTGCTCGCGGCCGGCGCGGGCATGGCCGCGCCAGCGCTGGCCCAGGTCGATGTGGGCTCGGCCTCGGGCATGCGCCGCCTGGTGCCGGCCGAAACGCTGGAAACCTCGGCCGTGCAGCAGTACAGCCAACTGCTGGCACAGGCGCGCGCCCAGCGCGCGCTGGCGCCGGCCGGCCACCCGCAGCTCGTGCGCCTGCACGCCATCGCGCGGCGGATCATCCCGCACACCGCGCCGTGGAACGAGCGCGCGCGCCACTGGCGTTGGGAGGTGAACCTGATCGGCAGCAAGCAGATCAACGCCTTCTGCATGCCGGGCGGCAAGATCGCCTTCTACACCGGCATCCTGGAGCAGCTCCAGCTCACCGATGACGAGGTGGCCATGGTCATGGGCCACGAGATGGCGCACGCCCTGCGCGAGCATGCGCGCGAGCGCATCGCCAAGACGCAGGCCACCAACCTGGGCCTGCGCCTGGGCTCGCAACTGCTGGGTCTGGGGGATCTGGGGAATCTGGCCGCCAGCCTGGGCGGGCAGCTGCTGACGCTGAAGTTCAGCCGGGGCGACGAGAGCGACGCCGATCTCGTGGGCCTGGAACTGGCCGCGCGCGCGGGCTACGAACCCAGCGCCGCCGTGAGCCTGTGGCGCAAGATGGGCCAGGCCACCGGCGGCAAGGAGGGGCTGGCCTTCCTCTCCACCCACCCCAGCGGCCCCGACCGCATCCGCGAGCTGCAGCAGAACGTGCCCAAGGTGCAGGGCCTGTACGAAGCGGCCCGGCAGAATGGCTGAATGCTATTGAATTAGTAGCTGCCGGCGCTTGACCCACGGGCGCTAGAGGCCCAAAACCCTTGAAATATCAGGTTCCACCCACGTAGGGGTTGCTCTGGCGTTCGCGCCCGAAGCTGCTCTCGGGCCCGTGCCCGGGAATGAACACCGTCTGGTCGCCCATGGGCCACAGGCGCTGGGTGATGCTGTCGATGAGCTGCCCGTGGTTGCCCTGCGGGAAATCGGTGCGGCCGATGCTGCCGGCGAACAGCACGTCGCCGACGAAGGCGCGGTCGATCTGCGGCGCGTGGAACACCACATGGCCCGGCGTGTGGCCCGGGCAGTGGCGCACCTGCAGGGTTTCGTCGCCGATCTGCACCTGGTCGCCGTCGTGCAGCCAGCGCGTGGGCGTGAACAGCTGCGCGGGAGGAAAGCCGAACATCGCGCTCTGCTGCGGCAGGCCGTCGATCCAGAACTGGTCGCCCGGGTGCGGCCCGACGATGGGCAGTTGCAGCCGCTCGGCCAGCTCGCCCGTGCCGCCGGCATGGTCGATGTGGGCGTGCGTGAGCCAGATCTGGCCGAGCGTGAGACCCAGGCGCTGGACCTCGGCCAGCAGCAGGTCGAGGTCGCCGCCCGGGTCGATGACGGCGGCCTGGCCGGTGGCATCGCACCAGACGATGGAGCTGTTTTGCTGGAAGGGCGTGACGGGGACGGTGAGGTAGCGCAGCATGGGGCGGAAAGCTGGGTTGCAGGATGATCAGGGCGCAAGTGTAGGCGCGGAGGCGCCGCTGTCGGTGCCGCCGCGCCGGTCCGCGCGGCGTGCGGTCCGCGCCGAGGCCGCGCAGCCCACCGAGGCCATCACGATGAGCCCGATGGCCGCCCACTGCGTGATGCTCAGGCGCTCGTCCAGCAGCCCCAGCGCCAGCACGGCCGCCACGGCCGGCTCCATGCTGATCATGATGCCGAAGGCCTGCGGCGGCAGGCGCTTGAGCGCCACCATCTCCAGCGAGATCGGCACCGCGCTGGAGATGGCGGCCACGCCCAGCCCCACCGCCAGAACAGGCCAGGACCACAGCGCCATGCCGGCATGCGCCAGCCCCACGGGCAGCACCACCAGCGCCGCCACCGTCAGGCCCAGCGACACCGACAGGCCCGCGTGCAGGTGCCCGACCCGCTTGCCGAACAGGATGTAGGTCGCCCAGCACACGGCCGCCACCAGCGAGTACGCCACGCCCAGGGGGTCCAGCGTGCTCACGTCGTGCCCCAGGGGCAGCAGCAGGCCCAGTCCGGCCACGGCCAGCAGCACCCAGACGAAGTCCAGCGCCCGGCGCGACGACAGCACGGCCACCGCCAGCGGCCCGGCGAACTCGATGGCCACGGCCACGCCGAAGGGCAGGGTCTGCAGCGACAGGTAGAAGGTCAGGTTCATCAGCCCGAGCGCCGCGCCGTAGCAGGCGATGGCGCGCAGGTCGCCGCGCGTGAGGCGCCAGCGCCAGGGGCGCCACAGCAGCAGGAGCAGCAGCGCCGAGAAGCCCACGCGCACGGCCGTGGTGCCCTCCGCGCCGACCAGCGGAAACAGGGTGTGCTTGGCCCACGAGGTACCCAGGCCCAGGAAGGTGACCGAGCCGAAGATGGCCAGCAGCGGAATGAAGGAGGAGGCGCGAGAGGACGACATGTGGAAAATATATTGCGCTATCCCTGTGATTCCTGCTCTATTTCCAGACCTGTAACGCAACTTTCGCTCGCCCATGCCCGCCGCCGATCCCCTGAAGCTCGACGCCTTCGACCTCGCCATCCTCGACCTCCTGCAGCGCGACAACACCGTGCCGCAGCGCGAGATCGCGCAGGCGGTGCACCTGTCGGCTCCGGCCGTGCAGCGGCGCATCCGGCGCTTGCGCGAGAGCGGCGTGGTGCGTGCCGAGGCGGCCCAGCTCGACGCCAGCCTGCTGGGGCGCCCGCTCACGCTGCTGGTGGAGGTGCATGTGCACGACGAACACCCGCTGCGCACTGCGGGCCTGCGCCAGCGTATCGCGGACGAACCGGCGGTGCAGCAGTGCTACGCCATCACCGGCGAGGCGGACTACCTGCTGGTCATCACCGCCTCCACCATGGCGGACTACGAGGCGCTGACCGGGCGCCTGTTTGGCGGCGACGACAACGTGCGGCGCTTTCGCACGTCGGTCGCGCTGGGCTGCCTCAAGGTGGGGCTGCAGGTGCCGCTGGACCGCTGCGGCCCGACCGCGTAGCGCGCTTGGCGCGCGGCTCAGAGGTTGGTCGCGCCGAGCACCTCGGACATGTCGGTCAGGCCCTGCAGCACCTTCTCGATGCCGTCCTGGCGCAGCGTGAGCATGCCGGCCTCAAGCGCCGACAGGCGCAGTTCGGAGGCCGGGGCGCGGTGGCGGATGTGGTGGCGGATGGCTTCGTCGCTGATCATCAGCTCGTGGATGCCCATGCGCCCGCGGTAGCCGTGCCCGTCGCATTCCTTGCAGCCCTGGCGGCGCCAGAGCTGCAGCTCGCCCGTGCCGCCACCGTAGTTCTTGCGCCAGCGTTCCACCAGGGCGGATCGCCCTTCGGCGGTGTTGCCCGTGCCGCTGGCGAGGTACTGCGAGGCCATGCTCTGCAGGGTTTCGCCGTCGGCCGGAACGGCCTCGCGGCAGGCCGTGCACAGGCGCCGCACCAGGCGCTGCGCGAGGATGGCGAGCAGCGAATCGGAGAAGTTGAACGGATCGAGGCCGATCTCCAGCAGCCGCGCGATGCTCTCGGGCGCCGAGTTGGTGTGCAGGGTGGAGAGCACGAGGTGGCCGGTGAGCGAGGCCTCGATGGCGATGCGCGCGGTTTCCTCGTCGCGCATCTCTCCGATCATGATCACGTCGGGGTCGGCGCGCAGGAAGGTGCGCATGGCGGCGGCGAAGGTCCAGCCGATGCGCGGGTTCACCTGCACCTGGCGCAGCCCGCTCTGGGTGATTTCGATCGGGTCCTCGGCCGTCCAGATCTTGCGGCCGGCGGTGTTGATGTCGCGGATCACCGAGTGCAGCGAGGTGGTCTTGCCGCAGCCCGTGGGGCCCACCACGAGGATCAGGCCGTAGGTCTTCTTCATGATCTCGCGCATGGCCAGCAGGTTGGCGGGGCTCAACCCGATGGCATCCAGCGGCAAGGGCTTGGCGCCGGCCAGCAGGCGCAGCACCACGTCTTCGAGGCCGCGCGAGGTGGGCACGGTGACCACGCGCAGCTCCACGGGCGGGCCGCCGAAGCGCGAGAAGTCGATCTTGCCGTCCTGGGGCTTGCGGTGCTCGGAAATGTCCATGCTGGCCATGACCTTGATGCGCGCCACCAGGGCGAAGCGAAAGCGCGCCGGCAGCTCCAGGTAGGGCGTCAGGTCGCCGTCGATGCGCAGGCGGATGCGCACGTTCTGCGGCGCGGGTTCGGTCTCGATGTGGATGTCGGACGCATGCTGGTTGATGGCCTCGTCGATGACGGAATTGATCAGCCGCACCAACGTGTTGTCGGACTCGCTCACCACATCGGCTTCCGCCGAGTCGTATTCGGTGGCGGTGCTGTTGAGGTTCTGCACCAGCTCCTGCGAGGAGGCCCGCGCGGAGCCCTGCATGCGGCTGCCATTGCCGTTGCCGGAGGCGCCATTGCCCCGCTTGGGCGACTTGGACTGGTCGCCAGTGTGGATGCTGTAGGCCCGGGAGATGGCGGGCCCCAGGCTGCCCGGCGCCGCCTGCATGGGGATCAGGCGGCGCTGCGTCAGGAAGCGCAGTTCGTCGAGCAGCACCCGGTCGAAGGGGTCGGCCATGAGCAGCACCAGCGAGTCCTCGCGCGTCAGCAGCGGCAGCACGGACTCGCGCTCGGCCACGGTACGCGGCACCAGGGCCAGCGCCGGCGCCTCGGGTACGAGGTGTGCTGGATCGACCATGTATTCGCCCAGCCAGGTGGAGATGACCTGCCGCAGCTGGTCCTGCGTCAGGTCGTGCTGCTCGACCAGGATCTGGCCGATGGGGCGGTCACGCCCCTTGTCCCGTTCCAGCCGCTGCATCTGCAGGCTGCTGGCGAGCGCGGATGGCGTGATCAGCCCCGCGTGCAGCAGGGCCTCGCCCAGGTGGCGTGCCTTGCCGATGACCGGGTGCGGCGTGGTGAGCAGCTTCCACAGGGCCTCTGTGCTGTCCGGCTGGATGCACTCGGGCAGCGACAGGTCCTGATCGGTGGGGGCGGTCATGGGTTAAAGCGTGAAGTCGTAATCCACGGTGATGGGTGCATGGTCGGAGAATTTCTCTCCTTTGTAAATGTGCTCCGCGCGGGCCAGGGCCGCCAGTGCCGGCGTGGCCAGGTGGTAATCCAGACGCCACCCCACATTGTTGGCGTAGGCCTGCCCCCGGTTGCTCCACCAGGTGTAGGCGGTGTCGGTGGTGTCGGGCCGCAGCCGGCGGTACACGTCCACCAGGCCGCCGCCCGGATCGGTTGTGTGCAACACTTTTGTCATCCAGGCGCGCTCTTCGGGCAGGAAGCCGCTGTTCTTCTGGTTGCTGCGCCAGTTCTTCAGGTCGATCTGCTGGTGCGCGATGTTGACGTCGCCGCACAGGATGAACTCGCGCTGGCCCTTGGCCTGCATGAGGTGGGGGTGGAAGGCGTCGAGGAAGCGGAATTTCGCCTGCTGGCGATCCTCGCCCGACGAGCCGCTGGGGAAGTAGGCGCTGATGATCGAGAGCTTGCGCGCCGGGGTGTCGAAGCGCAGCTCCAGGTAGCGCCCTTCGGCATCGAATTCCTCCGAGCCGAAGCCCGCGATCACCTCGCTGGGCTCGTGCCGGGTGTAGATGCCGACGCCGGAATAGCCCTTCTTCTGGGCGAAGTGGAAATGGCCCTGCAGTCCGGCCAGCCGCTCGAAGCGGCCCGCGATATCGGCCGCCTGGGCCTTGACTTCCTGCACGCAAATACAATCCGGCGCGGTGGCGGCGATCCACGGCTCCACGCCCTTGCTGGTGGCGGAGCGGATACCGTTGAGGTTGAGGCTGGTTAACTTGAACAAGGAATTTCCCATGGTGGATGTTGGCGCGCAAACCGGGGCGGGGGGCGATCTGGCGCAGGATTTCGTGCGTTTCGCGGTGGAATCCGGTGTCTTGCGGTTTGGTGAATTCAAGACCAAGGCCGGCCGGCTGAGCCCCTATTTCTTCAACGCCGGCTTGTTCGATGATGGCGCCAAGATGGGCCGTCTCGCGGAATTCTATGCAAAAGCCCTGCTGGCCAGTGGCATTGAATTCGACATGGTGTTCGGCCCGGCCTACAAGGGCATTCCGCTGGCCGCGACCGTGGCCGTGGAGCTGGCGCGGCTGGGCCGCAACGTGCCCTTTGCCTACAACCGCAAGGAGGCCAAGGACCATGGCGAGGGCGGCACCCTGGTGGGCGCGCCGCTCCAGGGGCGCGTGCTCATCGTGGACGACGTGATGTCGGCCGGCACGGCGGCGCGCGAGTCCATCGCCCTCATCCGGGCCGCGGGCGCCACGCCCCATGCCGTGGCCATCGCACTGGACCGGCAGGAGAAAGCCACCGAGAATGGGCAGGATGTGGCGCACAGCGCCGTGCAGTACGTGCGCAACCAGCTCGGACTCCAGGTCTGTGCCATTGCCACGTTGGCAGACTTATTGCAGTATCTGTCCCGTAGTGGGGGCACGGACATGGCGGCCCACCGCGATCGGGTGCTGGCCTACCGCCAGCGTTATGGCGTCGAGGAAGGATGACACCTTGAAAAGCATGGCGTGGAGGATGGGTGCGGGCAGCGTGCTGGCCAGCCTGTGCATGGCCGTGGCCGCCCAGAACACCCCGGGCACCACCAGCATTTACTCCTGCGTGGACAGCCAGGGGCGCAAGCTCACCTCGGACCGGCCCATCCGCGAGTGCATCGACCGCGAACAACGGGAACTGAGCCCTTCGGGGACCGTGCGCCGCGTCATCGGCCCCACCCTCACGGCCCAGGAGCGCGCGGCCCAGGAGGCCCAGCGCCGCAAGGAACAGGAGGAGCAGGCACGCCTGGCCGAGGAGCGCCGGCGCGAGCGTGTCTTGCTGGCGCGCTACCCCGACAAGGCGGCGCACGATGCCGAGCGCGCCAACACCATCGCCCAGGTGGACGAGGTGGCGGCCACGGCCGCCAAGCGCATCGTCGACCTGCAGGCCCGGCGCAAGACGCTGGACCAGGAAATGGAGTTCTACCGCAAGGACCCGGCCAAGGCCCCCATGACGCTGCGCCGGCAACTGGCCGAGAACGACGAGGAGGTGCTGGAGCAGAAGCGCTTCATCGCCGGGCAGGACCAGGAAAAGCGCCGCATCCACCAGCGTTTCGACGAGGAACTGGCGCAACTGCGACGCCTGTGGGCCAGCCAGGGCGCCGTGCCGCACGTGCCCGGCATCGACCCCACCCGCTGACAGGCGCCGGCCGCGCCCGCCAGCGCACGTTTCTTAGGCGCCCAGGCGGGCGCGCAGCAGGTCGGTGGCCTGCTGGGGATTGGCCTTGCCCTTGCTGGCCTTCATGACCTGGCCCACCAGGGCGTTGAACGCCTTGTCCTTGCCGGCCTTGAACTGCGCCACGTTGTCGGGGTTGGCGGCGATCACCTCGTCGACGATCTTCTCCAGCGCACCGCTGTCGTTCATCTGCTTGAGGCCCTTGGCCTCGATGACGGCGTCCACATCGCTGGCTTCGCCGGTCCACAGCGCGTCGAACACCTGCTTGGCGGCGTTGTTGCTGATGGTGCCATCAGCGATGCGCTGGACCAGCGCCGCGAGCTGCTGCGCGGACACGGGGGCCTGCTCGATGCCGATCTCGCCCGTGTTCAGGCGGCGTGACACCTCGCCCATGATCCAGTTGCTGGCCAGCTTGGCCTGGCCGCTGGCCCGGGCGGCGGCTTCGAAATAGGCCGCCATGGCCTTGCTCTGCGTGAGCGTGGTCGCGTCGTACTCGGGCAGGCCGTAGTCCTGCACGAAGCGCGCGGCCATGGCGCGGGGCAGCTCGGTCATCTGCGCGCGCGTGCTCTCCACCCACTCGGGCGCGATCACCAGCGGCGGCAGGTCCGGGTCGGGGAAGTAGCGGTAGTCGGCCGCGTCTTCCTTGGTGCGCATGGCGCGCGTCTCGCCCGTGTCGGGGTTGAACAGCACGGTGGCCTGCTCGATCGCGCGGCCGTCCTCCAGCTCCTCGATCTGCCAGCGGATCTCGTAGTCGATCGCCTGCTGCATGAATTTGAAGCTGTTGAGGTTCTTGATCTCGCGGCGCGTGCCCAGCGGCTGGCCGGGCTTGCGCACCGAGACGTTGGCGTCGCAACGGAACGAGCCCTCCTGCATGTTGCCGTCGCAGATGCCGATCCAGGTGACGATCTTGTGCAGCTCCTTGGCGTAGGCCACGGCCTCCTCGGTGGAACGCATGTCCGGCTCGGTGACGATCTCCAGCAGCGGCGTGCCCGCGCGGTTGAGGTCGATGCCGCTCATGCCGTGGAATTCCTCGTGCAGCGACTTGCCGGCGTCTTCCTCCAGGTGGGCGCGCACCAAGCGCACGGTCTTTTGCTCGTCGCCGAGGAAGAAGCTCACCTCGCCGCCCTGCACCACCGGGATCTCGAACTGGCTGATCTGGTAGCCCTTGGGCAGGTCGGGGTAGAAGTAGTTCTTGCGCGCGAAGATGCTCTTGGGCGCGATGTGCGAGCCCAGGGCCAGGCCCAGCTTGATCGCGCAGGCCACGGCCTCGCGGTTCATCACGGGCAGGGTGCCGGGCAGGGCCAGGTCCACGGCGCAGGCCTGGGTGTTGGGCTCGGCGCCGAAGGCGGTGCTGGCGCGGCTGAAGATCTTGCTGTGCGTGGCCAGCTGGGTGTGGGTCTCGAAGCCGATGACGACTTCGTAACCGTGGATCAGTTTCGCAGACATGGGTAGCTGTCCTTGGCTATCAAAAAGAGGAGCTGCTGGCGCTTGATTGGTAATGCTTTCAGCATGATTTGGTGCTGAATTACCCGTTCATAAAGCGCAAGCAGCTATGGTTTTTAGAGCGGACTGCGCAGGTGGAAGTCCGTCGCCTGCTGCAGGCGGTGCGCCGCATTGAGCAGGCGCGCCTCGCTGAAATAGTTACCGATGAGCTGCAGGCCCACCGGCATGCCGCCTTCGCCAAAGCCGGCGGGCACGCTCATGCCGGGCAGGCCGGCCAGCGAGCCCGGCAGCGTGAAGATGTCGGCCAGGTAGTCGGCCAGCGGGTCGCTGCCGTGCTCGCCGAGCTTCCAGGCCACGGTGGGCGCCACCGGGCCGGCGATCAGGTCGCAGTCCTTGAAGGCGTTCTGGAAGTCGTCGGCGATCATGCGGCGGATCTTCTGCGCCTGCAGGTAGTAGGCGTCGTAGTAGCCGTGCGAGAGCACGTAGGCGCCGATCATGATGCGGCGCTTGACCTCGTCGCCGAAGCCTTCGGCGCGCGTCTTCTTGTACATGTCGAGCAGGTCGCCGTAGTCCTTGGCGCGGTGGCCGAACTTCACGCCGTCGAAGCGCGAGAGGTTGGACGAGGCCTCGGCCGGGGCGATGATGTAGTACACCGGGATCGACAGCTCGGTGCGCGGCAGGCTGATGGGCACCAGCTTCGCGCCGAGCTTTTCGTATTCCTTCAGCGCGCCATCCACGGCGGCGCGCACGTCGGGGGCCAGGCCCTCGCCGAAGAACTCGGCCGGGATGCCGATGCGCAGGCCGTCGAGCGAGTCGTTCAGCGAGCGGCTGAAGTCTTCCGCCGGCACGTCCAGCGAGGTCGAGTCGCGGTCCGGGTCGGGGCCGCACATGGCCGAGAGCAGCAGCGCGCAGTCCTCGGCCGAGCGGGCCATGGGGCCGGCCTGGTCGAGGCTGGAGGCGAAGGCGATCATGCCGTAGCGGCTGGCGCGGCCGTAGGTCGGCTTGATGCCGGTGATGCCGCAGAACGAGGCCGGCTGGCGGATGGAGCCGCCGGTGTCGGTGCCGGTGGCGGCGGGCGCCAGGCGCGCGGCCACGGCCACGGCGCTGCCACCCGAGGAACCGCCGGGGATGCGGCTCTGGTCCCAGGGGTTGCGCACCGGGGCGGGGGCGTCGAAGCCCACCGGGGCCACGGCCGAGTTCTCGTTGGCCGAGCCCATGGCGAACTCGTCGCAGTTGAGCTTGCCCAGGCTCACGGCGCCGGCCTGGGCCAGGCGCGTGACCACGGTGGCATCGAACGGCGACTGGTAGCCGGCCAGCATCTTCGAGCCAGCGGTGCTGGGGAAGTCGCGCGTGACGAAGATGTCCTTGTGCGCCAGCGGCACGCCTTCCAGGGCGCCGGCCGTGCCTGCGGCAAGGCGCGCGTCGGCGGCGCGGGCCTGGGCCAGCGTCGCGTCCTCGTTCAGGGCCACGTAGGCGCCCAGGTGTTGGTGGGCCTGGGCGCGGGCGAGGAAATGCCGGGCGGCTTCGACGGCGGAAACGCGGCGCTGGCGCAGTTCGGTGGCGAGCTGGGCCACGCCCAGGTCGTGCAATGCGGTTTGGGTCATGCGGGGCTCACTCGATCACTTTGGGAACCAGGAACAGGCCGCGCTCGACGGCCGGCGCGCTCTTCTGGTTGGCTTCGCGCTGGTCGGGCTCGCTGGCCACGTCGTCGCGCAGGCGCAGGGCGATGTCCTGGATGGCGGCGACCGGGTGCGCCAGGGGCTCGATGCCCGCGGTATCCACAGCGCGCATCTTCTCCACGATGTCGAAAAAGCCGTTCAATTGCGTGAGCATGCGCTCACTTTCGTTGGGGCTGAGTTCAAGCCGCGCCAGATGGGCGATGCGGCCGATGTCCTGGGATGTCAGTGCCATAGGGGGTCTTAGCCTCGGAAACCGGATGTAAAGCTCGGGATGCGGGCATTCCGGGGGGAGTTATTCACAGGGGATGCGGTATTATCCCGCCTTTGCCGCAACACACCGCAATTGGCAGGATGTTGTGCGCAAAAGAGCCAGTTTAGATGCCACAAACCGGCGATGGCAGGCCGAAGCGCATGCCGTGCCCGAGAGGATTTTTGAATGTTCGGAGCTTTCCGTCGGTACTTCTCCACCGATCTCGCCATTGACCTTGGCACCGCCAACACCCTGATCTTCGCCCGCGACAAGGGGCTCGTGCTCGACGAGCCCTCGGTCGTGGCGATCCGCCATGAAAGCGGCCCGCATGGCAAGAAGGTCATCCAGGCCGTGGGCCGCGAGGCCAAGGCCATGCTGGGCAAGGTGCCCGGCAACATCGAGGCCATCCGCCCGATGAAGGACGGCGTGATCGCCGACTTCGTCATCACCGAGCAGATGATCAAGCAGTTCATCAAGATGGTGCACCCGCGCACCCTGCTCACGCCCAGCCCGCGCATCATCATCTGCGTGCCCTGCGGCTCCACCCAGGTCGAGCGCCGCGCCATCAAGGACGCGGCCGAGGCGGCCGGCGCCACGGCCGTCTACCTCATCGAGGAACCCATGGCTGCCGGTATCGGCGCGGGCCTGCCGGTCAGCGAGGCCAGCGGCTCCATGGTGGTGGACATCGGCGGCGGCACCACCGAGGTGGGCGTGATCTCGCTCGGCGGCATGGTCTACAAGGGCAGCGTGCGCGTGGGCGGCGACAAGTTCGACGAGGCCATCATCAGCTACATCCGCCGCAACTACGGCATGCTGATCGGCGAGCCCACGGCCGAAGCCATCAAGAAGCAGATCGGCAGCGCCTTCCCGGGCTCCGAGGTGCGCGAAATGGAAGTGCGCGGCCGCAACCTCAGCGAAGGCGTGCCGCGCAGCTTCACCATCTCCAGCAACGAAGTGCTGGAAGCCCTGACCGAGCCGCTCAACCAGATCGTCTCGGCCGTCAAGAACGCGCTGGAGCAGACGCCGCCCGAACTCGGCGCCGACATCGCCGAGCGCGGCATGATGCTGACCGGCGGCGGCGCCCTGCTGCGCGACCTGGACCGCCTGCTGGCCGAGGAAACCGGCCTGCCAGTGCTCGTCGCCGAAGACCCGCTGACCTGCGTGGTGCGCGGCTGCGGCATCGCGCTGGAGCGCATGGACCGCGCGGGCAGTATCTTCACCAGCGAGTAAGGGCGCCAGGACCCGCCCCCGCAGGTCCCGCCCTAGAACCATGCCGCTTGGAACCCTGGACCGCAGCGCCCCCTCCTTTTTCAGGCAGGGGCCGTCGGCCCTTTCCCAGCTCGTCCTGTACAGCGCCTTGGCGCTGTTTTTGATGGTGGCCGACGCGCGCTTTCGCGTCACGGACCCGCTGCGCAAGGCCGTGGCCACGGTGCTGTACCCGGCCCAGTGGCTCATGCTCAAGCCGGTCGAGCTGGCCGGCCATGGCGCCGGCTACTTCCAGTCCCTGCAGACCGCGCGCCAGGAGACCGACCAGGCGCGCAAGCAGTTGGCCCTGATGTCGCAGCGCGCCAACCAGGGCGACCAGTTGGCGCAGGAGAACGACCGCCTGCGCCAGTTGCTGGGCCTGCGCGAGCGCCTGCAGGTGCCTGCCCAGGTGGCGCAGATCCTCTACGACACCGCCGATCCCTATTCGCGCCGCGTGGTGGTGGACCAGGGCCAGAACGCCGGCGTGGTGCTGGGCTCGCCCGTGCTCGACGGTGCCGGCATCCTGGGGCAGGTGACGCGGGTCTATCCCTTCGTGAGCGAGATCACCCTGCTCATCGACCGCGAGCAGACCATTCCCGTGCTCAACCTGCGCACCGGCGCGCGCGGCGTGGCCTATGGCGATCCGGTGGCCAGCCACGGCGGCGGCATGGAGCTGCGCTTCGTCTCGGCCAATGCCGATGTGCAGGAGGGCGACCTGCTCACCACCAGCGGCCTGGACGGCGTGTACCCGCCGGGCCTGCCGGTGGCGCGCGTGGTGCGCGTGGAGCGCCGCGCCGACTCGGCCTTCGCGCGCATCTATTGCGATCCGGTGGCGGCCATCCAGAGCGCGCGCCACGTCATGTTGCTGCAGCCCGTGGCCGGCCAGCTGCCGCAAAAGCCGGAGCCGGTGGCGGCCGAGCCCGTGATCCGCAAGAAAGGCCGCAAATGAAGGTCTGCAGCAAGCTGGGCAGGCAGCCCGAAGGCGGAGGACGAGCATGATCATGCCGCGTGGGCAGCAGCTGCTGCTGCCCGTCAACCCGGTGTTCATCGGCGCCAGCCTGGTGGCTGCGCTGGCCTTCAACATGCTGCCGCTCGGGCGCGTGGCCTGGACGCCGGACGTGCTGGTGCTGCTGCTCGCGTTCTGGGGCGTTCACCAGCCCTTGCGCGTGGGCATGGGCCTGGCGTTTGCGCTGGGGCTGTGCATGGACGTGCAGCAATCGGCCCTGCTCGGCCAGCACGCGCTGGCCTACACCGTGCTGATGTATGGCACGCGCATGACGCACCGGCGCGTGCTTTGGTTCCGGCCGTGGTCGCAGGCGCTGCAGATGATCGGGCTGTTCGCGCTCGCCCACGCGGTGCAGGTGGTGATCGGCCTGTTCTCGGGGGGCGGGCTGCCGGGGCTCGGCGTGGTCGTGGCACCGCTGCTGGAGGCCCTGCTCTGGCCGCTGGCCAGCTGGGTGCTGTTGGCGCCGCAGCGGCGCGCGCCCGACCACAACGAGAACCGCCCCTGATGGGCTGGCTGCCATGACCGAATTGCGCAATGTCGAGGCCGATGCGCGGCGCTTCCGCGTGCGGATCGTCGTCGTCGGCGCCGTGGTGTTCCTCGCGTTCGCCCTGTTGCTGGCGCGCCTGGTCTTCCTGCAGGTCCTGCGGCACGAGGACCTGGCCGAGCAGGCCGAGAGCAACCGCACGGCCGTCGTGCCCATCGTGCCCAACCGTGGGCTCATCCTGGACCGCAACGGCGTGGTGCTGGCCACGAACTATGCCGCCTACACGCTGGAGATCACGCCCTCCAAGGTGGACAGCCTGGAGGAAACCATCGAGGCGCTGGCGCAGGTGGTGGACATCCAGCAGCGCGACCGGCGCCGCTTCAAGCGCCTCATGGACGAGTCGCGCGGCTTCGCCTCGCTGCCCATCCGCACGCGGCTGACGGACCAGGAGGTGGCCCGCTTCACCGCGCAGCGCTTCCGTTTCCCCGGCGTGGAGGTGAAGGCGCGGTTGTTCCGCAACTATCCGCTGGGCGAGACGGCCAGCCACGCCATCGGCTACATCGGGCGCATCAACCAGGCCGAGAAGGCGCGCATCCAGGACTCGGAGGACGAGGCCAACTACCGCGGCACCGAATACATCGGCAAGCTCGGCATTGAGCAGAGCTTCGAGGCGCAGCTCCACGGCATCACGGGCGTCGAGCAGATGGAGACGTCCGCCGGCGGGCGCGCCGTGCGCCGGCTCGACAGCTTCCCGGCCACGCCGGGGCAGACGGTGATGCTGACGCTGGACATCAAGCTGCAGAAGCTCATCGAGGAGCTGTACGGCGAGCGGCGCGGCGCGCTCGTGGCGCTCGATCCGCGCAATGGCCAGGTGCTGGCGCTGGTGAGCAAGCCCACGTTCGACCCCAACCTGTTCGTCGAGGGCATCGATGTCGAGAACTGGACGGCGCTCAACGAGTCGCTCGACAAGCCGCTGCTGAATCGGGCATTGCGCGGCACCTATCCTCCGGGCTCGACCTACAAGCCTTTCATGGGCCTGGGCGCGCTGGAAACCGGCAAGCGCACGCCCCAGTCCATCACGCAGGACAACGGTTCCTGGACCTTCGGCGGCCACACCTTCCGCAGCCATGGCGACCATGGCCTGGGCGCGGTGGACATGCACCGCAGCATCGTGCAGTCGAGCAACGTCTACTACTACCAGCTGGCCAACGACATGGGCGTGGATGCCATGCACGATTTCATGAAACCGCTGGGCTTTGGCCAGATCACGGGCATCGACCTCAACGGCGAGGTGCGTGGCGTGCTGCCCAGCCAGGCCTGGAAGCGCAATGCCTACCGCCGCCCCGAGCAGAAGAAGTGGTATGCGGGCGAAACCATTTCGCTGGGCATCGGCCAGGGCTACAACAACTTCACCATGCTGCAACTGGCGCAGGCCACGGCCACGCTGGCCAATGGCGGGGTGCAGCACCGCCCGCACCTGGGCATGGCCACGATCGACGCGGTGACGCGGGAGCCGCATCCGCTGGAGCCGGCGCCTGCCGTGGATCTGGGCTTCAAGCCCTCCAATGTCGAGGTGATCAAGCGCGCCATGGTGGCCGTCACACAGGGCGGCACCTCGACGCGCGTCTTCGCCGGAGCCCGCTACCTGTCGGGCGGCAAGACGGGCACGGCCCAGGCCGTGACCATCGGGCAGAAGGACAAGTACAACGCGGCCAAGATGGAAGAGCACCAGCGCGACCACGCGCTCTACATCGCCTTCGCGCCCGCCGATGCGCCGCGCATCGCCATCGCGGCCATCGTCGAGAACGCCGGCTTCGGCGCGGCCCATGCGGCACCCATCGTGCGGCGCGTGTTCGATTACTGGCTGCTGGGTGAATACCCCAGCGAGGAAGACATCGCAGCCGTGCGCAAGGGCCAGGCCGCCGCGCCCATCGGCAAGCCGCGCCCGGTGGACGAGGTGCCGCTGGCCCTGCCTTGAACCGTGGGCCTCGGGGGGCGGCTCAGTCGGATGCGCCGACGCCGGCCGCTGGCTGGACCTGGCTGAACACCAGGGCGGCGATCACCAGGCTGGCGCCCGTGAGGCCGGCCCAGCCCAGGCTTTCGCCGAGCAGGAACCAGGCGGTCAGCGCGGCGAATACCGGTTCCAGTCCGAAGATGATGGCGCTGCGCATGGCATCGACCCGCTGCTGTCCCCAGGCCTGCAGTGTCACCACAACCACGCTGGCCAGCAACCCCAGGTAGAGCAGCGCGGCCCAGGCCGGACTGCCCAGCGCACCCATGGACTGCATCCAGGACATGCCGCTGTCGCGTGTCAGCAGCAGCAGCGTGGAGGCCAGGCACATCATGGCGGCCTGCGCCGCCGCCATGCGCGTTGCGCGCAGCGGCGCCGCCTGGTTGCGGCGCGTGCATTCTTCCAGGGCGAGGATGTAGATGGCGTAGAACACCGTGCTGGCCAGCGTCAGCGTATCGCCGAGGTTCCAGGGCTCGTTCTCGTGGAACATCAGCGCCATGCCGGCGCAGGCCAGGGCGCAGGCAGCCCACAGCCGCCAGCCGTAACGCCGCCCGAGCGCCAGCATGGCGATCAGGGGCACCACCAGCACGTTGAGCCCGGTGACGAAGGCGTTGCGGTTGCTGCTGGTGCGTGCCAGCCCTTCGATCTGCAGCCAGAACGCCAGGAACAGCAGCAGCCCGAGCGCGCAGCCCCAGAGCCGTTCGCCACGGCGCATGCCCCACCACAGCGGGCCCAGCACCAGCAGGGCGATGGCGAAGCGCAGCCAGATGATCTGCAGGGCATCGAGCTGCACCGACAGCAGTTTCATGGCGGGAAACGTGGTCCCCCACACCATGGTGACCACCAGCAGGGCCAGCAGGCCGAAACGTTCAGGACGCATCAAAGAAAAAAGCCGACCGGTTTCCCGGTCAGCTTGGGTTGGCGATCCGGGGAGGGGATCAGTTGAAGATGTAACGGGCCTGGAGGTTCAGGCGCGTCATGTTGCCCTTGTCGCCGCCAAAGGTGACGCGGCGGCCGCCCAGCAGTTCGCCGCCGAGTTCGACGTTCTTGATGGGCGTGTAGTACAGGCCGGCGTGCCATTGGAACAGCTTGAGGTTGCCGTTGGCGCCGTAGGCGTTCACGTAGTCGTCACCCAGCGTGTTGCGCGAACGCACCCAGGCCATGGACAGGGTGCCGCGCAGCTTTTCGCTGAACACGTTGCCCAGGCCCAGCACCACGCCTTGGGCACGGTCCAGGCGCAGGCGGGTGCCATCGACCACGGGGTAGTTGGCGCCCACGAGGTAGGCGCCGTCGTTGTCGCCATCCACCAGGGTGTATTGCGCCATCAGGGTGGTGGTGCCGGTGATCTTGTAGGCGCCCGACAGGCCGAAGCCCATGCCACGCTTGCTCACGCCGCCCATGCGCTGCTCGTGCGACAGGGCGCGGACGCTCAGGCTGCCCCAGTCGTAGGCCTTGTCGATGCGGGCCACGAGGTTGGGCGAGTGCGCGCCGTCCGAGGGGTCTTCCACGGCGAACTGGAACTTCGCCAGGTTGGGGTTGTTGTAGGTGTAGCGCGCTTGCACGGGGCGGCGGAAGGTGGCGCCGGGCGGGCCGTTGAAGTCCACCGTCTCGGGCAGGTTGTCGATGTCCATGAAGGTCGACCAGGTCTGGCCGATCAGCCAGCCGGCGTACTCGCCGTAGGCGTGGCGCAGGCGCAGGCGGTTGCGGTTGCATTCGGAGCCGCAGTAGCCGTAGAAGTCGGCCTCGATCTTGGTGTTGAACGCGCCGTTGGCCAGCGGGGTGGAGGTCTCGAAGCCGAAGCGCGAGGTCTGGCCCGTCAGCACGGTCTTGCCATGGTCGCTGCTGCCCAGGGGCTGTTCGGCCAGGTTGGAGAAGTTGTCGCCGGGGGCCGTGCCCTTGAAGTCCTTGATGAGGTTGGCTTCGGCGAAGCCGTACACGCGGATCGAGGTCTCGCTGCCGGGCAGGCGGAAGCTTCCAGGGATGTCGCCCAGCACCACGGCGTCCTTCTGCTTGAGCTCCACGGCGTCGATGCGGTCGTTCCAGGCCGAGGCCGATGCGGCGGGGGCCTGGGCCTGCTGTGCCTTGAGCTGGGTGAGTTCGGCACGCAAGGCCTTGAGCTCGTTGCGCAGTTCTTCAAAATCCTTGGCGGACTGGGCCAGGGCGCCCGGGGGCAGGCTGCACAGGCCGGCGGCCAGCAGGGTCACGAATGCGGGGGTCAGTTTCATGGTCACTCCGTTGGTTTTTTGGGGGTGTTGCGGAAGATGGGCTCTGGATCTCAGGCGCCCATGCGGCCAATGAAGGCCCGGATACGGTCGTTGCCCGGGTTGTTGAAGAAAGACTCGGGGGGCGCGTCGTGCGCGATGCGGCCCTGGTCGAAGAACATCACGCGGTCCGCCACCTCGCGGGCGAAGCCCATTTCGTGCGTCACCACGATCATGGTCATGCCGCCGCGCGCCAGCTCGCGCATCACGTCCAGCACTTCCTGGACCATTTCGGGGTCCAGCGCCGAGGTGGGCTCGTCGAACAGCATCACCTTGGGCTGCATGGCCAGCGCCCGCGCGATGGCCACGCGCTGCTGCTGGCCGCCCGAGAGCTGCCAGGGGTATTTGTGCGCGTGCTCGTGCAGGCCCACGCGGCGCAGCAGCGCCATGGCCTGCTCGTTGGCCTCGGCGCGCGGCGTGTGGCGGATGCGCCGGGGCGCCAGCGTGATGTTGTCGAGCACGCTCAGGTGGCCGAACAGGTTGAACTGCTGGAACACCATGCCGACCTCGCTGCGCTGCAGTTGCAGCGTTTTCGGGTCGTCCGTGACGGGCACGCCGTCGATGGTGATGGTGCCGCTGTCGTGGGGTTCGAGCCGGTTGATGGCGCGCAGCAGCGTGCTCTTGCCCGAGCCGGAGGCGCCGATGATGACCGTGACCTCGCCGCTGTTGAACTGCGTCGAGACCTCGCGCAGCACCTGGTGCGTGCCGAACGACTTGCAGACCTGCTGGGCAACGATGTAGGGAATCTGGACGGCCTGCTTCATTGCGCGCGCCCCTCGACGTCCACGCGGTATTCGATGGCGTTGGAAATCTGCGTCACCAGCGTGGTCAGCAGCAGGTAGGTGATGGCCACGGTGGAGAGCGTGGCGATGGGCTGGAAGGTGGCCGACTGGATGCGGTTGCCCACGTTGGTCAGTTCCACCACGCCGATGGCATAGGCCAGGGAGGAGTCCTTGAGCAGCGCGACGAAGTTGCTCACCAGCGGCGGCAGCGAGATCTTGAAGGCCTGGGGGAAGACCACGTCGAAGAACACATGAGCACGGCCCAGGCCCAGGGCGCGCGCGGCTTCCGTCTGCCCGCGCGGCACGGCCAGCAGGCCGGCGCGGATGGCCTCGGCGTTGTAGGCGCCCACGTTCAGCGCCAGGGCCAGCACGGCGGCGGCGAAGTCGGGCAGGTTCAGCCCCGGCACGAGCACCGGCAGGGCGAAGTAGACGAACAGGATCTGCACCAGCAGCGGCGTACCGCGGATGACCCAGATGTAGAAGCTGGCCATCCAGCGCAGCCAGGCCCAGCGCGCCGTGCGCGCCAGGGCCGCGCAGGTGCCCAGCGCCAGCCCCAGGCTGCCGCTGATCAGGGTCAGCCACAGCGTGGTGCGGGCACCTTCGGAAAAGGCCTGCGCGTTCGGGCCGATGGGCTCGGGCAGGAAGGAAAGAATCTGGCCCAGGAGGGCCAGCGCGAGCACCATCAGGACCAGGGCACTGACCAGCGTGGCATTGCTGCGCTGCTGGCGGCTCCAGTGGTGCGGCCAAAGGGCGATGAGCATGAAAATCCGTCAGGGGTGGGCGAATGCCCGCGCTTTTAGTTGCAGCGCACGTCTTCGTTGAAGTACTTCTTGGACAGGGCGGCGTAGCTGCCGTCGGCCATGGTGTCGGCCAGGGCCTTGGACCAGCCCTCGGCGAGCGACTGGTTGCCCTTGGCCACGGCGGCGGCGATGCGCTCGATGAACAGCATCTCGCCGAGCTTGAAGCCGGCGTTGGGGTTCTTCTCGGCCACGGCCTTGGCCACGAAGCGGTCGGTCACCCAGACGTCGACACGGCGCGAATTGAGCGCGCTGCGCGCATCCACGTCGGTCGGGAAGTTCTTCATCTCCTTGATGGAAGAGACCTTCTTCACGTTCTCCAGGTAGCTGGTGCCGGTCTGCACCGCGACGACCTTGCCCGTCAGGTCCTTGGCGGAGCGGATGGCCGGGTCCATGGCGATGATCATGCCGCCCGAGCAGTAGTGCGGCTGGGTGAAGGTGACGGCCTTGGCGCGCTCTTCGGTGATGCCGTGCGAGGCGATCACGAGGTCCCAGCGGTCCTGGCGCAGGCCGGTGAGCAGGGCGTCGAAGCCCAGCGTCTTCCACTGGATGGTCACGCCCATCTTCTTGGCCACGAGTTCGGCCAGGTCCACCTCGAAGCCGGTCAGGGTGGTGCCGTTGAAGAAGTTGAAGGGCGCGAACTGGCCTTCGGTGGCGATGAGGATCTTGCCGTCTTTCTTGATTTCGTCGAACGTGCGGGCCTGGGCGGCAAACACGGCGCACAGCGCCACGGCGGAGGCAACAACCTTGAGCAACTTCATTGCGTGTCCTGTCAGGGGTGGTTCAGGTACAAAAAATCCGGCCTGCGGATAGCGCAGCCGGAGCCAGGAAACATGCATGCCCGCATGGGGTAGCCAGGCGGGCATGTCATCAAACTGACGCAATTATAGGCGGGGGCTATTTGCATATGCCTATTGCGGAGAACCCTATGGATGTCCTGCGCGGATCGCCGCGCCGTGCGTGTCTGCGGTCGCGGGCGGCCCGCCGCGTTGTAAATGCACCCACGGGCTGTGGCTGTGCACATTTGCCGCCCGATCCGCGCGGAGCGTCCGAGGCGGGTCAGCGCAGGAAGGCGTCGTAGCCGGTCTTGAGGATCAGGGCGCCGACAACAAAGATGAAGATCCAGCGCACGAAGCCGGCGCCGTGCTTGAGCGCCATGTGCGTGCCCAGCAGGCTGCCCGCCACGTTGGCCACGGCCAGGGGCAAGGCGAAATGCCACCAGACATGGCCCTTGGCGGTGAACAGGATGAGGGCCGCGATGTTCGTGGCGACATTCAGCAGCTTGGCCGACGCGGAGGCGTTGAGAAAGTCGTAGCCCAGCAGGCGCACGAACAGGAAAACGAAGAAGCTGCCCGTGCCCGGGCCGAAGAAGCCGTCATAGAAGCCCACGGTCAGGCCGATCAGGCTGGCCGCCAGCCACTCGGCCTTTTCCGCGAAGCGCGGCACGTGGTGGCGCCCGAGGTCTTTCTTGGCCAGCGTGTAGAGCAGCACCGCGAGCAGCACGGCGGGCAGCAGGCGGCGCAGGAAATCGGGAGAGATCACGGTCACCGCCCAGGCGCCCGCGAAGGCGCCCGCGAAGCCGGCCAGCGCGGCCGGCAGCATGGCGCGCCAGCGGATTTGCACGCGGCGGCTGTATTGCCAGGTGGCCATGGAGGTGCCCCAGACCGAGGCGCTCTTGTTGGTGCCCAGCAGCGTGGCGGGCGGTGCGCTGGGGAAGGTGGCGAACAGCGCGGGCAACAGGATCAGCCCCCCGCCGCCCACGATCGCATCGACAAACCCCGCCAGCAGCGAGGCCAGCGTCACCACAATCCATTCCATCGCTGGATTGTCGCACCCGAGGTGCTATCGCTTTGCAAGCGTAGTGCTTACCCCGGAGCTTGGCAGGGGGCATTGCGGGAAGAGCGGGCGAAAAAAAACGCCGGCAGTGCCGGCGCTCTGAAAAACAGCGCACCTCATCGGGTGCTTGAGCAATGTGGTTGTGGCTGTAGGTTGTCTCCTCGGCCCCCCGTTCGGCGCACCGGGGTGCGCTTTCGAGTGGTGGTACTTTAGCGGCACAAGCCCCGATGGTGCATAGGGGATTTCCCGCCCCGGGAAAACGCGGCCGGCGCTCAGGCCGCGCTGGCTTCCTTGATCCAGGCGGCCGCCTTCTCGGCCATCATCAGCGTGGGCGCGTTGGTGTTGCCGCTGGTGATCAGCGGCATGGCGCCCGCGTCCACCACGCGCAGCCCGGCAATGCCGCGCACGCACAGGCGTGCATCCAGCACGGCCATCGGATCGTCGTCGCGGCCCATCTTGGTGGTGCCCACGGGGTGGAAGATGGTGGTGGCGATGTCGCCGGCCAGGCGCGCCAGTTCCTCGTCGGTCTGGTACTGCGCGCCGGGCTTGAACTCTTCGGGCTTGTAGCGTGCCAGCGCGGGTTGCGAGACGATGCGGCGCGTCACGCGCAGGCTGTCGGCGGCCACCTGGCGGTCCTCGGCGGTGCTCAGGTAATTGGGCGTGATGGCGGGTGCCTCGTCGAAGCGCGCGCTCTTGATCCGCACCGTGCCCCGGCTGGTCGGGTTGAGGTTGCAGACGCTGGCCGTGAACGCCGGGAAGTCGTGCAGCGGTTCGCCGAAGGCGTCGAGCGAGAGCGGTTGCACGTGGTATTCGATGTTGGGCCAGGGCTGGTCGGCGCTGCTGCGCGTGAAGGCGCCGAGCTGCGAGGGCGCCATGCTCATCGGGCCGCTGCGCTTGAGCGCGTATTCCAGGCCGATCGCGGCCTTGCCCATGAGCGAGCTGGCCAGGGTGTTGAGCGTCTTGACGCCCTGTACCTTGTAGACCGAGCGGATCTGCAGGTGGTCCTGCAGGTTGGCGCCCACGCCAGGCAGATCGTGCACCACGTCGATGCCGTGCTGGCGCAGGAGCTGTGCCGGGCCGATGCCCGAGAGCTGCAGCAGCTGCGGCGAATTGACGGCGCCCGCGCACAGCACCACCTCGCGCGTGGCGTGGGCGGTGACCATCTCGTGCCCGTCCCACACCTGCACGCCGGTGCAGCGCTGGCTGCCGTCGGCCTGCGGCTCGACGATGAGCTTGGCGGCGTGCGCGCTGGTCCACATCTCGAAGTTGGGGCGGCCGTAGCAGGTGGGGCGCAGGAAGGCCTTGGCTGTGTTCCAGCGCCAGCCGTTCTTCTGGTTCACCTCGAAGTAGCCCACGCCCTCGTTGTTGCCGCCGTTGAAATCGTCGGTGGCCGGAATGCCGGCCTGCTGTGCGGCATGGGAGAAGGCGTCGAGCACGTCCCAGCGCAGGCGCTGCTTCTCCACGCGCCACTCGCCGGAGCTGCCCGTGGCCTTGCTGCCGTGCAGGCGCTTGAAGTTCTCGTCCGCGCCGTTCGGCAGGTCCAGGCGCCAGTGGTCCTCGTGGCGGCGGAAGTCGGGCAGCACGTTGTCCCAGCGCCAGGCGTCATTGCCCGTGAGCTGGGCCCACTGGTCGTAGTCGCGCGCCTGGCCGCGCATGTAGATCATGCCGTTGATGCTGCTGCAGCCGCCCAGCGTCTTGCCGCGCGGATAGCGCAGCTGGCGGCCGTTGAGGCCGGCGTCGGGCTCGGTGTTGTAGAGCCAGTCGGTGCGCGGGTTGCCGATGCAGTAGAGGTAGCCCACGGGGATGTGGATCCAGTGGTAGTCGTCCTTGCGACCCGCTTCGATGAGCAGCACGCGCCGCTTGCTGTTGGCGCTGAGGCGGTTGCACAGCAGGGCGCCGGCCGTGCCGCCGCCGATGATGATGTAGTCGAAAGTGGTGTCGCTCATGGTGTCTCTGGGTTGGAATCGGCAGCCGTCTGCGCGGCCTGTGGCGCCTATTGTGCGGTGCGGGCGGTGGGGAGCGTTGTCATGGCGCGTCATTTGCTATCAAATAAATAGCGCATAGCGCAAACCAGCATTGAGCTGTGTGACATTTTTAATGATACTCTGCCCCGCGGGCATGCAACCCTCTCTCCTGCCGCACGTGGACGGCAGGGCAGCCGCTACCATGTGCGGTTTGCAGCCGCCGGCCCCTTCCGCACCGATACCTGCCCGCCATGTCCGACAGTTCGCCCCGCATCGACCGCGCCGACACGCCCGAAGGGCCGTGCGCCCTGCCGCGCGGGCGCTGGGGCGCGGCCGAGCTGGGCACGCGGGCGCAATGGCGGGCGCTCGCCAGCCAGCTCGCCGACCTGCCACCGGATGCGCGCCTGGGCTGGGACCTGCGCGGTCTGCAGTGGCTCGACCATGTGGGCGCGCAGTTGCTGTGGAACCACTGGGGCCAGGCCTGGCCCCAGCGCCTGGCGCTGAGCGACGGCCAGCGCGCCATGCTCGAACGCATCGCATCCCTCACCACCCCGGCGCCGTCCACCGAGCCCTGGCGCCTGGCCGACCAGGTGGACCGCCTGGGCGTGCTGGTGCTGCACGGCGTGGACCATGCCCGTCACCTGCTGCTGCTGGTGGGACAACTGCTGCTCGACAGTGTCCGCCTCGTGCGCGCGCCGCGCCGCGCGCCCTGGCGCGATGTCTCGGGCCACCTCTACCGCATGGGCGCCACGGCGCTGCCCATCACGGCGCTGGTGGGCTTCCTCATCGGCGTGGTGCTGGCCTACCTCATGTCGCTGCAGCTGCGCCAGTTCGGCGCCGAGGCCTTCATCGTCAACATCCTGGGCATCTCGCTGATCCGTGAACTCGGACCCATGCTCGGCGCCATCCTCGTGGCCGGGCGCTCGGGCTCGGCCATCACGGCGCAGATCGGCGTGATGCGCGTGACCGAGGAGCTCGACGCCATGCGCGTCATGGGCATCCCGCACGGCTTCCGCCTAGTGCTGCCGCGCGCGCTGGCGCTGGCGCTGGCCATGCCGCTCATCAGCGTCTGGACCACCCTGGCCGCGCTGGCGGGCGGCATGCTCGCGGCCGACCTGGCCATGGGCATCTCGCCGGCCTATTTCTTCCACGCGCTGCCCGCCGCCGTGGGCTTTGGCAACCTCACGCTGGCGTTGTCCAAGTCGGTGGTGTTCGGCACGCTGATCGCGCTCATCGGCTGCCACTGGGGCCTGCGCGTCAAGCCCAACACCCAGAGCCTGGGCGAGGGCACGACGGCCTCGGTGGTGACCTCGATCACCATGGTCATCATCGTCGACGCGCTGTTCGCCGTCGCCTTCAAGAACGTCGGGTTTTCATGACAGCCGAGACAACGCCCGCACCGGAAGTCGTGCGCATCGAGGGCCTGTGGTCCGTCTTCGGCAAGGGCAGCGAGTCCTTCGCCGTGCACCAGGACCTGGACCTCACGGTGCGCAAGGGCGAGATGCTCGCGCTCGTGGGGGGCTCGGGCACGGGCAAGACGGTGCTGCTGCGCCAGATGCTGGGCCTGATGCACCCGGCGCGCGGCAGCGTCACGGTGCTGGGCCGGCCGGCCGAGCTGATGGGCGGCGAGGGCGCGGCCAGCCGCGTGGGCATGCTGTTCCAGCACGGCGCGCTGTTCTCGGCCTTCAACGTGCTCGACAACATCGCCTTCGCGCTCAGCGAGCTGGGAACGCTGCCGCCCGACCTGGTGCGCGACGCCGCCATGGTCAAGCTGCGCATGGTGGGCCTCAAGCCCGAGCACGCCACGCGCATGCCCGCCGACCTCTCGGGCGGCATGATCAAGCGCGTGGCGCTGGCGCGCGCGCTCATCATGGACCCGCCGCTCTTGCTGCTCGACGAGCCGACCGCAGGCCTCGACCCCAACGGCGCCGACGAATTCTGCGCCCTGGTGCACGAACTGCATGCCGCTCTGGGCCTGACCATGGTGATGGTCACGCACGACCTCGACACCCTTTTCGCCCTGGCCACGCGCGTGGCCGTGCTGGCCGACAAGAAGGTCATCGTCACCGACGTGCCCGCCCGCGTGGCGCAATTCGACCACCCCTTCGTGCATGATTTCTTCCAGGGAGAGCGTGGCCGCCGTGCCATGGCCGACCTGCCCACCGCCGCCGAGGAACACTGATGGAAAACAAGTCGCATGCCTTTGCCGCGGGCATTTTCGTGCTGGTCGTCACCGCCCTGGTGATCGGCCTGGGCGTCTGGCTCACGCGCGACCGGGGCAACTACAACACCTACGAGCTCTCCAGCCGCGAGGGCGTCAGCGGCCTGCAGCCCCAGGCTGCGGTGCGCTACAAGGGCGTGTCGGTGGGCAAGGTCACGCACATCGGCTTCGACAGCCAGGCCAATGGCAATGTGCTGATCCGCATCGCCGTGAGCGTGGACGCGCCCCTCTCCCCCACCACCTTCGCGGTGCTGGGTTACCAGGGCGTGACCGGCCTGGCCTATGTGCTGCTCGACGACGCCGGCGAGAAGTACCCTCCCCTGCCGCCGGGCCCGAGCGGCCTGCCGCGCCTGCCGCTGCGCACCTCGCCCTTCAGCCAGCTCTCCGAACAGGGGCCGGCCATCCTGAACCAGGTGCAAGAGGCCACCAAGCGCATCAACCAACTGCTGGCCGAGGACAACCAGCGTCTGCTGAGCGAGGCCCTGGGCAACATCGGACAGGCGGCCGGCAGCGTCCACATCCTGAGCCAGCGGCTCGATGCCACCGTGCAGCAGCGCCTGGACCCGGCCCTGGCGGCGCTGCCGCCGCTGGCGCAGGACGCGCGCCAGACCCTGCAGACGCTGCAGCAGGCGGGCGCCCAGGTCGCGGCCACGGCGGCGGAATTTGGCCAGACGGCGCAGCGCCTCAACGCCCCGGGCGGCACCATCGAACAGGCCACGCGCAGCGCCCAGACCCTGGCCCAGGCGGTGGAGCGCTTCGGCACCAGCACCCTGCCGCGCATGGAGCGCGCCGCCGACGAAACCGCCCGCGCGGCGCGCCTGACGGGGCGTGCCGCCACCAGCCTCAACGACAACCCGCAGGGCCTGATCTACGGCCCGGGCCGGGGCCTGCCCGGGCCTGGCGAACCCGGTTTCACCCCTCCGCAGCCTGCGGGAGTTCAACCATGAATGCTATCAATAAAATAGCTAATAGCGCTTTATTTAAGGGCGTTGCAGCCGTCTTTGGCTTGATGGCCCTGGCGGGCTGCGCGGCCCTGCCCGAGCCGCCGGCGCGCCCGGTGCTGTACGACTTCGGCCCCGGCCAGCAGGCCCCGGCCGGCGCCCAGGCACCGCTGCCGCCGCTGGCGCTGGAAACCGTGGACCATGCCAGCCTGCCCGATGGCGTGTCCGCCGTGTACTACCGCCTGGCCTATGCCGATGCGCAGCAGCTGCGCCCCTACCAGGCGGCGCGCTGGAGCCAGCCGCCCCAGCAGCTCATGCGCGAGAGCCTGCAGGCCCGCCTGGGCCAGCGCCGCGCCATCATCGGCACCAGCGGCGCCATGGCCACGGCGCGCGCGCAGGGGCAGCCGCCGGCCGTGCTGCGCGTGGAGCTGGAGGAGTTCAGCCATGTCTTCGCCAGCCCGGCGCAGAGCGCGGGCCTGGTGCGCCTGCGCGCCACGCTGACGCGGCCGTCGGCCCAGGGCGAGAACCTGCTCGCGCAGCGCCTGTTCATCGCCCAGCAACCCGCCGCCAGCCAGGACGCCGCCGGCGGCACCCGCGCCATCGCCCAGGCCGCCGAGCAGGTGGCGCAGGACGTGGCGCAGTGGCTGGAGTCTTCCGGGTACTGACGCCCCTTTCGCGCGGAAGCCCTGGCGCGTGGCGTATGGCGCTCGAACCGGCGCTGCCCAGACCAGCGGCCGCCGTGCAAGGGCCGCCCCGCCGCACGGGCGGCGTCCCCCTTCCCGGCGCAGCCGAGAGAAGGGGGAAGGCGCGCAGCGCCACAGGGGGGGCCCTCTATTCGCGCATCAGCGCTTCGATCTCGTCGGGTTGCACCGGCACGCCGCGCGTCATCAGTTCGCAGCCGTGCGCCTGCACCACGGCGTCGTCCTCGATGCGGATGCCCAGGTGGTGGAAGGCCTCGGGCACGCCGGGCGCCGGGCGCACGTAGAGGCCCGGCTCGATGGTCAGCACCATGCCGGGGCGCAGGACGCGGCTCGGGCGGTCCTGGATGCGCTCGCCCGAGAGCGGGTCGCGGCGCTCGCTCACCTGCCCCACTTCGGACGGCTCCACGTAGCTGCCGCAGTCGTGCACATCCATGCCCAGCCAGTGGCCGGTGCGGTGCATGTAGAACGGGAAGTAGGCGCGCTGCGCGATCACGTCCTGCACGTTGCCCACCTTGTTCCGGTCGAGCAGGCCCAGGTCCAGCAGGCCTTGCGAGAGCACGGCCACGGTGGCGTCGTGCGGCTCGGTGAAGCGCGCGCCCGCCTTGGTGGCGGCCACGGCAGCCTCCTGGCTGGCCAGCACCAGGTCGTACAGCGCGCGCTGCGGGCCGGTGAAGCGCCCGTTGGCGGGGAAGGTGCGCGTGATGTCGCTGGCGTAGCCGTCGTATTCGCAGCCCGCGTCGATCAGCACCAGGTCGCCGCCCTGCACCGGTGCCCGGTCGGCGCGGTAGTGCAGCACGCAGGCATTGGCGCCCGCCGCGACGATGGAGTTGTAGGCCGGGGCCTGCGCGCCGTGCTCGCGGAATTCGTGCAGCAGCTCGGCGTCGAGGTGGTATTCGCGCACCTCCCGGCCCTCCCGCAGCATGCGCGCGCAGCGCTGCATGGCGCGCACATGGGCGCGCGCGCTGATCTGGGCGGCGTGGCGCATCAGCGCCAGCTCGTGCACGTCCTTCACCAGGCGCATCTCGTCGAGCAGCAGGCACAGGTCGGCCTGCCGTGTGGGGCACAGCGCGCCGTAGCGCGCGCGGGCGCGCACGGGGCCGAGCCAGCCTTCCACGCGCGCGGCCAGGCCGGCGTGCGTGGCGAACGGGTACCAGACGCAGGCGCGGTTCTCCAGCAGGCGCGGCAGGCGCTGGTCCAGCTCGGCGGCGGCGAAGGCCTCGTCCAGGCCCAGCGCGGCCACGGCGGCCTCGGGGCCGAGGCGGTAGCCGTCCCAGATCTCACGCTCGGGGTCCTTGGGGTTGCAGAACAGCGTGCCGTGGCCGTCGGCCGTCAGCACCAGGCAGGCATTCGGTTCGGTGAAGCCCGTGAGGTAGTAGAAGTAGCTGTCGTGGCGGTAGAGGAAGTCGCTGTCGCGGTTGCGCAGGTGCTCGGGCGCGGTGGGGATGATGGCGATGCCATCGGGGCCCAGCTGCGCGGCCAGGCGCGCGCGGCGTTCGGCGTAGAGGGAGGGCGGCACGTTCAGGGTCATGGCAAAGGGGCGGTTGCGTTGAGTTCGGCCAGGCGTTCGGGCGTGCCCACATCGGTCCAGCGGCCGGTGTAGAGCGCGGCGCTCACCCGGCCATTGTCCATGGCCCGGCGCAGCAGCGGCGCCAGGGGGGCCGCGATGCCCCGGGGGTTGCCGGGGGGAATGTCGCACCAGGGCGGCGCGAACAGTTCGGCGCGCAAGAGCGCGATGGTGCTGTAGGTGTGGCGCGGGCCGGGGTGCTCCGGCGGCAGGTTCAGCGCCAGGCCCTCGGGCGAGAGCCCGAAGTCGCCGCGCGGGTGGTGCGCGGGGTTGGGCACCAGCCACAGGTGGGCCAGCATGCCGCTGGCGGCGAAGGCCTGCGCGGCCGCCGCCTCGAAGCGGAAGTCGGGCGCGAACACATCGCCAGCGGCGAGCCAGAAGACATCGCCCAGCAGCGGTAGCGCGCGCGCGATGCCGCCCGCCGTTTCCAGCGCGCCGCCGAAGTCGCGGCCTTCGTGCGAGTATGAAATCAATAGCTGCTCACGCTTATCTGGTGCGCCTTGCGGGGCAAAAGCATCTGAAAACCGTGCGCTGATCTGTTCGCCCAGCCAGGCCGTGTTGATGACCGCGCGGTACACGCCGGCGGCCTGCAGGGCTTGCAAATGCCACTGCAGCAGCGGCTGGCCCCGCACCGCCAGCAGCGGCTTGGGCGTGTGGTCGGTCAGCGGCCGCATGCGCTCGCCCCGGCCTGCGGCCAGCAGCAGGGCGGGGGGCTGTTGCAACGGGGTTGGGGGCGAGGTCGGGCCGTTCATGGCGGCACTGTAGTGCATCGCCATGGGCCTTGAACCAGGGGGCGGACAGCGCCCGCCGGGGCGGGCCGTTAAAATCACGGGTTTTCCCTCCTCTCCCTGACCGGAACCGCCCCACATGGCCAATTCTCAACAGATGGCGAATGCGATCCGCGCACTCGCAATGGATGCCGTTCAACAAGCCAATTCCGGCCACCCCGGTGCCCCCATGGGCATGGCCGACATGGCCGTGGCGCTGTGGGGCCGGCACCTGCAGCACAACCCGGCCAACCCGCAGTGGGCCAACCGCGACCGCTTCGTGCTGTCCAACGGCCACGGTTCCATGCTGATCTACGCGCTGCTGCACCTCACGGGCTACGACCTGCCCCTGCAGGAGCTGAAGAACTTCCGCCAGCTGCACAGCAAGACCGCCGGCCACCCCGAGGTGGGCATCACCCCCGGCGTGGAGACCACCACCGGCCCGCTGGGCCAGGGCATCACCAATGCCGTGGGCATGGCGCTGGCCGAGAAGCTGCTGGCCGCCGAGTTCAACCGTGACGGCCACGCCATCGTGGACCACCACACCTACACCTTCCTGGGCGATGGCTGCCTGATGGAGGGCATCAGCCACGAGGCCGTGGCCCTGGCCGGCGCCTGGAAGCTGAACAAGCTGATCGCGCTGTACGACGACAACGGCATCAGCATCGACGGCCAGGTTCAGCCCTGGTTCATCGACAACACCGCGCTGCGTTTCGTGGCCTGCGGCTGGAACGTGATCGGCCCGGTGGACGGCCACGACGCCGAGAAGGTGGACGCCGCCATCGCCGAGGCCCGCAAGCAGGCCGAGCGCCCCTCGCTCATCATCTGCAAGACGCACATCGGCAAGGGCTCGCCCAACCGCGTCAACACCGCCAAGGCCCACGGCGAGCCGCTGGGCGCCGAGGAAATCGCGCTCACGCGCGAAGCCCTGGGCTGGAGCCACGCGCCCTTCGTGCTGCCCGACGAGGTCTATGCCGACTGGAACGCGCGCGCCACGGGCCTGGCTGCCGAGCAGGCCTGGAACGAGCGCTTCGCCGCCTACGCCGCCGCCTTCCCCGAGCTGGCCGCCGAATTCACGCGCCGCATGGCCGGCGACCTGCCCAAGCACTTCGCCCAGGTGGCCGTGGACACCGTGGTCGGCACCCACACCAAGGCCGAGACCGTGGCCAGCCGCAAGGCCAGCCAGATGGCGCTCGAAGCCTTCACCGCCGCGTTGCCCGAGCTGCTGGGCGGCTCGGCCGACCTCACGGGCTCGAACCTCACCAACACCAAGAGCACGCCCAACCTGCGCTTCGACATGCAGGGCAAGGTCGTGAAGAACGAGGCCGGCGTCGGTGGCCGCCACATCAACTACGGCGTGCGCGAGTTCGGCATGGCCGCCATCATGAATGGCGTGGCGCTGCACGGCGGTTTCATCCCCTACGGCGGCACCTTCCTCACCTTCAGCGACTACAGCCGCAACGCCATCCGCATGGCCGCGCTGATGAAGCAGCGCGTGATCCACGTCTTCACGCACGACTCCATCGGCCTGGGCGAGGACGGCCCCACGCACCAGTCGATCGAACACGCCGCGAGCCTGCGCCTGATCCCGGGCCTGGACGTCTGGCGCCCGGCCGACACGGCCGAGACCGCTGTGGCCTGGAGCGTGGCCCTGTCCAACCGCAACAAGCCCACGGCGCTGCTGCTGTCGCGCCAGAACCTGCCCTACGCGCCCAAGCGCGATCTGGGCGACATCTCGCGCGGTGCCTACGTGCTGTCCGAGCCCCAGGACGTGGGCCTGAAGAAGAAGGCCCAGGCCGTCATCATCGCCACCGGCTCCGAGGTGCAGCTCGCGCTGGCCGCGCAGAAGCAGCTGGCCGAGAAGAAGATCGCCGTGCGCGTGGTCTCCATGCCCAGCACCACGACCTTCGACCGCGAGGACGTGAAGTACAAGAAGTCCGTGCTGCCCGCAGGCACCCCGCGCATCGCCGTGGAAATGGGCGTGACCGATTTCTGGTGGAAATACGGCGTGTCGGCCGTCGTTGGCATCGACAGCTACGGTGAATCGGCCCCTGCGCCGGTGCTGTTCAAGCACTTCGGCTTCACGGCCGAGAACGTGGCTGCCACGGTGCGCGCCGTGCTCGCCGGCAAGAAGTGATCGGGTTGTTTTAACTTTTCAAGGAAGAGACTGACATGGCTATCAAGGTTGGTATCAATGGCTTCGGCCGCATCGGCCGCATGGTGTTCCGCGCCGCGGTGCAAAACTTCTCGGACATCGAGGTCGTGGGCATCAACGACCTGCTGGAACCCGATTACCTGGCCTACATGCTCAAGTACGACAGCGTGCACGGCCGCTTCAAGGGCGAAGTCTCGGTCGAGGGCAACACCCTGGTCGTGAACGGCAAGAAGATCCGCCTGACGCAAGAGCGCGATCCCGCCAACCTGAAGTGGAACGAAGTCGGCGCCGACGTGGTCATCGAAGCTACCGGCCTGTTCCTCGACAAGGCCAGCGCCGAGAAGCACCTGGCCGCCGGTGCCAAGAAGGTGCTGATGTCCGCGCCCTCCAAGGACGACACGCCCATGTTCGTGTTCGGCGTGAACCACGAGAAGTACGCTGGCCAGACCATCGTCTCCAACGCCTCGTGCACCACCAACTGCCTGGCCCCCGTGGCCAAGGTGCTGAACGACAACTGGGGCATCAAGCGCGGCCTGATGACCACCGTGCACGCCGCCACCGCCACGCAGAAGACCGTGGACGGCCCGAGCAACAAGGATTGGCGCGGCGGCCGCGGCATCCTGGAAAACATCATCCCCAGCTCCACCGGCGCCGCCAAGGCCGTGGGCGTGGTGATCCCCGAGCTGAACAAGAAGCTCACCGGCATGTCGTTCCGCGTGCCCACCTCCGACGTGTCGGTGGTGGACCTGACCGTCGAGCTGGAAAAGGAAGCCGACTACAAGGAAATCTGCGCCGCCATGAAGGCCGCCTCGCAAGGCGCCATGAAGGGCGTGCTGGGCTACACCGAAGACAAGGTCGTGGCCACCGATTTCCGTGGCGAGCCCTGCACCTCGGTGTTCGACGCCGAGGCCGGCATCGCGCTGGACAAGACCTTCATCAAGGTCGTGAGCTGGTACGACAACGAGTGGGGCTACTCGAACAAGTGCCTGGAAATGGTGCGCGTGATCTCCAAGTGATCTGAATCCCTCCGCTCAGGGACTGGCCGGCCGACCCGCAAGGGCGGCCGGTTTTTTTATGCCGCGATCCATGGAGCTTGCACCATCCACGGCCCATGAAGTGGGCGTGCCCCAGGCCAGCGGCCACCGCGCAAGAGCCGCCCCGCCGCGCTGGTGGCGTCCCCCGTCCGCATCGCGCAGCAACGCCAGAGAAGGGGGAAGACGCGCAGCGCCACAGGGGGTTGTTCCTCAGTAGTGCGGAGGGATCTCGTCGCGCAGGTTGCGCGGCGCGGCGCCGCCGGGCTCGGGCATCTGCTGGCGCAGGTGGGCGATCTCCTGCACCAGGCGGTCGATCTGCTGCTGCTGGCGGTACACGGTCAGGTTCAGCTGCTCAAGCAAGTCCTCCTGGTAGCTGACCTTGATCTCCAGCTCGGTCAGGCGCTCGTCGGCGGGGTTTGGGTGGTCCATGGAAAATTTTCAATGAAAAAGAGCTGCAAGCCTTGCTGTACAAGCGCTGGCAGCTCTTAAAAAAGGAGTGAAACCCCGGTGTGGCCGGGGCCCGGGCTCACTCCGCCGTGCGGATGGTTTCGCGGCCGTGGTCCTTGGCGCGGCCCAGGTCGTGGTCCAGCGCGCGCACCAGCTTGTCGGCGGCGCCGGTGAAGGCGTCGGCCAGCTTGTCGGCGTCGGCGGTCACGGTGACGGGCTGGCGGCCGGCGGGGCGGGCCTCCAGGCGGCAGCGCTTGTCGTTGTTGCCGGACTTGCCGGCGTCCTCGTCGGTGAGGAACACCTCGACGCGCGTGACCTGGTCACGGAAGCGCGCGAGGCGGGACACGGTTTCCTGCTGGATCCACTGGGCCAGCGATTCGCCGCCCTGGATCTTGTCGTCGGTGTGCACTTGAACTTGCATGGATTCTCCTTTGGCATGGTCCGGCGCGCTGGCCGGGGAAAAACAGGTCAACCGTCCCCCCATCATGCCTGCAATGGAAGGCGTGGCCTTGAGTCGCGTCAATTTCCGGGTGGACGGGCGGGCTACAGCTTGTCCAGCGCCACGGCCGGCAACCAGGGCGCGCCGGGCGGCAGGGCGCGGGCGTCCCGGATGCGCTCGCGCAGACGCTCGGCCGCCAGGTCGCCGGGCAGGCGCGCGAGCAGCGCTTGCAGGTGTGCGTCGGCCGCGTCCCAGGCGCGCGCATGGAAGGCCTGCAGCGCCGCCTGCGAGAGCCGGCAGGCCTCGGCGTCGTCGCAGGGCGTGTACACGCGCACGGGCTCGGTCTTGCCCTTGACGACCACGTCGTCGAGCGCGCGCAGAGCGATGCCGGCCGGCAGCCGCGCCGCAGTGGCACCCGAGAGCAGGATGCCGGTGCCGAAGGCCTTGTTGGCACCTTCCAGGCGCGCCGCCAGGTTCACCGCGTCGCCGATGGCGGTGTACGAGAAGCGCTGTTCCGAGCCCACGTTGCCCACCACCACGCGGCCCGTGTGCAGCCCGATGCGCATGTGGATGCCCGGCAGGCCGCGCGCGCGCAGGCCCGCCACCAGCGGCTCCATGGCCTGCTGCATGGCGATGGCGGCGCGCACCGCGTGCTCGGCGTGCCGGTCATCGGGCAGCGGTGCGCCCCAGAAGGCCATCACCGCGTCGCCGATGAACTTGTCCACCGTGCCGTCCGTGGCGTGGATGAGCGGGGTCATGGCGTTGAAATAGCCCGTGAGCACCTCCACGGTCTGCTCGGCGCTGAGCTGCTCGGACAGCGTGGTGAAGCTGGCCAGGTCGGTGAACATGAGCGTGACCTCGCGCGCCTCGCCGCCCAGGCGCAGCAGTTCGGGCTGGGCCACCAGGCGTGCCACCACCTCGGGCGGCACGTACTGGGCGAACATCGCGCGTGTCTGGCGCGCGCGCCGGCGGGCCGTGGCATAGGCCACCAGGGCCGTGGCGCCGTAGATGGCGAGCACGCCGGCCAGCGGCAGCAGCGGCGGCAGCCAGAGCCCGGCGCCGCTGAACAGCGCCCACGACAGCAGCAGCGTACCGCCCGAGAGCGCCGCCGCGAGCGCGGCCACGGCGCCGGGGTGCCAGAGCAGGCTGGCGGGCACCAGCAGCGCCAGCGCCAGCAGCACCAGCGCGGCGCTCCAGCCCTCGGGCACGGGACGCAGGCGGTCGCCCTGCAGGTGGTTGTCGAGCAGCGTCGCCTGCAGCTCCACGCCGGGGAACAGGCGTTCGCCGCCCAGGGCGGCAAAGGGTGAATTGAACAGGTCGGCCTGCGCATGCTGCAATTCACTGGCGGTGAGCGCCGAGCGGCCCACCAGCACGGTCTTGCCCCGGAAGAAGCCAGGGGGCAGCAGGCCGCTCTCCAGCGCCTGGTAGTACGAGCGCGTGTCGTAGGTGCCGCGCGGCCCCCGGTAGGCGATGAGCCCGGGCGGGCCCTCGGGCACCGGGCGGCCGCTCAGGCCCTCGGCCAGCACGGCGGCAAAGCGCCCGGGGCCGGATGGCATCTGGCGCACCACGAAGTCGTCGTCGGGCTGCACGCCGGCGTCGCCATGGCGGGCGCCCGCGTCCAGCAAGGGCTGCAGCGGCAGCACCTCGGTCCAGAGCGTGGCGCTGGCGCTGTCCACCTTCTCGCGGCTGGACGCCAGCACCACCGGGATGCCCGCCGCCACCGCGCGCGCCACGGCTTGGGCCAGGGCCGCGTCCTGCGCCGGGTCGGCAGCCGGATCGGCGAACACCATGTCCAGGCCGATGGCGGCGGCGCCGTCCTCGCGCAGCCGGTCGATCAGGCGCGCATGCAAGCCGCGCGGAAAGGGCCAGCCTTGCCCGAGCTGCTGGAAGCTCGGCTCGTCGATGGCCAGCACGGCCACAGGCGTTGGGCCGCGCCCCGGCGCGGCCAGCGTGGTCCACAGGTCGAAACTCTTGAATTCCAGCGCATGCCAGGGGCGGCTGTGCGCCGCCGCCCAGACCAGCAGCAGGGCCAAGAGCGCCGCGCCCAGCGGCTTAGAAACGGTAGCGCGCATCCAGCACGTAGCGGGTTTTCTGCAGCGCCGACTTCGGCGCCAGCAGGTTGAGCGCCGCCACGCCGATCACCCAGCGCTTGTCCTGCGACTCCCAGAAGCCCATGAGGTCCAGGCCCCAGCCCGGCGGACGGCGCGTGAGGTTTTCCTTGTCCTCGAAGCGTTCCGAGCGGTAGACCAGGCGGCCGCTGAGGTACACGCGCGCGCCGCTGGCCCAGGTGGCGCCGAGCACCGCGGTGTGGCGCGGGATGAAGGGAATCATGCGGCCCGTGACGAGCAGGCTGCCGTCGAGGTATTCGCTGCGGCCGTGCTGGTAGAGGTACTTGCCGTAGCCCGACCAGTTGCGGCTGAACATGTGGTTCACGCCGGCGCCCAGGCTGCTCAGCCGGCCGCCGTCGAAGCTGGGCGTGTCCTCCAGCACGTCGGAGGTGGACAGGTTGGCGAGCTGGGCGTTGCGCATCTCTTCCAGGAAGGGCAGGCTGGGCGTGCGCAGGTCCACGCCAATGGTGCCCGGGTTGGCGATGCGCATGTGGTCGGCGCGCAGGGTCAGGAAGGTGTCGTGGCCCAGTTCTTGGCCCCATTGCGCCACGGTGCGCTTGTGGCGGCCGCCGGCCTCGAGCAGGCGGTCTTCCACGGCGATGCCGGCGGTGTCCACGCGCGTCAGGGTGCCGGTGCTCAGTGGCCGCATCCAGTCTTGGTAGGCCAGGCGCAGGGTGCTGCCCGGGGCCGGCTGGAACACCATGCCCAGGCGCGGGCTGACCACGCGCTCGGTGTCGTTGCGGGTGGCGACATCGCCGCCGACGGCGTCCAGATTCACCAGCCCGATGGCGCTAATCCCCCGCACCCGGTGGCGGATCTGCTGGACGCCCAGCGCGCCGTCCAGCCGCACGGCCGGGTTCACTTGCCGCTGGCCGTCCAGCGTCAGGGCGGTGTAGCGCCGGTCGATGTCGTTGTTGGCCGCGAAGACCATGATGTCGGAGAGGTTCTGACCGTTCCCGAGTGGCCCCTCGATGATGCCGGTCGCCTCGGTTCTGCTGGCCTGCTTCTCCCGCACATGCTCCAGGGCCACGCTCCAGCGCGTGCCCGGTTCGGGGTCCACGGTGTGGCGTAGCTGCAGGTCGGAGAAGGCCTTGCGCGGCGCGCCTGACAGCCCCAGGATGCCGGATAGCGGGTCGAAGAAGAACAGCGTGGGGTAGTTCTCGAAGCGCATGCTTTCCAGGCTGCGCCCGGCCTTGAACCAGGTCTGCACGGTCGGACTCCAGCGGTAGGACAGGCCCAGCACACCCTGTTGTGCGGTGTTGTCCAGCGCGGTGCCGAAACGGTTGCTGGCACGCAGGCTCAGGTCGAAGTGGTTGGCGTAGGCGAACAGGCTCAGGCGCTCGCTGGGCTGCAGACCCAGGCCCAGCGTGAGCGCGTCGGCTCCGCCGTGGGCCGTGCCGGTGGGGTCCTGGAACGCGGGGATGTTCGCCACCCCGACATTGATCGGGAAGTCGCGCGCCGCCGCGTGCTGCGCCTTGAGGAACCACGACACTGGCACCTTGCTGTTGTCCATGCCGTTGAGCGTGACCGAGGGCGCCGTCATGCGGAAGAATTCCTGGTCGTACGTCAGGCCCACGGCGCCGTGGCTGCCGGGCTGCTGCAGCAGCGAGGAGTGGCGCTGGCTCGCGCCGAAGGCCATGGGATCGGTCAGGAAGCCCTGGAACAGTGCCGAGTTCTTGTTGAATTCGCCCGGGTAGCGGTCGGCCAGGAACAGGTGGCTGCCGCCCCAGTAGGGCGTGAAGCTCTGCTGCGCGAGTTCGAGCGCCCAGTCTTCCATGCCGAAGAAGGCCAGCGCGGCGCCCAGGTTGGCGCTGCCCTTCTGGTCGTTGGCGACCTGGTTGAGCGACTTGAGGTAGGGCATGCGCCGCAGGGCGGCACGCGCCGCATCCACGGCCGCGCCGGGCTCGAACCGGTCGGTGTGGATCTGCGCCAGCAGCATGTGGGGCAGTGGGTCTTTGTCGTCGAGCGCGGCCGCCTGTTCCAGCGTGGTGATGGCGTCCTGGTGGCGGCCGAGCTGGTAGTAGGCCACGGCGGTCCAGGTCTTGGCGCGGGCGTAGCGCGGCTCCATCACGCCGGCGCGCAGGAAAGCGTCGAGCCCGGCCTGGGGCAGACCCTGCTTGAGGCGCAGCAGCCCCTGCCCGGTGAGCGCCACGTAGTCGGCCGGGTTGTCGGCCAGCGCGATGGCGAACGCCGCCTCGGCCTCGACGAAGCTGTTGGCAAAGGTTTCCAGCGTGCCGCGCTCGCCCTGTGCGCCGGCCGCGTGCGGGTCGATCTGCAAGGCCTGCAGCAGATGGCGGCGCGCCGGGGCGGTGTCTTCGCGCTCGGTCTGCGCACTGCCCAGGCCCTGCCAGCCGCGGGCGTCCTGGGGCGCGTGCTGTGTGGCCTCGGTGTAGGCCGCCAGCGTGGCGGGCGCGTCGCCCTGGCGCCGCGCCAGCGCGGCGCGCGCCAGCGCCAGGTCGGCGCTGGGGGTGTCTGGCGCCGCCGCCAGCGTGGTGCGGGCGTCGTCCACGCGGTCGGTCAGCAGCTGCACGCGGGCCTGCTGCGCCAGCAGCGCGGGGTGCGCCGGCCAGCGCGCGAGCGCGCCGCGCAGCGTCTGCAGGGCGGCATCGCCCTCGCCTTCCATGAGCTGCAGGTCGGACTGCATCAGCCACGCGGCCAGCGGCGCCGTGCCGGCGGCCACTTGGCGCGCCAGCTGCGCGCGCGCGCCGGGCAGGTCGGCCGATTGCAGGGCGATGGCGGCCTCCAGCGCGGCCGTCCAGGGTGCCAGGGCGCTGGCCCGAACCTGGGCCAGCGCCGCGCGGGCGGCCTCGGGCTGGCGCGCGGCGAGCGCCGCCACGACCGGCTGCAGTGCATCGGGCGGGGCGTCGGCGCGCAGGTGCGGCAGCGGGTCGGCCTGCAGCGCGTTGACCCACTGCACGCGGTCGCGCGGCTGGGCCAGCAGCATCTTCACCGGAGCCTTGCCCACTTCCGCGTAGGCGGCCTCGTTCGGTCCCACGCTCACCTGCCCTTGCGCGTTGCCGAATTCCACCGTGCCCGAGAGCACGGTCAGCAGCGTGCGGCCGTCGGGCTCGACGCTGATGTCCCAGTCGGTGCCCCGGATCGCGGCGGTGGCGGCCGGGGTTTCGAGCTGCAGCGGGCTGCCCGGCGGGCGGCGCGTCTGCGTCCAGGCGCGGCCGGCATCGAGCCGCAGCGTGGTGGTGTTCTGCCCCGGCGCGGCCACGGCCTTGACCTGCAGCACGGTGTTCTGGTGCAGGCGCAGCTGGGTCTCGTCGGCGAAGACCAGGGCCATGCGCGCCGCCTCGCGCGTGCGCACGAAGTCACCTGCCGCCAGCGCTTGCGCCGGGCGGGCAGGTTGCCAGTCGGTGGCGCTGGCCGAGCGCTGGTCGCCCGCGCCCTGCAGGGTCAGGATCTCGGCGGCGGCGCCGGGCGGCAGGGCCGCCTGGGCTGTCAGCGGAAAGGCCAGGGCGACGAGGGCCGCCAGGGAGGTGCGTCGGAGAAGGGGGTGCATGGGCGCTTCCTTGCAGGTTCAAGTGCTGGGCTGGCGGAGACGGGCCGCGCAACCCGACATGGTGCCAGCCGCGCCGGGAATTGTGTGACGCCGCCGATACATCTGGTCGCGCATTCGTGCTGAAAGCCACAGCCCAGGGGCATTCCAGCCGTCCATGGGTGCATGCGTCACGCGCAGGTGCGAGCACTCGCGCGGCCCAGGTCAACGGCCACCGCGCAAGGGCCGCCCCGCAGCGAGGCGAGAGAAGGGGGAAGGCGCGCAGCGCCACAGGGGGTTGTTCCTTACTTCAGGCAGACCAGTCGCACCTGCTTGAGGTCGGTGAGGCCCTGCAGCGCCTTCTCGATGCCGTCCATCATCAGCGTGCGCATGCCCTCTTCCAGGCAGGCGCCGAGCAGATCCGAGACGCGCGAGCGCGACTGGATGTGGCGCTTGATGGCGTCGTCGGCCACCAGCAGCTCGTGCAGGCCCACGCGGCCCTTGTAGCCGCCGCCCTGGCATTTGTCGCAGCCCACGGGGCGGTACAGGCGCAACTGGCCCTGGTCGTCACCGAAGCGCTCGCGCCAGCTCTGCAGCACGGCCTGGCGCTGGCCCTGCGCGTCCTGCTGCCAGGCGGCGGTCTGGCGCAAGGGCTGGGTGTAGTCGTCCAGGCACTGCTGCAGCTCGTCGTCGGCGGGCACGTAGGCTTCGCGGCAGGCGCAGAGCTTCTTGGCCAGGCGCTGCGCCAGCACGCCCAGCAGGGCGTCGGCGAAGTTGAACGGGTCCATGCCCATGTCGAGCAGGCGCACGATGGATTCGGGCGCCGAATTGGTGTGCAGGGTGGAGAGCACCAGGTGGCCGGTGAGCGAGGCCTCGATGCCCATGCTCACGGTCTCCAGGTCGCGCGACTCGCCCACCATGATGATGTCCGGGTCCAGGCGCAGGAAGGCGCGCATCACCATGGCGAAGTCGATGCCGGCCTTCTTGTTCACCTGCACCTGGCGCAGCCCCTTCTGGGTGATTTCCACCGGGTCCTCGGCGGTCCAGATCTTGGTGTCGGGCGTGTTGAGCTGGCGCAGGATGGAGTGCAGCGTGGTCGTCTTGCCCGAGCCCGTGGGGCCGCAGACGTAGAACAGCCCGTAGGGCTTGGAAATGGTGGGCAGCAGCCGCTGCAGGTTGTGCGCGCTCAGGCCGAGCTGCTCCAGCGGCAGCGGCTCGCCGCCCTTGAGCAGGCGCAGCACCACGTCCTCCACGCCGCCCACCGAGGCCACGGTGGCCACGCGCAGCTCGATGTCGAGCGGGCCGAAGCGGCGGAACTGGATCTTGCCGTCCTGCGGCTTGCGGCGCTCGGAAATGTCGAGGTCGCACATGATCTTGATGCGCGTGACCAGGGGCGCGCGGTAGGCCGCCGGGATCTCGATGTAGGGCTGCAGGCTGCCGTCGATGCGGAAGCGGATGGCCGTCTTGCCCTTGCCCGGCTGGGGCTCGATGTGGATGTCCGAGGCGCCCTGCTGGTAGGCGTCGATCACGATCTTGTTGACCAGCTTGACGAGCTCGTTGTCGGTGGCGGCCGAGACCAGCGAGGCCTCGCTGCCGTCCTCCTCGGGCGCGGCATCGGCCAGGTCGGCCAGCATGCGGTCCACGCTCTCCTCGCCGCCCAGGCCGCCATAGATCTGGTCCACCGTCTGCGCGAAATCGTGCTGCGTGGCCACGAGGTACTGGATGTGGCGGACGCGCGGAAACACATGGCGCACCATGCGCGAGGCCTGCACGGCTTCCGGGTCCAGGCACATCACCTGCAGGCCGGCGGGCGTGTCCTCCAGCGGCAGCCAGCCCTGGGCCAGCACGAAATCGCGCTTGAGCACGCCGTGCAGCGCCTCGATGCGCAGGCGGTCGTTCTGGAAGCCCGCGTAGGAAACGCCGAAGAAGGCCGCCAGGCTGGCACCCAGGTCGGCGGGGCGCAGGCCCTGCTGGAGCAGCAGATCCTCGCCGCCGAGGCCCTGCTGGCGGGCCTGGTCGAGGCAGCGCGCCAGCGTGGGAAGGTCCACCAGGCCCTGCTCCACCAGCCATTGGTAGCGCGCGCCGCCGGGCAGGTGCGTCGTGGCCGGCGCGGGCGCTGGTTCGGCCGGGGCCTCCAGCGGCTGGCGGTGGCGCTTGAACGCGATGGCGAGGGTGTGGCACAGCTCCCGCACGCCCTGCTCGGCCAGCGGCCCGAAGGGCTGGCCGCCCTGCGTGTTGACGAGCTGCAGCACGCCGTAGAGCGTTCCATCGAGCAGTACCGGCGCGGTGAGCAACTGGTGCGTGCGGTAGCCCGAGCGCTGGTCCACCTCCTTCTGGAACTTCAGGCCCGGCGCGATGGCCTGCAGCGCGGCCGCATCGTGCGCGTCGGGCACGTTGACCAGTTCGCGCCGCAGGGCCACGTAGCCGGCCACGCTCGTGGCCTTGATCGGCAGCCGCAGGTTGCACAGGGTCTTGAGCCCCGTCTTGAAGCGCGACAGGATGTGGTGCCCGTCGTCGGACACGGTGTAGAGCGTCATCCGATCGGCCTGGAACAGCGCGCAGATGTCCGGCTCCAGGTCCACCATGATCTGCTCCGCGCGCTCGGTGCCGTGGATGCGGTTGCTCAGCGATTGCAGGTCGCGGAAGAAGGGGCCTTCGTCCAGGCCGGGGTTCGGGGTGCTTTGCATGTCAGTGTCGCGCCTTGATGCTGCTGCCGGGATGGTCAATAAATGTATCCAATCCCTGCAGCGCCAGGGCCGAAGCCGGGCGCCCCCGGCAGGCGGCGCCGTTGCGCAGTAGCATCCAAGACCGGAAAAACACCGCCCTACCCGCCCCCACTGCAAGGATAGCCATGCTGAATTTCGAGTTCCAGAACCCCACCCGCATCGTCTTCGGCCAAGGCAAGGTGGCCGACCTGGCGCGCCTCGTGCCCCCAGAGGCGCGCGTGCTCGTGCTCTATGGCGGCGCCAGCGCGCGCAAGACCGGCACGCTCGACGAGGTGCTGGCCGCGCTGACGGGCCGCACCGTGACCGAGTTCGGCGGCATCGAGCCCAACCCCACCTACGAGACGCTGATGCGCGCCGTGGAGCAGGTGCGCGCCGAGAAGATCGATTTCCTGCTCGCCGTGGGCGGCGGCTCGGTGATCGACGGCACCAAGTTCGTGGCCGCGGCCGCCGGCTTCGACGGCGAGCCCTGGGACATCCTGCTGCAGCGTGGCCGCAACGTGCAGCGCGCCGTGCCCATGGGCGCCGTGCTCACGCTGCCCGCCACCGGCTCGGAGATGAACAACGGCGGCGTGGTCACGCGCAAGGCCACGCAGGCCAAGCTGTCGTTCTCCAGCCCGCACTGCTTCCCGCTGTTCTCCATCCTCGACCCCACCAAGACCTACACCCTGCCGCGCGAGCAGATCGCCAACGGCATCGCCGACGCCTTCGTACATACCATGGAGCAGTACCTCACCTACCCCGTGCAAGCGCTGGCGCAGGACCGCTTCGCCGAAGGTCTGCTGCAGACGCTGGTGGAGATCGCTCCCGGCGCGCTGGCCGAGACGCCCGACTACGACAACCGCGCCAACCTCATGTGGACCGCCACGCTCGCGCTCAACGGCCTCATCGGCGCCGGCGTGCCGCAGGACTGGGCCACGCACATGATCGGCCATGAACTCACCGCGCTCTACGGCATCGACCATGCGCGCACGCTGGCCATCGTGCTGCCCTCGCTGATGGATTCGCAGCGCGAGGCCAAGCGCGAGAAGCTGTTGCAGTACGCCGAGCGCGTCTGGCGCATCACCGAGGGCAGCGAGGCCGAGCGCATCGACGCGGCCATCGAGCGCACGCGCGGCTTCTTCGAGAGCCTGGGCATCCGCACCCGCCTGTCGGGCTACGGCCTGGGCGCCGAGGCGGTGGACGCCGTGGTGGCGCAGCTCACCGCGCACGGCATGCTCAAGCTGGGCGAACGCCGCGCCATCACGCCCGAGGTCAGCCACGCCATCCTCACCGCCGCGCTCTGACGCGGCGCGCCGTTGTGGTGCGGCGGGCGTTCTGCTAAGGTGAAATCCGGTCCGGGGCGCCGCCCCGGCCGTTCTGCAGGAGACCGCCATGTACCAACGCATTCTCGTGCCGGTGGACGGCAGCCCGACTTCCCTCAAGGGGTTGGCCGAGGCCATCCGGCTGGCGCGGCTGACCGGTGGGCAGATCCGCCTGTTGCACATGGTGGACGCGCTCTCCGCCGCCATGGCCGTGGGGGCCTATGCCATCAGCGCCGACGTGATCGACCAGCTGCGCGCCGACGGCGAACAGATGCTGCAGCAGGCCCGTGCCCAGGCCGTGGCCGGTGGGGTGGCCGCCGATTCCGTGCTGGACGAAGGCGTGCGCGGCCGCCTGGCCGATTGGGTGGTGGAGCAGGCGCGCGCCTGGCCCGCGGACCTGGTGGTGCTGGGCACGCACGGCCGGCGCGGCGTGGGCCGCCTGCTGCTGGGCAGCGACGCCGAACAGGTGCTGCGCGCGGCCCCCGTGCCGGTGCTGCTGGTGCGCAATCCGGACGGCGACTGACCCTGGCGCGCCCGCCCGGGCCCGCCATGCTCCGGGGCGAAGCAGACACCATGTTCCAGGACCGCGCCGATGCCGCCCGCCGCCTCGCGCGGCGCCTCCAGGCCTTCCAGGGCCAGCACCCGCTGGTGCTGGCCATTCCGCGCGGCGCCGTGCCCATGGGGCGCGTGATCGCGCGGCAGCTCGGTGGCGAACTGGACGTGGTGCTGGCGCGCAAGCTGCACGCGCCCTTCCAGCCCGAGGTGGCCGTGGGCGCGGTCGATGAGAGCGGCTGGGTCTACGCCGCGCCGCACGCCGAGCGGCTGGGCGCCGATGCGCAGTATCTGGCCGAGGAAACACGCACCCAGCAGGAGGCCCTGCGCGAGCGCCGTGCGCGCTACACGCCGGTGCGCCCGCTCATCGATCCGGCCGGGCGCACCGTGATCGTGGTCGATGACGGCCTGGCCACCGGCGCCACCATGGTGGCGGCGCTGCACGGCCTGCGTGCGCGGCACCCGAAGCGGCTGGTCTGCGCCGTGCCCGTGGCCTCGCCCGAGGCGCTGGACCGGGTCCGGCCCCTGGCCGACGAGGTGGTGTGCCTGGAAGCGCCGGAGGACTTCGAGGCCGTGGGGCAGTACTACCGCGATTTCACGCAGGTCGAAGACGACGAGGTCATCCGCCTGTTGGCGGGCTGACCCGTGCGCGCTGCGTGTGGGGCGCCCGTGGTCAGCATGGGCGCGGCCCAGGCCAGCGACCGCCGCGCAAGGGCCGCCCCGCCGCGCTGAGCAAGGTCCCCCTTCCCGCATTGCGTAGCAAGGCGAGAGAAGGGGGAAGGCGCAAAGCGCCTCAGGGGGATGTCAGTGATGGTGCCCGTGCGCGCCATGCACATGGCGGTGCGCGATCTCCTCGGCCGATGCGGCACGCACCGCCGTCACCTTGCAGGAAAAGCGCAGCGCCTGGCCGGCCAGCGGGTGGTTGCCATCGAGGTGCACCTCGGGGCCCTTGATCTTCACCACGTTGAACACCTGGGGCTGGCCGTCGGCGCCCGCGCCCTGCAGTTGGCCGCCCACCTTCACGCCGGGCGGGAATTCGCTCTTGGGGATGGTGCGCACGAGGGATTCATCGCGCGCGCCGAAGGCGTCTTCCACGGCCAGGTCCAGCGTGGTGGCGAAGCCGGCGGCCTGGCCTTCGAGCGCGGCCTCCACCTTGGGGAAGATGTTCTCGTAGCCGCCGTGCAGGTAGGCCAGGTTGCCCGCGTCGAGCGGCTTGCCCTGGGGCGTGGTCACCTGGTAGCTGATGGTGACGGCGGTGTCTTTGCTGATGTTCATGCTGCGCTTTCTGTAGGAACCGGTTCGGGGGCAAAGACGGGATTTTCCCTCACGGCAGGCTTTCGGTCGCCTCGCCGGGATAGCGCGCGAAGCGCCGCTTCTGGCCGCCATGCACCGGCGCGCTGTCCGCCCAGGGCCAGCCGCCGAACTGCGTGCGCCGGTAGTCCTGCATCGCCTGCAGGATCTCCTGCTGCGTGTTCATGACGAACGGGCCGTATTGCGCCACCGGTTCGCCAATGGGGCGGCCCTGCAGCAGCAGGCATTCCACGGGCGTGTCGCCGGTGTTCTCCAGCATCCAGTCCTGGTCCGCCACCAATTCCAGGGCGGCGTGCTCGGCCACGGTCTGCGGGCCCACGCGCAGGCCCGCGCCCACGAGGTAGTACAGCATGCGCCGCGTGCCCTGGCCGCGCGCGGCGGGCAGCACCCAGCGGGCGCCCGGCTCCAGGTGCAGCGTCCAGATGGCCACGTCGGCGTCCGGCTGCGCGGCCCAGGATTCGGGCGGCGGCGCCAGCGGAGCGCCCGCGCCGGGCAGCGCGCCGGCCACCACGGTGACGGTGGTCAGGCGCCCGGCCTCGTCGCGGTGCGCCAGGCGCGGAATACGCTCGTTCCAGAACATGGTGAAGTGTGGCGCCGCCATCTTCTGGCGCGCGGGCAGGTTCAGCCACACCTGGAACAGCTCCAGCGGATTCGGGCCGTCGGTGCGCAGCAAGGGGAACATCTCGGAATGCTGGATGCCCCGCCCCGCCGTCACCCACTGCACATCGCCGCCGCCAAAGCGCGCGGCCGCGCCCAGCGAGTCGGCATGGTCGATCAGGCCCTTGCGCACCAGCGTCACCGTCTCGAACCCCCGGTGCGGATGCGCCGGAAAGCCCGGCACCGTCTCACCGTGGTACATGCTCCAGCCGTCCTGGCGGCTGAAGTCGCTGCCGATCTGCCGGCCTTCTAGCAGCTGGGTTGCCGGGCCGTAGGCGCCGTCGCCCGCCGGGTAGGCGTCGTCGTGGTGGGCGCAGAACAGGAAGGGGTCCAGCGTGGGCCACAACGGGCCAAGGGGCTGGGTGGTCAGGATGGGCGAGGAAGTGGTCATGGCAATGCTCCTGTGTGTATTGGAGCGGCATTGCGCCCGCACGAAAAGCCCCCGGCGCTGCAACACTGCGTTCCATCGGCGCGCCTGAAGCGGACTACGCCCCCCGCGTCACGCGGGCGGCCGCCCAGTCGCTGTGGCGGACTCACAGGCCCGCACATCTTGCAATCTGCGCCAACCGGGCCTTGACGGTGGGCTCACGATCGGGATCGCTCAGCAAGCCGGGTAGGGCATTGTGGAAGGCGGGCATTTGCAGCAGCGCGGCTGCCGAACGCGCGACATGCTGGCGCACGGGTGTGCTGGCGGCGGCCACTTCTTGTGCTGTGGCTGCACGGCCCTCCAATACTGTCATGATGTCTTCGAGGTCATGGCTCAGGTACACATCGTTCTCGCCACGGTCTTTGAATGCCTCGAACTTGGTGGCCAGAAAGTGCGGCGCTGACAGGTGCCGCACCACCAGCCCCGCAGCCAGCTCTGCCGACAAGGCCTCTTCAAAGCCCACCCGGTACCACGGGTTGGCAAAACCCATCACCTTTTCATCCAACGGCACCAGGTCCAGTTGCATGCGGCCCCAGAACCAACGGAACGGTGGTGTGTTGTCCGCCATGGTCTGGGTAAAGCCGCGCTGCATCAACTGTTCTGCCAAACGGTGGTACGCGCCCAAAGACGCCACCTCCACGATGGCGTCCACATCTTCGGTGGGGCGCACGTCCATCAAGCCCGCATCGTCCACCAGCAGGCCTGTGGCACAACCGCCCACAAACACCACCTGCTCGCACAGCGGCCCCATGGCACGCGCCATGCCCAGCAACAACTCCAGGTTGGGGTTAGCCATGCAAGGGACCCTTGGCTTTCTTCGGTGAATCGGGATCGATCAGCGCTTGCAGGCGCTCCAGCGCCATGCCCCGTTCGCGTGCCTTGCCCACGCGCAGGGCGTCAAACAGCGCCAGCAGCTCATACAGCCGGGCATCTTGCATGGCCGCAAAGGGCACGGCAGGATGCAGCGGCTCTATGCCCACCCCGCGCACCGCGCCATTGGGGTGCGGCCACACAAAATCGGTGCTGCCCGGCGCAAACACGCCGGCAAAGGCGGGCGCGCTGTGGCTGGTGGGCACCCCAACCACGAGCGGCAGCTTGACGGCAGGAAAGGCGTACTTGGCCCCATGCAAGGCAAACTCCGCCAGGTTGTGGGCATGGGGGCGCACCGGGTTGTCGGCTGCGGCCGTTCCATCCGGCAAGGCCGCGCGGCGTACCCGTTTGCGCGTGATGCGGTAGATGCCCATGGCCTCTTGCGCCGCCAAATCATTCAGCGCCTCAGGGCCGCCCGCTCCTGCAGCCGGGGGCAGTGGCTCGCGGTTGGGTAGCAACAGCCCCGCCAGCAACCCGCGCTTGACGCAGGCATGCGCCTCCGACACGCTGATGCCCAACTCCTGCGCCAGCCGCGCATACGTCCAGCGCTGATCACCCCAGGCCACGAGCTTGAGGGCGACCAGGAAGTCTTGGGGTTTGAGTTGCATGGTCATTCAATATTCGTAAATCGCGAATATTGAATATAAGGTGATTGGATGACAAAGGCAAGTATTTGGATGAAATTGGCCTCTAGCGCTTATTCATAAAGCGCCAGACGCTATTAAATCGGTAGCAAAAGCTCTACTATGCCGCTTGCGCTTCTTGCAGCTCTTTCAGCGTGCGCCCGTTGGCGTCTTTCCAGCTCAGCCGCCCGTTGGTGCAACCGCCCAGCACAATGTCGGACGCCGCAGAAGGGGCCGAGAACACATAGTCCTGGGTGAACTTCAGCACGTCGCCCTCGGTAGTCAGGACGCCGCTCTTGAGCAAGTCAGCCCGCAGTTCACTCGGGCCTGCCATCTTGGCAAAACTCGGCGTCACGGTGGCAGCAGCCTGCGAACCCTCACGCACTACAAAGCCCTGACTGGACTCGTAGCCCGTGGCCTGCACGCCCTTGCCCTTGCAGCTGAGCACCGGGCCGGCCTTGGCGGCAGGGGCCTTGGGTGCCTGCTCGAACGCATGCACCCCCAGCACCGGCAGCATGCCCAGCATGTGGCCCAAAAAGACTTCCATGTCGGCACGGTCCGCCTCGCTCAAGCTGGGCTCGGTGGGCTGGTTGGCGTTGTCCAGCGGCATGCGCTTGGCGGCGCGGGCCAGGGCAATCAGGCGCGACTCCAAAAACTGCACATGCGCCTTGTTCAGTTGCCCGGCCGTAGCGGTAGTAAAGCCGATGGCGCGGGTCCAAAAGTCCTTCTTGGCCTGGTGCTCTTGCAGGCGTGGAAGGATGGGATCCCCCTCGCCCACATAGACCATGTCGCCCTCGCCGTCTGGGCGCGGCCCCAGCAGCAAATACACCCCGGTCTGCGCCAGTTCGGGTCGGGCCTTGACCTGCGGAAGCAGCGCGCGCGGGAACAGCAGCGCTTTGCCGATCCAGTTGGACTTGTCGACGATGCGCAGGCCATCGGGGTCGCCGTCGGCGACGAAGATGCGGAGGGAGAAAGGGGTGGCATTCAAGACAATAAACTCCACTACTTCACTGGCGCGATTGCCTTCATCTTCAAAATTTCCGATAACCGAGGGCAAGTCAGCGCGGACGTAGTGATTATGATTTCTGGTGCGATCCCGAACTTTCCCTTAAGTCCGGCACGAACTCTTTTGAGCATTTTTTTCCCATGCCTCAGCTCTGGTGGTAATGGAATGGCCTTTCCCAACAATTTGAGAGTGTCCGGACAGTCTTTAGGATTGCTTCGGTACAAGGCAGACTTCACTTCATCGCGCTTCCTCGTGAATGAATGCTGTAGCTCGGTATGCTCCGTTAAGGCAATTTCATCCAGCCAAGAACGAATCAATGACAGATCAACTCCGATGAGGTTGCTGAGGTGTTCTGGATTCAAGAAGTAGGCTTCAACGTCACAGCCGCTAGTAATGAATGGAATCGCACCGCAAGACAGAATACTCGCCGAAACATTATCGGCTTCCGCTTGGGTCATGAAATCTCGATCCCGATGGATTATGACCTGAGTCAATGGTGCACTGTCTCGAATAAAGTCAGTTAAGAGCTTGGCTGCCTCGATGTTCGTCGAAGTCTTGTAGCTATAAATTAGGCACTTTGCAAGGTCGAATCCATTTGCCGAAAGTAATACTTCAAGCATCTTCCGATCACGGTCTTCAGTCAAAAACACCCTGTCGTAGGCTCCCCCCTTCAGCTTATCAAAAGTATCCAATGCACCCAGCTCAAGCAATATGGGGAGTTTGCTAAGCCCTACTCCCTGTTCGTGGACCTTCCCGTCCTTAAGCCAAATAAAATTGGCGTCGTCGTGCAACGAATCAACCATATACCGACTGTGTGTTGAAACGATGACCTGGGTTGATGTTGCATTGACGGCCTCTTGCAGGGCGGCAGCCAAAAGACCTTGGTTGTCGGGGTGCAAATGCGAGTCCGGCTCATCGAGCAGAAGCAGGCGCGGCTCAAACAATGTGACATATGAAAAGATTTGAAGAGCCTGCTGCACACCCGTTCCAGCCAACTCCAACGGGCAGCGCCGCCCAGTTGGCCCAGTGGTCGAAACATCAACATCAATATAGATGTCATTTACAGCATCGAAGGAAATCCAGATCTCGAACTTAGGAAACAGACTCCTCATACGTTCGGTAAGTTCAGATATCTTCCCTTTCTGCTTGATTAACCAGAGTACGTTGCGAAGATACAGATTAGCATCACCGCTCGCCACCCCTCTGCGAACAACACTCTCTGAATGATGTTGCTCGAACTGCGACACACCAGCCAAGCCTGGTACATAAATGCTGAATAACTGCTCACGACTTGTCACCATCTGCCCAAGACGAGGTGAACCAGATCGCTGACAACCGACGTTACCCTCGTTTCGTCCTCGATAGATACGTACCGTGTATTGATGAGGCTTCTCATCGTCAGGTGTCTCAGCGACAAGTCGCAAATGGCCAAAAAGGGACTGATTGGTATATGCCGACCCATGTCGGAGTGATTCAAACGATCTTGACGGGCAATACAACAGAGATTCCTGCGTAAAGGTGTCGCGACCAGCTTGCCTAGATGCGATGGAAGCAATCACAGAGAAGTGAACGCCTTGGAGGACACTACTCTTTCCCGCGTTATTTCCACCTACAAGAACATTAAGCCCTTGCAGGTCAATTTCCACCTTATCGACCTTTTTGAATTTTTCAAGCGTAAGCTTGGTGAGCTTCATTTAGGTTTATCCCTCTTCTATATTTTTAATCTAAAACCTGCCCTTCGTGAGGAAAGCAAGTGACTTTGAAAGAGTGGAAACGTCTGTGGATGCGTGGATATTGGCGTCCGCCATGTCGCAAACGTGCCAACCGGCGGCATTTAGCAGCGCGTCAATGCTGACTCTGGCTTTTTGCTCTGGCGTCATGGGATATCCCTGCGGAGCATTCTAGTGAACAAGCAAAAATGGCCTGCAGAGCCCATATGTTGTGCGCAAACAGCTACGTTTTTTATAGCAAGGGGCCTGATGTCACAGCCGCCAACTCCTACAACCCCTGCGGCACCGCCTCCGCCAGGAAGTCATACACCGCGCGGATGCGCGCGCTGGTGCGGATCTCGCGGTGCACCGTCAGCCAGATGGGCAGCGATGGCAGCGCGAGCTGGGGCAGCACCGGCTGCACCTCGGGGTCGGTGCGCGCCATGTAGTGCGCCACGAAGCCGATGCCCAGGCCCGCGCGCACCGCTTGCCAGTAGGCGATTAGGTCGTCGCTGCGGAACGCGAACTGCTCCCGCCCCACCGGGTGCCCCAGGGCGGCGAAGCCGCGCAGGATGTCCTCGTTGCGGTCGTTGCCCACCAGCTCGTGCGCCAGCAGGTCGGTGGGCTGGCGCGGCGTGCCCCGGCGGCGCAGGTAGTCGCGGTGCGCATACGCGCCCAGGGCCACGGTGCCGATGCGCCGCGCCACCAGGCTGGACTGGTTGGGCCGCACCATGCGCAGGGCGATGTCGGCCTCGCGGCGCAGCAGGTTGCTGACTTCGTTGCTCGCCACCAGCTCCACCTGTACCTCGGGCAGTTGCTGGCGCATGCGTGCCAGCAGCGGGGGCAGCAGCAGGCAGGCCACGGGCTGGCTGGCGCTGATGCGCACCGTGCCGCTGGCGCCCGCCTGCGCGCCCGAGACGCCACGTGCCAGCGCGTGTGCGCCGGCCTCCATGGCGCGCGCCGCCTCGGCCAGCCGCAGCGCCGTGGCCGTGGGCTGCAGGCCGCGGCCGGTGCGCTCGAACAGCACCGTGCCCAGTTGCGCCTCCAGCTCGGCGATGTGGCGGCCCATGGTGGGCTGGCTGGACTGCAGCGCGCGCGCCGCGCCCAGCAGGCTGCCATGCTCCAGCACGGCCAGGAAGGAGCGCACCAAATTCCAGTCGAACGGGGTATTCATGAATGAAATCCTGCTATGGATGTTCATGCAATTGTGTAACGGCACAAGGCTTCCCACAATCGACCCCATCACAGAGCACATGGAGATGGACATGGCCAAGACGGTATGGGTGCTGGGCGCCAACGGGCGCCTGGGGCGGGCGGTGGCGCAGGCCTTTGTGGCGGCGGGCTGGCGGGTGCGTGCGCCCTGGCGGCATGGCGCTGTGGCGCAGGCCCCGGCGCTGCCCGGCTTGCAATGGCTGGCGCCGGGCGCGGCCCTGCAGGCGGCGCTGGACGAGGGTGCCGACGCGGTGGTCCACGCCATGAACCCCGCGCGCTACACCGCCAGCGCCTGGCGCGCCGAGGCCCCGGCGCTGCTGCACCAGGCCATCGGCATGGCGCTGGCGCTGCGCGCGGTGCTGCTGTTCCCCGGCAATGTGTACAACTTCGGCGCGGGCATGCCCGCCGTGCTGGATGCCCACACGCCCCAGCGCCCCACCACGCCGTTGGGCCAGGTGCGCGTGGCGCTGGAGCAGCAGCTTGCCCAGGCTGTGGCCACCCAGGGGCTGCGCGCGGTTATCGTGCGCGCGGGCGACTTCTTTGGCGCGGGCCAGGGCACTTGGCTGGACTTGGTGATCGCGCGCAAGCTGCGCCAGGGCGTGATGGCTTGGCCCGGCCCGCTGGACGTGCCGCACACCTGGGCCTATCTGCCCGACCTGGCCCAGGCCTTCGTGCGCGTGGCCGCTGCGCCCGCCCCCGCGCCGGGGCAGTTGCCGTGCCTGCCCTTCGCCGGCCACACCGCCACCGGGCAGGACTGGCAGGCCGTGCTGGCCGAATGGGCGCAGGAGCAAGGCTGGCTGCGCGGCGGCGCCTTGCGCGTGCAGTCCCTGCCCTGGGGCTGGATGCGCCTGGCCAGCCCGGTGGTGCCCATGCTGCGCTCGTTGCAGGCCATGCGCTACCTCTGGCAGGTGCCGCATGCACTCGATGGCACGGCGCTGTCCCGGTATGCAGGCCCCGTGCCCCACACGCCGCTGCGCGAGGCGCTGCGTGCCAGCCTGGCCTTGCTGGACGGCGCCGCGCAGCCCTCCAGCACACCCATCACCCCGCCCATCGCCACAGGAGCCTGAGCATGCAGCGCCGCCCCTTTCTCCGCGTGCTTGGCGGTGCCGCCGTGCTCGCCGCGACGCCCGCGCTGCCGGGCTGCTCGTCCGCCCTGCCCGCCGAGGCGCTGGCCGCGTGGCAGCCGCCCGCGCCCGTGCCGCCCGGGGGCGATGTGCGCCGCTGGCTGCTGGCGCACGCCATCCTCGCGCCGCATTCGCACAACCTGCAATCGTGGCTGGTGGACTTGCACACGCCGGGCGAAATCTGGCTCTACTGCGACCACACCCGCCTGCTGCCCGAGACCGACCCGCACTCGCGCCAGATCCTCATGAGCCAGGGCACCTTCCTCGAACTGCTGCATCTGGCCGCGCTGCAGCAAGGCCTGCGTGCCGAGATGGAGCTGTTTCCGCACGGCGTGTTCGACCCGCGCACACCGCCCGCGCCGCCGCACACCCACCACGCCACGGCCCGCGTGCGGCTGCTGCCCGACGCCAGCGCGCGGCCCGACCCGCTGTTCGCGCAGATCTTCCGGCGCCACACCAACCGCTCGGCCTACGAGCAGCGCGCGCCCGAGCCACCAGCGGTGCAGGCCATCGCGGCGGCCTGCGCGGCACCCGGCCTGCGCGTGGACTTTGCCCTGCCTGGCAACGCACGCCTGCCCGAGCACCGCGCCATCGCGCGCGATGCTTGGCGCGTGGAGCTGGTCACGCCGCGCACCATGCTCGAATCGCTGAAGGTGCTGCGCGTGGGCCCGCGCGAGATCGCCGCGCACCGCGACGGCCTGAGCGTGAACGAACCGCTGCCGCGCCTGCTGGCAGCTTTAGGCCTGTTCGACCGCAGCCGCGCCCCCGGCCCCGACGACATGGCGGTGACCCAGCAGGTGCAGGACTTCAACGCCAAGATCGAGGCCACGCCCGCCTTCTTCGCGATGGTGACCGAGACCAACGACCGCGCCACCCAGGTGCGGGCCGGACGCGCCTACGCGCGTGCGCAGCTCGCCGCCACGGCGCACGGCCTGTCCATGCACCCGCTGCAGCAGGCCTTGCAGGAATACCCCGAGCAGGCGCTCCACCACGCCGCCATCCACGCGCTGCTGGGCGCGGGGGGCGGGCGCGGCACGGTGCAGATGTGGGCGCGCCTGGGCTACGCGCCGCCTGTGGGGCCCGCGCCGCGCCGGGGCGTGCAGGCGCATGTGCTGGGTTGAAGAAGCAGGCCCAGCGCCGTTGGTTTGAATGAAATTGGCCTCTAGAGCCCGTGGATAAAGCACTAGTAGCTATTGAAAAGCTAGCAAAAGCGGCTCAGCGCCCCACCACCGACCAGCCCGCCTGCTGGTTGTTCTTGTCGTTTTCGTATTCCCAGGCCGTGCCGCAACGATCGCACTGGTAGCGGGTGATGGTGACGGTGCCGGTCTCGCGCTCTTCCTTGCGGTTGCCGCGCTGCACCAGCTCGGCATGGCCGGGCGCGCGGCGCCAGTTGCGCTGGATGCCCTTGCAGGGCTCGCACAGTTCCATCGGGTTCAGTTCGCGCTGTCGGGCCAGTTCTTTGCTCATGGGAGGGGTGCCTTGGTGTGTGCAGGGGCGCTACTGTACGCCACACAGGCCGCCCAGGCGCTGGTGCAGTGCATCCCCGGGGTCCACGGGCCGCTGGTTCTTGGCCTGCAGGTAGTGGTGGGTGAAAACGTCGAGGTAGGCCTCCATCACCTGGGCGGCCCGCGCCTCGCCCGCCAGCGCCAAGCACAGCGCCGCCACCTCCAGCGTGCACAGGTGGGCCGCGTCGGCCGACTGGCGCAGCCGGTAGCGCGACGACTGTTCGGGCCGCAGGCTGAGCACCGGCAGGGCGTCCAGGTAGGGGCTCTTGCGGAACATGCGGCGCGCCTCGGCCCAGGTGGCGTCGAGGAGCACGAACAGCGGCTTGCGGTCGGGCGCTTCACCCGAGGGTGCCGGGGGCGCCACCTCGGCCACCACGCGCTGCGGTTCGGCATAGTCGCCTGGAAACACCAGGTACGGCTGCCACTGCGGATCGGCCAGCAGGGCGAGCAGGCCGGGGGGCACCTCGGTGCGCGTCCAGCCGAAGGCAAAGGTGTCGGCCACCACATCGGCCACCAGCCAGCCGGTGTTGCTGGGCTTGAGCGCTTCGGTGTCGGCCATCAGCAGGCAGACGCCCGCGCGCGTGGGCACCTGCGGCCGCAGGGCGCACAGGCAGTGGCTGGGCCGCAGGCGGCAGCCCGGGCAGCGCTCGCCGCTGGGGCCGCCCCGGGCCAGGAAGGGCTTGCTGCTGCGCGCCAGGCGCTCGGCGCGCAGGCGCGCCACGGCATGGGGCGGGGGGACGGGTGTCACGGCGGTCCCGCGTGCTCCAGCGCGAACAGCGGCACCTCGGCGCGCTGGCTCAGCCAGACGCCGCCGCCCACCTCGGTGAAGCCCTCGGCCAGCGTGCGGCGGTACATCTGCGCGCGGTGGCGGAACTGGCGCGCATCGGTGAGCGACTTGTCCACGATGTCCTGCTCCCAGTCCTCGCGCGTCACGGCCTCCAGGTACAGCGCGCCCTGGCACAGCCGGGCGAGGTTGCGCATGGCCGCCTGCGCGTCGGCCGCGTTCAGGTAGGGCAGCACGCCCTGGCAGATCACCAGGTCAAACGGCTCGCTGGAACGGTAGTCGAGCACCGAGCCGCGCTCCCAGCCAAAGCGCTCGCACAGGTAGGCGCTGTACTCCACGCCATGGAAGCTGGCGTGCGGAAAGTGCCGCGCCACCACATCGCGCCACAGCCCGATGCCGCAGCCCACGTCGAGCACGCGCCGCACCGGCACGCGCAGGTACTGCAGGTAGCTGCACACGAAGGCGCCCAGCCGCTCGATGTGCTGCGGGTCGGCCACGCTGGTCTTGGGGTCGAAGTAGAAGCGCTGGTAGTAGGCCTCGTCAAAGGCCACGGTGGGTGCGGGGTGGGCTGTGGGGTTGGGGTGCACGTCAGGTTCCGGAGGGGCAGGCTCCGAGTATCGCCGCGCCGGCAGAATGGCACCATGAAGCCCGCCCATTTCACCCCCGTTCCGCTCGACAAGGCCTACCGCCTGCTCAATCACGGCCCCACGGTGCTCGTCTCGGCCCGCCACGCGGGCGAGGACAACGTGATGGCCGCCGCCTGGGCCTGCGCGCTCGACTTCGCGCCGCCCAAGGTCACGGTGGTGCTCGACAAGGCCACGCGCACGCGCGCCCTGGTGGAGGCCAGCGGCCAGTTCGCCCTGCAATTGCCCACCCGTGCGCAGGCCGCCCTCACCCTGGCCCTGGGCACCGAGAGCGCCAACGACCACCCCGACAAGCTGCGGCGCCATGGCGTGGAGCGGTTCCAGGCCCCCGGCCACGAGGTGCCGCTGGTGCACGGCTGCGCTGCCTGGCTCGTCTGCCGCGTCATCGCCGAGCCGCACAACCAGCAGGCCTACGACCTGTTCATCGCCGAGGTGGTCGCCGCCTGGGCCGACGAGCGTGTGTTCCGGGGCGGCCACTGGGAATTCGACAGCGCGCCCGACGCGCTGCGCACGCTGCACTATGTGGCGGGCGGGCAGTTCTATGCCACGGGTGCATCGGTGCGGGGGTGAACCATCCCCGAGGGGCATCAGGGCGTCTGCAAATACCGCCCCGCCAGCTCCTTCCGCGCCGCTGCGTCCACCCCCAGCACCTCCTCCAGGTAGGGCGTGACCCCGCCGTACTGCGTGTCCACCAGGTGCAGCGCGGCATCGAGGAAGTCCTCCTGCACGCCCCACAGCACGCGCAGCACCTCCTGCGGTGCCGGGCCGGCCAGGCCGGCGGGCGGGCGATAGTAGGTGTTGGTGAGCAGGTAGTCGTGCATCACCACGTCGCGTGGCACGCCCAGGGCGAGCAGGATGAGCGCGGCGGCGAAGCCGGTGCGGTCCTTGCCGGCGGTGCAGTGGAAGACGAGCGGCGCGTCGCTCTCCAGCAGCAGGCGGAACAGCGCGGCGAAGCGCGGGGCGTTGGCGCCCACGAAATCGCGGTAGGTGTCCTGCATCAGGCCCACGGCGTCCTGCGCGGTGAGCTGGCGGCCCATGCGCAGCAGCTCCTGGGCGCGTTGCACCACGGTGGGCTCGATGGTGAGCGGGTGCTGGGCCAGGCCGGGCCACTGGTAGGCCAGCGCGGCGCGCTCGGCCTCGCCCCGGAAGTCCACGGCGCGCTGCACGCCCAGGGCCTGGAGCTGTGCCAGGTCCTGCGGCGTGAGCGCGGCCAGGTGGTCGGAGCGGAAGATGCGGCGCCAGCGCAGCGGCCGGCCGCCGTGGCCCCGGTAGCCGCCGAGGTCGCGGAAGTTGCTGGCGCCGGCCAGGCCCAGGGCGCGGGGTGGTTCTTGCATGGCGGCTCGGGGGTTGAGGGAAATCAAGGGTAGCGCAGGTAGTGGGTCCGAAGTGTCGCATGGGGGTCCTGCTTACCAGGGTGACCCCTAGCGGAGAAAGGCGACCCGGCCTCCATAATCTTGCGCACCTGTCGCCATCCCACACACCATGACCTACCTCACCCCCCTGGCGCGGAGCCTGCGCGCGGCCGCCCACGACGACGCGCAGGTGCGGGACGAAGTGGCGATGGAGAACCTGCGCCGCCTGCGGCTCGGGGCGCTGCTGGCGCTGCCGGTGTTTGGCGGGGCCAGCCTGTGGATGCTCCAGGGCGCGCTGGGCGGCGACGCCCTGGGGCCCTGGCAACGCGCCGTGGGCATGACGCACCTGTCGGCCATGGGCCTGGCGCTGCTGCTGGGCTGCCTGGGCCATGTGGCGCTGCAGCGCGCGCCCACGGGCCGGCTGGGCCGCGCGCTGCCGGTGCTGGCGGCACTGCTCATGCTGCTGCTGGGCATTGCGCTGACGGCGTTCTACCAGTGGGTCACGCCCAAGTTCACGCCGCTGGTGCTGACGGCGGTGGGGGTGGCCCTGGTGTTCTACCTGCGCCCGCCGGTCAGCGCGGCGCTGTTCGCGGTGGCGGCCTTGGCGGGCTTCGTGGCGCTGCCGCTTACCCAGCCCGACCCCGCCCTGCTGACCAGCGGCCGCGTGAGCGTGCTGGTCATTCCGCTCATGAGCCTGGTGTTCTCGGTGCTGTCATGGCGCAAGAACACGGTCAACATCCTGCTCAGCCGCTCGCTGGCGCAGGCCAACGCCACGCTGGCGGCCAAACAGGTGGAGCTGGAGCGCCTGGCCAGCCACGACGGTCTGACGGGCCTGTGCAACCGGGGCGAGTTCATGCGCCGGGCCGACCACGAGCTGCTGCGCGCGCTGCGCCACAAGTATTCCACCGCCTTCATCCTGCTCGACCTGGACCATTTCAAGCGTGTGAACGACCACTATGGCCACCCCACGGGCGACGCGGTGCTGCGCCATGTGTCGGCGCTGCTGGCCAGCGGGGTGCGCGCCTCGGACGTGGTGGCGCGCCTGGGGGGCGAGGAGTTCGTCGTGCTGCTGCCGCACACCGACCTCGAATCGGCCTTGCGCTGCGCCGAGAAGCTGCGCCTGCGCGTGCAGGCCCACCCGCTGATCACCGACGCCGGGCCGTTGCCCAGCACCGTGAGCATGGGCGTGGTGGAGGTGCCGCCGCGCTCGCGCGCCGACGTGGCCGCCGCCTATGCCGCGATCGACCGCGCGCTCTACCGCGCCAAGTCGGCCGGCCGCAACCGCGTGAAGGCCGGCACGCTGGATGAGGACTGCGGCCCCACCGAGCCGGCCCGCCTGGCGGCGTGAACCGAACGGCCATCCACCGGGTTGCCGTCACCCCGCGAAGCACGGCGGCGGCCATCGCTCACTGTGGGAGGGCCTTGGCGGCAGGGCGTCCGTAGCGTGCCGTGAGAGTGGCCTTGCCCAGGCTGTGAGCGTGGACCATGTACCCGGCCAGCGCGGCGGTGGCGTCGGCGGGCAGGTCCAGGCGCGGCACCTTGAGCGCATGCACGGTGAAGATGTAGCGATGCGGCGCGTCGCCCTCGGGCGGGCAGGTGCCGCCCCACGCGGCCACGCCGTAGTCGATGCGCACCTGGCTGGCGCCTGCGGGCAACAGGGCGTTGCCGGCGGCGCCTGCGCCGGGGGGCAGCGCGGTCACGCTGGCGGGGATGTTGACTACCGTCCAGTGCCACCAGCCCGAGCCCGTGGGCGCGTCGGGGTCGTAAACGGTGACGGCGTAGCTTTGCGTGCCGGCGGGCGCGCCGCTCCAGCGCAGGGCGGGCGATTGGTTGTCGCCGGCGCAGCCAAAGCCCTTGAACTCGAAGCGCTGGGGCAGTGTGCTGCCCTCGGAAAAGTCGGGGCTGCCGAGCGTGAAAGCCTGAGCCTGCGCGGCCGAGGCGGCGAAGGCGCTGGCGGCCAGTGCGAGGCCCAGGGTGGCGATGGTGGACAGAACGCCGTGGTGGTGGGAGTGCGGTTGTGGCATCAGGAAGGCTCCTTGCGGTGTGGTGAATGAAACAAGGCCTTGATGGTGCGCGGCGCGGCGCAAGGGCGCTGGCCCGGCCGCGTCAATGGTTGTGCGCGGCGCGTCAGCCGCGGGGTCAGGGGCGCAGCTGCGAGGGCGGGAAGCCGAAGCGTTCGCGGAACGCAGCGCTGAAGCGGCTGTGCGATTCATAGCCGCAGCGGGCCGCGATCTCGGACACCTGCAGCGTGGAGCTTTGCAGCAGCGCCAGGCCTGTTTCCAGCCGCACGTCGCGCAGGCACTGGCGCACGGTCTCGCCCTCTTGCGCCAGGCGGCGCTGCAGGGTGCTGGCACTGGTGGCAAAGGCGGCGGCGATGCGCTCCACCGTCCAGTCGGCCTGGGGGCTGGGGCCGACGAGGCGGCGTACGCGCTCGGCCCAGCCCAGCTCGCCGGGTGGGGCGAAGACGATGCCGGCCTCGGCCAGCACCAGCAGCACCTCCAGCGCGCGGTGCTCGCGCAGCGCCTGCGAGCTGTCCTCGTTCTCCAGCACTGCCACGGCGCGCATGTAGCTGTCTTCCAACGTGGCGTCCAACGCCAGGCCAGCGCAGCCCTGCACCGGGGGCACGGCCGCGAACTGGCCGAACTGGCGGTGGAACTGCTCCACCAGCTCGGGTGCGAAACACAGCAGCCGCGCCACATAGCGGCCCTGCGGCGCCGGGTCGTTGACGATTTCCCACTGGGCGCCGCGCGGCAGCACAAACACCCGCCCGCTGGGGTAGCGGTGGCCGCTGCCGGGCGTGAGCAGGTGCTTGGTGCCAGATACCACCCAGCCCACCGAATCCATGCGCACCGTGGCGGTGTGGATGCGGTGGTGCACTGTGGTCGCGATCTGCAGCGACAGCGCGGGGGGCGGCAAGGCCATGGCGTCAGAACCGGCGGGTGGGTCCGTTCACACCACCTCAATCATTCCAAGTGCTGGCCCAAAATTCCCGCCAGCTCGAACATGCCCGCGCTGTCCTTGCCGAACACGGCGCGCAGCTTGGCGTCGGCCACGATGGTCCGCTTGTCCTTGGGGTCCTGCAGGTTGTGGGCCTTGATGTACTCCCACATCTTCTTGACGGCCTCGGGGCGGGCCACGGGGTCGGTACCGATCACGGCGGCCAGCTCGGCGCTGGGCGCCTTGCCGGCGGCGGCCTTGCGCGGCGCCTTGGGCGCGGCGGTTTTCTTGGCGGCAGCGGGTTTTGCGGCTTTTTTGGCTGCGGCGCCCGTGGTCTTTGCGCCAGTAGCTCCTGTTTTGCTAGCAAATTTGCCGGCTGTCTTGCGCGGCGGGTACTTGCTGTCGCGCTGCTCGAACTCGAAGTTGACCTTGCCGGCTTCCTTGTCCCAGGCCAGGAAGGCCTTGAACGCGCGGCGCGTGCGCATGCTCACGAACTTGTCGAGCAGGTCGGTCTTGCCGGTGGCGAGCAGCTTTTCCATCTGCGCGCGTTCCACGGGCTGCTGCAGGATGACCTTGCCGCTCTTGAAGGTGCAGGAGGGCGTGGGCTGCGCCGCCGTGGGCACGGCCTTGCTGCAGACGTAGTTGCTGCCATGCTCGTGCACGGCCGAGCCGCAGATGGGGCAGGCCCCCAGGGAGGCGTCGGCGAATTCCACCAGCTCGCCGGTGTCCTCGGCGTTCTTGTCGTCGCCGAAGTCGAATTCGAGCTTGTAGTTGTTCGCCTCTTCGTCGAAGCTCAGCGTGATCTCGGCCGTGAACGGCCAGCCCGCCTTGGAGCGGAAGCCCTCCAGCGGGCCGATGCGCTTGTGCGCCAGCAGCTGCTCGGCTTCCTGGGTTTCAAACGTGCGGCCCGCGGGCGACTTGCCGAACGAGAAGCCGCAGCCCTGGCCGTTGCCGCCCGCGCCGGTGCAGGCGTAGCGGCGGTAGTTCTCCTTCACCACGCCACCGCAGTTGGGGCAAGGGGCGGAGAGCTGGGCGTAGTCGCCGGGGATGGTGTCGCGGTCGTATTCCTTGGCCTTCTTCACCATGCGCTCGGTCATGGCGGCGATTTCCTGCATGAAGGCTTCGCGGCTCAGAAGGCCCTTTTCCATTTGCGCGAGCTTGTATTCCCACTCGCCCGTGAGGTCGGCGCGGCACAGCTCCTCGACTTCCAGGCCGCGCAGCAGCGTCATGAGCTGGAAGGCCTTGGCCGTGGGGATGAGCTCGCGGCCCTCGCGCAGCATGTACTTTTCGGTCAGCAGGCCTTCGATGATGGCCGCGCGCGTGGCAGGCGTGCCCAGGCCCTTCTCCTGCATGGCCTCGCGCAGCTCGTCGTCGTCGATCTGCTTGCCGGCGCTTTCCATGGCGCCGAGCAGCGTGGCTTCGGAGTAGCGCGCGGGCGGCTTGGTCTTGAGGCCCTTGGGGTCGGCCTGTTCCGTGCGCACCACCTCGCCGGGCTTCACGGGCACCAGGTTCTGGCCCTTGTCGCCGGCCTGGCCGCCTTCCACCTCGTCGGCCGCTTCCTTGCCATAGATGGCGAGCCAGCCCGGCTTGACCAGCACCTTGCCCTCGGTCTTGAAACTGTGGCCGGCGGCCGTGCTGATGCGCGTGGTGACGGTGTATTCGGCGCTCGGGAAGAACACCGCCATGAAGCGGCGCACCACCAGGTCGTACAGCTTCTGCTCGGCTTCAGAGAGGCCGCTGGGCGCCTGCAGCGTGGGGATGATGGCGAAGTGGTCGCTCACCTTGCTGTTGTCGAAGATGCGCTTGGACGGGCGCACGTAGTTGCCGGCCAGCGCCGTGGCGGCGTGCGGCGCCAGGTGGCGCATGCCGCTGTCGGCCAGCATCTCGAAGGTCTGCTTGGCCACGGGCAGGTAGTCCTCGGGCAGCGCGCGCGAGTCGGTACGCGGGTAGGTCAGGGCCTTGTGGCGCTCGTACAGGCTTTGCGCCAGCGCCAGCGTGGTCTTGGCGCTGAAACCGAACTTGCCGTTGGCCTCGCGCTGCAGGCTGGTCAGGTCGAACAGCAGGGGCGAGGCCTGGGTGGTGGGCTTGCTCTCCTCGGTCACGGTGGCCGGCTGGCCGCGCACGGCGTCGGCGATCTGCTGGGCCTGCTGCGCGTTCCACACACGGTCGGCGCGCATTTCCGGGTCTTCGCCCTTCTTCCACTTCGGGTCAAACCACTTGCCGGGGTAGTCGCCCGCCTCGGCGCCGAAGCTGGCGTGGATTTCCCAGTAGTCGCGGCTGATGAACTTGCGGATCTTCTCCTCGCGCTCGACCACCAGCGAGAGCGTGGGCGTCTGCACCCGGCCCACGGTGGTGAGGAAGAAGCCGCCGTCGCGCGAGTTGAAGGCGGTCATGGCGCGCGTGCCGTTGATGCCCACCAGCCAGTCGGCTTCGCTGCGGCTGCGCGCGGCGCTGGCCAGGCCGGCCATCTGCTGCTCGCTGCGCAGGCTCTCGAAGCCGTCGCGGATGGCCTGCGGCGTCATGCTCTGCAGCCACAAGCGCTTGACCGGCTTGCCCAGGGGCTTGGCGCCGCCGGCGTACTGTTCGATCAGGCGGAAGATCAGCTCGCCCTCGCGGCCCGCGTCGCAGGCGTTGATGAGTTCGGAGACGTCCTTGCGCTTGGCCTGCTTGACCACGGCGTTCAGGCGCGTCTTGGTCTTGTCCACGGGCTTGAGGTCGAAGTACGGCGGGATCACCGGCAGGTGCGCGAAGCTCCACTTGCCGCGCTTGACGTCGAATTCCTCGGGTGCCTGGATCTCGACCAGGTGGCCCACGGCGCTGGTGACGATGTAGCGCTCGTTCTCGAAATGTTCCTCGTGCTTGTCGAACTTGCCCGCCACGGGCGTGAGGGCGCGCACGATGTCCTGCGCCACCGAGGGTTTTTCTGCAATTACCAGGGTCTTCGTCATTTTTTTGGGTCTCGCCATGCGGGCCGTGCCCGGAGGAGGCTCCGGGCGCTTCTACAATCCGTCCCACACGCGCGTGCACGCGCACGCGCATGTGTGCACTATCAAGTTAACAGAGTTTTGCCATGCCCCGCACCGCCCCCGTTGCCATCGCCGGCCGCCGCATCCAGACCCGCCGCTCGGGCGTGCACGGCCGGGGCGTGTTCGCCGTGCAGGATATCGCCGAGGGCGAGGTGCTGATCGAGTACACCGGCGAGGTCATCACCTGGCAGGAGGCGCAGGACCGCCATCCGCACGACCCTTCGCAGCCCAACCACACGTTCTACTTCCATGTGGACGAAGACCGCGTGATCGACGCCAAGTTCGGCGGCAACTCCGCGCGCTGGATCAACCACAGCTGCGATCCCAACTGCTTCGCCGACGAGCGCGATGGCCGCATCTTCATCACGGCGCTGCGCAACATCGCGGCGGGCGAAGAGCTGAATTACGACTACGGCCTCATCATCGACGAGCGCTACACCCCCAAGCTCAAGGCCGAGTACCCCTGCTGGTGCGGCGCCCAGAACTGCCGTGGCACCCTGCTGGCGCCCAAGCGCGGCTGGGCCGCTCCGCAGCCGAAGAAGGCGGGCAAGTCCGCCGGCAAGCGGGGCCGCGCGGCATGAGCACGCCGCTGCGCTGGCCCGCCGAGGCCCTGTGGGAAGCGGTGGCGCCGCTGCTGCCCGGTTTTACCGTCGAGGTACTGCCCAGCGTGGATTCCACCAACACCGAGCTCATGCGCCGCGCGCGCGCCGGCCGCGCGGAGCCGATCCTGCTCGTGGCCGAGCAGCAGACGGCGGGGCGCGGACGCCTGGGCCGCGCCTGGCAGAGCAGCGCGGGTGATTCGCTGACCTTCTCGCTCGGCCTGCCGCTGGCGCCACGGGATTGGTCCGGCCTGTCGCTCGCCGTGGGCGTGAGCGTGGCCGAGAGTCTGCAGCCCGTGCTGCCGCCCGAGGGCGGCGCCGTGCCGCGCGTGGGCCTGAAGTGGCCCAATGACCTGTGGCTGGGCGGCGCGGGCGGCGACCGCAAGCTCGGCGGCATCCTGGTGGAGACCGCCAGCTTTGTCGCGCCGCAGGGCCCCGGGCCCGGCCCGAACGCCGTGCCAGCCCGCTATGTGGTGGTGGGCATCGGCCTGAACGTGCGTCCCCAGCCGGGCGAGGGCATGTCGCTGCCGCCGGGCAGCCTGCAGGACGTGGAGGCCGGGCTCGACGCGCCCACCGCGCTGCTGCGCGTGGTGCCGCCGCTGGTGGACATGCTGCAGTCGTTCGCCGCCTACGGCTTCGCGCCCATGCAGCCGCGCTTCGCGCTGCGCGACGTGCTGCAGGGCCGCAGCGTGCAGCTGAGCGACGGCACCAGCGGCATGGCCCATGGCGTGGGCGAGGATGGCGCCCTGCTCGTGCATACTGCGGGCGGCATGCTGCCCGTCACCAGCTCCGACATCAGCGTGCGGCCCGTTCCCGCGACCACGCCCTGAACCCATTCCCCATGCTGCGCATCCTCGTGCTTGTCCTGCTGTTGGCCAATGCCGGCTACTACGCCTGGGCGCAGGGGCTGCTGCGCGACTGGGGACTGGCTCCGGCGCAGCAGGCCGAGCCCCAGCGCCTGGCCCAGCAGATCCAGCCCGAGGCGCTGCGCCTGCCGCGCGCCCGGAATGCCGCGCCCGCCGCCCCGGCATCGGTCGCGGCGCCGGCCCCTGCGCAGGCGCCAGCCTCGGCCGCCTCCGAGCCCGTGGCCGCGGCGGCCACGCCCGTGGCGACCGAATGCCTGCAGGCCGGGGTGTTCGACGAGGAGCAGGCCGACGCCGTGCGCCGTGCCGCCGCCGCGCTGCCGCAGGGCAGTTGGAGCCTGCAGCGCACCACCATCGCGGGGCGCTGGATGGTCTACATGGGCCGCTTCGCCGACGCCGATGCGCTGGCGCGCAAGCGCGCCGAGCTGCGCGAACTGGGCGTGTCGTTCGACAAGCCCAACAACCCCTCGCTGGAGCCCGGCCTGGCGCTGGGGCGTTTTTCCACCGAGGAAGCCGCCCAGCGCGGCCTGGGCAACCTGGTCGCCAAGGGCGTGCGCACCGCCCGCGTGGTGCAGGAGCGCCCCGACGCGCCGGGCTACCAGTTGCGCCTGCCCGCGGTGAACGACGGGCTGCGCGCCCAGCTCGATGCCCTGCGCCCGGCGCTGGGCAACAAGACGCTGCGCACCTGCGCCTGATCCGGCGCCCGCGCGCCGGCGCTCACGGCGCCGCCATGCCCGCGCGCGTGGCGAACTCCTTCAGCATTTTCAGGGCGCCCTGGAAGTCATAGTCCTCCACTGCCGCCGCGAACGGTTCGAACTGGCCGTCCAGCGCGGCGCGCAGGGCGGGCTCGTGCTCGCGCAGGGTCGTGCTGCTGGCGAAATCGTCGGCTTCGAGCTGGCGGGCCAGCTGGGCGCAGAGCGCTTGCAGCACATCCGGGGCCATGGGCGCGTGCGCGGGCGGCGCGGAGATCCGGGCCGGGATGCGGGCCTGGATGGCCGTGGTGATTTCCGCCAGGCGCGGAGCGATGCCCGCCAGGGCGTCCTGCAGCGCGGCCGGCGCGGCGCGGTGTTGCACGGCGTCCTCCAACTGCGCCGCGCGCATGCGCAGCTCCGAGGCGCCGATCTGCGCGGCCACGCCCTTGAGTGTGTGGGCCAGGCGCTCGGCGGTGGGCCAGTCGGCGGCGGACAGCGCGGCCTGCATGCGTGGCACGAAGTCGGCCTGACCCGCCGCGAACCGCGCCAGCAGGGAGCGGTACAGGCCCTCGCGGCCCATGGCGTGCTGCAGGCCGGCGGCCATGTCCAGGCCGGGAAGGGCCGGCAGGCGTGGGGTGCCGACGGCCGCTGGTGCCGGCGCCGTGGCGGGTGGCGCGCCGGCCGAACGCGGCCGGACCCAGCGGCGCAGCTTGCGCCACAGGTCTTCCGGGTCCAGCGGCTTGGCCACATGGTCGTCCATGCCGGCTTCCTGGCAGCGTTCGCGGTCGCCGGCCATGGTGTTGGCGGTCATGGCGAGGATCGGCAGCCCGGCGCACCGGGGCAGGGCGCGGATCGCGCGGGTGGCGGCGAGGCCGTCCATGACCGGCATCTGCATGTCCATGAGAACGATGTCGTAGCCGTCCGGATCGGCCTGCACCTTGTCCAGGGCGATGGCGCCGTTCTCCGCCAACTCGACCACGAAGCCGGCGTCCTGCAGCAGCTCGGTGGCCACTTCCTGGTTGAGATCGTTGTCCTCCACCAGCAGGATGCGCGCGCCCGCGATGGCGGAGAGGTCGGTGGCCGGCCTGGCGGACTCGGGCGCCCGCACGGGCTCGGCCGGAGCGCCGCCGAGCACGCGCATCAGCGTGTCGAACAGCAGCGAGGCCGTCACCGGCTTGATCAGCACCTCCTCGATGCCGACCCCGGCGGCGGAATGCATCACCTCGTCGCGCCCGTTGGCGGTGACCATGACCATGTGCGGCGGGCCGCCGGGCAGGACGCGCTGGATTTCCTGCGCGGTGGCCAGGCCGTCCATGCGGGGCATCTGCCAGTCGATGCACACGAGTTCATAGGGCTCGCCGGCCGCTGCGGCGCGGGCCACTTCGGCGATGGCCTCCGGGCCGCCGGGGGCCGAGGTCACGGTGAAGGTCATGCCCTGCAGCATGTCGCACAGCACCTCGCGGGCATGGGGGTTGTCGTCCACCACCAGGGCCCGACGGCCGCGCAGGTCGGGCGCGGGCATGAGCACGCGGGCCAGCCCCGCGCCGCGCCCCAGGCGCGCGGTGAACCAGAAGGTGGAGCCCTGGCCCAGCGTGCTCTCCACGCCCACCTCGCCGCCCATCATGCTGGCGAGCTGGCGCGAGATCGCCAGGCCCAGACCGGTGCCGCCGAACTTGCGCGTGGTCGAGGTATCGGCCTGCGCGAAGCTCTGGAACAGGCGGACGCGCTGCTCCTCGTCCAGGCCGATGCCGGTGTCGGTGACTGCGAAGTGCAGCAGCACGTCGTCCGGGGTGGCCTCGGCCACGCGGGCGTGGATGGAGACATGCCCCTGCGCCGTGAACTTGACGGCGTTGTTGGCGTAGTTGATGAGCACCTGGCCCAGGCGCAGCGGGTCGCCCACCAGGCTGCGCGGGACGTCGGCGTGGACGTCGATGACCAGCTCCAGCCCCTTCGCGGCGGCCTTCTCGGCGGTCAGGCTGGCCACGGTTTCGAGCACGCGGTCGAGTTCGAACTCGATGTGCTCGACCACCATCTTGCCGGCCTCGATCTTGGACAGGTCGAGGATGTCGTTGATGATGCCCAGCAGGTGCTGGCTGGAGCCCTGGATCTTCTGCAGGTAGTCGCGCTGGCGCGGCGTCAGCTCGGTCTTCATGGCCAGGTGCGACATGCCGATGATGGCGTTCATGGGCGTGCGGATCTCGTGGCTCATGTTGGCCAGGAAGTCGGACTTCATGCGCGCGGCGGCCTCGGCCAGGGTCTTGGCGCTGCTCATCTGGGTGATGGCGGCGCGCTCGACCGTGATGTCCTCGATGACCCATACCGAGCCCTTGGAGCGGTCGTCCACGTCCACCGCCTTGCCCATGAGGCGGGCCCAGAAGCGGCTGCCGTCGCGGCGCATCAGCTCCTGGTCGCGGCAGTGCACCTCGCCGCGCCAGATCTGGTCGTAGGCCTTGCCCGCCTCCTGGTTGGTGGCCTCGTCGGCGTACCAGATGGCGGTGGGCTTGCCGATCATCTCGCCCACGGGCCAGCCGAACATCTCGTGCAGCCTGCGGTTGCCGCGCACGATGCGGCGCTCCTTGAACAGGGCGATGCCCGAGTTGGCGGTGTCGAAGATGGCCTGCTGTTCCTCGTTGGCCTGGCGCAGCGCATCCGCGGCCGCGCGCTCGGCGGTGATGTCCTCGAAGATGACCACCAAGCCCTGGGACAGGTCCGAGGGATCGACGGCGCGGCTGGACGTGCGGACGCGGAAGAGGCTGCCGTCCTTGCGCCGGTAGTCCTGCTCGCGGACGTCGATCTCGCCGTCGGCCACCTTGGGGTAGACCTCCTGCCCGGTGGCCTCGAAGGCGGCGTCGCTGTCGTACCAGATGCGCGTCTTGTGCCCGATCTGCTCGCCTTCGCCGTAGCCGAACATCTCGTCCATGCGCTGGTTGCAGCGCACGATGGTGCGGTCCTTGAGCATCACGATGCCGACGGTGGCCGTGTTGAACAAGGCCTCCTGCTCGCGCAGCGTCGTGTTCAGCGCCGCCGTGCGGCTTTCCACGAGCTGTTCCAGGTGGACACGGTAGCGCTCCAGCTCGTCGCCCATGCGCTTCTTGTCGGTGATGTCCTCCTTGATGGCCAGGTAGTGCGTGATCTGGCCGTCGGGCTGGCGGATGGGCGCGATGTTGACGAGTTCCACGTACTCGCTGCCGTCCTTGCGCCGGTTGATGAGTTCGCCGCGCCAGGGCTCGCCCTGGGACAGCGTGTCCCACATGGCGCGGTAGGTTTCGGGCGGGGTCTTGCCGGACTGCAGGATGCGCGGGTTGCACCCCAGCGCCTCGGCGCGGCTGTAGCCCGTGATGCGCTCGAAGGCCGCGTTGACGTACTCGATGCGCGCGTCCAGCCCCGTGATGACCACGCTCTCGGGGCTTTGCGCGATGGCCAGCTGGAGCTTGTGGATTTCCGCCATCGCCGTCTTCTCGACGGTCACGTCCTTCCACATGCAGACCAGGTAGTCCTGGCCCTTCTGGCGGATGGCGCGCAGGCTGACCCGCGCATCGATCACCTGGCCGTCCTTGCGCCGGTAGCGGGTCTCGAACTGGGTGCCGCCGGCCGGCAGGTCGCGCGCCATGGCCAGCAGATCGGCACGGGTCAGGGTGGTCTGGATCTGGTCCAGCGCCATGCCGGTCAGTTCCTCGCGGCTGTAGCCCAGCAGGCGGCGGCTGGTGGCGTTGGCCTCGACGAAGCGCAGGTTGCCGGCGTCGAGCAGATCGATGGCGTCGGGCGCGTCGGCGATGACGGCATCGAGCAGGGCCTGGCGGTCACGCTCCATGGCATCGATGCGGCGCCGCTCGATGGCGGCCGAGAGGTGGTTGCCGATGGCATCGAGCAGCGCCTGCTCCTCGGGCAGGAAGGGTGTTTCCGTGCCGGGCGGCAGGCTTCCCGAATAGACGACCACCAGGCGGGCGGCCTGTCCGGCCACGCCGGTGAAGGGGGTGGATATCTCGGGCCCGGCGGCGAACCGGCCGAAGTGCCGTGCGCCCCATTCGATGCGCGCGACGGCGATCTCCGGGTAGCGCATGGCCGGGGCCAGGCGCGCGGCCACGGCGTCGAGCAGGCTGTCCATGTCGAGTTCGTCGCGCCCCACGAGCTTGGCGATGTCGTACAGGCAGTGCAGCTCCTTCATGCGGTTGCCGAGGTTCTGCTGGGCGGTGCGGTGCGCGAGACTGGTCTCGCGGAAGCTCAGCACGGCGCGCGCGAACTGGCGCAGGGCGCCGGGCTTGTGGCCCGCCAGGGTGCGCACGGCGGGCAGGGAGGCGGGTTCCAGGTCGCCCTGCACCAGGGCGTCGAGCGCGGAGGCCACGGTCGAGAGGCGGCGTGCCAGCCGGTGGATCAGCAGCGCCCAGAAGAGCATGGCGGCGGCCACCAGCACGGCGCCGATCGTGGCGTTCTGGCGCGCGTGCTGCCCGAAGGCGCGCTCCTGCGCGTCGCCCTGGCGCACCGAGCCGTCGGCGACGATGCGGGCCATTTCGCTCACATGCTCGGACAGGGACAGGTGGAGGCGGCCGGCCTGGTAGGCCAAGCTGGGGGCGGTGGCCGGGTCGGTGGCGGCCAGGTGGGCCACCTGGACGGCGATCTGGTGGTAGGCCTGCAGGTCTTCCTGCGCCATGCGCAGGTGCCGTTCATCGCTGTCGATCTTCAGGCCCGGCAGGCGTTCTTCCAGCGCGGTCAGGTGCTCCACGATGCGTGTGTGGACGCGGTAGGCCTCCTCGGCACCGATCGGTCCCGCGCTGGCTTTCTCCAGCGTGTCGGCCACCAGGCGCTGCAGGGAGGTGGCCTCCTGGTTGAAGTCCGTGGTGGCGGCGATCTTGCGCATGTCCTGCGCCTGCTGCGTGCTGGTGGTGCGCAGGTCGTGGCGCAGCTTGTGGAAGGAGGCCAGGCTCAGTCCGGCCGCCAGCACGGCGGCGAGCGCCACGGGGAGGAAGAAAACCAGCGTCCAGGCGGGTATGCGCCGGCGGAAAAACTTCATGGCAAGCCTGGCTGCGTCGGTGGGGCTGTGGGGGTGCGGACGCCTGCCTGGGCTGGGTCCGCCGGACGCCCGTAAGGGCAGTTTTGATGATGGCCGATTCGTCCCTGGAGCGCAAGGCCCGGCCTCGTGCACTTGCCCGATGCTTGCGCCGGATCATGGCGGGCGGGTGCTCCGCGTGGATCAGACCGCTTCGGTTTCCGCCTCGCGGGCCGGGAAGCGCACCGTGAAGCAGGCGCCGGGCGGTTGCTGGCCTGGGTGTGCGTCCTCCACCGTGACTTCGGCGCTGTGCTGGCGCGCGATCTCGCGCACGATGGGCAGGCCCAGGCCGGAGCCGTCGGCATCGGTGCCCAGGGCGCGGTAGAAGGGCAGGAAGATCAGTTCGCGCTCGCCCTCGGGCACGCCGGGGCCGGAGTCTTCCACCTGCAGCAGCAGGATGCGGCCGAAGGTGTCGGCCAGCACGCGCGCGGTGATGACACCGGGCTTGTCGGCGCTCGACGGCGTGTAATTGATGGCGTTGTCCACCAGGTTGCGCACCAGCTCCTTGAGCAGCGTGGGGTTGCCGTCGAGCCAGACGCCGGGCGAGCCGGGCTCGGCGCCGTCGTAGCCCAGGTCGATGTGTTTGTCGAGCGCGCGCGGCACCGAGTCGCGCACCACCTCCACGGTCAGGCGCGCCAGGTCGCAGGGGATCAGCGCCATCTGGGCGCCGCTGCTTTCCGCGCGCGCCAGGGCCAGCAGCTGGTTGACGGTGTGCGTGGCGCGGATGCTGGAGCGCCCGATCTGCTGTAGCGAGCGCTTGAGTTCCTCGGTGCTGGTGCCCTCGCGCTGCGCCAGGTCGGCCTGCATGCGCAGGCCCGCCAGCGGGGTCTTGAGCTGGTGCGCGGCGTCGGCGAGGAAGCGCTTCTGCGTGGCGAGCGAGTCGTTCAGGCGCTGCAGCAGGTCGTTCACCGAGTCCACCAGCGGCGCCACCTCCAGCGGCACGGTGTGGTGGTCCAGTGGCGAAAGGTCGCCGGGGTCGCGCGCGCGGATGCGCTCTTCGAGCTGGTTGAGCGGCTGGATGCCGCGCGCCAGCGCCAGCCACACCAGCAGCACGGCCAGCGGCAGGATGACGAACTGCGGCACCATCACGCCCTTGATGATCTCGGTGGCCAGCACGCTGCGCTTCTCGCGCGTCTCGGCCACCTGCACCAGGGCCAGCGGCGCATCGGGCAGCGGCAGGCGCACCCAGATGTAGGCCATGCGGATCTCCAGGCCGCGCAGCTCGGCGTCGCGCAGGCGCACCTCGCCGATGGTGGGCAGCTCGTCCTCGGGCGGCAGCGGCAGCTCGCGCTCGCCCGAGAGCAGGTCGCCGCGCGGCCCGGTGACCTGGTAGTACACGGTGTCGGAATCGTCGGCGCGCAGGATTTCGCTGGCGGGCTGCGGCAGGTTGAAGTGCGGCTTGCCTTTTTGCACCGTGACGAGTTGCGCCAGCGCGTGGGCGTTGTATTCGAGCGCGCGGTCGAAGGGCTTGTTGGCGATGCCCTGCGCCACCAGCCAGGTCAGCGCCAGGCTCACGGGCCACAGCAGCAGCAGCGGGGTGAGCATCCAGTCCAGGATCTCGCCGAACAGGGAGCGCTGCTCGCGCTGGAAGATCTTCAAGATCGCGGCCCTGGTTTTGAATGAAAAGCGACCCTAGCGCAATGTGGATAAGCGCTATCAGCTATTAAATCAGGAGTAATTGGTGCTGCTCCATCTGTGGCGTATGCAACGGGCGCGGCCCAGGCCAGCGGCCCCCGCGCAAGGGCCGCCCCGCCGCGCTGGGGGCGTCCCCCTGCCCGCAGCGCGCAGCGCTGCGAGAGCGGGGGGAAGCGGCGCAGCCGCTCAGGGGGGTGTTCCATCTCAACCCGGGATCTTTTCCAGGCAGTAACCCAGGCCGCGCACCGTGGCGATGCGGATCGGGCCCTTTTCGATCTTCTTGCGCAGGCGGTGGATGTAGACCTCGATGGCGTTGTTGCTCACCTCCTCGCCCCATTCGCACAGGCGCTCGACGAGCTGGTCCTTGCTCACCAGGCGGCCGGCGCGCTGCAGCAGCACCTCCAGCAGGCCCAGCTCGCGCGCCGACAGCTCGATCATCTTGCCGTCGATGGTGGCCACGCGGCCGGCCTGGTCGTACACCAGCGGGCCGTGCTTGATGGCGCTGCTGGTGCCGCCCATGCCGCGGCGGGTGAGGGCGCGCACGCGCGCCTCCAACTCCTGCAGCGAGAAGGGCTTGGCCATGTAGTCGTCGGCGCCGAAATCCAGGCCCTTGACGCGCTCTTCCACGCTGTCGGCGGCGGTGAGGATCAGCACCGGCAGCGCCGAGCCGCGCGAGCGCAGGCGCTTGAGCACCTCCAGCCCGTGCATGCGTGGCAGGCCCAGGTCGAGGATCAGCAGGTCGAATTCGTTGTTGGTCATCAGCGCGGCATCGGCCTCGCTGCCACTGGCCACATGGTCGACCACGGCGCCCGAGCTGCGCAGGGTGCGCAGCAGGCCATCGGCCAGCACTTGGTCGTCTTCGGCGATGAGGATGCGCATGGTGTCTCCTGTTGTGGGTTCGATTTTAGGAGTTCGGGGCCGCTCCGCGTCAGGCCGGGTTGTTGCCGCCCGCGTAGGCCTCCAGGCCGATGGCGACCACGGCGGCTACCTCGTCGCCGACCTCGGCGCGGAATTCGGCCTCGGCCTGCGCCACGGCGCCCTGGAAGGCCTGCAGCCAGGCCAGCCCCGTGGGCGTGAAGCGCACGCGGCGCGCCCGTGCGTCATGCGGGTCGGGACCGCGCTCCACCAGGCCCCAGGCCTCGCACTGGTCCACGAGGGCGCCCATGGCCTGCTTGGTCATGCCCGCGCGCTCGGCCAGGTCGCCCAGCCGGTCGCCGTGCAGCGAGAGGTGGCGCGTGATGTGCACATGCGCCGCGCTCACCTGGTCGCGCGCCGCGAGGTTGGACAGCGCCAGCGGCACCTCCACGTTGCGCGCCATGAGCTGCAGCACGCGCGCGTCGAAGCGCCGCAGCGCGTGGCCGATGAGCCGGCCCAGGTGGGTCTGGCGCCAGCCGTCGTGCCGCGCGGTGTCGCCAGGGAGTGGGGAGCGGGGAGTCATGGTTTGATGGTAAGGCAAACTGACCAAATAATCGATGCGAGCCCGGAAATGACCGGATAGACTACTGTTCAAGCATCCAGCCTGTAATTAATTGCAGAGGGATGCGCCAAGGCACCCCACCGATATTCCAAGGAGTTTTCCATGAACGCACCCCTGAGCCGCAGCATGCCCCCCGACAGCGAAAAGGCCAAGGCCCTGCAGGCCGCGCTGGCGCAGATCGAGAAGCAGTTTGGCAAGGGCACCATCATGCGCCTGGGCGAGGGCGAGGTGATCGAGGACATCCAGGTCGTCTCCACCGGCTCGCTGGGCCTGGACATCGCCCTGGGCGTGGGCGGCCTGCCGCGCGGCCGCGTGATCGAGATCTACGGGCCGGAAAGCTCGGGCAAGACCACGCTGACGCTGCAGGTGGTGGCCGAGATGCAGAAGCAGGGCGGCACCTGCGCCTTCGTCGATGCCGAGCACGCGCTCGATATCCAGTACGCGCAAAAGCTCGGCGTAAACCTGCAGGACCTGCTGATTTCCCAGCCCGATACCGGCGAGCAGGCGCTGGAAATCGTCGACAGCCTGGTGCGCTCGGGCGCCGTGGACCTGATCGTGGTGGACTCGGTGGCCGCGCTCACGCCCAAGGCCGAAATCGAGGGCGAGATGGGCGACGCCCTGCCCGGCCTGCAGGCCCGCCTGATGAGCCAGGCGCTGCGCAAGCTCACCGCCACCATCAAGAAGACCAACTGCATGGTCATCTTCATCAACCAGATCCGCATGAAGATCGGCGTGATGTTCGGCAGCCCCGAAACCACCACGGGCGGCAACGCGCTCAAGTTCTACGCCTCGGTGCGCCTCGATATCCGCCGCACCGGCACCATCAAGAAGGGCGAGGAAGCCATCGGCAACGAGACCAAGGTCAAGGTGGTGAAGAACAAGGTCTCGCCCCCGTTCAAGACGGCCGAGTTCGACATCCTGTTCGGCGAGGGCATCTCGCGCGAGGGCGAGATCATCGACATGGGCGTGAATGCCCGCATCGTCGAGAAGAGCGGCGCCTGGTACGCCTACAACGGCGAGAAGATCGGCCAGGGCCGCGACAACGCGCGCGAATTCCTGCGCGAGAACCCGCAGCTGGCCCACGAGATCGAGAACAAGGTGCGCGAGGGCCTGGGCATCGCGCTGCTGCCCGCCGCCCTGGCGCAGGAGAGCGCCACGTTCGACGTCGCCGACGGCGTGGTGGCCGCGCCCACCGGCCGTGGCCGCAAGGCCGCCGAGCCCAAGCTGGACTGAAGACCGCCTGAGCCGCCATGGCCCCGCCACCGCTGTCCTTGAAGGGCCGGGCCCTGCGCTGCCTGGCGGGCCGCGAGCATTCGCGCGCCGAGCTGCTGCGCAAGCTGGCGCCCTACGAGGAAGCGCCGGGGCAGCTCGAACGCGTGCTCGACGAGCTGCAGGCCAAGGGCTTCATCAGCGAGGAGCGGGTGGCCGCGTCGCTGTTGCACCGCCGTGCGGCGCGCTTGGGCGATCGGCGCATCCGACAGGAACTGCAGGCCAAGGGGCTCGACGCCCCCACGGTGGCACAGGCGCTGGAGCAGTTGCGCGGCACCGAGCGCGAGCGCGCGCAGGGGGTGTGGCAGCGCAAGTTCGGTGCGCCGCCGCAGGACGCCAAGGAGCACGCGCGCCAAGTGCGTTTTCTGCTGGCGCGTGGGTTCTCGGCCGAGGTGGTGCGCCGCGTGGTGCAGGGCGGCGAGGGCGAAGACGCGCAGACCGGGATTTAAGGCTTTTCAGCCTCCGGCGCCCAAGGAATAAGCGCTGCAAGCTATTGAATCAATAGCAGTTAAAGGCCCAGCATGAGGCGCAGGTTCTGCACCGCCGCGCCGCTGGCGCCCTTGCCCAGGTTGTCCAGCCGCGCGATCAGCACGGCCTGGCGGTGTTCCTCGTTGGCGAACACGCGCAGCTCCAGTTGGTTGGTGTTGGCCAGTGTGTCGGCGGCCAGCTTCAGGTCGTCCGTCGGCGGCAGCACCTTCACCCACTGCTCGGGCGTGTTGGTGCGCGCGTAGTGGGCGGCCAGGGCATCGTGCAGCGCGGCCGCCTTGGGTTGGCCGGGCAGCAGGTCCAGGTGCAGCGGCAGTTGCACCAGCATGCCCTGCGGGAAGTTGCCCACGGCGGGGATGAACAGCGGACGGCGCGTCATGCCGGTGTAGTGCAGGATCTCCGGGATGTGCTTGTGCGCCAGGCCCAGTGCATAGGCCTCGTAGGGCGGCGCCTTGCCGGCCTCGTAGGCCTCGATCATCGGCCGGCCGCCACCGGAATAGCCCGACACGGAGGGCAGCGACACGGCGAAATCCTTGGGCAGCAAACCCGCATCGACCAGCGGGCGCAGCAGGGCGATGGCGCCGGTGGCGTAGCAGCCGGGGTTGGCCACGCGCGTGGCGGTGCGCACGGCATCGAGCTGCCCCGCGCACAGTTCGGGGAAGCCGAACACCCAGCCCGGCGCGGTGCGGTGCGCGGTGCTGGCGTCGATCACCTTGATGCCGCGGCCCGTGGCCTTTTCGATGTCGTCCACCAGCGCCACGGTCTCGCGCGCGGCATCGTCGTGCAGGCACAGCACCACGAGGTCGGCCTCGGCCACGAGGGCGCGCTTGGCGGCAGGGTCCTTGCGCAGCTCGGGGGCGATGCTCAGCAGCTCGACCCCGGCCATGCCCTGCAGGCGTTCACGGATCTGCAGGCCCGTGGTGCCGGCCTCGCCGTCGATGAATACTTTGGACATGTTTTGCTCCTGCAAGGTGTCACGCGGGCGGCGTAAGCTTGGAAAAAGGTATGGTGCGTCGCAACATGATACAGTTGAAGGCTGCCATGTCCCACGCCCGCCGCCAGACATTCCAACCATGGTAGCCGGGTGAAATCCCTTTCCTGAGAGAGACCTCATGAAGATTCACGAATACCAAGGCAAGGAAATCTTGCGCAATTTCGGCGTGCCCGTACCCCGCGGCATTCCCGCCTTCACGGTTCAAGAAGCCGTGGAAGCTGCACAAAAGCTTGGCGGCCCGGTCTGGGTGGTCAAGGCCCAGATCCACGCCGGTGGCCGTGGCAAGGGTGGCGGCGTGAAGGTGGCCAAGAGCATCGATCAAGTCAAGGAACTGGCTGGCCAGATCCTGGGCATGCAGCTCAAGACGCACCAGACCGGCCCCGAAGGCCAGAAGGTCCGCCGCCTGTACATCGAAGACGGCGCCGACATCAAGAACGAACTCTACGTGTCCCTGGTGACCGACCGCGCCACGCAGAAGGTGGCCCTGATCGCTTCGAGCGAAGGCGGCATGGACATCGAGGAAGTGGCGCACTCCACGCCCGAGAAGATCATCACCGAGATGATCGATCCCCTGACCGGCATCACCGCCGAGCAGAGCAAGAAGGTGGCCGCAGCCATCGGCCTGACCGGCGCTTCCATCGACCAGGCCGTGGACATCTTCGCCAAGATCTACAAGTGCTACATGGAAACCGACGCGTCGCTGGTGGAAATCAACCCGCTGAACTGCGACTCCAAGGGCAACCTCATCGCCCTGGACGCCAAGTTCAACTTTGACGCCAACGCCCTGTTCCGCCATCCCGAGATCGTGGCCTTCCGCGACCTGGACGAAGAAGATCCGGCCGAAGTGGAAGCCTCCAAGTTCGACCTGGCCTACATCAGCCTGGATGGCAACATCGGCTGCCTGGTGAACGGCGCCGGCCTGGCCATGGCCACCATGGACACCATCAAGCTGTTCGGCGGCGAGCCGGCCAACTTCCTCGACGTGGGCGGCGGCGCCACGGCTGAGAAGGTGACCGAGGCCTTCAAGATCATGCTCAAGAACAAGAACGTCAAGGGCATCCTGGTCAACATCTTCGGCGGCATCATGAAGTGCGACACCATCGCCACCGGCGTGATCACCGCCTGCAAGGCCGTGAACCTGTCTGTGCCGCTGGTCGTGCGCATGAAGGGCACCAACGAAGAGCTGGGCAAGAAGCTGCTGGCCGAATCCGGTCTGCCCATCATCGCGGCCGACACCATGGCCGAAGCCGCGACCAAGATCGTCGCTGCCGTTAAGTAATGACCTTGGGGACAGATCTTTAGCTCTGTCCCCAACTGACTAGGACGAGAAACATGTCGATCTACATCAACAAAGACACCAAGGTCATCACCCAGGGCATCACGGGCAAGACCGGCCAGTTCCATACGGAAAAGTGCCAGGAATACGCGAACGGCAAGAACTGCTTCGTGGCCGGCGTGAACCCCAAGAAGGCCGGTGAGTCGATCTTCAACATCCCGATCTACGCCTCCGTCAAGGAAGCCGCCACGCAGACCGGCGCCACCGTGTCCGTGATCTACGTGCCCCCGGCAGGCGCAGCCGCCGCCATCTGGGAAGCCGTGGAAGCCGACTTGGACATGGCCATCTGCATCACTGAAGGCATCCCGGTGCGCGACATGCTCGAAGTGCGCAACAAGATGAAGGCCAAGGAAGCCGCCGGCGGCAAGAAGACGCTGCTGCTGGGTCCCAACTGCCCCGGCATCATCACGCCCGACGAGATCAAGATCGGCATCATGCCCGGCCACATCCACCGCAAGGGCCGCATTGGCGTGGTCTCGCGTTCGGGCACGCTGACCTATGAAGCCGTGGCCATGCTGACCGAAGTCGGCCTGGGCCAATCCACCGCCGTGGGCATCGGTGGCGACCCGATCAACGGTCTGAAGCACATCGACGTGATGAAGGCCTTCAACGAAGACCCCGACACCGACGCCGTGATCATGATCGGCGAAATCGGCGGTCCCGATGAAGCCGAAGCCGCACAGTGGTGCAAGGCCAACATGAAGAAGCCTATCGTCGGCTTCATCGCTGGCGTGACCGCCCCTCCCGGCAAGCGCATGGGCCACGCCGGCGCGCTGATCTCCGGCGGCGCCGACACGGCCGATGCCAAGCTCGCCATCATGGAAGAGTGCGGTTTCGTCGTGACGCGCAACCCCTCGGAACTGGGCAAGCTGCTCAAGGCACAGCTCTGATCCGGGCTTCGGGCGCTTTGCGTCCAGCCGCCAAAAAAGCGCCTGTGGCACCTGCTGCAGGCGCTTTTTGCCATTCTGGGTGACAAAAATGGCAGTTCCCGGTTGGACGTTCGCTGGAGACGCCGTGCTCGCGTCGCGCGGCCGTGAAACACGTGGTTGCATCGTTCGGCGCAAATCTTGCTAGCATTTTTGACCAAATCTGAATTCAGAGGCACAGAGAGTGGGCAGTCACGCAGGGGGAGGAAAACCAGTGCAATGGCACAAGCAAGGGGCATGGAGCCTTTTGCTGGTGCTCGCCATGGTTGCTCTGTACCTCGCGACCGATGTGGTGCAGGGCCTGGAGCGGCGCCTCTATGATGGGGTGGCGGCCAGTGGCTCGCGCCAGGCCTTGCCTGAAGTCGTGATCGTTGCCATCGACGAGCACAGCCTGGCCAGCCTGGGTCCCTGGCCTTGGCCACGGGATGTGCATGCCCAGCTGATTGATCGGCTGGCTGCGGCGGGCGCCAAGACCATTGTCCACACCACCCTGTTTGACGGCCCGCAAACCGACCGGGGATTGGTTTATCTGCGGCAGATCCGCTCCATGCTGGGCGCTGCGCCGCCCGAAGCCGCGGCCTTGTCGGGGCTGATCGGACGCACGCTGGATGAAGCAGAAAGCGCCCTCGATGCCGACGGCCGCCTGGCGGCCAGTATCCAGCGCGCTGGCAATGTGTTCCTGGCCAGCCGTCAGGCGGTAGCGGGTGCGGGGTCGGCGGCGGCACGCGTGCCTTCTTTCGTGCACCGCAGTGCCTTGGCCGATCCGGGTGAGCATGCCTTGCCAGCCGGCCCGGGCGTTTACCCGCTGGCCGCCCTGGGGCAGGCGGCGGCCGGCGTGGGCCATCTGCAGGGGCTGGCCGACGGCGATGGCGCAATGCGCCGGGTGCCCCTGCTGCTGCGCTCGGATGGCGCGGGCTTGCCAGCGCTGGCGCTGTTGGCGGCGGCGCACAGCCTGCATGTCGGCAAGGCGGAGGTCCAGCCGGCGGGGGAGCATGCCCTGCGTTTGGGCGGGCTGCTGGTGGCCATGAATTCCAAGGCCGTGCTGCGCCCGCACCATTACCCTGCCCCGGCCACGATGCTGTCGTTCCACGATGTGCTCAGTGGCAAGGTGGCCGCGGCGCGGCTGCAGAACCGTATCGTGCTCATCGGGGCCACGGCGGCCGGCGTGCAGCCGCCCGTGCATGTGACTGGAGGGCAGGAGGCCCAGCCTCCGGTGCAGTGGCTGGCGCAGCAGGTTTCCAGTATCCGCCAGGGGCATGGCTATACCGAACCGGCATGGGGCATGCCAGTGATGTGGCTGCTGCTGGTGGGTGTTGCGCTGTATCTGGTCTTGGGTTTGCCGCGCATGGCGCCACGCGTGGGCGTGGGTGTCACTTTGGCCTTGGCGTGTGCATTGGCGGCACTGCAATGGCTGTGGCTACAAGAGGTGTCGCAATGGTTGCATCTGGGGCTTCCCGTGCTGGCGCTCATGGCCGGGTGGCTGGTGCATGCAGCAAGCGCGCCTCGGCACGATGCAGAAGCCTTGCCGGAGGGGGAGCGCAGCGCACACGAGGCGGACCGCATGATGGGACTGGCGCTGCAGGGCCAGGGCCAGCTCGACATGGCCTATGAACGCTTGCGCCGCATTCCCATGGAGCCGCAGGTGCAAGACAACCTGATGCACCTGGCGCAGGATTTCGAGCGCAAGCACCAGTACGACAGGGCGCGCATGGTGTACGAACATATCCTGCGCCACGACCCGGAAAACAAGGAGGCGCGCTCCCGCCGCAAGCGGGCGCGCCAGTTGTCCGAGGTGGCCGCGCAGGCGGGTGCCACGGCGGCGGCGGAGGCCGCAGCGGTGCCCAGTGGCACGCAGCCTGTGCTGCTGGGGCGTTACCAGATCGAAAAGGAGCTGGGGCGTGGCGCCATGGGCGTGGTTTATCAGGGGCGGGATCCGAAGATCGGCCGTGTGGTGGCCATCAAGGCGCTGGCCCTGGGGCAGGAGTTCGATGGCAGCGCCTTGGTGGATGCGCGGGCGCGGTTTTTCCGCGAGGCCGAGTCAGCTGGCCGCCTGCAGCATCAGAACATCGTCACCATCTACGACGCGGGCGATGAGAACGGCCTGGCATGGATCGCCATGGAATTGCTCAAGGGTCAGGACCTCACGGGTGCCGCCACGCCGGACCATCTGCTGCCGGTGGAGCAAGTGGTGTCTATCGTGGCGCGCGTGGCCGATGCGCTGGACTATGCCCACCAACAGAATGTGGTGCACCGCGACATCAAGCCGGCCAACATCATGTTCGATGCCTCCGCCGATGCGGTGAAGGTGTCCGATTTCGGCATTGCACGCATCACCGACAGCAGCAAGACGCGCACCGGTCTCGTGCTGGGGACTCCCAGCTTCATGGCCCCGGAGCAACTGGCCGGGCACAGGGTCGATGGTCGCTGCGACCTCTATGCCCTGGGCGTGACGCTGTTCCAGTTGCTGACGGGGAGCCTGCCGTTGCGCGGAGCTTCGATGAGCGAGCTGATGCACAACATCGCCCACATGCAGGCGCCCGATGTGCGGCAACTGCGGCCGGAGCTTTCACCGGAGCTGGCCCGTATCGTGGCGCAGGCGCTGCGCAAGAATCCGCAAGACCGTTACCAGACCGGGCGCCAGTTTGCCGCCGATCTGCGCAGTGCGGGGAGCGTCCTCCAAGGGGGGGTGGATGAGTCCTATTCTGCATTGGCGCTGGACTATGATGCGCACAGCGATATCAAAGAGCACCAGAAAATGGCGGATTTCCAAGAAACTGTGATGCAAGACCCTGCGCCCCCTGTTTCCGTGACTCGCCAGGGCGCGCAATGACATCGGTGAAATTGGCATACGAGTTTTGCGCGCGCACCGACCCAGGTCGCGTGCGTGTGAACAACGAGGACGCTGTCTGCGTTGACCCGCAGGCGCGGCTGGCGCTGCTGGCCGACGGCATGGGGGGCTACAACGCCGGCGAAGTGGCCAGCGGCATGGCCACTACGTTCATCCGCACGGAACTGGCGCGGTGGTTGGCCGAGGCGGGGCAGCATCTCAAGGCCTTCGATCTGCGGCGCGGCATCGAGATCTGCGTGGACAACGCCAACCAGGCCATTCTGGGCGCGGCCGAGGCCAACCCCCAGTATTCCGGCATGGGAACGACCTTGGTGGTCGGTGTATTCCAGGGCAGCCGGTTGATGCTGGGGCATATCGGCGATTCACGTTGCTACCGCCTGCGCGCAGGTGTGCTGGAGCAGATCACGCGCGACCATTCCTGGCTGCAGGAGCAGATCGATGCAGGCCTGATCACTCCGCAGCAAGCCGCCATGTCGTCGAGCCGCAACCTGGTGACACGGGCGCTGGGCGTCGAAGACAATGTGCTCGTCGAGATCAACGAATTCAAGGTCGAGCCGCAGGACCTGTACCTCATGTGCTCGGATGGCCTGAGCGAGATGGTGTGCCATGAGGACCTCACGGCCCTTGCGGCTGCCAATGTGCCGCTGGAAGAAAAGGCGCGGCGCCTCATCGATGCAGCCAATGCCAACGGTGGCCGCGACAACATCAGCGTGGTGCTGGTGCAGGCGGGGCAGACGGGGAGCAGGCGCGGCTTCATGTCGAGGCTGCTGCGGACGGCATAGCTTTCATTTATTTACATGCATAACAAGAGCAGGAGTTGGTCATGCCCAAAATGATCGTTTCGATCGACGGTGTCGTCATCAAGGAGGTGCAGCTCACCAAGGAGCGCACCACGCTAGGACGCCGTCCCTACAACGACATCGTGATCGACAACCTGGCCGTCAGCGGCGAGCATGCGGTGATCCACATGAACGAACAGGAGAGCGATGTCGAGGTGGAGGACCTGGGCAGCACCAACGGCACCTATGTCAATGGCAAGGCGGTCAAGCGCCAGGTCCTGCGCAACGGCGATACCGTCGAGGTGGGCAAGTACAAGATCCGCTTCCTCAATGATGCCGAGGCCGAGAACTACGAGAAGACCATGATCTTCAAGCCGGGCATGGTTCCGCCACCCATTGCTCCTCGGCCGGCCCCTGCGGCCCCAGCGCCCGCGGCATCCGCACAGGCGGCTCCGACGGCAGCCATACGCGTGTTGTCCGGTGCGGCAGCAGGGCGCGAGGTGGCGTTGACCAAGGTGGTCACCACCATCGGCAAGCCGGGCGTGGCCGTGGCCTCCATCACCCGGCGCCACCATGGCTATGTGCTGGCCCATGTGGAAGGCCCGGACACCCCCTTGTACAACGGCGCGCACATTGGCATGGAGCCCGTGCCACTGCACAACGGCGACCGGCTGGAGCTTGCCGGCACCATCATGCAATTCATTCAGGGCTGACGGCGCGGGTTTCCCTCCACTGATATTGGCACTGCCCAAGGTTTGCCATGCGCAATCAGGGCCATGTGAACTTGCTGGGCAGGGCCGCAGGCGGGTTCCGTCGGCGCTGGCGCCGCATGGCCGTGGTGTTGCTGCCCATGCTGCTGGGAGTGCTGCACGCCACGGGCGCAGTGCCTATCCCCGTGCTGGAGCGTCTGGATCAACTGATTTATGACGCCCGGCTGCGTGCCACCATGCCGCGTACGTTGGACGAGCGCATTGTCATCGTCGATATCGACGAGCACAGCCTGGAGCAGATTGGCCACTGGCCTTGGGGGCGGGACAAAATGGCGCGGTTTGCCCAGGAGCTTCTGCAGCGCCAGCAAGCGGCCGTGGTTGGATTCGACGTGGTCTTTGCCGAGCCCGATGGCAGTTCCGGGCTGGCCCATTTGCGGCGCCTTGCGCAAGGGGCTTTGCAGGGACAAGGTGGATTTTCCGCGCAGATCGAACAACTGGCCCCGGAGCTTGATTTCGACGCGCGGTTCGCACGGACGCTGAAGGGCCGGGATGTCGTGCTCGGCTACTACTTCACCAGTGACCGTGACGGGCGCGCACGCGGGACCTTGCCTGCGCCAGTGCTGGATGCGGCCTCTTTGCAGGGCAGGACCTTGCGCGCAACCTCCTGGAATGGCCATGGCAGCAACATTGCCGTGTTGGCCGAGGCTGCTCCCGTGGCGGGCTTCTTCAATGCCATGAACGATGAGGATGGCGTGGTGCGTTCTCTGCCATTGCTGGCTGAATACCAGGGGCAGTACTACGAATCGCTGGCGCTGGCGGTCTTCCGCGTTCTGCTGGGCTTGCCCGAGGTGCGCCCGGGGTTTGCTCCGGGGGGCGAAAACACGCCAGTGGCCTCCTTGCAAGGCATTGAATTACACCAGGATGGGCGTGCCCAGGTGCTCCCCGTGGACAGCGCGCTGGCGGTTCTGGTTCCCTATCGGGGGCCTGGAGGCCCTCGGGGCGGATCGTTCCGTTATATCTCGGCATCCGATGTGCTCGAAGGCAAGCTCCCGGAGGCGGCTCTCCAGGGGCTGATCGTGTTGGTCGGCTCCACCACGCCGGGCCTGCAGGATCTGCGTGCCACGCCGGTGGGCGGCGCCTACCCTGGTGTGGAAACGCATGCGAATGTGATCGCCAGTTTCTTGGATGGCAGGAGCACGGTGCGTCCCGACTATGCCATCGGGTTCGATGTATTGCAGATCACCTGCACGGGATTGCTGCTGGCCCTGGCCTTGCCGCTGCTTGGCGCGGGGCCGGCCGTGGCACTGAGCGCGGGCGCCCTGGCCAGCTTGTCGGCACTGAATCTGTGGCTGTACCAGGCGCACGGTCTGGCCATGCCGCTGGCCGCTGCACTGGCGTTGGTGCTGCTGGCCTATGTGCTGAACATGAGCTACGGCTATTTCGTGGAGAGCCGGGCCAAGCGGGGGCTGGCGCAGCTTTTTGGCACCTATGTTCCCCCCGAACTGGTTGATGAGATGGTTCTGGAGCCTGAGCGCTACAGCATGCGGGCCGCCAGCGAGCAGCTGACGGTCATGTTCTGCGACATGCGCGGTTTCACCGCCATGTCCGAACGCATGGAGCCGGTGCAGTTGCAGGCCCTGCTCAACGATATTTTCACCCGGTTGACGCAGGTAATCCGCAGCCGGCGCGGCACCATCGACAAGTACATGGGCGACTGTGTGATGGCCTTCTGGGGCGCCCCGGTGAGCACGCCGGAGCATGCCAGCCTTGCGGTGCAGGCTGCGCTGGGCATGGTGCAAGCAGTGCAGCAGCTCAATGCGGAGCACCGTGCGCACGGTTTGCCCGCAATCGGGGTGGGTATCGGCCTCAACACTGGTGCCATGTGCGTGGGCGACATGGGTTCTGATATCCGGCGCAGCTATACCGTGATCGGCGATGCCGTGAACCTGGGCTCGCGCCTGGAAGGGCTTTGCAAAGTCTATGGCGTGGAGATTGTGGTCAGCGAAACAACGCAGACACAGGCTCCTGGATTCGTGTGGCAGGAGCTCGACCGCGTATGTGTCAAGGGCAAGGAGCAGGCCGTGGCCATTTTCCGGCCCTTGGGGGAGTTGGGTTTCCTGGACGCAGCGCAACAACAGGGACTCGATACATGGCATCGATGGCTGGCGGCATTCCGCTCCCAAGACTGGGCGCGCTGTGACGAACTTTGGCCTGCATTGCAGACCCAACCACCAGGCGGTAATCTGCTGGATCTGTATGCCGAGCGCCTGCAGGTCCAGCGGGTGTTACCCTACGATCCTCACTGGGATGGGGCCACCCATTTCGATACCAAGTAAAGGTCGCTGCAACCATGAAAGTCCGCGTGCTGGGTTGTTCCGGGGCCATAGCCCGGGATTGCCGCACCACTTCGTTCCTGATCGATGGACGCATCCTTATCGATGCCGGCACGGGCGCGGGCGATCTCACTCTCGATGAGATGCAGGCGATCGACCATGTATTGCTGACGCATTCCCACCTGGACCACATCGCTGCGCTGCCCTTGATGCTGGATGCCGTTTCGTCCCGTAGGCTGCAGCCCGTGCAGGTCCATGCCTTGCCCGAAACCATCGCCGCGCTCCAGGCCCATGTTTTCAACAACATCATCTGGCCCGATTTCAGCCGTATCCCGAGCAGCGCGGCCCCATTTGTTCGCTATAGCGCAGTAGCCGTGGGCCAGTTGCTGCGCATCGCTGGCGTAGCCATCGAGGTTTTGCCTGCCGAGCACACCGTCCCTGCCGTGGGCTATGCCGTGCAGGGAGAAGCGGGATGGTGGGTATACAGCGGTGACACGGGCCGCAACCCAGCATTCTGGCGGCGCGTGAACCAGATTCCCATGGCCGTGCTGGTGATAGAAACCGCCTTCAGTAACCGCGAAAGCGCCCTGGCTGAGCGTGCCCTGCACCTGGCGCCCCACATCCTGGCGCAGGAGCTTGCGCAATTGAACCCGGCGCGCCCCTGTCCCATCTACATCACCCACACCAAGCCGTCGGAAACCGCGCTCATCATGGAAGAGATTCGGAGGTTCGATGCCTGCACGCCCCATGGATTTGATGCGCCGCATGACATTCGGTGGTTGCAGGCGGGGGATGTCCTCAGTATTTAGCAAAAATGTTGTTGACGGATCGATGGCCCGACAAAAATGTCGACAGAAGGCGGCCTGACGAACCTAACTTGTTACGCTCCGCCCTGATGGACTGCGGCGAGAGTTACATGAAATACATTCAGTGACGCGTTGACGTATGGCATGAAAAATGCTTCATCATGCCTGCATGTGCAATTTTCCTAGGAGTTTTCTTATGAAGCGTACCGTACAACAAGGTTTCACCTTGATCGAGTTGATGATCGTTGTGGCGATCATCGGCATCTTGGCTGCCATTGCGCTGCCGGCTTATCAGGACTACACCATCCGCACGCAAGTGTCGGAGGGGATGAGTCTGATGGGTGGTGCCAAGAATGGTGTGGGCGATTATTGGGCAGATAAGGGTGTCTTCCCGGGCAGTAACGCTTCAGCAGGCGTCGCCAGTTCGACTTCTATCATTGGTTCTTATGTTTCGAGCGTCGCTGTGGGCGCTGGCGGTGTCATCACTGCAACTTACGGCCGGAAAGCCAATACCAAGATCAATGCTGGCACCTGCACCCTCACCCCGATCGACAATGGCGGCAGCTTGACCTGGAATGGTACTTGCTCCTTTGATGCCAAGTGGCGGCCAAACGCATTCCGTTAATTCGGGTAGTGCGAACACGGACACATATGGGTCCAAAAAAACCCGGCCGAGCCGGGTTTTTTTTTTGAAAATGCCACATGTACTCTGGATGATTATTTAGGAGTTTAATTATGAGGCATGCGAAATTTAAGCGGCAATCACCGGATAGTGCATCGGGTTTCACGTTGATTGAGTTAATGATTGTGGTTGCAATCATTGGTATTCTTGCTGCTATTGCATTGTCGGCATACCAGGATTACACCATTCGTGCGCAAGTGGCGGAGAGTGCGGTACTCATGTCACGAGCGAAAGAAAGTACGTATCAATTCTGGACGGCACGTGGCGCATTTCCCGGGTCGAATGCTTCCGCAGGCATTGCTGCAGCAAGCTCGATAAAAGGGTCGTACGTTAGTACGGTTTCTATAGGAGCAGGGGGTATTATCACGGCAACCTTTGGTGGTAAGGCGAATGTTAATATCAGTGGTCAAAACTGTTCGCTAACACCGATTAATAATGATGGCAGTTTGACTTGGCGAGGGCAATGCACTTTTGCAAATAAATGGCGCTCTTTGGCATTTCGTGATTGAAAAGGGCATTGATTTGATGAATTCTTTGCGCTCTGAGCCTCGGAATAGTGAGTCTGGACTCTTTCTTTTTGTGGCTGCTGTAATTGTATTTCCAGGGGTATATTGGATTTACTCTTTGGCTCAGGGCTTGACTTGGCAATTCGATGATTTAATTAATCTGAAGGGATTGTCGGATGTAAGTAGTCGGACCGGGCTAGTTAATTTTGTTTTTGGTGGAATTGCAGGTCCATTGGGGCGCCCAGTTTCGCTTATCACCTTTGTCGCTAATTATGCGGATTGGCCCGGTAATCCCTGGGGGATCGTGCAGTTGACATTGGTGCTTCATGCCATCAATAGCGCTTTGGTATTTCTTCTTGCTCGTCGCATTTTACTAAGCAGCCATCACTTGGTGAACGGCTCGGTTCTTGCGGAGAGGTTGGCGGCGCTAGTGGCGGTGCTTTGGCTTATTCTGCCTATTCATGCAAGCAGTGCACTTATGCCTGTACAGCGCATGACGCATGTATCAGCCTTTTTCGTGCTGTTGGCTCTTTATGGATACATGGTGCTGCGTCAGCACCAAGGTGGTAGCGTTCCTACGCTAGCGGGAATGGCAAACATTGCCATATGGCTAATAGTAACGGGCTTGGCAGCAGCCTTTGCTAAAGAAAATGGCGTAACAGTTATCACATTCGTTTTTCTGCTGGAGGTTTTTTGTTTTTCTAGTGGCTGGAGGGGGCGCCAAATGGGGGGGGCTGGCTGGCTGTGGAGAATTTGGCTGATGCTGGCGGGCAGCGCAGTGGCTTTAGCGATGGTATGGTATGCCGCGGCCAACTGGAATGTAATAACTGAAAATTTTAAACTGTATCGAGGATATGCTTGGAATGAGCATATTGCCACGCAGTTTGTGATCACAATAGAGTATTTTCGACAGATTGTTTTGCCGCGCAGTGCGCTTTTGGGACCATTTCACGATAATCATACTCTGTATGATTGGAGTATGGCGGCTCCTTATTGGGCTATTGTGGCCTGGTGTGTTTTTCTATCGTCTGCATTTTGGCTTGCGCGCAAAGCATTAACGCCATCGACGAGGACTCTTGGTTGGACTGGGATTGCGGCTGTCCTGTGGTTTTTTTCAGCTCACCAAGTTGAATCCACAATTATTCCATTGGAGCTTTATTTTGAGCATCGGAATTATTTGGCAGGCTTAGGGATATGTTTTTGGCTGGTGCTGCTTTTTAACCACGGGGTGCAAGTGGCTAGAAAAAAGGTCGTCCCTTATGTTCTTGCTGTATTGTATCTTTCGTATCTGATTTTTTCTCTACAGCAGGTTACTTCTCTCTGGGGACAGCCAATCTTGGCGCATGATCTTTGGCAAAAAAATCATCCCTCTTCGATTCGCGCAGCACAATCTGTCATACAGGATGCCGTCAGTTTGGGTTTCCATGATGCCGCGTTTTCATTTGCAGACGAATTCATAGAAAAGTTTGATGCAGTGGATGTTGCAATCCAAATGATGCCTTTGCGATGCAGGTATCGCAGTGAAAGTGAGCAAAAAGAAAGTTTTGATACTTTGCTGCAGCAAGTTGAAAAAATGCGTACGCCCGGGGGAATTCCGACTGGGTTGGCGGCCTTTGGAGAGGCTGTACGTGATGGTGCTTGTGCAGGTGTTGATGAGGCCCAGTATCATTATTTTCTGCAACGACTTCTTCTGCGTCCACAAGTTCAGCACGCTACACGGGTCCGTCATCATGTTTATTATGAATTGGCATTGATGGCGAAAAATAAGAAAAACATGAGTGGATATATTGATTATTTACAGCTAACTTTTTGGGACTTTCCGACAATCTCTGTTGCTCAAATAGTGGCGGCGACCTTGTTCCAAGAGCAGCGTATTGATGAGGCAATAGATTGGATTGATAGGGTGATTGAGCATGCGCCTAATCGATCACTTCGTATGTCGTGGAGCATGACGTTGAGAAGCATGCGCGATGCACTTTTGGGTATCCAGCAATCATTGATTGAAGCTAGACCACCTCAAGAGATAGAATTTTAAAATACTGACGACAAATTAGTGATGCGTATATCAATCGTCTTGCCTGCGAAGAATGAGGAGGCGGCCATTGGCGGCACAGTAGATGCGGCATTGCGGGCTATTTCGCAATATAAACCAGAAATTGAGGTTATCGTAATTGACGATGGTTCAACTGATGGGACCGCTGCGGCAGCAGAAATGGCTGGGGCTCGTGTAATTTATCATCCGTATGGAAAAGGTAATGGTGCGGCGATAAAAACCGGAGCAAGAGTGGCAAATGGTCAAATCGTCGTATTTATGGATGCTGATGGGCAACATGATCCATCCGATATTCCTCGTCTGCTAGAGAAAATAGAGCAGGGTTACGATATGGTTGTGGGTGCACGACAGAAAGGCTCGCAGGCCAGTATTGGGCGCGGATTGGCCAATGCGCTGTATAACCGGCTTGCATCTTGGATGGTGGGCCATCAGGTGGAGGACCTTACTTCTGGTTTCCGGGCGGTACGCGCTGATAAATTCTCTGAGTTTCTATATCTTTTGCCTAATGGCTTTTCTTATCCAACCACAAGCACCATGGCGTTTTTTAGGGCCGGGTACTCGGTTTCATATGTGCCCATACATGCAGCTCGGCGCATAGGGAAAAGTCATATAAAATTGTTTCGTGATGGTGCAAGATTTTTGATTATCATATTTAAGATTGGAACACTTTTTTCTCCATTGAAAATATTTGCCCCAGTGGCCTTGTTGATGTTCCTGCTGGCTAGCGGCTGGTATGGCTGGACATACGTCCATGAGGGGCGATTTACCAATATGAGTGCATTATTGTATACAGGAGGGGTAATGGTTTTCTTGCTGGGTTTGATATCTGAGCAAATTACCTCTCTAATGTATCAGCGCATAGAGAAATAGTATGCCTAGCGAGGAATTATCATCCGAGCGTGCAATTAATCCAGCATCGGAGGTTGGGGGGAGGATTTTTCCTGTCCCTCTACATGTTGGTCGCCCAAATATTGGAAATCGCGAAGCTTTTCTTGCGTATGTAGGACAGATTCTTGATAACCAATGGCTCACTAACAATGGACCAATGGTGCAAAGGCTTGAAGAACGCATTGCCAAACAGTTGGGTGTCAAGCATTGTGTGGCCATGTGTAATGGGACCATTGCACTGGAGATCGCTATTCGTGCGCTTGGCCTCTCAGGGGAGGTCATCGTGCCTTCTTGGACATTTGTAGCCACAGCGCATGCGTTGTACTGGCAGGGGATTACCCCTGTGTTTGCCGATATTGACCCGGCAACGCATAACCTTGACCCTGAAGCGGTACGCCGGATGATCACGCCTCGCACCAGTGGAATTATCGGTGTGCATCTATGGGGGCGTGCGGCGCCGGTGGACGCGCTGCAGTCAATTGCAAGCGAACATGGACTGAAGTTGATGTTTGACGCTGCCCATGCCTTTGGCAGTTCTTTTAAGGGTCAGAGCATTGGCAGCTTCGGTGCCTGCGAGGTGTTTAGTTTTCACGCTACTAAAGCTTTCAACACAATGGAAGGCGGCGCAGTCACTACCAATGATGATGAGTTGGCCGAGGCTATGCGTTTGATGCGCAATTTTGGCTTCAGGGGCTACGACAACGTCGTGCACCCTGGGACCAATGGCAAGATGATAGAAATGTGCGCTGCCATGGGTTTGGCCAATCTGGATAGTTTCGATGCTATTGTAGAGAGCAATAGAAATAACCATTCCGCTTACCACGAAGCACTGGCAGGTATTCCAGGTATCAGCCTTTTAAGCTTCGATCCCAGCGAACGCAATAGTCATCACTATATTGTATTGGAGGTAGACGCTGGTTGTTTGGTCGGCCGCGACGCCATTATTGATGCCTTGCATAAAGAAAATGTATTGGCGCGTAAATATTTTTGGCCGGGTTGTCACCGGATGCAACCCTACCGCGACTTGTTTCCGCATGCGGGACTGGTGTTGCCGCATACCTGCGAATTGGCCGAGCGGGTGGTCGTGCTGCCAAATGGTACGACGCTTAAGCACGGCGCAATCGAAACGATTGCTGCCATATGTCGTTCCCTTGTCAGTATTTGATTTTAAGTTGATTGATAGGGTGGTGCGATGAAGGTCGCGATCATGCAGCCGTATTTTTTGCCATACATTGGTTATTTTCAATTAATTCGGGCTGCAGATGTTTTTGTGGTTTATGACAATATTAAATTTACCAAGAGGGGTTGGATTAATCGCAATCGATACTTGCTTAATGGGCGCGATGAGTTGTTTTCATTGCCGTTAGAAAAAGCTTCCGATGCGCTCGATGTTCGTGATCGTTGTCTGGCCCCTGTTTTTGATCGAATCAAGTTTCTGAATCGATTCTCTGAGGCGTATAGGGCGGCGCCTTATTTTAACGATGTGATGCCATTATTGCGACGAATTGTTGGTTTTGGTGATTTCAATCTTTTTAATTTCATTCATGCATCGTTGCGTGAGATCTGTGGTCATTTATCTATCGGTACGCCTTTGATCGTCTCTTCAGCGCTTGATGTTAATCATGATTTGAAGGGTCAGGATCGTGTATTAGCGATTTGCAGGCATTTGGGCGCGGATACCTATATCAATGCTAGCGGTGGACGTGATTTGTATTCGAAGGAAATATTTAATGCTGAAGGTATGGAATTGAAATTTTTGCGGTCACATCCATGTGAATATCCTCAATTTCATCTGCCATTTGTTCCGTCATTGTCGATATTAGATGTGATGATGTTCAATTCTTTGACTTCAATATCCGATGATTTCCTTTTTCGTTGTGAATTGGTTTAATATCGTCCCAGATGGAAAAAGCAACACACAACTGGCACAAGCTCGGCCGCATTTTTAACCCACAGGACGTCACGGATCGGCTCTGGCTAAAGGAGTTTGCTCAAGCTCCGGCAACACTGGTGCTGGATGACAGGGTGCGCGTGTACTTTTCCTGCCGTCCATCAGCTGATGCTGATGGACAATACACAAGCCGCTCTGCCTGGGTAGATCTCGACCGCCGCGACCTTACACGTGTCTTGGCTATTGCCGAGCAGCCCATCTTGCCACTGGGCGATACCGGAACCTTCGACGAATTCGGTACTTACCCGGTGTCTGTTGTGCGCGACGGGGCACGGGTGGTCGCTTGCTATGCTGGCTGGACACGATGCCAATCTGTCCCCTTCAACACCGCGATTGGCTTAGCCCACAGCGACGATGGCGGTCAAAATTTCAGGAAAGCCGGACCAGGGCCAATCCTTAGTTTTTCACCTGATGAGCCGTTCGTGCTAAGTGGGCCAAAGTTGCGTCGCTGGGGTTCGAGCTGGCACCTGTTCTATATCGCTGGACGAAAGTGGCTTCTTGACGGCTCGCGCCCGGAGCCTGTTTATCGTATCCGGATGGCAACGTCTGATGACGGGAGGACATGGGTCAAGGCAAACCGCGATCTGATTCCCGTACGTTTGGGAGACAGCGAAGCACAGGCGAGCCCGGACGTATTTCGGGGGCGCGAGCGCTTCCATATGTTCTTCTGCTACCGTCATGGTACGGACTATCGCAACCACAACCGTGGTTACCGAATTGGTTACGCTCATTCAATAGACCTGCTGCACTGGACACGCGAAGACGAATATGCAGGTCTAGACGTTTCCATCGAGGGTTGGGATTCGGAGATGGTCAGTTATCCGCATGTGTTCGAATTGGACGGTACTATCTACATGCTCTATCTAGGTAATCAGGTCGGCCGTTGGGGCTTCGGGCTTGCCCGTCTTGATGGCACCCTAGACTGACGCTCAATTCGAGATAGCGAGGCGACTTTGAATTGGAAGAAACTTGGTAAGATTTTTGACCCTGGGCAATATGCGCTGCCAGGGAATTGCTCCTGTTTCGCGCAATCGCCACAGGCGCTGATTTATGACGACTTTGTGCGCATCTATTTTTCTTCGCGCGAGCGTGAGCCCTCGGGCATGTATATAAGTCAGGTCGCTTGGGCGGATTTTGATAAGTCGTTCCAGACTGTTCTTAGAATATCCCCAGAGTTGGGGTTGACGCGCGGCCAATTAGGCTGCTTCGACGAGCACGGAGTTTTTCCGATCAGCCCGCTACGCCATGACGGACGGATCCTCGCTTACACAACTGGCTGGAGCCGACGCGTCTCAGTTGCGGTTGAAACTGGCATTGGTTTGGTCGAGAGCAAAGATGGTGGTGCGACTTTTGAGCGGCTAGGAAATGGCCCAGTGCTTTCCGCTTCGTTACATGAGCCCTTTCTTGTTGGGGACGGTTTTACGCGCGTGCACAAAGGAGTGTTCCACATGTGGTATATCTATGGTACTGCATGGCATAAGTTCACGCCCGAATCGACACCGGATCGCACGTACAAGATTGGCCATGCGACATCCGTCGATGGAATATCGTGGCAAAAAGAAGAAGCGCATCAGATTATTTCTGATCGCATCGGTCCAGATGAATGCCAAGCCTTGCCAAGTGTGTTGAAAATCGGCACGCGTTGGCATATGGTTTTTTGTTATCGACAGTCGTTCGATTTTCGTAGCAACAACGCGCGCGGCTATCGACTTGGTCACGCTTGGTCGGACGATATGTTGCACTGGGTACGCGACGATGAAGGCTTAGGCATTGACGTTTCCGCCACGGGGTGGGATTCGGAAATGATGTGTTATCCGCATTTATTCGAATGCGATGGTCGCGTTTATCTGCTTTACAACGGGAACTCTTTTGGTCGAGATGGTTTTGGGCTTGCTGTGCTGGAATGACGTCACAGATTTGGACGTTAACTGAAGGGTGTGCAAGTGAGGCGGAGATTCTGGCTCATCTTGTGCGCTGTGATGCGCGCTTCATGCCACCGCTATCGATTCGAGTCGATTTAAGCGAGTATGCACATCGACTGCATGGACGGGCTCGTTGCTTTGAAGCATGGGCACACAATGCATTAGTCGGCCTGCTCGCAGTCTATCTTAATGATAGAGATGGTACGGCCTTCATTAGTAATGTCAGCGTTGATGCTGATTTTCTCGGGCGGGGTATTGCAACTGAACTACTCGCACAGGCAATCAAGCATGCGGCCACAATGGGGCTTGCAAGGGTTCGCTTATATGTTAGTGCGGCAAATACTTCGACGCGGCATCTATACGAGAATAATGGCTTTTGTATTTGTGCGACTGATGGCGAGCAGCTATTAATGCAGTTGGATTTACCGGAAATGAGGAGGTAATTATGTCGCGCGATTACAACGCCGAAGGGCGTGATGTCACTGAGCACAGATATGCCTACGGTTTTGATTTTGATGTTATGCATCATTATATGGTGCAATCCTTCAAACCTTTTTTCCGCCATGGAAGCCTGCTGGAGTTGGGTAGTTACAGAGGAGATTTTACCAGCAGGTTGATTCTTTATTTTGATGATGTTACCTGTGTGGAGGCTTCGGGCGAAGCTTTAGCAATTGCCAGAGAGCGCCTTGCTGATAAGGTATTATTCATTGATGGGCGGTTTGAAACCGTGATGCTGCCGCGGCGTTATGAAAATATTATTCTCACCCATGTATTAGAGCATCTTGATGATCCGATTGCTGTGCTGCGACGGATCAACGAAGAGTGGCTGGCCGAAGGTGGTCGTCTGTTCTTGGTCTGTCCAAACGCCAACGCACCATCACGCCAAATCGCGGTGAAGATGGGGCTGATTGAGCACAACGCTGCCGTGACGCCAGCCGAGGCAGAGCATGGCCATCGCATCACCTACTCCCTCGACACTTTAGAACGAGATGCCACGCGTGCAGGTCTGCGTGTGATTCATCGCAGTGGAATCTTCTTCAAGGCGCTGGCGAACTTCCAGTGGGATCGACTGCTGCAGACCGACATTATCTCGCAGCAGTATCTAGATGGTTGCTACATGCTCGGTCAGCAATACCCGGATCTCTGTTCCAGCATCTTTCTGCTCTGTGAATCCGGTGCTGAAATGCGCTGAGATGCCATGCTAAAAACACGGGCATTCAATGCAACCGTCTGGAGTGCGATCGATGTTTTTTCCCGACAAGGATTGCAGTTCGTAATATCAATAACTCTCGCCAGATTACTCGCACCAGCGGACTACGGCTTGTTCGGTATCGTTCTGCTTCTTGTTGGGGTGGCTGCAGTTTTTGCAGATGGAGGATTCTCTGCAGCACTGATACAACGGCAAGATGTTGATCGCGTCGATGAATCGACAGTCTTTTGGTTTAACTGTGCCGCTGGAGCACTCGTGGCATTGCTCCTATGTGCAGCAGCACCAGCTATCGCCGTATTCTATGAGCAGCCACAATTAACTTTACTGATCCAGTTGATGGCTCTAAATGTGCTTTTTGGTGCATTTGGTTCAATCCATGTGAGTTTGTTGACAAAATACTTGAATTTTCGAGTTCAAATTCTTGTCGGATTTTTTGCGGTACTGATTTCTGGGCTAATCGCTGCATGGATGGCTCGACATGGTTATGGTGTTTGGGCTTTGGTAGCCCAAGCTATCACGATGAATGCGGTTAATACGATCTTGCTTTGGATGGCAAGTCGATGGCGTCCATTATTAACATTTAGTGCTGCATCAATCCGTAAGTTATTTGCGTTCGGTAGCTATTATTTTGCATCGACTCTGATAGATAGTTTATATACACGTCTCTATACGATTCCTGTAGGGAAAATTCATGGGATGAGCGTGCTGGGGTATTATATAAATGCTGATAGCATCCAGCAAATGCCTAGTGGGGTTTTGATTAGGGTGTTTTCGCGCGTTGCTTTTCCAATGTTTGCCGCTACGGCACACGACGTCTCAAAAATCAAGCGTGGTATGCAGATGGCAATTCGTGCGATGATGCTAATCAATGTTCCAGTGATGCTTGGAATCGCAGTGCTGGCTGAACCAATAATGAGTGCTATTTTTGGAAGGCAGTGGTTGCCATCGGTTCCTATTCTGCGTGTGCTTTGCCTCGCAGGAGTCTTGGCTCCGATACATGCACTAAATTTAAATTGCCTAATGGCCATGGGGCACTCTCGGTTGGTTTTTCGAAATGAACTCATCAAAAAAGTTCTTGGACTGATTTTGCTCGGAATTGGCTCATTCTTCGGTGTAATGGGCGTTGCTTGGTCAATTGTCGTACTCAGTATTTTTGGTTTGGCGTTGAACGTAAGATACGCGCACCTGTTCGGGTATGGTCTTGAGGCGCAAGTCCGGGAGTTTCTGCCGACACTGGCGGTAGGGGCAGTCATGGCGGGTTTGGTCGGTTGGCTCGCGATGATGTGGCAGGCTCCTGACCTGCTTAAAATTACCGGTTTGACGGTGTTGGGTGCTGTCGTATTCTTAAGCTTAGCAGTACTTGTGCGACTGGATGCACTGCGGGATGTGATCGTGCTGTTTCGCAATAGTCGAGATGCTCAAGAGAAAGATCGTCCTTTATGAATACTGTGGCAAATAAGCAGCCCGAGGTGTCTGTAGCCCTGCTTGCCTGGAATCATGCGCACTATATCGAGCGTTGCATCAAGAGTGCTCTTGAGCAAGCAAATGATGTTCGAATCGAGATATTGGTTGGCGATGATGCATCCACGGATGGCACCACGGAGATTGTTGCCGCCTATGCCCGGATGCATCCTGAATTAATTCAACATATTCGACGCGGCGAGCGGATAGGTGGTTCGGCGAATTATATTGATATATTGGCGCGCGCGCGTGCGAAATTTATTGCTCATCTGGATGGCGATGATTTCTGGTTTCCTGGCAAGCTCAGGCGCCAAGTTTCATATATGCATGAAAATGCTGATTGTGCTGCTGTTTATACGAACGCAGTCGCAATTTCCGAGCAGGGTGATCAGATCGGTGTGTTCAATGATTTCCGTGATTCCATAATCGGAGTGCCTGATTTATTGCGCAGTGGTAATTTTCTTTGCAACAGCTCGATGTTGTTTCGTAGCCATTTGCGCACGGCAATATTTGCGATAAAAAGGCCTGTGCTGGATTTTCAAATTCATCTCCTGCATGCGGCTACTGGCCATTTGGCGCAAATTCCCGAAATCCTTGTTGGTTATCGAGTAAATTCGTCAGGGTCGATAGTAGCCCATGCGAATGACTTCGTGCGCGAGCTGTATTGGCAAGCTATCCAGAGTGTGCCGCGTGAACTGGTAAGCGACAGCGACTATGCCCACGGCATTGCAGACTTTTTGCGCCGCGTCTTCTTCCGCGCGGTTCGCACGCGCGACCTTGTCTTGCTGCGCCGATGGGCCAGTGCGGTATATGCGGCATCACCCTATGGACGACTACGCACGACAGCCCTTGTACTAGGCAATATCACCCGGTCGGCCGTCAAAATGACAGCTCCCAAATTGGCCGAGTTTGCGGGGCGCGAACACTTCCCTGTGTTGTACCGTCACTGAGATTTGGACCAATGGCACTCCACTTGCACAAACTCGTTCCCTATGTCCTCGCTGGCTGGTTTCCGGGTGGCCGTAGACAGTGCGTTATTTGCGGAAATCGTGTATGGAGGTTCATGCCATATCGGCAAGGGGCACGTGGGGTTGTACCCTTGATGAAGGTACTTGATGTAGTTGGCAGTGATGTGGATCATTTTGAGTGTCCACGATGCGGAGCTCATGACCGTGAGCGCCATTTGCTCCTGTATTTACGGGCATCTGGGATTTTTGCGCAGCTACCAGAGTGGTCGGTTCTGCACTTTGCACCTGAAAAACGCTTGTCTCGGCGGATAGCTGAGCAAAAACCACTTCAGCATATTCGCTGCGATTTATACCCCACAACGGAGGACATCCTGCGAGTGGACATGCAGGCTATGCCTTTCGAATCAAACACCTTCGACTTGCTGCTTGCCAACCATGTTCTTGAACATGTAAGTGCGCTAGATCGAGCGCTGACGGAGATTCATCGTGTGCTAAAGCCGGGTGGCCATGCGATCCTGCAGACTCCCTACAGCCTAAGGCTGCATTGCTCATGGGAAGACCTGGGTATCGATACATCACAGGCACGTTTGCAGGCATATGGGCAGGAAGACCATGTGCGCCTTTTTGGGAGGGACATATTCGAACGCATTGCTGGGTTTGGTCTGGAACCCCACGTACATTGCCATCAGACGTTGTTGGCCGGTTATGATGCCGATGTGTTTGGCATCAACCCATTGGAGCCGTTCTTCCTCTTTCGGAAATTCTGATGGGCTGGTGCAAGCTAGCGCAGTTCGGGTATTCCATGGCGAAACAGCATTATCAGTTTTCGCGGCACGCAGACAAATTTCTTCCAATAAACAAACGGTTGGATTATCCGCCTGCGTTGCACCGTAAGACGCTGTATGCGCCAAGCTACGCCATTTTGCCGCAGTTGTACGAACACATTGACATATACCTGCCGCCATAATATTGCATCGTGCTTGAGTAGGGCCAGGATCAGGCCTTCGGCAGCAAGTAGGCAGCAATGCAGCAGCAGCAGCAGCCAAACCAGCGGGCCGGGAGTGCAGATCAGCAGGATGGCCGTTTTGTTGCGCTCGCTGAGGGCTCGGCGGCGGTAGGTGGTCTGCAGCTTTCCTGAGTTGACCCGGTTACCTCCGAAGCTGGCGCCTTGGTGGTGGCGGTAGCCGCTGCTTGCAGTCACTATCACAGGGTGGCCACACAGGCGTGCCACGCAGCACAGGTACATGTCCTCGGCGAGGGAGCCCATCCATTCTGGGAATCCGCCCAGTGTGTTCCACAATGCACGAGGCATGAACATGCAGGCACCAATGACCATGCCCACATCTTTACGAGAGGGCTCCAGGTTTGGCACAGGGTTGTAGAACGGGTCGAGTAGGCAGCCGCGATCCACTAGATGGCCGGTCTTCCAGTCGTACTGCGGCAGCGAAATGATGCCTGCTACCGGTAGCCCGTTTGAGGCACTGAGTAGAGTGGCAAGAGCGTCGGGGAATAAGGCGGCATCGTTGTTCAATAGCAGGACGTAGTCACCACGCGCATGTGCCACCATGCGGTTGTTGGCTACACAAAAACCCGCATTTTTATCGGCGGCTAAAAGCTCGACACAGGGATAATGCTGCCGGATCCACTCCACCGAACCATCGCTAGAGGCGTCGTCGTGGATGATGATTTCGATAGCAATGTTTGCTTGTTGGTTTAGCAATGATTCGATGCAATCGCCCAACACCTGCACGCCGTTGTAGTTTGCGATACAGATAGAAATAGCTGGGGCTGTAGGTCGGTTTAGTGTGGGATAGTAGCGAACCATCGACTGTCCTCTAGCCCTATAACTGCTTGGCAGCGACTCTTTTCCACTCTATGACAGGAGTGGGCGCAAACGGCTTGATATTCGTCGAGTTGCACTGGATGTCAACGCATGGGCACCCCATTCGATAAGGTATAGATGAAGAAGTGCCTGAGAGGGACGGCAAGGCACCCTGCGGGGCGCGAGGGCGCTCCGCATCCCTTGGGGGTTTGCCTGCTGTTGCGCCGGGAGTAGAGGCAGGTGCCAAATGGATGACGGTGCCCCTCTACTGGCAGAGGGAGTGAATCATCCACGCCACGTAGGAGTGCGTGGCCGATCTGTGGCCAATCTATAGGCAATGCGGTCCGTTCTTTGTCAGTTGCAACGATGGGTATGCCGTGCGCCCTCAAGGCGGTCGGCCGTGCGTGTCCGACAAAATCACCGGCACCGATTGGCAGGACAGGATCAATCATTGTCAGGTCGTCCCAGTAGCCGTCGATAGACCCGCACATAACGAGTTGCACAATCATCCCACGTGCCCAGCCCTTGCTTTACCCTGGTTTGCGCTGCTTTGCCGATGCGCAGATTGATTTGAGGGTCCTCCAGCGCAGCCAGTGCCTTGGCATACTCCTGCTGGCTATCACACAGTACACCAGTCTGCATATTGGAAATGATGTCGGCATGTGCGGGAAGTTGGGACGCGATGATCGGGAGCCCAGCAGCCATGGCCTCCAGCATCACTTGGGGACGGCCTTCGGCGTGGTGGCTGAGTGTGACCAGGCCCTGTGCACGGGGAAACCACTCTTTGGCCAGTTGCTCGGGAGTAACGGGGCCGTGATAACGCACCCAATCGGGCAGTGCGATAGTTTCTTGCATGGGACCAAACAGATGTAACTGACGGATTTCGTTGTTAAACAGTGGCTGGGACCATGCAAACAACGGCCCCAGCTTGTCGGTGGTCAGGCGTGTTACAGCCAGCCAGCAAGGAGGAGCCATTTGGGAGCCAACAGGACGCTGGATGGCATACCAAGATGGATCGATTCCGAATGGGACGCTGGTGATGCTGGCGCAATCGCCAAACATTTCCTCCAGTGGCTGTTGCATCCAACTGGCATTAGGGCAAATAGCAGCGCGGCGGCCGCGCAGGCTGCGACGCAGCGCCTGCTTCATCATCGGCAATCGCAGCAACTGCATGTCATTGCCTAGTACCGTAATCAGCGCAGGCTTGCCATCATCTGGAAGTGGTAAGGCGCACTGCAACCAATTGATGTGGTAAACGTCGAAATCGCCGCAGCGTCGATAGACAGAGCGCAGCATGCGCAATAGTTTGAAGGCGGCAGGAAATCCTGTTATCGGTCGGGTGCGCAACCAGTGCGATATACCACCACGCTGCATGAGCTTGCTCAGCCATTCGGTTTCCTGTGTTGTGGCAACTAGTTGAACATTGGATGCGACCTCACCGGGAGGCGCCCATTGGCTTAGCTGAAGATCCGGCCGGCGTGCCAATGCATTGCCAATATTTGCGATGAACGTACCACGCCAATCTGTGGCATCACGAGGAAACGTGGTGCTCACAAAAAGCGAACGGATGGGAGATGTTGGAGAAAAAGAGGGCAAGGTATTGAAAATGGGGTTGAACGGGCTGCCCTTACTACAGCTTAATACCGGTTATCCGGCAATGACAGTTCGTCGATGCCAATCTAAACGCCCCCGGGTGTCAATAATCAAAGAAGCATGTTCTAACAGCACATCGTAGTCGAATGCATCGTGATCGGTGGCCAGCACGAGACAGTCATAGCTGGCGATGATTTCGGGTGTTAGAGACTCAGACTGCAGATCGAAGTGGTAGTTGCGTTTGCGTGGGAAGGTAGGTACATGCGGATCGCTGTAGGCTATTATGGCACCCTTGGCCTGTAGCAGGTCCATGATCTCCACGGCAGGGGATTCGCGTGTGTCATCGATATTTTTTTTGTAGGCCAGTCCCAACACTAAGATGCGGCTGTCCTTAACGGCCCGGCCTCTGTCATTCAGGGCGTCCGTGACTTTGCCTACCACCCATTGAGGCATGAAGTGGTTAATCTCACCCGCCAGCTCAATAAAGCGGGTATTGATGCCATATTCTCGCGCTTTCCAGGTCAGGTAGAAAGGGTCGATCGGAATACAATGTCCGCCAAGGCCAGGGCCGGGCCGGTAGGGTATAAAACCGAAGGGTTTGGTTGCAGCAGCATCAATCACTTCGTGAATATTAATACCCATCTTGTCTGCGACGATCTTCATCTCGTTTACCAAGCCGATGTTCACGCTGCGGTGGATATTTTCGAGTAACTTGGTCATCTCGGCGGCTTTGGTGCTACTGACAGGAACCATGGTCTGAATCGCGTGCTGGTAGAGCGCAATGCCCAAGGCGAGACAATATGGTGTGCAGCCGCCAATCACCTTAGGGATGTTTTTGGTGCCGAAATGTGGGTTTCCTGGATCTTCGCGCTCAGGAGAGAAAACAAGCGCGCAACTTATGCCTGGTTCTAGGCCCTGTGCACGCAGGCGCGGTGCCAGGATTTCATCTGTGGTGCCTGGCCAAGTGGTGCTTTCCAAGCTTACCAACTGACCTTCCCGCATATAGGGCAGAGCACTATCGATGGTATTGATAATGAAGCTGAGATCAGGCTCACGGTGTGCATTCAGCGGCGTAGGAACGCAAATGATGAGCGCATCTACAAGACGCGTCTGCGCGAAATCGGTTGTTGCCTTGAACCCCGATTTGATAGCAGTCTGGATGACATCGGGGGTGATGCGTTCTATATAGCTTAATCCAGCATTGAGTTTCTCAACCTTGGCTGGGTCGATGTCAAAGCCAATGACCGAAAGACCCGCTTCACAGAACCGCAGAGCCAATGGGAGACCCACATAGCCCAGACCATAAATGCCAATGGTGACACGCTTGTTGTCTATACCCTGCTGCAGAGCGGCAAGAGGTGAAATGTTGGCAGAGGTAGCGGGCATGGTGGCGGCAGGAGGGATGGCTCAAAAGGAGATAGTGCATAGGTAGCATGCCAGGAGATCTGCTGTCAGCCGGTCGGCACGCAAAGAACACAGTGGGTGGGTAAATTGCTGGCCTATGATCATGCCACTTTTGTGGGTGACATATCTATGCCTTTCACCGCGCTGCCCCTGGCGCTGGCGGTTGCCATTCCGTTCCTTTTTCCATATACCCAACCTCCAACCACCAACTTCTGGCCAGTTGTGGCTGCATGGTTTTGTGGGGTGGGCAGTATGTTGGCGTGGCTGCAGTGGTCACGTCTGGAAAAACCTAAGGTGCACGTACAGACCATGCCCATCGAATTGGCCATGGTCTGCAGCACCGGCCTCCTCCTCGCCGCCCTCCTTGCCAGCGCCATCGGCCTGCTGCAGTATTTCGACTTGGCGGCGGGCCTGGACCCTTGGGTACATGCGTCCCGGCCTGGTCAGGCCATGGGCAATCTGCGCCAGCGCAATCAGCAGGCCACTTTGCTGAGCATGGGCGTCTGGGCCTTGCTGTGGGTGGTGGCGCAGACCCAGGCGCACGCCCTCGCGGGCGAGCGCCGGCAGATTCCAGGGGCAGAGGCTTGCCAGGACGGGCTTCAGTGGTCCATGGTGCTGGTGGGGCTGCTGACGGCATGGGCGCTGGCCCTCCTGGCCGTGGGCAGCGCGGCCACGGCATCGCGCACGGGGTTGGCGCAATGGCTGGTGATGCTGGTGTTGCTGGCGTGGTGGCGTGCCTCGCTGGGTCGGGCGATTCTGGTGCTTGCGTTGGCCGGGCTGGCCATCTATGGCGTGGCGGGCTGGCTGCTGCCGGAGCTTCTGCGCCAGTGGACCGGTTTCCAGGCCGACGGGCTGTTCGCGCGCTTTGGCGATGCGCCTGGCTGCACCAGCCGGCGGGTGCTCTGGTCCAACGTGCTCTACCTGATCGCGCAGAAGCCTTGGCTGGGCTGGGGTTGGGGCGAACTCGATTACGCCCACTACATCACCCTGTTTCCGGGCCCGCGCTTCTGCGTTCTGCTCGACAACGCGCACAACCTGCCCCTGCACTTGGCCGTGGAACTGGGCGTGCCGGTGGCCGCCCTGGTGTGCGTCGCTGTCCTGGCCTGGGTGTGGCGCGCGCGCCCCTGGAGGGAGCAGGACCCGGCGCGCCAGTTGGCCTGGGGCATTCTGGCCCTGGTGGGTCTGCACAGCATGCTCGAATTTCCGCTGTGGTATGGCCCATTCCAATTGATCACGGCATTGGCCGTGTGCATACTGTGGCGCAGGTCCGCTACGGCGGCGCAAGGTGGCGCTGGGCGTCTGCCGTGGGCTGCCAAGGTGTCGCTGGCCGCTCTGGTGCTTGCCGCCCTGGCGTATGCCAGTTGGGACTACCGCCGCGTGAGCCAGGTCTTCCGGCCGGTGCAGGAGCGCCCCCCCGAACTGCGTGAAGACACGCTGCAGAAGGTGGCGGGAACCTGGTTGTTCGCCGACGCGGTGGATTTCGCGGTGCTGACCACGACACCGGTCAACCCGGCCACGGCAGCGCGCGTGCATGCGCTGGCCACGGCCCTGTTGCATTACTCGCCCGAGCCGCGCGTGATCGAGCCGTTGGTCAAAAGCGCCACGTTGCTGGGCCTGGACGACGAGGCCGCCTTCCATCTGCGCCGCTACCGGGCCGCCTACCCTGCGGACTACGCGCGCTGGAGCGCGCGCAACCGCGCCGCGAGTGGGCCGGAGTGACGGTCAGGCCTGTGGAGGCGCCGCCACGTAGCTCCCCGACTTGCCCCCATGCTTTTCCTGCACGCGCACGTCGTGGATGGACATGCCGCGGTCCACGGCCTTGCACATGTCGTAGATGGTGAGCAGAGCCACCTGCACGGCGGTGAGGGCCTCCATCTCCACCCCGGTCGGCCCTACGGTTTCGACGGTCGCGGCACAAAATATGCCGCTGGCGCCCGGATGGCGAGCGTTGGCAGCTTCAAATTCAATAGCAACACGGGTCAAGGCCAGCGGATGGCACAGGGGAATCAGGTCGCTGGTCTTCTTGGCGGCCTGGATGCCGGCGATGCGGGCGATGCCCAGCACGTCGCCCTTCTTGGCGGTGCCGGCCTCGATCAGCGCCAGCGTGGCCGGCAGCATCTCGATGCGGCCGGTGGCCACGGCGATGCGGTGCGTCGCGGCCTTGGCGGCCACGTCCACCATGTGGGCCTGGCCCTGGGCGTCGAAGTGGGTGAGTGCGGACATGGGGTGGTAACCGGGTGAAGCGGATGGGAAACTTTGGCGGGACGGGGCATCATACGTGCATGTGGAACCGCAGCAGCACCCCATCAGGCCTTTCGGACTCTGGCAGCACGATCGTTCAAAAAAATAAGCAAAAATGGCCTCCAGGGCATGCGGTGAAAGCGCTAGCAGCTTCTTTTTTAATAGCAACTTCCTGGGCCCTGACGCCATCTGCGGCCGCGCAGGTGAGCCTGCCCACGCTGGGGGATGGCGGCGACATCACCACCAGCGCCGAGCGGCGCCTGGGCGACGGCATCATCCGCCAGCTCTACCGCGACCCGGATTACATCGACGACCCCATGCTCATGGAGTATGTGCAGTCACTCTGGCAGGCGCTGTTGGCGGCCGCGCGTGAGCGCGGCGAACTCTCGCCCGAGCTGGACGAGCGCTTCGCCTGGGAGGTGCTGCTCGGGCGCGACCGCACGGTCAACGCCTTCGCCCTTCCCGGCGGCTACCTGGGTGTGCACCTGGGGTTGATCGGCGTGGTGGGCAACCGCGACGAGCTCGCCTCGGTGCTGGCGCATGAGCTGAGCCACGTCACGCAGCGCCATATCTCGCGCCTGATTGCCCAGCAGGGCCGGCAGACGCCGTTGATGATCGGCGCCATGATCCTGGGCGCGCTGGCGGCCAGCAAGAGCCCCGACGCGGCGCAGGCGCTGGCCATCGGCGGGCAGGCCCTGGTGGTGCAGAACCAGCTCAACTTCTCGCGCGACATGGAGCGCGAGGCCGACCGTGTCGGCCATGGCCTCATGGCCCCCGCCGGCTTCGCGCCGCAGGGCTTCGTGGGCATGTTCGAAAAGCTCCAGCAGGCCAACCGCATCAACGACAACGGCTCCTGGCCCTACCTGCGCAGCCACCCGCTGACCACCCAGCGCATGGCCGACATGCAGATGCGCCAGCTGCCGGGCAGCGCCAGGGCGCCCGCGCCCACGCTGGAGCACGCCATGCTGTCGGCGCGCGCGCGCGTGCTCGGGCGCCCGGGCGTGGATCTGCTGCGCCAGTGGGTGGCCGAGCCCCAGGGCACGGCCTTCGCCGCGCTGGTGCCGGAGCGCCAGGCGGGGGGGCTCTACGCTGCCGTGCTGGCGGCCAGCCAGCTACGCGATGAAGCGGCCGTGCGCGCCCTGCTGCCGCGCCTGCGCGAGGCGGCCGGAAAAGAGGCGGCCGCGCAGCGCCAGGCACGGCTGCTGGCCGCCGAGGTGGCGCTGGCGGCGGGCGATGCCGCCACGGCGCTGCGCGAGCTGCCGTCGGGCGAAGGGCGGCCCGAACTCTTGCTGCGCACCCAGGTCCGGTTGCGCCTGGGTTCCGCGGCCGAAATGGCCGGGCCGTTGCAGACCTGGGTCGCGCTGCACCCGCGCGACGCCGGCGCGTGGCAGCTGCTGGCCGGCGTGTGGCAGGCCCAGGGGCAGCCGCTGCGCGCGGTGCGCGCCGAGGCAGAGGCGCACGCGGCGCGCTACGACTACGCCGCCGCAGTGGACCGCTTCAAGGCCGGGCAGGACCTGGCGCGGGGCAGCCGCGCGCCGGCCGACCATGTGGAGGCATCGATCATCGACACGCGCCTGCGCGCCGTGGAGTCACTGCTTCGGGAACAGGCCGCCGAGCGCTGATTCGATCAGCAGGCCCAGCGCCGAGTAGATCAGCGAGCCCAGCAGCGCCGCGCCAAAGCCGTTCACATGGAAGCCGTCGAGCACCCCGGCGGCGGCCCAGAACATGAGCGCGTTGATGATGAACAGGAACAGCCCCACGGTGACGATGGTGACCGGCAGCGTCAGCACCACCAGCACGGGGCGCAGCACCACGTTGAACAGCCCGATGACCAGGGCGGCGATCAGCGCGGAAGTGAAGCTCTGCACCTGAACGCCGCTGTAGAGGTAGGCCACGAACAGCAGCGCGGCGGCGCTGAGCAGCCATTTGGCGAGGAGTTTCATGGCGCCAGCATAGCGCAGCACCCCCGCAGGCGCAAAAACGGGGACCGTGGTCCCCGTCGAGGTGTTGCTAGGCCCGGCCGCCGGCCGGGCGCGGTGTCAGCGGGCCGAGGGCTCGGGCTCGGTGACCGTGGCCGCATGGCGCGCGGCGAGCCATTTGCCGATGCCCAGCACCATCAGCGCGCCGGCGATGCCGGCACCGTACTTGATCCAATCGTTGGCCTGGTCGATCTTGAGCATCCAGGGCAGGGTGTCGGGGTTGGCCACGGCCGGGTCGGAGACGAACATCGTGCCAGCGATCCAGCCCAGCAGCATGCCGCCGAAGGTGATGATGGCGGGGAAGCGGTCCATCAGCTTGATGACCAGCTGGCTGCCCCAGACGATGATCGGAATGCTCACCAGCAGGCCGAAGATCACCAGCGGCATCTCGTGGTGGTCGGCCGCGCCCTGGGCGGCGCCAGCGATGGCGATCACGTTGTCGATGCTCATCACCAGGTCGGCCACGATGATGGTCTTGATGGCGGCCAGCAGCTTGTCGCTGGCGTTGATGTTGCCGTGGTCGTCGTCCGGGTCGGGTGCCAGGAGCTTCACGCCGATCCATACCAGCAGGGCGGCGCCGACGAGCTTGAGGAAGGGGATGGCCAGCAGCGTGAGCGCGAAGTAGATCAGCACCACGCGCAGCAGGATGGCGCCGGCCGTGCCCCACAGGATGCCCTGGGTGCGCTGCTGCGCGGGCAGCTTGCGGCAGGCCAGGGCGATGACGACGGCGTTGTCGCCGCCGAGCAGGATGTCGATCATGATGATCTGACCGACAGCGACCCAGAATTCTGGGGTCATGAATTGTTCCATGGAGTCCTCTTGGTTTCCGTAGCTAGGCTTCGCGCCCGGTTGGCCGCAGGCACGCAGGGCATGCCCGAGCGGACATGGCGTGTGCCTTCGACCAGACCCGGCGCAGGTTCGGATCGAAGGTCTTGCTCGGCGGCGCCATGGAACGCACCGCCCGACAGGCCGGGAACGCACGAGACGCTCCGTATTGACGACCTGGCGATACCCGGATTGCAGAAAACGGGCGGGAGCTACTCCCCTTCGGAACGGGATTAGACCATCGCCGGCTTTCGCCTGGCAAGCTGTGGGTATTACGCATGCCGCTCGCCCGGGTGGCGCGGCGGCGCCGCTATCATGGCCGGCCCATGGCCGCCCTCCACATCGCCGACATCGAAGCCGCCATCAACCACTGGCGCGCCCGGGCGCCCCGCTCGGAAGGCCCCGCCCTGGCGCCGCCCCTGCGGGCCCTGGCCGAGGTGTATGCACGGATGGCGTACTTTCGGCAGGACGAGATCGACGAATCGGCGCTGGCGGGCGATGCCCTGGTGGCCTGGCTGGACTGGTATGCCACCACGCCCGACACGCCCTGCATCGCCATCTGCTCCACCAGCCAGGGTGATGACTTGTGCAAGGGCTGCGGGCGCAGCTTTGACGAAGTCCAGCACTGGCCGGCCTACAGTCCGGCGCAAAAGCGTGCCGTCTGGCGGCGCATCACCCGGCAGGGCACGGCCTGGCGCTTTAACCGCTATGCCGAGCGGGCCCAGGAGGGAATGAGTGAAAATGGCCTCTAGCCATTGTCAATCAAGCGGCAAAAGCTATGAAAAAAGGAGCGAATGATGCGCCGTCTCACCCAGGCTCCGAACATGGCCCTGGCCACCCTCTGGGCCGACCTGCTGTGCGAGGGCGGCATGCCGGCGTCGGTGCAGCGCCAGTACCTCGGTGCCGCTGCCGGGCATTTGCCACCCGATGAATGCCTGCCCGAGATCTGGCTGCGCCACGATGAGCACCTGGAGCGCGCCCGGGCGTTGCTGGACGATCTGCGCAACCTGCCCCAGCGCCGCTGGCGCTGCGCATGTGGTGAGCTGGTTGAAGGGGGCTTCGAGCAGTGCTGGATGTGCGGCGCGCTGATGCCGCGCTGACGGCGCGCGGCTATTTCCAGCGCACGGGTTCCAGGTGCACGCTGCCCAGGTTGCTGCTGAGCGTGAGGGCGCCCTCCTGCACCGTGGCCTGCAGCTGCATGCTGCGCTCGGCCAGTTGCGCCAGGGCCTGCGAGGCTTCGGTGGGGATGCGCCAGACCTGCAGCTTGTCGAGCCGCGAGAGTTTGGTCTCGATGCCCTTCCACCAGATCTCTGACGCGTGGTTGAAGCAATAGACGATGACCGCATCGGCCTTGCTGCAGGCCTTGGTGAGCGGCTTGTCCTCGGGCTGCCCCACCTCGATCCATACCCGCTTGCGCCCGGTGAAGTCGGTCAGCGAGGCGTCCGGGTCGTCCGGGTCCGACAGCCCGGCGCCAAAGGCGAGCTGGCCATCGCCGTTGCACAGGTCATTGAGCTGGTGCGCCTGCATGGCCAGCGCCGCCAGCCGGACCATCATGCGCTCGTCGGTCTCGCTCGGGTGGCGTGCCAGCGTAAGCGCGTGGTCGGCATAGTAGCCGTGGTCGATGTCGGCGATCTGCAGATTCGCCTTGAAGATGGTGGACTTGATGGCCATGGGCTGTCAGGTTGAAATTGATAGCTGCCAGCGCTTATGGGCTAAGCGCTGGAGGCCAAAAAGGCTTGAAGAAGCGGTCAGACCCGGCGCGCCAGCTCGGCGGCCTTGCCGACGTAGCTGGCGGGCGTCATGGCCAGCAGGCGGGTTTTCTCGGCCTCCGGGATGTCGAGCGAGCGGATCAGGCCGTGCAGCGCCTCGGCGGTCACCGTCTTGCCGCGCGTGACTTCCTTGAGCTTCTCGTAGGCGCCCTGCACGCCGTAGCGGCGCATCACGGTCTGGATGGGCTCGGCCAGCACTTCCCAGGAGGCGTCGAGGTCCTGCGCCAGGGCTTCCTCGTTGAGTTCGAGCTTGTTCAGGCCGGTCAGCAGCGAGGTGTAGGCCAGCGTGGCATAACCCAGGGCCACGCCGATGTTGCGCAGCACCGTGCTGTCGGTCAGGTCGCGCTGCCAGCGGCTCACCGGGAGCTTTTCCGAGAGGTGGCGCAGGAGCGCGTTGGACAGGCCCAGGTTGCCCTCGGCGTTCTCGAAGTCGATCGGGTTGACCTTGTGCGGCATGGTCGAGGAGCCGATCTCGCCCGCCTTCAGGCGCTGCTTGAAGTAGCCCAGGCTCACATAGCCCCAGATGTCGCGCGAGAGGTCGACCAGGATGGTGTTGGCGCGCGCCACGGCGTCGAACAGTTCGGCCATGTAGTCGTGCGGCTCGATCTGGATGCTGTAGGGCTGGAAGGTCAGGCCCAGGCCCTCGGGTTCGTGCGTTTCCACGACCTTGCGGCTGAAGGCTTCCCAGTCGAACTCGGGCCAGGCGGACAGGTGGGCGTTGTAGTTGCCCACGGCGCCGTTCATCTTGCCCATGATCTTCACGGCGGCGATGCGGTCGCAGGCGGCCTGCAGGCGCATGAGCACGTTGGCCATTTCCTTGCCCACGGTGGTGGGGCTGGCCGTCTGGCCGTGCGTGCGGCTGAGCATGGGCACGGCGGCGTACAGGTGGGCCATCTCGCGCAGCTTGAGCACGATGCGGTCCAGGCTGGGCAGCACCACCTGGTCGCGGCCGGCGCGCAGCTGCAGCGCGTGGCTGGTGTTGTTGATGTCCTCGCTGGTGCAGGCGAAGTGCACGAACTCAGCGGCCTTCTCCAGCTCGGGGCGCGCCTCGAACTTGCTCTTGATCCAGTATTCCACGGCCTTCACGTCGTGGTTGGTGGTCTTCTCGATCTCCTTGATCGCGGCCGAATCGGCTTCCGAGAAGTTCTTCACCAGGCCCAGCAGGTAGGCACGCGCGCCCACGCTCAGCGGCTTGAACTCGGCGAAGCCGGCGTCCGACAGGGCGATGAACCAGGTCACCTCCACTTGCACGCGGCGGTGCATGTAGCCGTGCTCGCTCATGATGGGGCGCAGCGGGGCCAGTTTGGAGGCATAACGGCCGTCGAGCGGCGAAAGGGCGGTGATGGTGGACAGGCTCATGGCGCAATATTGTAGGTGTCGCACGTGTCAGGCGTGCGTGGGCGGGTGTCGATAGAATCGGCAGCCCGGCGCACCCCCGGCGCCCGAGCCACGGAAGCAGAACCATGAAACTGATCGGATCCACCACCAGCCCCTATGTGCGCAAAGTGCGCATCGTGATGGCGGAAAAGAAGCTCGACTACCAGTTCCTGCTGGACAACGTCTGGTCTGCCGACACCAAGATCGCCGCCTCCAATCCCCTGGGCAAGGTGCCCTGCCTGGTCATGGAAGGGGGCGAGGCGGTGTTCGACTCGCGCGTGATCGTGGAATACCTCGACACCCTCTCGCCCGTGGGCAAGCTCATTCCATCCACCGGCCGCGAGCGCGCCGAGGTCAAGACCTGGGAGGCACTGGCCGACGGCCTGCTCGACGCCGCGATCCTGGTGCGCCTGGAGAACACCTTCGAGGGCCGTGCGCCCGCCCAGCGCAGCACTGCCTGGATCGACCGCCAGCTGCAGAAGGTTGACGCCAGCCTCAAGGCCATGGCCCAGGGGCTGGGCGACAAGGCGTTCTGCAGCGGCATCCACCTGAGCCTGTCCGACATCGCCGTGGGCTGCGCCCTGGGCTGGCTGGAGTTCCGTTTCCCCGAGATCGGCTGGCGCGCCGAGCACCCCAATCTGGCCCGGCTCATGGACAAGCTGGCGCTGCGCCCGAGCTTCGCCGACACCGTGCCGCGCTGAGGGCGCGCGGGCACAAAAAAACCGGCTTGAAAGCCGGTTTTTTTGTGCCTGGCGAGCGCGCCGGGCGGGAAGAAAATGGTTGCGAAGCGTCCCGAAACGAAGAAGAGAGGGAGGGAGGAGAAGCGCTTCAGGGTTTCAATCGGCCTCGGAGACCGAAAGGCTTCGCAACATCAAACGGGGCAGGCGTGTCGAGCGCCCTGGTGTTCCATAGAGTGGGGTGGAAATGCAAAAGTTCCAGCCCCCGTGGTGCAAAAAAATGAAAAAAACGTGCGCTCACCGGGCCTGCGCCTGCGGTGCGCGCAGGGCCAGCTGTTCCTCGATGGCGCGGACCAGGGCGCGGCTGTCGGGCGCGGTCAGGCTGGTGTAGCTGTCCACCACCCGGCCGTCGCGGCCCACCAGGTACTTGTGGAAGTTCCAGCGCGGCGGCCCGCCGGCCTGCTGCGCCAGCTGCTGGTAGAACGCATTGGCTTGGGGGCCTTTCACACTGCTCTTGGAGAACATGGGAAAGCGCACGCCATAGGTGTTCTCGCAGAACGCCGCGATCTGCTGGTTGCTGCCGGTTTCCTGGGAGAAATCATTGGACGGGAAACCCAGCACCACCAGGCCCTTGCCCTGGTACTTGGCGTGCAGCGCCTCCAGCCCTTCGTACTGCCCCGTGAAGCCGCAGTAGCTGGCGGTGTTGACCACCAGCAGCACCTTGCCGCTGTACTGGCACAGCGACTGGGGCTTCTCGTCCTGCAGCCGGGGAAAGGTGTGCTGCAGCGTGGCAGGGCAGGCATTGGCGGCCGGGGCCTGCGGCGCCTGGGCGGCGGCGGTGGCGGGCAGCAGCGGGGCGCAGGCCAGCAGGGCCGGCAGCAGGGACAGGAGGGGCGCTTTCATGGTGGGCATGGCGCGAGCCGGGACGGGAGGCCGCCAGTGGAGCACAGTTCCCTGGCGGGCGTGCTGGTCCGGCCGGTTTCCCGTGTCGCCCGCAGGGGTTCCGCCCGCGCCGGGCGTCAGACCATGGCGACGAGCCGCGCCACCTGGAGCTGGATGCGCACATCCTTGTGCGCCACCGGGCCGGTGATCTTCCAGGCGGGCTGCGCGGTGTCGCGCGGGATCATCTCGCCCGTGGGCATGCCCGCGCGGTTGGTCACCACGGCCACGCGCGGCGTGGCGGCGGTGGTGCCGCGGCGCAGCACGATGGCGACTTCCTGGCTGGCCAGGCGCACGAAGGCGCCGGGCGGGTAGATGCCCAGGGCCTTGACCAGCGCCGCGCCGGCTTCGTCCACCTGCTGCTCCTCGTCGTAGTAGCTGGCCTGCATGGCGGCCGTCACCGGCATGGGCCAGCGCGCGGCGCGTGGCGCCAGCCGCGCGGCGAACACGTCGGCGCGCTGGATCAGGCGCGCGATCTGCTGGGCGGGGGTTTTCTGGTCGAGCTTGCCAGGCATGCGGTGGTGGTGGCAGCGCACGGCTTCGAGCCACACCGGGTCGGCCACGCCCAGGTGGCGCAGCAGGGTTTCGGAGCGCGCGGCGTGGCTTTCCACGGCGGCGATCTGCGTGGCCGAGAGCGGCTGCATCTGCTGCGCCAGCTGGTCCTGCAGCTCGGTCATGGCGACGTTCATGCTCAGGGCGGCACGGCCCAGCTGCTGCACGCGCGCCTCGGGCCAGCGCAGCACCTCGCGCGCGGTCACCATGCAGACGCAGGACACCAGCATGGCGTGGGTGGCGCTGTACATGCGGGTTTCCTGGGCCGAGAGGAAGATGAGCGCCAGCACCGTGGCGTCGGGGGTCTGGGTGCTCATGCGCGCCAGCTCGTCGTGCAGGGCCTGGAAGCGGCTGCCGAAGTCGGCCGGCTGCGGGGAGCGCAGCAGCTGCGTGGCGCGGTTCTGCAAGGCGGGCCAGTCGGCCGGAGCCTTGTCGTCGCGCTCGCGCTCGGTCTGCGTGCCGGCGCTGATCTTGATGGAGGAGATCTGGCCCAGGGGCTTTTCAGACATCAGCATCCGCTGCAGCTCGGCCAGGTAGGCGCGGTGGCTCTCGCCCGACTCGTCGGTGTCGACGTAGAGCGACACGCCGCGCGAGAGCAGCCCCTTGAGCTCCTCGCGGTTGCGGATCACGAAGCCTTTTTGCGCCAGTAGCGAACCGTCGGCGTTGCGCAGCACGAACGGCAGCGGGTGGCCGAAGTGGATGGAGTCGAGGCTCAGGGGCACGAGGTTCATGGTCGGTGCCCATTATCCCGCGCCCCCGGGCGGGGCATAAGCGCGCAAACCCGGGGGGAAAGGCCCCTATTTCACGGGACGACGGGCTTGGCTTTGGCCGGTGGCGCGGGGTGCCGGAGCAGGCGCCGCAGCATGCGGCCAAACCACTGGCCCAGGTCGTCGACCGCGGTGAACACCGCCGGGATGACCAGCAGGCTCAGGAAGGTCGAGGTGATGAGCCCGCCGATCACCGCCACCGACATGGGCGAGCGGAAGCTCGGGTCGGCCGCGCCGATGCCGATGGCGATGGGCAGCATGCCCGCGCCCATGGCCAGCGTGGTCATGATGATGGGGCGCGCGCGCTTGTGGCAGGCGTCCATCAGCGCGTCGAAGCGCGACAGGCCGTGCTCGCGCCGCGCCAGGATGGCGTACTCCACCAGCAGGATGGAGTTCTTGGTGGCGATGCCCATGAGCATGATGAGCCCGATGAGCGAGGGCATGGAGAAGCTCTTCTGCGCGATCAGCAGGCCCACGAAGGCGCCGCCCAGCGACAGCGGCAGCGCCGCCAGGATGGTCACCGGGTGCAGGAAGTCCTTGAACAGCAGCACCAGCACGATGTAGATGCACAGCACGCCGGTGAGCATGGCCAGACCGAAGCTGGCAAAGAGTTCGCCCATCACCTCGGCATCGCCCACCGTCACCTGGCGCACGCCGGGTGGCAGGTTGCGCAGCGAAGGCAACTGCTGCACCTCCTGCGTCACGTCGCCCAGCGGGCGGCCCGACAGCTCGATCTCCAGGTTGACGTTGCGCGCGCGGTCGTAGCGGTCCACCACGGCCGGGCCGCCGCTGAATTCGAGCTGGGCCACCTGGCCCAGCAGCACCGGCCCCTTGCTGCCCGGAACGGCCAGGCGTTCGAGCAGCGACAGGTCCTGGCGCGCGCCGTCCTGGAGCTTGACCACGATGGGCACCTGGCGCGAGGCTAGGTTGAGCTTGGGCAGGGCCACGTCGTAGTCACCCAGGGTGGCGATGCGCAGCGTCTCGGCGATGGCTTGTGATGTCACGCCCAGGTCGGCGGCGCGCGCGAAGTCCGGGCGCACGGCGATCTCCGAGCGCACCAGACTGGCCGTGGAGGCGATGCTGCCCAGGCCGGGAATGGTGCGCAGGTCCTTCTCGACGGCCAGCGCGGCGCTGGTGAGCGCCTGCGGGTCATCGCCCGTGAGCACCAGGATGTATTTCTCGCCCGAGCCGCCCAGGCCGACCTTGTAGCGCACGCCGGGCTGGCTCTCCAGCGCGGCGCGGATGGCCTGCTCGATGCCCTGCTTGCGCGGGCGCACGCCGCGCGGGTCGAGCTGGATGGTCAGCGTGGCCTTGCGCGTTTCGGTGTTGCCGCCGCCCATGAACGGATCGGCGCCGGCCGAGCCGCCGCCGATGGTGGTGTAGACACTCTTCACATGCGCCACGCCCATGATGCGCTGGCGCGCGTCCTCGGAGGCGGCGCGCGTCTGCGCCAGTGTGGCGCCGGGCGGCAGCTCCAGGTACACCTGGGTTTGCGAGTTGTCGTCCGGCGGGATGAAGCCCGTGGGCAGCAGCGGGATGAGCGCCAGCGAGCCGATGAAGAAGGCGATGGTGGCCACGAAGGTCGCCCAGCGGTGGCGCACGCACCAGGCGGCCCAGCGCAGGTAGATGCCCATCCAGCGCGGCTCGCGGTGCGTTCCCACGATGGGCTTGAGGATGTAGGCCGCCATCATGGGCGTGAGCAGGCGCGCCACCACCAGGCTGGCGAACACGGCGAGCGAGGCCGTCCAGCCGAACTGCTTGAAGAACTTGCCGGCGATGCCGCTCATGAAGGCCGTGGGCAGGAACACCGCGATCAGCGTGAAGGTGGTGGCGATCACCGCCAGGCCGATTTCATCGGCCGCCTCCATGGCCGCCTGGTAGGGCGTCTTGCCCATGCGCAGGTGGCGCACGATGTTCTCCACCTCCACGATCGCGTCGTCCACCAGGATGCCCACCACCAGCGACAGCGCCAGCAGCGTGATGACGTTGATGGAAAAGCCCAGCAAATACATGCCAATGAAGGCCGGAATGACCGACAGCGGCAGCGCCACGGCCGAGACGAAGGTGGCGCGCCAGTCGCGCAGGAACAGCCACACCACCAGCACGGCCAGCAGCGCGCCCTCGTACAGCAGGTGCATGGAGCCGTCGTATTCCTCCTGCACCGGTGCCACGAAGTTGAAGGCCTCGGTGATCTCCAGGCCCGGGTGCTGGGCGCGCAGCTCGGCCAGCGCGGCCTGCACCGCGGCGCCGACCTCGACCTCGCTCGCGCCCTTGCTGCGCGCGACCTCGAAGCCCACCACGGGCTTGCCGTCGAGCAGCGCCATGGCGCGCGGCTCGGCGAAGGTGTCGGACACCGTGGCCACCTGGTCCAGGCGCACGCGGCGGCCGTCGGGCAGCGCCAGCGTCAGCGCCGCCAGTTCCTGCGCCGACTGCACGGTGGCCAGCGTGCGCACGGGCTGCTCGCTGCCACCCAGGTCGGTGCGGCCGCCAGCGCTCTCCTGCTGCACCTGGCGCAGCTGGCGCGAGATGTCGGCCGCCGTGGCCGACAGGGCCTGCAGCTTGACCGGGTCCAGCGCTACATGCACCTGCCGTTCCACGCCGCCCACGCGGTTGACCGCGCCCACGCCGCGCACGGTGAGCAGCTTCTTGGCCACGTCGTTGTCGACGAACCAGGAGAGGGCCTCGTCGTCCATGCGGCTCGACGCGATGGTGAAGGCCAGCACGGGCTGCGCGGCCAGATCCATCTTGGTGACGATGGGGTCGCGCACGTCGCCGGGCAGGTCGCCGCGCACGCGGGCCACGGCCGAGCGCACATCGTCCAGCGCCTCCTGCGTGGGCTTTTCCAGGCGGAACTCGGCCGTGACCGTGGCGCCGCCGTCCTGCACCTTGGTGTAGATGTGCTTGAGGCCCTGCAGCGTGGCGATGCTGTTCTCGATCTTGCGCGCCACGTCGTTCTCCAGCTGCGCCGGCGCGGCGCCGGGCAGCGCCACGGTGACCGAGATGGTGGGCAGATCGATGTCGGGGAAGTTCTGCACCTTCATGGCGTTGAACGACAGCAGGCCGCCGAAGCACAGCAGTACGAACAGCATCAGCGCCGGGATCGGGTTCTTGATCGACCAGGTGGATACATTCATCATCGAATGCTCCTTAATTGATAGCTTGTGGCGCTTGTTGGGTAAGCGCTAGAGCCGTTTTTTGCTTGAAATCCGCTTGCGAGGACGTGCTGGCCGCCGCGGCAGGCGCCACGCGCACCAGGTCGCCGTCGTTGAGGAAGCCCGCGCCGCGCACGGCCACGGACGTGTCGGCGGCGATGCCCGAGAGCACCTCCACGCGGTCGGCCTGGCGCCGCCCGGTCTGCACCTTGCGCTGCTGCACGCGCTGGTCGGCACCCACCGCGAAGACATAGGCGAAGCCGTCGCGCACCACCAGCGCCTCCTGCGGCACGGTCAGCGCGTCGCTGCTGCCGAGCTGGAACTCGCCGCGCGCGAACATGCCGGCGCGCAGCTCGGGGTGCGCGGGTAGGTCCACGTAGACCAGGGCGTTGCGCGTCTGCGGGTCCACCGTGGGCGCCACCATGCGCACCGTGCCTTCCACCGTGGCGCCGCTGGCGGCGGTGACGCGCGCCTTGGCGCCGGGGCGCAGCGGGCGCAGCTCGGAGGCCAGCACCTCGGCGCGCCATTCGAGGCGGCCCTTGCGCACCATGCGGAACAGTTCTGTGCCCGCGCCCACCACCGCGCCCACGGTGGCCGTGCGCGCCGAGATCACGCCGCTGTCGGGCGCCAGCACCTGCGTGTGCTTGAGGCGCAGCTGCTGGGCGTGCAGCAGGGCCTGGGCCGCCTCGACGCGGGCCTGGGCAGTTTTCTCGGCCGTGGTGAGCTGCTGGATCTGTTGCTGGCTCAAGGCGCCCGTGGCCTGCAGCGTGCGCGCGCGCTCGGCGTTGGCCGCCGCGTCAAAGGCGTTGGCCTGCGCTTCGAGCAGGCTGGCGCGGGCCTGGGCCACGTCGGCCTGCACCGTCTCGGCGGCGAAGGTGGCCAGCACCTGCCCGGCGCGCACCACGTCGCCCACGTTGGCGCGCACCTCGGTCAGGCGCAGGCCGTTGCTTTCGGCGCCGATGCTGGCCTCCTGCCAGGCCATCACGTTGCCGTTGGCGGCCAGGTGCAGGGGCATGGGGGTGCGCTGGGGCTGGGCCGTGGTCACCGTCAGGGCCGGGCGCGCCTGGCCGGCGGCAGGGGTGTCGGCCGCGCGCGTGGCGCCGGAGAACAGCAGGGTGCCCGTGCCGGCCACGAGACAGGCGGCGATCAGGGCAAGGGCGATGGGGGTCGTCTTGAAGGCTTGCATGGAAGACATCCGTTCGTTTCGGTCCAGGAAAGGGTCAGCGGGAGGCGTCGGGTGCGGGTGCTTCCCACCCGCCGCCGGCGGCGCGGTACAGCGCCACCCAGGCGGCGGTGCGCTCGTGCTGCAGCGCGGTCAGCGCGTTCTGCGCGGCCAGGGCGGTGCGGCGCGCGTCCTCCAGCTCCACCAGGCTGGCCATGCCGGCGCGCCAGCGCGCCTCGGTGGCGGCGAAGGAGGCTCGGTAGCCCTCGGCGGCGGTGCGCGCGCTGTCGTTGCGTTCGGTGCTGCTCTGCAGGCGCACCAAGGCCTGCTCGACCTCGCTCACGGCCAGGCGCACGCGGGCGCGGTACAGCGCCGCTGCTTCGTCGTAGCGGGCACGCGCGGCCTCCTCCTGGGCGGCGCGGCGGCCGCCGTCGAAGATCGGCAGGCTGAGCGCCAGCGGTCCGATGGACCAGGTGGTCAGGTTGGTGCCCGTGCCGCCGGTATGCACCCGCGCCGCGCCGATGGCTCCGCTCAGGCCCAGGCGTGGGTAGCGCTGGGCCTGCGCCTGGCCCACGTCGGCGCTGGCGGCGGCCACTTCGCGCTCGGCGTTGTATACGTCGGGCCGCTGCGCCAGCACCTGCGCCGGCAGGCTGGCGATGGTGAACAGCGCCCCAGGCGCGGGGTGCACGGGGCTGGCGGCCAGTTGCGGGCGCAGCGCCGCTTCGGCGCGACCGGTGAGCGCCACCAGGGTCTTGAGTTCCACCGCGCACTGCATGCGTTGCTGCGAGGCGCGCGCCACGGCCTCGGCGGCGCTGGCCCGCGCCAGCGCGTGCGTGGCGGGGGCGGTGAAGCCCGAGCGCTCGCTGAGTTCTGACAGGCGGGCCGTTTCAGCGCGCGACTGCGCATCGCGCTCGGCGATCTCCTGCTGCTGCAGGCAGGTGCGCAGGCTGCTGTACTGCAGCGCCACTTCGGCGGCCACGCTCACGCGGGCCTCGTGCCACAGGGCCTGCGCGCCGGCCAGGCGTTCGCGGGCGGCCGTGTCGGCCGCCGCGTTGCCACCCCACAGGTCGATCTCCCACTGCGCCTGCAGGCCGGCCTGGGCGGTGCTGGCCACGGCGCCAATCTGCTCGTTGAAGCCCCGGCTGGCGCTGGCCTGGCCGTCGAGGCTGGGCAGCAGCGCGGCGCGGCTGGCCACCTGCGCGGCCCGGGCCTGGACCAGGCGCGAGCGCGCCTGCGCGATGCCGGGACTGTGCTCCTGCGCCTGCTGGATCAGGTCCACCAGCAGCGGGTCGCCCCACTGCGTCCACCATTGCGCCAGGCTGCCGAGCGAGCCCTGGTGGGGCAGCGGCGCCTGCCAGGCCACGGGCGTGGGGGGCGGCACCTGGGGCGGCGGCGCCGTGGTGGCGCAGGCGGCCAGCACCAGCGGCAGGCAGGCCGCGAGCAGGCGGGAGGGATGCGTGTCGGTCGTCATGCGGTGGCTTTCTTCTTGCGGGTCGCGGGCCGGGCGGCCGCGCGGCGGAGGGTTTCGCTCTGCACCATGGCCAGGGCGTAGCCGGTCAGCCGCCGGGTCCAGGCGTCGATGGCGGCGGGGTGGGCCAGTTGGGGGGCGACGGCTTCGAGCGTGTCGCGCTGGGTCCACATTTGCATCACCAGGCTGGCGATGGAGAAAGCCAGGCCGTGCACCTCGGCATCCATGCGCCGCACGCCCAGGTGCCGGCACAGCAGCCGGGCCAGCGCCAGGTGCGGCGCACGGCATTCGCGTTCGATCACCTCGGGCCAGACATGGGTGGGTTCGAGCAGTTCGCGCATGTGCAGGCGCAGCGACTGGCGCACCAGGTCGTCGTGCTTGAGCGGTTCGAGGAAGCCCTCGAAATAGCGCCGCAGGGCTTCTTCAATGCCCAGGCCTGGCTCCGTGAAGTGCGGAATCAGCGCCTGGCTGCTGCCCAGCAGTTCATGGAACGTGGCCGTGTAGAGCCCGGCCTTGTCGCCGAAATGGTAGGCAATGGCCGCCACGTTGGTGCCGGCCGCCTCGGCGATGGCGCGCACCGGGGTCTGGGCGTAGCCGCGCTCGGAAAACAGCTGCAGCGCCGCCAGCAGCAGGCGCGCGCGCGTGTCAGCGCCGTCGCTGCGCGGACTGCGCTGGGAGATGGATGCGGTCTGGTGGGCCATGGGCCCGGATTAAACCACCTTAATTCAAACATGTGTTTGAATTAATAAAAATTTCATGAAACAAACTGCACGCCGGGGGACGGTGCAGGCGTCCTCGGCGGCAGTGAAGTTTCTCAGGGGGCAGGCGTGTCGAACACCGCCTGCCACAGCGCCAGCACCGCCGCGCGCTCGGCCTGCAGTTCGGACAGGGGCACCTGGGTCGGCGTCTCGTCCAGCCGCGCGCGGTGCTGCACGCGGCGCAGTTCCCGGTAGGCCGAGGCGGCCGCCTGGCCCACGCCCGGGGGCAGCAGACCCGCCGTCTCGGCGCGCTGCAGCAGGGCGATGTTGCCCACGTTGTCCACCAGCCCGGGGTGGGCGGCCGACTGCGAGAGCACGAGGAACTGCACCGCGAACTCGGCATCGACCATGCCGCCCGTGCTGTGCTTGATGTCGAATTGCCCCGTGGGCGCCGGGTGCGCCGAGCGCACGCGCTCGCGCATGGCCTGGATCTCCTGGCGCAGCGCGGCCGGGTCGCGCTCGGCGGTGATCACGGCCTGGCGCACGGCGTCGAAGCGTTCGCGCAGTGTCGGGGCGCTGCCGTCGGCGCCGGGCAGGTCCTCGCTGCCCAGCACGAAGCGCGCGCGCGTCATGGCCTGGTGTTCCCAGGTCCAGGCGGTGTTGCTGCCGCGCTGCTGCTGGTAGTTGGCGTAGGCCTCGAAGCTGGTGACCAGCAGACCGGAGTTGCCGTTGGGGCGCAGCGCGGTGTCGATCTCGAACAGGTCGCCCTCGCCCGTCTTGACGGTGAGCCAGTTGATGAGCTTGCGCACGAAGGCGGCGTAGATCTCGGGGGCGCGCTCGTCGTCGTCGTCGAAGACGAACACGATGTCGAGGTCGCTGCCGTAGCCCAGCTCCTTGCCGCCGAGCTTGCCGTAGCCGATGATGCCGAACTGCGGCGTCTCGCGGTGGCGGTTCTTCAGGCGGGCCCAGCACCACTGCGCCGTCATGCGCAGCACGCTGTCGGCCAGCAGGGACAGGTCGTCGGCCACCTGCTCCACGGTGATGCGGCCCTCCACGTCGCGCGCCAGGGTGCGGAAGATCTCGGCGTGGTGGGCGCGGCGCAGCAGGTTCAGCAGGGCCTCGTCGTCATCCTCCTGGGTCGAGCGCAGCGAGGCCAGGCGCAGCCGCAGGTCGCGCTCGAAGTCGGCCACGACGAAGCGCTCGGACAGCAGCGAGCTGCCCGCCAGTTCGTCGATCACGCCCGGGTGCTGCAGCAGGTAGCGCGCGGGCCAGCGCGCCGCGCCCAGCAGGTGCAGCAGTTGTTCGTGCACGGCCGGGCGCTCCAGCAGCAGGGCGAGGTAGCTTTCGCGGCGCAGCAGGGGTTCGAGCCAATTGATGAGGCGCACGGCGGCCTCTTCGCCCATCCGGCCCTCGCGCAGCCACAGCGCGGTGCGCTGCACCAGGCGGAACAGGCGCGTGCGGGCCTCGTCGCGCAGGGCCGCCACGCGGGGGTGGTTGCGCCATTCGGCCACGCGCTCGCGCAGCAGCGGCGGCAGCTGTTCCAGCAGGGCTTCGAGTTCGGGCGGCACGGCGGTGTTCGCCTGGGCGCCGTTGCAGCCGTTGCATTTCTTGGGCTCGTCGCCGCCGAGCAGGGTGTCGAATTCCTGCGCCACGAGCTCACGGTGCGCGTCGAGCTCGTGCAGGAAGGCGCTGCAGTCGGCGTAGCCCAGGGTGTGGGCGATCCAGGCCAGGTCGTCGTCGCGCGTGGGCAGGATGTGCGTCTGCTGGTCGTCCAGGTACTGGATGCGGTGCTCCACGCGGCGCAGGAAGGTGTAGGCGCGCGCCAGCGCATCGGCCGTCTCGCGCGGCATGAGTCCGGCGCTGGCCAGGCGCGGCAGGGCGTCGAGCGTGGGGCGGCGGCGCAGCTCGGGGAACTGCCCGCCGCGCACCACCTGCAGCAATTGCACGGTGAACTCGATCTCGCGGATGCCGCCGCGCGAGAGCTTGACGTCGTTGGCGCGCTCGGGGTGGCCGGCGCTGCGCTTGGCGGCGTGGTCGCGGATCTGGCGGTGCAGCGCGCGCAGCGCGTCGAACACGCTGTAGTCGAGGTAGCGGCGGAACACGAAAGGCAGCACCACGCCGCGCAGCGCCTGCACGGCCGGGCTGCCGATGCAGGAGCGGGGCGCGACCACGCGGCTCTTGAGCCAGGCAAAGCGCTCCCACTCGCGGCCCTGCACCTGCAGGTAGTCTTCCAGCGCGGCGAGCGAGACGGCTGGCGGGCCGGAGTTGCCGTTGGGGCGCAGCGCCAGGTCCATGCGGAAAACGCAGCCGTGCTCGGTGGTGTCGCCGACGGCGCTGTAGATGATCTTGACGGCGCGCGCGAAGTATTCGTGGTTGGAGATGCGCCCGCGCCCGTCGGGCGTGCCGAGGGTTTCGCCCTCGTGCTCGTACACATAGATGAGGTCGATGTCGCTCGACACATTGAGCTCGCGCGCGCCGAGCTTGCCCATGCCGATGACCCACAGCTCGACCGGCTGACCGTCCGGGCCGCAGGGGGCGCCGTGGCGCGTGTCGAGTTCCTCGCGGGCGAGCCGGCAGGCGCGGTCCAGGGCCAGCTCGGCCAGCTCGGTCACGGCCCGGGTGATGGTGCCCAGGGGCGCCTGGGCCTCGCAGTCCAGGCGCATCAGGCGCTCCATCACCATCTGGCGCAGGATGCGCAGGGCGGTGGGGGTGTCGTGGCCACGCGCGCGCAGGGCCTCCAGCGTGGCTTCCATGCTGGTGCGCTCGGGCGCGCCAGGGGGGAGCAGGGCCAGGTCGGCGCCATAGCGGCGGTGCAGGCGCTGGAAGAAGCGCGAATGGGCTGCCAGGCCGGAGCTGTCGGGGGTACTGTCGGTCAATTCAGTTTGCATGGCCTGCGCGGCGCGGCCAAAGCCGCAGATAAAAGGACACCGGTTGCACTGAACCCGCGCCATGGCAGCGGGTCATAATTCCTGCCTCATCTCCAGCCCGCCATGACCGATCCCGTGCCCCATCCATCGCGCCTGCTGAAAATCGTGGCAGCGTTCGCGCGGTGGTCGTTGGGCCTGCTGCTGGCCATCGGTCTGCTGCTGACGGCGGCCTGGGGGGCTCTTCACGGCTGGATTGTGCCGCGAATCGGCGATTACCGTGCGCAGCTGGAAACGCAGGCCGGACGGGCGCTGGGGGTACCCGTGCGGCTGGGCACCATCTCGGCGCGCACCGAGGGGCTGATCCCCACCATCGAGCTGGGCGACGTGGCCCTGCTCGACGCCGACGGCCGCGCGGCCCTGCGCCTGCCGCGCGTGGTGGTGGCGGTGTCGCCGCGTTCGCTCTGGAACTTCGGCTTCGAGCAGCTCTACATCGAACGGCCGGAACTCGACATCCGCCGCACGCAGGACGGCCGCATCCTCGTGGCCGGGCTGGATTTCTCCGGCGCCCGCCCGGACGACGGCAGCGCCGCCGACTGGGTCTTCGCGCAACCCGAATTGCTGATCCGCGAGGGGCGGCTGCGCTGGACCGACGAACTGCGCGGCGCGCCTCCGCTGGCGCTGGAGGCGGTCGACGTACTGCTGCGCAACGGCAACTGGCGCCACAGCCTGCGCATCGACGCCACGCCGCCGCCCGAATGGGGTGACCGCTTCACCCTGGCCGGCAAATTCCGCCAGCCGCTGCTGACCACGCACAGCGGACGCTGGCAGGACTGGAGCGGGCAGCTGTTCGCGCATTTCTCGCGGGTCGATGTCTCGCGCCTGCGCCACCATGCCGACATGGGCATCACGGTGGCGCGGGGCCATGGCGCGGTGCGGGCCTGGGTCGATGTCGAGCGCGGGCGGCTGGCCGGCGGCACGGCCGACGTGGCGTTGGCCGATGTCAGCGCCACGCTGGGCGAAGCCTTGCAAGCGCTGGAGCTGCCCCTGGTGCAGGGGCGCGTGGGCGGCCGCAGTTCCCTGGGGCAGCTGGAGTTCTCCACGCAGAACCTGCAGTTCGTGACCGATGACGGCCTGCGCTGGCCCGGCGGCAATCTGCGGCTCAAGCACACGGCGGCCCGCAAGGCCGCGCCGGCCCAGGGCGAGTTCCAGGCCGACCGGCTGGACCTGGCGGCCCTGGCGCGCATCGCCGATCGCGTGCCGCTGGGCGCGGCCGTGCACCACGCCCTGCGCACCTATGTGCCGCAAGGTCTGGTGGAGTCGGTCCGTGCCAGCTGGCAGGGACCTCTGACGGAGCTCCAGTCCTACCAGGCCCAGGGCCGGGTGACGGGCTTGTCCCTGGCCGGCGCGCCCCGGCCGCCAAGAGCAGGCCAGGGGGAGGAGCCCGCGATCGGCCTGCGCGGTGCCACGGTGGACTTCGACCTGACGCACAAGGGCGGCAGCGCCACCGTGGGCATGGACCAGGGGGCGCTGGTGCTGCCCGGCGTGTTCGAGGACCCGGTGCTCCCGCTGGACCAGTTCAGCAGCACGGTGCGCTGGCAGCTCGACGGCGAGCGCATCGACGTGCAGGTGAGCGACACCCGCTTCGCCAACGCCGATGCCCAGGGCGAGGCGCGCGCGACCTGGCACACCAGCGACTCGGAGCGCTCGGGCAGCCGCTCGCGCTTCCCCGGGGTGCTGGACCTCAGCGGCACCCTCACGCGCGCCGATGGCACGCGCGTGCACCGCTACCTGCCCCTGACCATTCCGCAGGATGCGCGCCACTATGTGCGCGACTCCGTGGTGGCGGGCAAGGCCAGTTCGGTCCACTTCCGGGTCAAGGGCGATCTGCACGACATGCCCTTCGACAACCCGAAGCTGGGTGAATTCCGCATCGCAGCCAAGGTCCATGACGTGACCTATGCCTTCGTCCCGCGCCGCCTGCAGCCGGCCGGCGAGCTGCCCTGGCCCGCGCTCACCAAGCTCTCGGGCGAGCTGGTGTTCGAGCGTTCATCCATGCAGGTGAAGGGGGCGAGCGGCCGCTTCTCCGGCAGCCAGGGCTTGCAGGCCACCAAGGTCGAGGCGCAGATTCCCGATCTTTCCAACACCGTGGTGGCGGTGAGCGCCGATGCGCGCGGGCCGCTGCCGGAGCTGCTGGCCCTCATGTCCTCGTCGCCCCTGGCCGCCATGACGGGCCACGCGCTCGACCAGGCCAGCGGCACTGGCAACGCGGACCTGCGCCTGCGCCTGAGCCTGCCCATCAGCGAAATCCACCAGTCCCGCGTGCAGGGCAGCCTGTCCCTGGCGGGCAACGAGGTGCGTATCCGGCCCGACACGCCGGCCCTGTCGCGGGTCCGGGGCACGGTGCAGTTCAGCGAGACCGGCTTCTCGCTCTCGGGCGTGCAGGCGCGCGCGCTCGGCGGCGACGTGCGGCTGGAAGGCGGCATGCGCGCCCTGCCGGCCGGTGCCCCGCCCTCCGAGGCCCTGCTGCAGCTGCGGGCCCAGGGCACGGCCACGGCCGAAGGGCTGCGCCAGGCGCACGAACTGGGGCTGCTGGCGAACCTGGTGCGCAAGGCCAGCGGCAGCGCGCCCTACGCCTTCACGCTGGCGTTGCGCCGGGGCGTGCCCGAACTGCAGGTCAGCAGCAGCCTGCAGGGCCTGGCCCTGGCGTTGCCCGCGCCCCTGGGCAAGAGCGCCGAGAGCAGCATGCCGGTGCGTTTCGAGAACCAGCTCACGCGCGAGGCGCTGGCGCCGGAGCCGGCCGCCACCCGCGCGGCGTTGCCGCTGCAGGACCGGCTGGTGCTGGAGGTCGGCGGCGTGGGCGCGGTCAGCTATGTGCGTGATCTGGGCGGCCCCCAGCCCCAGGTGCTGCGCGGCAGCATCGCGCTCGGGCTGGCCCCCGGCGAATCCGCGCCCCAGCCCGAGCGCGGCGTGGCCGCCAACATCCAGGTGGGGGAGGTCGATGTCGACGAATGGGAGTCCCTGCTGCTGGGACCGGCCTCCGGGGCGTCGGTGGCCGAGGCTGGGGTGATACAGGACTATTTCCCCACCGTGCTCGCGGTGCGCGCGCGCGCGCTCACCGTGCGGGGCCGCACGCTGCACGATGTGCTGGCGGGCGGTGCGCGCGAGGGCCTGCTCTGGCGCGCCAACCTCGATGCGCGGGAACTCAACGGTTTCGTCGAATACCGCCAGCCGGGTGCGCAGGATGGCGGGGCGGGGCGCCTGCATGCCCGGCTCTCGCGCCTGACGGTGCCGCAGAGCGCGGCCACGCAGGTGGAGGCGCTGCTGGACGAGCAGCCCGGCAACCTGCCGGCGCTGGACATCGTGGTGGACGATTTCGAGCTGCGCGGGCGCAAGCTCGGACGCCTGGAGATCGAGGCGCAGAACCGGGGCGGCGAGGGTGCGCTGCGCGAGTGGCGCCTGGGCAAGTTCAACATGGTCACGCCCGAGGCCGTGCTCACCGCCAGCGGCAACTGGGCGTCCCTGCATGCTTCCGCCGGAGCACCGGGCCGTGGCGCGGAGCGCCCGGCGCAGCGCCGCACCGTGCTCAACTTCCGTCTCGACATCCAGGATTCGGGCAAGCTGCTGGGCCGTTTCGGCATGGCCGACGTGATCCGCCGGGGCAAGGGCCGCATGGAGGGCCAGGTGGCCTGGCGTGGCGCGCCCATCAGCCCGGACTACCCCTCGATGACGGGCCAGATCAACCTCAACATCGAGGCCGGCCAATTCCTCAAGGCCGAGCCGGGCCTGGCCAAGCTGCTGGGGGTGCTGAGCCTGCAGTCGCTGCCCCGGCGGCTGACGCTGGATTTCCGCGATGTCTTCAGCGAGGGCTTCGCCTTCGATTTCGTGCGCGGCGACGTGCGCATCGACCAGGGCGCGGCCTTCACCAACAACCTGCAGATGAAGGGCGTGAACGCCGCCGTGCTGATGGAAGGCAGCGCCGACATCGAGCGCGAAACCCAGGACCTGCACGTGGTCGTGGTGCCCGAGATCAACGCCATGACGGCCTCCTTGGTGGCCACGGCGATCAACCCGGTGATCGGCCTGGGCAGCTTCCTGGCGCAGGTGTTCCTGCGCGGGCCGCTGATCGAGGCGGCCACGCAGGAGTTTCGCATCGACGGCACCTGGTCCGATCCGCGCGTGACCCGGCTGGCGCGCCGTGCGCGCGGCCCCGAGGCGGTGCCGGAGACCGCCAGTCCGCCGGCCAGCGGGGCCCAGCCCGCGCCGGCGCGCGCACCATCGTCCACGGGAGAGCCCTCATGAAAGTCGCCGCTCTGCAAATGGTCTCGACCCCCCGGCGCGAGGACAACCTCGCCACCGCGCGTGGCCTGCTGGAGCAGGCGGCGGCACAGGGCGTGGAAATGGCCGTGCTGCCCGAATACTTTGGCGCCATGGGCGCGCGCGACACCGACAAGCTGGCGCTGAGCGAGCAGCCGGGCGAAGGCGTGGTGCAGTCGTTCCTGGCGCAGGCCGCGCGCGAACTGGGCTTGTGGATCGTTGGCGGCACCCTGCCCATGGCCAGTACGGCCCCCGGCCGCGTGCGCAACACCGTGCTGGCGTATGCACCCGATGGCGCCTGCGTGGCGCGCTACGACAAGATCCACCTGTTCCGCTTCGACAACGGCAGCGAGCGCTTCGACGAGGGCGCGACCATCGAGCCCGGAGACGCGCCCGTGCAGTTCCGGCTGCGCAGCCGCGACGGCCAGGCCTGGTGCGTGGGGCTGAGCGTCTGCTACGACCTGCGCTTTCCCGAGCTGTACCGCCAGCATGCGCGCGCTGGCGCCGACCTGCTGCTGGTGCCCAGCGCCTTCACCCACACCACGGGCCAGGCCCACTGGGAGGTGCTGCTGCGCGCGCGCGCCATCGAGAACCAGGCCTACGTGCTGGCACCGGCCCAGGGCGGCCGGCATGAGAACGGGCGGCGCACCTGGGGCCACAGCATGCTGGTGGACCCGTGGGGCGAAGTGCTGGCGGTGCGTCCCGAAGGGGCGGGCGTGGTGGCGGGCCTGCTCGACAGGGAACGCCTGCGCCAGGTGCGCCTGCAATTGCCCGCGCTGGAGCACCGCGTCCTGTGAACACGGCACTGTTCCACTGGGCCGTGCGGCGCCTGCGTGGCGCCTGGCGGCGCTGGTCGCTGTGGACGCTGCTGGTGGCGCTGGTGGCGGCCATGCTGGTCACGCTGGTGTGGCTGGCCGGCCGCTACGAGGCCAGCGTGGTGCAGGACCAGATCGAGCGCGATGCCTCCGACGCCGTGGCCGACATCCGCGCCGCGCTCGCGCGCAACCTGTTGAGCCTGCAAGCCCTGCAGACCCTGCAGGCGGGGTCGTCCGGCACGCAGCGCTGGGAAGCGCAGGCGGTGGCGCTGCTGCGCGAGCACCGTGAGCTGGTGCGCATCGAGTGGCGCTCGCCGTCGCTGCGCCTGCAGACCTTCGTGGACAGCCCGTTCCACGCCATCGAGTGGGCGAACGACGTGCGCGTGGAGCCGCATTCGGACACCGCGCTGGCCTGCGCCAATGCGCGCCGCCTCAGCAGCCCGGCCTATTCCAGCAGCTATTTCCAGCCGCATGGCGACGGCCTGGGCTCGGAGCTCGTCGAGTTCTGCATACCGCCTTCCGCCGGGGACCGCGACGCGGGCTACCTGGTCGCCACCTATTCGCTGCACAGCATCCTGACGGAAATGGTCGGCCATGGCCTGACGCGGCGCCAGGAGGTGTCGTTCACCGAGGCCGATGGCACCCGCCTGGCCCTGGTGGGCACGGCCCGGCGCAGTGCCCACATGTTCAGCGCGCGGCAGTTGCTGGACCTGCCCGGCAACACCCTGATCCTGCGCATGGATGGCTGGCACACCGCGCCCAGCCTGTTCCCTAATGTGCTCACGGCCCTGGTCACGGCCATGTCCATCGCGCTGGTCACGGTGCTGGTGGTGCTGGTGCGCGACAACCGGCGGCGCCTCAGGGCCGAGCGCGAGCTGGGCGATGCGTTCGCCTTCCGCAAGGCCATGGAGGATTCGCTGGTCACCGGCCTGCGCGCGCGGGACCTGCAGGGCCGCATCACCTACGTCAACCCGGCGTTCTGCGAGATGGTGGGCTTTTCCGCCGAGGAACTGCTGGGCCAGAGCACGCACCTGCCTTACTGGCCACCCGAACTTGCCGAGGAATACTGGCGCCGCCAGAAGGTGCGCCTGGCGGGCAACGCACCACCGCGCGAGGGCTTCGAGTCGGTGTTCATGCGCAAGGATGGCACGCGCTTTCCGGTGCTCATCATCGAGGCGCCCCTCATCAACGCCGTGGGCCAGCACACGGGCTGGATGAGCGCCTTCATCGACATCAGCGAGCAGCGCCGCGTGGAGGAGCTCTCGCGCGCCTCGCAGGAGCGCCTGCAGGCCACGGCGCGCCTGGCCACGGTGGGCGAGATGGCCTCCTTGCTGAGCCATGAGCTGAACCAGCCGCTGGCCGCCATCTCCAGCTATGCCACCGGTTCGCTGAACCTGCTGGATTCGGCGCGGGACGCCGACGCAGCCCACGTGCGCGCCGATCTGGGCGAGGTGCGCACCGCCATCGAGCGCATCGCCCAGCAGGCCGAACGTGCCGGCCGCGTCATCAAGAGCGTGCACGACTTCGTGCGCCGGCGCGACCGCGCGCGCGAGGCGGTGCCGGCGCAGGAACTGCTGGGCGACGTGCTGCCGCTGGTGAACCTGCAGGCGCGCAAGCTCGGCGTGCGCGTGCGGGTGGACGTGGAGCCGGGCCTGCCCCCCGTGCTGTGCGACCGCGTGATGGTCGAGCAGGTGCTGCTCAACCTGGCGCGCAACGCCATGCAGGCCATGGACGACCCGGCCATCACCGAGCGCACGCTGGACATCCAGGTGCGCCGGGCCGCGTCGAACGCCCACAGCGCCTGGCTGGAGTTCAGCCTCACCGATGGCGGCATCGGCATCAGCGAGGAGACGGCGCGCAATCTGTTCACGCCCTTCTTCACCACCCGGGCCGAGGGCATGGGCCTGGGGCTGAGCATGTGCCGCACGGTGGTGGAGCAGCATGGCGGCTTCATGGCGCACAAGCCGCACCATCCGCGTGGTACGGTATTCACCTTCACCTTGCCCGCGGTACCGCAGGAAGGGCACAACTGATGGAACCCATACCCAACGCCACCGTATACATCGTGGACGACGACGCCGGCGTGCGCGAGGCGCTGGCCTGGCTGCTGCGCTCGCGCCGTCTGCCCAGCGAGTCCTTCGACAGCGCCGAGGCCTTCGACGCGGTGCTGCAGTCGCGCCCGCCGCCGCGCGAGCCCTGCTGTCTGCTGCTGGACGTGCGCATGCCGGGCATGAGCGGCATCGCGCTGTTCGACGCGCTGCTCGCGCGTGGTGCCACCCATGCCATGCCGGTGATCTTCCTCACGGGCCATGCCGACGTGCCCACGGCGGTGGACACGGTCAAGCGCGGTGCCTTCGACTTCTGCGAGAAGCCTTTTTCCGACAACGCCCTGGTGGACCGCATCGAGCAGGCGCTGGCGCTCTCGGCGCAGCACCTGGCGCTGCTGCGCCAGCGCAAGGATCTGAGCAGCCGGCTGGCCGACCTGACCGAGCGCGAGCGCGACGTGATGCGCTGCGTGGTCGAGGGCCTGCCCAACAAGCTGATCGCCGACCGGCTCGACATCAGCGTGCGCACGGTGGAGGTGCACCGCGCGCGCGTGTTCGACAAGATGCAGGTCAAGTCGGCCGTGGAGCTGGCCAACCTGCTGCGCGAGGCGTCCTAGCGGGAAGGCTGGTCGTCGTCCTCGGCCTCCAGTTCGCCGCCCTTGCGCCCCGAGAACATGGTCCACCAGACGATCAGCACCAGGATCACCAGGGCGGCCAGCGCTTCAAGCAAAATCAGAACCATGAATTGGACACTCCCGCGCCTTGTGGTGACGGCGCTGATTGTAGGAACGCTGGCCGCCTGCTCCACGCCCCCCGCGCCCTATCCCTCCCACCCCGCGCCCCCGCCGGCCCCGGCCGCGCCCAGTGTTCCCGGCGCCGCCTGGCTGCCCGACGACACCGGCCCGCTGCCGCCGCCCCTGGCCCAGCCCAAAAGCCGCTGGGTGCCGGTGCGCTGGTCCGAGCTGCCCGGCGTGACCGAGGACGCCCTGCACGAAGCCTGGAACGCCTGGATCAAGAGCTGCGAGCGCCCCGTGGCGCCGTTCACCGCCCTGTGCGGCGAGGTGCGCCAGCTCAGCATCGCGAGCAGCGAGGAGCAGCGCGCCTGGCTCGTGGCGCGCCTGCGGCCCTACCGGGTCGAGTCGCACGAAGGCAACCCCGAGGGCCTGCTCACGGCCTACTACGAGCCGCTGGTCGAGGCCGCGCGCCAACCCGGCAACGGTTTCACCGTGCCGCTGCACCGCCTGCCCGCCAACCATGGCGCGCGCAAGCCCTGGTACACGCGCCAGCAGATCGACACCCTGCCCGAGGCGCAGGCCCAGCTCGCGGGCCGCGCCATCGCCTGGCTGAACGACCCGGTCGACGCGCTGGTGCTGCAGATCCAGGGCTCGGGGCGCCTGCGCATCCAGGAGGCCGACGGTTCCGTGCGCCTGGTGCGCGTGGCCTACGCCGGCACCAACGACCAGCCCTACCAGAGCGTGGGTCGCTGGCTGCTCGACCAGGGCCTGACGCGCGACGCCACCTGGCCCGGCATCAAGGCCTGGATCGCCGCCAACCCGCAGCGCGTGAACGAGCTGCTGTGGAGCAATCCGCGCTATGTGTTCTTCCGCGAGGAACCGCTCGACGCGCTGGACGCCGGCTTCGGCCCGCGCGGAGCGCAGGGCGTGCCGCTGACGCCGGGCCGCTCGATCGCCGTGGACCGCCAGAGCATTCCCTACGGTACGCCCGTGTGGCTGGCCTCCAGCGGGCCGCAGGTGCAGCTCAGCCGCCTGGTGCTGGCGCAGGACACGGGCAGCGCCATCCTGGGCGCGGTGCGGGCGGACTACTTCACCGGCTGGGGCCCCGAGGCCGGCGAGATCGCCGGTCGGCTCAAGCAGGGGCTGCGCCTGTGGGCGCTGTGGCCGCGCTGATTTTTGAATGAAATCGGCCTTTGGCGCTTGATGGGCAAGCGCTGTAAGCTATTAAATAAATAGCATCAGGGGGCGGCGCGAGGCAGGTGGCTGAGCGGCAGCGCACCGCTGGCCTTGACCTCGCCGAGCGAGAAGCTGGTGTGCATGTCCTTCACGTTGGGCAGGTGCAGCAGCACGTCGCGCGCGAACTGCGAGAAGCTGTCGAGGTCGCGCGCCACCACCTGCAGCTCGAAGGTGCCGGTGCCGCTGATGTAGTGGCACGACACCACCTCGGGGATCTGGCGGATGGCCTCTTCCATGATGCGCGTCAGGTCGCCGGTGCTGCGGTCGGCGTCCAGGCGCACGAAGGCCAGCACCCCCAGGCCGATCTTGCGGCGGTCGATCTCGGCGCGGTAGCCCTTGATGAAGCCGGCCTCCTCCAGCGCGCGCACGCGGCGCCAGCAGGGCGCGGCCGAGAGGCCCACGCGCTGGGCCAGTTCGGCGTTGGTCAGGCGCGCGTCGGATTGCAGCTCGTTGAGGATGGCGACATCGAATTTGTCCAAAGTGTTCACAATAGTCCTCAAAAACGAAAGATCCTTTCTCATGATAGCCTAAACACGGCATCAAAAGCAAAGACATATCCGCGTTGTGGGCATACACTTGTTGCCACCCCGAAGCCGCCGGCCGTACCCGGTCCCCGGCCCTCACCGCAGCCGCCCCACAAGGCGCGGCCTCCCCCCACAAGAGCCATTGGAGACATAGCCATGAACGCGCCCCTGCCCGAGCACATTCGCAAAGCCCTCGAAACCGTCACGCTCGACGACAAATACACCCTGGGCGAAGGCCGTGCCTTCATGAGTGGCGTGCAGGCCTTGGTGCGCCTGCCCATGCTGCAGCGCCAGCGCGACGCCGTGGCCGGCCTGAACACGGCCGGGTTCATCAGCGGCTACCGGGGCAGCCCGCTGGGCACCTACGACCAGGCGCTGTGGGCCGCCAAGAAGCACCTGGCCGAGAACCACATCGTCTTCCAGCCCGGCGTGAACGAGGAACTGGGCGCCACGGCCGTGTGGGGCACGCAGCAGCTCGACCTGTATCCCGAGAAGAAGAAATACGACGGCGTGTTCGGCATCTGGTATGGCAAGGGCCCGGGCGTGGACCGCTGCTCGGACGTGTTCAAGCACGCCAACATGGCCGGCACGGCCAGGCACGGCGGCGTGATCGCCATCGCCGGTGACGACCACATCAGCAAGAGCAGCACGGCGCCGCACCAGAGCGACCATATCTTCAAGGCCTGTGGCACGCCGGTGTTCTTCCCGAGCAATGTGCAGGACATCCTCGACATGGGCCTGCACGCCTTCGCCATGAGCCGCTTCTCGGGCGTGTGGTCGGGCATGAAGACCATCCAGGAGGTGGTGGAGTCGTCGGCCAGCGTGTCGGTGGACCCGGACCGCGTGAAGATCATCCTGCCCGAGGACTTCACCATGCCGCCCGGCGGCCTGCACATCCGCTGGCCCGATGTGCCGCTGGAGCAGGAGGCGCGCCTCATGGACTACAAGTGGTACGCCGCCCTGGCCTACGTGCGCGCCAACAAGCTCAACTACAACGTGATCGAGGGCCCCCATGACCGCTTCGGCATCATCGCCAGCGGCAAGGCCTACAACGACACGCGCCAGGCGCTGATGGACCTGGGCCTGGACGACGACACCTGCCGCGGCCTGGGCATCCGCGTGCACAAGGTCAACGTGGTGTGGCCGCTGGAGGCCACCATCACGCGCAGCTTCGCCGAGGGACTGCAGGAGATCCTGGTGGTGGAGGAAAAGCGCCAGGTCATTGAATACCAGCTCAAGGAAGAGCTGTACAACTGGCGCCCCGATGTGCGTCCGCATGTGCTGGGCAAGTTCGACGAGCCCGGCGGCGACGCCTCGGGCGGCGAATGGAGCATGCCCAACCCGAGCCAGAACTGGCTGCTGCGCGCCAAGGCCGACCTCACGCCGGCCATCATCGCCAAGGCCATTGCCAAGCGCCTCAAGAAACTGGGCGTGCCCGACGACATCATCGCGCGCATGGACGCGCGCATCGCCACCATCGAGGCGCGCGAGCGCGCCATGCTCGAGCTCAAGACCGACACCGGGGAGCGCACGCCCTGGTTCTGCAGCGGCTGCCCGCACAACACCAGCACGCGCGTGCCCGAAGGCTCGCGCGCCGTGGCCGGTATCGGCTGCCACTACATGACGGTGTGGATGGACCGCAGCACCTCCACCTTCACGCAGATGGGTGGCGAGGGTGTGTCGTGGGTGGGGCAGTTCCCGTTCACCGAGGACAGGCATGTGTTCGCCAACCTGGGTGACGGCACCTACTTCCACAGCGGCCTGCTGGCGATCCGCCAGAGCATCGCCGCGGGTGTGAACATCACCTACAAGATCCTCTACAACGACGCCGTGGCCATGACCGGTGGCCAGCAGGTGGGCGAGCGCCCCGAAGGCCATTCGGTGCTGCAGATCATGAACAGCCTCAAGGCCGAGGGCGTGGCCAAGCTGGTCATCGTGACCGACGAGCCGCAGAAGTACGACGGCGTGCCGCTGGCCGCCGGCGTGACGGTGCACCACCGCGACGTGCTCGACCGCATTCAGCGCGAACTGCGCGAGATCCCGGGCTGCACCGCGCTGATCTACGACCAGACCTGCGCCACCGAGAAGCGCCGCCGCCGCAAGCGCGGCAAGCTCGCCACGCCCGACAAGACGGTGATCATCAACGAGCTGGTGTGCGAAGGCTGTGGCGACTGTTCGGTCAAGTCCAACTGCCTGAGCGTCGAGCCCGTGGAGACACCGTTCGGCCGCAAGCGCCGCATCAACCAGAGCACCTGCAACAAGGACTACTCCTGCGTCAACGGCTTCTGCCCGAGCTTCGTCACCATCGAGGGCGGCCAGCTGAAGAAGCCCAAGAAGGAGAAGAAGGGCGACCTCGCCAGCCTGCCCCCTATCCCCGAGCCGGTGCTGCCGGTGGCGGAAGAAGCCTGGGGCATCGTGGTCGGCGGCGTGGGTGGCACGGGGGTCATCACCATCGGCTCGCTGCTGGGCATGGCCGCGCACCTCGACGGCAAGGGCGTGGTCACGCAGGACGCGGGCGGCCTGGCGCAAAAGGGTGGCGCGACGTGGAGCCACATCCAGATCGCCAACCGGCCCGAGGCCATCTATACCACCAAGGTGGACACCGCCAAGGCCGATCTGGTGATCGGCTGCGACTCCATCGTCGCCGCGAACAAGGCCACGCTGGCCGTGATGCAGCCGGGCCGCACCTTCGTGGCGCTGAACACCCACGGCACGCCGACGGCCTCGTTCGTCACCAACCCCAACTGGCAGTTCCCGGGCGGCAACTGCGAGAGCGCCGTCATCGCGGCCGTGGGCGCGGAGCTGGTGGGCCATTTCGACGCCGAACAGGTGGCGGTGCAGCTGCTGGGCGACAGCATCTACACCAACCCGCTGCTGCTGGGCTACGCTTGGCAGAAGGGCCGCGTGCCGTTGTCGCACGCCGCACTGATGCGCGCCATGGAACTCAACGGCGTGCAGATTGACAACAACAAGGCGGCCTTCGAGTGGGGCCGGCGCTGCGCGCACGACCTGGCGGCCGTGCAGGCGCTGTTCCAGGCGGCCCAGGTGATCGAGTTCGTGAAGAAGCCCGCGCTGGCCGAGATGGTGGCGCAGCGTGTGGAGTTCCTCACGGGCTACCAGGATGCGGCCTACGCGGCCCAGTACCAGGCCTTCGTCGAGAAGGTGCAGGCCGCTGAAGCCAAGCTCGGCAGCAGCACGCGCCTGGCCGAGGCCGTGGCGCGCTACCTGTTCAAGCTCATGGCCTACAAGGATGAATACGAGGTGGCCCGCTTGCACACCGACAAGGCCTTCACCGACAAGATCGCCGCGATGTTCGAGGGTGACTACAAGATCGTCCACCACATGGCGCCGCCCCTCATGGCCAAGCGCAACGACAAGGGCGAGCTGGTCAAGCAGTCGTTCGGCCCCTGGATGCGCCGGGCCCTGGGCGTGCTCGGTGGGCTCAAGGGCCTGCGCGGCGGCGCGCTCGACATCTTCGGCAAGTCCGAAGAGCGCCGCATGGAGCGCGCCCTGATCCAGGAATACCGTGCCTGCATCGAGGAGCTGCTCGCCGGCCTGACGCCCGAGCGGCTGGCGCTGGCGGCCGAGATCGCGCGCATCCCCGAGGACATCCGTGGCTACGGCCATGTGAAGGAGCGCCACCTCAAGGCCGCGCGCGCCAAGTGGGATGGCCTGATGGCCCAGTGGCGCGCCCCGGCGCAGCGCCAGGCGGCCTGAGCGAGTGCTGAAACGGCCCCCGTCTGAAAAGGCGGGGGCCGTTTCGTTTCTGGGGTCGGGCCCTTCTTTCGGGTTCCATGGCAGGCTGCCGCGCGCACCGGAGCCGGCACGAAGAATTGCGCGGGTGTTTGCAGTAGATCAATAGAAGTTATTGTTAATCATTCTTATTAGCAATATATTCACGCCCTGACTTCATCTGGAAACAAGGAGCGTTCGTGAACTACCGACTGACCCGTGCCGTGGGCGCGATGGCGCTGGCTGGCGCACTGTGGACCGCATTGCCGGCGGCCGCGCTGGAATTTCCCATCGGCACGCCGTACCAGCGCAACGGCATGGAGGTGGCCGCCGTCTACCTGCAGGCCATCGACATGGAGCCCGAGGGCCACATGCGCAAGGCGGCCGAATCGGATATCCACCTGGAGGCGGACATCCACGCGCTGGCGGGCAACGTCAATGGCTACCCGGAAGGCGCCTGGATGCCATTCCTGCACATCGCCTATGAGCTGGTGAAGGTGGGGGGCGGTGAACCGATCCGTGGCCACATGATGCCCATGGTCGCCAGCGACGGGCCGCACTACGGCGACAACGTCAAGCTCCAGGGGCCGGGCAAGTACAAGGTGAAGTTCACCATCCATCCGCCATCGTCCAAGGACAACCCGGTGGGCCAGCATTTCGGCCGCCACACCGACCGCGCCACGGGCGTGCGCCCCTGGTTCAAGACGTTCGAGGTGGAGTGGGAGTTCACCTTCGCCGGCATCGGCAAGAAAGGCGGGTACTGAACATGGGGCAACGCATGCTGGCGGTTGCGGCCGTGTGCGCGGCCGCCGCGCTGCCCGCGCAGGCGACCGATCTGGCGCGGATGCAGGCGCTCATGGAGCAGCTCGCCGCGCGGGTCGAGGTACTGGAGAGGCGCAACGCGGAACTGGAGACCGCGCTGACGACCGAGCGCTTGAGCGAGCGCGAGCCGGAGATCGCCACGCGGCTCAAGGCGCTGGAGGCGCGCACCCAGGCCATGGATGCGCCCGTCAAGCGCATGGAGGCGCTGGACGGCATCAAGGTGGAAGGCAGCATCACGGGCGTGGCGCAGTCCGCCGGCGCGGGCGCCACGGCCTCGGGCCAACGCGAGACCCGCGCCAACTACCGAGGCGATGTCGAAGTGACGCTGCCCGGCGGGGAGTGGGGCGATGTCACGGGCACGGCGTTTGCCCATGTGCGCTTCGGCCAGGGCAGCGGCGTGGGCCTGCGGCCCACCTACACCAGCACGCCCAATTCGGTGGGTTTCGAGGTCGGCGGCGTCGGTGATCCGGATTCCTCGTTCGCTGTGCTGGCGCAGGGCTGGTACCAGCTCGACATTCCGCTGCCCCGCGGCCGCAGCACCCAGGCCGCCACGCAGCGCGCGCGCGTGACGGTCGGCAAGATCGACATGTTCGGCTTCTTCGACGGCAATGCCATCGCCGATGACGAGACCACGCGCTTCCAGAACAATGCTTTCGTGCACAACCCCTTGCTCGATTCGGGGGGGGGTATCGGCGCCGATGCCTATGGCTTCGCGCCGGGCGCGATCGTGCAATACATCGACGAGAGCGACAAATCGGCCGCCTGGACCTATTCCCTGGGTGTCTTTGGCGCGGGCCAGGGGGCCAACTTCTCCGGCTCCATGGGCAAGCCGCTGGCCATCGCGCAGATCGAAACCACGCGGCGCATCGGTTTCCTGCCCGGGACCTACCGGCTCTATGCCTGGACCAACGGACAGGCCGCCGGTTACCTGGGCCAGGCGCAGCGCCAGCAGGGCGTGGGCCTGTCGATCGACCAGCAGGTCAGCGACGAGCTGACCGTGTTTGCGCGCTGGGGGCGCCTGACCAAGGGCCAGCCGCGTTTCGACACCGCACTGACGGCAGGTGCCGAGCTGAGCGGCAACGTCTGGGGCCGGGGGGGCGATGCCTTTGGCGTGGCCTGGGGGCGGTTGCGCACGGCCAAGGCCTTCGGCGCCGAATCGGCCACGGTGGACGCCGATGGCGATGGCCAGCCAGACTGGGGCTATGGCGCCTCGGGCGCGGAAACGCTGGCCGAGTTGTACTACCGCTGGAGCCTGGGCAACGGGCTGCAGCTCACGCCCAGCGTCCAATGGATCCGCCGTCCGGGGGGCGACGGCGCGGCATCGGCCATCCGCGTCCTGGGCGTGCGCGCGCAGTGGGCTTTCTGATGCGCGAGGGCTGGCTGCCGCGTGGATGGGCCGGTGCGGGCCTGGTGCTGGCTTTGTGTCTGCCGGGTGTGCCGCTGGCGCAGGAGGGGGCGTCGCCGCCGGACGAAGGCGCGGCGCCATCCAGCGCCCGGGCGCGGCGTGCCGAGCCGCTGCAGAGCTACACCGTCGAAGTGACGGATGGGGTGTTCACGCCCACGGCACTGCAGGTGCCCGCGGGCAAGCGCGTCAAGATCGAACTTGTGAACCATGGTCCCGGACCGTTGGAATTCGAGAACGACGAGATGAACATCGAGAAGGTGCTGGGCGCGGGCGCTCGTTCATTCGTGGTGCTGCCACCCCTGGCGCCAGGGGAGCATGAGTTCGTCGATGAATTCAATCCGGTCACGGGGGTGCTGGTGATCCATGCGCGCTGAAGGGCCGGGCCCAACCACCGCCGTCATCCGCATCGTGCCGCGCGCGCGGCGTGGTGCGCTCGCGCGCCTGGGTGATGCCATGGCGCGCCACCGCCGGGCCATCGTGGCGGTGCAGTGGATGGTGGTCCTGGTTTATGCGGTGCTGGTGGCTGTTCCGGCCTTTCTCCCCGTGCCGGAGGCCGGGGCGCACATGCTCAACAACTTGACGCTCGTGGCGCAGTTCGCCTTCTGGGGGCTCTGGTGGCCGGGAGTGATCGTGGCCACCATGCTGTTCGGGCGCATCTGGTGCGGCGTGCTGTGCCCCGAAGGGGCACTGGCGGAGTTCGCCAGCCGGCATGGCCGTGGAGGGGCGATACCGCGCTGGGTGCGTTGGCGCGGTTGGCCGCTGGTCGCCTTTGTCGTCACCACGGTGTATGGGCAGCTCGTCAGTGTGTACGAATATCCCCAGGCCGCGCTGCTGGTGCTGGGAGGGTCCACCCTGGCGGCGGTGGCGATCGGCTGGGCCTATGGGCGTGGCAAGCGGGTCTGGTGCCGTTACCTGTGCCCTGTCAGCGGCGTGTTCGCGCTGCTGGCGCGCGTGGCGCCGCTGCATTTCAAGGTGGACCGCGAAGCCTGGGCCGCCTATCCACGGCGCACCCCCGCCGTGGATTGCGCCCCATTGCTGTCCGTGCAGCAGATGACCGGCGCCGCGCAGTGCCATGCGTGCGGGCGCTGCGCCGGGCACCGCGACGCCGTGACCCTGAGTGTGCGCTCACCTGCGGTCGAGATCCTGGCCAGTGGCCCGCGCGACGTGGGGCGTGCCGAGGCCTGGCTGTTGATCTGGGGCTTGTTCGGGGTGGCGATCGGGGCGTTCCGCTGGTCTGCCGATCCGTTGTTTGTCGCCTGGCGCCAACAGGCCGCGGCCTGGCTGGCCGAGCGCGAGTGGTGGAAACTGCTGGACACCGATGCCCCCTGGTGGCTGCTCACGCACTACCCGGCGGTGGGGGACACCTTCACCTGGCTGGACGGCTTGCTGATTCCGGCCTACATCGGCGCCGTCACGCTGGTACTGGGCAGCGCGCTGCAGGCCGGAGCCTGGGTGGCCGGGCGGCTGGCCCGCCTGCCCTGGACGGTGCTGGCCCTGGCCTGGGTTCCCGCTGCCGGCGCCGGGGTGTTCGTGGGGCTGACCCTGCTCACCCAAACGCAGCTGCGCGCCGAAGGCGTCTATCTGCCCTGGCTCGACATGGCCCGCGCGGCCGTGCTGGCCCTGGCCTTCGCGGCGTCGCTGGCGCTGGGCGCGGCGCGCTTGGCGCGTGAGCGCGTGCCATTGGCGCGCGCGGTGCCGGCCTGGCTGGCGCTGGCCGTTCCGCTGGCGCTGGTGGGTGTCGCCTGGTGGCAGCAGCTGTTTCGGGCGTAGCGCCGGTCGCGTGCCCGTGCCCATGCCGTCGTGCAAACCCCCGTGGGGGCGGCGGGGTATCGACGGGCCGCCCTCCGGATCGGCCCGCATACAATGTTCTGTTTACCGCCAGGCGCCGGCCTGGGCGGGTTTGTTCCCCGACCATCCATTTGTGGAGTCTTGTCCGTGTTCATTTCTTCTGCTTTCGCCCAGACTGCTCCCGCTGCCGCCGCTGGTGGCGGCGACTTCATGTCCTCCCTGACGGGCATGCTGCCGCTGGTGCTGATGTTCGTGGTGCTTTACTTCGTCATGATCCGCCCCCAGATGAAGCGCCAGAAGGAGCACCGCGCCATGATCGACGCCATCGCCAAGGGCGATGAGGTGGTTGTCGGCGGCGGCATCCTGGGCAAGGTCGCGCGCCTGTCCGAGCAGTACCTGCACATCGAGATCGCCTCGGGCGTGGAAGTGCAGGTCCAGCGCGCCGCCGTGGTCCAGGTGCTGCCCAAGGGCACGATCAAGTAAGCCCGGCTCCAGAAACCGCGGGCGGCGCTTGGCGCGGCAGCCCGCGTTCCGTCCTTGTCCGTGAGGTATTAGCGCGATCATGAACCGTTATCCGGTCTGGAAGTACGCGATCCTGGTGATCGCGCTGCTGGTCGGGGTGCTCTACACCCTGCCCAATTTCTTTGGCGAGGCACCTGCGGTGCAGGTCTCGTCGGCCAAGGCCACCGTCAAGGTGGATTCCGCCGTGTTGCAGCGCGTGGAAGAGGCGCTCAAGGCCGCAGGCGTGACGGCGGACTTCGTCACCCTCGAAGGCACTTCGGTGCGCGCCCGTTTCGACACGCCCGACAACCAGCTCAAGGCCAAGGACGCGATCCAGAAGGCCCTCGTGCCCGATCCGGCCGATCCGGCCTATATCGTGGCGCTGAACCTGGTGTCGCGCTCGCCCACCTGGCTCACCGCGCTGCACGCCCAGCCCATGTACCTGGGCCTGGACCTGCGCGGCGGCGTGCACTTCATGCTCCAGGTGGACATGCAGGCGGCCCTGACCAAGAAGGCAGAGTCGTATGCCGGCGACATCCGCACCACGCTGCGCGACAAGAACATCCGCCATGGCGGCATCAGCCGCGACGGCCAGGCCGTGGAAATCAAGGTGCGCGACGAGGCCACGCGCACGGCCGCGAACAACCTGATCGCCGACCAGTTTCCCGATCTGCAGGTGGCGGTCACTCCCGAAGGGGCCGAATTCAAGCTGCGCGCCACCATCAAGCCCGAGGCCACGCGCCGGGTCCAGGAGCAGGCGCTCAAGCAGAACATCACCACCCTGCACAACCGGATCAACGAGCTGGGCGTGGCCGAGCCCGTCATCCAGCAGCAGGGCCTGGACCGCATCGTGGTGCAGCTGCCCGGCGTGCAGGACACGGCCAAGGCCAAGGACATCCTGGGCCGCACGGCCACGCTGGAGGTGCGCCTGGTGGATGAGACCACCGAGGCGCGCGCGGCCGAGCGCGGCCAGGGCACCGTGCCGTTTGGCTCGGAGCGCTACCTGGAACGCAATGGTCAGCCAGTGATCGTGAAGAAGCAGGTCATCCTGACCGGCGAGAACCTCACCGATGCCCAACCGGGCTTCGATGGCCAGACGCAGGAACCCACCGTCAACCTGACGCTCGATGCCAAGGGCGCGCGCATCTTCAAGGATGTGACGCGCGAGAACATCAACAAGCGCATGGCCATCATCCTGTTCGAGAAGGGCAAGGGCGAGGTCGTGACGGCGCCGGTCATCCGCTCCGAGATCGGCGGTGGCCGCGTGCAGATTTCCGGCCGCATGACCACCATGGAAGCCAACGACACCGCGCTGCTGCTGCGCGCGGGTTCGCTGGCCGCGCCCATGGAGATCATCGAGGAATTCACCATCGGCCCGAGCCTGGGGGCCGACAACATCGCGCGCGGCATCAACAGCGTGGTCTGGGGCATGCTGGCCATCGCGGCTTTCATGTGCGTGTACTACATGTTGTTCGGCGTGTTCTCCAGCATCGCACTGGGCGTCAATGTGCTGATGCTGATCGCCGTGCTGTCGATGCTGCAGGCCACGCTGACCCTGCCGGGCATCGCCGCCATGGCGCTGGCGCTGGGCGTGGCCATCGACTCGAACGTGCTCATCAACGAGCGCATCCGCGAGGAGCTGCGCGATGGTGTGTCGCCCCAGATGGCTATCCACGCGGGCTATGAGCGCGCCTGGGCCACCATCCTGGACTCGAACGTCACCACCTTGATCGCCGGTCTGGCGCTGCTGGCTTTCGGCTCGGGGCCGGTGCGCGGCTTTGCCGTGGTGCACTGCATCGGCATCCTGACCAGCATGTTCTCGGCCGTGTTCTTCTCGCGCGGGCTGGTCAACTTCTGGTACGGCGGCAAGAAGAAGCTCAAGAGTCTGTCCATCGGCCAGATCTGGAAACCCGAAGCCGGCGGCACCACGGTCGCCAAGCCGGAATAAAGGAGGAAGACCATGGAGTTCTTCCGCATCAAAAAAGACATTCCCTTCATGAAGCACGCGTTGATCTTCAACGCGATCTCCTTCATCACCTTCGCCCTGGCGGTTTTCTTCCTGCTCACGCGCGGGCTGCACCTCTCGGTCGAGTTCACCGGCGGCACGGTCATGGAGGTGGCCTACAGCCAGCCGGCCGACCTGGCCAAGGTGCGCGGCGCCGTGTCGGCCCTGGGCTATGCCGATGACGTGCAGGTGCAGAATTTCGGCACCTCGCGCGACGTGATGATCCGCCTGCCCGCGCAGAAAGGCGTCTCCTCGGCGCAGCAGAGCGAGCAGGTGATTGGCGCGCTCAAGGCGGCCGACCCCGAAGTCACGCTGCGCCGCACCGAATTTGTGGGCCCGCAGGTGGGCGAGGAACTGGTGCATGGCGGCCTCATGGCGCTGGCCATGGTGGTCGTGGGCATCGTGATCTACCTGGCGTTCCGCTTCGAATGGAAGTTCGGTGTCGCGGCCATCATCGCCAACCTCCATGACGTGGTCATCATCCTGGGCTTCTTCGCCTTCTTCCAGTGGGAGTTCTCCCTCTCGGTGCTGGCGGCGGTGCTGGCGGTGCTGGGTTACTCGGTCAACGAGTCTGTCGTGATCTTCGACCGTATCCGCGAGGCCTTCCGCCGTTACCGCAAGATGACCACGCACGAGGTCATCGATCACGCGATCACCAGCACGATGAGCCGCACCATCATCACCCACGCCTCGACCGAGGCCATGGTGCTGTCGATGTTCTTCTTTGGGGGCCCCAGCCTGCACTATTTCGCGCTGGCGCTGACCATCGGCATCCTGTTCGGCATCTACTCCTCGGTGTTCGTGGCGGCCGCGATCGCCATGTGGCTGGGTGTCAAGCGCGAGGATCTCGTCAAGACCGTGCGCAAGGAAGGCGATCCGAACGACCCGAACGCGGGCGCAACGGTTTGACCCGTTTGGGGAATTCCCAGACTAATATCGAGGGATGCACACACCTCCACCGCCCATTCATCCGCAGCGCAGGCTGGCACGCCAGGTGCGCGAGCGGCTGGTGGACGGGCTCTGCAGCGGCCTTGTGGGCGTGGACAAGGCGATCCTGGAGTTCCTGAACGCGCTGATGGCGCAAACCGGGACGCAGCGCGAGATGCAGGAGCGGCGCGACGCCTGGATGTCGTACCAGTCGCATGGCGGGGAATGGGTCCGTGGCGTCTCGGTGGCCTGGCGCGCGGCGCAGGCTCCGTCCACGGCGGGGCCGCCGCCCGGTAGCCGTCCGTCTGAGCTGACGTTCGAGCTGGTGGACGACAACGTGGTCGAGAACAAGATCCTGGCTTCACGGATGGCGCTGACGGTGCTGGAGCAGGTCAATGCCAGCTTTGATGCGCTGCGCTTGCGGGTGCAGGTTCTGGAGGGACTGGACCTGCCGGCCACCGATATCCTGCGGCCGGAAACGGTGGCGTTGCACATGGTCGATGCATGGGTCAAGGCGGGGCTCAAGCGCAACGATCTCCTAGCGGCGTTGGACCCCCTGCTGCGGGAGCTGACCGCCTTGTTGCAGAAGGTGTATCAGGCAGGCAACGATTTCCTGCAGGCCCAAGGTGTTGCTGCACAGCAGGATTTGCGCGTGCGGATGAGCCGTGCTTCGCCTTCGGGATCGGGGGGCTTGCAAGCCCAGGGGCAAGGGCCTGCGACCCGCGCCCTGGAGCAGTCGCAGGAGGCCGTGGCGCGCGCAAGGGCGCAGGCTTCCATGCATGCGCAGGCGTCGCGCATGGGCCCGGCAGGGACCGCCTTCGCCATGCCGCCGGGGGCCTCGATGTCCGGAATGACGCCCCTGGCCCGTGCGCGCCAGCGTGCCCATGGCGTCATGGGGCAGTTGCGGCGCCTGCTGACCCAGCCCGCGACAGGGTTCGACATGGTCAATGCGCCCCCTGCCTCGGCGGCCTTGGCGCAGGCCCTGGCAGCCCACCGGGTGCAGGCCGAAACCTATTACAGCACCGTGGGCACGCTGGCGGAAGACTACAGCCCTGCGGCCGTGGTGCATCTGGCGGGAGTGGTGCGCAACCGTTCCGCCGAACTCAAGAAGAAGGCAGATACCCAGGGAGAGAAGGCCATCATCGAGGTGGTGGCCCTGATGTTCCAGAGCATCCTGGCGGAGGACCGCATTCCTCCGGCCGTGCGCATCTGGTTCGCGCGGCTGCAGGTGCCGGTCCTGCGCGTGGCGCTGGCCGAGCCGGAATTCTTCAGCAACCTGAACCATCCCGCGCGCCAGTTGATCGACCGCATGGGCTCCTGCGCATTGGGCTTTGATGCCACGTCGATCTCGGGCAGCGCGCTGGAGGCGGAAATCAAGCGCATCGTCCAGGTGATCGAGCAGTACCCGGAAACGGGCAGCCGCGTGTTCCAGCTGGTGCATGACGAATTCGAGAAATTCCTGGCCAAATTTCTCACGGAAAAGCAGGCGACGTCGCGGTTGGTGAGCGTGGCGCAGCAGGTCGAGCAGAAGGAAACCCTGGCCATCCAGTACACGATCGAGCTGCGCACCATGCTCAAGGACATGCCGGTGCGCGATGAGATCCGCGACTTCCTGTTCAAGACCTGGGCCGAGGTGCTGGCGCTTTCCGCCGTGCGCGAAGGTCCCCAGCATGCCGATACGGTGGCCTACAAGCGTGCTGCGGCCGATCTGGTGTGGGCGGCGAGCGCCAAGCCCAACCGCAGCGAGCGGGCCCAGGTGATCCAGAGCCTGCCCGGGTTGTTGCAGCGGTTGCGCCAGGGCCTGGCCTTGATGGGAATCACCGGGGCCGGGCAGGACACGCAGATCAAGGCACTCACCGATACGCTGGCGGAAGCCTTCCTGTCCAAGACGGCGGCCATTCCGGCGGAGCACATCGAAGCCATGGCCAAGCGGCTTGCCAATCTGGAAGAGTTCATTGGAGATGCGGCCGTCATGGGCGATCTGCCGCTGGATGCCGAGAGCATTGAAATGATGACCGGCATCGATGCTTCGGCCATCCATGTGGTGGCAGACAACGGGGCACCCGTGGACGACGCCATGGTGGCCTGGGCGCAGGAGCTGCAGCCAGGCAACTGGTTCACGCTGGACCACAATGGATCGAGCAGCCAGGTTCAGTATGTCTGGCACAGCCAGCGCAAGCAACTGCACCTGTTCGCCTCGACCGATGGCAGCAGCTTCCTCATCCAGCTGCGCAGGCTGGGGGCCTATCTGCAGGCGGGGCTGCTGGTGGCGCGCGAGGAGGAGGGTCTCACGGTTCGTGCCACGCGGGATGCTCTGGCCAAACTCAACGCCAACCCGGAGCGGCTGCTGGGCTGATCCGCAGGCGGCTTCAGGCCTGTGCCATGCGTTGGAACAGGCCGCCGGGCATCCGCACCAGCGAGCCCGCCAATTCCAGTTCCAGTAATTGCACCTGCAGGCCGGGCGTGTCCAGCCCGGTGCGGGCTTGCAGGGCATCGAGGCCGATCGGGTCGAACCCCATGGCATCGAGCAGACCGTGCGCGGCGGGTGTCTCGGCAGGCGCGGGCGCCGGCCTGGCGGGCGCCGGCCATCGCAGCTCTTCGAGCACATCCTGCGCGGATTCCACCAGCTTGGCGCCTTGGCGGATCAGGGCGTGACAGCCGCGTGACTGGATGGCATGGATGGACCCAGGGATGGCGAACACCTCGCGGCCCTGCTCGCTGGCCATGCGGGCGGTGATCAGCGAGCCGGACGCTGGTGCGGCCTCCACCACCAGGGTGCCTTGGGAAAGGCCCGAGATGATGCGGTTGCGCTTGGGGAAATTGGCCGCCAGCGGGGGTGTGCCCAGCGGGTATTCGCTCATCAGCAGGCCCTGCGCGGCGATGCGGTGCGCCAGTTCGCGGTGGCGTTGCGGGTACACACGATCAAGACCGGTGCCCACCACGGCGATGGTGGCCGGCGTGGCATCCGTGGGGCTGGCGTCGGCCAGCGCGCCTTCGTGCGCGGCCCCGTCGATGCCCAGCGCAAGCCCCGAAACGATGGTCAGTCCTGCGGCGCGCAGGGTCTGGGCGAATTGCCGTGCATTGTCCTGTCCCTGGGGCGTGGGGTTGCGGCTGCCCACCAGGGCCAGGCAGCGTTCCGCCGGAAAGGCTGCGGCCCGCAGGAAGCGGGCCGGGCCGAGCAGGTAAAGCACCAAGGGTGGGTCGCTGGTTTCGAGCAGTGACGGCGGATACAGGGGGTGGCCCAGGGGGACGAGGGCCCGTGCGGTGGCAGCGTCGGGGCTGGCATGCAGCCATTGCCAGGTGGTTTCCACGAGGGAGGCCAGACCTGCGGGCTCGGTCTGCAGGGTGTCGGCCTGCGCGGGGCCGAGACAGGCCTGCAGCACATGCGCCGGTTGCTCGAAGATGCTGCGGGGAAGGCCGAAGGCCACCAGCAGGCGTCGGGCGGCCTGATTGCCGATGCCGGGCGTCAGGGTCAGCCGCAGCCATGCGGCGAGTTCATCGCGGTCCATTGCGCGCGGTGCAGGCTCCGTGCCGGAGCCGTTACCCATGGGCCGGTGCCGCGGTGTGCCGCTGCCGCATCTCAATCCGGGTTGGTGAGCCGGTCGCCAACGCGCACAGGCGTGCGCACATCCAGGATCAGCGCGTAGGAAACACGGTCGAAGGTGCGGAACACCATGGCCATGCCATTGTTTTCACTGGGCAGCTTGATCATGATCTTGGACTCGTCGGTCCGGTCCTTGATCTGCGCGCCCTTGGTCATCAGCTTGAGCACCAAGCCGGTTTCGATACCGTCCTGCGTGCCCAGGTTGATCGCGACCACGTTGTTCTGCGCGGCATTGGCGACGGCCGAACTGCCGTAGATGGAGACCACGCGGGCATCCACATCCTGCCGTGGCGCATGCGGCGTGTAGCTCAGGAAGACGCGCGGTGGCGCGGGCAGCAGGCGGTCGCCAGCGCGGATTTCCTCCTTGCTGGAAGTGAGGTCCAGCGAGGCGGGCACATACTCCGAAGTGACGCCGCCCTTGCCGTTGGCGCTGTCCTCGAAGGTCTCTCCGCGCATCAGCACCGCCTTGCCCAGGTGCTGAGCTTCGTAGCCCAGGATTTCCCCGGTCAGCGGGTCTTTCAGGGCCACGGCATTGCGGAACACGCGGAACTGGCGGGGCTCGCCAGGCTCGGCGCGCAATGGGTTGGCCACGTCGCCCCGGGCGTAGATGCGGTCTCCCGGGCTCATGAGCACACGGTCTTCCATCGTGGCCACGATGCGGGGTGCCTGTTGCAGTGTTTGCGCGTCAACCACCACGGGCTCCACCAGGAAGGGCTCGATCAGGTGTGGCTTGAGCGTGGGCAGCGCCGAGTCGGCCAGGCTGTCGGTGCGGGTGCGGGGGGAGACGCGCACGGTTTCGGGCTCGCCCGAGGTGCTGGTGCGCAGCCGGGCGTGGCCGCCATTCTTTTCGAGATAGAGGGTCTGCCCCGGGAAGATGAGGTGCGGGTTGCGGATCTCCTGGAGGTTCATGCCCCAGAGTTCGGGCCAGCGCCAGGGGCGTTTGAGGTACATGCCGGAGATGCCCCACAACGTGTCGCCGCGCTTGACGACATAGGTGTCGGGCGCACCGGGCGCGAGCTCGGCGAGGGGCACGCCCTGCTGGGCCACCTGCTGGGCGGTCGCGCGCTGTGACGCGGAGACCGAGAGATCCTGGGCCTGGACCGCCGGGGCGGCCAGGGCTGCGCAGAGGATGGCGGCTGTGCCCAGCATGGTCCGCTGCACGCTGGTGAATGCCGTCAAGTCGTTCCTGTTCTGATGCATTGTCAAACGCCCCCTCGCTGGCGCCGATATACACCCGGATATCGGGGCATACGGCAAAATACATTACAAATCATCTGAGATTCTCTGCTCAAGCCCTTGATTCGGCAATGATTATTGAATCAGGCAGGAGCGCACGCCTGAAAAAGTGGCGAAAATAGCGACATCTTTTCGGCGTGGCCATGGCAATTCTTCCCATTCTTTGTTATCCGGACCCCCGGCTGCACACGGTCGCAAAACCCGTGCAGGTGGTGGATGATCGTGTTCGCCATGTCGTGTCCGACATGCTGGAAACCATGTACGACGCCCATGGCATCGGCTTGGCCGCGACGCAGGTTGATGTGCATGAGCGGATCGTGGTCATCGATGTTTCGGAAGAGCGCGACCAACCGCTCGTGCTGATCAACCCGGAAATCGTTTGGGCCAGCGCCGAGAAGCAGGTGGGTGACGAGGGCTGCCTCTCGGTGCCGGGCATCTACGATGGCGTCGCGCGTTCGGCGGCTGTCCATGTGCGGGCCCTCGATGCGCAGGGCCAGGAGCGCACCATCGAGGCCACCGAATTGCTGGCCGTGTGCATCCAGCATGAGCTCGACCATCTGCTGGGCAAGGTGTTCGTGGAATACCTGTCGCCCCTCAAGCGCAACCGCATCAAGTCAAAAATGATCAAGCGCCAGCGCGAGGCTCGCGCATGAGGCAGGCCTTCGCTCCCCGGGCGCGTGTGGGCGCGTTCCTCCTGGGCGTCGCCGTGCTGGCGGGCTGCGCGGCGCCGGCCATGGTGCGGCCCGGTGTGGCGCGCGACGACGTGACCGCCCTGTGGGGTGAGCCTTTGGCGTCCTACCAATTGCCTGCGGGCCAGCGCCTTTTCTACCGTACCAAGCCTGGCCAGGTGCAGAGCCTGGACTTCGATGCCACCGGCAAGCTGGTCGGCATGGAGCAGGCGCTGACCGCGCAACGCCTGGGCCGGATCACCGCCGGCCAGTGGCGTGCCGCCGATGTGCAGTTGGCCTTCGGCCCCCCCGCCAAAAGAGAGGCGAATGGCGACCAGGGCAGCGTCTGGACCTATTTTTTCCAGGAATACGGCACGCACCGGCGCGCGCGCGTCCTCCTCGACCCTGCCGGGGCCGTGGTGCGCACCGAATTCGCCGATGACCCCGCTGCCGATGAGCGCTACCGCTAGCGCAGGGCAGGTTTTTCCATGAAAGTCATTTTCGCCGGCACGCCGGAGTTCGCCCGGGTGGCGCTGGAGGCGCTGCTGCAGGCCGGTTTTGCCGTGCCGCTGGTGCTGACCCAGCCCGACCGTCCCGCTGGGCGCGGCATGAAGCTGCAGGCTTCGCCGGTCAAGCAGCTGGCCCTGGAGCACGGCATCGCCGTGGCGCAGCCGCGCAGCCTGCGGCTCGATGGCAAATACCCCGAGGACGCCGCCCAGGCGCAAGCCGCCATCGCGGCCGCCCGGGCCGACGTGATGGTGGTGGCGGCCTATGGCTTGATCCTGCCGCAGTGGGTGCTCGATGCGCCGCCGCTCGGCTGCCTCAACATCCACGCCAGCCTGTTGCCGCGCTGGCGCGGCGCGGCGCCCATCCACCGTGCCATTGAGGCTGGCGACGCCGAGACCGGCGTCACCATCATGCAGATGGACGCGGGTCTCGACACCGGCGACATGCTGTTGGACGAAAAAGCCGCGATCCTGCCCGGCGACACCACGGCCGTATTGCACGACCGGTTGGCGCAGCTGGGCGGACGCCTCATCGTGCAGGCGCTCCGGCAGCTCCCCGGTGGGGGGCTGCGCCGCGTGCCACAGCCCGAGCAAGGCGTGACCTATGCGCACAAGATCGACAAGGTTGAGAGCGGCGTGGACTGGTCGCTGCCGGCCGAGGTGATCGCCCGGCGTGTGCGCGCCTTCGATCCCTTTCCCGGCGCCAGCACGGTGCTGGGCACCGAGGGCATCAAGATCTGGAGCTCTGAAATTGATAGCTGCTCGCGCTTGCCAGAAGCGCGCTGCGGGCAGATTTTGTCTGTAAATGATGCCGGCATCATGGTGGCTTGCGGTGAGGGGGCCTTGCGCCTGACCGTGCTGCAGCGCGCGGGCGGCAAGCGCCTGGCGGCCGCCGATTTCGTGCGCGGCTTCGAGCTGCGGCCCGGCATGGTGCTGGGCAACGCGGCCGGTGGGGCGCCGCCTTGACCTGGTCCACGGCCGGCGCGGTGCTGCGCCACCCATCCTATCGCCAGGGAGTGGCCGACATGGTGGGCGCGGCAGTGGGGGTGGGGGCCTGGGGCCTCGTGACGGGCGTGGCCATGGTCAAAAGCGGCATGTCCGTGCCCATGGCGCTGGCCATGACGCTGCTGGTGTACGCCGGCAGCGCGCAGCTGGCGGTGATTCCGCTGCTGGCCGTGGGTGCCCCGCTGTGGGTGATCTGGCTCACCGCGGCCTGCGTGAACCTGCGCTTCGTGATCTTCAGCAGCATGTGGCGCAGTTACTTCCAGCCGCTGCCGCTGCGCCAGCGCCTGGCCATCGGCTACTTCAGCGGCGACGTGATCTTCGTCGCCTTCATGAAGCGCTTCCCCGAGCCCGTGCCAGGCCCGGGGCAGGTGCCGTATTTCTGGGGAGCGGCGTCGATCAACTGGGTCGCCTGGCAGGTGCCCTCGATTGCTGGCATCCTGCTCGCCAATGCGATTCCCTTGTCCTGGGGGCTGGGTTTTGCCGGTGTGCTGGCCCTGCTGGGCGTGCTGCTGTCGCTGCTGTACGACCGCGCCACCTGGCTGGCCACGGTGGTCGCGGCGACGGCGGCCATCGCGGCGTTCGCCCTGCCGCTCAAGCTCAACATCCTCGTGGCCATCGCGGCCGCAGTGGCGGCGGGCCTGGCGATGGAGGCCGTGGACCGGCGGTGCGCCGCGCGTCGCAGCGGAGGAGGCGCCGCATGAGCTGGGACGATGTCTTTTCCCTGCTGGCCATCGTTGGGTTGGCCGCCATCACGCTGGTTGCGCGTGCCTTTTTCATGATTCCCGAGCGCGAGATTCCCATGCCCGACTGGCTGCGGCGCGGCCTGAAGTATGCGCCGCTGGCCGCCCTGGCCGCGGTGATCGCGCCCGAGATCTTCATGGCCCGGGGTGCGCTCATCGGCTCGCTGCACGACGCGCGCCTGCCGGCCGTGCTCTGCGCCACGGCGTATTATTTCTGGAAGCGCGGCATCCTCGGCACCATTGTCGTGGGCATGCTGGTCTACCTGCCTCTGCACATCGGCCTGGGCTGGTAGCGGCCGGCATGCGGGTGCCTACAATGCGGCCTGCCGCATGTGCGACTGCCTGACCGAGCCTTTTCATGAACATTCTCCGCTTCTCCGATTTGTGTGCCCAGGGCCGTGCCCGGGGCCAGCGCGTCTTCATCCGTGCCGACCTGAACGTGCCGCTCGACGGCAACGGCGCCATCACCGAGGACACGCGCATCCGCGCCTCGGTGCCCTGCATCCAGATGGCGCTCGATGCCGGCGCCGCCGTCATGGTCACCAGCCACCTGGGCCGTCCGACCGAAGGCGAATTCAAGCCCGAGGATTCCCTCGCGCCCGTGGCCGCTCGCCTGTCCAGCCTGCTTGGCCGTGAGGTGCCGCTGGTGGCGGACTGGGTCGATGGCGTGCAAGTGCAGCCGGGCCATGTGGTCCTGCTGGAGAACTGCCGCGTCAACGTGGGCGAGAAGAAGAACAAGGAAGAACTGGCGCGCAAGCTTGCGGCGCTGTGCGACATCTTCGTCAACGACGCCTTCGGCACCGCGCACCGCGCCGAAGGCACAACCTACGGCATCGCCCAGTTTGCGCCCATTGCCTGCGCCGGCCCGCTGCTGGCCGCCGAGATCGACGCCATCACCCAGGCGCTGGCCAGCCCGAAGCGCCCGCTGGCGGCCATCGTGGCAGGCTCCAAGGTCTCGACCAAGCTCACCATCCTGCAGAGCCTGTCGAAGAACGTGGACCAGCTCATCGTGGGCGGTGGCATTGCAAACACCTTCATGCTCGCGGCCGGCCTGCCCATCGGCAAGAGCCTGGCCGAGCCGAGCCTGGTGGAGGAAGCGCGTGCTGTCATCGAGGCCATGAAGGCGCGCGGTGCGGAGGTGCCCATCCCCACCGATGTGGTAACGGCCAAGTCCTTTGCCGCCGACGCGCCGGCCACCACCAAGGCTGCCACCGATGTGGCCGAGGATGACCTCATTCTCGATATCGGCCCGGAAACCGCGCACCGGCTGGCGCAGCAACTCAAATCCGCCGGAACCATCGTCTGGAATGGCCCCGTGGGAGTATTCGAGTTCGCTGCGTTTGAAAATGGCACGCGCGCCATCGCGCAGGCTATTGCAGAATCCCCGGCATTCAGTATCGCCGGTGGCGGTGATACGCTGGCCGCCATCGCGAAATATGGCATCGAGAAAGATGTGGGGTATATCTCCACCGGTGGCGGGGCGTTTCTGGAAGTGCTCGAAGGGAAAACATTGCCCGCCTTCGAGATTCTCGAAAAACGCGCCGCGGGCTGAGTGGCACAGGTGGCGCCGGCAATACCGGCGCTGTGACAAAAACAACAAAGCGTCTGTGCCCGGGCGCAGTTAGCGCATTTTTTTCTTGTTTTTGTTGAGCATAAAGCCCAGAATCGTTCTCAGTTGTGGGGGATAACGTTTTCCGTGGCCCCGCCGTTCAAGTCCGTAGGAGGGAATCATGGCGTTTTCAAAGGCAATCAGCCTGGCCGTTCTGGCTGGCGCTGTGGCGACTATGGTGGGATGCGCAAACAGGGCGCCCATTCCCCTGGCTGAGAATTTCGAACTGACCGTCCAGCCCAAGGTGCGGTCGGCGGGTCATTGGGAGCTGGTGTCGCGCGATGTCGTCGCGCAAACCCTGGCGACCCTTGACAAGGCGGGCATGCCCCAAGGGACGCAACTGCATGTGGCGCTGCCTCCCAACCCCAGCCAGTTCGATCTGGCGTTCCGGGATTTCCTGATCACCAAGCTCGTGCAGAGCGGCGCGCCCGTGCAGCAGATGCCCGGCCAGACGCTCGACGTGACCTACCACGCGCAACTCGTGCGCCACAACAGCGATCGCCCGCACTTCATCCCAGGTCAGTTCACCATGATCGCCGCAGGCCTCATGGCGGCCTACGGCCTGCGCCATGAGCATCTCGATGCGCAGCTGCTGGCCACGCTGGGTCTGACCGTTGCAGCCGATTACGGCGCCAGCATCAACTCCGGCGGTCCCACCAACACCGAGATGATCCTCACCACCACGGTGGCTCGGGGCGGTCAATACATCGCGCGCAAGACGGATGTGTATTACCTGGAGAACGCTGACACCCCGCTGTTCCTGCGTCCTTCGTACAAGAGCGTCAACATGAAGGTGGTGTCGCAATGAAATCGTATGCACTCCTGACCGTACTGGCCGGCGCGCTGCTGGCGGGTTGCGCTTCGAACAATACGCCCGTGCGCACCGAACCCACGTACCAGGAAGCGGCCAGCAGCCAATTCCTGCAAAGCAATGGTGATGCCGTCACCAAGCTGGTGGCGGGCTTTGACCTGAATACCCTCGGAGCGGGCCCAGTGCTCGTGGCCACGGTGGTGAACGTCAATGACTTGAGCCGTTCGGCACCGCTGGGCCGCACGCTGTCCGAGCAATACGCCTCGGTCATGGCTGGCAAGGGTTTTAACGTCAAGGAAGTCAAGCTTCGCGGAGAGGTGTTCGTGAAGGAAGGCGCTGGCGAATTGCTGCTGTCGCGTGAAATCAAGGACATCGCACGCAGTCAGAATGCTTCGCTGGTGCTTGTTGGCACCTATTCGGCTGCGGCCAACTTCACCTATGTCAGTCTCAAGCTCGTGCGCACGGAAGACAGCCGCATCGTGCGCGGCCATGACTACGCGCTGCCCAACGACCGTGACGTGCAGCGCCTGTTGCAGGTGCCGCGCTGAGCACCGTGGTGTCTGGCCCCCTCGGGGGGGCGTATCTCCGAAAGGCCGTCGCAAGACGGCCTTTTTCGCATCTGGAGCGGCGCGAACACAATCCGGTAGTTCGTTGCGGTCGTGTAACTGATTCCGTGTGAAAATTGAAACCGGATTACATATCGAGAAAGGGTTGTCCATGAATCTGCGCCGCGCCACCAAGATCGTCGCCACCCTGGGGCCTGCCTCCAGCGACGTGGCCTTGCTGGAGAAGATGATCTCGGCCGGGGTCAATGTTGTCCGGCTCAATTTCAGCCATGGCGCCGCGCAGGATCACATCGATCGCGCCCAGATGGTGCGCGAAGCCGCGCAGAGGGCTGGCCGCGAGGTGGCCATCATGGCTGACTTGCAGGGGCCGAAGATCCGCGTGGGTAAGTTCGCTCAGGGCAAGGTGATGCTGGAAGCCGGTGCGCCGTTCATCCTCGACGCCTCGCGCACCGAGCCGGGCGACCAGGAAGGCGTGGGGCTGGACTACAAGGAACTGCCCCGAGACACCCGGGCCGGCGACGTGCTGCTGCTCAACGACGGTCTGATCGTCCTCACCGTGGACGCGGTGCGCGGCGAGGCCGTGCACACCACGGTGAAGATCGGTGGCGAACTCTCCAACAACAAGGGCATCAACAAGCAGGGAGGCGGTCTCACGGCGCCTGCCCTGACGGCCAAGGACATGGAAGACATCCGCACGGCCATGAGCCTGCAGGCCGATTACGTTGCGGTGAGCTTTCCCAAGAACGCCACCGACATGGAAATGGCCCGCCAGTTGTGCAACGTGGCGGCTGCGCCCTACCGCCACCGGCCCGGCCTGATCGCCAAGATCGAGCGTGCCGAGGCGATTCCGCGCCTGGAAGAAATCCTGCGGGTGAGTGACGGCATCATGGTGGCTCGTGGCGATCTCGCGGTGGAGGTGGGCAACGCCGTGGTGCCGGCGCTGCAGAAAAAGATGATCCGCATGGCGCGGGACATGGACAAGGTCGTGATCACGGCCACGCAGATGATGGAGAGCATGATCACCAACCCGGTGCCCACGCGTGCCGAGGTCAGCGACGTGGCCAACGCCGTGCTGGACGGCACCGATGCCGTGATGCTCAGCGCGGAAACCGCCGCCGGCAAGTACCCGCTGGAGACCGTGCAGGAGATGGCCAAGATCTGCGCCGCCGCCGAGGCTGCCGAGGATGTCCAGCTTGACGCCGATTTCTCGGGCCGCGTTTTCTCCAGCATCGACCAGTCCATTGCCATGGGCGCGCTGTTCACGGCACACCACCTGGGTGCCAAGGCCATCGTGGCCATGACGGACAGCGGCTCCACGGCGCTGTGGATGAGTCGGCACCGCATCCACATTCCGATCTACGCGCTCACTCCCAAGATCTCGACACAGCGACGCATGGCTTTGTTCCGCAACGTGCGTCCATTGCTCATGGACACCAGCGCCGACCGCGATACCGCGCTCGACCAGGCGGAGCGCCATCTCAAGGACCGTGGCATCGTCAGCAGTGGCGATGTCTATGCGATCACTTGCGGTGAGCCCATGGGCGCGCCGGGCGGCACCAACATGCTGAAGATCTGCAGGGCGATCTGACGCTCTTAGTTTGCGGATTCAGGAGGGGCGTCCATGCGAAAGGCATTCGGGCTCTGAGCCCTGAGCCTCCGCGCCACAAGGTCGCACAGCCAGCCAGTGGTCCAGCAGAGCCAGCCTGTCCAGAGGGTGTGGCTCAGGTAGTGCGCTCCACGCACCTGCTGCGCCCAGCCCAGAGCCAGACCCGCGAGCAGGGCGCAGGCGAGCCAGAGGCGTGCCGCGCGGGCGTGCCGGTGGCGCAGTGCGAAGTAGCCGCCAAGGAAGGCGAAACCCGCCGAGGCATGGCCTGCCGGAAAGCACTTGCCGCTGCCGCCGTCCAGGGCGCCCAGTGCCCAGTGCGAGGCATAGCGTGCCATGCCGCCGAATTCGGCCAGATCCCAGGGGCAACTGGTCGTGCTGGTGTACTTCAGCAGGCTCACGACCACCAGGGCCAGCAGCGTTGTCGCCGCAAGCTGCCAGCGTTCGGCGCGGTGCAGCCGGCGCAGCGGGCCCAGCGGGTACCGGATGGATGCGAGCAGCACCAGCACCAGCAGCCAGGCCATGCGGCGCGGGGCTTCATGCATGACCTGCACCAGAAACCAGTGGTCGCGCCAGGGGAAGCCCGCTGCAGAGCCAAAAGCGTGGGCCAGGGCCCGGTCGTAGCCTGCGGCATCCCATGCCAGCAGGCACAGCAGGCTCGCGATGGTCCAGGCGAGGGGTCGCGCGGAGGCGGAGGCCGCGTGGGTGGCAGGGGGGTGGTGCATCATGGGGCGCCACGGTAACGGGCCACACTTAACGCCGGCTTAATCGCGCCACCCAAGGGCGCGAAGGCGCGGCCGGGACGCAGGCCGTCGGGCGGCTAAAATCCCGGGTTACAAAGCGGTTACCGCGCTTGGCGCGCCGTGGCCTCACCCCTCAACCCTATTGGACCCTCACCATGCCTCTCGTCTCGATGCGCGAACTGCTCGACCATGCCGCCGGCAACGGCTACGGCATCCCTGCCTTCAACGTCAACAACCTGGAGCAGGTCCAGGCAGTGATGGCCGCCGCCGACGAGGTGGGTGCTCCGGTGATCCTCCAAGCCAGCGCCGGCGCGCGCAAATACGCGGGCGAGAGTTTCATCAAGCACCTGATCCAGGCCGCCTGCGAGGCCTATCCCCATATTCCACTGGTCATGCACCAGGACCATGGCACCTCACCCAAGATCTGCCAAGGCGCCATCGACCTGGGCTTCGGCTCGGTGATGATGGACGGTTCGTTGATGGAAGACGGCAAGACCCCCGCCTCGTTCGACTACAACGTCGACGTGACGCGCAAGGTTGTCGAGATGGCGCACAAGGTCGGCGTGACCGTGGAGGGCGAACTGGGCTGCCTGGGTTCCCTGGAAACTGGCGAGGCCGGCGAGGAAGATGGCATCGGCGCCGTCGGCAAGCTGGATCACAGCCAGATGCTGACCGACCCCGAAGAGGCCGCGCAGTTCGTCCAGGCCACGCAGCTCGATGCCCTGGCCATCGCCATCGGGACCAGCCACGGCGCTTACAAGTTCACCCGCCCACCCACGGGCGATGTGCTGGCGATTTCGCGCGTCAAGGAAATCAATGCCCGTATCCCCAACACCCATCTGGTGATGCATGGCTCGTCGTCCGTGCCGCAAGACCTGCTGGCCATCATCAACCAGTACGGCGGCAAGATGAAGGAGACCTACGGCGTGCCTGTCTCTGAAATCCAGGAGGCCATCAAGTACGGCGTGCGCAAGATCAACATCGACACCGACATCCGCCTGGCCATGACCGGGGCCGTACGCAAGTTCATGGCCGAAAACCCCGACAAGTTCGATGCCCGCGAATGGCTCAAGCCCGCGCGCGAGGCCGCCAAGGCCATCTGCAAGCAGCGCTACCTCGAATTCGGCTGCGAAGGCCAGGGCGCCAAGATCAAGGGCATGAACCTGCAGGTGATGGCGGCGCAGTACGCGGCCGGTGCCTTGGCCCAGGTCGTGAACTGAGGCCTGTGCCTTTTTCGCCCGCAACAACGGCAGCCTTCGGGCTGCCGTTTTTCGTTTTGGGGGTTTCCTCTAGATAGGTCTGTCTTATAGAAGATAGGTACCGGGATTTTCTTCATGTAAGCTCGCGGTCAGTATGTCCGTGCCGGTGCGAAAGGGAGCATTCCGGCCTTGTCACACAGCGCATGCAAGCTTCGGTGGGGCTTGTACAACGATTACGACACTTGGAGGAGACCATTCATGCAAGCAAGCCCAACCCCCCTGGGGCAGCGCATCGGCGTGCCCCGGGAGATTTTCCCTGGCGAAAAGCGCGTGGCCACCGTGCCGGACGTGGTGGAAAAACTCATCAAGCTCGGCTTCACGGTCGCGGTCGAATCGGGGGCGGGCGATGGCGCCAACTTCAGCGATGACGCCTACCGCGCCGCTGGCGCCGAGGTGTTGCCGGATGCGGCCGCGCTGTGGGCAGCCTCGGACATCGTGCTCAAGGTGCGCCCGCCAAGCACGGAAGAAGTGGCGCTGATGCGCGAGGGCGGCACGCTCATCGGCTTTGTCTGGCCCGCCCAGAACCCCGAGCTGATGCAGCAGCTCACGGCCCGCAATGCCACGGTGCTGGCCATCGACTGCCTTCCGCGCACGCTGAGCCGCGCCCAGAAGATGGACGCGCTGACCTCCACCGCCGGGGTGAGCGGCTACCGCGCCGTCATCGAGGCGGCCAACGCCTTCGGCCGCTACTTCAACGGCCAGATCACGGCGGCGGGCAAGGTGCCGCCGGCCAAGGTGTTCATTGCTGGTGCGGGCGTGGCCGGCTTGGCCGCCATCGGCACGGCGGCCAACCTGGGCGCCATCGTGCGCGCCAACGACACGCGCGCCGAGGTGGCCGACCAGGTCAAATCGCTGGGTGGCGAGTTCGTCAAGGTCGACTACGAGGAAGATGGTTCGGGCGGCGGTGGCTACGCCAAGGTCATGAGCGAGGGCTTCCAGGCGGCGCAGCGCCAGATGTACGCCAGCCAGGCCAAGGACGCCGACATCATCATCACCACCGCGCTGATCCCCGGCAAGCCGGCGCCCAAGCTGATCACGGCCGAAATGGTGCAGAGCATGAAGCCCGGCAGCGTGATCGTGGACATGGCGGGCGAGCAGGGCGGCAACTGCGAGCTGACCGTGCCCGGCGAGGCCGTGGTGCGCCATGGCGTGACCATCATCGGCTACACCGACCTGCCTTCGCGCCTGGCCAAGCAGTCGTCCACGCTCTACGCCACCAACCTGCTGCGCCTGGTCGAGGAGCTGTGCAAGGCCAAGGACGGCGTGGCCGTGGTCAACATGGAGGACGACGCGATCCGGGGCCTGACGGTCACCAAGGATGGCGCCATCACCTGGCCCGCGCCGCCGCTCAAGGCCGCGCCCGTGCCCGCGCCCAAGACGGCCGCCGTGCCTGTGGCCGAGAAGAAGGGCGGCCATGGCCATGGCAGCAGCGGCCCGCTGCCGGCCAAGACGCTGGCCATCCTCTTCGCCGTGGCGGCCGTGGCCTTCTGGTTCATCGGCGCTTATGCGCCAGCGGCCTTCCTGGGGCACTTCACGGTGTTCGTGCTGGCCTGCTTCATCGGCTACATGGTGGTGTGGAACGTCACGCCGGCCCTGCACACGCCGCTGATGAGCGTGACCAACGCCATCTCCAGCATCATCGCCATCGGCGCGCTGGTGCAGATCGCGCCGCCCGAAGCGGGGGTGAACGGGCGCCCGGACGGGCTGATCCTGTGGCTGGCCTTCGCCGCCACCGTGCTCACGGCCGTCAACATGTTCGGCGGTTTCGCCGTGACGCGCCGCATGCTCGCCATGTTCCGCAAATAAGAACGAGAAGAAAGGAAAGACGATCATGTCCCAAAGTCTCGCCACGGTGGCCTATCTTGGCGCCGCCATTCTTTTCATCCTGAGCCTGGGCGGCCTGTCCAACCCGGAAACCTCGCGCCGCGGCAACCTGTTCGGCATGGTCGGCATGGCGCTGGCCGTGCTCGCCACGGTGTTCGGGCCGCGTGTCAGCCCCTCGGGCATCGTGTGGATCGTCGGCGCGCTGGTGGTCGGTGGCAGCATCGGCCTGTATGCGGCCAAGGTCGTGAAGATGACCCAGATGCCCGAGCTGGTGGCCCTCATGCACAGCCTGGTGGGCCTGGCGGCCTGCCTCGTGGGCTTCGCCAGCTACGTCGACACCTCGATCCAGCTGCAGGGCGCGGAGAAAGCCATCCATGAGGTCGAGATTTACGTCGGTATCCTGATCGGCGCCGTGACCTTCTCGGGCTCGCTCATCGCCTTCGGCAAGCTCAATGGCAAGATCGGCGGCAAGCCGCTGCTGCTGCCCGCGCGCCACTGGCTCAACCTGGTCGCGCTGCTGGTGGTGATCTGGTTCGGCCGTGAGTTCCTCCACGCCCACGACGTGCAGTCGGGCATGCTGCCGCTGGTCGTGATGACCGTGATCGCGTTGCTGTTCGGCGTGCACATGGTCATGGCCATTGGCGGCGCCGACATGCCGGTGGTGGTGTCCATGCTCAACAGTTACTCGGGCTGGGCTGCCGCGGCCACGGGCTTCATGCTGAGCAACGACCTGTTGATCGTGACCGGCGCGCTCGTGGGCTCTTCGGGCGCCATCCTGTCGTACATCATGTGCAACGCGATGAACCGCAACTTCATCAGCGTGATCGCGGGCGGCTTCGGCTCGGGCGGCGGCACGCCCGCCAAGAGCGGCGAGGCCGCCGAGCCGCAGGGCGAGGTGGTGCCGGTGAGCGCGGCCGAAACGGCCGAGCTGCTGCGCGAGGCCAAGAGCGTCATCATCGTGCCCGGCTATGGCATGGCCGTGGCGCAGGCCCAGCACACGGTGAACGAGATCACCCAGACCCTGCGCGAGAAGGGCGTCAACGTGCGCTTCGGCATCCACCCCGTCGCGGGCCGCATGCCGGGCCACATGAACGTGCTGCTGGCCGAGGCCAAGGTGCCCTACGACATCGTGATGGAAATGGACGAAATCAACGAGGACTTCCCCGACACCGACGTGGCCATGGTCATCGGCGCCAACGACATCGTGAACCCCAGCGCTCTCGAAGACCCGGCCAGCCCCATCGCCGGCATGCCGGTGCTGGAGGTGTGGAAGGCACGGACGTCCATCGTCATGAAGCGCTCCATGGCCTCGGGCTATGCGGGCGTGGACAACCCGCTGTTCTACAAGGAGAACAACCGCATGTTGTTTGGCGATGCCAAGAAGATGCTGGACGAGGTGCTGGGGGCGCTCAAGGGCTGACAAGGCATAATTCCCGCAGAAAAAAAGCACGACCGTGCGAAATTCTGGCACGGTCATTCATACGTGATTGACACATCAGGAGACCTGGAGATGACCGACCGCATTTGGCTCAAGAGCTACCCGTCTGGCGTGCCCGCCGACATCGACCCCTCGCAGTACCCGTCGCTCGTGGCGTTGATGGAGGAAGCCTTCCACAAGTACGCCGACCGGGTGGCCTACAGCTTCATGGGCAAGGACATCAGCTACGCCCAGACCGAGTCGCTGAGCAATGCTTTCGCGACCTACCTGCAGGGCTTGGGCCTGGCCAAGGGCGACCGCGTCGCCATCATGATGCCCAACGTGCCGCAGTACCCGGTCACGGTGGCGGCCATCCTGCGCGCAGGCTACGTGGTGGTCAACGTCAACCCGCTGTACACGCCGCGTGAACTGGAACACCAGCTCAAGGACTCGGGCGCCAAGGCCATCGTCATCATCGAGAATTTCGCCACCACGCTGGAGCAGTGCATCGGCCACACGCCGGTCAAGCATGTGGTGCTGTGCGCCATGGGCGACCAGCTCGGCCTGCTCAAGGGGGCGCTGGTCAATTACGTGGTGCGCAACGTCAAGAAGATGGTGCCCGCCTACAACCTGCCGAACGCGGTGCGCTTCAATGACGCCATCGCCCAGGGCACGCGCGGCACCTTCAAGAAGCCGGACATCAAGCCCGACGACATCGCTCTGCTGCAGTACACCGGCGGCACCACGGGCGTGAGCAAGGGCGCCGTGCTGCTGCACCGCAACGTGATCGCCAACGTGCTGCAGTCCGAGGTCTGGAACGAGCCCGTGATGAAGAAAGTGCCGGCCGGCGAGCAGCCCACCAGTATCTGCGCCCTGCCGCTGTACCACATCTTCGCGTTCACGGTGAACATGATGCTGTCCATGCGCATGGGCGGCAAGACCATCCTGATTCCGAATCCGCGCGACCTGCCCGCCGTGCTCAAGGAGCTGTCCAAGCACACCTTCCACAGCTTCCCGGCGGTCAACACGCTGTTCAACGGCCTGGCCAACCACCCCGACTTCAACACCGTCAACTGGAAGAACCTCAAGGTCTCCGTGGGCGGCGGCATGGCGGTGCAGGGCGCCGTGGCCAAGCTCTGGCTCGACAAGACGGGCTGCCCGATCTGCGAGGGCTACGGCCTGTCGGAAACCAGCCCCTCGGCCAGCTGCAACCCGGTCACGGCCACGGAATTTACCGGCACCATCGGCGTGCCCTTGCCAAGCACCTGGATGAAACTGCTGGACGACGAAGGCAACACGGTCACCGAAATCGGCCAGCCCGGCGAGATCGCCATCAAGGGGCCGCAGGTCATGGCGGGCTACTGGCAGCGCCCTGACGAGACCGCCAAGGTCATGACCGAGGACGGCTACTTCAAGAGCGGCGACGTGGGCGTGATGGATGCGCGCGGCTATTTCAAGATCGTCGACCGCAAGAAGGACATGGTGCTGGTCAGCGGCTTCAACGTCTACCCGAACGAGGTCGAGGAAGTCGTGGCCGCCATGCCCGGCGTGATGGAGTGCGCAGTGGTCGGCGTGCCCGACGAGAAGTCGGGCGAAGCCGTCAAGCTGGTCATCGTGCGCAAGGACCCCGATCTGTCCGAGGACGCGGTGCGCGAGTTCTGCCGCCACGAGCTGACGGGCTACAAGCAGCCCAAGGTGGTCGAGTTCCGCGAAGAGCTGCCCAAGACCCCCGTGGGCAAGATCCTTCGCCGCGAACTGCGCGACAAGAAGTGAGCCCAAGGGCCCGCGCGGCCCGTGCGCCACAATACGGAGCGGCTTCGGCCGCTCTTTCTTTTTCCGGACCTCCCACCATGACCACCGCCATCCTCAGCGCCCTTCCCGAAGAACAGTCCGGCCTCGTCGGCAGCCTGGTGCAGCCCCGCCGCGTGGTGCACGCGGGCCGCGCTTTCTGGGAAGGGGAGCTGCACGGCAAGCCGGTGGTGCTGGCGCTGTCGGGCATCGGCAAGGTGGCGGCCGCCACCACGGCCACGGTGCTGGCCGAGCGCTTCGGCGCGGCGCGCATCGTCTTTACCGGCGTGGCCGGCGGCGTGGGCGAGGGCGTTCGCGTGGGCGACGTGGTGGTGGCGCGCGACTACGTGCAGCACGACATGGATGCCTCGCCGCTGTTCGAGCGCTGGCGCGTGCCCGGCTACCCCGGCGTGCGCCTGCCCTGCGACGCGGCCTTGACTGCTCATCTTTCAGGAGCTGTCAGCGCTTGCCTGGCGGGAGAAATAACCGATTTTCATACCCATGCCGATGGGCAGCCGCCGCGCCTGCATGAAGGGCTGATGGCCAGCGGCGACCGCTTCGTGACCTGCGCCCAGGTCTCGCGCGCGCTGCGCGACCCACTGGTGGCCGCCGGCCACGACGTGTTGGCCGTGGAGATGGAAGGCGCCGCCGTGGCCCAGGTGTGCCTGGACTACGGCCTGCCCTTTGCCGCAGTGCGCACCATCTCCGACCGCGCCGACGACGATGCGCACGTGGACTTTCCGCTGTTCATCCAGACCGTGGCCAGCCGCTATGCCGACCACATCGTCCGGCATTTGCTCAAATCGCTATAAAAAACATAGCTTGCGGCGCTTGATGGACGGTTTCTGGGGGCGGATTTGATTGAAATTCCCGGGCGCTTCGCAATGGGCATGGCCCACACCAGCGACCGTCGCGCAAGGGCCGCCCGCCGCGCTGGCGGTGTCCCTCTTCCCGGCGAAGCCGAGAGAAGGGGGAAGGCGCGCAGCGCCACAGGGGGTTGTCCTGCTACTTCAACCAGCCGCGCTTGCGGAAGTACCACATGGGCCCCAGCGCGCTGGCCACCATCAGCACGAGCGCATAAGGGTAGCCCCAGGTCTGAGCCAGCTCGGGCATGTGCTGGAAATTCATGCCATACACGCTGGCGATCAGCGTGGGTGGCAGCAGCGCCACGCTGGCCACCGAGAAGATCTTGATGATCTTGTTCTGGTTGATGTTGATGAAACCGACCGTGGCGTCCATCAGGAAGTTGATCTTGTCGAACAGGAAGGCCGTGTGGCTGTCGAGCGATTCGATGTCGCGCAGGATCTGGCGCGCTTCCTCGAACTGCTCGGCGTTGAGCATCTTGCTGCGCATCATGAAGCTCACGGCGCGGCGCGTGTCCATCACGTTGCGGCGGATGCGGCCGTTCAAGTCTTCCTGGCGCGCGATGGCGGCCAGCACCTCGCCGGCGCGCGCGTCGGTCACATCACCGGCCAGCACCTGGGTGCTGACCTTCTCCAGGTCGTCGTAGATGCCTTCGAGCGTGTCGGCCGAGTATTCCGCGTCGGCGTCGAAGAGCTTGAGCAGCACCTCGCGCGCATCCTCGATGAGCCCGGGCGCGCGGCGCGCGCGCAGGCGCAGCAGGCGGAACACCGGGATGTCCTCGTCGTGGATGGAGAACAGCACGCCCTTGCTGCGCAGCGAGGGGTTGATGAGGTTCAGGATGAAGGCCACGCGCACCGAGCGCGGCTGGTCGTGGTCGTCGATCAGGAAGTCGCTGCGGATGTGCAGCTCGCCGTTGTCTTCCTCGTAGAAGCGGGCGGATTCCTCGATGTCCTCGTCCATCGCGTCTTCCGGAATGGACAGGCCGTAGTACTGCGTGACCCAGCGCTTCTCGTCGAGCGTGGGCGATTCAAGGTCCACCCAGATGGGCTGGAAGCGGGACAGCTCCTCCAGCGATTCGATCTCTTCCTGGACGAGGCGCCCGTTGGCAAGCGTGAAGATGTTGAGCATGGGCTCACTCCCTGTGTGTATGGGCCGGTGGCGGGGTTGGGGCGCTTTCAGCCCCGGCGCTGGCCTGGGAGCTGAAAGCTATCGACTGGGATAGGCTTCCACGGAACGTTCTCCAAAATTGCGGACGGTGGATTATCGCACCGGCATATGACAGTTGCAGGGCTTGCGGGGCCCGCGGCGGGTTCAGCGGGCCGGAGTGGCGAGGCTGCGGGCCAGGCACAGGTCGGCCCAGGCGCCGGGCTTGGCGTCGGGGACGCGCAGCAGGTAGGGGGCGTCGTAGGTCACGACGGCCGGCACGCCCTGCACGGCGTGCGGCGCACCGCGCAGGCGGCCCAGCGGCTCGGTGCGCCCGAGCACCGTGCGGGCGGCGGCGCGGCCCATGAGCAGCAGCACCGAGGGCTTCAGCTCGGCCAGGGCAGCGGCCAGCACGGCGGCGGGTTCGGCATCGGTGCCGGCGCTGGTGGGCGCCGACAGCACGCACAGGTAGGCGCGCGGGTGGCGGTGCAGTTGCAGGGCGCGCAGCATGTTGCCCAGCAGCCTCCCTGCGTCGCCCGCGAACGGGTCGGCGCCAGCCACGCCCTCGGCCACGATGAGCCAGCCCGCGCCCAAGGCGGGAGGGGTGTCCTGCGGGGGCGCGCCGGGATAGAGCACGCGTGGCGGCTGGAGCATCAGCGCCCCGGAGGGGAGGTCCGCGCCGGCCGGCGGCGGCGTGGGCATGGCCGGTGGGGACTGTGGCCGGGGGCTGACCGGCGGTGTGCCAGGCGCGGCCTGGGCGGCGGGTGCCGGTGTGCCGCGCGCGGTGGGGGGACGGGTGGGTTCCGCCTCGGCCCCAGGCTGCGCGGGGGCGGGCCACCACAGGCGCACGCCCATTTCCTGCAGCATGGCGCGCTGGCGCGGATCGAGGTCCAAGCTGTTCATAGCGCGCGGCTCATGACCACGGCGTCCTCGCGTTCGCCGCCTGCGGCGGGGTAGTAGCGCTTGCGCTCGCCGACGCGCTGGAAACCATTGGCCTCGTAGATCTGGCGCGCGCGTTGGTTGCCCACGCGCACTTCCAACCACAGCCATTGCGCGCCCTGGCCGCGTGCCCACAGGGCCAGGGCGTCCAGCAGCACCAGGGCCCAGCCCTGGCGCTGAAACGCCGGGGCGACGGTCAGGTTCAGCAGGTGGGCCTCGTCCACGCCCAGCATGGCGACGAAATAGCCCAGGATCTGGTCCCCGCCCATGAGCAGCTGCACCTGGTAGCCGCTGGCCAGCGCGTCGGTGAAATTGCCGCGCGTCCAGGGGTGTGGGTAGGCCTGTTGCTCGATGTCGAGCACGGCGTCCAGCCGCGCCAGCGAAAGCGGCTCGAAGCGCGCCTCGGTGGTATCGGTCAGGGGAAGATCGGGGACGCTCATGGCTGTGCGGGAGCGGACGCCGTGGTGCTGGCGGCGGCCTGCGCGGCCGCGCGCTCGGCCGTGGTCTGCGCCACTTTGTCGCGGATGTAGAGCGGCAGGGCCTGATCGGCCGGCACGGCCTGACCGGCGGCCAGCAGGCCGGGCGCCAGGCGCAGCAGCGCCGTGGCCGTGGGCAGCGCATGCACATGGCGCGCACCGGGCGCCAGGCGCTCGCCATAGGCCGCCTGGGCATTGCCCGCCACGGTCCAGCCCTCCGCCACCTGCACCTGTTGCGGTGCGCACAGGCCCAGCGCGCCGGCGGCGTGCCAGGCGCCGTCCTGCCATTGGTAGGGGGCGGTGTAGACCTCGTCCATGCGCGCGTCGAGCACCGCCACCACCTCGGTGCAGCCGTGCTGGTGGCGCGCTTGCTCGGCCACGGCGGCCAGGGTGTCGACGGGCAGCACCGGGATGCCGCGTCCCGCGCCGGCGCCGAAAGCCAGGCCCTGGGCGATGGCGCTGGCCGTGCGCAGGCCGGTGAACGAACCGGGGCCGCGCGAAAAGACGATGGCGCCGAGCTGCGCGAAATCCAGGCCGGCCTGCGCCAGCAGCGCGCGCACCGCCGGGATCAACGTGCTGGAGGCCTGGGCGCCCCCGGGGCCATCGTGCCGCCACAGCGCCTCGCCGCGTTGCACGGCGATGGACAGGGTGTCGGTGCTGGTGTCGAAGGCAAGCAGATTCATGGCGCCGGGTGGCCGGGGCGGGTGGGTGCGGGAAGGGAGCGCATGGCGCGATTATCCGCGCCCGGGCGATAGACTCGCCGCATGCTGCTTTTACCGACCCTGCGCCGCTGGGCGTTTCTCGGTCTGCTGGTGGGCGCGCAGGCCGCGCATGCCGCGGGCCCGGCGCTGCCGCCCGAAGTGGAGGCCGCGCTGGTCCGTGCCAAGCTGCCGCCGGAGGCCTTGGCGGTGCTGGTGGTCGATGCGCAGGATGGCCGTGCGGCGCCTCGCCTGGCCCACCGTGCCCAGGTGCCGGTCAACCCCGCTTCGGTGATGAAGCTCGTCACCACCTACGCGGCGCTGGAGCAGCTCGGTCCCGCCCATACCTGGAGCACGCCCGTCTATGTGGAGGGCCGGGTGCAGGCCGGGACCCTGCGCGGCAATGTCCATATCCAGGGGCTGGGCGACCCCAAATTGGTCATGGAGCGCCTGTGGTTGCTGCTGCGGCGTTTGCAGGCCCAGGGCATCCAGTCCATCGCGGGCGACATCGTGCTCGACCGCAGCGCGTTCGACGTGCCCGAGCAGGACCCCAGCCGCTTCGATGGCGAGCCCTTGCGCCCCTACAACGCGGCGCCGGATGCGCTGCTGCTCAATTTCAAATCGGTCGTCATGTCCTTCGTCCCCGATCCGGCCGCCGGTGTGGCGCGGGTGCAGTACGACCCGCCTCTGGCCGGCGTGCAGCGCCAGGCCACGGTGGCGCTGGCACAGGGGGGGGAGTGTGGCGACTGGCGTGGCGCACTGCGCGCCGAACTGTCGGACCCCACGCGCATGGCCTTCCAGGGCGTTTATCCGGCATCCTGCGGCGAGCGGGCGTGGCCCATTGCCCACCCCGATCCCCGGGGGTTCGCGGCGCGGGCGGTCGAGGGCATGTGGCGTGAACTTGGCGGCCAGCTCACGGGGAGCGTGCGCGAGGGGCGCGTGCCGGCGGGGCTGCGGCCGGCTTTCAGCATCACATCGCCCACCCTGGCCGAAGTGGTGCGCGATGTGAACAAGCACAGCAACAACGTCATGGCGCAGCATGTATTTCTCACGCTGGCCTTGCAGAAGAACGGCGTGGCCACTTTCGACGGTGCACGCGAGGTGTTGCTCCAGTGGTGGCGGGCCCGGCTGGGCGATGCCGTAGCACCGGTGGTGGATAACGGCGCCGGCCTGAGCCGCGAGGAGCGTATCACCGCCCAGGCGCTGGGCCGCATGCTGCAATTGGCCTGGCTGTCCCCGGTCATGCCGGAGCTGATGGCGTCGCTGCCCATCGCCGGAGTGGATGGCACGCTGCGCCGCAGCCAGAGCCGCGCCGGCGCGGCCCACCTCAAGACCGGCAGCCTGCGCGATGTGATGGCCGTCGCAGGCTATGTGCACGCCGCCAGCGGGCGTCGCTTTGTGCTGGTGGCGGTGGTCAACCACCCTGGCGCCCTGGCCGCGCGCCCGGTGTTCGACGCGCTGATCGATTGGACCGCGCGAGAGCGCTGAGGCCATGCAAATACACGACCTCATTGGCTACCTCGCCGCGGCCCTCACCACCTGCAGCTTCGTGCCGCAGGCGCTGCACACCTTCCGCACGCGGGACGTCCGAGGCATCTCGCTGGGCATGTACAGCGTGTTCACCGTGGGCATTGCCCTGTGGCTGGTCTATGGGCTGGTGCTTGGCGCCTGGCCCATCGTCGTCGCCAACGCCATCACACTGGTGCTGGCGGGCGCCATCCTGGCCATGAAGCTGCGCTACGGGCGCTGTCGCAAAGGTGTCTGAGCGGGCCGTTCAGGCTCGCGTAATCCCCTATGGCCGCCGCACCGCAGGTGCGGGCACGATGGCCGCTTTCCGAACCGACCAAGGGGACCGATCCATGACGTATTTCCGCCTTTCCTGCGTTGCCGCCGCCGCGGTGCTGCTCGTCGCCTGCGGCGGCTCCGACGACCCCGACCGTGGCTCGCTGAAGGAGGCGCCTGTCACCGTGGCCACGCTCACGGCGGCGCAGATCGATGCGGGCACGGCGGCCTCGGGCCTGCAGCCGATCACCGGCAAGGCCAAGTGCGATGTCAAGGTCGTGGCGCTCAACTATTACACCGTGGGCGCGCAAGGCACCGAGAGCACCAACGCCTCGGGCGTGATGCTGGTGCCGGGCGGCGCCGCCTGTACCGCGGCCGCGCCCCTGGTGGCCTATGCCAAGGGCACCGATTTGCAGAAGCCGCGCACTCTGGCCAACCCGCAGGACACCGAGACCTTCCTGCTCGCCGCCATGTACGCGGCCCAGGGCTACGCCGTGGTGGCCACCGATTACCTCGGTTTCGCCAAGTCCGACTATACCTACCACCCCTACCTGCATGCGGATTCCGAGGCGCGCACGGTGCTCGATTCGGTGCGCGCCGCGCGCGCGGCCGCTACCACCGTGGGCGCCAGCCTGTCGGGCAAGGTCATGTTCACCGGCTACTCGCAGGGCGGTCATTCCTCCATGGCGGCGCACCGCGCGGCCGAGCGCGACCACCCCGCCGAGTTCAACGTGGTGGCGGGCGCCCACCTGGCCGGGCCGTACAACCTCTCGGGCTCGCTCAAGCTGCCCGACGCCATTGTCGGTGTGCAGTTCTTCGTGCCCTATCTCGTGACGGCCTGGCAGAAGGTCTACGGCAACGTCTACACCGACGTGAAGACAGCGTTCAAGACCCCCTATTCGGGCTACATCGAAACGTTGCTGCCCAACCCCACGCTGAACTACACCACGCTGGTCACCAGCGGCATGCTGCCGGGCGGCCCCGGCGTGACGCCCAACCAGGCGCGCGACGCGGTGTTCCAGAGCGACTTCCTGCTTGGCGCGCAGACCAGCGCCACGCACCCGCTGGTCCTCGCCGCCAAGAAGAACGACCTGCTGGGCTGGAGCCCGAAGGCGCGCGTGCTGCTGTGCGGCGGCGCGGGCGACCCCACGGTGCCGCCGGCCGTTCACCAGGCCGTGATGAAGGCCGACTTCGACAGCCGGGGTCTGACCAATGTCAGCTCGGTGGACGTGGACGCCATGGTCCAGGCCACCTTCGGCCCCGGCGGCAAGGCGCCGACCGACCCGGCCTCGGCCGCGTTCGCCACCTACTACGGCAGTTACCACGGCACCTACGAGCCGCCGTTCTGCCATGCGCAGGCACGCGGCCTCTTCGATCTGGTGAAGTGATTCCACGGCCTCTGCATGGGGCCGCGCAGCCACAAAAAAACCGACCCTCGGGTCGGTTTTTTTGTGGGCGGGTGCGATCACCAGCGCGCGCGCAACTTGTCGTACATGAAGGTGCCCAACTGGCGCTGCGCCGAGGGGCTCAGGTACACGTTGTCGGCGAACACATACTGGTCGGCATTGGCCCCCGCCAGCAGCGTGGAAGCCGTGCACAGGGCCGAGTTGACCTGGCCGGTGCCGGTGCCGATGCCGTTGCCCGCATCCACCGAGGTGCAGACAGCGGCCTTGGCGTTGGTGAACGAATAGGCCGAGCCGGCCGAGGTGAAGATGTTCACGTAGTAGGCCGAATCGACGAACAGCACGTTCTGGCCCAGGTCGTTGATGGCGACCAGCACGGCTTCGTTGAAGCGGGTGCTGGCCTGGCTCAGCAACTCGGTCTGGCCGATGGCCGTGGCCCAGGGCGTCTTGCCCAGGTCGTAGGTGCCGGTCATCAGGATGTGGGGGGCTCCAGCGGCCACCAGGCGGCGCACTTGCGCGGCCAGGGCCTGGCCGTTCGCATGGGCCTGGTCCAGGTAGGCGGCGCTGCTCAGCGTGCCTGCCTGCACGGCGGCCATGCCCACGATCAGGTCGCTGATACCACCGTTCAGCAGCACGACGTCGTTCGCGGCGAAGGTCTTGCTGGCCAGGAAGCTGTCGATCTGCGCCGTGATGGTGGGGGTGCTGGCCTCACCGGCGGCATCGGGCTGGGCAGCGATGCGGGCGTTGCCCTGCGCATAGCTCAGGCCGCCGCTGGACACCGGGGCCAGGGTCTTCTGGTAGTGCGACACAAGCTGCAGCGTCCAGTTGTTCACGCTGCCGTTGTTCACCGTGTAGCGCGTGCCTTTCTGGCCGATGTCGCTGTGGGCGTCGCCGAAGGCGATGAAGCGATCGGGCGTGATGGCCGATTCCGTGGTGCTGGAGCCGCAGGCCGCCAGAAGCATTGCCGACGCACATGCGGCGACCAGGGCGGTGCGGCGCATCCAATTTGCTGCCATGTTGTGTTCTCCGGTAAGGGTTCGGTAGTTTAACGAGTGGCGTGGGGCCGGATCTCAGGCCGCGGCGGCACGCTGCAGGCGGTCGCGCACGCCTTCCCAGTCGGGGGTGTCGGGCGGTGTCTCGATCCAGATGAGCCGCGCGCCCGCGTCGTCGAAACCGCGCAGCGCGGCGAACAGCTGCTGAGCCGTGGCCTCGGCGTCGTCAGGCATGCGCCGCAGCAGCACCTGGGGCGATGCGGTGCGCAGAGGCGCGCGAGCGTACACCGCCAAGTGAGCGGCATCCCCGCCGAGCAAGTCCAGGCCGGTTTGCAGCGCCTTGGCGTCCATCAGACGCACCTTTGCCGCGGGTGCGTAATGGGCTTCAAGTGTTCCCGAGGCCCGTGGGGTCTGCGCTGGAAGCTCTTCTTTTGATAGCGGTTCGATGCCGCAAGCCGCCGCGATCTGCGCGCGCGTGATGGCGCCGGGGCGCAGCAGCACCGGCACGCCGCGCGTGCAGTCGACGATGGTCGATTCGATGCCCACGCCGCAGGGGCCGCCGTCGAGCACCAGCAGGGCCTCGCCCAGCTCGTCCTGCACGTGCTGGGCCGTGGTCGGGCTCACGCGGCCGAAGCGGTTGGCGCTGGGCGCGGCCAGGCCCCACACGGGCGGGCCGCCGAGCGCGGGGCCGTCGCCGGGCGCGGCACAGGCCTGCAGCACGGCATGGGCCACGGGGTGGGCGGGGCAGCGCAGGCCCACGCTGTCCTGGCCGCCGGTGGCGGCCGTGGCCACGCCGCTCAATCGCGGCAGGATGAGCGTCAGCGGGCCGGGCCAGAAGGCGTCGACCAGGGCCTGGGCGAAGGCCGGCACCTCGCGCGCGAAGTGCGCGATGCCCGAGGCGTCGGCCACGTGCACGATCAGCGGATGGTCGCTGGGCCGGCCCTTGGCGGCGAAGATCTGCGCCACGGCGGCGTCGCTGCTGGCATCGGCCGCCAAGCCGTACACCGTTTCGGTGGGCAGGCCCAGCAGAGCGCCGCCGCGCAGGGCGCGCGCGGCAGCAGCGATGGCCGAGGGATCGTTGCCGTCAAGGATCATGGGCGGCTCAAAACGGGGCAATGCCCAGAAGGGCGGCGGCCTGCAGCGCCGTGGCGCGCGCCTGCAGCGCCGTCGGCGCGGTGATGTTCAGGTGCCCCATCTTGCGGCCGTGCTTGGCCAGGGTCTTGCCGTACAGGTGCAGGTGCGTGCCGGGCAGCTGCAGCACCGCATCCCAGGCGGGCGTCTGCGCCGTTTCGCCGTGGGCGAACCACAGATCGCCCAGCAGGTTGAGCATGAGGGCCGCGCTGTGCTGGCGCGGTTGGACCAGCGGCAGGCCGGCCAGGGTGCGCACCTGCAGCTCGAACTGCGACACGTCGCAGGCGTTCTGGCTGTAGTGGCCGCTGTTGTGCGGGCGCGGCGCGATCTCGTTGACCACGAGGCTGCCGTCCTGCAGCACAAAGAATTCCACGCACAGCACGCCCACGTAGTCGAGGCCATTTGCTATGGAAATCGCAGCTGCTACCGCTTGACTGGCAAGCGCTGGAGGCAGATTTCCTTCATACACCTCGGTCACGGCCAGGATGCCATCGCGGTGCAGGTTGCGCTGCACCGGCAGATGCACGCTGGCGCCATCGGCGCCGCGCGCCACGATCACCGAGCATTCGAGCTGCAGCGGCAGCATTTTTTCGAGCACGCAGGCCACCTGGCCGACGGAGGCCCAGGCGGCGGCCAGCTCGGCGGCGGACTTCACACGCACCTGGCCCTTGCCGTCGTAGCCCATGCGGGCGGTCTTCAGAATCCCGGGCAGCAGATCGGCGGACACGGCGGCCAGCTGTTGGGCCGTCTCGATCACCGCATAGGGCGCGCAGGGCACGCCGCAGCCGACGAAATGGGCCTTTTCCTGGGCGCGGTCCTGTGCCACGGCCACGGCGCGCGCGGCCGGGGCCACGGGGCACTGCCCGGCCAGCGCCGCCAGGGAGACGGCGGGCACGTTCTCGAATTCGGTGGTGACGGCGTCGCTGAGCTGGGCCAGCCGCGCCAGGCCATCGGGGTCTTCGTAGCCGGTCTGGATGTGCTGGTGGCTCACCAGGCCGGCGGGGCTCTCTGGATCGGGGTCGAGCACGGCCGTGAAGTAGCCCATGGCCTGCGCGGCATGCACGAACATGCGGCCGAGCTGGCCGCCGCCGAGCACGCCGAGCGTGCTGCCGGGCAGGAGGGGCGTGGCGGGCGTCGTCATGCGGGCGGCAAGGTCATGTTGCGCGCCACCTCGGTCTGGGCGGCGCGGAAGGCTTCGAGCTGCTGGCGCAGCGCGGGGTTCTCGTTGGCCAGCAGCGCCACGGCGAACAGCGCGGCGTTGGCGGCACCGGCTGTGCCGATGGCGAAGGTGGCCACCGGGATGCCCTTGGGCATCTGCACGATGCTGTGCAGCGAGTCCACGCCCTGCAGGTGGCGGCTGGCCACCGGCACGCCCAGCACGGGCACCGGGGTCTTGGCCGCGATCATCCCGGGCAGGTGGGCCGCGCCGCCCGCGCCCGCGATGATGGCCTTGAGCCCGCGGCCGGCCGCCGCCTCGGCGTAGGCGAACATGTCGTCGGGCATGCGGTGGGCCGAGACCACGCGGGCCTCGTGGGCGATGCCGAATTGCTGGAGAATCTCGACTGCGTGCTGCATGGTGTCCCAGTCGCTGCTGGAGCCCATGACCACACCGATCTGGATGGGTGTCATAGTGTGAGGAGCGGAGCGCTGGCCGCCTGCCGCTGAGTGTGAACCCGTGATTTTACTTTTTGCCACCCGGTGCCGGGGAAGGGCCCAGTGTAGTGTTTCACTCACATGGGTACTTTCAGCCAGTGGCCAAGGGGTCAGCTGCTAGGCGCAGGGGCGCAGGCATAACGGGTTACGTCAAGCCACTGCAACAACGCAGATGGCCCCTTGGCCACTGGCCCGAAGGGAGCCCCGAAAAGCTGCCCAGCGTCGTTGCAACGCTTGGCAAGGGCACCACCATTGCCTGCGCGCTGCGCCTAGCCGTGCAGCTTTTCGGGGCTCTGAAAGTGCCCATGTGAGTGAAACACTACACTAACCACATGATCGACATCACCATAGAAAACTTTGAAGCCGAGGTCATCGCCGCCTCGATGGACGTGCCCGTGCTGGTGGACTTCTGGGCGCCCTGGTGCGGCCCGTGCAAGTCGCTCGGACCGGTGCTGGAAAAGCTCGAAACCGAATACGCCGGCCGCTTCAAGCTGGCCAAGATCGACTCCGACCAGGAGCAGCAGCTCGCCGCCATGTTCGGCATCCGCAGCATCCCCACCTGCGTGCTGCTGATGAACGGCCAGCCCGTGGACGGCTTCACCGGCGCCCTGCCCGAGGGCCAGGTGCGCCAGTTTCTCGACAAGCATGTGCCCAGCGCCGAGGAGGCTCAGGCCGAGGCCGAGGAAGAACTGGCGCAGGATGCCCTGGCCGAGGGCGATACCGACACCGCGCTGGAAAAGCTCCAGCACGCCGTCGCCACCGACCCGGCCAACGACGACGCGCGCTTCGACTACGTCAAGCTGCTGCTGCAACTGGGCCGCGAGGACGACGCCAAGATCGCTTTCGCCCCGGTGATCGCCAAGGCCGCCGGTTCGCGCAAGCTGGGCGCGCTCAAGGCCTGGATAGATGCTCTTGATTTCGTAGCTAGTGGCGCTCATGCAGAGGGCGCTGGAGCCGCATTTGATGCAAAAATTGCCGCCAACAAGCGCGATTTCGAAGCCCGCTTCGGCCGCGCCCGCTGGCTCATGGCGCAGCAGCGCTGGCAGGAGGCCATGGACGAGCTGCTGGAGATCCTCATGCGCGACAAGGCCTGGAACGACGAGGCCGCGCGCAAGACCTTCGTGGCCATTCTGGAAGTCATCGAGCCGCCCAAGGTGAAGGTGGCCGACGGCCAGATTCCGCCCGAGGACCCGCTGGTGGCCACCTACCGCCGGCGTCTCAGTTCGGTGGTGCTGAGCTGAGGGCGGCTTCGCCCAACAAAAAAGGCCCCTCGGGGCCTTTTTTGTTGGGAGGGTGGGCGTTCAGCCCGTCAGGCGCTCCAGCGCCTCGCGGTACTTGGCGGCGGTCTTCTCGATCACGTCCTGCGGCAGGCGCGGTGCGGGCGCCGTCTTGTCCCAGGGCTTGCCGCCCACCTTGGCCTGCTCCAGCCAGTCGCGCACGAACTGCTTGTCGTAGCTCGGTGGGTTCTCTCCCCGGGCCAGCGCGTCGGCATAGCCCTCCACGGGCCAGTAGCGCGAGCTGTCGGGCGTGAGCACCTCGTCCATCAGCACCAGGGTGCCGTCGGGCGCCAGGCCGAACTCGAACTTGGTGTCGGCGATGATCATGCCCTTGGTGAGCGCGATCTCGGCGGCCGCCTGGTAGATGGCGATGCTGAGGTCACGGATACGCGTGGCCAGGTCGAGGCCGATCATTTCCACCGTGCGCTCGAAGGTGATGTTCTCGTCATGCTCGCCCACGGCGGCCTTGGCGGCCGGGGTGTAAATGGGCGCGGGCAGCTTGGCGGCGTTCGTCAGGCCGGCGGGCAGGGGTACGCCGCAGACCGACTGGCTCTCCTGGTATTCCTTCCAGCCGCTGCCGGCCAGGTAGCCGCGCACCACGGCTTCCACCGGGATGGGCTGGAGGCGCTGCACCAGCATGGAGCGGCCGCGCACCTGCGCCGCCTCCTCGGGGCTCACCACGCTCTCGGGCGGCTCGCCCGTGAGGTGGTTGGGGCAAATATGGCCCAGCTTGTCGAACCAGAACAGCGCCATTTTTGTCAGCAGCTCGCCCTTGCCGGGGATGGGTTCACCCATGATCACGTCGAAGGCCGAGAGGCGGTCGCTGGCCACCATCAGGATGCGGTCATCGCCCACGGCGTAGTTGTCACGCACTTTGCCGCGCGCCAGCAGCGGCAGCGAGGTGAGGGCAGAGGTGTGCAGGGCGGGGGAGCTGGGCTGGGTCATGGTGGGTCGGTCAATGGACGGGCGGCGCGCACGGCCGCGGCGGAGCGGGCTGGAGATGCAGGGAGGAGAAACCACCCCCGCTGCAGGCTGATTTTACGCGCCGCTGCGGGAGGTCTGGCCGGGGGAGCAGGGGCATGGCAAGGCATGCAACCCGTCCATTGTGCGCCCTTTTTCCGGGCTTGGCACCCGGGGCGGCATAACCCGCCGCAGGGGGCGGAATGCGATTGCTTTTGCCGCGGTGCGGGCGCATAGTGAAACCACGGCAACGGACACAACCCCCCGGTTGCCGGGCCGCTCTCTCGAAGTGCGGCGTTTCTTCCATCGAGTTACAGGAGACTTTTTATGAACCTGACGATCAGCGGTCACCACCTCGAAGTTACCCCCGCCTTGCGCAATTACGTCACGTCCAAGCTGGACCGGATCACCCGGCATTTTGACCAGGTGGTCGACGTCAAGGTGCTGCTGACGGTTGAAAAGCAGAAGGAAAAGGAGAAGAGACAACGCGCGGAATGCAATATCCACGTCAAGGGAAGTGACCTGTTCGCCGAAAGCTCCCATGCGGACCTGTACGCCGCCGTCGATGAACTGGTCGACAAGATGGACCGCCAGGTGGTGCGCCACAAGGACCGTGTCCAGAACCACCACTCCGACGTGCGCCGTCGTCTGGTGGCGTGACCACGGTTCCTTCCCTGCCGGGCCTGGGTGCCCGGCCCCAGAGCCGCCCACCGGGGCGGTTTTTTGTGCCTTGTGTACATTTTGTTAGGGTTTGTGCCAAGCCGTGCATAATTGCCCACTGAACCGCCATGAACCGCCTTTCTTCCATCCTGCCCGCAGCCCAAGTGCTCGTGAGCGTCGACGCCACCAGCAAGAAACGTGCTTTCGAAGAGGCCGGCCTGCTGTTCGAGAGCCTGCACGGCCTGTCCCGCGCGCTCATCACCGACAGTCTGTTCGCCCGTGAGCGCCTGGGCTCCACCGGACTGGGCCATGGCGTGGCCATTCCGCACGGACGCATCAAGGGGCTCAAGTCGCCGATGGCGGCTGTGTTCCAGCTGGCGCACCCGATCGGCTTCGACGCGCCCGACGAGCAGCCCGTGGGGCTGCTGATCTTCCTGCTGGTGCCCGAGGCGGCCACGCAAAAGCACCTGGAGATCCTGTCCGAGATCGCCGAGCTGCTGAGCGATGGCATCCTGCGCGAGAAGATCAAGGCCAGCACCAGCGCCGCCGAACTGCACGCCATGATCGCCGGCTGGCAGTCCACCCAGGCCGCCTGACGCCGCACGCCGCCGCGCCGTGAAGCCCAATGTCGTCAGCGCCGATGTCCTGTTCGAGGAATTCCGCTCGCACCTGAAATGGGAGTGGGTGGCGGGCCTGGGGGCGTCCGAGCGCCGCTTCGACGAGGTCGCCGTGCGGTCGGCGCGCTCTGGCGCCGACCTCGTGGGCTATCTCAACTACATCCACCCCTACCGGGCGCAGATCCTGGGCGAACGCGAGATCGCCTATTTGACCAATGCCACGCCCGAGGACTGCAAGCGCCGCATCTCGCGCATCGTGACGCTGGAGCCGCCGGTGCTGATCCTGGCCGACGACCAGGTCGCGCCCGATGCGCTGCTGTCCATGTGCGAACGCGCCCAGATTCCGATGTTCGCCACGCGCGAATCCTCGGCCTTCGTGATCGATGTGCTGCGCGCCTACCTGTCCAAGCACTTCGCCGATCGCATGACGATGCATGGTGTCTTCATGGACATCCTGGGGCTGGGCGTGCTGATCACCGGCGAATCGGGCCTGGGCAAGAGCGAGCTGGGGCTGGAACTGATCTCGCGCGGGCAGGGCTTGGTCGCCGATGACGCGGTGGACCTTTTCCGGATCAACCAGACCACCATCGAGGGCAAGTGCCCCGATCTGCTGCAGAACCTGCTGGAGGTGCGCGGCATCGGCTTGCTCGATATCCGCGCCATCTTTGGCGAAACGGCGGTGCGGCGCAAGATGCGCCTGCGCCTCATCGTGCACCTGGTGCGCAAGGAAACCCTGGAGCGTGAATACGAGCGCCTGCCCTACGAACCGCTGACGCAGGACGTGCTGGGCGTGCCCGTGCTCAAGGTGGTGATCCAGGTGGTGGCCGGACGCAACATCGCCGTGCTGGTCGAGGCGGCCGTGCGCAACACCATCCTGCAGTTGCGCGGCATCGACACCTACCAGGAATTCGTCGACCGCCACCGCCGCGCCATGGAGCAGGGCTCCTAGGGCCTACTTCTTGGGGCGGGCGCACTGGGCGCAATGCCCGTAGAGCGCCATCGAGTGGTCCTGCACCACCCAGCCCTTGGTCTTCGCCACGAGCTGCTGGCGCTTTTCGATCTCGGGGTCGTAGAACTCCTCGACCTTGCCGCAGACAGTGCAGACGAAATGGTCGTGGTGCTTGCCTTCGTCCAGCTCGTAAATGGCCTTCCCGCCCTCGAAGTTGCTGCGGCTCAGGATGCCGGCCTGCTCGAACTGGGTCAGCACCCGGTAGACCGTGGCCAGGCCGATGTCGGAATGCTCTTCCAGCAGGACGCGGAACACGTCCTCGGCCGTCATGTGCCGCTGCGTGCCCTTCTGGAAGATTTCGAGAATCTTCAGGCGGGGCAGCGTGGCCTTGAGACCGGTGCTCTTGAGTTCATCGATGTTCGTCATGGCAAGCTCTCTGGTGCGCCGTTCGCCCAGGGGGCGGGCTCTCTCGGGGCGGCCAAGCCCGGGAAGGCCTGCCGCTACAATGGCCCGAATCATATCCTCAAGCTTTTTCCCATGCCCGTTTTCGCCCATCGCAGCGCCCGTCTGGGCTTTGCACTGTTGATCGGTGCCGGCCTGGCCGCCTGCGGCAGCTTCGACAGCGCCAGTTCCCGCCTGGCCAGCGTCGTCACGCCCTACAAGGTGGACGTGGTGCAAGGAAATTTCGTCTCGCGCGAGCAGGTCGAGGCGCTGCAGGCCGGCATGGGCCGCCAGCAGGTGCGTGACATCCTGGGCACCCCCCTGGTGACCAGCCTGTTCCATGCCGACCGCTGGGAATACGTCTTCACGCTCAAGCGTCCTGGCGTCGAGGTGCAGACGCGCAAGCTCACGGTGTTCTTCAAGGGTGATGTGCTGGAGCGCTTCGAGGGCGACGAAATGCCCTCGGAAAGTGAATTCGTCGCCTCACTCGACTCGCGCAAGGGCAAGCGCGCTGTGCCCGTGCTGGAAGCCACGCCCGAGCAGCTCGCCAAATACCCGGGGCGCGCGCCCGCCAAGGCGGACGAGGCGGCCACGGCGCCAGTCGCACCCGCGCCCGCCCACCGCTATCCGCCGCTCGAATCCTCCAGCCGCTGAAACCGTGCGGCCTGGGCCGCGTTGGCGGGCCGCATGCACACAAGGAACGACATGACAGGGACCACCGCACCCGCCTCCTCTTCTTCCCCCTGCCGCGTGGCCGTGGCGGGCGCCTCCGGCCGCATGGGCCGCATGCTGATCGAGGCGCTGCGCGCCAGCGATGACTGCGTGCTCACCGGCGCGCTCGACATCGCCGCCAGTCCCGCCATCGGCTCCGATGCCACCGCCTTCCTGGGCGTGGCCAGCGGCGTGCCGATCACGGCCGATCTGCGCACCGGCCTGAAGAACGCCGACGTGCTGATCGACTTCACGCGCCCCGAGGGCACGCTGGCCCATCTGGCCGTGTGCGCCGAACTGGGCGTCAAGGCCGTCATCGGCACCACGGGCTTCACCGAGGCGCAGAAGGCCGAGATCGCCGCACACGCGCAGCGCACGGCCATCGTCATGGCGCCCAACATGAGCGTGGGCGTGAACGTCACGCTCAAGCTGCTGGAGATGGCCGCCAAGGCGCTGTCCACCGGCTACGACATCGAGATCATCGAGGCGCACCACCGCCACAAGGTCGATGCCCCCTCGGGCACCGCGCTCAAGATGGGCGAGGTCATCGCCGGCGCGCTGGGCCGTGACCTCAAGGATTGCGCCGTCTACGCCCGCGAGGGCGTCACCGGCGAGCGCGACCCGTCCTCCATCGGCTTCGCCACCATCCGCGGCGGCGACATCGTGGGCGACCACACCGTGCTGTTCGCCGGCACGGGCGAGCGCATCGAGGTCACGCACAAGTCGTCCAGCCGCGCCACCTACGCCCAGGGCAGCCTGCGCGCGGTGCGCTTTCTGCGCGGCCACGCCACCGGCATGTTCGACATGTTCGACGTGCTCGGCCTGAACTGACCCGCGCGCCATGGATCCGCTGCACTGGTGGCGCCAGGGTGATGCCGTCACACAGTCCACCGCGCTGCTGCTGCTGGCCATGTCGGTGGCGAGCTGGGTGGTGATCGTTTGGAAGGCCTGGGTGCTGCGCCGGGGCAGCTCCGACATGGCGCGCTGCTTGGCGGCCTTCTGGCAGGCGCAGGGTTTCCCGGCGGCGCGCCAGGCGCTGGCGGCCTTCGACCGCGAGGCCCTGGTCCTGCCCCTGGTGGTGGCGGCCGACGCGGTGGCGCATGCGCCCGCCACGGGCTCGCTGGCGCAATCGGGCAGCATGGGCCAGCAGCTCACGCGGGTGCTGCGCGATGCCCTGCATACTGTGCTCGGCAAGCTGCAGTTCGGCCAGGTGCTGCTGGCCACCGTGGGCTCCACCGCGCCCTTCGTCGGCCTGCTGGGCACGGTGTGGGGCATCTACCATGCGCTTTCGGCCATCGCTGGCGCGGGCCAGATCAGCATCGACCGCGTGGCGGGGCCCGTGGGCGAGGCGCTCGTCATGACCGCCGCCGGCCTGGCCGTGGCCATTCCGGCCGTGCTGGCCTACAACTGGTTCGGCCGCATCGTCGGCCGCATCGAGGCCGAGCTGGAAGGCTTCGCGCTCGACCTGCGCGAGCTGCTGCTCGACCAGGCTGCCGCCATCTGATTTGCAGGGGTGGCCATGGCTTTCGGACGACTCGAACGCACCAGCGGTCCCCAGCCCATCAGCGACATCAACATGACGCCGCTGGTCGACGTGATGCTGGTGCTGGTGGTCATCTTCATCCTTACCGCGCCCCTCTTGGCCAGTTCCATCCGGCTTGACCTGCCGCGCGCCGATGGCGCCGCGCCCGGCGCGCCTCCGCAGTCGCTCACGCTGGTCGTGGACAAGGCCGGCCAGGTGTTCCTGGACGATCAGCCCCTCACATTCGCCGCGCTGGCGCAGCAGCTGCAGGAAACCGCCGCCCGCCGTCCGGACACCGAGATCCAGTTGCGCGCCGATGCCGCCGTGCCCTATGGCCGCGTGGTCGAGATCATGGGCGCGGCGCATGCCGCCGGACTCCAGCGCATCGGCTTCGTGGCCGAGCCGGCAGCGGCGCGCTGAGCGCCTAAAATCCGGGCAGCGCAGCGGTTTGCGGCTGCTTTCACCTTTTTTCGGGCATCCATGCAAGACAAATACCAACACACCGAGGTCGAGCGCGCCGCGCAGGCCCACTGGACGGCCAACGACGCCTACCGCGTGACCGAGGACGCTGGCAAGAAGAAGTTCTACGCCTGCTCCATGCTGCCCTACCCCAGCGGCAAGCTGCACATGGGCCATGTGCGCAACTACACCATCAACGACATGCTCACGCGCCAGCTGCGCATGAGCGGCTACAACGTGCTCATGCCCATGGGCTGGGACGCCTTCGGCCTGCCCGCCGAAAACGCCGCGCTGAAGAACGGCGTGCCGCCCGCCCAGTGGACCTACGAGAACATCGCCTACATGAAGAAGCAGATGCAGGCGATGGGGCTGGCCATCGACTGGAGCCGCGAGGTCGCCACCTGCGACCCCGACTATTACCACTGGAACCAGTGGCTGTTCCTCAAGATGCTGGAGAAGGGCACCGCCTACCGCAAGACCCAGGTCGTGAACTGGGACCCGGTGGACCAGACCGTGCTGGCGAACGAGCAGGTGATCGATGGCAAGGGTTGGCGCACCGGCGCCGTGGTGGAGAAGCGCGAGATCCCCGGCTACTACCTCAAGATCTCCGACTACGCCCAGGAGCTGCTCGACCATGTGCAGATCGGCAACGACAAGGCCACGCTGACCGGCTGGCCCGACAAGGTGCGGCTGATGCAGGAAAACTGGATCGGCAAGAGCGAGGGCGTGCGCTTCGCCTTCACGCATGACATCCGGGGCGAGGACGGCTCGCTGATCCAGGACGGCCGCATGTATGTGTTCACCACGCGCGCCGACACCATCATGGGCGTGACCTTCTGCGCCGTGGCGCCCGAACATCCGCTGGCCACGCACGCTGCGCGCGGCAACGCGCAGCTCGCCGCCTTCATCGAGGAATGCAAGACCGGCGGCACCACCGAGGCCGAACTGGCCACGCAGGAAAAGAAGGGCGTGCGCACGGGCCTGACGGTCACGCACCCGCTCACCGGCCTGCCCGTCGAGGTGTGGGTGGGCAACTATGTGCTCATGTCCTACGGCGACGGCGCCGTGATGGGCGTGCCTGCGCACGATGAGCGCGACTTCGCCTTCGCGCTCAAGTACGGCATCGAGATCAAGCAGGTGGTGCTGGTCGATGGCGAAACCTTCAACTACCACCAGTGGCAGGACTGGTACGCCGACAAGCAGCGCGGCGTGACGGTCAACTCCGACAGCTTCAGCGGCCTGTCCTACCGCGACGCCGTCACCGCCGTGGCGCATGCGCTGGGCGAAAAGGGCCTGGGCGAGAAAAAGACCACCTGGCGCCTGCGCGACTGGGGCATCTCGCGCCAGCGCTACTGGGGCACGCCGATCCCGATCATCCACTGCCCGGACTGCGGCCCGCAGCCCGTGCCCGAGAAGGACCTGCCCGTGGTGCTGCCGCAGGATCTGGTGCCCGACGGCTCGGGCAACCCGCTGGTGAAGAGCGAGGCCTTCCACGCCGGCGTGGTCTGCCCTTGCTGCGGCAAGGCGGCGCGCCGCGAGACCGACACCATGGACACCTTCGTGGACAGCTCGTGGTACTTCATGCGCTACTGCGACCCGAAGAACAGCGAGGCCATGGTGGCCGGCGGCGCCGACTACTGGATGCCCATGGACCAGTACATCGGCGGCATCGAGCACGCCATCCTGCACCTGCTGTACGCCCGTTTCTGGACCAAGGTCATGCGCGACCTGGGGCTGGTCAAGGTCGATGAGCCCTTCACCAAGCTGCTCACGCAGGGCATGGTGCTCAACCACATCTACTCGCGCAAGGGCGAGAAGGGTGGCAAGGAATACTTCTGGCCGCACGACATCGAGCATGTGCTCGACGAGGGTGGCAAGGTCATCGGCGCCCGGCTGAAGAACGCCGTGGGCGACCTGCCCGTGGGCACGGTCATCGACTACGAGGGCGTGGGCACCATGTCCAAGTCCAAGAACAACGGCGTCGATCCGCAGGACCTGATCGAGAAATACGGCGCCGACACCGCGCGCCTGTACACCATGTTCACCGCGCCGCCCGAGGCCACGCTGGAGTGGAACGACGCGGCCGTGGAGGGCAGCTACCGCTTCCTGCGCCGCGTGTGGAACTTCGGTGTCAAGCTGTCTGCTATGGATAGCGTAGCTGCCAACGCAAGCGTGGCGGGTGCTGCAAGCCTGAATGATGTGGAATTCGGCAAGGAGGCCAAGGCCTTGCGCCTGGAGATCCACACCGTGCTCAAGCAGGTGGACTACGACTACCAGCGCATGCAGTACAACACCGTGGTGTCGGGCGCCATGAAGATGATCAACGCGCTCGAAGACTTCAAGGCGCTGGAGTCCGCCGGCGCCCAGGTGGCGCTGATCGAAGGCTTCGGCATCCTGCTGCGCTGCCTGTACCCGGCCACGCCGCACATCACGCACGCGCTCTGGAGCGAGCTGGGCTACGCCGCCCACCTGGGCGACCTGCTCGACGCACCCTGGCCCCAGGTCGACCCGGACGCCCTGGTGCAGGACGAGATCGAACTCATGCTGCAGGTCAACGGCAAGCTGCGCGGCTCCATCCAGGTGCCCGCAACGGCCGAGAAGGCCGAGATCGAGCGCATCGCCCTGGCCAGCGAGGCCTTCACGGCGCACTCGGGCGGCGCCCATCCGAAGCGCGTGGTCGTGGTGCCCGGCCGGCTGGTCAACGTCGTCGTCTGACATGGACCGGCGCGCCCTGTTGACCTTCGCGCCCGCCGCCCTGCTGGCAGGCTGCGGCTTTCGCCTGCGGGGCGTGCCCGAGTTCGCGTTCAAGGCACTCTACATCGCCGCGCCGCCCGGTTCTCCGCTGGCGCGGGAACTGCAGCGCACGCTGGAGGGGGCGGGCGGCGCGCTGCGCGTGCTGCGTGACGCGCAGGCACTGCCCACGGCGGACGCGGTGTTCGAGCTGCTGTCCGAGCAGCACGAGCGCGCGGTGGTGGGGCTCAATGCCTCGGGCCAGGTGCGCGAACTGCAGCTGCGGCTGCGCGTGCGCTTCAAGCTGCGCACGCCCCAGGGCGACGAGCTGATTCCCGACACCGAGCTGCTGCAGATGCGCGATATCAGCTACAGCGAAACCATCGCCCTGGCCAAGGAGGCCGAGGAAAACCTGCTGATGCGCAACATGCAGACCGACATCGTGCAGCAGCTCATGCGCCGCCTCGCGGCCGTCAAGCCGCGCTGAGCGCGGCGGCCGGCTCCACGCGATCACGCCCCGCCTGCTTGGCGCGGTAGAGGGCGTCGTCGGCCTGGCGCAGCGTGTGCTCGAACGTGGCCACGCTGCCCTGCGCCAGACCCGCGCTCAAGGTGGCGCCGGGCAGGGGGCCGCCCTGCCGGAACCGCGCGCACAGCCGCTCCAGCGCCTGGTGCAGGGGCGCGGCCTGCTCCGGCCCCAGGGCGACGATGACGAACTCCTCGCCCCCCAGCCGTGCGGTGCGGCACATGGGCGACTCGGCCTCCTGCAGCAGCGTGGCCAGGTGCCGTATCACCTGGTCCCCCAGGGCGTGGCCGTGGTGGTCGTTGATCCGCTTGAAATGGTCCAGGTCCACCATGCCCAGGGCCATGGGCAGGTCCGGTGCCTGCCGTTCGATCCATTGCCGCAGCCCCAGGCGGTTGAGCAGACCGCTGAGCGGATCGTGCTCGCGCTGGTGGTCCACCAGGGCCATGAGGTCGCCCGAGAGCACCAGCATGAGGCCGACCACGCAGCCGATCAGCGCCATGCCTCCGGCGAGCACCGAGCCCGCGTTCACCGGCGTGAAGCTCACCGAGCTTTCCACCTGGCCCAGGGCCGCGAGCACGCCGCGCGCCACCATCAGGCAGGCGAACACCACGCCGAACAGGGTCAGCAGCCGCATGCCCACGCGGTAGGGCGCTCGGGTCTCGCTCCACGCGGTGTGCGCCAGCTTCAGGGCGATGGCGGCCATCAGCGGCGACAGCAGGCCGATGCGCCAGCGCGCATCGGGCGCCACCACGCCGAACCACAGCGTGATGCCCACCCCGGCCAGGCCGCAGGCCGCCAGCGCGCGCCAAGGTGGCTGGCGCGCCCGCAGCCGCGTGGTGCCACCGAGGAGCAGCGCCAGGCCGGCCATGATCATCAGCACGGCCGTGACCATGCCCACCGTGGGTGGCAGCCAGGCCTGCAGCATGTTCAGTGCGAACCCGCTGGAGGCCAGCAGCACCCCCAGGGCCGCGTGCCGCATGCCGGGCAGCCGGCCGCCCAGGGCATGGTGGGTGATCGACAGCACCAGCGCCAGCAGCCCGGCCGAAAGCGACAGGGTCAGGCCCAGGCCCCTGGGGTCGAAGTATGTCCACAGCGCGCTGCTCATGGCGTGCCTCGCAATGCCGCGGCCAGCTCCACGCGGTTGCGGCCGTTCTGCTTGGCCTGGTACAGCGCGGCGTCGGCCTGGGACCAGAGCATGGCGAAATCCGCCGCTCCGGTGGCCAGTGCGACCCCCAGGCTGGCGGTGATGGGGTGCCCGCAGCGCTGCGGCGCCAGGCGCTCCAGTTCGGCGCGCAGGCGCTCGGCCACGGCCTGGGCCGCGCCGGCCGGCATGTCGTGCAGCAGCACGGCGAACTCTTCGCCGCCCATGCGCACCGCCAGGTCGCCCGCGCGCAGATGGCGTTGCAGCACCTCGCCCACGAAGGACAGCACCTGGTCGCCGGCCGCATGGCCATGGGTGTCGTTGACGTGCTTGAAATGGTCGATGTCCGCCGCCACCAGCGCCCAGCCCGCCAGGGAGGGGGGCAGCCGCGAGGCCAGGGCGTGCCGGTTGAGCAGCCCGGTCAGCGGATCGCGCTGCGCCTCGGAACGCAGGGTATCGATCAGCAACAACTGGTGGATCAGCAGCATGCCCGTCTGGATGGCGATCAGGGCCATGGCGCCCGCCAGATAGACCGCCATGCTCAAAGGCTTGTCCGCGCCGCTCAGGGACGGCGGTCCGCCCTGCCATGCCAGCGCCGTTCGCGCCAGCACCATGCCACCCAGCAGCAAGGCCGACGCGCCCACGAACGCCAGTCCGATGCGGGCGCCCGCCTTGCGCAGCGGCCAGAGCGCCGCCAGCAGGCAGCCCAGGAGCCACACCGTCACCAGGGAAAAGACCGCGGCGCGGTGCGGCAGGCTGGGCCACCATGCGCCCCACCAGAGCGCGGCGGCCATCAGGCACAGCATGGGAACGAGCCACAGCAGCGGCCGGGGTGGGCGCCCGGTCAGGCGGTGGGTGCCGTCGATCAGCAGGCCCACGCCCCACGCCATGAGCGGGTTGCCAATGGCCAGCGCGACCGTCGCGGGCAGGAGCCCCTGGGAGACGTTCAGCAGCGCTCCGCCCGTAGCCAGCACCGAGCCCAGGGCCCACCAGCGCAGCGCATCGCCATGGCGCGAGCGTTGCGCGAGCCAGCCAGCCAGGGCGGCCAGCGTCAGGGAGGCCAAGAAGGCCGCCATCGTGATGGCGCGTGGTTCCGGCAAACCCTCTCCCTCCCCGTGCAGGTGCAATCCGGCCAGTATAGGAGCGGACAGCGGCCCACAACCGCCGCCAGCGGGGTTATCGGCGCATCAGCGTGCTCTTGCCAAAGAGTGATTCCACCAGATCGACGGCCAGCAGCGCCGTCTTGTTGCGCACATCGAGCGCGGGGTTGAGTTCGACGATGTCGAGCGAGGCCAGGCAGCCGCTGTCGGCGATCATCTCCATGCACAGCTGCGCCTCGCGGTAGGTTGGGCCGCCGGGCACGGTGGTGCCCACGCCGGGCGCGATGTCGGGGTCGAGGAAGTCCACGTCGAAGCTCACGTGCAGGTGGGTGTGCTCGTCCAGGCCGCTGAGTGCCTGCAGCATGGTCTGGCGCATGCCCACCTCGTCGATGAAGCGCATGTCGAACACCTCCAGCCCCTGCTCGTGCACGAAGCGCTTCTCGCCCGCGTCCACGCTGCGGATGCCGATCTGGCGGATCTGGTCGGGCCGCAGCGCCGGGGCGCCGCCGGGCATGCCGGCGAGCCGTGTAAGCGCCTCGGGACCGAAGCCGCACAGGCAGGCCACCGGCATGCCGTGCACGTTGCCGCTGGGCGTGAGCGCACTGGTGTTGAAGTCAGCATGTGCGTCCAGCCACAGCACGCGCAGCTTGCGTCCGGTGTCCGCGCAATGGCGCGCCACGGCGCTGATGCTGCCCAGGCCCAGGCTGTGGTCCCCGCCCAGCAGCACGGGCAGGCGTTGCTGGCGCAGCTCGTCCCGCACGGCGCCGAACACGGCGCGGTTCCATTCCACCACCTGGGGCAGGTGGCGGTAGCCGTCCATGGGCGGCAGCCAGGGATTGGCCGGGCCGGCGAGGTTGCCCCGGTCCGCCACCTCCAGCCCCCGGCCTTCGAGCGCCGCCTGCAGCCCGGCCACGCGCAGGGCCTCGGGGCCCATGGAGGCGCCGCGCGCGCCCGCGCCGATGTCGGTGGGGGCGCCGATCAGGCTGATGGCGGGGGCGGGGCGGTTTGGGTTCATGCGGCTTGCGGCTCCGGTTGCAGGGCGGTGCGGGCCTGGGGCGCGGGGGCGTGCAGCAGGCCGAACAGGTCCTTGGGGTCGTTCATCTGCGGCACCAGGTCGATGGGCGTACCCAGGTGCGGGTATTGTTGCAGCAGCGCGTGCAGCGTGCGCAGGGCGGAGAAATCCTCCAGCGCGAAGCCCACGGAGTCGAACACCGTCACCTCCTGTGCCGTGCGGCGGCCCGGTGCCTGGCCGGCCAGGATGCGGTGGAACTCGGTCACGGCGAAGTCGGCCGGCATTTGCTGGATCTCGCCCTCGATGCGCGACTGCGGCTCGAACTCCACCACCACGCGCGCGTCGGGGCGGCGCAGGATGTCGGCATGCAGCTCGGTCTTGCCCGGGCAGTCGCCGCCCACGGCGTTGAGGTGCATGCCGGGCTCGATCATCTCGGGCCGCAGGATGGTGGCGTTGCGCTTGTCCGCCGTGGCCGTGGTCACGATGTCGCAGCCGCGCACGGCCTCCTGCACGCTGGTGCAGCGCTCGATGTGCAGGTCCGGCAGCGCCAAGCGTGCCAGGTTGCGCTCCAGCTTGAGGCAGGCGCCGGGGTCGGTGTCGAACAGGCGCAGCGCGCGGATGCCCTGCAGATGGTAGAAGGCCAGCGCCTGGAACTCGCTCTGCGCGCCGTTGCCGATCAGCGCCATGCGGCGGCTGTCGGGCCGCGCCAGGTGGCGCGCGGCCAGCACCGACATGGCGGCGGTGCGCAGCGCGGTGGTCAGCGTCAGCTCGGACACCAGCAGCGGGTAGCCTGTGTCCACATCGGCCAGCACGCCGAAGGCGGTGACGGTGAGCAACCCCTCGGCCGTGTTCTTGGGGTGGCCGTTCACGTATTTGAAGCAGTACAGCCGCCCGTCGCTCGTGGGCATGAGTTCGATCACGCCCACGGGCGAATGGATGGCGTGCCGCGCCGACTTGTCGAACTGCTCCCAGCGGCGGTAGTCGCTGTCCATGGCGTCCACCAGTTGCCGCAGGAAGCGGTCCAGCCCCACCTGCCGCACCAGTTCGCGCACGCTGTTCACGCCGAGGTAATTCACCATGACCATCTCCTTGACTTGTGTTCTGGGAAGAATTCTCCGCAGGGGTGCAGCCAAAGAAAAGTGAGAAGCCTGCGCAATTTATGCAGCTTGCAAATCAAATTGCTAATGAAAAATGGCGATATGCGCAATACGCAGCCGAGAGCAGGCGCGGCGATACACTGCCGGGCATGCAAGTCGCCCTGGCCCAACTCTCTTCGCAGCTGCAGCGCGGCCTTGCGCCGCTGTACGTGCTGCACGGCGACGAGCCTCTGCTGCAGCAGGAGGCGGCCGACGCCATCCGCGCCGCGGCGCGCGCCCAGGGCTACACCGAGCGCAGCAGCTTCACCGTGGCGGGGGCGCATTTCGACTGGAGCGCGGTGCTGGCGGCGGGCGGCAGCTTGAGCCTGTTTGCCGACCGGCAGATCGTCGAGATCCGCATCCCCTCGGGCAAGCCCGGCAAGGACGGCAGCGTGGCGCTGCAGCAGCTGGCGGAGGCCGCGCGCGGCAACGACAGCACGCTCACGCTGGTGCAGCTGCCGCGCCTGGACAAGGCCACCAAGACCGGCGGCTGGTTCACCGCGCTCGACGGCGCGGGCCTGTCAGTGCAGATCGACCCCGTCGAGCGCGCCCAGCTCCCGCAGTGGATCGCCCAGCGCCTGGCCGCGCAGGGCCAGCGCGTGGCGGCGGGCGAGGAGGGGCAGCGCACGCTGCAGTTCTTCGCCGATCGGGTGGAGGGCAACCTGCTGGCCGCGCACCAGGAAATCCAGAAGCTCGGCCTGCTGCACCCGCCGGGCGAGCTGTCGTGGGCGCAGGTCGAAGCGGCCGTGCTCAACGTGGCGCGCTACGACGTGTTCAAACTCTCCGAGGCCGTGCTCGGTGGTCAGGTGCTGCGCGTGCAGCGCATGCTCGACGGCCTGGAGGCCGAGGGCGAGGCCGCCGTGCTGGTGCACTGGGCGCTGGCCGAGGACATCCGCGCCTTGAAGCGCGTGAAGGACGCCATGAACGCCGGCAAGCCCCTGCCCATGGCGCTGCGCGAAAACCGTGTCTGGGGCGTGAAGGAGCGGCTGTACGAGCGCATCCTGCCGCGCGCCAACGACGCGCAGCTCGCGCGCCTGCTGCAGGCGGCGCACCAGGTGGACGGCATCGTCAAGGGCCTCAAGCTCCCCGACTGGCCGGCCCAGCCCTGGCAGGCCTTGCAGCGCCTGGCGCTCCAGCTCGCGCGGCTGGGCATGGCGGCGCGCTGAAGTCGCGGGAAATCAAGCAAAAAGTGCTGCTGACACCCGTGGAATAAGCGCTGACAGCTATTATTTTTGAAGCAATCAGGCGCCAGGCAGCACGCCGCGCGCCTTGTCCATCCAGGTTTGCAGGTTGTCCAGCAGGTCCTTGCGGCTGAACGAGCAGCTTTCCTCGGTGAACAGCGCGCTGGATTCCAGCCGGTCGATCAGGTTCAGCAGCACCTCGCCGTAGCGTGGTGGCAGGGCGGCCAGCAGGGCTTGCTGGGCGCGTGCCGCATCGCCCAGGGCGGTGGCGCTCAGCTCGCCCCGGCCGTGGGCCGCAAGGGCGGACTGCAGGGCGGCGAGCTGGGTGGCGGGGTGTTCTGTCATGTCGGGTCTCCTGGCGGGATTACAGCCTGGGCCGCCGTCTTGTGTGCAACTGCGGCAAAATCCCCCCATGAACGCGCTCAACGTGGCTGAAACCACGCACACCCTCGGTTTACAGGCAAAAACGGCCTCGGCCCTGATGGCCAAAGCGCCAGCAGCTATCAAAAACAAAGCGCTGCGGGCGCTGGCGCGCCTGCTGCGCGAGCAGACCGCGGCGCTGCAGGTGGACAACGCGCGCGACTTGGAGCGCGCCCGCGCCGCCGGGCTGGCCGAGCCCATGGTGGACCGGCTCAAGCTCAGCCCCCAGGTGCTGGAGACCTGCGCCCAGGGCTGCGAGCAGCTCGCCGCCATGCCCGACGTGATCGGCGAGATCATCGGCCTGCAGCAGCAGCCCAGCGGCATCCGCGTGGGGCGCATGCGCGTGCCCATCGGCGTGTTCGGCATGATCTTCGAGAGCCGCCCGAACGTGACCATCGAGGCCGCCAGCCTGTCCATCAAGAGCGGTAACGCCTGTATCCTGCGCGGCGGTTCCGAGGCCATCGACTCCAACAAGGCGCTCGCCCAGCTGGTGCAGCAGGCGCTGGAGGAAGCCGGCCTGCCGCGCGAGGCCGTGCAACTGGTGCAGACCACCGACCGCGCCGCCGTGGGCCACCTGATCGCCATGCCCGAGTACGTGGACGTGATCATCCCGCGCGGCGGCAAGGGCCTGATCGAGCGCATCAGCCGCGAGGCCAAGGTGCCCGTCATCAAGCACCTGGACGGTAACTGCCACACCTACGTGGACGACCCCTGCGACCTGGAACTGGCGCTCAAGGTCACCGAGAACGCCAAGACACAGAAGTACAGCCCCTGCAACGCCACCGAAAGTCTGTTGGTGGCGCGCGGCGTGGCGGGCGCTTTCCTGCCGCGCATGGGCGCGGTGTTCGCGGCCAAGGGCGTGGAAATGCGGGCGTGCCCCGAAAGCAAGTCCTTGCTGGCCGCAGTGCCGGGCGCGAAAGTGCAGGACGCCACGGAACAGGATTGGAGTGAGGAATACCTCGCGCCCATCATCAGCGTCAAGGTGGTGGCGGGGCTGGACGAGGCCATCGCCCACATCAACCGCTATTCCAGCCACCACACCGAGGCCATCCTCACCACGAACCATGTGCACGCCCAGCGCTTCCTGCGCGAGGTGGATTCGAGCAGCGTGATGGTCAACGCCAGCACGCGCTTCGCCGACGGCTTCGAGTACGGCCTGGGCGCCGAGATCGGCATCAGCACCGACAAATTCCACGCACGCGGTCCGGTGGGCATCGAGGGCCTGACCTCGCTCAAGTGGGTGGTGCTGGGCGAGGGCGAGGTTCGGGGGTGATTTGCTCCTGATTGAATAGCTACCAGCGCGCTCCAGCATTGTGATGGAGGCCTATTTGGCATGAAAATCATTGTTCTCGGAGCGGGCCGCGTCGGCCAGAGCGTGGCCGACAGCCTGGTGTCGGAGCACAACGACATCACCGTCATCGACACCGATGCCGCGCGCCTGCGCGATCTGGAGGCGCGTTACGACCTGCGCGGCGTCGTCGGCAACGGCATCGAGCCGGCCGTGCTCGCCGAGGCCGGCGCGCAGGACACCGACCTGCTCATCGCTTGCGCCGCGCAGGACGAAACCAACCTGGTGTGCTGCAAGGTGGCGCAGCGCCTGTTCAACATTCCGACGCGCATCGCGCGCGTGCGTTCCTCGGGCTTCCAGGACGAGGAACTGCTCGTGGGGCCGGAGGGTTTCGCGGTGGACCGCATCATCTGCCCCGAGGAATCGCTCACGCGCTACATCGGCAAGCTCATCGAGCACCCCGAGGCCATGCAGGTGCGCCATTTCGCGGGCGGCCGCGCCTGCCTGGTGGCGGTGCGCGCGCGCGCCGGGGCCCTGCTGGTGAACCATTCCATCGGCGAGCTGCGCGACCTGCTGCCCGCTGTGGCGATGCGGCTGGTGGCCATCTACCGGCGCTTCCAGGAGGAGCCCGACCGCTTCGTGCCCTGCGATGGCCAGACGCGGGTGGAGCCGGGCGACGAGGTGTTCGTGCTGGCCGCCAGCGAGCACATCTCGGAGGTGCTTTCGGCCCTGCACCGGCGCGGCGCGCAGCCGGTGCGGCCCGTGCGCCGCATCATGATCGCGGGCGGCGGCCGCGTGGGCCTGCGGCTGGCGCGCCAGCTCGGCCAGGACAGCGGGCGCTTTCACCTCAAGGTGATCGAGGACGATGGCCAGCGCTGCGTGGAGCTGGCCTCCATCCTGCCGCCCGAGGTGCTGGTGCTGCATGGCGACACCACCGACGAGGACCTGCTGGCGGGGGAGAGCATCGAGGAGGTGGACCTTTTCCTCGCGCTCACCGACGATGACGAGGACAACATCATGTCCTGCCTGCTGGCCAAGCGCATGGGCGCGCGCCGCGTGCTCGCGCTGATCAACCGGCGCAGCTATGCCGACCTGATGCACGGCACGCAGATCGATATCGCCCTCTCGCCCGCGCAGGCCATGCTGGGCGAGCTGCTGGCCTATGTGCGCCGGGGCGACGTGCAGGCCGTGCACAGCCTGCGCCGGGGCGTGGCCGAGGCGCTGGAGATCGTGGCCCGGGGCGACCGCAAGAGTTCGCGCGTGGTCGGCCGCAAGGTGGGCGAACTGCACCTGCCGGCCGAGGTGCACATGGGGCTGATCGTGCGCGGCATCCCCTGCGAGGGCGAGGAGGCCGGCGCCGAGCCGCGCGAGCCCGAGGTCATCATTCCGCGTGGCTCCACGGTGATCGAGAGCGGCGACCATGTCGTGTTCTTCCTGCCGCACAAGCGGCTGGTGCGCGACGTGGAAAAGCTGTTCCGCGTCAGCGCCACCTTCTTCTGATGGCGCCCCGAGAGTCCCCATGACGGACATGTTCCCTGTTCTGCGCGTGCTGGGCATCCTGCTGATGGTGTTTGCGCTCGCCATGGGGCTGCCGCTGGCGGTGTCGTGGCTCCAGGGCGATGGGGTCTGGTGGGTCTACCCGCTGTCCATGGGGGCCACGCTGGGCGTGGGCGTGCTGCTCTGGTGGAGCCTGCGCCGGCACGACCGCGAGCTGCAGCCGCGCCATGGCGTGATGCTGGTCACGCTGGTGTGGGTGCTGCTGCCGCTGTTCGCCGCGCTGCCGCTGCTGCTGGCCCTGCGCCAGGCCGGGCAGCACCTGTCCTTCACGCACGCCTATTTCGAGGCGGTGTCGGGGCTCACGACCACGGGCTCGTCGGTGATCCACGGGCTGGATGCGCTGCCGGTGTCGGTGAATGTGTGGCGCACCTTCCTGCAGTGGGTGGGGGGCATGGGCATCCTGATCCTGGCCGTGGCGGTGCTGCCGCTGCTGGGCGTGGGCGGCAGCCAGCTCTTCAAGGCCGAGGCGGCGGGGCCGGTCAAGGACGCCAAGCTCACCCCGCGCATGACCGAGACGGCCAAGGGCCTGTGGGGCGTCTATGCGCTGCTCTCGGCGGGCTGCGCGCTGGCCTACTGGCTTGGCGGCATGGAGCCGCTCGACGCCGTCATGCACATGTTCACCACCGTCAGCCTGGGCGGGTTGTCGTCGCACGACGCGAGCTTCGGGCATTTCCAGTCGCCGCTGCTGGAGGCCATCGCCGTGCTGTTCATGCTGGTGGCCAGTTGCAACTTCGCCCTGTATTTCGTGGCGCTGCGCAAGGGCCAATGGGGCGGGTTCTGGCGCGATCCGGAGTCGCGCGCCACGCTCGGGGCGCTGGTGGGTGGTGGCCTGTTCGTTTCGCTGCTGCTCTGGCTCAAGGGGGTGTACGCGCCGCTCGACGCGCTGCGCCACGGCATGTTCAACGTGGTCTCGGTGGCCACGACCACGGGGTTTGCCACCGTGGACTACCTGGGCTGGCCGGTGTTCGCGCCCCTGTTCATGCTGCTGCTCTCCGGGGTGGCCACCAGCGCCGGATCGACCGGCTGCGGCATCAAGATGGTGCGCATGCTGATCCTGGTGAAGCAGGCCCGGCGCGAAATGACGCGCCTGGTGCACCCGCACGCGGTGCAGCCGGTGCGCCTGGGCGACGCCGTGGTGGACAACCGCGTGATCTTCTCCGTGCTGGCCTTCATGCTGGTCTATGGCGGCACGGTCATCGGGCTGAGCATGGTGCTGTTGCTGACCGACCTCGACCCCGTGACCGCGTTCTCGGCCGTGCTGGCCAGCGTCAACTGCATGGGGCCGGGGCTGGGCCAGGTGGGTCCGGTGTCCAACTATGCGGTGCTCACCGACTTCCAGCTCTGGGTCTGCACCCTGGCCATGCTGCTGGGGCGGCTGGAGATGCTCAGTTTCATGGCGCTGCTGACGCCGGCCTTCTGGCGGCGCTGAAAAGTCGGGGGAGGGGCCCGCGCAACTCCCTACAATTGGCCGCAACCGTCCACCAAGGCAGCCATGGTTCCGCACCTCATCACGGCCCTGACAGGCCCCATCAACGAGCTTGAACAGCGCATCATCGACTCCATGCCGGCCACCGAGCGCTGGTTCCGGCTGGAGTGGATGGAGCACACGCCGCCGTTCTACACCTCGGTGGATATCCGCAACGCCGGCTTCAAGCTCGCGCCGGTCGATACCAACCTTTTCCCCGGCGGCTGGAACAACCTCACGCCCGAGATGCTGCCGCTGGCCGTGCAGGCGGCCATGGCGGCGATCGAGAAGATCTGCCCCGAGGCGCGCAACCTGCTCATCATTCCCGAGAACCACACGCGCAACAGCTACTACCTGAGCAACCTGGTGCAGCTGCAGCGCATCTTCAACATGGCCGGGCTGAACGTGCGCGTGGGCTCCATCAGCGCCGAGGTGAAGAAGAACACCGTGGTTGAACTGCCCGGGGGCGAGACCATCACCCTGGAGCCGGTGGTGCGCACGCGCGGGCGCATCGGGCTGAAGAATTTCGACCCCTGCACCATCCTGCTCAACAACGACCTGTCGGCCGGCGCGCCTGGCATCCTGGAAGACCTGCACGAGCAGTACCTGCTGCCGCCGCTGCACGCGGGCTGGACGGTGCGCCGCAAGAGCAACCATTTCCGCAGCTACGAGGAAGTGTCCAAGCGCTTTGGCAAGCTGCTGGGCATCGATCCCTGGCTCATCAACCCCCTGTTCGGCAAGTGCGGGGAGGTCGATTTCTCGCAGGACGTGGGGCTGGAATGCGTGCAGACCAGCGTGGACGCCTTGCTGGCCAAGATCCGCCGCAAGTACAAGGAATACGGCATCCACGAAAAACCCTTCGTGGTCGTCAAGGCGGACAACGGCACCTATGGCATGGGCATCATGACGGTGCACGACGCCAAGGAGCTGCAGGAACTGGGCCGCAAGACGCGCAACAAGATGGCCGTCGTCAAGGACGGCCAGCCCGTGCACGATGTCATCGTCCAGGAGGGCGTGCTCACGCAGGAGCGCATGCACGACGCGGTGGCCGAGCCCGTCGTCTACATGATGGACCGCTATGTGGTGGGCGGCTTCTACCGCATCCACGCCGACCGGGGCGTGGACGAGAACCTCAATGCGCCGGGCTCCGGCTTCGTGCCGCTGGCCTTCGACCACAGCAACCACCTGCCGCAGCTGGGCGCCCGCCCCGGGGCCAGCGCGCCCAACCGCTTCTATATGTATGGCGTGATCGCACGCCTGGCCATGCTGGCCGCCAGCTACGAGCTGGAAGCCACCAACCCCGACGCCGAAACCTACGATTGAGGCCGTGTCCGGGCCGGGCGCGGGGCCGAGTTGCTGCGATGCAACAAAATGTAGGTTTCCGGGCACACCCGATGCCGGCCCGCTTGGCCGGCGCCGCGCGGCAGGCGCAGAATACGCACTCCCAAGACCATGAACCCCGTGGGCGGGCGCAGGCCTGTCCGGCAGGGGATAACAGTGCAAACCTCCAAATCTTCGCTCGCGGCGCTCACGCTGGGCGCCATCGGTGTTGTCTACGGTGATATCGGCACGAGCGTGCTGTATGCGGTCAAGGAGGTGTTCGGCTCGGGCCATGTGCCGTTCACCCAGGCCAATATCTACGGCATCCTCTCCATCCTGTTCTGGACCCTGACGGTCATCGTCTCGCTCAAGTACGTGGTGCTTGTCTTGCGCGCCGACAACAATGGCGAGGGTGGACTCATCGCCATGCTGGCGCTGGCCTCGCAGGCGGTGAAGGACAAGCCCCGGCTGCGCACGCTGCTGCTGGGCGTGGGCATTTTCGGCACGTCGCTGTTCTATGGCGATGGTGTCATCACGCCGGCCATCTCGGTGCTGTCGGCGGTCGAGGGCCTGGAGGTGGTCTCGCCCCATTTCAAGAGCTACGTGATTCCGCTCACGCTGTTCGTGCTGTTCTGCCTGTTCGCGGTGCAAAAGCGCGGCACGGGCGGCATCGGGCGCTTTTTCGGGCCCATCACCCTGGTCTGGTTCCTCGGCATCGCCGTGCTGGGCGTGAGCCACATCGTGGGCCACCCCGAGATCCTGGGCGCGATGAGTCCGCACCATGCGCTGGGCTTCATGTGGCACCACCCGGGCACGAGCTTCGTCATCCTGGGCGCCGTCGTCCTGTGCGTGACCGGCGCCGAGGCGCTGTATGCCGATCTGGGACATTTCGGCAAGAAGCCCATCCGCCTGGCCTGGTTCAGCGTGGCCATGCCGGCGCTCACGCTCAACTATTTCGGCCAGGGCGCACTGCTGCTGGCCGAACCCGAGGCCGTCAAGAACCCCTTCTTCATGATGGCGCCCGACTGGGCGCTGCTGCCGCTGGTGGGGCTGGCCACCATGGCCACGGTGATCGCCTCACAGGCGCTGATCACGGGCGCCTTCAGCGTGACCAAGCAGGTGATCCAGCTCGGCTACCTGCCGCGCCTGAACATCGAGCACACCAGCGTGCGCGACACGGGCCAGATCTACATTCCGTTCGTGAACTGGAGCCTGTTCGTCGCCATCGTGCTGGCCGTGGTGATGTTCCGCTCCAGCAGCAACCTCGCGGCGGCCTATGGCATCGCGGTGACGCTGGACATGCTCATCACCACCACGCTCACCTTCTTCGTGATCCGCTACAGCTGGCGCTACCCGCTGGCGTTGTGCGTGGCGGCCACCGGCTGGTTCTTCGTGGTGGATCTGGCCTTCTTCGGCTCGAATCTGCTCAAGCTGTTCCAGGGCGGCTGGTTCCCGCTGATGATCGGCGGCGCTGTCTTCACGCTGATGATGACCTGGAAGCATGGCCGGGAACTGTTGAACCAGAAACTGCGCGCGGACGCCATCGATTTGCAGGATTTCCTCACGGCCGTGTTCGTGAGCCCGCCCACGCGCGTCGAGGGCACGGCCGTGTTTCTCACGGCGGAGCCGGGCGCGGTGCCCAATGCCCTGCTGCACAACCTCAAGCACAACAAGGTGCTGCACCAGCAGAACCTTTTCGTGACCGTGCGCAACCACGAGGTGCCGTGGATCGGCCTGGAGCGGCGCCTGCAGGTCGAGTCGCTGGGACACGACTGCTGGCAGGTGGTGATCCACTATGGGTTCAAGAACGACCCCGATGTGCCGCGCGCCCTGGAACTGCTGCGCGGGCGGGGCTGCGACATGGAGCCCATGACCACGAGTTACTTCCTCTCGCGCGATACCGTCATTCCCAGCATCGGCAGCGGCATGGCGCCGTGGCGCGAGAAGCTGTTCGCCCAGATGCACCACAACGCCAGCGCGGCGGCGGACTTTCTGCATCTGCCGAACAATGCCGTGGTGGAGTTGGGGTCGAAGATCGAGATCTGAGCGGCGCAGGGCACTGGATTTCAGGCGTTTTTGGCCTTTGGGCCAATACAGGAAAGCGCCGTAAGCTACTGATTTGGTAGCGTCTTGGCGTGCCTGTCGCGTGCGCGGCCGAGGCGTGCGGACGAGATGCCAGAATCCGCCCATGCAGTTTTTCAAAGACCTGAGCCTTTCCGCCTTCACGGCCGGTTTCGTGGCCGTGCTGGTGGGCTTCACCAGTTCGGTGGCCATCGTGTTCCAGGCGGCGCAGGCCTTCCAGGCCACGCCGGCGCAGATCACCTCCTGGATGTGGGCCCTGGGCTTGGGCATGGGCTTGTGCTCGTTGCTGCCCTCGCTGTGGTTGCGCAAGCCGGTCATGGTGGCCTGGTCCACGCCGGGCGCGGCGGTGCTGGCCACGGCGGGCTTGGCTGGGGGCTTCAGCATGGCCGAGGCCGTGGGCGCCTTCATGGTCTGCGCGGCGCTCATCACCGTGGCGGGCGTCACGGGTTGGTTCGAGCGCATCATGGGCCGCATTCCGATGGAAATCGCCTCGGCCCTGCTGGCGGGCGTGCTGGCGCGCTTCGGCCTGCAGGCGTTCGCCGCCGCCCAGACCGCGCTGCCCCTGGTGCTGCTGATGCTGGGCTGCTATCTGGTGGCGCGCCGCTTCCTGCCGCGCTACGCCGTGGTGTGCACGCTGGCCGCCGCCATTGTGTATGTGGCCCTGCGCGGGCAGATGGCCTGGTCGGCCGTGGCCTTCGAGCTGGCGATGCCGCAGTTCACCATGCCGCAGTTCACCTGGAGCGCCCTGGTGAGCCTGGCGCTGCCGCTGTTCGTGGTCACCATGGCCTCGCAGAACCTGCCCGGCGTGGCGGTGATGCGGGCCACGGGGTACCAGATGCCGGTGTCCGGGCTCATCACCATCACGGGCCTGGCCACCCTGGTGCTGGCGCCCTTCGGCGCCTTCGCGCTCAACTTCAGCGCCATCACCGCCGCCATCTGCATGGGGCCCGAAGCCCATGAGAACCCCGAGCGCCGCTACACGGCGGCGGTGTCCTGCGGCGCGATCTATGTGGTCATCGGCGTTTTCGGCGCCGTGGTCACGGGCCTGCTCACGGCCTTCCCCAAGGAATTGGTCGTCGCCATCGCCGGGCTGGCGCTGCTGGGCACCATCGGCAACGGCCTGTCGGTGGCGCTGCGCGACGAAGGCCACCGCGAGGCGGCCTTGATCACCTTCCTCGTCACGCTCAGCGGCGTGGTGATCGCGGGCGTGGGCTCGGCCTTCTGGGGCGTGGTGGCCGGCAGCCTGGCGCTGTTTGTGCAACAGTACGCCAAGCGTCCCGCCGCGCAGCGGCCCTGAGGCACTTCGGCCCCGGGCATTCTTCTCTATATAGAGCACACACCATGCAATTGCTGTTCATCGCCGACCCGCTGGAATCCTTCAAGACCTACAAGGACACCACTTTCGCCATGATGCGCGAGGCACAGCGGCGCGGTCACACGATCGCCGCCTGCCAGCCCCAGGACGTGATGTGGGAGCGCGGCGGCCCCGTGCGGGCCCATGTGCGCGATATCGTGCTCACGGGCCATACCGACGGCTGGTTCAACGTGCGCCAGGAACGCGCCGTGGCGCTGGCGGACTTCGACGCTGTGCTCATGCGCAAGGATCCGCCGTTCGACAGCGAGTATTTCTATGCCACGCACCTGCTGGAGCAGGCGGAGCGTGACGGTGCCCGGGTGTTCAACAAGCCCCGGGCCTTGCGCGACCATCCGGAAAAGCTCGCGATCATGGAGTTTCCGCAGTTCATTGGCCCCACGCTGGTCACGCGCGACGCGCGCGACATCCAGCGCTTCCATGCCGAGCACCGCGACATCATCCTCAAGCCGCTCGACGGCATGGGCGGCATGGGCATCTTCCGCGTCGGCCCCGACGGCATGAACCTGGGCAGCATCACCGAAACCTTGAACCGGGGCGGCGCCCAAAGCCTGATGGTGCAGAAGTTCCTGCCGGAGATCGCCGAGGGCGACAAGCGCGTGCTCATCATCGGCGGCAAGCCCGTGCCTTACTGTCTGGCACGCATTCCGCAAGGATCTGAAGTGCGCGGCAACCTCGCGGCGGGCGGCAAGGGCGTGGCCCGTCCATTGTCCGAGCGCGACCTGGAAATCGCCAATGCCCTGGGCCCTATCCTGCAAAGCCGGGGCCTGCTGCTGGCCGGGGTGGATGTGATCGGTGACTGTGTCACCGAGATCAATGTCACCAGCCCCACCTGCTTCCAGGAAATCCAGCAGCAGACGGGCTGCGACGTGGCGGCCCTGTTTGTCGATGCTCTGGAATCGGCGGTGAATGCAGCGATTGTTTGAAGTCTTTTGCTTTGTCTTCAAAACCTGTGCTATAGTCGAGGGCTTCGCTGCACAGAGGTTCTTTGGAAAGTTTGTGCCAAGCCTTGGTTGGGGGTTGAAGAGCCTGGCTGAGTGGGTTGAGAAAGGCGAAGCAAAAAATCTTCGGGTTTTGCGTAGATCGGGTAGAAATTCGGTATACAATGCAAGGCTTCGCTGAG
>NZ_QXGR01000010.1 GCF_003604195.1 Simplicispira lacusdiani
AAGTAGGTCATCGTCAGGCTCTTACAGCCCAGCAACGCCCCTCTCAGCAATGAGCGGGGCGTTTCTGCTTTGGGCGTTCGAAATCAGCGCAAAAAAAAGCAAATGTCAGAGCGACAAGGCGGCGCCGTCTACGAACACCTTCAGTTCGTGCTTTCCAAAGGCATGCCAGGCCTCGTTGCGCGTCAAGGGGGCCGTCACGATCAGAGCCACCTTGTCGGTGGGCTGCGTTTGGGTGGAGAAATCGACGCTCAGATCCTCGTCGGATAGATGGGCCTCGGCGAACGGATGCTGGCGCTCCACATACCAGAGGTGCGTCGATGCATGCGCCCAGAGGGCCTGGCCGTTCGACAGCAGAAAGTTGAAGGTGCCGTGCGGCGCGATCCTGGCGGCCAGGTCGCGCAGCGTCAGCGTCAATTCCGGAATGCTTGGCACGCCCGCGTGGGATTTGGCCAGCTCCTGCATGATCCAGCAGAAGGCATGCTCACTGTCCGTGCCGCCAACCGGACGGAATTGGCCATGCAGTCGGGGGCGGAAATCCTTCAGATCGCCGTTGTGGGCGAAAACCCAGTAGCGCCCCCAAAGCTCGCGCACGAACGGATGGCAGTTCTGCAGGCCGACAGCACCTTGCGTGGCTTTGCGGATGTGGGAAATCACATTGCAGCTTTTGATGGGATAGCGCCGGATCAACTCGGCGATGGGGGAGTCCACGGCGCGCTCATGGTCCACGAACAGGCGCACGCCCTTGTCCTCGAAGAAGGCGATGCCCCAGCCATCGCAGTGGTCGCCGGTATGGCCGGCACGCTGGGCAAAGCCCGTAAAGCTGAAAGTCACGTCCGTGGGCGTGTTGCAGTTCATTCCGAGCAGTTGGCACATGGCGGTGATACGGAGTGGGGAAGTTCACAAAGAAAGGCTGGCGGACGGAGGCGGGTCGCGCAGCTTCCATGCTGCCACCAGGGCGAGCACGCAGAGCCCGCCAAGCATCAGGAAGACCTCACCGAACGCGCTCAGACGGGCCATGTCGGCTGCAGTTCCGGGCGCCAGGCTGGCGCCATGCGCCGCCAGGCGCCACTCCAGCACGATGCCGCAGAGGCTGACCCCCGCCGCTCCACCCAGCATGCGCAGAAAACTGATGGTGCTTGATCCCTGCGGAATGAGCGGCTTGTCGAGCGGACGCATGGCCCCCAGGTTCAGCGACGGCAGGATGAAGCCCAGGCCGATGCGGCCCAGGATGGCGAAGGCCACCAGCAGCCACAGCGGCGATTGCTGACCGATCAGCACCATCAGGCCGAACGAGAGCGCCAGCAGGAACAGCCCGGTGGAAACCAGCAGGTAGGTCGGGCGGTGGTCTGCCATGCGGCCCACCAGTGGAATCGTCACGGCCAGGACAATGCCAGCAGGGAGCAGGATGGTGCCGACATGCGAGGGGGACATCTGCAGTCCGAGTTGCATGAATACGGGCAGCAGGTAGGTGGAGCCGAACAGCGCCGTGCCATAGATGAAGGCCACGACACTGCCCATGGCGAACTGGCGGTAGCGGAACAGGCGCAGGTCCATGAGCGGCGGCTGGCCGGCGCGTGCCAGCCGCCCTTGCCACCAGATGAAGAGGACCGTGCAGGCCACGGCCACAAGCAGCAGCAAGGCCGCCTCCGTGGGGGTGCCGCTGCGCAGCAGGACCAGCCCGTTCAGCAGGCACAGCGTACCCGCAGTGCCCAGGAGCAGGCCGCGCCAGTCGATCCAGGCGCCGCCGCGCTGCGTGGGTTGGCCGCCGGGCGCGGTGACGGGGACGAATTTGAAAGCGAGCCAGAGCGACACCAGGCAGAACGGCACGACCATGAAGAAGATCGAGCGCCAGCCGAACCAGTCGACCAGCACGCCGCCGATACTCGGCCCCAGCGCGGGCGCGAGCACCACGCCCATGCCGAAGAAGCCGCTGGCCCGGCCTTGCTCATGGGGCTGGAAGGCGTGCAGGATGATGATGGCCGGAATAGGCTGCACGATGCCGGCGGCCAGTCCCTCGGCCACGCGCGCCACGAGCACCAGGCCGAAGTGGCTGGAAAATCCGCCCGCAACACCCCCGAACAGCAACAGCAGCATGGTGGCCACGTAGGTGCTGCGGTAGCCATAGCGCGACAGCAGCCAGGGCGTGGTGAGCATGGAGGCGGTCATGGCCACCATGAAGCCGGACGAAACCCACTGCGCGCGTTCCTGGCCCAACGAGAAGTGGTGGCTCATGTCGGGAATCGCCACGTTCACGATGGTGGACGACATGATCGAGGCGATCGTGCCCACCATCACCGCCAGCAGCACCAGCCAGCGGTAGCGCTCGCCATAGCGCTCGCGCAGCGCCTGCAGGGAGCTGGGGCCGCTCATGGGCGTCGGGGCAATCAGCCGCGCTCGGACCAGAGGCGCCCGCCGGTCGCCCTGTTCTTGCGCTTCACATCGGCGAGCATCTTCTGCTCGATCGTGCGGCCTTCGAGCATCTCAATGGGGTGGGTGGGCATAAGGGGGCTCCTGGGGCAATGAATCGATCATAAAGGCGCCGTGCTCTTCCCGAGGGCGGAGCCGCCATCGGGCGGCCGTGCGCAGACGGGGCAGATGCAGCGTTGGCCGCGCTCCCCTGCCGGCAGCCGGGCGAGCGCGTCCGGGGACACAGGCGTGTGCATGCACCAGCAGTCCTGCGCGTCCGCGCCAGCCGCCATGGCGCACTGGTTGGGCTGGCCGCAGGCGGGGCAGGTGTTTGCATGGGGATGGGGCAGGAGGGCGTTCATGAAAGAGGGCCGATGGAACAGACACCGAGTGTAGGACGCGCGGCAGCCGTGCAAAGCACAACGGCACCCGAAGGTGCCGTTGGATTGGTCATCAAAATGGTCTGTAGAGCTTATCAATAAAGCGCCGGCAGCTATCGATTTTGAACTTTGAAATCAGGCCGATGCCTTGAGCTTCAGGCGCCAGGCGTGCAGCAGCGGCTCGGTGTAGCCGCTGGGCTGCTGCAGGCCCTTGAACACCAGGTCGCAGGCGGCCTGGTAGGCCATGCTGGTATCGAAGTGGCCGGCCATGGGCTTGTACAGCGGGTCGCCGGCGTTCTGCTGGTCCACCACGGCGGCCATGCGCTCGAAGGTCTCGCGCACCTGGGCCTCGGTCACCACGCCGTGGTGCAGCCAGTTGGCCATGTGCTGGCTGCTGATGCGCAGCGTGGCACGGTCTTCCATCAGGCCGATGTTGTGGATGTCGGGCACCTTGGAGCAGCCCACGCCCTGGTCCACCCAGCGCACCACGTAGCCCAGGATGCCCTGGGCGTTGTTGTCGAGTTCCTGCTGCTTCTCGGCGTCGGTCCAGTTGGGGAATGCCGTTACGGGGATGGTCAGCAGGCCGGTGAGCAGGTTGTCGCGCTCGGCGTTGGCGTCCTGCTTCTCCAGCTCGATCTGGATGTCGCTCACCTTCACCTGGTGGTAGTGCAGCGCGTGCAGCGTGGCGCCCGTGGGGCTGGGCACCCAGGCGGTGTTGGCGCCGGCCTTGGGGTGGGCGATCTTCTGCTTGAGCATCTCGGCCATGAGGTCGGGCATGGCCCACATGCCCTTGCCGATCTGCGCCTTGCCGCGCAGGCCGCAGCTCAGGCCGACGAGCACGTTGTTGCGCTCATAGGCCTGGATCCAGGCGCTGGTCTTCATGTCGCCCTTGCGGATCATGGGGCCGGCCAGCATGGCGGTGTGCATCTCGTCGCCCGTGCGATCGAGGAAGCCGGTGTTGATGAAGGCCACACGGCTGCCGGCGGCGGCGATGCAGGCCTTGAGGTTGACGGAGGTGCGGCGCTCTTCGTCCATGATGCCGAGCTTGACCGTGCTGTCGGGCAGGCCCAGGAGCTTTTCGACGCGGCCGAACAGCTCGGCGGCAAAGCCCACTTCGGCCGGGCCGTGCATCTTGGGCTTGACGATATAGACGCTGCCCTTGCGCGAATTGCGCAGGCCATTGGCGCCATGGCCTTGCAGGTCATGCAGCGCGATGGTGGTGGTCACCACGGCGTCCATGATGCCCTCGGGAATCTCGCGCACCTGGCCCTGCGCATCCTTCCACAGAATGGCCGGGTTGGTCATCAGGTGGCCGACGTTGCGCACGAACATCAGGCTGCGGCCATGCAGGCGCACCTCGCCGCCCTTGGGGCCGGTGTAGACGCGGTCGCCGTTGAGGCCGCGCGTCAGCGTCTTGCCGCCCTTCTCGAACGATTCGGTCAGCGTGCCCTTGAGGATGCCCAGCCAGTTGCTGTAGCCCAGCAGCTTGTCCTCGGCGTCCACGGCAGCGACCGAATCTTCCAGGTCGAGGATGGTGGAGAGCGCGGCTTCCAGCACCACATCGCTCACGCCGGCGGCATCGGTCTGGCCGATGGGCGTGGCGCGGTTGATCTGGATGTCCAGGTGCAGGCCGTTGTGCTGCAGCAAGACCGACGACGGGCTGGCCGCATCGCCCTGGTAGCCCTGGAACTGGCCGGGGTCCTTCAGGCCCGTGCTGCCGGTGGGCAGCGAGACCATGAGTTCGCCGCCCTCGACGCGGTAGCCCGTGGCGTCCTTGTGCGAGCCGGAGGCGAGGGGCGCTGTGTCGTCCAGCACCTGGCGCGCGAAGGCGATCACCTTGGCGCCGCGCACCGGGTTGTAGCCCTTGCCCTTCTCGGCGCCACCCTCTTCGCTGATGGCATCGGTGCCGTACAGCGCGTCGTACAACGAGCCCCAGCGTGCGTTGGCGGCGTTCAGGGCGTAGCGGGCGTTCAGGATGGGCACCACCAGCTGCGGGCCGGCCTGCGTCGCCAGTTCATCGTCCACGTTGGCCGTGGTGGTCTGCACGCTGGCGGGCTGGGGCACCAGGTAGCCGATCTTTTCCAGGAAACCGCGGTAGGCGACCATGTCCTTGATGGGGCCGGGGTTGGCCTTGTGCCAGGTGTCCAGCTCGGTCTGCAGGCGGTCGCGCTCGGCCAGCAGGGCGATGTTGCGCGGGGCCAGGTCGGACACGATGGCGTCGAAACCCTTCCAGAACGTGGCGGCGTCGATGCCGGTGCCGGGCAGCACCTGGTCTTCGACAAAGCGGAACAGCGGGGTGGCCACTTGCAGGCCGTGGACGGAGGTGCGGTCGGTCATGGTGTATGCCTTGGTTGGATGGTGAAACAGGGGCCTTGCCGGGAAGGAGGCCATGACAGCACTTTATTGCAAAGATGAAAGGCCATAAATGGCCTGAAAAGCTCTAAACCAGTGACTTTTTTGCAAAGATGATGGCGCCGCAACCCCCCTCGACTGCGAGGAAATGGGATGAGTTTGCTATTAAATATATAGCTATTTGCGCTTGATACATAAGGCGTTACGGCAAATTTTGCTTCAAGCGGGCGACGCCTTCCCGGGGCATGGGCATTGGCGTCGTGTCCCGGCATTTGTCTTCATAATCAGCGCCCATGGACAAACTCAAGGCCTTCGAGTCCTTCGTGTCGGTGGCGACGCGCGGCAGCCTGACCGCGGCCGCCCGGGCAGAGGGCGTGGCGCCCGCCATCATGGGCCGGCGGCTCGACGCGCTGGAGGAGCACCTGGGCGTCAAGCTGCTGGTGCGCACCACCCGGCGCATCAGCCTCACGCACGAGGGCAGCGCCTTCCTCGAAGACTGCCAGCGCCTGCTGTCCGACGTGGCCAACGCCGAGGCCAGCGTGTCGGCCGGCGGCGTCAAGGCCAGCGGCCACCTGCGCATCACGGCGCCCGCCGGCTTCGGCCGCCGCCACGTGGCGCCGCTGGTGCCGCGCTTCCTGGCGCAGCACCCCGATGTGACCCTTTCGCTCAACCTCAGCGACCGCGTGGTGGACCTGGCGGGCGAGGGCTTCGACTGCGCCGTGCGCGTGGGCGACCTGCCCGACTCCTCGCTGGTCAGCGTGCGCATCGCCGACAACCGGCGCCTGTGCGTGGCCACGCCCGACTACCTGCGCCGCCACGGCACGCCGCGCCACCCGAGCGAACTGGCGCAGCACGACTGCCTGACGCTGTCGAGCGAGGCCTCGCAGACGCGCGGCTGGGCCTTCCGCATGCCGGCCGAGGGCGGCGGCACCGAGGTGGAGTACCTCAAGCCCGCGGGCCCCATGGATTGCTCGGACGGCCAGGTGCTGTATGACTGGTGCCTGGCCGGCCACGGCATGGCCTGGCGCAGCATCTGGGAGGTCGAAGGCGATATCGCCGCGGGTCGCCTGGTGGCCGTGCTCGAGGATTTCGCCGCGCCGCCCAACGGCATTTACGTCCTGTTCCCCCAGCGCAAGCACCTGCCGCTGCGGGTGCGCCTGTGGATTGATTTTCTGCGCCACCATTTCGCCCAACCTGCGTTCTGGTCGCGGTCTGCCGCCGCCGCAGACCCGGCAGCGCCACCTCATTGAACCCCAAGGACCCCGTACCGTGATACTCGAAAGCCTGCTGGCCTATGCCCACATCATGGCCTTTTTGATGCTGGCCACCTTCATGACCAGCGAAACCGCGCTGTGCCGTGCCGAGTGGATCAACCCGGCCGTGGTTCGGCGCCTGGTCTGGGTCAATGTGCTGAGCCTGGTGTCGGGCGCCCTGGTGCTGCTCACCGGGCTGGCGCGCACCTACTGGGGCGTCAAGGGCGTGGCCTGGTACTGGGCGCAGCCCCTGCTGCACACCAAGATCACGCTGCTGGTGGCCATGCTGGCGCTGCTGGTCCTGGCCGCGCGGCAATACCGTGCGTGGCGTCGTGAAGTCGACGCCCAAGGCAGCCTGCCATCGCCCGAGGCCCTGCGGCGCACGCGCAAGCTGGTGATGTGGTCCGCGCACCTGATGGTCGTGGTGGCCCTGCTGGCTGTCTTTTTGGCGCGGGGCGTCGGCACGCGCTGAAGGCGCTGATCCACAAAAAAGCCCCGTGGCAGAGCCAGCGGGGCTTTTTTACGCATGGAGCGGGGTCTTACTTCTTCAGGCACTCGCTCATGAAGGCCTTGCGCTCATCGCCCTTCTTGCCGGCGGCCTCGGCGTTGCAGGCCTTCATCTTGTCCTGCTGGGTGGCGGGCTTGTTGCTCAGGCAGGTCTTCATGAAGGCCTTGCGCTCATCTCCCTTCATGTCGCCTGCTTCCTTGTTGCAGGTGGCCATCTTGGTCTGTTGCTTGGTGGGGGCCTTTTCTTCGGCGGCGTGGGCGCTGCCCAATGCCAGTGCCATGCCCAGTGCGGCCAGGGAAAGAAGCTGTTTCATGGGGACTCCTGTAAGTTCAAGCGGAAGGGAGGAAGCTCTGCGGAATTCCAACACACAACGGCCCGGCCGACAACGCGGCTGACAGCGGGCGTGGGCTGGCCGCCACGGCCCCGTAAAATCCACGGATGCTTTCCGTCAAAAACGAATTGCTCGCTGCCCTGGCGGTCGAGCTGGAACAACTTTCCCCCGGCGCCGGTGCCCGGGCGGCCTTTGAATCGCCCAAGGTGGCGGCCCATGGCGATTTCGCCTGCACGGCCGCCATGCAACTGGCCAAGCCCCTCAAGCTCAACCCGCGTGCCCTGGGCGAGCAGCTCAAGGCAGCGCTGGAGGCCACGCCCGCCTACCAGCGCTGGGTGGCCGGCATCGAGATCGCCGGCCCCGGCTTCCTGAACATCCGCCTCCAGCCCGCCGCCAAGCAGGAGGTGGTGCGCGAGGTGCTGGCCGCCGGCGAGCGCTTTGGCTTCCAGAGCCCGCGCAATGAGCGCGTGCTGGTCGAATTCGTTTCCGCCAACCCCACAGGCCCGCTGCACGTGGGCCATGGCCGCCAGGCCGCCATCGGCGACGCCATCAGCAACCTGTTCGCCACGCAGGGCTGGAGCGTGCACCGCGAGTTCTATTACAACGACGCGGGCGTGCAGATCGACACCCTCACCAAGAGCACGCAACTGCGCGCCAAGGGCTTCAAGCCCGGCGACGACTGCTGGCCCACCGACAGCGACAACCCGCTGGCCAAGAACTTCTACAACGGCGACTACATCGCCGACATCGCCGAGGCCTTCAAGGCCAAGGCCACGGTCAAGGCCGACGACCGCGAGTTCACGGCCAACGGCGATGTGGAGGACTACGACAACATCCGCCAGTTTGCCGTGGCCTACCTGCGCAACGAGCAGGACAAGGACCTGCAGGCCTTCAACCTCCACTTCGACGAGTACTACCTCGAATCCAGCCTCTACACCAGCGGCCGCGTCGAGGCCGCGGTGAACAAGCTCGTCGCGGGCGGCCATACCTACGAGCAGGACGGCGCGCTGTGGCTCAAGTCCACCGACTACGGTGACGACAAGGACCGCGTCATGCGCAAGGGCGACGGCAGCTACACCTACTTCGTGCCCGACGTGGCCTACCACATCACCAAGTGGGAGCGCGGTTACAGCAAGGTCGTCAACATCCAGGGCACGGACCACCACGGCACCATCGCGCGCGTGCGCGCCGGCCTGCAGGCGGCCGACGTGGGCATCCCCCAGGGCTACCCCGACTACGTGCTGCACACCATGGTGCGCGTGGTCAAGGGCGGCGAAGAGGTCAAGATCAGCAAGCGCGCGGGCAGCTACGTCACGCTGCGCGACCTGATCGAGTGGACCAGCAAGGACGCCGTGCGCTTCTTCCTGCTCTCGCGCAAGCCCGACACCGAATACACCTTCGACGTCGACCTGGCCGTGCAGCAAAACAACGACAACCCGGTGTACTACGTGCAGTACGCCCATGCGCGCATCTGCTCGGTGCTCGCGGCCTGGGGCGGTGACGTGGCGGGCCTGAAGGACGCCGATCTCTCGGCGCTCGACGGCCCGCAGGCCCAGGCGCTGATGCTGCAGCTGGCCAAGTACCCCGAGATGCTGACCGCCGCCACCGAGGGCGAGGCGCCGCACGACGTCACCTTCTACCTGCGCGACCTGGCCGCCAGCTACCACAGCTACTACGACGCCGAGCGCATCCTGGTGGACGACGAAACCGTCAAGCGCGCGCGCCTGGCGCTCGTCGCGGCCACCGCGCAGGTGTTGCACAATGGCCTGGCGGTACTGGGCGTATCGGCTCCCCGCAGAATGTGAGTGATAACTAACTATGAGCAAGCAGCAGCAGGGCGGAACCATCATCGGCTTCATCTTCGGCCTGGTCGTCGGCCTGGGCGTGGCCCTGGGCGTGGCGGTGTACGTGACCAAGGTGCCGGTGCCCTTTTTGAACAAGGGGGCCATGCGCACCGGCGATCAGGACGCGGCCGAGGCCCAGAAGAACAAGAACTGGGACCCGAACGCCCCGCTGGCGGGCAAGAGTCCCGCGCGCGTGGCGGCGCCCGCCTCGGCGGCGTCGGTCAGCGAAACCGCGCCCGCGCCCGTGGCCGATGCGCGCGCTCCGGCGTCGGCGGCCAAGGCCGCGGCGAGCAAGCCCGAGGGCAAGCCCGGCGCCGATCCGCTGGGCGACCTGGCGGCGGCCAAGGCGGCGGCCGCCGGCAGCGTGGATCCCTTTGACTACTTCGTGCAGGCGGGTGCCTTCCGCACCCAGAGCGACGCCGATGCGCAGCGCGCCAAGCTCGCCATGATCGGCTGGGAAGCCCGCGTGAGCGAGCGCGAGCAAAACGGCCGCGCCGTGTTCCGCGTGCGCATCGGGCCCTTCGCCAAGCGCGACGACGCCGAGCAGCTCAAGGAAAAGCTGGCGGGCGCAGGGGTCGAGTCGGCCCTGGTGCGCGTGCAGCGCTGAACTTTCCGCCAGCCCCCCGCTCACACAGCGGTACCCGAACAAGGAGTGTTATTCATGAAACGACGCGCGTTTACCCTGTCCGCTGCTGCCCTGGCGGCCTCCACCCTGTCCGTGCCGGCGCTGGCCCAGAGCCAGCCCAAGGAGGGCAAGGACTACGCCAAGCTGGGCAAGCCGGTGGCCACCGACGCGCCCGCAGGCAAGGTCGAGGTGATCGAGTTCTTCTGGTACAACTGCGGCCACTGCAACGCCTTCGAGCCCACCTTCGAGGCCTGGTCCAAGACGGCGGAATCCAAGAACATCGTCGTGCGCCGCGTGCCCGTGGCGTTCAATGCCAGCTTCGAAGCGCAGCAGAAGCTCTACTACGCGCTCGAAGGCATGGGTAAGGTGGGCGAACTGCATGCGCGCATCTTCCGCGCCATCCATGCGGAGAAGGTCAACCTGTCCAAGGAAGACGGCATCATGGCCTGGATGGGCAAGCAGCCCGGCATCGACATGGCCAAGTTCAAGGAAATGTACGCATCCTTCAACGTGGCCAGCCAGGCGCGCCGCGCCACCCAGCTGCAGCAGGCCTACGGCGTCGAGGGCGTGCCCTCCATGGGCGTGGCCGGCCGCTTCTACACCGACGGCACCATGGCTGGCAGCATGCCGGGCGTGCTGCAGGTGGTGGACTACCTCGTGGGCGTGGCACGCAAGGGCTGAGCCGTCCCCCCGTTCTCGCGCAAGCCCGCCTCGGCGGGCTTTTTTGCGCCCCTGCGGGGCTACAATGCCAGCAAGATTCGTGCCCCGCACATTTCGCGGCCGCCCCGGGCGCGCCGCACCTTCTGGAACGCCGCATGGACATACTTTTTCCCCCACTCCACGGCCACCGCCGGCGCGGCGGAGCTGGAGCGCGCCGCTGGCTGGCGCTGGCCCTGTTGGTTTGCGTCGCCTGGGGCGTGGCGGGCACGGCGCGCGCCGAAAAGGCCGACCGCAACAAGCCCATGAACATCGAGGCCGATGCCCTGCGGCATGACGATCTCAAGCAGACCAGCGTCTTCACGGGCCGTGTCGTCATGACCAAGGGCTCCATCGTGCTGCGCGGCGGCCGCCTGGAAGTGCGCCAGGACGCCGATGGCTACCAGTTCGGCGTGGTCACGGCCGATGCCGGACAGCGGGCCTTCTTCCGCCAGCGCCGCGACCCGGTGGCCGGTGCGCCCGAGGAGTTCATCGAGGGCGAGGGCGAGGTCATCGAGTACGACGGCCGTGCCGACAGCGTGCGTTTCGTGCGCCGGGCCGAGCTGCGGCGCCTGCGCGGCGCGGTGGTCAGCGATGAGATCACGGGCGCGGTCATCGTCTACAACAACCTGACCGACGTGTTCACGGTCGATGGCCAGAAGGCCGGCACCAACGCGGCGGGCGATGCCCCGGTGGGCGGCGGGCGCGTGCGCGCCGTGCTCTCGCCCAAGGAGGCCAAGCCGCCTGCCGCTGGGGCATCCGAGGCGGCACCGGCCGCCAGCACGCCGGCCCTGCGCTCCAGCACGACCCTGGGCGGTGGTGCCAAGTGAGCGCGGCGCCCATGAACCCTTCCCCGGACACCTCGGCGCCCAGCCGCCTGGAAGTGCAACACCTGGCCAAGTCCTACGGCAGCCGCAAGGTGGTCAAGGATGTCTCATTGGCCGTGCAGAAAGGGGAGGTGGTGGGCCTGCTCGGCCCCAATGGCGCGGGCAAGACCACCTCGTTCTACATGATCGTGGGCCTGGTGCGCAGCGATGCCGGCGACATCCGCATCGACGGCCAGTCCGTGGCGCACATGCCCATCCACCGGCGCTCGCGCCTGGGGTTGTCCTATCTGCCGCAGGAGGCGTCGATCTTCCGCAAGCTCTCGGTGCAGGAGAACGTGCGCGCCGTGCTGGAGCTGCAGCGTGACGCGCAGGGCCAGCCGCTGTCGGCGGCCATGATCGAGGAGCGCCTCACGGCGCTGCTCCAGGAGCTGCGCGTGGACCATCTGCGCGATTCGCCAGCGCTGGCGCTGTCGGGCGGCGAGCGCCGCCGCGTCGAGATCGCGCGCGCCCTGGCCACGCAGCCGCGCTTCATCCTGCTCGACGAGCCCTTCGCGGGCATCGACCCCATCGCCGTGATCGAGATCCAGCGCATCATCGGTTTCCTGAAGGCGCGCGGCATCGGCGTGCTCATCACCGACCACAACGTGCGCGAGACGCTGGGCATCTGCGACCACGCCTTCATCATCAGCGACGGCCGCGTGCTCGCCCAGGGCACGCCGTCCGAGATCGTCGATAACGCCGAGGTGCGCCGCGTGTACCTCGGCGAGCATTTCCGGATGTAAGGCCATGCGCCCCGTGTCCTGCCTCGCGCCAGGAGGTGGCCGGTGAAGCCCGGCCTGTCGCTGCGCGTTTCGCAGCACCTGGCGCTGACGCCGCAGCTGCAGCAGTCGATCCGCCTGCTGCAGCTGTCCACGCAGGAGCTGTCGCAGGAAATCGAGCAGATGCTCGACGAGAACCCCTTCCTGGAGCGCGGCAGCGAAGAGGCGCCGCGCGAGGAATTTGGCCTGGCGCAGGCCGACACGCCGGCCCAGCCGGACGATGCAGCGGCCGAAGTTGCTATTTATTCAGGAGCTGATGGCGTAGGCACATCAAGCCTTGAGGCCAAAAATGATGTTGAATCACCCGTCGGACAGGAAGAGCCCGATTGGGGGGGCGACGGCACGACCGAGATGGTGCCCGATGACGGCGAATGGGGCGGCGAGGCCCCCGCGCGCACCCGCAACAACGACAGCGACGGCGAGGCCGATGCCGCCGACCTGGCGCACGGCCACGAATCGCTCACGGACTTCCTGCACCGCCAGGCACTGTCGCTGCGCCTGTCCGATGTCGACTGCGCGGCGCTGCGCTTCCTGATCGAGTCGCTGAACGACGACGGCTACCTCGAAGACCCGATCGAGGAACTGGCCGCGGGCCTGGCGGGCGGCGACCTGGAAGAGACCGAGGAACTGGTGCACCGCTTCACCGTGGCGCTGCGCCTGCTGCAGAGCCTGGAGCCCACGGGCGTGGGCGCGCGCAACCTGGCCGAATGCCTAGCGTTGCAGCTCCAGGCGCTGCAGCACGACGGCGAGGCGCCGGCCGAGACGCTGCAGACCGCGCTGTGCATCTGCCAGCAGCCGCTGGAGCTGCTGGCGCGCCGCGACGTGCGCCGGCTCATGCAGGCCTGCGGCGCCAGCGAGGAGCGCACGCGCGCCGCCATGGCGCTGATCGCGCGGCTGGAGCCGCGCCCCGGACGGCGGTTCGCCAACGTGGAGCGCAATGCCATCGTGCCCGACGTGCTCGTCACGCGCAGCGGGCGGGGCGGCCTGCAGTTCAGCGTGCAGCTCAACCCCGACGTCATGCCGCGCCTGCGCGTGCACGACATCTATGCCAGCGCCCTGCGCGGCGGCCGGGGCGGGGAGGGCCACCAGGCGCTGCAGCAGCGCCTGCAGGAGGCGCGCTGGTTCATCAAGAACATCCAGCAGCGCTTCGACACCATCCTGCGCGTCTCGCGCGCCATCGTCGAGCGGCAGAAGAACTTCTTCGTGCATGGCGAGCTGGCCATGCGCCCACTGGTGCTGCGCGACATCGCCGACGAACTGGGCCTGCACGAATCGACCATTTCGCGCGTGACCACGGCCAAGTACATGGCCACGCCGCAGGGCACCTACGAACTCAAGTACTTTTTCGGCTCGGGCCTGGGCACCGACACCGGCGGCAACGCGTCGAGCACGGCGGTGCGCGCGCTCATCAAGCAGTTCGTCGCCGCCGAGAACCCGGCCAAGCCGCTGTCCGACAGCCAGTTGGCCGAGATGCTCAAGGAGCAGGGCATCGAATGCGCGCGCCGCACCGTGGCCAAGTACCGCGAGGCGCTGAAGATACCCACCACCAACCTGCGCAAGGCGCTGTAGGGAGGTCGCGCACAGTTGCTTGATGTGCATCAAGCAGATCGGCATGCCGCCCCGAGGGGGGCGCCCTAGAATGCACAGGCCGGTGCCGCGCGTTCGAGCGGGCCCCGCGCCCCTGAAGTCCCAGCCATGACCCCGCACCCGTCCTTCGCCCCGCTGCGCCGCGCCCGATGGCTCTGGCTGGCCGTGCTGCTGGCGCTGTGCGGCGCGCTGCTGCCATCGGTCTCCCATGCGCTGTCCAGCGGCAAGGCGGCCGCGATGGAGGTGTGCACCAGCACGGGCATGGCCTGGGTCGATGTCCACGGCACGGGCGCGGACGACTCCGCGCAACCCATGGACTGCCCCTGGTGCCTGTTGAGCGCCGCGTCCGCCCTGCCGGCGCCCGGCGCACTGCAGGCGCTACCGGTCGAACCCGTTGCGCACCCGGCGCCCGTGGCCCGGCTGCCCTTCTTCCGCCTCGCTTTCGCGGCCCTCGCGCCGCCACCACGGGGGCCTCCCGTTTTCTCCTGAGCTATTGAATTCATAGCGCCTGGCGCCCTTTCTGCGGGCGCTGGATGCCAATTTCATACTTCTGGAGTTTTTCGTGCGGAACCACCGTCTTCTGTCGGGCGCGGCCTTGCGCCTGCGCCCCCTCACCACGGCCCTGGCCCTGATTCCCGCCCTGGGCCTGGCCCAGGGCATCGCCACCGAGGCCCAGCTGCAATCCATCAGCGTCACCGAGACGCGCTCGCAGCTCGATCCCAACCTGCCCAACAGCACCGCCAGCAAGACGGCGCGCGAGCTGGAAGAGCAGAACGTCTTCAATCCCGAGGATGCCGCGGCCCTGCTGCCCAGCACCACCATCCGCAAGCGCTACCTCGGCGACCGCAACGCCAACGTGGGCGGACGCAGCTTCGGCACGCTGCAGCCGGGCCGCGCGCTGGTCTACCTCGACGGTTACCTGATCTCGAACTTCCTGGGGCGCTTCGACGCGCCGCGCTGGAACATGATCAACGTCGAGGCCATCGAGCGTGTCGATGCCCTCTACGGCCCGTTCTCGGCCATCTACCCGGGCAACTCCATCGGCACCACCATGGTGGTGACCGAGCGCAAGCCCAAGGGGCTGGAGCTGTCGGCCGGCATCAAGTACAACCGGCAGTCGTTCGATGAGTACGGCACGGACGAGTCCTTTGGCAGCAAGCAGCTGTCGGCGCGCATCGCCTCGCGGCTGGACTCCGGGCTCTGGTACGCCCTGGGCGTGCAGCACCAGGACAGCCAGGGCCACCCCATGGGATACGCCAACGCCGTGCGCGGCGTGACGGCGGGCGGCTTCAAGCCCGTCGCGGGCACGCGTGTCTCGGGCATCCAGTACGACCGCGACCCGCAGGGGCGCGACCGGGCGATCTTCGGTGCCACCGGCATCGACCACAGCGTGCAGGACACGGTGAACCTGCGCCTGGGCTACGACATCTCGGCCACGCAGGAGATCGAGGGCCGGGTGTCCTTCTGGCGCAGCGACAGCACCGTGCGCACCATGACCTACCTGCGCGATGCCACGGGCAAGCCGGTCTGGAGCGGCGTGGTGAACGATGGCACGAACAGCTTCACCCTGCCCGCCAACGCGTTCGCGCCCAGCCAGCGCGACGAGCTGCACCGCCAGCTCGGCGCCACCTGGAAGACGCGCAACGCCACGGGCTGGAATGCCTCGGTGATGCTGACGCAGTACCAGATGCTCCGGGACGCCGATCGCCAGGCCAGCACGGCGCTGCCGCTGGCCGCGCTGGGCGGTGCGGGCACCGTCACGCGGCGCGACGGCACGGGCTGGAACACGCTGGAACTGCAGTCGACCTACACCCCCACCGCCGGGGACTGGGGCGGCGGCCGCCACGCGCTGGTGTTCGGCCTGCACCGCAACCAGTACCAGCTCGACAACATCGTGAACAACGCCAGCGACTGGCGCACCACCGAGACCACGCTCAACCAGAGCTACTACGGCACCACGACCATCACCGCGCTCTACGGTCAGGATGCCTGGAAGCTCACGCCCGACCTGGTGCTGACCTCGGGCCTGCGCTTCGAGACCTTCGAGGCGTCGGACGGATCGCAGTATTTCGCCGGACCGCCCGTGGCCCAGGTGCGCTTCCCCAAGCGCACGCTGCACGCCACCAGCCCCAAGCTGTCGCTGGCCTGGAGTGCCGCCGACGAATTGCTGCTGCGCGCCAGCTACGGGCGCGGCGTGCGCTTCCCCAACGTGGACGAGCTGTTCAACGGCACCCGCACGGGCAACAGCATCACCACCAGCGACCCCAACCTGCGCCCCGAGGTGGCCAACGCCTTGGAGCTGGCGGTGGAGAAGTTCTGGGGCGAGCACTGGTTGCGCGCCAGCTACTTCCGCGACGACGTGAAGGACACCATCCTGCGCCAGACCGACAGCACGGTCACGCCCTCGGTCACCCGCGTGAGCAACGTGGACCGCGTGCTGACCCAGGGCATCGAGCTGGTCTGGCAGGCCCGCGACGTGGGCCTCAAGGGCCTGGACATCGGCGGCAGCGCCACCTGGACCGACGCCGTGGTCAAGGCCAACGCGGCCAACCCGGCGCAGGTCGGCAAACAGTGGCTGCGCATTCCCAAGCAGCGCTATGCCGTGCAGGCCAGCTACCGGCCCAATGCCGAGTGGCTGTTCGGCGCCGCCTGGCGCTGGAGCGGCCAGGCCTACAACACCGAGCTGAACGTCGACAGCAACCCCGACACCTATGGCGGCGTTTCGCGCGTCAACCAGCTTGATCTCAAGGCCGTATGGAAGTTCGCGCGGCACTGGGAATGGGCCCTGGGCGTCAACAACGTGACCAACCAGCAATCCTGGCAGGCCCACAGCCTGCCGCAGCGCTCGGTGCAGACCGAACTGCGCTACAGCATGAAGTGAGCCCCTTCGCCCCGCCGCCCCTGCCGGCTGGCAGGAGCCTCCCGGGGCGCCATCTTCGCAGTCGAGGAAACCGATGACATCATCCCAAGGAAACTTCCCCATGCGCGCGCTGCTGGCGCTGGGCACGGCCCTGGCGCTGTGCTGCGGCGCCGCTGGGGCGCAGCAGGGCACCGCGCCCGTCAAGGGCGTGCATGGCGCCCATGCAGCGCCCGCTGCCGCGCCCACGGCCGCGCGCCCCGTGGCGCGCAAGGCCCGGCCGCAATTGGGGACGGGCGTGGCGTTCGCGCCGGATGGCGCGCTGTGGATGGCGGGCGTCGATCCCCAGGGGCGGCTGTTTGTCCAGGTGGCCGCGCTGGCCGGTGGCGGAGCGCGGTGGTCGCCGCCACGCCTGCTGGACACGGGCGGCGACCCGGTCTCGGCCGATGGCGAGAACCGGCCCAAGCTGGTGTTCGGGCCCCAGGGCACGGTCCTGGTCGCCTACACCCAGCCGCTGGCCAAGCCCAACACCGGCCAGGTGCGCCTGCTGCGCTCGACCGACGGCGGGCAGAGCTTCGCCGCGCCCGTCACGGTGCATGCCGACCGGCAGGTCATCACCCACCGCTTCGAGTCGCTGGGCTTCGACGCGCGGGGCGTGCTGCACACGGTCTGGATCGACAAGCGCGACCTGGAAGCCGCGCCCAAGGTGGGCAACAAATCGAGCTACCGCGGCGCGGCCATCTACCGCAACACCTCCAGCGACGGGGGGGCCACCTTCGGACCGGACATCAAGGTGGCCGACCATTCCTGCGAATGCTGCCGCATCGCCGTGGGCCTGGGCACCGATGGCGAGATGCGCGCCATGTGGCGCCATGTCTTCCTGCCCAACGTGCGCGACCATGCCATCGCCGTGCTGCGCGCCGACGCCCCCCGCGAGCCCGTGCGCGCTACCTTCGACGACTGGCGCGTGGACGCCTGCCCCCACCATGGGCCGAGCCTGGCGGCGGCCGAGGACGGCTTCCACACCGTCTGGTTCGGTATCCGCCAGCAGGGCGAGGAGAAGGTGCCGGGCGTGCGCTATGGCCGGCTCCAGCCCGACGGCACGCCCCGGCCCGAGACCGTGCGCATGCTGCCCGACGAGCGCGCCGAGCATGCCGACGTGGCGGCGCAGGGGCAGCGCGTCGCCGTGGTCTGGCGCAGCACCGACGGCATGACCAGCACGCTCAAGGCCTGGCTGTCCACGGATGGCGGCAAGACGTTCCAGGCGCGCACCCTGGATTCCGTGCAGGGGGACAATGATTTTCCGCGCCTGGTGCAGCAAGGCCAGCGCATGGTGGTAGTCTGGCGCAATGCAGAAGAGGTGAAGGTACATGACATCGAGTTCTAGACAGCAGCGGTCCGGGGACCGCAAGCAGCCCGTGGGGCGCCGTGGCATCCTGGCGGCTTCGGCGGCCCTGGCCTTGACGGCATGGACGGGCCCCTTGATGGCGCAGACGGGCAGGAAGCTGCGTGTCACCATCAATTCCGTCGTGCCTTTCGACGAAACCACCTGGGCCCGGCTGGTGGACAAGGGGCCCCGGCCGGCGGCCTACATCTTCACGACCACTTTCTGCCCCAACTGCCCGGACGCCTTCGAGAAGCTGCGCACCTTCGTGATGGACGCGCACCGGCCGGTGGAGCTGGTGGTGGTGCTGATGGATGTGGAGGGGGTGAAGGCCGTGGAGCATGCGCGCCACTATGTGGGCGCCACGCGGCTCTACGCCTTCCATGGCTTCGAACCCGCCATCCGCCAAAGCGTGGACCCGAAATGGCCCAATGTCACGCCCTACGTCGTGCTGCTCGGGCGCGACGGCTCGGTGCAGCGCAGCATCGGCGTGCCGGAACCGGCGATGCTGAAGCAATGGCTGCCCTGATGGACGGCGGCAGGGAAGCCGAGCGGCGTACACAAGTATGGTCGCCAGGCTTGCCGGCGCGATGTAGAGTGGTGTAGCGGATTGGCGGGGTGGCCCGCCAGGGCCTGCGTCATGCCAAATTGCCAAGGAGTCCCCATGTTTCCTGAATTTCGCGATCTGATTACGCAACTCAAGACCACCGACCGCCATTTCCTGCGCTTGTTCGACCAGCACAATACGCTGGACCAGAAGATCAAGAACCTGGAAGCCAGCATCTCCCCGGCGACCCACGAGGAGATCGAGACGCTGAAAAAGGAAAAGCTGTACCTCAAGGATCAGCTCTACACCATCCTCAAGGGCGCATCCGCCTGAGGCGCGCGGGCCACGCGGGCCCGCCCATCGGCTCACAGGCCGGAATGTGGCGCCTCGGCCATGGCCTTGCGGCGCGGCACCATGCTGGCGTCGAGCAGGGTTTCGATCCGGGCAAAGATCTCGAAACGTGAAAACGGCTTCTTCATGAAGTCGTCGGCCCCGATGCGGTTGGCGTAGAACTGCTCGGTGGCATGCTCGTTGCCGCTGATCATGATCACCGGGATGTGCTGGCTGGCCGGGTTCTTGCGGATCAGGCGCAACGCGTTGAAGCCGTTCATGCCGGGCAGGATGATGTCCAGGAACACCAGGTCGGGAGGGTCCAGTTCGATCAGCGCCAGGCCTTGCTCGGCATCCAGCGCCTCCTGGGTGTTGTAGCCCGCCGAGCGCAGGGTCTTGCGCAGCGCCGCGACCACCGTGGGAGAGTCGTCGATGATCAAGGCCTTGAGGCCCTTGCGGGCGTCCTTGCGCGGGCGCTTGCGGCGTTCCAAGGTGCCAGCCGACTCGGGGCCTTCCACTGCGAGCGGGGCAGGAGCGGTGGTCTTGGGTGGGGGCGTCGTCTTGCGCGCACCGCCCCAGAGCCGGTCAAAGATGCTCATGGTGCTGTTTTTCTTGCAGGGTGGTCCAATCCAGGGGTGCCAGTATCCCAGATACGCTGGCCTCTGGATTGTCCGGCGTCAGTCGAGGCGCGGAAGCAACGCCGGGCATGCGGCGCTGCCCGGGCGTCAGCCCAGGGCGTCGTTCACCTGATCGTTGAACTCCGCCAGGCTCACGGCGTCCCCGATTTCGCGGGGCAGCGCGTCGCGCACTGAAAACACGCCGAGGATCTTGCCGGCCGCGGAAACGATGGGAAGGTGCCGGAAACCGCGCTCGATCATGATGAGAACGGCCTCGGACACCTTCATGTCGGGCGCCACGCAATGCGGGTTGGGCGTCATCACCTCGGACACCCGCGTGGTCTGCGGGTCCTGCGCCTTGGCGAGCACGCGCGTCATCAGGTCGCGTTCCGTGAGGATGCCAAGCAGGGTGCCGGGCGTGTCGAGGATGAGCACGCTGCCGCAGTTGGCGCGCGTCATCACGCAGGCCGCCTCCCACACGCTGGACTGCGGGCCCAGGCTCAGCACATGGCGCCGGGAGAGGGACTGGAAGACAGTGCGTTCGGCCATGGAATGCTCCTCGTGCAAATGCTCAGCGCAGGGATGCGTTGATCTTCTCCAGGATCTGCGAGCCTGGACACAGTTGCTCGGCGCCGAGCGCGTTGAGCGGTGTGTCGCTGGTGTTGAGCGCCAGGTGCAGGTCGGTGGCCACCGGGTCGATGTAGAGCAGGCCGGTCACCACCTCGCCGCGTGCCTGGTGCAGGTTCATGTAGCTCAGCGCGGCGTGGCGGTCGGTCGGATCGTAGTCGGTGTGGAGCTTGCGCAGGCGCAGCAGGCTGCCGTCGTGCTGCTGCACCTCGACCACTTCCCCGGGGGCGTACTGCGTGGTGATTTCGCCGTGTTGCGGGAGGAAATCAATGCGGCTCACGGCCTCGTTGTGCTGGCGCACGTAGTCGTAGCTCTTGGTGCTGCCGGCATGGTTGTTGAAGGTCACGCAGGGGCTGATGACATCGATGAAGGCCGCGCCGCCATGCCCCAGCGCACCCTTGATGAGCGGCACGAGCTGTTCCTTGTCGCCCGAGAAGCTGCGTGCCACGTAGGTGGCGCCGAGCTGCAGCGCCAGGCCCACCAGGTCCACCGGGCTGTCGTTGTTGACGACACCCTTCTTGCTGCGCGAGCCCTGGTCCGCCGTGGCCGAGAACTGGCCCTTGGTGAGACCGTAGACGCCGTTGTTCTCGACGATGTAAGCCATGTTCACGCCACGCCGCATGGCATTGGCGAACTGGCCCAGACCGATGGAGGCCGAGTCGCCGTCGCCCGACACGCCCAGGTAGAGCAGGTCGCGGTTGGCCAGGTTGGCGCCGGTCAGCACCGAGGGCATGCGCCCGTGCACGGTGTTGAAACCGTGCGAGGCGCCGAGGAAGTAGTCCGGCGTCTTGGAGCTGCAGCCGATGCCCGAGAGCTTGGCCACGCGGTGCGGCTCGATGTCGAGTTCCCAGCAGGCCTGGATGATGGCCGCCGAGATGGAGTCGTGCCCGCAGCCAGCGCACAGGGTGGAGATGCGGCCCTCGTAGTCGCGCCGCGTGTAGCCGACCTTGTTCAGGGTCAGCGAGGGGTGGTGCAGCCGGGGTTTGGCCAGGTAGGTCATGCGGCCTCCTTGAGCGTTGCGCGGGCGCCTTGCAGGTGGGTCTGGATCGCCTGGGTGATGAAACGCGCCGTGATGGGCGTGCCGTCGTAGTGCAGCACCTTGACCAGGCGCGCGGGATCGACCTGCAGTTCGTTGACCAGCATGGCATGCATCTGGCCGTCCCGGTTCTGCTCGACCACGAACACCTGTTCGTGCGCGGCGATGAAGCTGTCCACCACCTCGGGGAAGGGAAAGGCACGCAGGCGCATCGCATCGAGGTCGACGCCGCTGGCCGTGAGCACGTCCAGTGCCTCCTGCATGGCCGGGCTGGTGGAACCGAAGTAGATCACGCCCAGCGGCGTGGGCCGCGCCGCGCCGCGCAGCACCGGCTGTGGCACCAAGTTGGCCGCCGTGCGGAACTTGGCGCACAGGCGCTCCATGTTGTAGATGTAGTCCGGCCCGCGCTCGGAGTAGCGGGCGTAGGGATCGCGCGTGGTGCCGCGCGTGAAGAAGCTGCCCTTGGTGGGGTGCGTGCCCGGATAGGTGCGCCAGGGGATGCCGTCGCCGTCCACGTCCTTGTAGCGGCCAAAATCCTTGCCGGCTTCCAGTTCCTCGGCGGTCATGACCTTGCCCCGGTCGTACTGGCGCGCGTCGTCCCAGGCGAAGGGGCGGCACAGGCGCTGGTTCATGCCGATGTCGAGGTCGGTCATCACGAAGATGGGCGTCTGCAGCCGGTCCGCCAGATCCAGCGCGGCGGCCGCGTGCTCGAAGCACTCGTGCGGATCTTCGGGAAACAGCAGCACATGCTTGGTGTCGCCGTGCGAAGCGTAGGCGCAGCTGAGCAGGTCGGATTGCTGCGTGCGCGTGGGCATGCCCGTGGACGGGCCGCCGCGCTGCACGTTGATGAGGGTGACCGGAATCTCGGCGAAGTAGGCCAGGCCGATGAATTCGGTCATCAGCGAGATGCCGGGTCCCGAGGTGGCCGTGAAGGCGCGCGCGCCGTTCCAGCCCGCGCCCACCACCATGCCGATGGAGGCCAGCTCGTCCTCGGCCTGCACGATGGCGAAATTGCCGCGACCGGTTTCGGGGTCCACGCGGTACTTGTCGCAGTATTTCTGGAACGCCTCGGGGATCGATGACGATGGTGTGATCGGGTACCAGGCCGCCACGGTGGCGCCGCCGTACACGCAGCCCAGCGCGGCAGCGCTGTTGCCGTCGGTGAAGATGCGGTCGCCCACCTGGTCGGCGCGCCGCACGCGGATGCCCAGGGGCGCCTGCAGGTGCTCGCGGGCGTAGTCGCGCCCCAGGTGCAGCGCGCGCACGTTGGAATCGAGCAGCATCTCCTTGCCCCGGTACTGCTCGGCGAAGAGCTTTTCGAACACTTCGGCCTCCACGTCGAGCAGCACCGACAGCGCGCCCACGTAGATGATGTTCTTGAACAGCTGGCGCTGGCGCGGCTCGGCGTAGGTGTTGTTGCTGATCTCGGTCAGCGGCATGCCGATGACCTCGATGTCCTGGCGGAACTTCGCGGCCGGGATGGGGCGTGTGCTGTCGTAGAACAGGTAGCCGCCCGGCGTGATCTCGGCCACGTCGGCGTCCCAGGTTTGCGGGTTCATGGCCACCATCATGTCCACGCCGCCGCGCCGCCCGAGATAGCCCTTCTCGCACACCCGGGCCTCGTACCAGGTGGGCATGCCCTGGATGTTGCTGGGGAAGATGTTGCGCGGACTCACGGGCACGCCCATGCGCAGGATGGCCTTGGCGAACAGCTCGTTGGCCGAGGCCGATCCCGAACCATTGACGTTGGCGAACTTGATGACAAAGTCGTTGATGGCTTCGATGCGCTTCATGCGGCCTCCAGCGTGCGTCGGGTTGCGGTGGCATCGCGGCAGCCTGGTCCTGCCTGCGTGGTGTCGAGGCGGAACTTCTGCATGTCCCAGGCGCCGGTAGGGCAGCGCTCGGCGCACAGGCCGCAGTGCAGGCAGACGTCCTCGTCCTTGACCATCACGCGCCCGGTCTTGAGCGGCGCCGACACCAGCAGGTCTTGCGCGGGGTTGCGCGCGGGCGCCCTCAGCCGGCCGCGCAGGTCGTCCTCTTCGCCATTGCTGGTGAAGGTGATGCTGTCCATGGGGCAGATGTCGGCGCAGGCGTCGCATTCGATGCAGGTGGCGCGGTTGAAAACCGTTTGCACATCGCAGTTCAGACAGCGGCTGGCTTCCTTGAAGGCGGTGGCGGCATCGAAGCCCAGTTCGACCTCGACACGGATGCTGGCCAGCGCCACCTCGGCCCGGGCCCACGGTACCTTGAAGCGGGCGTCATTGGAGACGTCGTTGTCGTAGCTCCACTCGTGGATGCCCATCTTGGTGGAGAGCAGATGGGTGCGCGGCGCGGGGCGCTGGCGAACATCCTCGCCGTGCAGGAAACGGTCGATCGAGACCGCGGCCTCGTGTCCCTGGGCGACGGCCGTGATGATGTTCTTGGGGCCGTAGGCCGCGTCGCCGCCGAAGAACACCCGGGGCAGCGTGGACTGGAACGTGCCTTCGGTCAGTTGCGGCAGGCCCCAGCGGTCGAAGGCGATACCCAGGTCGGGCTCGATCCAGGGAAAGGCATTTTCCTGGCCCACGGCGATCAGCACCACGTCGCAGGGCACGCGCACATCGGGTTCGCCCGTGGGTACCAGGTGGCGGCGTCCCTGGGCGTCGTACTCGGCGCGCACGACCTCGAAGCTCATGCCCGTGAGCTGGCCGTTGTCGTGCTCGAAGGCCTTGGGCACATGGAAGTTCAGAATCGGGATGCCCTCGTGCAGGGTGTCCTCCTTTTCCCAGGGCGAAGCCTTCATCTCCTCGAAGCCGCTGCGCACGATGACCTTGACGTCGGTGCCACCCAGGCGGCGCGCCGAGCGGCAGCAGTCCATGGCGGTGTTGCCGCCGCCGAGCACGATGACGCGCGGCGCGATGCGCGTGACATGGCCGAAGGACACCGAGGCCAGCCAGTCGATGCCGATGTGGATGTTGTCCTGGATCTCGCGCCGCCCCGGGATGTCGAGGTCGCGCCCGCGCGGCGCGCCGCTGCCCACGAACACGGCGTCGTAGCCCTGTGCGAGCAGGTCGCGCAGCGAGTCCACGCGCTGGCCTCCCTGGAACCGCACGCCCAGGTCGAGGATGTAGCCGGTCTCTTCGTCGATCACCGATTCGGGCAGGCGAAAGCGCGGAATCTGGCTGCGGATGAAGCCACCCGCCTTGGCCTCGCCATCGAACACCGTGACCTCGTAGCCTTGTGGTACCAGGTCGCGCGCCACGGTCAGGGACGCAGGGCCGGCGCCCACGCAGGCCACGCGCTTGCCGTTGGGCGGCGCGATGCTGGGCATGCGCTCCTTCACGCCGGACTTGTGGTCCGCCGCCACGCGCTTCAAGCGGCAGATGGCCACGGGTTCGGGTTGGGCTCCATTGCTTTCCTCGACTCGGCCACGCCGACAGGCGGGCTCGCAGGGGCGGTCGCAGGTGCGTCCGAGGACGCCGGGAAACACGTTGGAGACCCAGTTGACCATATAGGCGTCGTCGTAACGGCCCTGGCCGATCAGCCGGATGTACTCCGGTACCGGGGTGTGCGCGGGACAGGCCCACTGGCAGTCGACGACTTTGTGAAAGTAGTCCGGGTGGGCGGTGTGGGTAGGCTGCAAGGCAATCTCCATGTCCACGGGCCTGCGGCCACGATGGCGCAGGACGCCACAGTCTATGGGGGGTGGATCGGCGCTGGCTCTCGGGTGAATCCCTCGGGTCCACCCTTTGTGCGCGGGACCTTGATACGGATCAGTGAATCCGCCGCGCAGGGGCAGCAAAGCTGCCGGGCGGTGCGGCGTGCTCGACATGACGCGGGCGTATCATGTTTCGCATCAACCGCACGAGTGGATGCGCTCGCATCCACCAAGGAGGGACCGTGCCATGCTGAACCAGTGCCGGGCTTGGAGGGGGGTGTTCGCCGTCCGCGAGGCGTGGCGTGCCGTCGGGCTGTGCCTGCTGGCGCTGTGGCTGAGCGCTCCAGCCTGGGGCGCGGAGAAGGTGCGGGTGGGGGTGTACCAGAACAGCCCCAAGGTGAGCATGTCCGCGTCGGGCAAGGCCGAAGGCATCTTCATCGATCTGATCGAGGGCATCGCCGCCAGCGAAGGATGGGAGATCGAGTATGTCGCGGGCACCTGGACCGAGGGCCTGGAGCGGCTGGGCCGGGGCGAGATCGACCTGATGCCCGATGTGGCCCGCAACCAGGAGCGCGAGGCCCTCTACGCCTTCCACCAGGAACCCGTGCTGTCGAGCTGGAACCAGGTCTATGCCCGCCGTGGATCCGGCGTGCGGTCGATGCTGGACCTGGAGGGCAAGCGCGTGGCCGTGCTCGCGGGGTCGGTCCAGGAGCGCCAGTTCGAGCAAATGGCTTCCAGCTTCAGCCTGGTGGTGGAATGGATGCCGCTGCCGGACTTCGATGCCGCCTTCGCCGCGGTGGAGCAGGGGCATGCCGATGCCGTGGTGACCAACCGCTTCTTCGGCGTGCGCAACGCGCTCCGGTATGGCCTGGAGGACACGGCCATCATCTTCAGCCCCTCCAAACTGTATTTCGCCGCGCCCCTCGGGGGGCGGCAGGATCTGCTCCAGGCGATCGACCGGCGGCTCATCGCCTTCAAGAAGGACTCCAACTCCCTCTATTACAAGTCCCTGCGGCGCTGGTCCGTGGACGAGGTGCGTGCCGCGACGCCGGGCTGGCTGCTGCCGGTCGTGGCGGCGTTCATGGCGGCGTTGATGGCGGCTGTGGCCGGCGTGCTGCTGCTGCGCCGCCAGGTGGCGCTGCGCACGGCGGAGCTGCGCCAGCGCAACCAGGAGATGCAGACCATCAACGATATCCTGCGGGCCATTGGGGGGCGCCGGGACCTCGATGGCGTGCTGCAGGAGGCCACGCGCGGCGCGATGGCGCTGTCCGGCTTCGATGGCGGTGTGCTCTGCCTGCGCGACGCGTCGCGGGGCTCTTTGCGGGTGGGCGCGCGGCTGCATGCGCTGCCACTGGTGGACCATTTTGACGACGGCATGCCCTTGTGCGATGCGGGCTGCCCGGCCATGCTGGACGTGGTGGGGAATGACAAACGCCATGCCCTGCTGAGTGCCGACGATCCAGGCGCGCACACGGCCTGCGGCAATGTGCGCGACCCCAGCGTGCGCTGGAACGCCTATTTCGCGCTGCAGGTGCAGGAACGGACCCTGGGGGTGCTGTGCCTGTTCTCGCGCCAGGCCGATCCGCCGCAATCAGAGGTTCTCAAGCTGGTGGAGGACCTGTGCGGTCCGGTGGCCCTGGCGGTCGAGAACGCCCATCTCTACCAGCAGGCGCAGGAGCACGCGCAGGAGCTGGAACGGCGGGTGGAAGACCGGACCCATGCGCTGGCGCAGGCCATGCACCGCGCCGAGGACGCGGACCGCATCAAGTCGGCATTCCTGGCCACCATGAGCCATGAGCTGCGCACGCCGCTCAACTCCATCATCGGGTTCACCGGCATCCTGCTGCAGGGGCTGGCGGGGCCGCTGAACCCCGAGCAGGGCAAGCAACTGGGCATGGTGCGCGACAGCGCGCGCCATTTGCTGGCGCTGATCAATGATGTGCTCGACATCTCCAAGATCGAGGCGGGTGAGCTGCGCGTGGGTTGTGCGCCCTTCGATCTCGCGCGCTCGATCCAGAAAGTCGGCGCCCTCATCGCGCCCCTGGCGGACAAGAAGCATCTGGCCCTGGACATCCAGGTGGCCCCCGGCATCGGCACCATGGCGAGCGACGAGCGCCGGGTCGAGCAGGTGTTGTTGAACCTGCTGAGCAATGCGGTCAAGTTCACCGACAGCGGTTCCGTCACGCTGCGGGCCGAGCCGGTGGAGGATTTCCGGCCCGTGGGCGCCCCCGGACCCGTGGATGCCGTGCGCCTGAGCGTGACGGACACCGGGCCGGGCATCAAGGAGGAAGACATGGCGCTGCTTTTCACACCGTTCCGGCAGATCGATTCGACGCTCGCGCGCAAGCACGAGGGCACGGGCCTGGGACTGACGATTTGTCAGCGCATGGTGGGCCTCATGGGCGGCAGCATCGAGGCGCGCAGCACCTGGGGGCAAGGCAGCACGTTCACCGTGACCCTGCCCCTGCAGGCCGTGCCGATGGAGGAAACTGCATGAACAAGCGCATTTTGCTGATCGAGGACAACGCGCAGAACCGCTACCTCGCCAATTTTCTGCTCGAATCCCGGGGCTGGGAAATGGTGCATGCCGAGGATGGGCCCACCGGCGTGGCGCTGGCGGCGCAGGTCGATCCGGTGTTGATCCTGCTCGACATCCAGTTGCCCGGCATGGACGGCTATGCCGTCGCGCATGCCCTGCGGGCCGATCCCAAGCTCGGCGCCATCCCCATCGTGGCGGTCACCTCGTATGCCATGGCCGGCGACCGCGAGCGCTGCCTGGCCGCGGGCTGCAACGGCTACATCGAGAAGCCCATCGACCCCCTGACCTTCGCCGACGAGGTGGAGCGCTACGTGAAAGGGGCCGCTTGATGCTGGCATTGATCGTCGATGACCGCGAGGACAACCGCTATCTGCTGCGCATGCTGCTGCAGGGCCACGGCTTCGAGGTGCGGGAGGCGCCGCATGGCCAGCAGGCGCTGGCGCTGGCCCGGGAGCAGCCGCCCGACCTGGTCGTCAGCGATCTGCTGATGCCGGTGATGGACGGCTACACCCTGTTGCGCGAATGGAAGGCCGATGCGGCGCTGCGCGGCATTCCGTTCATGGTCTATACCGCCACCTACACCGAATCCAAGGACGAAAGGCTGGCGCTGGACATGGGGGCAGATGCCTTCCTGGTCAAGCCGTCCGAGCCCGAGGTCTTCATGGCACGCCTGCACGACATGCTGGCGTCGGCCACGAGGCAGCAGCCCGTGGCGCGCGAGCCCGTGCTGTCCGGCCCGTCCATGCTCAAGATGTACAGCGAGGTGTTGGTGCACAAGCTGGAGCAGCGCAGCCTGGAACTGGAGCAGCGCCTGCAGGAACTCGACGCGGCGCAGCAGCGGATCTTGCGGCTCAACCGGCTCTATGCGGCACTGAGCGAGACCAACCAGGCCATCGTCCATGCCGCACACCGCGATGAACTGTTCACCCGCCTGTGCCATATCGCCGTGGAGCGAGGCGGGTTGCGCATGGCCTGGGTCGGCATGCTCGATGGGCAGACCGGGGAGATGGTGCCCATGGCGCGCTGTGGCGACGAGCCCGCATGGCTGGGCCGCCTGGCGCCCATCAGCATCCCGGGGGGCGCCAGGGTGCCAGAGGTGCTGGCGCAGTCGGGGGCGGTGCCGTATGTGTGCAACGATCTGCTGGCCGATCCTGTGCTGTCGCCCATCCATGGCGATCTGCGGCGCCACGGCTTCCTGGCGGGCGCCTGCTTCCCGCTGCGCATCGACGACAGGATGGTGGGCTGCTTCACGCTGTTCGCGGGTGAGACGGGATTCTTCGACAGTGAGTTGCAGAACCTGGTGGGCGAGATGGTGACGGATGTCAGCTTCGCACTGTCCAACTTCGAGAAGGAGGCGCTGCGCCGGCAGGCCGAGGAACGCCTGCGCGCCAGCGAGGAGTCCAGCCGCCTCAACAGCAGCGCCGTCGAGGCCTCTGCCAACGGCATCATGATCATCGCGCGGTTGCAGGACGGCGACCACATCACCTATGTGAATCCGGCTTTTCAGCGCATCACGGGCTATGGCGCCCGCGAGGCGCTGGGCCAGGGCCCCGACCTGCTGCTGCGGGCCGACCGGAACCAGCTTGGGGTGCACGAGCTGGAATCGGCCATGCGGGAGTCGCGCGAGGGCCATGCTCTGCTGCGCAATTACCGCAAGGACGGCTCCCTGTTCTGGAACGAACTGTCGATCGCCCCCGTGCGCAATGCCCTGGGCGAGGTCACCCACTTCGTGGGCATCCTCAACGACATCACCGAACGCAAGCAGTACGAAGAGCAGCTGGAGCGGCAGAACAACCAGGACGAACTCACGGGGCTGGCCAACCGCAACCGCCTGCGCGAGCGCACCGATCTGGCCATCGCCTTCGCGCGGCGCCACCAGGGCGCGGTGGCTGTTCTCTACCTCGACCTGGACCATTTCAAGCGCATCAACGACAGCCTGGGCCATGCCTTTGGCGATGACATCCTGCGCATCGTGGCCCAGCGTCTGGCGGGGCAACTGCGCGAGCGCGACACGGCGGCGCGCATCGGGGGGGATGATTTCGTGGTGGTGCTGTCCGATCTGGCGGGGCCACAGGACGTCATGCTGCGGGCCGACGGGCTGTTGCACGACATCGCGCGCCCCATCCCGCTGCAGGACCGTGAGGTGAGCCTGTCGGTGAGCATCGGCGTGAGCCTGTATCCGACGGATGGCACCGACTACGACACCTTGCTGCGCAATGCCGATGCGGCCATGTACCGTGCCAAGGAGGCCGGCCGCAACGCCTTCTGTTTCTACACCGCCGACATGAACACCCAGGCCCTGCGCAAGCTGGAGATGGAAGCACGGCTGCGCCACGCGCTGGAGCGTGGCGAGCTGCTGCTGCACTACCAGCCCCTGCTGAACCTGGCCACCAACGGGGTGACGGACGTGGAGGCGCTGGTGCGCTGGCGCCTGGACGACGGCACGCTGGTGCCGCCCGGTGACTTCATTCCCCTGGCGGAAGAAACGGGGCTGATCGTGTCCATAGGCCAATGGGTGTTGCGCACGGCCTGCCAGCAGGTGCGGCAGTGGCAGCGCGAGGGGCTGGACCTGCGGGTGGCGGTGAACCTGTCGGCGCGGCAGTTTCGCGACGACCAGCTGGCCGGTAGCGTGCAGCAGGCGCTGCAGGAATCCGGATTGCAAGCCCGGCAGCTCAAGCTGGAAATCACCGAGAGCACCGTCATGCAGAACGCCGACCAGGCCACGCGCATCCTGGCGGACCTCAAGGCGCTGGGGGTGGATCTCTCGGTGGACGACTTCGGCACGGGCTATTCTTCGCTGGCCTACCTGCGCCGCTTCCCGATCGACCAGCTCAAGATCGACCGTTCCTTCGTGCAGGACATGATGGAGCACCAGGACAGCGCGGCCATCGTGCACAGCATCATCGGGCTGGCGCGTAGCCTGCGCATGCAGACGGTGGGGGAGGGGGTCGAGACCGAGGCACAGCGCGACTTCTTGCGCGCGGCCGGCTGCGACCTGATGCAGGGCTACCTGTTCAGCCGCCCGCTGCCCGCGCCGGCACTGTCCGAGCGGATTCGCGGGCACCAGGCGTCCAGGGTCCGCTGAAAGGCCCTGGCGCCTGGGGTGCGGTGCGCGATGCCCTGTTTGTGGCAAGGTTGTTGCGGCCGTGCAACAATTTGTAACCAATGATCGTGCGTCCAGAGCGACCGCCGTCCATGGCCCTTTTGGCGCGTGCTGGCTCCAGGGCCGGTGGGCATGCGCCGGTTTCTTCCGGCCGGAGCTGGCGCGCCCGGCGAGGAGGTTTGCACCATCCTGGTGCGGCCTGCCGTGGGGGCAATGTGCGCCGCAGCAACCCAGGCCCCATAATGGTTATTCCCTGAATGGTGGCGATCACGGTAGCCGCCCGTCGACCATACCCAAAACACCCTGACCGTGCCGTGATGCAAGTCCGACTGCAGAACCTCCCGATAGGCCAGCGCATCGCGCTGGCCCTGGCATTGCCGATCGCGGGATTTCTGTTTTTTGCCATGTGGGTGCTGGTCAGCCACCAGCGCACGGCCAACGAGATGCGTTCCCTGCGCGAAGTGGCCGAGCTGGCGACGGCGGTCAGCGGGCTGGTGCACGAGGTCCAGCGCGAGCGCGGTATTTCGGCCGCCTTCCTGGGCTCTGGCGGGCAGGCGTTCGTCGAACAGCAATCGGCACGCCAGGCCCACACCGACGCGCAGAGGGCCGGCTTCGAGGAGGCGCTGCAGCAGATCATCCTGGAACGCTTCGATGAGCGCTTGCGCCGCCGCATCGATGCCGCCCGCGCGCAGCTTGAACAGCTGCAAGCCTGGCGCGAGGACGCGGCAGCGCTGCGGGTCACGACCGAGGTGCAGGCCGCACGCTACAGCGCGGCCATCCATGAGCTGATCGGTATCGTCCAGGAGATGCACCTCCTGGGCAGCCATTCCGGGATGTCGCGGGCGATCTTCGCCTATGTCAACCTGATGCAGGCCAAGGAACTGGCGGGCATGGAGCGGGCGGCGGGCGCCGCGTATTTTTCCGCGCCCCGGGTGGACGCCACGAGCCGGCAGGTCTTCACGGCCCTGGCCGACCGCCAAGCGCATTTCCTGGAGCAGTTCCGCTTCTTCGCCAGCCCCGAGCAGGTGGACCTGCTGAACCAGTCGCTGTCCGACATGAAGGCCGCCGACATCGAGCGCCTGCGCAGCGTCGTCTACCTGCGTCCAGCGACCCGGGGGCGGACGGCCGTCGAGGCGGCGGAGCACTGGTTCGACATGACGTCCTGGAAGATCGACCAGATCAAGCTCGTCGAGAACCAGATGGCGCAGGACCTGATCTCCGGGGCGCGGAGCGCCGAGCGGTCCGCGGGCCAGGCCGTGTTCTACAGCGGCATCGTGGTGCTGGTGGCATTGAGCCTGGCGGTGGTGTTCGCCGGCGGCCTGGCGCGCGGCATCATCTACCCGATCCGGCGCATCACCGATGCGATGAACCGGCTGGCCGCACCGGAGGCGCGCGTGGAGGCGGTGGAGATCTCCGACCATGGGCGCGGCGACGAGATCGGCGAGATGGCGCGCGCCACCCTGGTGTTCCGGGACAACCTGGTGCGCATCGCCCAGGCCGAGGAGCGGCTCAAGAACGCGGTCATCCTGCGCCTGCACCACAAGGCCCTGGGGTCGATCTCGCAGGGAGTGCTGATCGTCGATGCGCAGGGCCACGCCACCTTTGCCAACCATGCCCTGAGCGAGATCACTGGCTACTCCGAGGAGGAAATCCTGGGGCGCGCGCCCGATTTCCTGTGGGCCGATGCGCAGGGCCGCTCGCGCCTGTGGAGCAGCGCGGGCGCGCCCTGCACCCTTCCGGGCAAGCGCCGCGATGGCGAGCCCTTCTGGTTCGAGGCCACGGTCAGCCCGGTGCTCGATGGCCAGGGCGAGGCCACGCACAGCGTGGTGGTGCTGCGCGACATCACCGAGAGCCGCCGCATCGAGCAGGAGATGCGCATCGCCGCCACGGCCTTCGAATCCCTGCACAGCATGGTCGTGACCGATGCCAACGGCATCATCCTGCGCGTCAACCGCGCCTTCACCCGGATGACGGGGTACACCCCCAAGGAGGTCATCGGGCGCACGCCCGCGATGTTCAAGTCCGGGCGCCATGACGCATCCTTCTACATCGGCATGTGGCAGTCGCTGGCCGATCGGGGCGCGTGGTTTGGCGAAATCTGGGATCGGCGCAAGAACGGCGAGGTCTACCCCATGCTGCAGAGCATCTCCGCCGTTCGCGGAGAGGACGGCAAGGTCACGCATTACGTGGCGGCCTCGTCCGACATCAGCGAGCGCAAGGAGGCGGAGGAAAAGATCCGCCACCTGGCGTTCTACGATCCGCTCACCCGCCTGCCCAACCGGCGCCTGCTGCTCGACCGCCTGCAGCAGGCCATGGTGCTGGGCGCGCGCACTGGCCACCATGGGGCCCTGCTGTTCATCGATCTGGACCAGTTCAAGTCGCTCAACGACACGCTGGGCCATGACGTGGGCGACCTGCTGCTGATCGAGGTGGCCCGGCGCCTGCAGGAAGCCGTGCGGGCCAGCGACACGGCCGCGCGCCTGGGCGGCGACGAATTCGTGGTCATGCTGGAAGAGCTGTCGCACGACGCCACCGAGGCCGCGGAGCAGGCGCGCGTGGTGGCCGAGAAGGTGCTCACCGCCCTCAATCTGCCCTACCAGCTGGCGGGCCACGAGCTGCGCAGCACGCCGAGCATCGGCGTGACGGTGTTCGCCGGTCAGCGCACGAGCCTCGATGAGCTGATGCGCCAGGCCGACCTGGCGATGTACCAGTCCAAGTCCGCCGGCCGCAATGCCCTGCACTTCTTCGACCCGCAGATGCAGGCCGCCATCCTGCGGCGCGTGCAGCTCGACACCGACCTGCGCGCCAGCCTGGAGCGTGGCGATTTCCATCTGCACTACCAGGCCCAGGTCGATGTGCAGGGGCAGGTCGTCGGCGCCGAGGCCCTGCTGCGCTGGCAGCACCCGCAGCGCGGCGCCGTGCCGCCGGGAGAATTCATCGCGCTGGCGGAGGAAACCGGCTTCATCGTGCCCCTGGGCCGATGGGTGCTCGAAGCCGCCTGCCGCCAGCTGGCTGCCTGGGGCGCCAGCGAGGCGACGGCGGATCTGACCCTGTCGGTCAACGTCAGCGCGCGCCAGTTCCACCAGGCCGAATTCGCCGACAGCGTGCTGGAGGTGCTGCGCCTGACCGGAGCCAATCCGGCGCGCTTGCGGCTGGAGCTGACGGAGAGCCTGCTGCTCCACGACGTGGAAAGCGTCGTCGACAAGATGGTGCTGCTGCGCCGGCATGGCATCGGCTTCGCGCTCGACGATTTCGGCACGGGCTATTCCTCGCTGTCCTACCTGAGCCGGCTGCCGCTGGATGTGCTCAAGATCGACCGCTCCTTCGTGCGCGACATCCTGACCGATCTGAACGCCGCCTCCATCGCGCACTGCATCGTGAGCCTTGCGCGCAACCTGGGGCTGACCGTCGTGGCCGAGGGGGTCGAGCAGGCCGGGCAGTTTGAATTCCTGGTCGGCCAGGGCTGCGGCGGCTACCAGGGCTACTATTTCGGCCACCCGGTGCCCGCCCAGGAACTGCTGCCGCCGCCCCGGACCTGACGGCGCCGCGGCCGTGGCGCGCCGCAGGCCTTATCCTCGGGGCCATCCTCCCATTCACAGAACTACATAGGTTCTCATGAACCAGCTTCAAATCTTCCTGCCCTGCGCCGCTGGCGTGGAGGGCTTCCTCGCCGACGAGGTGCACCGGATCACGGGCCTCACCGGCAACGACCTGCTCACCGGGCGCGGCGGCGTGCTGCTGCGCGCCTCCTGGCGCGACGCGCTGCTGCTCAACCTGCACAGCCGCCTGGCGCAGCGCGTGCTGGTGCAGCTGGCGCACCGCCCCTACCGCAGCGAGAACGACCTGTACGAGCTGGCCAGCAGCGTGGCCTGGGAAATCTGGTTCACCCCGCGCCAGACCTTCAAGGTCGAGGTGACGGCGCAGCACAGCCCGCTGACCAGCCTGAACTTCGCCGGCCTGCGCGTCAAGGACGCCGTGGCCGACCGCTTCCGCGCCAAGAGCGGCGTGCGCCCCGACGTCAACACCCAGTGGCCCGACGTGCGCATCCACCTGCACCTCACCACCGACGAGGCCACCATTTACATCGACACCTCGGGCGAGCCGCTGTTCAAGCGCGGCTGGCGCGAGGACAAGGGCGACGCGCCGCTCAAGGAAACCCTGGCCGCCGCCATGATCGCCGCCAGCGGCTGGAACCCGCACGGCGAGGCCCCCGTGCCGCTGTACGACCCCTGCTGCGGCAGTGGCACCGTGGCCATCGAGGCCGCGCAGATCGCCTGCCGCATTGCCCCCGGCCTGCGCCGGCGCTTCGCCTTCGAAAAGCTCCTGCCGTTCCAGGCCCATGTCTGGAATGCTATCAAAACAGAAGCTGAAGGCGCGCAGCAGGCAAGCCCTGTGCCCATTTTTGGCAGTGATGTCTCGCACCGCATGGTCGATTTCGCCCAGCGCAACGCCGAGCGTGCCGGCGTCGCTGGCGCCGTGCAGCTGCGCGGCGGCGACGCGCTGCAGCGCATGCCGCCGTGCGAGACACCGGGCGTGATGCTGCTCAATCCGCCCTATGGCGAGCGCATCGCCGCCGCCGGCTCGGCCGGCCAGAACGCCACCGAGCGCGCCACGCTGCGCGCCCAGGGTGGCGCCGTGGGCCGCGAGGCCGCGCACACCGACGACGGCGGCGAATTCTTCAGCCAGCTGGCCGCGCACTGGAAGAAGCACTACGCCGGCTGGACGGCCTGGATGCTCACGCCCGACCTCAAGCTGCCCGGCAAGATGCGCCTGAAGGAATCGCGCCGCGTGCCGATGTGGAACGGCCCGATCGAATGCCGGCTGTTCCGCTTCGACATGGTGCGCGGCGCCGTGCGCGCCCGCCCGGGCACCGCGCCAGACGGGACGGCCGATGGCGGCTGAGGCGCCGGCCCGGGTGCCCGGGGCGGCGCGGCCGGTGGTGATCGACACCAACATCGTGCTCGATCTGCTGGTTTTCGCCGATGCCGCCGTGCAGCCCCTCAAGCCCTTGCTGGCCAGCGGCGCGCTGCGCTGGATCGCCGCGCCCGCCATGCGCGTGGAGCTGGAGCGCGTGCTGGGCTACCCGCAGATCGCGCCGCGCCTGGCCTACTACGGCCTGAGCGTGCCGCAGGTGCTGGAAGCCTTCGATGCGCAGTCGCGCACCGTGGACTCCGCGCCGCGCGCCAGCGCCGTCTGCAAGGACCCGGACGACCAGCAGTTCATCGACCTGGCGGTGCACCACGGCGCCCTCCTGCTCAGCAAGGACCGCGCCGTGCTCAGCCTGCGCAAGCGCCTGCTGGCGCTGGGGGTCCATGTGGCGCCCGTGCTGGATTTCTGTCCTGCTTGATTCAGTTCTTTAATGGATATCTTTGTTCATTAATCCGTCTTGAAATCCGGGTTGCCGAGCGAGACACTGGGCCTCTCAACACACCAGGAGACAGCGATGCGCATCGGAGTGCCCAAGGAGATCAAAAACCACGAATACCGCGTCGGCCTCACCCCGGCCAGCGTGCGCGAACTCACCGGCAGCGGACACCAGGTGCTGGTGCAGGCCGGCGCGGGCGCCGCCATCGGGTTGGACGACGCGCAATACCTGGCCGCCGGCGCCACCCTGGCGCAAGACGCCGCAGAGGTGTTCGCCCAGGCCGAGATGATCGTCAAGGTCAAGGAACCCCAGCCGTCGGAATGCGCCCTGCTGCGCCCGGGGCAGATCCTCTACACCTACCTGCACCTCGCGCCGGACCCGGCGCAGACCGCCGCGCTGGTGCGCTCGGGCGCCATTTGCATCGCCTATGAAACCATCACCGGCCCCGGTGGCGGCCTGCCGCTGCTGGCGCCCATGAGCGAGGTCGCGGGTCGCATGGCGATCCAGGCCGGGGCGGTGTACCTGGAAAAGTCCAAGGGCGGCATGGGCGTGCTGCTCGGCGGCGTGCCGGGCGTGCCCGCCGCCCATGTGGTGGTCCTGGGCGCGGGCGTGGTCGGCACGAACGCGCTGCAGATGGCCGTGGGCCTGGGCGCGCGCGTGACCGTGCTGGACAAGAACGTGGACCGCCTGCGCCAGCTCGACCTGGTTTTCGGCAACCGCATCCACACCGTGTTTTCCACCGCGCACAGCGTGGAGGCGGCGGTGCTCGACGCCGACCTGGTGGTGGGCGGCGTGCTCATTCCCGGCGCCGCGGCCCCCAAGCTGGTGACCCGCGACATGATCGCCCGCATGAAACCGGGCGCCGTGGTGGTGGACGTGGCCATCGACCAGGGCGGCTGCTTCGAGACCTCGCGCCCCACCACCCATGCCGACCCCGTCTTCGTGGTCGATGGCGTGGTGCACTACTGCGTGGCCAACATGCCCGGCGCGGTGGCGCGCACCAGCACCTTCGCGCTGAACAACGCCACCATCACCCACGCCCTGGCCCTGGCCGGCAAGGGCTGGAAGCAGGCGCTGCGCGACAACATCCACCTGCGCAACGGCCTCAACGTGGCCGAGGGCCAGGTGACCTTCGAGGCCGTGGCGCGCGACCTGGGCTATGCCTACGTGAGTGCAGAGAGCTTGCTGTGAGAGAAAACAACCCCCTGCGGCGCTGACGCGCCTTCCCCCTTCTCTGGCACCGCTGCGCGCTGCGGAAGGGGGACGCCACCAGCGCGGCGGGGCGGCCCTTGCGCGGTGGCCGCTGGTCTGGGCCGCGCCAGGGTCAGGGGCCGCGAACGGTGCCAAGCACCGTGGAAACGGATCAGAACCCGCGCATCTCGGCCCAGGTCTCGAAGGGGTCGCGCTCGGTGCGCCATTGGTTGATGGGGGTGTTTTCGTCGCGCCAGCCCAGCGCGATGCCGGCGAACAGCATGCGCTCGGGCGGCAGGTCCAGGAAACGCGCCACGGGCTGGGAGCGGAAGGCCCAGAACTCCTGCGGGCAGGTGTCCAGGCCCTGTTCCACGGCCAGCAGCATCACGGTCTGCAGGTAGATGCCCAGGTCCGCCCACTGCGGCGGGCCCATGCGGCGGTCCACGCTCAGGAAGATGCCCACGGGCGCACCGAAGAAGCTGGCATTCTTGGCCATCTGGCGCAGGCGCGCGGCCTTGTCCTCGCGCGGGATGCCAATCGATGCGTAAAGCTGCTCGGCATTGCGAAAGCGCCGCGTGCGGTAGGGCTCCCACAGGTCGGGCGGGTAGACGGCGTATTCGGGCGCCTCCTGCAAGGGCGCGTCCTCCACGGCGCGCAGCAGCCGGGTCAGCGGCTCGCCCGCGAGCGCATGCACATGCCAGGGCTGCAGGTTGCCGCCCGAGGGCGCGCGCGCCGCGCCCTCCAGGATGGCGCGCACCATGGCGGCGGGGGGCACATCGGGCTTGAAGGCGCGGATCGAGGAGCGCCGCTGCACGGCTTCGGAGACATCCATGGCGGAAAGGCCTTTCGGTCAGGGTCGTTCAGAGGCCGGTGTCAGCAGGTCGTGCGCGGCGCGGGCGCGCTGCAGGTCGCGTCCCAGGCGGCGGCTTTGCGGCAGGTGGCGCAGCCAGGCCATGCGCCCGATGCTCTGCTCCAGCACGGCGCGCACCGCGGGGCTGCGCTGCGCCAGCCAGGCGGTCCACAGCGGCCGGGCGGATTCGAGCGCCCCGCTCTCGCGCAGGTAGAGCGCGGTGGAGTGCACGTAGCACAGCACGTCGCGCGCCTGGCAGTGCGCCAGTGGCAGGCTGGCGGCCGGGTCGTCCTCGAAGTCGATGTAGCCCACCACGCCGTCGGGGCAGCGCACCAGGTTGCGCGCGAAGGCCTGGCTCAGGCAGGTGCCCGTGGCGTGTACATGGTCCAGTGCCAGCAGGCCCTGCAGCCACAGCGCCTGCACGGCGGCCGGGCGGGCGAGGGCGGCCTGCATCTCGTCGCCGAGCGAGGGCGTGGGCTCGCCCGGGCGGCCCAGGTGGTGCAGCAGCAGGCCGTCGGGCTGCTCGGCCAGCACCAGCGGCACGCGCAGGCCGCGCGCGCGCAGGTCGCGCAGGCGCCGGGCCTCGGTGGCGATGGCCTGCTGGCCGCCCAGGTTGGGCACGGGGCGCAGCACGTCGAGCCGGGCCAGGCCCGCCAGCGCGCCCAGCACGCGGTAGCGCCACATGCCGTGGCGCGGCCCGGCCTTCTTCAGCCAGACCTGCTCGTCTTCCAGCGTGTAGTGGGCCACGTTGGCGGGCTGTGCCGCCAGGTGGGCCTGCAGGAAGGCGGCGTAGTCGGGGGCCAGGGCCTGGCCGGGCGGGGTGGTTTCGGTCATCGGCATGGGCCTTCCTGGCGGCATGCGCGGACAGGTCGAGGGAGGCAGACGGTGGGCTGGGGGCTCAGGGGTGGCATGGCAGGGGTGCAGGGTTCGGGGCGGGCTACACTTGCCGCCGCGCCCGCGCGGTCGCCCATGGGCGCCGCGTTGGGCATCATAAAAGCCTTTGCACCGTTGAACGGAACCTCCCATGAACAACCCTGCCCCCACGGACGCCGGTGAACCGGCCCTCGGCCCCGACGAACTGGACGAGCTCGATACCCTTCTCGACGACCTGCGCACGCGTGGCGAAGAGATTCCGCAGTGGGAGTTCTGCGACGGCTTCCTGGCCGCGCTGGCCTGCACGCGCCGCGCCATTGGCCCCGCCGAATACCTGCCCATGCTGCTGGGCGACGGCGAGCCGCTGGAGGTGGCCGAGGGCGAGCCCCTGCCGCTGCTGCCCGCGTTCGCCGATGCGGCGCAGCAGGCGCGTTTCATCGAGTTGTGGATGCGCCGCTGGAACGAGGTGGTGCGCCAGCTCGACGCCGAGGTGAAGTCGCTCGACGAGGACGAGGCCTACGCCCCCGAGGCCATGGACATGCGCGGCGCCGTCGCCAGCCTGCCCGAGGCCGACCGCGCCGAGATGGAGGGCCAGGAGGTGCCATCGTTCGCCCAGGTCTGGGCGCTGGGCTTCATGTTCGCCGTGGAGAACTGGCCCGACGAATGGGCCGCGCCGCGCGACAAGGAAGCCGCGCAGTGGCTGGATGACGCGCTCGACCGCATCGTCGCGCTGACCGAGGACGACACCGGCCGGCCCGAGGTCAGCATGTACAGCGAGGACGGCCCGCCCAGCACCAGCAAGGCGCGCGTCGAGGCGTTCGGCGAGGCCATCTGGGCCGTGTACGACCTGCGCCAGCTCTGGAAGAGCATGGGTCCGCGCGTCGAGACCCTGCGCAAGCCGCCGGAGCCGGGCCGCAACGACCCCTGCTGGTGCGGCAGCGGCAAGAAGTTCAAGAAGTGCCACGGCGCTTGACGCGGCGCGCCGCCGGCTAACCCTGCGGGGCGAGCATGGCCCGATTGCGCCCGCCGGCCTTGGCCTGGTAGAGGGCCGCGTCGGCGCGCTCGACCACCGCGCTGACGCCGCGATCGGCGGGCTGCCAGGTGCTCGCGCCGATGCTCACCGTCATGCGCCCCGGCCCCGGGAAGGCGGCCTCGGCGATGGCGGCGCGGATTTTTTCGGCCACGGCCAGGGCGCCATCGCCGTCCGGCGTATGCGGTAGCAGGACGACGAATTCCTCGCCGCCGTAGCGCGCGACAAAATCAACGGAGCGCGTGTGTTCGGTCAGCAGGCGCGCCATCTGCTGCAGCACGGCGTCGCCCGTGGGGTGGCCGTAGGTGTCGTTGACCTTCTTGAAATGGTCGGCGTCGAGCAGCAGCACGGCAAATCCCTGCGCCGTCCGCTGGCCCACCTCGAAGCATTCGGCCAGCCGGTCGTCGAAGCGCCGGCGGTTGTGCACGCCGGTCAGCGCGTCGCGCGTGGCCAGCTGCTCCAGCTCGCGGTTCGCGGCCGCCAGCGCGGCGGTGCGCTGCTGCACCTGGGTCTCAAGCGACTGGTTCATGGCCTCCAGCTCGTGCTCGTGCGCCAGCAGCGCCTGGGTCATCGACCGCATCGATTGGCTCAGCTGCTCCACTTCGGCCAATTGTCCCGTGGCCGGAAAAGCGGGCTGGCTGTCGCCGTGCTCGATGCGCCGCGCCGCTTCGGCCAACTGCTCGATGGGGCGGCTGAAGGCGCGGGCCAGGCGCACGGCCACCAGGCCGAACACCAGTGCCGCCAGCAGGCCCAGCGCCAGCAGCCGGTCGCGCAGCGCATGGGCGGGCTCCAGCGCCTGTTCCAGGGGCTGGCGGACCACGATGCGCCAGCCGAGGCTGTGCGGGGTGCGCGAATCCACCGTGGCAGCGCTCGCCAGGTAGTCCCGGCCGTCGTCCCAACGCAACTGGCTGTAGGGCTTGTCCGGTCCTGCCGGCAGATTCCTGGGGAGCTGGACCTGGCCCGCGAGGGCCGGGGGGTACAGCACCGCGCCCACGGCGTTGGCGATCAGGATTTCGGCGTCAGCGCCCCGGGCACTCTGGTCGAATGCCGTCTGCACGGTCTGCGTGACCCAGCGCCAATGAATGTGCGCCCCGACCACGCCGATCAGGTCGCCCGCCGCGTTGTGCATCGGTGCCGCGAAGTCGATAAAGCGCAGCGGTTCCCCGCCGGGCAGCGGCGGCAGCAGCTTGGCCAGCAGCACGGCCTCGTGCACGTCGCCGGCATAGATCCCCGAGCGCGCGGCGATGAACCAGGGCCGCTGGGCCACGGACTGACCCTGGAGAATGCCGTCCACGGCCTGCACAACCTTGCCTTGCGGGTCCATCACGCCCATCCAGGCGAATTCCTCGCGTAACTCTTTGCGTTTTTCGAGCGACTGCAGCAGCTCCGGGTTGGCCAGGTTGCCGCGCGTGAAATGCGGGGCCTTGCTCAGCAGCACGATCTCCAGCTCGCGCTCGCGCAGGTTGGCGCCCAACAGGTTGGCCGCCGTGAGTGCCACGGCATGGAGGGATTCGCCGGCGCTGGTGGCCATCTGCTGCGTGGCCAGCCGGCCGACGTAGAGCCCGACGCACAGCAGAGTCAGCAGCGACAGGCCACCGAACCAGAGTGCGAGCTGGCCGCGCAGGCTCCGCAGGATCAGTGCGCCGGGCGTGTTCATGGGGCTACTCCCTCAGCAGGTGGGCCAGTTGCCGTAGCGCCAGCCGCACCGTGGCAGCGCGCACGGCGGCGCGGTCGCCGGGGAAGTGGTGCAGCGCGCTGTGCGTGCGCCCGTCCACGCACCAAGCCAGCCAGACGGTGCCCACGGGTTTGTCGGCGCTGCCGCCCGTGGGGCCGGCCACGCCGGTCACGGCCACGCTGGCCTGCGCCGCCGAGCGCGCCAGCGCGCCCTCGGCCATGGCGCGTGCCACGGGCTCGCTCACCGCGCCGTGCGTGTCGATCAGCGCGGCGGGCACGTCCAGCAGCTCGGTCTTGGCGGCGTTGGAGTAGGTGACGAAGCCGCGCTCGAACCACTGGCTCGACCCGGCCAGGTCGGTGCAGGCGGCGGCGATCAGGCCGCCGGTGCAGCTCTCGGCCGTGGCGAGCATCTCGCCGCGCGCCAGCAGGAGTTGGGAAATATCAAACAAAACGGCCTCCAGCGCTTTGTCATCCAGCGCTGATAGCTCTTGATTTGATAGCGAATCATGGGGATTGGATGGTGTCACCAGAACCTCCACAGAGCGATCACGAGCAGCGTGCAGAAGGCCGCCACGAAGTCGTCGAACAGGATGCCCCAGCCGCCGCGCCAGCCGAAGCCCTTGAACAGGCTGTCGGCCCAGGCCACTGGGCCGGGCTTGGCGGCGTCGAAGAAGCGGAACAGCGCGAAGGCCGCCAGCTGCCCCCAGAAGCCCATGGGCATGGCCAGCCAGAGCACCAGCCAGAAGGCCACGACCTCGTCCCAGACGATGCTGCCGGGGTCGGACACGCCCATGTTGCGCGCCGTCACGGTGCAGGCCCACCAGCCGACCAGGGTGCTGGCGGCGATCAGGAGGCCCATCTGCAGCGGCGCGGCGTACCAGTGCCGCAGCACCAGGAAGGCCAGCCAGGCCCAGAGCGTGCCCACGGTGCCGGGGGCCTTGGGCGAGAGGCCCGCGCCAAAGCCCAGGGCGATGCAATGGGCCGGGTGGGCCAGCAGGAAACGGGCGGTGGGGCGCAGCGGCAGGCCGGCGGCGGAAGTGGTCATCGGGCGGCCTCGGGCGCGGGCCCGCAGCAGAGTAGGAACATAGCCTGCATTGTCATCCAGCGCGCGGCCGTGGCGCTGGATGGCCGGGGGTTCGGGTGCGGCATCAGGGGCGTTCGAGCAGTTCGATGTCCTTGGGGTGGCGGATGGTGTGCTCGGCGCTGAACTGCGCCGTGGCGCCTGGGGCCATGCCTTGGCGCCAGGCGATGGTGCCGGCCTGGCGGTTCCAGGCGGTGTCGGCGGGCGCGGGCTGGTAGTGCGATTCGACCTCGATCTTCTCGTGGCGCGACACCGGGGCGGCGTGCAGCACCTGCAGGTCGATGGCGCTCTTGTGGCGGTTCTCCACCTGGTAGGCGCGGCGCGTCTTGCGCTCGGTGCGCGCGCCGGTCAGGCCGGCGCTGCCGGTCATGTCCTGCGGCGCGTCGGCGCGCACCAGCACCAGCTCGTCGCGGCCGAACGAGAGGCTGGCCTGGGGCGTGGCGCCCGGCGCAGGCGCCGTGGCGGTGCCGAAGTCGAGCCGCCCCGTGCCCACGAAGGCGCCGTCGCGGTACAGGCCCACGCTGCCGGCCGGCCATACGCCCGGCGGCGGCGCGATCTCGGCCACGAGGTAGGCGGCCTCTTCCACGCCCGGCGCGGCGCGGGTCAGGAGGCGCGCAGGCGCCTGGTGCGTGCCCAGTGCCAGCGTGACGCGCTGGCCGTTGGACGGCACGGTGATGCGCTGGGGTACCGCGAACTCGGTGGCGAAACCCTTGTCGCTGGTGCCCACATCGAAGCTGGGCAGGGCCTCGGCGTTGCCGCGCTCGCGGGCCGGCGCGGCGGGGGCGGGCGCTGCGGCGGGCGCCATGGCCATGGCCGGTGCGGGCGCGCGCGGCTGGGGTGGCGGCGCCACGTCCAGCGTCCAGGGGCGCGGCAGGCGGCCCTGTGTGGCGCGGTGGGGCTGGCCGGTGGAAAGCGTCAACTGGACGTTGCCCCAGTCCTCGCCACTGTTCTGCGCCACCAGGGCCAGGCGTTCGAGCTGCACGCCGGGCTTGGCGGCGTCCAGCGTGGCGCGGTAGCTGGGCTGCCAGCCTGGGCCGCGCACCTGGTAGGCCAGGCGCAGCTCGCCCTCGCGCTCGGCGGCCAGGTTGATGGTGACCGAGACCACGCGCGTGCGCTGGCTGGCCACGCGGTCGCGCTCGGCCGCGAGGGGCTTGAGCGCGAGTTCCAAGGCCTCCTGCTTGCGCTTGAGCTGGTGGGCGCGCGCCTGGGTGTCCTGGCCCGATTTGCGCAGCGCCTCGGCCATGGCCGCGAGCTGCGCCGGCGTGGTGGCGGGGCCGCGCGGCGCGGCGGCATCGTCGCCGGCCGGGCCGCCCGCGACGGCCTTGAGGTAGCCCTCCACCAGCTGCAGCGCGCTGGTCTCGGCCTTCACCGCCGCGATCTGGTCCTCCAACTCGCGGATGCGGCCGTCGAGCGGGCTGGCGCACCCGCCGGCCACGTCGCGGTCCTCGGTGAGCACGCTGAACTCGCCCACGCGCACGGCGGGGTCGGCCTGGATCTGCAGGCTCTGCGTGTCCAGCGTGGCGGGCAGGCAGGTCAGCACCAGGCTGCGCGCGCCGGCCGGCACCTTGGCCACGCGCTCGACCGTGGCCACGCCGGGGTAGACCGTGACGCGGGCGATGCGCGAGGCGCCGTCCTGCGCCGTGGCGCCGGAGGCGGCGCACCACAGGGCCACGCCAGCGAGCGAGGGGATCAAGGGCCACGGGATCGGGAAAGCAGGCTTCACGGTGTGCTCCTGGGCTGAACGAAGGGGAGGGTGTGCCGTGCATGCTAGCAGCCGGCCGGACCCTGCTTCCAGACGGGCGTGGTGGCGCGGCGGCGTGCTTTACCTGCGCTTCACCGTTGCCTTAAGAAAGGCTTCATGGCGCGGTTTTAAGGTCCAAGCAAGGCAATCAACCAGGATCGAACATGAAAAAAACACTGTGGGCCACCGGGCTGCTGGCGCTGGTCGCGTGGCTCTGGGCCCTGCCGCCGGCCACGGCGGCGAATGCGTGGTGGTGGCGCCAGCAGCTCATCCTGCTCAGCGGGCTGGGCGCCTGGCTGCTGATGTCTCTCATCATGGTGCTGGCGGTGCGTCCAGCGTGGCTGGAGCGGCCGCTGGGCGGGCTGGACAAGATGTACCGCCTGCACAAGTGGGCGGGGATCGGGGCCATCGTGCTGGCGCTGGTGCATTACGGGTTGGATCTGTCCAAGGGGCTGCTGCTCCTGTTCTTGGAGCGGCCTGTGAAGCCGCCCCGCGCGGAGTGGTGGCTCAACGCCTTCCGCGACGTGGCCAAGGACTTCGGCGAATGGTCGGTGTGGCTGCTGGCGGCCATGTTGGTCATCACGCTGTGGCAGCGTTTCCCGTACCACTGGTGGCGCGTGCTGCACAAGGTGCTGGCGCTGGTGTACCTGGCCCTGGCGCTGCACGCCGTGGTGCTGGCGCCGCCCGCGTGGTGGCAGCAGCCGGCGGGCTGGATCGTGGGGCTGAGCGCGCTGGCGGGAACCTGGTGCGCCGTGCTGTCGCTGGCCGGCCGCATCGGCGGCGCGCGGCGCCACGGCGCCCGGGTGACGGCGGTGCAGGACCGGGGCGCCGGCGTGCTGGAGGTGACCTGCCAGGTGCAGGGGCGCTGGCGGCACCGCGCCGGGCAGTTCGCCTTCATCACCTTCGAGCGGGGCGAAGGCCACCACCCCTTCACCATCAGCAATGCCGATGGTGGCCAGGGTGAAGTGCGCTTTGCCATCAAGGCGCTGGGCGATTACACCGCGCGGCTGGCCGAGCGCGTGCATGCCGGGCAGGAGGTCACCGTCGAAGGCCCCTATGGCCGCTTCGACTTCCGCCGCGACAGCGCACCCGAGCAGGTGTGGGTGGCGGCGGGCATAGGCGCTACCCCCTTCGTTGCCTGGCTGGAATCGCTGCAGGACGCACCAGACCAGGCGCCGCGCGTGCAACTGCATTACTGCGTGCGCAATGCCGGTGAAGCCGTGTTCGCCGAGCGGCTGCAGGCATTGTGCGCCGGACTGCCGAGCATCACGCTGAAGATCCACCACAGCGATGACGCCGGGCAGGTGCGCGCGGACGATCTGCTGGCCCAGGCCAGCCCCGGTGCCAGCGTCTGGTTCTGCGGCCCGCAGGGCTTCGGCTTGGCGCTGCGCGAGGCCATGCAGCGCCTGGGCCGCCCGGCCGGACGCTTCCACCAGGAGCTGTTCCAGATGCGCTGAGCGCCGCACGGGCAGGCCGCGTTGACCCCGTGGGATGGGTAACGGATACTGTCGCCAGTTCAGAGTTCAGTCCATTTTGGGGGAGAACGTGGGCGCGGCGGGGCGGTTCATTGCCACCAGGCGCGGCCGCACCGGCGAGCATGGCAGCACCACGAAAGCACCCACAGGCAGGCATCCGCAGGCGGCAACTCGCTGGTCTGCTGGGAGGGCTCTGGCTGGGCGCGGGCGCAGCAAGCGCGCAAGAGGGGCGGTTGCGCATCCTCACGGAGGAGTTCCCGCCCTACAACTTCACGGAGCGAGGCCGGATCACCGGGTTGGGCACCGACGTGGTCGAGGCCGTGCTGCAGGAGATCGGCGCGCAGGGCGACATCCAGTCCATGCCCTGGGCACGCGCTTACCAGATGGCGCGCGACATGCCTGGGGTGCTGATCTACTCCATCGGGCGCACTCCGGAGCGTGAGCGGCTGTTCAAGTGGGTGGGCGTGATCGCGCCGACCCACTATTACCTGTTCAGCCAGCCCGGCAAGTCGCTCAGGATTGATTCGCTGGAGGCGGCCAAGGCCTACCAGATCGGTACGGTCAACGAAGACGTGGGCGAACAGTTTCTCGTGGCCCACGGCTTCGTCAAGGGGGTGAACCTGCAGTCGAGCGTGAAGTACGAGCACAACTACGAAAAGCTCCAGCGCGGCCGGGTGGACTTGTGGATCATGAGCGAACTCACGGCCTACCATCTGGCGCGCCAGGCCGGCGATGACCCCGGCAGAACCCTGTCCAAGGCCCTTCACATTCCGGATTTGAGCCGCGAGGGCTACTACATGGCCTTCGGCAACCAGACGCCCGACGAACTGGTGTCGCGCTTTCGCAAGGGGCTGGAGGCCATCAAGCGCAACGGCACCTACGACAGGCTGCAGCGCAAATGGCGATAGCTCCCGATACGCTCCCCGCGCAGGCCGCGCCGCCGCCCGCACCGCCGTCCGTGGCGCCGTCCGTGGCGCCGTCCGTGGCGCCGTCCGTGGCGCCGCGCGGCTCCCTGGGCGGGCGGCTGGTGCTGGCCACGCTGGCTTTTTGCATGGTGTTCACCCTGGCGGCGGTGGCGGTGCTGACCCTCTCGGCCTGGAAGTCGGGCTTGACCACGATGGAGGCCGAGCTGACCCAGATCGAACAGATCTACAGCGGCACTCTGTCCAAGGCCATCTGGGAACTGGACCGCGAGGCGTTGCAGGCCCATGTGCAAAGCGCCATGCGCCTGCCCTCGGTCGGCCGGGTGGAGCTGAAGGTGATGCTGGCCAACAGCGCGATGGTGGTGATCGAGCGCGCGCGGGAGGAGTGGGGCGGCCCGGGCCGGGCCCCCACGCGCAGGCTGGTCCTGACCTATGAGCCCTACCCTGGAGCGCGTGAAAAGGTGGGCGAGCTGCTGCTGCAGGGCGATGAGGGCGTGCTGTGGCAGCGCCTGCGCGGTGCGCTGGCGGCCATCGTGATCACGCAGCTGTTGCAGTCACTGATGCTGGCGGGCCTGATCATGCTGATGTTCAACCGGATGGTCACCGTCCATGTGCAGCGCATTGCCTCCCACCTGGCGGGCGTGGGGCCGGGCAACCTCGGCGCGACCCTGGAATTGCAACGCGACAGCCATCGCCAGGACGAGCTGGGCCAATTGGTGTCGGGGGTCAATCTTCTGCAGGGCAGCCTGGCGAACTATCTGGAGCAGCAGCAGCGTTACGAGCAGGAGCTGGCGGGCCACCGGGATCACCTGGCCCATCTGGTGGACGAGCGCACGGCCGCGCTGCAGGCCGCCAACGCGCGCCTGGAGAGCCTGGCGCGCACGGACCCACTCACGGGGCTGCCCAACCGGCGCCATTTCGACGAGGTCAAGAAGAACGAATTCCGGCGCGCGCGGCGCAGCGGGCAGGGCCTGGCCTTGCTGGTCTGCGATATCGACTGCTTCAAGGACTACAACGACCACTACGGGCATGCCATGGGCGACCAGTGCCTGATCGCCGTGGCCCACACCCTGCGCGCCAGCCTGGCGCGCGCCGGGGACCTGGTGGCGCGCATCGGCGGCGAAGAGTTTGGCGTGCTGCTGCCGGGCACCCATGAGGAAGCCGCCTGGCTGTTGGCGCAGCGTGTGCGCGCCGCCGTGGCCGCCTGCGCGATCGAGCACCGCCATTCGCAGGCGGCGCCGGTGGTGACGATCAGCATCGGGATGGCGGTGCTGGAGCCGGGGGATGCCGAAGATTTCGAGGCGCTGTTCCAGCAGGCCGACCAGGCGCTGTACCGGGCCAAGGCAGCGGGACGCAACCAGGTGGCGGGGCCTATCCGGGCCGCGCATGAACGTGGCGAAGGGGGGGCAGCACCATGAAGCTGAAGCACTGGGCCTTGTGGATCGGCCTGGCCTGGCTGGTGGCCGGGGTGCCCGCGCGGGCGCAGGCCGTGCGGGCGGTCACCGAGACCACGCCCTACACCTTTGTCGCCGATGGCAAGGTGGTTGGCACGGCCACCGAAGTGGTGGAACTCACGCTCCAGCGTGCTAGGCTGACACCCTACACCGTGCACCTCTATCCATGGGCGCGCGCCTACGACATGGCGCTCCAGGAGCCCAATGTGCTGATCTTCCTGATCGCCCGCACTGCGGCGCGCGAGGAGCAGTTCCACTGGGCAGGCGAGATCATGAAGATCCAGTACCACCTGTTCCGCCTCCGGGGGCGGGCGCAAGGGGTTTCCGATCTGGCGTCGGCCCGGTCGCGCACCATCGGCGTGATGCGCGACGACGTGCGGCACCAGTACCTGCGCGCCAAGGGGTTCGAGAAGCTGGTCGTGTCGGCGCACCCCATCGACAATTTCCGCAAGCTGCTGAGCGGGCAGGTGGATATGGTGCCCCTGACCGCCGACGATGCCACCATGCTGTGCCGGGAGACGGGTTTTGACTGCGCGGGCCTGGAGCGCGTGCTCACGCTCGATGAGGCCTCCACCGGGCTGTACATGGCCTACAGCCGGCAGACCCCGATGGACGTGGTCGAGCGCACGCGCCAGGCCTTCGATCGGCTCAGGGCCGAGGGCGTGGTGCGGCGCACCATGGCGCGCACGCCCTGAAGCAGCGTTCCCCCTGGCCGCTGCCGGGCTGCGCCCGGCCCATCGGCTGCCGGTGGCGTACAGCGCGATGAATCACGGAAGTGAACGGGCTCCGGGGACTGGGGTGTTCAAGCGAAATGGTCGAACGAGGCGTAGCTTCGCGTGACGGCGCGGCCTTGCGCGTCGATGAGGCGCAGGCCCGGTGCGGCCTCGGTGCGGCCGATGCGCGTGACGGGCGTGCCCGTCGCCCGGCCCGCCGCCTCGACGGCGGCGCGCGCCGCCACGGGCGCCGTGAAGACGAGTTCGTAGTCGTCGCCGCCGGCCAGCGTGCACTGGTGCAGAAGTTCAAGGTCAAATTGGGGTTTGACGCTTTCTGGATCAGCGCCAGCAGCTATCAATTTGATAGTTTCCGAGGTGTCGATGCAGGCCCCCACGCCCGAGGCGCGCAGCAGGTGGCCCAGGTCGCCGAGCAGCCCGTCGCTCACGTCGAGCGCGGCGCTGGCGACGCCGCGCAAGGCCTGGCCCAATGCCACGCGCGGTGTGGGCCGCTCCAGGCGCTGGCGCGCGGCCTGCAGCAGGGCCGGGGGCAGCGGGGCGCGGCCCAGCAGTGCCTCCAGCGCCAGCCGGGCGTCGCCCAGCGTGCCGCTGACCCAGATGTCCTCGCCCGCGCGCGCGCCGCCGCGCAGCAGGGCTTGGCCCGCAGGCACTTCGCCGAAGATGGTGATGCAAAGGTTCAGCGGGCCCTGCGTGGTGTCGCCGCCCACGAGTTCGCACCCGTGCGCGTCGGCCAGGCGCAGCAGGCCGCGCGCGAAGGCTTCGAGCCAGGGCTCTTGAACGCGGGGCAGCGCCAGCGCCAGCGTGAAGGCCAGCGGCCGCGCGCCGCAGGCGGCGAGGTCGGACAGGTTCACGGCCAGCGCCTTGTGGCCCAGGGCCTCGGGGTCCACGTCGGCGAAGAAATGCCGACCCTCGACCAGCATGTCGCTGGAGACAGCCAGTTGCATGCCCGGCGCGGGCGCGAGCAGCGCGCAGTCGTCGCCCACGCCCAGCACGGCGCGGCGCGTTGGGCGCGTGAAGTAGCGCGCGATCAGGTCGAATTCACCCATGGGGTTCGATTGTGCGGTGTATCAATGGCAGTGCCGTCATGATGGCCCACGCGGGCTGGGTACTGGCCTGCTTCAGACCAGCGGCCGCCGTGCAAGGGCCGCCCCGCCGCACTGGCGGCGTCCCCCCGGGGGAAGGCGCGAAGCGGCTCAGGGGGGGGTTAATTCACTCCTCGGAAGCGCAGCGCGGCCTGCCGGCTCACCTCGGCGAGCAGCTGTTCCTCGCGCTGGCATTCGCGCAGCCAGCGGGCATCGTTCTGGCCCGCGCTGGCCTCGCCGCGCAGCAGGTGCAGGGCGCCCGTGGCACCCTGCGTGGCGGCGTGGCCGGCGATGCGGTCCATGGTCTGCAGGATGTGCTCGCGCAGCGGCATGTGCTCGCCCGTGGACGGGTCCACGTAGACCGCGTCCAGCCCGAAGCGGCAGGCCTGGAAGCGGTTGTAGGTGTAGACGAGGTAGTCGTCCTCCTCGGGCATGAAGGGCTGATCGGCCAGGAACCAGGCGCCGAGCGATTGCACGAAGCCGGCGAGCGCGGCGGCGCGCTCGATGGTCAGCGGGGTGTCGAACACGCGGATCTCGATGGTGCCGTACTCGGGCTTGGGGCGGATGTCCCAGTAGAAGTCCTTCATGCTCTTGACCACGCCGGTGCGCGTCATCTTGTCGAAGAACTGGCCGAAGGCCTCCCAGGTCAGCACGAAGGGCGCGCGGCCCGACAGCGGAAAGGCGAACACCGAGTTGAGCCGCGCCGAGTCGAACTGCGTGTCCTGCCCCTGCACGTAGGGGCTGGAGGCCGAGAGCGCGATGAAGTGCGGGATATAGCGGCTCATGCGGTGCAGCATGAGCAGGGCGGCATCGGCGTCCGGGCAGCCGATGTGCACATGCTGGCCGAAGATGGTGAACTGCTTGCTCAGGTAGCCGTAGAGCTGCGAGAGCTCCTGGAAGCGCGGCTTGTCGTAGATGCGCCGCTCGTGCCACTGCTGGAACGGGTGCGTGCCGCCGCCGGCCACGGCGATGTTGAGCTTGTCGGCGCTTTTCACCAGCGCGTCGCGGATCGGGATGAGCTGGCCCAGCACCTCGCTGCTGCTGTGGCAGACGCCGGTGGAGATCTCGATCATGCTGTTGGTCATCTCGGGCACCACGCTGCCGGGCAGGGGTATCTTCTTCATGAGGCGCAGCATGTCCTCGGCGTAGGGAGCGAGGTCGTAGTCGTGGGTGTTGACGAGCTGCAGCTCCAGTTCCACGCCCAGCGTCAGCGGTTCGGAATGGTGGAAGGCTTCAAGACCCATGGTTTTCTCCGTTGCGGTTGCGGGACAGGGGCGCCCAGGGCTTGGAGCTTTCGCCCGCGCGGTAGATGGCCACGGTGGCGATCACCGCGCCCAGCACCTCCATGAGCAGGATGGCGGGCAGCGCGACGCGCGCGATCAGGTGTCCCGTGGAGGGCGAGGCCAGCACGAACTGCGAGGCGATCAGCAGCGCGATGGACGACATCGGCGTCATCGCGCAGCCCGTCCACAGCGCCTGCTGCCAGCTCGCGCCACTGCCCACGTTGCCCAGCGCCACGCCCACGGCCTTGGCCAGCAGGCGCACGGCGATCAACGCCAGCACCACGCCGGCCACGGGGGCGCTCCAGTCGGCCTGCGCGGCCACGGTGGAAACGAGCACGAACATCAGCATGGTCAGCAGCGACGAGGCGTTGCCGAGCTGGCGCGGCCAGGCCCAGGGGCGCTGGTGCATCTGCTTGAGCAGCATGCCGGCCAGCAGCGCCGCCAGCGGCGCCGAGCCGCCCATGTGCGCCGCCACGGCCGTGGCGGCGGCCACCAGGGCCAGCAGCAGCATGGAGGTGTTCTCGCTCGTCGGGCTCATGAAGCGCAGCGCCAGGCGCAGCGCCAGGGCCAGCAGCGTGGCCACCACGATGGAGACGCCCAGCACCACCATCACGGGATAGACCGTGTCCAGCAGGCCGATGGAGCTGCGGTTGATGAGCTCGGCGCGCGCGCTGCCCAGCGTCAGCGCGTACAGCGTGGAGAGCGTGGCCAGCACGATGGCGCGCTCGGTCACCGGGCCGGCGGCGCGCGTGTCGGACACCACGCGCGTGAGAACGGCGGGCGAGGCGGCGAGCGCCACGATGGCCAGCGGGCCGGCGGCGCGCTCGGGCACGTCCAGCCACAGCAGCACCCAGAGCACCGCGAAATAGGTCAGCGCCGACTCGGCGATGCTCTGCACCAGCACCATGGGGTTGTGCCGGAACCAGCGCAGCGGGATGCGCCCGCCGCACTCGAACAGCACGATGGCGATGCCCAGCTCCAGCAGGAACAGGCCGATGCCTTGCAGCGGCCAGACGGCGCCGCTGAAGCCCGCCAGGCCGGCCACGGTGCCGACCAGCGAGTAGCCCACCACCTTGGGCAGACCGATGTGGCGCTGGAACAGGTAGCCGGTCATGGCGGCCACGGCCAGCAGCAGCGACCACTGCACCGTGGGCAGTCCGGCCGAGGGGCGCAGCCATTGCGCCCAGAAGCTCAGGATTTCGTTCATGTCATGTGTCCTCTCCGTCGTTCGGGTGTGGCCCGGGGGGGCGGACAGGCAGCTCGGCCCTCCCGGCCCAGGGTGACGGGTGGGAAGCGAACCGCCTGGGCGGTGTCCTGAATTTACGGGCGAATGCCAGGCCTTGCTGTAGGACAGCGGAAGGACCCGGGCGCCCGGCCGGGGCCGCCCTGTTCAGGGCGCGCGGCGCTCAGGCATGAAAAAGCTCAGGGAAGCGGTGCGCAGGCGCGCACGGATGGCAGTGTATATGCGGGAGCGATCAACCCCGCTCACGTTGCGGGCACGCAGCGCCAGGCGGAAGGCCAGGTAGAAGCTCACGGCGACGTTGAACGCGCCCAGCAGCGGCAGGGTGGCCACGGCCCACCAGAAGGCCGGCAGGTGCAGCACCTCCAGGCCCAGCGCGGCGCTGGCGGCCCCCAGCTGTCCGGAAGACAGCGTCACGTGGCGTACGTCCAGCCCCAGTCCGAAGAAGCCAGCGAACGCGGGAACGAGCCCGAGCATGAAGCCCAGCGAGATGTTGGCGGCGAAGCCCGAGATGTTCGCGCGCAGAAAGCGCGCCCAGCGCGCGGCGCGCTCGCCGCCCAGCCAGCGGGTGATGCGCGGGTTGTAACGCAAGGCCGAGTCGAGCCGGTGCAGCACGAACCAGTTTTCCGTCCAGCCCGCGATGATGCTGGAAGTGAACAACAGCACCCCGGTGAACGCGGCGAACAGGACCGAGGGGCCGAGCAGGTGCAGCGACTCCAGCACATGCGTGGCCGTCTCCGGGCTGATGGCGGGTTGGCCGCTGGCCCAGGCCAGGCATTGGGCCAGGCCCCACACGGCCGGGAACACCACCAGCACATTGCCGAGCACGGCCGCCACCTGGGAGCGCACGAGGTGGGTGACCTCGTCCACGAAGGGCTCCACGCCCGCGCCCGTGTCCAGTTCCTTGAGCCGCGCCGCCATGGCGGGCGCCGTCATCGCGGGCTGCTTGGTGGCCACCGTGAAATGCAGCAGCTGGATGAGCACGAAGCTCGCGGCATAGTTCACCCCCGCCCAGAAACCGCCCCAGAAGGCCGACAGGGCCAGCGCATAGAGCGCGAACTTGATAAGCGTGGTGAACGCCATCACGGCACCGCCGCCCGCGGCCTGGGCCACCATGGCGCGGTATTCCGCCGCCGTGCGGGTGATGTAGTGTTCACCGGTCTCGGCGCTGCGTTCGGCCACCTTGGCCGCCAGGATGGACGAGTTGGCCGCCAGCAGCGCGCGCAGGCTGCGCCGCTCCTGCCCCACCAGCACCAGCTGCGCCAGCAACTGCGCAGCGCTGGCGGCCGGGGTGGGCGAGAGCACGCAGTCGAGCAGGGCGCGCACGCGCAGGATGCGCTCGCGCAACTGGCGCAGCAGGAACACCAGGCCGACCGAGATGCCGTTGTCCTCGAAATGCGGGTACACCGTGGCCGCCGCCGCGCGGCAGGCCTCCAGGCGCTCGCGCAGGCGCTGCGCGGCCTCGTCGAGCCGCTCGCGCGTACGCAGGCCGCGCAGCACCTCCACGCGCAGGCTTTCCACGTCGCGGGTCAGCGCGTGGAAGGGCTGGGCCTCGCGCGCCGCCTCGCTCATGCGCAGGCGCAGCTCGGGCGCGAAGCCGGTGGCCAGGATCTGCCCGGCGCAGTAGGTGATGGCGTCGAGCAGGATGCGTTGCCACAGGGCGCTGGGGCCGTCGTTCTCCGAGAGCAGGGCCGCCAGCCGCTGCAGGTCCTGCGCCTGCAACGCCGCCAGCCACCGGGCGTCGAACGCCGTGGGCAGGGCCAGGCTGAACAGCTCGGACGCGTCGATGGTCTCCGGGCTGCTGGGCAGCAGCTTGCGGCGCAGGCGCTCGGCCACTTCGCTGACCAGCGCGGTGCGTGGCGCGAAACCGAAGTCGGCCAGCAGGGTGGTCATGTCCACCGTGTCCACCAGCGTGGCCCACCAGGCGCGCAGCCGTGACCGCAGATCCGGGTCGGCCTCGACGGCGTCGAGGAACTGGCGCACCCGCTCCAGCGCGGCGGCCGGGGATTCTTGGCCGCCACGCACCCAGGCCAGCAGGTGCACCAGCCACAGGTGGCGGGCGGCCAGGCCGGCGCGCGGGTCCAGCGCGGCGAGCAGGCGGTCCAGCTCCGTGCCGGGGCGGCTCAATGCAGCACCCTCGCGCCTGGTTCGCTGGCCTCCAGCAGGAAGAGCGGGATGGACGCGCTGAACGCCGTGCCATCCTCGGCTACGCAGTGGTAGCTGCCATGCATGGTGCCGGTGGCGGTGCGCAGGCGGCAGCCGCTGGTGTACTGGTAGGACTCGCCGGGCTGCAGCAGCGGTTGCTGCCCCACCACGCCCAGGCCCTGGACCTCCTCGGTGTGGCCCAGCGCGTCGCAAATGGTCCAGTGGCGCGAGATCAGCTGGGCCGCCACCGTGCCGGCATTCGTGATGGTGATGGTGTAGGCGAAGCTGTACACGCCCTCGCCGGGCTCCGACTGGTCGGGCAGGTACTCGGGCAGCACCGCCACGTCGAACTGGTACTTGGACAGGGACATGATGGGGCGCATGGTAACTGCGACAATGGCGGCATGAGCCGTACCTTCCGCATTGCCCCTTCGATCCTGTCCGCCGATTTCGCCCGCCTGGGCGAGGAAGTGCGGAATGTCATCGCCGCCGGTGCCGACTGGATCCATTTCGACGTCATGGACAACCATTACGTGCCCAACCTCACCTTCGGCCCCATGGTCTGCCAGGCGCTCAAGCAGCACGCCCAGACGCCCGCCGGCGTGGCGGTGCCGATCGACGTGCACCTGATGATCCAGCCCGTGGACGCCCTGGCCGCCGCTTTCGCCGACGCGGGCGCCGACTACATCAGCTTCCATCCGGACGCCTCGGGCCATGTGCACCGCAGCATCCAGGCCATCCGTTCCAAGGGTGTCAAGCCTGGTCTGGTGTTCAATCCCGCCGAGCCGCTGGATGTGCTCGACTGGGTGATCGACGACATCGACCTCATCCTCATCATGAGCGTGAACCCCGGCTTTGGCGGCCAGAGTTTCATCGACTCGGCCTTGCGCAAGATCGAGGCCGTGCGCAAGCGCATCGACGCCTGCGGGAAGGACATCCGCCTGGAGGTCGATGGCGGCATCAAGGTCGACAACATCCGCCGCGTGGCCAACGCGGGAGCTGACACCTTCGTCGCTGGCAGCGCCATCTTCGGCAAGCCCGATTACCGAGGGGTCATCGACACCATGCGTGCGCAGCTGGGTGGCTGAAGTCCCCATCATCCGGGTAACCAAGAAAAAGGGCCGACGATCCGTCGGCCCTTTGGCATTGTAGAAATGACACGCCTTCAGCGGGCATTCTCCTGATACCAGTAACGGCGCTTGCGCGGTGCGCTCAGCGAGCCCGTGGACTTGCCGGTCTCGATGGCGGACTTCTTGGAGTTCGGGGCGCCGATGATGAAGTCCTTTTGCTTGGTGACGGTGGTGGTCGTTCCATCGGGATTCGTCTGTTCATAGGTGATGGTGACGAAGCCGGCCACGGGGCTGGGAGGCAGGCCACCGCCTTCGAGCTTCTCGGAATACGGCGTCCGGCAGAACAGCGGGGCCGCATAGGTGCGTGCCTCGCCCAGGTTGGCCTTGCACACATTGGGGGCTGGTGGCGTGGGCTTGTTGGTGCCGAAGTAGGTGACGCCCCGGAACGTGGTCGATGCGTTCACCACCTTTTCGCCCGTGGCCAGTTCGATGTAGCAGCCGGCGTCCATGTTCTGGCTCGTTCCCACCTTGCCCAGCGTGGTGACGGGTGACGGCACCGGGGATGGCGTTCCCTTGGCCATGCGGTCGTCATACACCGTGAAGAAGGCGTCGGAGCCCGTGAGCTGCAGGGGTTTTTCCCGGTCGCCGGACCCGACCAGGATGGCGGTGAAGGTGGGTGTCGGCACCACATCGGGCGCGAAGAAGAACTTGCGCTGGGCGCCTCCGTCCAATGCCGCTATCTTGTAGATGTCCCAGACGCTGGTGTCATGGGCAGTACTGGTTTCAAGGTCGATGCGATAGATGTTGCCACCGGTATCCACGACATAGGCGCGGTCGGTATAGCCGTCCAGATCCGAATCCATCACTCCGATATCAGCCGTGACGCTGCGGTCGGTGTCGAAACGCTTGATCAGTGAACCGTCGAAGGCATCGAGCACGAACACGGCATTGCCCATCGTGGTCGTGCCTGGGGTGGCCAGATCCTCGGCGGCAGCGTCATAGCCGCCACCCATGATGAGCACGGGATTGGTGCGCCCCTTGAGCTTGGCCACGCGAGGCTCGGACCAGGTTTGGCCCAGCTTGGCGAAGCCTGTGTCTGTATGGGCGCGCCGCCACAGGTACAGGGGTTGGGTGGGGTTGGTGACATCCAGGGCGTAGAGGAAGCGCCCGCCCCGGCGCATGGTGGAATACAGGTATACCTTGGTGTTGCTGCCGTCGGCGGCGATTTTTTGATAGATCGTGATCGGGCCATCCATGAAGTAATCGCGTGGCTGGGGCTTGCTGGGAGAGGATTCATCCACGACGACGGTGGTCGAGAGGCGGATTTCCGGGGCGTTGCCGCGCTGTCGCGAAAGCTTGGGGAAATGCTCCTCGGGGATAAAACTCCACAGCTCCTGGCCGGCGCCGGTGCCGGACTGGTTGCCGTTGACGGCGCGCAACATCCCGTCGTTGGTGCCATAGAACACCACGATGTTGGGGGTGGCGGCGGTGCCGTAGTTCACCACGGCCGGGCGGGAGTGCAGTACATCGCCATGCACGCCGGGACGGATAGTGGTGGGTGAGCCCGGGCCATCTTCGTCGCCTGCATTGTCCAAGCCGCGCACCCAATTGATGATTAGGTCGCGTTGCGTGCTGTCCGATGCAATGGCCGCCATGCTGCTGCTGTTGGCGGTGGAGAACTGGGCGGTCGCGCTGGAAGCCAAGTTGGTGTTGGCTGCGCAACTGATGCAGGTGTACACATGCCGCGTGGCCTGGTTCGTGGCATAGACGGTGCGGATCTGCTGGGCGGCGCCGCCTTTTTCCACCACTTCACCGTCCGGCGAATCGGAAGAGCTAAGGGGCGTGCCCATCTGCTGATTGACCCAGAAGGAACTGGTGCCTGTCCAGTAGGAAACGGCCGAGGGTGAGATGAAGCCGGTCGCGCCACTGATGGCGGGGTTGCCGGTGGAGTCGGCTAGGAACAGCGAGTCGGTGGCGACGTCGTAGCCGAACTTGTACTGTTTGAGGTTACCGCGCCAGCGGGGCTTGGCGTCGGCGTCCGGCCTGAACATGCCCATGAAGACTTGGTTGAGGTAGGTGCCACGGGAGTTCACGCTCACCGGCAGACTAGCGGACGAGAACACGCTGTTGACGGCCTGGATCTGGTTGAAGATGGCCGCCAGCTTTTCTGCGATCTGGGTACCGCTGGAACTGACGGCGAAGTACTCGCCGCCACTCTCCCCGGCCATGCTCTTGAGCAAAGCGCTCCAGCCCGGGCCCTGGCCGGTGGTGATGGGGTCCACGTCCAGCGTATAGGTGGTGATGTTGGACGGCGATTTCTTCATGAACCGTGCCCATTCGTCAGCCACGTTGCTTTGCGAGCCGTTGGGCGTGAGCGCGAGGTCCGCCGGACGGCTCAAGTTGACGCTGGAGTAGGCGTTGCTCAGGCGGTTCGAGGCATTGGTGTTGTCGCTGTTGTTGTCCTGTGCCGCGCCATTGCTGAGGTAGATGATGTAGTTGCGCGCGCAGCCATTGACGACAGGGCTGTTGTAGGCTGTGCCAGCGAACGATTGCAGCGCGTTGTTGGGCTGCTGGTAGATGAGGTTGGAGGCTGGAGTGGGGCCGGAGTTGTTGCCCAGGTAGTCTGTCTTGACTTTCTGGTTGCCCGAATACGGCGCCGCGCCGGTGAAGTAGTAGTAGGCCTCGGCCATGGTCAGGCCGGCCTTGCCTCCGTTGGACTTGTCGTTCAGCTTGTGCAGGCTGTTGAGCAGTGCCATGAACTTGACTTTGTAGTCCGTATCCATGTTGCGGATGGCCGCGCGTACATAGGCACCGTCGATGTTGTTGTTCGGGTTCCCTGTTTCGGTGAACAGCATCAGACCGACGCGAAACTGGTTGGCTGGCAGGCCGTTGATGGTGCTCACCAGGGCCGCGATTTCATTCGTGAACGCGGTGTTCCAGTTGGCGGTGTTGTCCACCAGGATGAGCACGTTGGGTGGATCGGTCGTGGACGAGCCGCTGTAGATGTCAATATCGCTGGTGTACTGCGCCAGCGCGGGCAGCGCGGCGACCAGGCCGAGGGCGCATGCGGTCCATCGGCGCAGATGATGGATAAGCTTGCTGGGCATGGTGTTACTCCTGGTTCATTCGCAATAGCTGGAGACCTCGTTGCCGAAAACGATCACGGCGACGCCCTGGTTCACGGAAACCTGGGTGTTGGTGGCTGCATCCTTGACCTCTGCGCGCACATTCCATTCGCTGTTGGCGCAGCTTTCGGGGTCGGCGCCCGAGACCAGCGCGTCGGAGTCGACGAAAGTGCCGCCGGATCGGACCGGTGGCCGGCAGGGCGCCCAAATGTCGGTGGTGGCCGCATTCTTGGGAGCGGCGGGTAACTCGCTGGGAAGGATCGGCTTGGCACGGTAGCAGCTTGGTGCGGGTTTGAGCCACGCCGTGTAGTCCGGTGTGCCATCACCGTTCATGTCCACCGTGACGGGTGATTGCGCCACCCCGTCGGGGTTCTTGTGAAACTCCGGCGTGCTGATGGTGGCCTCCACGGCCATCTGGGCAGCGGACAGGCTTTCCTGGAAGGCCTGGCTGTTGCCCACGATGCGTAGATTGCTGCTGGAGCTGTTGAAGGCGCTGAGGGCAAAGAGGCTCATCAGCACCAGGAAGATCAGGGCCACCACCAGGGTGGCGCCGTTTTGGGATTCTTTGGTTTTCATGATGAGGCGGTTGGGGCTGGTGGAGGCGACTCGCGCCGGCCTGCAACATTGATGATGCGCACGGTGCTGGTATAGACCCTGCGTTTGAAGCCACTGGTGTCTCCATTGATGCTGATGGGGCCGAGGGCATAGGTTTTTCCTGCATCGTCATAACCATTGGAGCGTTCGGTTGTGCGCGACAGTAAATGGATGCGCATGGCGACCACGTTGGCCCAGTCGTTGTCACGTGCGCCAACAGCGCCGCTGAGTCCTGTCAGGAACACCTCGGGCAAGCCCTTGCTGGCATTGGTGGCGGGATCGGGATCCAGAGGGTCCGTGGTGTCAAAACCGTATTCCAGAACCATGCTCTCGATACCTTCTGCCAGGGGAACGACCGTCATGGCACTGCCGCGCAACTCCGCCATCTTCAGCGTCGGGACAGTGTCCACGCCGCATTCGTTGCAACTGGCGATGTAGTAGATGCGAGAGACGTATTTGCGGGCGGAACTCAGCGTTGTGCAGTTCTTCTCCTTCAGGATCAGTGCGCTAGGATCTGGGGATGCCACGAAGGGCGATGTCACCGGATCCGAGATGCAGCGGGATGTCTGTACATAGACCACATCCGTGGTGGAGATAGAGGCAGGCGCAACGATGTCTGTGTCCAGCCTGTGCACGGCAATGGCGCGTGTGCCTGGCAGTCTGTTGGGAAGGCATGCGAGCGCCGACGCCTCGCTGTCTGTCAGTCCCACGACCGGTAGCGGTGCCTTGGGTGCGTTAGGGATTGACGCGTCCCAGCCAAGTGCTGTGGCGCTGGTGGCGCAGGGGCTGGGGCTGGACATGGTCAATGCGTCCGCCGGCACTTCACCATAGAAGCCCGCCAGCATCAGGTCCTCGTGCAGTAGTTCCACGGCGTAGCGGCCGTTCTCGATCTGGCGGATGCTTTTTTCCAGTTCGTTGCCTGAGCGGCTGGTATGGGCGAAAAGCAGCGAGAGACTGGCAATTAGCACCAAGCCGACGGCCATGCCCACCATCAGTTCGACCAGCGAAAATCCTCGCATCCGGGCATGAGCCTGGTGCGTGGGCGCATAACGGGCAGGGATGGATCGGTGTGTCATGGTGCCAGAGGAGCTAGATTGGCGATCTGTACGACCACAGTGACCACGCGGCGCATGTCTTCGCTGCTGAAGGCTCCTTGGCCGCAGGTGTTCACGGGGGCAGCGCTGGCCTGGACGCCTTGCCAGGCCACGGCGAGCAGGTATTGGTTTGTGGCGGGGTTGGTGATGCAGCCCCGTGCCTTGAGCATGGCGCCTAACTTGGTTCCGCCCTGGGTCTCGGCGGCGCCCTGGATGAGCTTGGACCATTCGCAGAGGTCTTTCTGGACGACGGTCAGCGCCGTGCTGGTGCAATCCCCTGGGTCGGTGGCGCCAATGTCATTGCTCACATACGACAGTGCATCGGCACGGTTGAGGTTGATGCGCTCGGCCATGTCGTTGACCAGGATCAGGGCCTGAGAGCGCTGGTAGCCCTCCAGGTTGGCCACGGTGGTCCGTGCCTGCAGACCGACATAGCCCAGCACGCCAAATGCCACGATCAGCATGGCGATCAGCGCTTCGATCAAAGCAACGCCTTGTTGGGTTGAGCGCGGGTTCGTCATGTCGGGCACTCCGTGGTCGAACTCTTGGGGCGGCCGGAGGGGTCGATAGAGATGCAGCGCTTACGGTTGCCGCTGGTGTTGACGAAAGCGAACCGTGCCACATTGGTGGTGCTGGAAACCCGTCCGTTGCGGTCGAAGGTGAGGGTGGCGGGGCCGGTCAGCGTCACTCCTGAACCCACTTTGTTTCTCTGGCTCAGAATTTCCGTGCCAACGGTCATGCTCCAGCCGTCCACCCAGCCTGCGGATGCGGGACTCAGAGTGACGGGCGCCGGGATGACGCCACGTTTTAGGGCTTCGCTGCGTGCCAGGGTCAGGTCAGCCATGAGATCGAACGCCGCAGCACGCATGCGCTGCGATTCCAGGATGTCACGGAACGAGGGGGTGGCAATGGAAACCAGCACGGCGAGCACCGCCACGGTGATGATCAACTCCACCAGCGTGAAACCGCAGCTGGCTGGTCGTGTGCTCTTGTGGATGGTGGGCACGGCTTTACTCCTGTCACCAGCAGCCGTTGGCTGGTGTCTTGGCTCCGGCATTGTTCAGGGTCATCGTTCCGCACTTGTCCTTGTCTTGGCCGGGTTTTGGCGCGGCCCTGGCGATAAAGGTGGGCGGAGTCACCGCAGGCGCCTCGATGGTGATGGTGTAGTGCGGCCGTACCGACGAGGGGATGTTGACGTTCAGTTCCGCGGTCGATGCCGCGTAGCTGCGCGCATCCAGCAACCGCTGCTGCTGGCGGGTGCCGATATCCATCAGCAGGGATTGCGCTTCCGCGCGGCGGGATTTGCGGACCTGATCCTGGTAGGACGGGTAGGCAATGGCTGCCAGGATGCTGAGCACCGCAACGGTGACCAGCATTTCGATGAGTGTGAAGCCAGCGTAGCGCCGCATTTGGATCCTCCGGAGGTGGGGGGCGATAGGCCTACCACCCTGTTGTTAGGAAATGTATATGGGAAAAAATCACATTTCAATAAAACGCGATCATCATAGCGATGAGCGGCATATTTCAATGGATGAGTGGCATTGTTGAAATTCCGGCATCCGTGTTTGGTTTGTTGCTTTTGTGGCTAAATGAAGCGAAAGAGGGCGTCAAATACGTAAAACCACGCACAATTCCTTTTTTCCCGCTCCCTCATGCACGATCGCCTGTCCTGGACACAATCAGCCATCGCCCGGATACTGCGGCCTGCGGTCCGGTTGGCCTTGGCCATGGGTCTCAAGCACGCGCAACTGGAAGATGTCTTGCGCCAGTTGCTCTTGGAAGAGGCGCGGCATCTCTGGAATGTCAAAGGGGTGGAGCGTCCCAATTTGAGTCAGCTGTCCATGACCACGGGACTGAACCGCAAGGAGGTCACGGCCCGGGTCAGGGAGCCGCGCGATACCTTGCCGAGTACGGAAGGTTCGGCGGTCACCAAGGCCTACACGGCTTGGCTACAGCTGGCAACGGATGACCCGCAGAGACGGCGGCTGCCGATACTGGACAGTGGCGATGGGCCATCCTTCGAGCTGCTGGCTCGCCTGGCGGCACGCGGCGATGTCCATCACCGGGCGGTACTGGAGGAGTTGGTTCGCTTGGGCATGGCCAATGTGCGGGACGAAATGGTGGAGCTGCGTGGAGACTCCTTCATCCCCGTGGACAGTCTGCGCGACATGCTGGCCTTTGTGGGGGACAATGCCCGTGACCATCTCTTGGCAGCGGTGGGCAATACCCTGGGCAGGGAGCCGCGGATGCTTGAGCGCGCGGTCTTCGCTTCTGGTATACCCCTGCAGGAGTGCGAGCGGATTCATCAATTGGCCCGAAAGCACTGGGATGCCGTTCACTACAAGCTGGTGAAGGAAATGACGCAGTCCTACCAGCAGGCGGAAGGTTCTGGTACGGCGCGCATCCGTGTAGGGGTGTATGCGTACTATGAGGATGAGGGTGGGCGTATCGCCATCGCGGATGCGCCATCCCATGGGAGCGAAGAGCAGGCGCTCCGTCAGGAAAGCACATGAAAGTCTGGCTGTATTCCATTTTTCTATCGGTCGTTCTGGGCCTGGCAAGCTGCGGTGGTGGCGGTGAGCCTGCAGGCGTAGGCACGGGGACTGACACCGGGGCGGGAACAGGCACAGATACTGGAACTGGAACTGGAACTGGAACTGGAACTGGAACTGGAACTGGAACTGGAACTGATGGTGGAGCTGGCACAGGCACAGGCACAGGCACAGGCACAGGCACAGGCACAGGCACAGGCACAGGCACAGGCACAGGCACCGATGGAGGAACCGGCACAGGCGCAGGTCCCGATGGGGGCACGGGTGCGGGTTCCGATGGTGGGGCTGGCTCGGGTGCCGGGGACGGTACGGCCAGCGGCCCTTCAGATCCAGGAGGGGTGGGTTCGGGTGGGACCGGAATTTCCGCAGATGCCGCCGGAATTGGTACGGCCGACGGATGGGGCAGCATCATTGTCAATGGTGTGCGTTTCAATACAGACGCTGCACAGGTGGTTGCGGAGGATGTCTCCGGTAGTCTGGAATTGGGGATGACGGTGATCGTCCGTGGCCGAGTGGATGCGGGCTTGCTGACTGGTGTGGCGACCAGCGTCCTGGCCGTGCCTGAATTGCGGGGGACGGTCACGGCGGTGAATGCGGGCGCGGGCTGGTTCGAGTTGCTGGGGGTGCGCGTGTCCGTGGACGACGCGACCCTGTATGCAGGATTAGCCGGGCTTGATGCCCTCAAGACGGGGCAGATCGTCCAAGTGCATGCATTGCCCGAAGGCGCAGGCCGCATGCGTGCCACGCGGGTCCAGTGGATGGCGGCCGCGTCGTCGCAGCGCATGTGGGGCACGGTGCGTGAGCTGAACAGGTCGGCTATGAGCTTCAAGCTCAACGGCATGGCGGTGTCATATGGGCAAGCGGCTTTTGCTGCCGGATGGGCGGCAGCTTCCCTGAATGAAGGGGTGCCGGTCTACGTGATGGGCACCCCGGCAGCAGGGGGCGGTGCATTCGTTGCGTCGGAGATCAGGCGCGGACACGGCCTGCCTGACACCACGGATGCGCCAGTGGCGCTGCTTGGCATCGTGACCGACTTCGCTTCCACCCAGTCGTTCATGCTGCAGGGTGTGCGTGTGAACGCCTCCAATGCGCAGATCACTGGAGGGCCTGCCACGTCGATTGGCAACGGTGTCAAGCTGGAAGTGGCCGGACACATGGTGCAGGGCCAGTTGATGGCCGAGCGTCTGCGCATCCGCCATGTGCCAGGCACGGGTGGCCCCGTGGTGTTCGAGGCGATCGGCCCGGTGGCGCAATTCCAGTCCTTGTCGAACTTCCGTGTCAATGGACAACTGGCCAATGCCAACGGCTCGGACGTGAAGTTCGTTGGCGGAACGGCATCGGGCATGCGCAATGGTGTTCGTGTCCGTGTATCTGGCAGCAAAGTGGTCGATGGCGTGCTGATCGTCACTTTGGTGGAATTCCTCTGACCCCGCAGAATTTTTCGTGGATAAGGCTGGCTCTGGTGATGCGCCGGGCGCGGGCCGCCAATGTTTTGCATGAATATCGCCCTCTATGACGCCGCCATCATCGACCTCGACGGCACCATGGTCGATACGCTGGGCGATTTCGCCGAGGCCCTGGGCCGCATGCTGCGCGACCTGGGGCTCCCGCCCATCGCGCCGCAGCACATCGAGCGCATGGTGGGCAAGGGCTCGGAGCACCTGCTGCGTTCAGTGCTCAATCATGTTCTAGGCCAGAATGGGAAAGCGCCATCAGCTATTGAAATTGAAGCGCTTTATGCCCAGGCCTGGGCCAGCTACCAGCGGCATTACCTGGACATCAACGGGCAGTTCGCCGGGGTTTATCCGGGCGTGGCCGAGGGGCTGCGGGCGCTGCGCGATGCGGGTCTCCGGATGGCCTGCCTGACCAACAAGCCCACGGCCTTTGCCGTGCCGCTGCTGCACGGCAAAGGCCTCGCGTCCTACTTCGAATGCGTGTTCGGGGGCGACGCGTTCGAGCGCAAGAAGCCCGATCCGCTGCCCCTGCGCAAGACCTGCGAGGCGCTTGGCACCCTGCCCGCGCGCACGCTGATGGTGGGGGATTCCAGCAACGATGCCCAGGCGGCGCGGGCGGCGGGTTGCCCCGTGGTGCTGGTGACCTACGGCTATAACCATGGCCAGCCGGTGTCCAGTGTGGACGCCGATGGCTGGGTGGATTCCCTGCGGGACTTGGTGCTCCCGCGCGCCTGAGCGGCGCGGGGCGCGTGTTCCACCGCCCGGTTCAACCGTTGCCGAGCTGGGGCGCCGCCATGGCGGCCTGCAAGGGGCGGGCCTGCCGCGGTGCGGGCACGCCACGCTCGGAGGTGGCGCCGATGCGCGACTTGGCGGCGGCGCTGCTGCCGGTGCCGGTATGGAACACCGACATGGCTTCCACCAGCTGCGCGGCCTGTGTGCGCAGGCTGTCGGCGGCGGCGGCGCTTTCCTCGACCAGGGCGGCGTTCTGCTGCGTGGCCTGGTCCATCTGCGTGATGGCCTCGCCCACCTGCGATACGCCCGTGCTCTGCTCGTTGCTGGCGGCGCTGATCTCGCCCATGATGTCGGTCACGCGGCGGATGGCCTGGACGACTTCCGTCATGGTGGTGCCGGCGCGGTCGACCAGGGCGGAGCCCGCCTCGACACGCTCCACGCTGGCGCCGATCAGCGCCTTGATTTCCTTGGCCGCGTCGGCGCTGCGCCCGGCCAGGCTGCGCACCTCGGAGGCCACCACGGCGAAGCCCCGGCCCTGCTCGCCCGCGCGGGCCGCTTCCACCGCCGCATTGAGCGCCAGGATGTTGGTCTGGAAGGCGATGCCGTCGATCACGGTGATGATGTCGGCGATCTTCTTGCTGCTGTCGTTGATGCCCTTCATGGTCTGCACCACCTGGGCCACCACGTCGCCGCCCTGCGCCGCCACGGTGGAGGCGTTCATGGCGAGCTGGTTGGCCTGGCGGGCGTTGTCGGCGTTCTGGCGAACGGTCGAGCCCAGCTGTTCCATGGAGGCGGAGGTCTGCTCCAGCGCGCTGGCCTGCTGTTCGGTGCGGGCCGAGAGGTCGTTGTTGCCGTGGGCGATCTCGGCGCTGGCGGTGGCCACGCCCTCGGCGCTGCGGCGCACATTGTTCACGATGGCGGCCAGCTTGCCTTGCATGGTGGCCAGGGCGTGCAGCAGCTGGCCCGTCTCGTCCGTGGCCTGGGTGTCGAGCACCTGCGTCAGATCGCCGTCGGCGATCTTTTCCGCGGCCTGCCGGCCCTGCTGCACCGGCGCCACGATGGAGCGCGTGACCAGAGCGGCCAGCAGCGCGCCCAGCACGATGGCCGCGAGCGCGCCCGTGCCCAGCAGCACCTGGCTGGCGCTGGCCATGGCGGTGGTGTCGTTCTGGCTTTCGCGCAGTTGCGTGGCCATGAAGCTGCGCAGCTCGTCCAGCGAGCGCAGGTATTTGTCGGCCAGCGGGCGCAGATCGTTGTCCACCATGGTGGGCACGTTGGGCTCGCCGCCTCGGTGCAGCTCGCGGATCTCGGTGAGCTTGGCGTTGTAGGCGCCACGCGCCGTGGCAATGTCGCCCAGCAGCGCCTTGCCCTTGTCGCTCTGCACCAGTTCCTCGATGCGCTTGGCCTTGGTTTCCGTGGCCGAGGCCGTGGCCTGCGTGTCGGTGGTCAGCTTTTCCATGTAGCCGGGGTCGATGGCCTTGAGGAAGGCCTCGGTGCGCACCCAGTTTAGGCGCACATCCGAGGTCCAGTCGTCCACCAGGGTGCGCTGCTCAATCTCGCGCGTGGCCACGCGTTCGCTGGCTTCCTTGAGCGCGCCGATGCGCCACATGCCGGTGAGTGCGATCAGCGCGGTGATGAGCAGGATGGCGCCAAAGCCCAGGCCCAGGCGGGGACCGACGCGGAGTTTGCTGATATTCATGGTGGATCTCGGGTACGCGGAGAAAGTCGGAAACGGAGGCAGCGGTGCGTCAGGCCGCGGGGTAGGCCGGGGCGGGGTGGCCCGGAGAGCGTGGGCCCGGTTCGTGGCGGGCCAAGGGGTGCATGGTGCCTGTGGAGCGCATGCAGACAAGTGGCAGGGTACTGCAGAGCCGGTGTCGAGGGTACTGCTGGAAAACTCTAATTTCTGTCGGGGAGGCGACAGCCCCGCCTGCGGGCACTCTGCGGCCTTGGGGCAGGGCGATGGCGCGGCGTGGCGTCAAGACTTGCTCTTGCCCAGCAGGGCATCCTTGAGGTTCCAGTCGGCCGGCTTGTTGCCCAGCCAGATGCCCATCAGCGCGCCGAAGAACTCCGGCTCCTTGAAGGGTTCGCCCTGCGGCTTGCCCTTGACGGAAATGACCGTGCCGGTGCCCGGCACCCAGTCGATCGTGAACTGGTCGCCGGCCACCAGCTTCTTGTGCTCGGAGAAGATCTGGCTCATGCGCAGCACGCCGGGAATGAGCTTGGAGAAGGAGGCCTTGTCCATGTTGTCCTCCATGCCGCGCGAGAACAGCTTGCCCAGTTCGCCCGAGTCGATTTCCCGCAGCATGGTGATGGACATGCGCTTGGGGCCGCGCAGCGCCGCGACTTCCTGTTGCGTCTCGGCCGCTTTTTCCAGGTAGAGCCCGGCGGTGTAGACCTTGAACACCGCCTTGTAGCGGACGCCGGCGCCATTGAGCTGGAGCTTGGCGCCGTGCAGATCGATCGATTCGTTGTACTTCACGTCGCCCACGGTGACGGTCTGCGCCAATGCGCTTCCGGCCATCAGCATCGCTGTGATCGCCAGGATGGCTTGTCTGCGAAGGGTGTTCATCCGTACCTCCAAAAATAGAACGATCGTTCGCTTCCTATTGTTGCAAACTGTTTCGAGAAGCGCATCAGGGTTTGCGAGCGGTGACCGGGCGGCGGGGTGCGTCACCCACGCCATCCGGACAGGAAGACGGGCGCATTTGCTACACTTTGGATATGTTCATCCACCGCGTGTTCATCACAGGTCGCAGCGACCGGGGAGCCTGGCCCTGGCGTAAGCCTGTCTGCCTGAACACCTGACGGCACCCGGGACAACCCCGGCGTGCGCCCTCGGCCCCTACGGGGCCCACCCATGAACTGCAGCGCGCCCTCCCTTCTTCGGCCTGCGCGCTGCCCGAGCAGGGAGACTCCCGCGTGATCACCGAACTTGAATTCAAAAGCCTCGCCCGCGAAGGCTACAACCGCATTCCGCTCATGGCGGAAGCCTTCGCCGACCTCGAAACCCCGCTGTCGCTCTACCTGAAGCTGGCCCACAGCAAGGATGGCGGCAAATACAGCTTCCTGCTCGAATCCGTCGTGGGCGGCGAGCGCTTCGGCCGCTACAGCTTCATCGGCCTGCCCGCGCGCACCCTGCTGCGCTCGCGCGGCTTCGGCGCCGAGGCCATCACCGAGGTCGTGACCGACGGCCAGGTGGTGGAAAGCGCACCAGGCAACCCGCTGGACTTCGTGGCCGCCTACCAGAAGCGCTTCAAGGTGGCGCTGCGGCCCGGCCTGCCGCGCTTCTGTGGCGGCCTGGCCGGCTACTTTGGCTACGACGCGGTGCGCCACATCGAGAAGAAGCTGGAAAACTCCTGCCCGCCCGACACCTTGGGCATGCCCGACATCCTGCTGCTGCAGTGCGAGGAACTGGCCGTCATCGACAACCTCTCGGGCAAGCTCTACCTCATCGTCTACGCCGACCCGGCGCGCCCCGAGGCCTACAGCAACGCCAAGAAACGCCTGCGCGAACTGCGCGAGCAGCTCAAGTACTCGGTCAGCGCGCCGCAGGTGCAGGCCTCGCAGGGCTACCCGGCGCAGCGCGACTTCGCCAAGGCAGACTACCTGGCCGCTGTCGAGCGCGCCAAGGAGCTGATCGCCGCCGGCGACTTCATGCAGGTGCAGGTGGGCCAGCGCATCCACAAGCGCTACACCGAGTCGCCGCTGTCGCTGTACCGCGCGCTGCGCTCGCTCAACCCCTCGCCCTACATGTACTACTACCACTTTGGCGACAGCCATGTGGTGGGCGCCAGCCCCGAGATCCTGGTGCGCCAGGAGAGCACGCCCGAGGGCCAGAAGGTCACCATCCGGCCCCTCGCCGGCACGCGCCCGCGCGGCGCCACGCCCGAACTGGACAAGGCGGCCGAGGTGGAACTGGTGAACGACCCGAAGGAACGTGCTGAGCATGTGATGCTCATCGACCTGGCGCGCAACGACATCGGCCGCATCGCCAAGACCGGCAGTGTCAAGGTGACCGAGGCCTTCTGCGTCGAGCGCTACAGCCACGTCATGCACATCGTGAGCAACGTCGAGGGCATCCTCAACGACGGCATGACCAGCATGGACGTGCTCAAGGCCACCTTCCCGGCGGGCACGCTCACCGGCGCGCCCAAGGTGCACGCCATGGAGCTGATCGACCAGTTGGAGCCCACCAAGCGCGGCCTCTACGGCGGCGCCTGCGGCTACCTCAGCTATGCCGGCGACATGGACATGGCCATCGCCATCCGCACCGCCATCGTGAAGGACGGCACGCTCTACGTGCAGGCCGCCGCCGGCGTGGTGGCCGACTCGGTGCCCGAGCTGGAATGGAAGGAAACCGAACACAAGGCGCGCGCGCTGCTGCGCGCCGCCGAACTGGTAGAGGAAGGACTGGAATGACCCGCGCGATCGACAACACACAGCACTGCACCACCATGGAAGACGTGCGCCGCCATATCGACGCGCTCGACGACGTGCTGGTGCCCCTGCTCGTGACGCGCGGCGGCTACATGACGCAGGCCGCGCGCATCAAGAACGACGCCAACCAGGTGCGCGACGAGGAGCGCATCGAGGCCATCGTGGCGCGCGTGCGCGCCCGTGCGGCCCAGGAGGGCGGCCAGCCCGACGTCATCGAGGCCATCTACCGCAGCATGATGGAGGCCTATATCGCCTTCGAACACCGCGAGTTCGCGCGCCTGCGTGCGCCATCGCAAGGGAGCCAGCCATGAAGCTCTTGATGATCGACAACTACGACAGCTTCACCTACAACATCGTCCAGTACTTCGGCGAGCTGGGGGCTGACGTGGAGGTGTTCCGCAACGACGAGATCACCATCGAGGGCGTGGCTGCCCGCGCACCCGACCGCCTGGTGGTCTCGCCAGGCCCCTGCTCGCCGATGGAGGCGGGCATCTCGGTGGCGGCCATCCAGCACTTCGCCGGCAAGCTGCCCATCCTGGGCGTGTGCCTGGGGCACCAGAGCATCGGCGCGGCCTTCGGCGGCAAGATCATCCGCGCGCAGGAGCTGATGCACGGCAAGACCAGCGTCATCACCACTACGCAGAAGGGTGTGTTCGCGGGCCTGCCCGAGAAGTTCACGGTGAACCGCTACCACTCGCTGGCCATTGAGCGCGCGAGCTGCCCCGAGGTGCTGGAGATCACCGCCTGGACCGATGATGGCGAGATCATGGGCGTGCGCCACAAGCAGTTGCCCATCGAGGGCGTGCAGTTCCACCCGGAGAGCATCCTCACCGAGCACGGCCACGCCATGCTGAAGAACTTCCTGGAGCAGCGCGCATGAGCATCGACACCCACCAGCTCCTGATGTTCATCGTCGCCGGCTGGCTGCTCAACCTCACGCCCGGGCCCGATGTGCTCTACATCGTCTCGAACGCGCTGCGTTCCGGCACGCGCGCGGGCATCGTCGCCGGGCTGGGCATCACGGCGGGCTGTTTCGTGCACATCTTTGCCGCCGCCGTGGGCGTGGGCGCGTTGCTGGCCACTTCGGCCACGGCCTTCACCGTGCTCAAGTGGCTGGGCGCGGCCTACCTGCTGTGGATGGGCGTGCGCATGCTGTTCTCACGCGCCGGGGGCGGCAACGGCGCCGCCATTGCCGCCGCGCAGGCGGCCACGCCCGTGGCGGCATCGCTGCGCAGTGTGTTCCTCGGCGGTTTCTGGACCAATGTGCTCAACCCCAAGGTCGCCATCTTCTTCCTGGCCTTCGTGCCGCAGTTCATCGCTCCGGGCACCGAGAACAAGGCACTGGCCTTCGTGCTGCTGGGCGTGCTGTTCAACGTCAACGCCATCCCGGTGAACGTGGGCTGGGCGCTGGCCGCCTCTTGGATGGCGCGCCGTGTCGGCGCCGTGCAAAAGGGCATGCACTGGCTCGACCGCGTGGCGGGCGCCATGTTCATCGGCTTCGGACTCAAGCTGGCCTTCACCGACCAGCCCAGCGCTTAACAGGAGACTTACCGCCATGTCCATCACCCCCCAGGAAGCGCTGCAGCGCACCATCGAGCACCGCGAGATCTTCCACGACGAGATGCTGCACCTCATGCGCATGATCATGGGCGGCGAGCTCTCGCCCGTGATGACCGCGGCCATCGTCACCGGCCTGCGCGTGAAGAAGGAAACCATCGGCGAGATCACCGCCGCCGCGCAGGTGATGCGCGAGTTCTCCACCAAGGTGCACGTGGCGGACCGCACGCACATGGTCGACATCGTGGGCACGGGCGGCGACGGCGCCAACACCTTCAACATCTCCACCTGCGCCACCTTCGTGGCGTCGGCGGCGGGCGCCAAGGTCAGCAAGCATGGCGGGCGCAGTGTGTCCAGCAAGAGCGGCAGCGCGGATGCCATGGAGGCGCTGGGCGTGCACATCAACCTCAAGCCCGAGCAGATCGCGCAGTGCATCGCCGAGATCGGCATCGGCTTCATGTTCGCGCCCAACCACCACCCCGCCATGAAGAACGTGGCGCCGGTGCGCAAGGAGCTGGGCGTGCGCACCATCTTCAACATCCTCGGGCCGCTCACCAACCCGGCCGGCGCGCCCAACATCCTCATGGGCGTGTTCCACCCCGACCTCGTCGGCATCCAGGTGCGCGCGCTGCAGCGCCTGGGCGCCGAGCATGCGCTGGTGGTGTACGGCCGCGATGGCATGGACGAGGTGAGCCTGGGCGCCGCCACGCTGGTCGGCGAGCTCAAGAACGGCGAGATCACCGAGTACGAAATCCACCCCGAGGACTTCGGCCTGCAGATGGCCAGCAACCGCGCGCTCAAGGTGGAAACGCCCGAGCAGTCGCGCGACATGCTGCTGGGCGTGCTGGCGGGCGATGCAGGTTCCGCGCGCGAAATCGTGTGCCTCAACGCCGGGGTGGCGCTGTACGCCGCCAACGTGGCGCCGACCATGGCAGAGGGCATTGCCCAGGCCCGCGCTGCCATCGACTCGGGCGCGGCAAAAGCCAAGCTCGATCAGCTCGTCACGCGCACGCACGCGCTGGCGGTGGCCTGAGCGCCATGTGGCAAGACCCCGGCCTGTGGATCGCGCTGGGCATCTCGGCGCTGTTCATCGTGGTGGGCTTCGCCATGCACCGCGTGTTCGTCAAGATTCTGAAACAGCCCCCTGCAGGGGCCGACAAGGCAGCTCCCCATGAGTGATATCCTCAACAAAATCGTCGCCGTCAAGCACGAAGAAGTGGCCGCCGCGCAAAAGCGCCTGCCCCTGGCCACCATCCGCCAGGACGCCGAGAGCCGCGTGCTCACGCGCGACTTCGAGGGCGCGTTGCGCGCGAAGATCGCCCAGGGCCAGGCGGCCGTGATCGCCGAGATCAAGAAGGCCAGCCCGAGCAAGGGCGTGATCCGCGCCGACTTCATTCCCGCCGACATCGCCCAGAGCTACGCAGAGGGCGATGGCACGGTCAGCGCGGCCTGCCTCTCGGTGCTGACGGACAAGCAGTTCTTCCAGGGCAGCGTGGACTACCTCAAGCAGGCGCGCGCGAGTTGCCAGCTCCCGGTGCTGCGCAAGGACTTCCTCGTGGACGCCTACCAAGTGTACGAGGCCCGCGCCATGGGCGCCGACGCCATCCTGCTGATTGCCGCCTGCCTCGACGATGCCCAGATGCAGGATTTCGAGGCCATCGCGCGCGGCCTGGACATGGCCGTGCTGGTGGAGGTGCACGACCGCGCCGAGCTGGAGCGGGCGCTCAAGCTCAAGACGCCGCTGGTCGGCATCAACAACCGCAACCTGCGCACGTTCGAGGTCACGCTGGACACCACGCTGGGCATGCTCAAGGACGTGCCGTCCGACCGCCTGCTGGTCACCGAGTCGGGCATCCTGAAGCCGGCGGACGTGAAGACCATGCGCGACGCTGGCGTGCATGCCTTCCTGGTGGGCGAGGCCTTCATGCGCGCCCCCGAGCCGGGCCTGGAACTGGCCAAGCTGTTTGCTTGATCTTCAAATTGATAGCTGCTCGCGCTTGCTGGATAAGCGCTGGAGGCCGTTTTGACCATGAATGTTCCGCAGAACGCCCCCACGCAGTTGCAGAGTGCTGACCCGGCCGCCTGGCCCGTGGCGCCGGATTGGCAGCCGCTGGTGCAAGACTTCTTTGCCAGCGCGGCCGGCCGCAAGCTGTTGGGCTTTCTGCAGGCGCGGCTCGACGCTGGCGCCACCATCTTTCCGCCGCGCCCGCTGCGCGCGCTGGAGCTCACGCCGCCCGAGGAGGCGCGCGTGGTCATCCTGGGGCAGGACCCGTACCACGGCCGGGGCCAGGCCGAAGGGCTGGCGTTTTCGGTGGCGCCGGGCGTGCCGCTGCCGCCCTCGCTGCGCAACATCTTCAAGGAGCTGCAGCGCGACCTGGGCACGCCGCCGCCCGCCTTCCCGCAGCCCGGCGGCAGCCTGGTGAAGTGGGCGATGAATGGCGTGCTGCTGCTCAACACCACGCTCACCGTGGAGGAGGGCCAGCCCGCCAGCCACGCCGGCCAGGGCTGGGAGCTGCTCACCGACGCCGTCATCCGCCACGTGGCCGAGGGGCCGCGCCCGGTGGTCTTCATGCTCTGGGGCTCGCACGCGCAAAGCAAGCGCGCCGTCATTCCCCGCGACCGTGGGCACCTGGTGCTCACGGCCAACCACCCCTCGCCGCTGTCGGCCCTGCGCCCGCCGGTGCCGTTCATCGGCTGCGGGCATTTCGGGCAGGCGCGGGCCTTCCGGCAGGCGCACGAGGCGCCGAATGCTATTGAATAGATAGCTGCCGGCGTTTGCATGGCAAGCGCTGGAGGCCTTTTTTACTTCAAATCCTGGCGTTCCAGCAGCATGGCATCGCCATAGCTGAAGAAGCGGTAGCCCTGCGCGATCGCGTGGCGGTACAGCGCCATCACCTGGTCGTAACCAGCCAGGGCGCTCACCAGCATCATCAGCGTGCTCTTGGGCAGGTGAAAGTTGGTCAGCAGCAGGTCCACCACCTGGAATTGGAAACCGGGCGTGATGAAGATATTGGTGTCGCCGCTGGCCTGGCCCGAGCGCGCCCAGGATTCGAGCGTGCGCACCGTCGTCGTGCCCACGGCCACCACCCGGCCGCCGCGCTGGCGGCAGCGCTCCAGGGCGGCGAGCGTGGCCAGGGGCACCTCGTACCACTCGCTGTGCATCTGATGCTCGGCCAGGTTCTCGGTTTTCACCGGCTGGAAGGTGCCCGCGCCCACGTGCAGCGTGACGCTGGCGCGCTCGATGCCGCGTGCCGCCAGGTCGGCCAGCACGCCCTCGTCGAAGTGCAGCGCCGCCGTGGGCGCGGCCACGGCGCCGGGCGCGCGGGCGAACACCGTCTGGTAGCGCTGGCTGTCCTGGGCCGCGTCGGGGTCGTTGCCGGTCGCCTGCTGGCGCTCGATGTAGGGCGGCAGTGGCAGGTGGCCGTGGCGCTCCATCAGCTCCCAGGGGCTCTCGCCGGCCGGGCCGTGCAGCGCGAAGCGGAACAGCGGGCCGTCCTCGCCCGGCCAGCGGCCCAGCAAGGTGGCGTCGAAGCCGCCGGCCTGGCGGCCTCCGGCCATGTGCACGGTGCTGCCGCTCTGCGGCTTCTTGCTGACCTTCATGTGCGCCACCACCTCGTGGCCGGTGAGCACGCGCTCGATCAGCAGTTCGAGCTTGCCGCCGCTGGCCTTCTCGCCAAAGATGCGCGCCTTGACGACGCGGGTGTCGTTGAACACCAGCAGGTCGCCCGCGCGCAGCTGCGCGGGCAGTTCACGAAAGATGCGGTCGGTGGGCGGGAGCTGGCGGCCGTCGAGCAGGCGCGAGGCGCTGCGTTCGGGGGCGGGGTGCTGGGCGATGAGTTCGGGGGGCAGCGCGAAGTCGAAGTCGCTGAGGGTGAAGGCGCGCGGCGCGCTGGCGGAAGATGCGGTCATGGGGGCTTGAGGGCCGGACGGGCCCGTTCCAAGAAAGCGGTGGCAAAGGGCGTGATTGTGGCAAAAACCCGGCAGCGAGGGAGCGCAAAGGGCCTTATGCTGTGTAACCCGCTGTTGCAGTCGTTACTCTTGAGCCGACCCCTATGGATACCTTTGTTTGGGATCAATTCTTCAACACCGGCCTGCCCGAGGTCGATGCGCAGCACCATGGGCTGATCGACGCCTTCAATGATCTCAGCGACGCGCTGCAGCGCAGCAACGCGGGCGATGGCGCGGGCCTGGCCGAGTCCTTCGAGCGCATGGTGAACTTCGCCGAGTTCCATTTCGCCGAGGAAGAGCTGCTGATGCACAACCAGGGCGTGGACCCCCGGCATGTGCACGCGCACACCGCGCTGCACCGGCAGTTCATCGAGCAGGTGGCCGCCATGTGGCGCTCCCGGGAGGCTTTGCAGGACCCGGCGCAGAGTTTCGTCGGCTTTCTCACCTCGTGGCTGGGGTTGCACATCCTGGGCATCGACCAGTCGCTGGCCCGCCAGGTGGCCTGCCTGGCGCGGGGCATGACGGCGCAGGAGGCCTACGCGCAGGAAATCGCGGTGCACGACGAGGGCACCCAGGCGCTGATCCGCATGGTGGGGCGGCTCTACCAGGTGCTGTCGCAGCAGAACACCGAGCTGGCGCAGGCCAACCTGCACCTGGAGGAGCGCGTGCGGCAGCGCACGCAGGAGCTGGCCCAGGCGAACGAGGAGCTCCAGCAAGCCTATGCCCTGCTGGAGGTGCATTCGCGCACCGATGGCCTGATGCAGATCGCCAACCGGTCCTGCTTCGACGACCGGCTGGCGCAGGCCTGCGCCAGTGCCTTCCGGCACGAGCGGCCGCTGGGCCTGCTGATGGTCGACGTGGACCATTTCAAGCGCTACAACGACACCCATGGCCATCTGGCGGGCGATGCCTGTCTGCAGGCCGTGGCCCGGGCCGTGGCGCTGGCCCTGCCCCGCGCCACCGACCTGGTGGCCCGCTATGGCGGCGAGGAGCTGGCCATCATCCTGCCCGACACCGACGTGGGGGGGACGTGCACCGTGGCCCGGCGCGTGGTGGAGGCCGTGCAGGCCCTGGCGCTGCCGCACGGCAGTTCGGGGGTGGCGGCGCATGTCACGGTCAGTGTCGGCGCGGTGGCCCGGGTGCCCAATGGCAAGGACGCGGCCCCCCGCCTGCTGGCCGAGGCCGATGCGGCGCTCTACCAGGCCAAGTCGGACGGGCGCAACCGCTGGCAGATGTCGGCGAGCTGAGAGGACGCAACAACCCTTGGGGCGCTCCCGGCGCGGAGGCGTGGGCCTTGTGCGCTGGCCGCAGGCTGGATCACGCCGGGGAGCGCGCAGCGCCAGAAAACCGCGCGAGGCCCGTCTACCAGGGCTGCCCCGGCATGCCCGTCCACAGCTCGCTGAGGTCCGGGAAGCGCCAGCGGTCGGGGTCTTCGCGGGCCACGATCTTTTCGTGGCAGCCCGGAGCGGCCAGGTCCACCACCTCGGGCGGAATGCGCATGTCGGACTTGGTGGAGAAGAACACCTTCACGCGCGGCGTGACCAGCGACTTCGGCGCCTGCTCCATCACCACGCCGATGCGGCCGGAGGTCAGCCGCACCAGCGAGCCCACGGGGTAGATGCCGATGCTCTTGACGAAGGCCTGGAACAGGCGCGGGTCGAAATGGTCGTTGGTCCACTCGGCCATGCGGCGGATGGATTCGGACGGGTCCCAGCCGCGTTTGTAGGGGCGGTTGGAGGTGATGGCGTCGTAGACGTCACAGATCGCGGTCATCTTGGCGATCAGGCTGATCTTGTCGCCCGGCAGCTTGCCGGGGTAGCCCGTGCCGTCCACCTTCTCATGGTGGTGCAGGCAGGCGTCGAGCACGGCGGCCTCCACGCCGCCGCCCTCCTTGAGCATGTTGTAGCCCTCGACCGGGTGGCTGCGCACCACGGCGAACTCCTCGTCGGTGAGCTTGCCGGGCTTGTTGAGCACCTCCAGCGGAATGGCCGCCTTGCCCAGGTCGTGCAGCAGCCCGGCCATGCCGGCGCTGCGCGTGTGGGCCTCGCTCAGGCCGATCTGGCGGGCCAGCGCCACCATCAGCGCGCACACGGCCACCGAATGCATGTAGGTGTAGTCGTCGGCGGTCTTCAGGCGCGCCAGGCTGATCAGGGCGCCGGGGTTGCGCATCACCGAATTCGAGATCTCTTCCACCAGGCTGGAGGCGTTTTCCGCGTCCACGGCCTTGCCCATGCGGGCCTCGTTGAACATCGAGACCACGGCCTCCTTGGCCTGGCCGCAGATCGAGGCCGCCCGGCGCAGCTCGCTCTGCATACTGGTGGGCTGCCGGTCGTCGGCGGGCGGTGCCGGGGGCGGCGCGGGCGGCGCCACCACCACGGGCGGCAGGGCGTCGAGGCGGCTGAAGTCGGTGTCGATGCGGGCATCGACCTCCTCGCGCGTCAGCGACGCGGTGCCGGCGGCGACATCCTTGCCGCGCGAGATATCGATCCAGACCTCGTGGATGGCGGTGGCGTGGATCAGCTCCAGGTCGTGCGGATCGTCGAGCACGAACTTGGTGCGCCAGAACGGGTGTTCCATCCACGAGCCACAGAATTCATGCAGGTACATGCCCAAGGTGAGGTGCTTCACGTCGATGCGTTTGAGCATGGTGCGTATCCAGAGAGAAACAACGTAACAATCGGCAACCATGTTAGCCTTTTCCGCCAACGATGGCTGACAAACTCCGGAAGACCCCCGCACCACCCAGCGCCGCCCAGAAGGCCTTGCACAAGCTCGGGCTGGTGCGCGACATCGACCTGGCGCTGCACCTGCCGCTGCGCTACGAGGACGAGACCCGCATCACCCCGCTGCGCAACGCGCGCGACGGCGAGGTGGCGCAGATCGAGGCCACGGTCACGGCCAGCGAGGTGCAGCTGCGCCCGCGCCGCATGCTCAAGGTGGTGGTGGACGACGGCACGGGCACCTGCGAGCTGACGTTCTTCAGCTTCTACCCCTCGCACCAGAAAACCCTGGCCGTGGGCGCGCGCCTGCGCATCCGGGGCGAGGTCAAGGGCGGCTTCTGGGGGCGTCAGATGCTGCACCCGCAGTTTCGCGTGGCGGGGGGCGAGCTGCCCGCCGCGCTCACCCCCGTCTACCCCACCACTGCCGGCCTGGCCCAGCCCTACCTGCGCCGCGCCGTGGTGAGCGCCCTGCAGCGCGCCGACCTGTCCGAGACGCTGCCGCCCGGCCTGGAGCCGCCCGTGGGCCGGTTCATGGGTAAAAATGGCGTGCAAGGCGCATTCAGCCTGCGCGAGGCGCTCACTTTTTTGCACCATCCCGCGCCCGATGTGGCGCTGGCCACGCTGGAGGACCACAGCCACCCGGCGTGGCAGCGCCTCAAGGCCGAGGAGCTGCTGGCGCAGCAGCTGTCGCAGCAGCAGTCGCGCCGCGCGCGCGACCGCCTGCGCGCGCCCGTGCTGCGCGCGCGGCACGGGGAGGCCGTGCCGCTGCACGAGCAGCTGCTGGCCGTGCTGCCCTTCGGCCTCACGGCGGCCCAGCGGCGCGTGGGCGAGGAAATCGCCGCCGACTTGGGCCGGCCCGTGCCCATGCACCGCCTGCTGCAGGGCGACGTGGGCTCGGGCAAGACCGTGGTGTCGGCCCTGGCGGCCTGCCTGGCCATGGACGCGGGCTGGCAGTGCGCGCTGATGGCGCCCACCGAGATCCTGGCCGGGCAGCATTTCGCCAAGATGGTGGGCTGGCTGGAGCCGCTGCTGGCCGCCCGTGGCCGCCGCGTGGCCTGGCTGGCGGGCGGGCAGAAGAAGAAGGAACGCGCCGCCATGCTGGCGCTGGTGGAGAGCGGCGAGGCGGCGCTGGTGGTGGGCACGCACGCCGTCATCCAGGAGCAGGTGCGGTTCAAGAACCTGGCGCTGGCCATCGTCGACGAGCAGCACCGCTTCGGCGTGGCGCAGCGCCTGGAACTGCGCCGCAAGCTGGAGGCGCACGGCATGGAGCCGCACATGCTGATGATGAGCGCCACACCCATCCCGCGCACGCTGGCCATGAGCTACTACGCCGACCTCGATGTGTCGGTCATCGACGAGCTGCCACCGGGGCGCACGCCCATCGTCACCCGGCTCATCGCCGACAGCCGCAAGGACGAGGTGATAGCGCGCATCGGCGCCCAGGTGGCGGCCGGGCGCCAGGTGTACTGGGTGTGCCCGCTGATCGAGGAGAGCGAGGCGCTGGACCTCTCCAACGCCACGGCCACGCACCAGGAGCTGAGCGAGGCCCTGCCCGGCGTGATGGTGGGCCTGCTGCATTCGCGCATGCCCGCCGCCGAGAAGAAGGCGGTGATGGCGTTGTTCAGTGCCGGCCAGATGGGCGTGCTGGTCAGCACCACGGTGATCGAGGTGGGCGTGGACGTGCCTAATGCCTCGCTCATGGTCATCGAGCACGCCGAGCGCTTCGGCCTGTCGCAGCTGCACCAGCTGCGCGGCCGCGTAGGGCGCGGCGCGGCGGCCTCGGCCTGCGTGCTGCTCTACGCCACCAACGACAGCGGCCGCGTGGGCGAGACGGCGAAGGAGCGCCTGCGCGCCATGCAGGAGACCAACGACGGCTTCGAGATCGCGCGGCGCGACCTGGAGATCCGCGGGCCGGGCGAATTCCTCGGCGCGCGCCAGTCGGGCGACGCGCTGCTGCGCTTCGCCGACCTGGCCACCGACACGCATCTGCTCGAATGGGCGCGCGCCACCGCGCCGCTGATGCTCGACCGCCACCCACAATGGGCCGAGCGCCATGTGGCGCGCTGGCTCGGCGGGCGGTCGGATTACCTCAAGGCGTAGCGCTGCTCTGGTCGGCGGGCGCCGGCGCGGACAGGTGCGCCGCCTCCCAGTCCTCGATGGGCACGGGACGGCCCAGCAGGTAGCCCTGGCAGAACTGGCAGCCATGCTGGACGAGGAAGGCGCGGTGCGCCGCCGTCTCCACGCCCTCGGCGACGATCTCCAGCCCCAGCGCGTCGCTCATCACCAGGATGGCGCGCACGATGGCGTTGCTGGTGTTGTCGGTGAGCATGTCGCGGATGAACGACTGGTCGATCTTGAGCTGGTCGAACGGCAGGCGCTTGAGGTAGGACAGCGAGGAGTAGCCCGTGCCGAAATCGTCCAGCGCGAAGCGGATGCCCAGCTCGCGCAGCTGGTGCATGCGCTGGATGGTGGTCTCGATGTCGCCCAGGATGACGCTCTCGGTCAGCTCCAGCTTCAGCCTGCCCGCGTCGAGGCGGTGGCGCTCCAGCGCGGTGCGCACCTGGGCCGCGAAATCGGCCTGGTGGAACTGCCGCGCGCTCACGTTGATGGCCAGGGTCAGGTGGCGCGTGGCGCTCTCGCGCTGCCACCGGGCGAGCTGCCGGCAGGCGGTGTCGAGCACCCACTGGCCCATGGGCACGATCAGGCCGGTTTCCTCGGCCAGCGGAATGAAGTCGGCCGGGGAGACCACCTTGCCGTCGGCGCCGATCCAGCGGATCAGCGCCTCGGCGCCCACCACGGCGCCGCGCTGGTCCACCTGCACCTGGTAGAACAGCCGGAAGGCCTGGACCTCGATCGCGTCGCGCAGCGCCATTTCCAGGGCGGCGCGGGCATCGACGGCGGCCTGCATGGGAGCGTCGAAGAACAGCAGGGCATTGCCGCCCTCGTCCTTGGCGCGGTAGAGCGCCACCTCGGCCTGCTTGAGCAGGTTGTCGGGCGTGGGCATGCCGGCGCAGAAAAGGGCGATGCCCATGCTGGTGGTGGCGTAGAGCCGTTTGGCGTCCCCGAGATCGTAGGGGGCGGCGAGGGACTGGTGCACGTTCCGGGCGATGTCCTGGGCCAGGTCGGAGGGGCCGCCAATGTCCGGCACGATGATGCCGAAGGTGTTGCTGCCCAGGCGCGCCACGGTATCGGCCGTGCCGGTGCAGCCCTGGATGCGCCGCGCCATCTCGCGCAGCAGCCAGTCGCCCGTGGCGTGTCCGCGCGTGTCGTTGATCTGCTTGAAGCGGTCGATGTCGATCAGCAGCAGCAGGCCCTGCGCGGTGCCCTGCGCGCTGGCCTCGACGGCCTGCCGCAGGTGCTCGCGCAGCAGGGCGCGGTTGGGCAGGCCGGTCAGCGCGTCGTAGTAGGCCAGCTGGTGGACCAGCGCCTCCGACTGCTTGCGCTGCGTGATGTCCTCCTTGGTGGAGACATAGTGCGTGACCTGGCCGTCCTCGTCGAGGATGGGGGCGATGGTCGCCATCTCCACGTAGGTGCTGCCGTCCTTGCGGGTGTTGACCAGCTCGCCGCGCCACGGCTGCCCGGATTTGAGGGCGGACCACAGGGCCGCGTAGGTGGCGGGCGGGGTGAGGCCTCGGTTCAGGATGCGCGGGTTCTGCCCCAGCACCTCGTCGCGCGCATAGCCGGTGGAGCGCACGAAGGCGTCGTTCACGTACTCGATGCGGGCCTCGGTGTCGGTGATGATGATGGCCTCGGGGCTCTGCTCCACGGCGGTGGACAGGCGGCGCAGGTCGGCATCGCGCTTCTGCAGTTCGCTGGCCATGTGGTTGATGCCCAGCTCCACCGCATGGAGTTCGCGCACGCGCGAGAACTTCCGGATGCGGGTCTGCAGCCGGCCCGCCGCCACCTTGTCGAGCGCCGCGCCGATCTGGCCGGTCCAGGACTCGATCAGGCCGTAGATGTAGAAGCGCGCGGTCAGCGCCGACACCAGGGCGATACCGGCCATCAGCAGGATGCGCCACCAGAAACCCTGGTCGATGCGCGCCACCGTGCGGTCCAGCGGCGCGCCGATGGCCACCAGCAGCGGCGTCTTGGAAAAGCGCGGCGCCCCGATGCCATACATGCGGCGGTTGCCGTCCAGGCCTTCGAGTTCGCTCAGGCGCCGGCCTTCCTTGAGCGCCCGCAGGAACGGGGCGGCGCCTGCCGGCTCCTGGTCCGCCTGGGACGGCCGGCCGGCCGCCGGGTGGTAGGAAAGCACCGTGCCGGTGTCGCTCAGCAGAAAGGCGTTCCAGCCCTCGGGCAGCTTGAATTCGGCGATCAGCTTGTCGAACCAGCCCAGCTGGATCGAGGCGAACAGCACGGCCTTGAGCTGGCCCTGGCCGTCGCGCACCGGGTAGCCGAACACCATGCCCGGCTTGCCCGAGATCCGTCCGAGCAGGAATTCGCCGGAGGTGATGCCGTCGCTGGCCAGCGCATCCTGGAACCACACGCGGTCGGCGACCGAGATCCGCCCGCTGTTGGGGCTGGCGCTGCAAAAGACCGTGCCGTCGGGCAGGACGGCGCCGAGGTTGGCGAAGTCCTCCATCGATTGCAGCAGGCGCTGGGCCAGGCCCGAGCAGTCCTGGGGGTCGAGCGACTGCAGGTTGTCGGCCCGGGCCATGATGCGGAAGGTCTGCTGCATGCTGCGCAGGGCCGCGTCCTCGGTCAGCCGGGCCGCGGTCAGCATGCGCGAAACCTCGGATTCGAGGGCCGTGATGGCATCCTGGCGCCGCTCCCTGTAGTCGAAGAACGACATCAGGAACACAGGAAGGCAGGCCATGCCGATGACCACCCACAGGCGCAGGTGCAGGGATCGGGTGGTTCGGAGCAGCATGATGCCGTGCATCATAGAAGACGCAGGCTGGCCGTGCCCCCGGAAGCCGGATTTCGGGACGCGCGTAGCCCCCCGCCCGTGGCGGGATTCCATGCCGAGGGTGGCGGCGCGGCGCCGGGGTGCTTACACTGCAGCCCTCATGACCCTCACCGAACTCAAATACATCGTCGCCGTGGCGCGCGAGAAGCACTTCGGCCGCGCGGCCGATGCCTGCTACGTGTCGCAGCCCACGCTGTCGGTGGCCGTCAAGAAGCTGGAGGAGGAGCTCGACGTCAAGCTCTTCGAGCGCAGCGCCGGCGAGGTCAGCGTCACCCCGCTGGGCGAGGAGATCGTGCGCCAGGCGCAGAGCGTGCTGGAGCAGGCCGCCTCCATCAAGGAAATCGCCAAGCGCGGCAAGGACCCGCTGGCCGGCGCGCTGACGCTCGGGGTGATCTACACCATCGGCCCCTACCTGCTGCCCGACCTGGTGCGCCAGTCCATCAAGCGCACGCCGCAGATGCCGCTGATGCTGCAGGAGAACTTCACCGTCAAGCTGCTGGAGATGCTGCGCACCGGCGAGATCGACTGCGCCATCCTGGCCGAACCCTTCCCCGACACCGGCCTGGCCATGGCGCCGCTGTACGACGAGCCCTTCATGGCCGCCCTGCCCAGCCACCATCCGCTGGCGGCGCAGCCCTCGGTCACGGCGCAAGAACTCAAGAGCGAGAACATGCTGCTGCTCGGCGCGGGGCACTGCTTCCGCGACCATGTGCTCGAAGTCTGCCCCGAATTCGCGCGTTTCGCGAGCAATGCCGAGGGCATCCGCAAGACCTTCGAGGGCTCCTCGCTGGAAACCATCAAGCACATGGTGGCCGCGGGCATGGGCGTGACCCTGGTGCCGCGCCTGGCAGTGCCGCGCGATGCGTTCGCGACGTCGGCGCGCCGGCGCAAGACGGACGAGCCGCACATCCGCTACCTGCCCATCAGCGAGGGTGACGGCAGCGCGCCGCCCGTGCGCCGCGTGGTGCTGGCCTGGCGCCGCAGCTTCACGCGCTACGAGGCCATCGCCGCGCTGCGCAACGCCATCTACGCCTGCGAACTACCGGGCGTCACGCGCCTGTCCTGACCCCGTGGCCCGGCGGGCCAAGGGCGGGAAGCCGCGCGCCATGCGCTACAGTGTCCTCGTGCCACCAGAGGCACTGTTTGCACCACCTTTCCAGAGGAGAAGAACATGGCCAAAGCCGCCAAGACCACCGCGCCCAGCATCCACATCGGCATCAGCGACAAGGACCGCGCCGCCATCGCCCAGGGCCTTGCCCGCCTGCTGGCCGACACCTACACGCTGTATCTGACCACGCACAACTTCCACTGGAACGTGACCGGCCCGATGTTCAACTCGCTGCACGCGATGTTCATGGCGCAGTACACCGAGCTGTGGAACGCCGTGGACCCGATCGCCGAGCGCATCCGCTCGCTGGGCCATGTGGCGCCGGGCTCCTACGCCGAGTTCGGCAAGCTCGCCAGCGTGCCCGACGCGCCCGCCAAGCCGCCCAAGGCGCTGGAGATGGTGCGCATCCTGGTAGAAGGCCACGAGGCCGTGGCGCGCACCGCACGCGGCCTGTTCGCGGTGGTGGACAAGGCCAGCGACGAGCCCACGGCCGACCTGCTGACCCAGCGCCTGACCGTGCACGAGCAGACGGCCTGGATGCTGCGCTCGCTGCTGGAAGAGTGATCTGGGCGCGCGGCGCATGAGCACCCGCCGCACACCGGTGGCCGTGGCGCCCGCGCCAGGCGCCGAGATCGAGCTCAAGCTCGCCTTGCCCGCAGGCGGCGGCGCGGCCCTGCTGCGCAAGCTGGCCGCCGTGCCTGCCCTGGCGCGCGTCGCGCCGGTGCGCCAGCAACTGCACAACCAGTATTTCGATACCCCGGCGCAAGACCTGCGCGCACGCCGCGCGGCCCTGCGCCTGCGGCGCGTGCAGGGCGCTGGTGCGGGGGAGCAGTGGCTGCAAACCCTCAAGACCGCCGATGCCGAGCTGTCGGCCCTGAGCCAGCGCGGCGAATGGGAAACGCCCGTGCCCGGCCCCGCATTGCAGCCCAAGGCCCTGCGCGCCGCGCCCCCCTGGCGGCGGCTCGATCCCGATGGCACCCTGCTCGCGACCCTGCAACCCTGCTTTGCCACCGACTTCGAGCGCACCTGCTGGACGCTGCGCCAGCGCGGCGGCGTGGTCATCGAGGTGGCGCTGGACCAGGGCCACATCCATGCGGGTGGGAGCAGCGCGCCCATCGCCGAGCTGGAGCTGGAGCTGCTGGCCGGCCCGCCCGAAGCCCTGTTCCGCCTGGCGGCGCAGATCGCGCGGCGCGTGCCCGTGCTGCCGCTGTCGGCCAGCAAGGCGCAGCGCGGCTTTGCCCTGGCGCAGGGCCTGCTCGATGCCCCGCGCCGTGCGCGCCCGCCCGTGCTGGGGCCTCGGCCCGCGCTGCAAGACCTGGCGGCCGCGCTGCTGGGCGAAACCTTCGACCAGTTCTGCACCAACCTGCATGGACTGCTGGATGCCGACCACCCCGAGCTGGTGCACCAGGCGCGGGTCGGCTGGCGCCGCTGGCGTTCGGCGCTGCGGCTGTGTCTGCCCGACCTGGCGCTGCCGCCGCCCACCTGGCCTGGCCTGGAGCCCCTGCTGGGCTTGCTGGGCGAGCTGCGCGACCTGGACGTGGCCTGCACCCAAACCCTGCCGGCCGTGCAGGCGCCCTATGTGGACGGCTCGCCCGCACGGGCCGCCGACTGGGAGCGCACGGCGCAAGCCTTCCAGCAGGCCGTTGCCGTGCAGCGCAAGGCGGTGCGCCTGGCGCTGCAGGAGCCCATGACCGGCCAGGCCCTGCTGGGCCTGGTGCAGTGGATCGCGGCGCTGCCGCGGGCCGCGCCCGCCACGCCGCAACCCGCCCGGCGCTGGGCGCGCCGGCGCACCGAGCGCCTGCACCAACGCTGGAAGAAAGCCCAGCGCCAGGCCAGCGACCCCGCCCGGCTGCACCGCGCCCGCCTGCTGGCCAAGCGCCTGCGCTACACCATCGAAGCCCTGCAGCCCCTGCTGCCGGATGCCGCCCAGCGCTGGCACGCCCAGGCCCTGCAGGCCCAGGAAGAGGTGGGCCGCCTGCGCGATGTGCACATGGCCGTGCTGCTGGCCGCGCGTCTGCAGGCACCGGCCGAGGTGGTGGCGTTTTTGCGGGGCCATGCGGCGGGCTGGGCGCAGGCCCTGCTGCCAGACGACACAGCGGCCTGACCGCAGACCAATCGGCGGTATAAACCGGGGCGCGCGCCTGGCGGCGCTGTCTTTCCGATCCTTTGCCATGACCACCTTGCCCCGCAGCCGCTTCGCTCTGTACCTCGACCTGATCCGCTGGAACCGCCCCGCCGGCTGGCTGCTGCTGCTGTGGCCCACGCTCAGCGCGCTGTGGATCGCGGCCGGGGGCTTTCCGGGCTGGCACCTGGTGGCGGTGTTCACGCTGGGCACCATCCTCATGCGCAGCGCCGGCTGCTGCGTCAACGACGTGGCCGACCGCGACTTCGACCGCCATGTCAAGCGCACGGCGCAGCGCCCCATCACCAGCGGCGCGGTGTCGGTGCGCGAGGCGCTGGGCGTGGGCGCGGCGCTGGCGCTGGTGGCCTTTGCCCTGGTGCTGACCACCAACGCGCCCACGGTGGCCTGGTCGCTGCCGGCGCTGGCGGTGACCATCCTCTACCCCTTCACCAAGCGTTTCTTTGCCATGCCGCAGGCGGTGCTGGGCGTGGCGTTCAGCATGGGCATTCCCATGGCCTTCACCGCCGTGCGCGGCGAGGTGCCTTGGCTGGCGCTGTGGCTGGTGCTGGGCAACCTGCTGTGGGTGCTGGCCTACGACACCGAGTACGCCATGGTGGACCGCGACGACGACCTGAAGATCGGCATGAAGACTTCGGCCATCACCCTGGGCCGCTTCGACGTGGCGGCCATTTTGGCGTTCTACCTGGGTTTTGTGCTGATTTGGGCTGTAGCGCTTGCCCCGCTTGCGCTGGGTGCTCTGTTTTATGTAGCGCTTGGCGCCGTGCTGGCGCAGGTGGCCTGGCACTGGCACCTGATCCGCAGACGCACCCGCGAGGGGTGCTTCCGCGCATTCCGCGAGAACCACTGGATCGGGTTCACCGTGTTCCTGGGGATCGTGGCCAGTTACGCGATCCGCTGATTGCTATAAAAAATATAGCTATTCGCGCCTGTGGAATAAGCGCCGGTGGCAAAAAATGCCTCAAGCGCCGAACTCGTTCCCAAGCTCATGGGCTCGCTGCTCGGCGGCGTGCATGGCGCGCTCGAAGCTGGCACCCACACCGTCCTTTTCCAGCGACTGGATGGCCGCGTAGGTGGTGCCGCCCTTGGAGGTGACGCGCTGGCGCAGCACCTCGGGCGGCTCGTCGGAGCGGCGCGCCAGTTCGGAGGCGCCAACGAACGTGCCCACGGCGAGCTGGTGCGCCTGCGCCGGGGCCAGGCCCATGGCCGTGCCGGCGCGGGTCATGGCCTCCAGGAAGTAGAAGACGTAGGCCGGGCCCGAGCCCGACAGGGCGGTCACGGCGTCGAGCTGCTTTTCGCTCTCCACCCACAGGAATTCACCGGTGGTGGCCATGATGGCCTCCACGCTCTGGCACTGTTCGGCGCTCACGCCCGGGCGGGCGTACAGCGCGCTCATGCCCTTGCCCACCAAAGCGGGCGTGTTGGGCATGGTGCGCACGATGCAGTCGCTGCCCAGCCACTGGGCGATGCTGTCGGAGCGGATGCCGGCGGCCACGCTCAGGTGCAGGGCGCCCTGGGTGTGCTCGCGCGTCTGCGCGGCGGCGTCCTTGAAGGTCTGCGGCTTGACGGCCCAGACCACGATGCCGGCGCGCGCCAACGCAGGGCCGGGGGCGGGCAGGGCCTCGATGCCGAAATTCCTGCGCAGCGCCGCGCGGGCTTCTTCCCAGGGCTCCACCACCTCGATCTGGCTGGCCGGATGGCCTTGGCGGATCAGTCCGCCGATGATGGCGCTGGCCATGTTGCCGCCGCCGATGAAGGCGATCACGGGGAGCTGGGGGGAGGAGGCGGGGGTAGGGCTCATGGTGCGGTGCGGAGTGGCAACTACAGGGGCCACGATGGTAGCGCCAACGGGCCGCTGTCCCGTGGCAGCTACTCCAAAGTGGCTTGGCGCACAGCGTGTTCCCAGCGCGCCATCAGCTCCTGGGCCCGGGCGGCGGGCAGGGTGGGCACGAAGCGCCGCTCGGCGCGCCACAGGCGCGAGAGCTCTTCGGTGCTGCCGTACACACCGCTCGACAGCCCGGCCAGGTAGGCCGCGCCCAGCGCCGTGGTCTCGATCACGGCGGGCCGCACCACCGGGATGCCCAGCAGGTCTGCCTGGAACTGCATCAACAGGTCGTTGATGCAGGCGCCGCCGTCCACGCGCAGCTCGCTCACCGGCTGGCCACCCGCGGCCACGGCGTCGCGGCTCATGGCCAGCAGCAGGGCGGCGCTCTGGTAGGCAATGGATTCGAGCGCCGCGCGGGCGATGTGCGCCAGCGTGGTGCCGCGCGTGAGGCCCGTGATGGTGCCGCGCGCGTCGGGCTTCCAGTAGGGCGCGCCCAGGCCGGTGAAGGCGGGCACCATCATCACGCCGCCCGAGTCGGGCACGGTCAGGGCGAGCGATTCGACCTCGCTGCTGCTGGAGATGGCGCGCAGCCCGTCGCGCAGCCACTGCACCACGGCGCCACCGACGAACACGCTGCCTTCGAGCGCGAATTCGGGCTGTCGCCCAGGTTGTGCCGCGCTGGTCGTGAGCAGGCCGTTGCGCGAGGTCTGGAAGGTCTGGCCGGTGTGCATGAGCATGAAGCAGCCCGTGCCGTAGGTGTTCTTGGCCATGCCGGCGCTGAAGCAGGCTTGGCCGAACAGCGCGCTCTGCTGGTCGCCCGCCACGCCACCAATGCGGATGGGGTGGCCCAGCAGGTCGGCGGCGATGTCGCCGAAATGGCTGCTCGACGGCAGCACCTCGGGCAGCAGCGCCTTGGGGATGCGCAGCAGCGTGAGCAGTTCGTCGTCCCATTGATTGGTGCGCACGTTGAACAGCATGGTGCGTGCCGCGTTGCTCACGTCGGTCACATGCACCGCGCCATGGGTGAGCTTCCACATCAGCCAGCTGTCCACCGTGCCGAAGGCCAGCTCGCCGCGCTCGGCGGCGTCGCGCGCGCCGGGCACGTGGTCCAGCATCCACTGCAGCTTGGTGCCGGAAAAATAGGCATCGACCAGCAGCCCGGTCTTGGCCTGGATGGTGTCGGCATGGCCCTGCTCGCGCAATTGCGCGCAGGCGGGCTCGGCGCGCCGGTCCTGCCAGACGATGGCGTGGTGCACCGGCAGGCCGGTCTTGCGGTTCCACAGCACGGTGGTTTCGCGCTGGTTGGTGATGCCCACGGCGCGCACGCTGCTCGCCGCGATGCCGGCCTTGGCCAGCGCCTCGCGCGCGGTGGCGAGCTGGGTGCGCCAGATCTCCAGCGGGTCATGCTCCACCCAGCCGGGGCGGGGGTAGATCTGGGGCAGCTCAAGCTGCGCCAGGGACACGATGTGGCCCAGCTCGTCGAACACGATGCTGCGCGAGCTGGAGGTGCCCTGGTCGAGTGCAAGCAGGTAGGTCATGGGGGAGTCGGGAAAGAGATCAGTCGGTAGCCACCACCAGCTGCACGTCGGCGTTGGCCAGCAGGGTGGGGAAGGGCTCGGGCGGGGCTTCGTCGGTGAACAGCCGGTCGATCTGGTCGAGCGTGGCGAGCTGCACCATGGCCGGGCGGTTGAACTTGCTGTGATCGGCGGCGAGCCAGACCTCGCGCGCGTGCTCCACGATGGTCTGGGCCACCTTCACCTCGCGGTAGTCGAAATCGCGCAGCGAGCCGTCGGGCTCGATGCCCGAGATGCCGATGATGGCGATGTCGACCCGGAATTGGCGGATGAAGTCCACCGCTGCCTCGCCCACGATGCCCCGGTCGCGCGGGCGCACCATGCCGCCGGTCACGATGACCTCGCAGTCGGGGTTGCCGCTGAGGATGGCGGCCACGTTGAGGTTGTTGGTGATGACGCGCAGGCCCTGGTGGCGCAGCAGCGCCTTGGCGATGGCCTCGGTGGTGGTGCCGATGTTGAGGATCAGCGAGCAGTGGTTCGGCACCAGCCGCGCCACGGCCCGGGCGATGCGCGCCTTGCCATCGGAATGCAGGGATTCGCGCTGGGTGTGGGCCAGGTTCTCCACGGTGGAACTGGGCACGCGCACGCCGCCATGGAAGCGCATCAGCAAGCCCTTCTCGGACAGGCGCTGCACGTCGCGGCGCACGGTCTGCAGCGTCACGCCCAGGGTTTCGGCCAGCTCTTCCACGGTGGCCGATTGGCGGGCACGCACGGCTTCGAGGATCAGGATTTGTCGGGGATTGGTGTTCACGCGGATTCCGGCGGGCTGGTGGTGGCTGTCACTGTAAGGCGAAATGTAAAACGAAAAAAAAGGAACAAAATAAGGGTAAACCTTGATTCATTACGAACAAAAAAGAACAAAAATGAAAAAATACGAAAATCGTTATGGCGCTCGCCTTTGCGGCGCGCAATGAAGGTGCGGGCTCCCGGAGTCCGCGAGAAAGGCGGAGCAATGGAGCTGGTACTGGAGTGCATCAGCAAGAAGGTGGGAGCGCAGACCTGGCTCCATGGCATGGACATGGCCTTGCACAGCAATGCCGTGACCGTGTTGCTGGGTGCCACGCAGGCGGGCAAGACCAGCCTGATGCGCATCATGGCCGGGCTGGACGAGCCCACGGCCGGCGCGGTGCGGGTCGATGGCCGGGACGTGACCGGCATGCCGGTGCGTGAGCGCAACGTGGCCATGGTCTACCAGCAGTTCATCAATTACCCGTCGCTCACAGTGGCGGACAACATCGCCTCGCCGCTGAAGCTGCGCGGCGAGAAGAACATCGGCGCGCGCGTGCGCGAACTCGCCGAGCGTCTGCATATCGACATGTTCCTCGATCGCCTGCCGGCCGAGCTGTCGGGTGGGCAGCAGCAGCGCGTGGCGCTGGCGCGGGCGCTGGCCAAGGGCGCGCCGCTGATGCTGCTCGACGAGCCGCTGGTGAACCTGGACTACAAGCTGCGCGAGGAACTGCGCGAGGAGCTTTCGCAGCTGTTCGCCACAGGCCAGTCCACCGTGGTCTACGCCACCACCGAGCCGGGCGAGGCGCTGCTGCTGGGCGGTTACACCGCCGTGCTCGACGAGGGGCGGCTGCTGCAGTACGGCCCCACGGCCGAGGTGTTCCACGAGCCGTGCTCGCTGCGCGTGGCGCGGGCCTTCAGCGATCCCCCCATCAACCTGGTGCCGGCCGTGGCCATGGCGCAGGGCTTGCGCCTGCAGGGCGGCCTGGAGCTGGCGCCGCGCCGGCCTTTGACTGTGCCGGGCGTGCCCGATGTGACGGTGGGCCTGCGCGCCAGCGCCCTGCGGGTCGAGGCGCGGCCGGGTGATGTGGCGGTGCGGGGCGAGGTGGAGCTGGCCGAGATTTCCGGTTCCGACACCTTCGTGCATGCCGCCACGCCGCTGGGCGAGGTGGTGGCGCAGGTCACCGGGGTGCATTACTTCGAGCTGGGTGCCGCGGTCACGCTGTATTTCAGCCCGGCGCAGATCTATGTGTTTGGCGGCAATGGCGGCCTGTTGCTGGCGCCTCAGCGCCAAGGGGGCTGACCATGGCGCACATCACGCTGGATCTGGCGCATTCCTACAAGCCCAACCCTCGGCAGGACAGCGACTATGCGCTGCTGCCTTTGACCATGGAGTTCGAGGACGGTGGCGCCTATGCGCTGCTGGGTCCTTCGGGCTGCGGCAAGACGACGATGCTCAACATCATGTCGGGCTTGCTCGTGCCTTCGCATGGCAAGGTGCTGTTCGATGGCCGCGACGTCACGCGCGCCACGCCGCAGGACCGCAACATCGCCCAGGTGTTCCAGTTTCCGGTGATCTACGACACCATGACGGTGGCCGAGAACCTGGCTTTCCCCTTGCGCAACCGCAAGGTGCCGCAGGACCAGATCCGCCAGCGCGTCGGGGTGATCGCCGAGATGCTGGAGATGAGCGGGCAGCTCGACCAGCGCGCGGCGGGCCTGTCGGCCGATGCCAAGCAGAAGATTTCGCTGGGCCGGGGCCTGGTGCGCTCGGACGTGGCTGCCGTGCTGTTCGACGAGCCGCTCACGGTGATCGATCCGCACCTCAAGTGGCAGCTGCGGCGCAAGCTCAAGCAAATCCACCACGAGCTGAAGCTCACGCTGATCTACGTCACGCACGACCAGGTGGAGGCCCTCACCTTCGCCGACCAGGTGGTAGTGATGACGCGCGGCCGCGCCGTGCAGGTGGGCTCGGCCGACGCGCTGTTCGAGCGGCCGCAGCATGTGTTCGTGGGCCATTTCATCGGCTCGCCGGGCATGAACTTCCTGCCCGCGCAGGTGGAGGGTGGGTGCCTGCGGGTGGCCGGCCAGGCGCTGGAGCTTCCCGTGCCACGCGGCCTGCCCGAGGGGGCTCTGCAGGTGGGCGTGCGCCCCGAGTACCTGGCGCTGGCACAGCCCGGGCAGCCCGGCGCGCTGCCATGCACCGTGCAGCGCGTGCAGGACATCGGCACCTACTTCATGCTGACCGCGCAGGTGGGCGAGCACGTGCTGCGCGCCCGGTTCAGCCCCGAGCAGCGGCTGCCGTCGCCGGGCGACGCGGTGTGGCTGCAGGCGCTGGGCGAGCACACCTGCTTCTACCAGAACGAGGAGTTGCTGCCATGAGTGCAACGACCAAACCCGTGAACCAGAAGGCCTGGTTCCTGATCCTGCCGGTGCTGCTGTGCGTGGCGTTCTCGGCCATCGTGCCGCTGATGACGGTGGTCAACTACTCGGTGCAGGACATCATCTCGCCCGAGCGCCGCGTGTTCGTGGGCACCGAGTGGTTCGCCGCCGTGATGCGCGACGAGGAGCTGCATGCCGCGCTCTGGCGCCAGCTCACCTTCTCGCTGGCCGTGCTGCTGGTGGAAATTCCGCTGGGCATCCTGCTGGCGCTGTCCATGCCGGCGCAGGGCTGGAAGTCGTCCGCCGTGCTGGTGGTGGTGGCGCTGTCGCTGCTGATCCCCTGGAACGTGGTGGGCACCATCTGGCAGATCTACGGCCGCTCGGACATCGGCCTGCTGGGCGCGGCGCTCAATGCCGCCGGCATCGACTACAGCTACACCGGCAACGCCACGCACGCCTGGATCACCGTGCTGGTGATGGACGTGTGGCACTGGACGCCGCTGGTGGCGCTGCTGTGCTTCGCCGGGCTGCGCAGTATTCCCGACGCCTACTACCAGGCCGCGCGCATCGACGGTGCGAGCAAGCTGGCCGTGTTCCGCTACATCCAGCTGCCCAAGATGCGCGGCGTGCTGATGATCGCCGTGCTGCTGCGCTTCATGGACAGCTTCATGATCTACACCGAGCCCTTCGTGCTCACAGGCGGCGGGCCGGGCAACGCCACCACCTTCCTCAGCCAGTACCTCACGCAGAAGGCCGTGGGCCAGTTCGACCTGGGCCCTGCGGCGGCGTTCTCGCTGATCTACTTCCTCATCATCCTGCTGCTGTGCTTCATCCTCTACAACTGGATGCAGCGCATGGGTACCGCCGACGCGCAAGGGGCCGGCCATGACTGAAAAACGCTTCCAGAAGCGCACGCTGTTCCTGATCGCCTACCTGGTCTTCGCCGTGCTGCCCATCTACTGGATGGTCAACATGAGCTTCAAGACCAACGAGGAGATCCTGTCGAGCTTCTCGTTCTGGCCCCAGCACTTCACCTGGGCCAACTACAAGACCATCTTCACCGATCCCTCGTGGTACTCGGGCTACATCAACAGCCTGATCTACGTGGCCATCAACACGGTGATCTCGCTCACCGTGGCGCTGCCGGCGGCCTATGCCTTCAGCCGCTACCAGTTCCTGGGCGACAAGCATGTGTTTTTCTGGTTGCTGACCAACCGCATGACGCCGCCCGCAGTGTTCCTGCTGCCGTTCTTCCAGCTCTACACCACCGTGGGGCTGATGGACACGCACATCGCCGTGGCGCTGGCGCACCTGCTGTTCAACGTGCCGCTGGCGGTGTGGATCCTGGAAGGCTTCATGAGCGGCATCCCGCGCGAAATCGACGAGACGGCCTACATCGACGGCTACAGCTTCCCGCGCTTCTTCCTCACCATCTTCGTGCCCCTCATCAAGGCCGGCGTGGGGGTGGCGGCGTTCTTCTGCTTCATGTTCTCGTGGGTGGAGTTGCTGCTGGCGCGCACGCTCACCAGCGTGAACGCCAAGCCCATCGTCGCGACGATGACGCGCACGGTGTCGGCCTCGGGCATGGACTGGGCCACGCTGGCCGCTGCTGGCGTGCTGACCATCGTGCCGGGCGCCATCGTCATCTGGTTCGTGCGGCACTACATCGCGAAGGGTTTCGCGATGGGCCGGGTGTAAGGAGATATCGCCATGTTCGAGTGGATGGCCTGGACCACGCCGGTGGCCGTTTTCTTCGTCTGCATCGTGTTCATGCTGATCGGCATGACGGTGTGGGAAATCAAGTCGCCGACGGTGCTGCGCAAGGGTTTTCTGCCCATCGCCACGACGCGTGGCGACCGCCTGTTCATCGGTCTCCTGACGGCGGCCTATATCAACCTGGCCTGGGTGGGCCTGGGCGAGCGCATGGCGCAGTGGTTCTCGCTGGAGGCCGCGCCCTCGGTGTGGATCAGCCTGTTCCTGTCGATGGCGGCGCTCGCTTTTGTGATGCGCAAGGCCTGAGCGCTGGCTCGGAGGATTTCAGAAAACCGGCCCGTTCCTCCCCCGCGGCCGGGGTTCATTTTTAAAGGGGAGGCCCAATGAGGAGACAAGTGATGAAGGTTCAACTGAAGGCAGTCGCATTTGCCGCAGCCGCACTGGCCCTGGGCCAGGCCGCCTGGGCCGGGGAGGCAGAAGCCAAGAAATGGATCGACAGCGAATTCCAGCCCTCGACGCTGAGCAAGGACCAGCAGATGGCGGAGATGAAGTGGTTCATCGACGCGGCCAAGAAGCTGCAGGCCAAGGGCGTGAAGGAAATCTCGGTGGTCTCCGAAACCATCACCACCCATGAGTACGAGTCCAAGACCCTGGCCAAGGCGTTCGAGGAAATCACGGGGATCAAGGTCAAGCACGACCTGATCCAAGAGGGTGACGTGGTCGAGAAGCTGCAGACCTCGATGCAGTCGGGCAAGAGCATTTACGACGGCTGGATCTCCGACTCCGACCTGATCGGCACGCACTACCGCTACGGCAAGATCATGAGCCTGACCGATTACATGGGCGGCGCGGGCAAGGAATACACCAACCCGGGCCTGGATCTGAAGGATTTCATTGGCACCAAGTTCACCACCGGTCCAGATGGCAAGCTGTACCAGCTGCCCGACCAGCAGTTCGCCAACCTGTACTGGTTCCGTGCCGACCTGTTCGATCGCAAGGACATCAAGGACAAGTTCAAGGCCAAGTACGGCTACGACCTGGGCGTGCCGCTGAACTGGAGTGCTTACGAGGACATCGCCGAGTTCTTCACCAACGACGTGAAGCAGATCGACGGCAAGGCGATTTATGGCCACATGGATTACGGCAAGAAGGACCCCTCGCTGGGCTGGCGCTTCACCGACGCCTGGCTGTCGATGGCCGGCACCGCTGACATTGGTGCGCCCAATGGCCTGCCGATCGACGAATGGGGCATCCGTGTGGCCGACGACAAGTGCACGCCCGTGGGCGCCTCGGTGGCCCGTGGCGGTGCCACCAATTCGCCGGCCGCGGTCTATGCTCTGACCAAGTACGTGGATTGGATGAAGAAGTACGCGCCCAAGGAAGCCACGGGCATGACTTTCGGTGAAGCTGGCCCCGTGCCCGCCCAGGGTCAGATCGCCCAGCAGATCTTCTGGTACACCGCCTTCACGGCCGACATGAACAAGCCCGGACTGCCCGTGGTGAATGCGGACGGCACACCGAAGTGGCGCATGGCCCCCGGCCCTAATGGCCCATACTGGAAGCAGGGCATGCAGAACGGTTATCAGGACGTGGGTTCGTGGACCTTCTTCAAGAACCATGATGCTGACCGGACGGCCGCTGCCTGGCTCTATGCCCAGTTCGTGACCGCCAAGACGACCTCGCTGAAGAAGACCGTGGTCGGCCTGACCCCAATCCGCGAGTCCGATATCCAGTCCAAGGCCATGACCGACATGGCGCCCAAGCTCGGCGGCCTGGTCGAGTTCTACCGCAGCCCGGCCCGCGTGGCTTGGTCGCCCACCGGCACCAACGTGCCCGACTACCCCAAGCTGGCACAGCTGTGGTGGAAGAACGTGGCCCAGGCCGTCACGGGCGAGAAGACGCCCCAGGGCGCCATGGATACGCTGGCCGACGAGATGGACCAGGTCATGGCGCGCCTTGAGCGCGCCGGCATGGAGCGTTGCGCGCCCAAGCTCAACAAGAAGGAAGACCCGGCCAAGTGGCTGAGCGACAAGAAGGCGCCATGGGCCAAGCTGGCCAATGAGAAGCCCAAGGGCGAAACCATTGCCTACAACAAGCTGTTGCAGGCCTGGAAGGATGGCAAGGTGCGTTGAGCACCACAGCCTCTCCTGGTGGAATGCCCGGCACCCAGTCCTGGGTGCCGGGCATCGGACCCTGGCTCTTGGGGCAGGGTCATCCCATCGACCGATGTAGCGCGACGCGCGTGGACGTTCCGAACCCATGACTACAGTCCCCACTCCCCTGCAGACCCAGCGCTCCGAACTGATGGAGCGCCTGGGCCGGCCTCGCCTGTATGACCTGGTCATCATTGGCGGCGGTGCGACCGGCTTGGGGGTGGCGCTGGACGCTGCGGCGCGCGGTTTCAGCGTGGCGCTGGTGGAGTCGCACGATTTCGCCAAGGGCACCTCTTCGCGCGCCACCAAGCTGGTGCATGGCGGGGTGCGCTATCTGGCGCAGGGCAACATCGCCCTGGTACGCGAGGCGCTGCACGAGCGCACCACCCTGATGAACAACGCCCCGCACCTGGCGCAGCCGCTGGCGTTCGTCATGCCGTCCTATCGTTGCTGGGAGTCTCCCTTCTACGGTGTCGGGCTCAAGATGTACGATGCCTTGGCCGGGCGCGCCGGCCTGGGGTCGACCGAATTCCTGGGGGCGGTGCGCACGTTGGAGTGCCTGCCCACCGTGCGCTCACAGGGGCTCAAGGGCGGCGTCAAATACTGGGATGGCCAGTTCGACGATGCGCGGCTGGCGCTGGCGCTGGCGCGCACGGCCGCCAGCCGGGGGGCCGTGCTGGTGAATTACTGTGCGGCACGCGAACTGGTGCATGAACAGGGGCGCGTCAGTGGCGTCGTCTGCGAAGACACTGAAACGGGACACCGTTTCACGCTGCACGCGCGCTGCGTGGTCAACGCCACCGGCGTATGGGTGGATGCTCTGCGCCAGCAGGATGGCGAGGCCGTCCAGCGGCCCGTCAAGCCCATCGTGGCGCCCAGTCAGGGCGTGCATGTGGTGGTGGACAGGGAGTTCCTGGCTTCCGACCATGCCCTCATGGTGCCCAAGACCGCCGATGGCCGGGTCTTGTTCGCCGTGCCCTGGCTTGGCAAGGTGATTCTGGGGACCACCGACAGCCCGCGCCACGACCTGGAGCGCGAGCCGGAACCGTTCCCGGAAGAAATGGCCTTCATCCTGCGGGAGTCCGCGCGCTACCTGAGCCGGGCGCCGACGCCGGGTGACATCCGCAGTATCTGGGTAGGATTGCGGCCGTTGGTCAAGCCCCAGGATGACGACGGCAACAACACCAAGAGCCTGAGCCGGGAGCACACCGTGCTGGCCAGCCGCAGCGGCCTCATCACAGTCACCGGGGGGAAATGGACGACTTACCGGGCCATGGCGGAGGATGTGTTGCAAAAATGTTTCACATCGGGCTTTCTCGAAGCCAGGCCGGGGGGCGTCACCACGCGCTTGCCGCTGGTGGGCACGCCGGAAGAGCCTGTGCGCCACCGCATGTGCGATGCCCAGGGGTGGCACTCCTATGGCGCCGAGGCCGGTTTCGTGCGCCAGTTGCCGGGCGCGGGGCGCGATCTGGGCGGCGGGTTGACCGAGGCCATGGTGCGCTTTGCCGCACGGTATGAGTACGCTCGCACGGTCGAGGATGTGCTGGCCCGGCGCTGGCGCATGCTGTTTCTGGATGCGCACCGGGCCGCGCAGATGGCGCATGCCGTGGCCGAGGTTCTGCAGCAGGAAACAGGATGCGATCCCCAATTGGCCCCGTTCATGGCGCTGGCAAAGCAGTATGTACGGCTTCCCTCCTGACCGGGGGGGCTAGAAAGTGCTTGACGATCCTGTGACCTTTTGCGAGAATCACAGGCTTCGCTAAGAAAACAGCGAAATTCTGCCCAGGAAAACTCCGCAAATGGTTTGCGGGGTGGACGACGGGCCCAAGACTGACTGGTTGATCGGCGATGTGCGAGAAGGTCTCGGGCATCGGTGGTTTTCTGGTGCAAGTTGGGAATATTGAAATGATCCAGACAGAAACTCGGTTAGACGTTGCCGACAATACCGGCGCGAAGTCCGTCCTGTGCATCAAGGTGCTGGGTGGTTCCAAGCGCCGCTATGCCAGCGTGGGCGACATCATCAAGGTGAGCGTCAAAGAGGCAGCTCCGCGTGGTCGCGTCAAGAAGGGCGAGATCTACAGCGCCGTGGTGGTTCGTACCGCCAAGGGCATCCGCCGTGGCGATGGCTCTCTCGTGAAATTCGACGGCAACGCTGCAGTGTTGCTGAATGCAAAGCTGGAGCCCATCGGCACCCGCATCTTTGGACCCGTGACGCGCGAACTGCGTAGCGAGAAGTTCATGAAGATCGTGTCCCTGGCTCCTGAAGTTCTTTAAGGACAGCGCGATGAACAAGATTCGCAAGGGCGACGAAATCGTCGTGCTCACGGGGCGCGACAAGGGTAAGCGCGGCACGGTTTCGCTGCGCAAGGACGATTCCCATGTGGTCGTCGAAGGCATCAACCTCGTCAAGAAGCACGTCAAGCCGAACCCCATGAAGGGTACGACCGGTGGCATCGTCGAGAAGGCCATGCCTATCCACCAGTCCAACGTGGCAATTTTCAACGCCGCCACTGGCAAGGCTGACCGCGTCGGCATCAAGGTGCAGGCGGACGGTACGCGCGTTCGCGTGTTCAAGTCCAACGGCGCCGAAATCAAGACGGCCTAAGGGGTAAAAAATGGCACGACTCCAACAACATTACCGCAAAAAAGTCGCCCCCGAACTGATGAAGCAGTTCGGCTACACGTCGCCCATGCAGGTTCCGCGCCTGACCAAGATCACGCTCAACATGGGTGTGAGCGAGGCCGTGGCCGACAAAAAGGTCATGGACAACGCCGTGGCCGACCTGACCAAGATTGCTGGTCAGAAGCCCGTTGTCACCAAGGCCAAGAAGGCTATCGCCGGTTTCAAGATCCGCGAAGGCCAGGCCATCGGCTGCATGGTCACGCTGCGTGGCGTGCAGATGTATGAATTCCTCGACCGTTTCGTTACCGTGGCCCTGCCGCGCGTGCGTGACTTCCGTGGTATCTCCGGTCGCGCTTTCGACGGCCGTGGCAACTACAACGTGGGCGTCAAGGAACAGATCATTTTCCCTGAGATCGAGTACGACAAGGTCGACGCACTGCGTGGTCTCAATATCAGCATCACCACGACGGCAACGACCGATGAAGAGTGCAAGGCACTGCTCGCGGGTTTCCGTTTCCCGTTCAAGAACTGAGGCGGCGTATGGCTAAAGTAGCTCTGATCCAGCGCGAACTCAAGCGCGAAAAACTGGCGGCAAAGTATGCAGCGAAATACGCTGAACTGAAGGCTGCTGCAACCGATGTCAAGCGCACCGAAGAAGAGCGTGAAGCAGCCCGTCTGGGCTTGCAGAAGCTCCCGCGCAATGCCAACCCGACGCGTCAACGCAACCGTTGCGCGATCACGGGTCGCCCCCGCGGCACCTTCCGCCAATTCGGTCTGGCCCGCGCCAAGATCCGTGAACTGGTCTTCGCAGGCGACATCCCCGGTGTCACCAAGGCCAGCTGGTAAGCAGGCAGGAGAGATACAACATGAGCATGAGTGATCCCATCGCTGACTTGCTGACCCGCATCCGCAATGCCCAAATGGTTTCCAAGGCCACGGTGTCGGTGCCTTCTTCTAAGGTGAAGATGGCCATCGCCCAGGTGCTGAAGGACGAAGGGTATATCGACGGTTTCCAGGTCAAGACCGAAGGCGGCAAGTCCGAAATCGAAATCGCCCTGAAGTACTACGCCGGACGTCCCGTCATCGAGCGTATCGAGCGCGTCAGCCGCCCCGGCCTGCGCGTGTACAAAGGCCGCGACTCCATTCCACAAGTCATGAACGGTCTGGGTGTGGCTATTGTCACCACCCCCAAGGGCGTCATGACCGATCGCAAGGCGCGTGCTACCGGTGTCGGTGGCGAAGTGCTGTGCTACGTGGCCTAACCCGCGGCATTGAGGAGAACACTGAAATGTCCCGAGTAGGAAAAATGCCCGTGACCATCCCCGCTGGCGTGGATGTGTCCGTTAAAGATGACCAGATCTCCGTTAAGGGTTCTGGTGGTGCGCTGTCGCTGGCGCAGAACGTGCTGGTCAAGGTTTCCAGCGCCGAAGGCAAGCTGAGCTTTGTTCCTGTGAACGACTCCCGCGAAGCCAATGCCATGAGCGGCACGATCCGTCAGCTGGTCAACAACATGGTGGTTGGTGTCAGCAAGGGTTTCGAGAAGAAGCTGAGCCTGGTGGGCGTGGGCTACAAGGCCGCCGCCTCGGGTGCCAAGCTGAACCTGGCTGTCGGCTATTCGCACCCCGTCAATTTCGAGATGCCTGCTGGTATCACGGTGGCCACCCCCACGCCGACGGAAATCGTGATCAAGGGTGCCGACCGTCAGCGCGTCGGTCAGATCGCCGCCGAGATTCGTGCCATTCGTCCGCCCGAGCCTTACAAGGGCAAGGGTATCCGCTATGCGGACGAAAAGATCACGATCAAAGAGACCAAGAAGAAATAAGGAGCTGCAATATGTTGACCAAGAAAGAGCAGCGTCTTCGTCGGGCCCGCCAGACTCGCATCCGCATTGCACAGCAAGGCATCGCGCGTCTGACGGTCAATCGCACGAACCTCCATATCTACGCAACCGTGATCTCTGGCGACGGCAGCAAGGTGCTGGCCAGCGCATCCACCGCCGAAGCCGATGTGCGCGCAGCACTTGGTGGTTCCGGCAAGGGTGGCAATGCTGCTGCAGCCCAAGCCATCGGCAAGCGTATCGCCGAGAAGGCCAAGGCCGCTGGCGTGGAGAAGGTTGCATTTGATCGCGCAGGTTTCGCCTATCACGGCCGCGTCAAGGCTCTGGCCGACGCCGCCCGCGAAGCGGGTCTGCAGTTCTAAGCGGAACGGAATAAAAAATGGCTAAATTTCAACCCCGAGTGCAAGACGAAGGTCGCGACGACGGCATGCGCGAGAAGATGATCGCGGTGAACCGCGTCACCAAGGTCGTGAAGGGCGGTCGTATCCTCGGTTTCGCCGCTTTGACCGTTGTTGGTGATGGCGATGGCCGCGTCGGCATGGGCAAGGGCAAGTCCAAGGAAGTGCCTGCTGCCGTGCAGAAGGCCATGGAAGAAGCGCGTCGCAACATGGTGAAGGTGTCGCTCAAGAACGGCACGATCCACCACACCGTGACGGGCCACCATGGCGCGGCCTACGTGATGATGGCTCCGGCCCCCAAGGGTACCGGCATCATCGCGGGCGGCCCGATGCGTGCCGTGTTCGAAGTGATGGGTATGACCGATATCGTGGCCAAGAGCCACGGTTCCTCGAATCCCTACAACATGGTTCGCGCCACCTTTGACGCACTGACCAATTCCACCACCCCGGCGGAAGTGGCATCCAAGCGCGGCAAGACGGTCGAAGACCTCTTCGCCTGATAGGAGTCTTGACAATGTCTACGCAACAAACCGTGAAGGTCCAGCTGGTACGCAGCCCGATCGGGACCAAGGAGTCCCACCGTGCCACCGTGCGCGGCCTGGGTCTGCGCAAGCTGAACAGTGTCAGCGAACTGCAGGACACCCCTGCCGTGCGCGGCATGATCAACAAGATCAGTTATCTGGTCAAGGTCCTCTGAGAGGTAGATGATGGAACTCAATAGCATCAAGCCCGCGGCTGGCGCCAAGCATGCCAAGCGTCGCGTGGGTCGGGGCATCGGCTCCGGTCTGGGCAAGACAGCGGGTCGCGGCCACAAAGGCCAGAAGTCGCGTGCTGGTGGCTACCACAAGGTCGGTTTCGAAGGCGGTCAGATGCCGCTGCAGCGACGCCTGCCTAAGCGTGGCTTCAAGTCCCAGACGCTGAAATTCAATGCGGAAGTGACGCTGTCGGCTCTGGCCCAACTGGGTCTGGCCGAAGTGGACATGCTGGCGCTCAAGCAGGCTGGTCTCGTGGGCCAGAATGCCAAGGTCGTCAAGGTCATCAATACCGGGGCTATCGGCGCTGCCGTGAAGCTCAGCGGTATTGGTGCCACGGCTGGTGCCAAGGCGGCCATTGAGGCTGCTGGCGGCTCGCTCGCCTGAATCTGTCTTGAAGGATAGCTCCAGTGGCAACTAGCGCAGCCCAAATTGCAAAAACCGGCAAGTACGGTGATCTGCGTCGTCGGCTGGTCTTTCTGTTGCTGGCGCTGGTCGTGTACCGTATCGGGGCGCATATCCCCGTTCCTGGCATCGATCCGGCGCAGCTTCAGCAGCTGTTCAGCGGTCAGCAAGGCATATTGAACCTGTTCAATATGTTTTCGGGTGGTGCGCTTTCGCGGTTCACCGTGTTCGCATTGGGGATCATGCCGTACATCTCGGCATCGATCATCATGCAGCTCATGACCTATGCGGTGCCGACCTTCGAGCAGATGAAGAAGGAAGGCGAGGCTGGTCGCCGCAAGATGACGCAGTACACCCGCTATGGCACGCTGGGCCTGGCGATCTTCCAGTCACTGGGAATCGCTGTGGCGCTGGAAAGCTCCGCAGGTCTTGTGCTCGCACCGGGTTTCGGCTTTCGCATGACGGCCGTGGTGAGCCTGACGGCAGGCACCATGTTCTTGATGTGGCTGGGTGAGCAGATCACCGAGCGCGGCCTGGGTAATGGCATCTCCATCCTGATCTTCGCAGGTATCGCTGCGGGCCTGCCGGGCTCGATTGGTGGCCTCTTGGAACTGGTGCGCACGGGTGCGATGAGCATCGTCGCAGCCATCTTCATCGTGTTGGTGGTGTGCCTGGTCACCTATTTCGTAGTGTTCATCGAACGTGGACAGCGCAAAATTTTGGTGAACTATGCGCGCAGGCAAGTGGGTAACAAGGTCTATGGTGGCCAGTCGTCCCATTTGCCACTCAAGCTGAACATGGCTGGCGTGATCCCTCCGATTTTCGCGTCCTCCATCATTCTGCTGCCCGCTACGGTGGTGAACTGGTTCAGCACGGGTGACTCCATGCGCTGGCTCAAGGATATTTCGGGCGCCCTGACCCCTGGACAGCCTGTCTATGTCATGTTCTATGCGGCTGCGATCATCTTCTTCTGCTTCTTCTACACGGCCCTGGTGTTCAACAGCCGGGAAACTGCAGACAATCTGAAGAAGAGTGGCGCGTTCATTCCGGGCATCCGACCGGGAGATCAGACGGCTCGATACATTGATAAAATCTTGCTGCGATTGACTCTGGTAGGGGCGTTCTACATCACGTTTGTCTGCCTGCTGCCGGAATTCCTGATCATCAAGTACAACGTGCCGTTCTATTTTGGCGGTACATCGCTGTTGATCATCGTGGTGGTGACCATGGATTTCATGGCACAAGTCCAGAACTACATGATGTCGCAGCAGTATGAATCCCTGCTGAAGAAAGCCAATTTCAAGTCGGGTGGTGGCGCCTGACGCGCCTCGTCCCGACGACTGGCAGGCAAGGTATCGGGGCACCGGGAGCTATCACTGGTGCTGGTTTGATTGAACGCTTGGCGTAGGTTCGCCGGCACAACAAGGTGTTTCAGGCTGATTGCCAAGGCACCAGATCTGGTTTTAGGAGAATGAAATGAGAGTTTCGGCTTCGGTCAAGAAAATCTGCCGCAACTGCAAGATCATCCGCCGCAAGGGTGTGGTGCGCGTGATCTGCACGGACCTGCGTCACAAGCAGCGTCAGGGTTGATTAGGAAAGCATTAGAGGACGCACATGGCACGTATCGCTGGTATCAATATTCCGCCGCATCAGCATGCTGAGATTGGCCTGACCGCCATCTACGGCATTGGTCGCACCCGCGCACGCAAGATCTGCGAAGCATGCGACATCGCTTATTCCAAGAAGATCAAGGATCTGACGGATGGCGATCTCGAAAAGATTCGCGACCAGATCGCGCAATTCACCATCGAAGGTGACCTGCGTCGCGAAACCACGATGAACATCAAGCGACTGATGGACATCGGCTGCTACCGGGGTTTCCGCCATCGCCGCGGTCTGCCCATGCGTGGTCAGCGCACCCGCACCAATGCCCGCACCCGCAAGGGTCCGCGCAAGGGCGCTGCTGCACTGAAGAAATAAAGAGATTGAAAGATCAATATGGCCAAGTCTCCTGCCAATAACGCAGCACAGCGCGTTCGCAAGAAGGTTCGCAAGAACGTGTCGGACGGCGTTGCCCACGTGCACGCATCGTTCAACAACACCATCATTACGATCACCGACCGCCAGGGCAATGCCCTGTCGTGGGCATCGTCGGGTGGTCAGGGTTTCAAGGGCTCGCGCAAGTCCACGCCGTTCGCTGCCCAGGTGGCTTCCGAAATGGCCGGCCGTGCCGCCATTGAACAAGGCATCAAGAACCTCGACGTCGAGATCAAGGGTCCTGGCCCTGGCCGCGAGTCGTCTGTCCGCGCCCTGGGCGCCCTGGGTATCCGCATCACCTCGATCTCCGATGTGACCCCGGTTCCCCACAACGGCTGCCGTCCGCAAAAGCGCCGTCGCATCTAATTCACCCAAGCCCACCGCCGTCTGCGCCCGTTACCACGCCGCAGACGGCTCCCGCAATGGTTTGCGGAAGTTGACATAGAAGGATATTCAAGTGGCACGTTACCTCGGCCCCAAGGCCAAACTCTCCCGCCGCGAAGGCACCGACCTGTTCCTCAAGAGCGCACGCCGCTCCATCGCCGACAAGTCGAAGTTCGACTCCAAGCCCGGTCAGCATGGCCGCACTTCGGGTCAGCGCACGTCTGACTACGGCCTGCAACTGCGTGAAAAGCAGAAGGTCAAGCGCATGTACGGCATTCTGGAGAAGCAGTTCCGCCGCTACTTCGAGACCGCTGACGGCAAGAAGGGCAACACCGGCGCCAACCTGCTGTCGCTGCTGGAATGCCGCCTGGACAACGTGGTGTACCGCATGGGTTTCGGTTCCACCCGCGCCGAGGCGCGTCAGCTGGTGTCGCACAAGGCGATCACCGTGAATGGTCAATCGGTCAACATCCCGTCGTACCTGGTCAAGGCCGGGGACGTGGTGGCCGTGCGCGAGAAATCCAAGAAGCAAGGCCGCATCGCCGAAGCCCTGCAACTGGCACAGCAAGTCGGCATGCCCGCGTGGGTCGAAGTCGATGCCGCCAAGGCCGAAGGCGTGTTCAAGAAGGTCCCCGATCGCGACGAATTCGGTGCCGACATCAATGAATCGCTGATCGTCGAGTTGTACTCGCGCTAAGCACCGGCCTGAACTGCCGAAAATCGTACCTGCACCGCGAGGCATCGCGGTGCAGGCGCTTCACCAGCCTTACCGGTGTAACGAGCTGGGGGTATTGAGAGGAAGTCTGCATGCAAACAAATCTGCTGAAACCCAAGGCTATCAATGTCGAGCAGCTTGGCCACAACCGTGCCAAGGTCGCACTGGAGCCGTTCGAGCGTGGGTATGGCCACACGTTGGGCAACGCCATTCGGCGCGTCCTGCTCTCGTCCATGGTGGGTTACGCAGCGACGGAAGTGACGATCGCAGGGGTGCTGCACGAGTACTCCTCCATCGATGGTGTCCAGGAAGACGTCGTCAACATCCTGTTGAACCTCAAGGGCGTGGTGTTCAAGCTCCACAACCGCGACGAAGTCACGCTGAGCCTGCGCAAGGACGGCGATGGCGTTGTGACCGCACGCGACATCCAGACGCCCCATGACGTCGAAATCGTGAACCCCGACCATGTCATCGCCCACCTGTCGCAAGGCGGCAAGCTGGACATGCAGATCAAGGTGGAAAAGGGCCGCGGCTATGTGCCGGGCAATCAGCGCCGCTTCTCGGACGAAACCACCAAGTCTATCGGTCGCATCGTCCTCGACGCTTCGTTCTCGCCCGTCAAGCGCGTGAGCTACACCGTCGAGAGTGCTCGCGTCGAGCAGCGCACCGACCTGGACAAGCTGGTCGTCGAGATCGAGACCAACGGTGCCATCACGGCCGAAGATGCCGTTCGCGCATCCGCCAAGATCCTGGTCGAGCAACTGGCGGTGTTCGCACAGCTGGACGGCGGCGAGATCCCCACGTTCGAGCCTTCGTCGGGCGGCCGCGGCACCAACGCCACGTTCGATCCGATCCTGCTGCGCCCCGTGGACGAGCTGGAACTGACCGTCCGCTCCGCCAACTGCCTCAAGGCAGAGAACATCTATTACATCGGTGACCTCATCCAGCGCACCGAGAACGAATTGCTCAAGACCCCCAACCTGGGTCGCAAGTCGCTCAATGAGATCAAGGAAGTGCTTGCTTCGCGCGGTCTCACGCTGGGTATGAAGCTTGAAAACTGGCCGCCGGCCGGTTTGGACAAGCGTTAAGTTATAATTTTCGGTTCCCTCCCGGGAAGTGCCTCGGGCAGTACCTGATACGGCTGCCTGATTTAATTATTCAAAGGAAAGCACCATGCGCCACGGACACGGCCTCCGCAAACTCAACCGCACCAGCTCGCACCGCCTCGCGATGCTGCAGAACATGATGAACTCGCTCATCGAGCACGAGGCCATCAAGACCACCCTGCCCAAGGCCAAGGAACTGCGCCGCGTGATCGAACCCATGATCACCCTGGCCAAGGTCGACACCGTCGCCAACCGCCGCCTGGCATTCGACCGCCTGCGCGACCGCGACAGCGTCACCAAGCTGTTCAATGATCTGGGCCCCCGCTTCAAGGTTCGCCCCGGTGGTTACACCCGCATCCTGAAGATGGGCTTCCGCGTGGGTGACAACGCCCCCATGGCCTTTGTGGAACTCGTGGAGCGCGCAGCAGAATCCACGGAATCTGCAGGTTCTTCCGCAGAAGCCTAAAAAGCTGCTATAATTTACGTCTTGCCGCGCGATGGAGCAGTCTGGTAGCTCGTTGGGCTCATAACCCAAAGGTCGGAGGTTCAAATCCTTCTCGCGCAACCAATCAAATCAAGCGTCTAGCTTGTCAAAAAGGCCCACTTCGGTGGGCCTTTTTGTTTTTGCGTCGCCGCAGACGGTCATCGGCGGGTCGCATTCCTGCGGTGGGTGGCGCAAGGGCTGCACCACCCGTGGCTGGCGCGCAAGGTGGCCTTGCCACGCCGGCGCCTGCGCATCAATCCGCCTCCTTGCCCCCGCCCTGTGCCAGATCGACGCGCTGCATGTTGTCGAGCAGCTTGAGCAGATAGTGCAGGGTGTGCGTAATGTCGTTCACCGAGAAGCCATCGAGCGCTTCCTCGTAATAGCCATGGATCTTGGGCTGTGCTTCCACCAGCCAGACCTTGCGGCCCGATTCGGTCATCGTGACCAGGCGTGACCTCCGATCGCGCGGATCGGGTGCGGAGGCGATATGTCCATCGCGCTCCATGCGGCTGATGAGCCCCGAGAGATTCTGTCGGCTCACCATCAGGTAGCGGGCCAGGTCGCCAACACTCATTCCTTCGGCGGCCTGGGGCCTGGACAGGGCACCGAGCACTGCCCATTGCTGTGTCGTGAGGCCTTCGGATTCGACGGCCCGCGTTCCGGTTTTATGCAACATATTTGCGCATTGATAGAGTCGAAAGAAGACCCTGTTCGCCAGGTCCATGCGGGTGCTGAGTTCTTTTTCCATAGGGAAAACCATAGTTTTGGATGTTGATTGCAAATGGTGGCTTGCATGCGCAAGAAAAAGATATGACAATATCTTTACTTAAATGTGTTGGCGATGCAAGCCGCATGACCCAGACGATAGCAAGCTTGGCAACCCATGGAGAGCAACATGCAGAGATTCGAGAGCAAAACCGTCGTGGTGACGGGTGGTGGTGGCGGCATCGGTGGCGCGACGGCGCGCCGCGTGGCCGCCGAGGGCGGCAAGGTCGCCGTCTTCGATAGAAACCTGGACGCCGCCGAAACGGTGGCGGCCGGCATCCGTGCGGCAGGTGGCCGCGCCGCGGCCTTCCAGTGCGACATCACCGACCGCGCCCAGGTGGACGCGGCCGTGGCAGCCGCGCAGGCGCAGCTGGGCCCCGTGGACGTGCTGGTCAACAACGCCGGCTGGGACATCTTCAAACCCTTCGTGAAGACGGTGCCCGCCGAGTGGGAGAAGCTCATCGCCATCAACCTCACAGGCGCGCTGCACATGCTGCATGCCGTGCTGCCGGGCATGGCCGAGCGCCAATACGGCCGCATCGTGAACGTCGCCTCCGACGCGGCGCGCGGCGGCTCCTCGGGCGAGGCCGTGTACTCCGCCTGCAAGGGCGGCCTGGTGGCGCTGTCCAAGACGCTGGCGCGTGAGCATGCGCGCCACGGCATCACCGTGAACGTGGTCTGCCCCGGCCCGACCGACACCGCCCTGCTGGCGGGCGTGGCCGAAGGAGCGCGCGACCCGGCCAAGCTGATCGAGGCCTTCAAGAGCGCCATTCCCCTGGGCCGCCTGGGCCAGGGCGAGGACCTGGCCTCGGCCATCGCCTTCATGGGCAGCGACGACGCCAGCTTTGTCACCGGCCAGGTGCTCAGCGTCTCCGGCGGCCTGACCATGCACGGCTGACCCGCCAACACCCATACCCCCTTCCGTGGAGAACACCATGAATTTCGAAGACATCCTGTACGAAGTGCGCAACGGCGTGGCCTGGATCACCATCAACCGTGCCGACAAGATGAACGCCTTCCGGGGCCAGACCTGCGACGAAATCATCCGCGCGCTGAACAAGGCCGGCTACGACAAGAGCGTGGGCGCCATCGTGCTGGCCGGCGCCGGCGACCGTGCCTTCTGCACCGGCGGCGACCAGTCCGCCCACAATGGCAACTACGACGGGCGCGGCACCATCGGCCTGCCGATGGAAGAGCTGCACACCGCCATCCGCGACGTGCCCAAGCCCGTGATCGCCCGCGTGCAGGGCTTCGCCATTGGCGGCGGCAACGTGCTGGCCACCATCTGTGACCTGACCATCTGCTCCGACAAGGCGCAGTTCGGCCAGGTCGGCCCCAAGATGGGCTCGGTGGACCCTGGCTACGGCACGGCCTTCCTGGCCCGCGTGGTCGGCGAGAAGAAGGCGCGCGAGATCTGGTACCTCAACCGCCGTTACAGCGGTGCCGAGGCCGTGACCATGGGCCTGGCCAACTTCTGCTTCCCGCACGACCAGCTCGACGCCGAAGTGCAGAAGATCGGCGAGGAACTGTGCGAGCGCAGCCCCACCGCGCTGGCGATCGCCAAGCGCAGCTTCAACGCCGACACCGCCCACCAGGCCGGCATCGCGGGCCTGGGCATGTACGCGCTCAAGCTGTACTACGACACCGAGGAATCGCGCGAGGGCGTCAACGCGCTCAAGGACAAGCGCAAGCCCGAGTTCCGCAAGTACGCCAAGTAAGCCCGACCGGAAAGCGTGCCATGGCAACCGATGCCCTCCCTTCGTCCGGCGCTGTGTGGCGGCCCGACCGCCGCACGGTGGACAACGCCAACCTCACGCGCTTCATGCGGGCGCTCGGGGTCGACAGTTTCGAAGCGCTCAACGAGCGCGCCAGCGCCGACCCGGCTTGGTTCCATGACGCGCTGATCCGCTTCCTCGACTATCGGTTTGAACAGCCCTGCGAACAGGTGCTGGACCTGGGCGAGGGGCTGCCCTTTGCCCGCTGGTGCGTGGGCGGCACCACCAACGTGGTGCTCAACTGCATCGACCGGCGCCGTGGCACGCCGCGCTACACACAAGAGGCCCTGGTCTGGGAGGGCGAAGACGGCACGGTGACCACCTGGACTTTCGCCGACCTCGACCGCGAAACCTGCCGCCTGGCCTGGGGCCTGCGCCAGCTGGGTCTGGGCCGGGGTGACGTGGTGGGCATGTACCTGCCAAACCTGCCGCAGGCCGCAGCGGCCATGTTGGCCGTGGCCAAGATCGGCGGCATCGTGCTGCCCATGTTCTCGGGCTTTGGCGCCGACGCCATCGCCCAGCGCCTGAACGACGGCCACGCCAAGGCCCTGGTCACGGTAGACGGTTCGCTGCGGCGCGGCAAGCCGGTGGGCGCCAAGGCGGTCGCCGACGAGGCGCTGCGGCAGTGCCCGGGCGTGCACCATGTGGTCGTGCTGGGCCACCTGGCCACCGAACACGGCTGGCAGGCCGGGCGTGATCACTGGTGGCACGAGCTGGTGGCCGGCGCCCCCGCCGACTGCGCCGCCGTGCCCACCGAGGCCATGCCGGCCGATGCCCCCTTCCTGCTGATGTTCACCTCGGGCACCACGGGCAAGCCCAAGGGCGTCGTGCACTCGCATTGCGGCTTCCCGGTCAAGACCGCGCTGGACCTGTCGATCTGCATGGACCTCAAGCCCGAGGACCGCTTTTTGTGGATGTCGGACATGGGCTGGCTCGTGGGCCCGATTCTGGTGTTCGGCGGCCTGCTGGTGGGCTCGACCGTGGTGCTGGCCGAAGGCGCGCCCAACTACCCGCAGCCCGACCGGCTGTGGCGCCTCATCGAGCGCCACCGCGTCAGCTACCTGGGCCTGGCGCCCACGGTGGCACGGCTGTCGATGTCGCTCGATGGCGCGGCGCTCGATGCCCTGGACCTTTCGTCGCTGCGCGTCATCGTTTCCACTGGCGAACCCTGGACGCCCGAGGCCTGGCAGTGGACCTTCGAGCGCGTGGGCAAGAACAATGTCCCGCTGCTCAACTATTCCGGCGGCACCGAGGTGGGCGGCATCCTCACCGGCACGGTGATCCACCCGCTCAAGCCCTGCGCCTTCGCCGGCCCGGTGCCGGGCACCGGCGCCGACGTGGTCGATGCCGAAGGCGCCAGCGTCGGCCCCGGCGTGACGGGCGAACTGGTGATGCGCAGCCCCAGCATCGGCCTGACGCGCGGGTTGTGGCACGACCGCGAGCGCTACCTGGAGAGCTACTGGTCACGCCTGCCCGGGCTGTGGGTGCATGGCGACTTCGCCAGCCGCGACGCCGACGGCATGTGGTACGTGCATGGCCGCTCCGACGACACGCTCAAGATCGCCGGCAAGCGCACCGGGCCCTCGGAAATCGAGGCTCTGCTGATGGCCACCGGCCTGGTCCAGGACGCCGCCGCCATCGGTGTGCCCGATGCGGTCAAGGGCACGGCGGTGGTCTGCATCTGCGTGCCGCGCCCCGGCATCGACCCGGCGGGCGCGCTCAAGACCCTGTCGGCTGCCGTCGTGGCCGGCCTCGGCGGCGCCTTCCGTCCAGCCCAGGTGGTGCTGGTGGACGACCTGCCGCGCACCCGCAACATGAAGCTGATGCGCCGCGTCGTGCGCGCCTCGTGGCTGGGCGACGACCCGGGCGACCTCAGCACGCTGGTCAACCCTGAATCGGTGCAGGCCATCCGCGCGGCGTTGGCCGCCCAGGGAGGTGCGTGATGCGCCGCGACCACACACCGGCGAAGGCCCCCGCGCCAACACGGGTCGCCTTCGCCGCGCACCGCACCGCCCGGCCGGGTGGGCGGACACCGGCCTGAGAGCCGGCCAGCCATGACAACACAGGAGACACCATGACCACCACCCTCGCACCCCGCCGCAGCCTGCGCTGCCTCGCACGCCGCACCCTGACCCTCGGTGCCGCCGCATTTCTCGCCACGGCCGCGCTGCCGGCCGCCAGCCAGTCCGCCGCGTGGCCGTCCAAGCCCGTGCGCCTGGTGGTGGGCTTCGCACCCGGCGGCGGCACCGACGTGATGGCCCGCGCCCTGGCGCAATCGCTCTCCGAGTCCATGGGCCAGACCTTCATCGTGGACAACAAGCCCGGCGTCAGCGGCACGCTGAGCGCCAGCGAGGTGTCGCGCGCCGTGCCCGATGGCTACACCTTCCTCGTCGCGCCGACCTCGGTGGAAACCGTCAACCCGCTGCTGTTCAAGTCCCCCCTGGTGCCCACGCGCGATCTGGCGCCCGTGATGGGCATCGGGCGCATGCAGATGTACCTGGTGGCGCGCCCGACGATGGAGGCCAAGGACGTCAAGCAGCTCATCGCCCTGGCGAAATCCCAGCCGGGCAAGCTCAACTACGCGTCCTCGGGGCCCGGCACGCCGCCCCATCTGGCCGGCGAGCTGTTCAAGCAAAGTACCGGGACCTTCATCACGCACGTGCCCTACCGAGGCTCCGCCCCGGCCCTGCAGGACGTGATGGCCAGCCAGGCCGATTTCGTTTTCGACCCCGGCATCGCCTTCCCCCACATCAAGGCCGGCAAGGTCAAGTTGCTGGCCGTGGCCAGCGACCGCAAGTCGCCGTTCTTCCCGGACGCGCCCACCTACGCCGACCTGGGCATCAAGAACGCCAGCCTGGACATCTGGTTCGGCGTCTGGGCGCCGAACAAGGTGCCCGCCGAGATCACCGAGCGCCTGTCGCGCGAGATTGCCAAGGCCCTGGCTGCGCCCGCGCTCAAGGAGCGCTTCAACAGCCTGGGCGCCGAGCCCACCGCGCTGGAGACGGCCCCGTTCCGCAAGCTGCTGACCGACGAGGGCGGCTCGCTGTCGGCGCTGATCAAGGACCGCAAGATCGTCGCCGACTGAGCCCCCACGCCCTTGCCATCGACGGCGCCCCCGCCGAGCCACCACACCCGCGAGGTGGCGCCATTTCTGGAGACCCTGATGAACCCGACCCCCTATATCAACGAAGACCTGCAGGCGCTGGCCGAATCGGTGCGCCGCTTTGCCCAGGAGAAGGTCGCGCCTGGCTTCCAGGAGCGCGACCGTACCCGCGTGCTCGACCGTGCGCTGCTGCGCGAGATGGGCGAGCTGGGCTTCATCGTGCCCGAGCTGCCCGAGCAGTTTGGCGGCCTGGGCCTGGGCTGCCTGGCGGCCGGCGTGATCCACGAGGAAATGGCCCGTGCCGACCTGAGCTTCTCGTACCTGAACCTGCTGGCCTCGCTGAACGCGCAGATCCTGTCCAAGTACGGCCAGCCGGACGTGGTCAAGCCCTGGCTGCAAAAGCTGATCCGCGGCGAGGCCATCTGCGCCATCGCGCTGACCGAGCCGCGCGGCGGCTCGGACGCGGCCAACCTGCGCCTGAAGATCGAGCGCGTGGGCGACGACTACGTCATCAACGGCGAGAAGACCTCCATCTCGGCCGCCGACCAGGCCGACATCGCCGTGGTCTTCGGCCGCACCGGCACGCCCGAAGCGGGCGCGCATGGCGTCACGGCCCTGCTGGTGCCGATGAACACGCCCGGCGTCACCACCAACCGCTTCGACTGCCACGGCCAGCGCGCCATCGGGCGCGGCTCGATCTTCTTCGAGAACGTGCGCGTGCCCGTCAGCCACCGCCTGGGCGACGAGAACAAGGGCTTCGTGCAGGTGATGCACGGCTTTGATTTCTCGCGCTCGCTCATCGGCCTGCAATGCCTGGCCGTCGCGCGCGTGGCGCTGGAGGAAACCTGGAAATACATCACCGAGCGCCAGGCCTTCGGCCAGCCGCTCTCGGCCTTCCAGGGCGTGACGCACCCGCTCGCGCAGTACGACACCGAGGTCGAGGGCGCGCGCCTGCTGTGCCTGCAGGGCCTGTGGCTCAAGGACCAGGGCCTGCCCCACACCGCCGAGGCCGGCATGGCCAAGTGGTGGGGCCCCAAGCTGGCCTACGACGTGATCCACCAGTGCCTGCTGTGCTTCGGCCACGGCGGCTACGACCGGGGCCTGATGGAACAGCGCCTGCGCGACGTGCTGGGCTTCCAGATCGGCGACGGCACGGCCCAGATCATGAAAACCATCATCGCCCGCACGCGGGCGGGGCGGAAGTTCGTGCCGGCATGAGGCCACTGGCGCTGTCAAAAAAGATAGCTGACAGCGCTTGAATTTGCAGGCTTTGAATGAGAAAAGTGCCTGAAACCCTTGATTGACAAGCGCGAAGCGCTCCTGTTTTTAAGACACACCACCGGAGACACACCATGGAATTCGACGCCGTACTGCTGCCCCCGCGCCGTGAGCGCATGATCGCCCAGGGCCTCTGGCACGACCGCACCATCAACCACGACCTCGATGCCTGCGCCGCCGCCTGCCCCGACAAGCTCGCGCTGACGGCGCTGCGGGTCGAGACCGGTGAGATGCGCCGTTTCACCTACGCCGAACTGTCGCGCATGGCCGACCGCATCGCCGTGGGCCTGGCGCGGCTGGGCGTGGGCAAGAACGACATCGTGGCCTGCCAGCTACCCAACTGGTGGCAGTTCACGCTGGTCTACCTGGCCTGCTCGCGCATCGGCGCGGTGATGAACCCGCTGATGCACATCTTCCGCGAGCGCGAGCTGTCGTTCATGCTCCAGCATGGCGAGGCCAAGGTCATGATCGCGCCCAAGGTGTTCCGGGGTTTCGACTTCGAGAAGATGATCACCGACCTGCGGCCCAGCCTGCCGCACCTGCAGCACCTGGTGGTGGTGGACGGCACCGGCCCCAACAGCTTCGAGGCGCTGCTCAGCGGCCCCGAGTGGGAGAACGCGCCGGACGCGCAGGACATCCTCACGCGCCACCGCCCCGGCCCGGACGACGTGACCCAGATCATCTACACCTCGGGCACCACCGGCGAGCCCAAGGGCGTGATGCACACGGCCAACACCGTGATGGCCAACATCATCCCCTACGCCCAGCGGCTGCGCCTGGATGCCGAGGACGTCATCCTGATGGCCTCGCCCATGGCCCACCAGACCGGCTTCATGTACGGGCTGATCATGCCCGTCCTGCTCAAGGCCAGCGTGGTGCTGCAGGACATCTGGGAGCCCAAGAAGGCGATCGAACTGGTCCAGAAGGAAGGCGTGACCTTCACCATGGCCTCGACACCGTTCCTGACCGACCTGGCCAAGACGGTGACCGAGACCCAGCAGGCCGTGCCCACGCTGCGCATCTTCCTGTGCGCCGGCGCGCCCATTCCGGGGCCGCTGGTGGAGCAGGCGCGTGCCGCTCTCGGCGCGAAAATCGTCTCCGCCTGGGGCATGACGGAAAACGGCGCGGTCACGCTGACCCAGCTCGACGACGACGACGAGCGCTCGTTCTCCACCGACGGCTGTCCGCTGCCCGGCGTGGAGGTGAAGGTGGTCGATGGCGACGGCACGGATCTGCCCGTGGGCGAGGCCGGCCGCCTGATGCTGCGCTCGTGCTCCAACTTCGGCGGCTACCTCAAGCGCGCGCACCTCAACGGCACCGATGCCGGCGACTGGTTCGACACCGGCGACCTGGCGCGCATCGATGCACGGGGCTACATCCGCATCACCGGCCGCAGCAAGGACGTGATCATCCGTGGCGGCGAGAACATCCCGGTCGTCGAGATCGAGTCGCTGCTGTACCGCCACCCCGCCGTGGCCATGGCCGCCATCGTGGCCTACCCCGACGAGCGCCTGGGCGAACGCGCCTGCGCCGTGGTGGTGACGAAACCGGGCCAGACCTTCGACCTGCCCACCATGGTGGAGTACCTCAAGAGCCAGAAGGTGGCCCTGCAGTACATCCCCGAGCGCCTGGAGGTCACCGACGCCATGCCGGCCACGCCGTCCGGCAAGATCCAGAAGTTCAAGCTGCGCGAGCTGATGCGCGCCCAGGGCTGATCCACTCCACCGGAGACACCGCATGACGGACGACCGCCCCCTCCGCGTGGAAACGCAAGGCCGCGTGGGCCTGATCACCCTGCACCGGCCCCTGCAGCTCAACGCCCTGAACGACGCCCTGATGGACGCCCTGGGCGAGGCCCTCCTGGCCTTTGACGCCGACCCCGGCATCGGTGCCATCGTCATCACGGGGAGCGAGAAGGCCTTTGCCGCCGGTGCCGACATCGAGGCCATGGCCGACTGGACGTTCATGGACGTCACCCAGGGCCAATTCATCACGCGCAACTGGGAAACCATCCGCAGCGTGCGCAAGCCCGTGATCGCCGCCGTGGCCGGCTACGCCATGGGCGGCGGCTGCGAGCTGGCGCTGGCCTGCGACGTCATCGTGGCGGCCGAGTCGGCGCGCTTCGCGCTGCCCGAGATCAAGCTGGCCATGCTGCCCGGCGCGGGTGGCACGCAGCGCCTGCCGCGCGCCATCGGCAAGGCCAAGGCCATGGACATGTGCCTCTCTGCCCGCATGCTCGACGCGCAGGAGGCCGACCGCTACGGCCTGGTCTCGCGCGTGGTGCCCGACGCCGAACTGCTGGAGCGCACCCTGGCCCTGGCCACGCAGATCGCCGCGTTCTCGCTGCCCGCGCTGGTGGCGATCAAGGAGTCGGTGAACCGCGCCTGGGAAAGCCCGCTGACCGAGGGCATCTTGTTCGAGCGCCGCGCGCTCTACGGGCGCTTTGCCAGCAGCGACGCGCACGAGGGCATGCACGCCTTCCTGGACAAGCGCAAGCCGGCCTTCGCGCACCGCTGAGGCGCTGTTTTCAAGTGTTTTGTGCCTCAAAGCCAATGAAATAAAGCGCCAATAGCTACAAATAGCATAGCAAACGAAGGGGGCTCCGATGGCCGCGGTGCGCGCCACGAGAGCCCAGACCAGGAGACAAGAACATGCTGACGATCAATCTCTTCAACGGATTGGTGTACGGGGCGCTGCTCATCGTGATGAGCTCGGGCCTGGCGCTGATCTACGGCCTGCGGCGCGTGGTGAACTTCGCCCACGGCGCGCTGTACATGCTGGGCGCCTACATCGGCTACACGGTGGCGCAGCACAGCAACTTCTGGGTGGCGCTGCTCGTGGCGCCCCTGGCCATGGCGGTGGTGGGCGTGCTGCTCGACCGCTACGGCTTCCGTCTGCTGCAGGACCGCGAGCCGCTCAACGTGATGCTCGTCACCTTCGGCCTGCTGCTGATCCTGGAAGACCTCGTGGTCTTCATCTGGGGCAAGAGCAACTATTCGCTGTTCACGCCTGAGCTGCTCGCTTTCCCCGTCAACCTGTTCGGCAACGAGGTGCCGGCCTACCGCATCGGCGTGATCGTGGTGGGCGCCGTGGTGGCGCTGGGTCTGACGCTGTGGCTGCGCTATTCGCGCATGGGGCTGTTCGTGCGCGCCGCCAGCACCGACCCCGTGACCACGTCGATGCAGGGCGTCAACACCGACGTGCTCAGCGCCTCGGTGGTGGGCCTGGGCAGCGCGCTGGCGGGCCTGGCCGGCGTGGTGGCCGCGCCCTTCCTGTCGCTGTCGCCGCACATGAGCTCGGACGTGCTGATCGACTCCTTCGTGGTTGTGGTCATCGGCGGCCTCGGGTCGCTGGCCGGCGCCTTCATCGCCGCCCTCCTGCTCGGAATGATGCAGGCCATCGGCGCGGTCTACCTGCCGGAAGTGTCGGTGCTGCTGCCCTTCATCTTCATGATCGCCGTCCTGATCTGGAAGCCGTCCGGCCTGGCCGGCAGCCGCACCTGAACGCCGGAGAGAGAACATGAGTCTTGTACGTACCGGCGCTCTGTCGCTCCTGGCCCTCGGTGGTGGCGCCGCCATCATGCAGGTGACCACGTCCAGCAGCCTGCTGGGCATGTTCACGCAGGCCGTCATCTATGCCATCTTCGCCCTGGGCGTGGGGGTGCTGCTCAAGCAGAACGGCCTGGTCAGCTTCGGCCATGCGCTGTTCTTCGGCGCCGCGGGCTACGGCATGGGCATCGTTCTGGCGCTCGACTGGATGCCGGCGGAATGGGCCATGCTGGTGGTGCTCCTGGCCATCGGCGCCGTGGCCTTCCTGATGGGCCTGGTCATCGTGCGCGTGCCGGGCATCGCCTTCGGCATGCTGACGCTGGCCATCGGCCAGATGGTGTACCTGCTGGCCTCGCGCGCCCGGGGCATGACCGGCGGCTCCGACGGCATGGGCATCAACTGGCCCTCGACCGTGTTCGGCTTCTCGCAGTCCATGCTGCTCAAGCCCGCGACGCTGTTCATGATCAGCTGGACCGTGATGGTGCTCGTGACCTTCGTGCTGCTGTGGATCCTGCGCACGCGCTTTGGCTCCATCACCGAGGCCATCCGCGACAACGAGGAGCGGGCGCGCTTCATTGGCATCACCACCACCGTGCCCCGCGCGGCGGTGTACGCGCTGTCCGCCGTGGTCACGGGCATCGCTGGCCTGCTGTCTTCCTTCAACACCGGCTTCGTCTCGCCCGAGAACCTGCACTGGAGCGTCTCGGCCATCACCCTGCTGATGGTGGTGGTGGGGGGCTTCAAGACGGCCCTGGGGCCCATCGTCGGCGCCATCGTCTATTTCCTGTTCAAGGACCTGCTGGGTGAATACGCCACCCATTCCATGGCGCTGTTTGGCGCCGCGCTCATCGCCGTCATCGTGTTCTCGCCCGACGGCATCGTGGGTGCGGTGCAGCGCCTGCGCAAGGGCGGAGGCCTGAAGGGCGGTCGGCGCCATGCGGGCGGTCACTGACGGCGCGATGGAAAGAAGGACATTCCCATGAACTCCTATGTATTGCAGGCGGAAGACGTGGCCATCCACTACGGCGGCGTCAAGGCGCTCGACGGTGTGGGCATCACGCTCGAAAAAGGACAGATCCGCGGACTCATCGGCCCCAACGGCGCGGGCAAGTCCACGGTGATCGACGCCATCACCGGCCGGCGCAAGCTCACGCGCGGCAAGGTGCTGCTCGATGGCGAGGACGTCAGCCACCTGGGCGCCGTCGAGCGCCGCCGGCGCGGCCTCTCGCGCAGCTTCCAGCGCACCAGCATCTTTGGCGGCATGACGGTGCGCCAGCAGGTGGAACTGGCGTCCTACAAGATGGGCGTGCAGGACTCCGCCGCCGATGCCGACGCCGTGCTCAAGGAACTCGACCTCGACCGCCTGAGCCACGCCGTCGCCGAGGACCTGGGCTATGGCGAGCAGCGCCGCCTGGACCTGGCGCTGGCCCTGGTGGGCCGGCCCAAGCTGCTGATGCTCGACGAGCCCATGGCCGGCCTGTCGGTGCAGGAGTCGCAGGACCTGGCCCGGCACCTGAAGGCGCTGACCTCGCGCTGGGAAGTCTCGGTGCTGCTGGTCGAGCACGACATGGATGTGGTGTTCGGCATCTCGGACGCCGTCACCGTTTTTGAACTGGGCCGCGTCATCGCCAGCGGCGAGCCCGCCAGCGTGCGCGCCAACCCGCGCGTGCGCGAAGCCTATCTCGGGAGTGCCGCATGACCGCCTTGCTCCAGCTGGACCAGGTCCAGTCCTTCTATGGCGCCGCGCACATCCTGCATGGCCTGGGCCTGCAGGTGAATGCCGGCGAACGCGTGGCCCTCATCGGCCGCAACGGCGTGGGCAAGACCACGGTGGTCAACACCATCCTGGGCCTGGCCCAGATGCGGGGCGGCAGCATCCAGTTCGGTGGCGTGCCCATCACCCGGCCGCGCCCTTACATCGCCGCCCAGCACGGCATCGTCGTCGTGCCGCAGGGCCGGCGCATCGTCGCCAACCTGACGGTGGAGGAAAACCTCCACCTGGGCGCCGCCACGGGCCGCAAGGGGCCCTGGACCGTGCCCGAGATCTACAAGCTGTTCCCCATCCTGCAGGAGCGCGCCCACACCCCGGGCACGGCGCTGTCGGGCGGGCAGCAGCAGATGCTGGCCGTGGGCCGCGCGCTGATGGCCAACCCCAGCCTGATCCTGCTCGACGAGCCCACCGAGGGCCTGGCGCCGGTCATCGTGGACCAGCTCGCCGACATCTTCAACAAGGTGGCCGACCAGGGCACGGCCCTGCTGCTGATCGAGCAGAACCTGAGCCTGGTGGTGCGCGTGGCGCACCGCTACCTGGCCATGTCCAAGGGCTCGGTCGTGGCCGAGGGCCAGGTGGTCAATGCGCCCGAAGGGATCAAGGACATCGAGGAGCACGTGGTGGTGTGACCCCCCGAGGGCGTGCCCGAGGTATTGGCAGCCGGGCCATTTTCCGGTGATTTATCTGGAGACAAGCATGTTCAAGAATTCAAAGATCCAACAACTCCTCGCTGGCGTGGTGCTGGTGGCGTCGCTTCCGCTGACGGCCGCTGCGCAGGACAAGGAACCGATCAAGATCGCGCTGGTCACGTCCAAGTCCGGCGGCTTCTCGACCATGGGCGCCGACGTAGCCAATGGCATCAAGTTCGCCGTGGAAGAGGCCAACGCCAAGGGTGGCGTGGACGGGCGCAAGATCATCCTGGCCGAGGGCGACGATGAAAGCACGCCCGACGCCGGCCGCCGCGTCGCCGAGAAGCTGACCCGCGAAGGCCACAACCTGATCATCGGCCCCATCACCTCGTCGATCTCGCTGGCCATCAGCCAGAACCTGACGCGCTGGGACGCAGCCTTCATCGGCACCATGAGCAAGGCCGACAAGCTCACGCAGGACGCCTGCAACCCCCGCTTCATCCGCACCAACCACTCGGATGCCATGGACCTGGCCATGATCAAGGAATGGGTCAAGGGCATCCCGGGCAACAACTTCGCCGTCCTGGCCGCCGACTATGTGTGGGGCCACGACTCGGCCAAGTCGTTCGAGGCCGCCGTGACCGCCCAGGGCAAGAAGGTAGCGCTCAAGCTGTTCGCGCCGCTGGGCACCAAGGACTACGCGCCCTACATCCAGCAACTCAAGGCCGCCAACGTCGATGCCGTCTGGTTCGCCGACGTGTCCGGCGCCATCGCCTTCACCAAGCAGGCCGCCGACTTCGGCCTGATCCCCAAGACGCCGCTGATCGGCCATGCCCTGCTGTCGAACTTCGTGGTCAACGCCACCGGCACCGCGCTGACCAACACGCCCGGCAACGTGGGCTACACGCCCGACATCGACACCCCGCAGAGCAAGGCCTTCGCCGCCGCCTTCAAGGCCAAGTTCAACCGCCTGCCGTCGGACACCGAGGGCCAGGCCTACAACGGCGCCATGGTGCTGTTCCAGGGCGTGACGCTGGCCAAGAGCGTCAAGTCCGAGGACGTGGCCAAGGCCCTGCGCGGCGCGCAGGTGGACACCCTGTATGGCAAGGCCACGGTGCGCGCGGCCGACAACCAGTTGGTGATCCCCAACTACGTGGCCCGTGTGAAGACGGCTGATGGCGTGCTGCGCCCCGTGATCGAGCAGGCCTACCCCGCTTCGATCGTTCCGGCCGCATCGCCGCTCTGCAAGATGTGACCGAAGGGCCCGGCCCACGGGCCGGGCAGGCGTTCCCCTGGTTCCGATCAATCACACGAAGGAGACAACCATGCCACTGCGTCCCAAGCACCTCGCCATCGCGCTCGGCCTGGCCGGCCTCGCCAGCCTGCCGGTCCACGCACAGGACAAGATCCGCATCGGCTTTCTGACCGACATGTCCAGTGCCTACGCCGACCTGGACGGCAAGAACGGCGCCATGGCCATCCAGATGGCCATCGACGACTTTGGCGGCAAGGTCAACGGCCTTCCTGTCGAGCTCATCAGCGCCGACCACCAGAACAAGGCCGACATCGCATCGTCCAAGGCGCGTGAGTGGATGGACACCCAGAACATCAGCATGCTGGTGGGCGGCACCAACTCGGCCGCCGCCCTGGCCATGGCCAAGCTCGCGCAGGAAAAGAAGCGCGTGTTCATCGCCAACGGCCCCGGCACCTCGGCGCTGACCAACGAGCAGTGCTCGCCCTACACCATCCACTACGCCTGGGACACCACGGCGCTGGCCAAGGGCACGGCGGGCGCCCTGCTCAAGCAGGGCCACAAGAACTGGTTCTTCGTGGCGGCCGACTACGCCTTTGGCGAGGCCCTGCAGCGCGACGCGACGAACGTGATCAAGGCGCACGGCGGTCAGGTCATCGGCAGCGTGAAGCACCCGCTGGGCGCGGCGGATTTCTCGTCCTTCCTGCTGCAGGCGCAAAGCTCCAAGGCACAGATCCTGGGCATCGCCAACGGCGGCACCGACATGGTCAACGCGCTCAAGGCGTCGCGCGAGTTCGGCATCGGCAAGAGCATGAAGGTCGCCAGCCTGATGCTCTTCCTGGTCGATGTGCACAGCATGGGCCTGAAGAATGCCGAGGGCCGCTGTTCACCACCAGCTGGGACTGGAACCTGAACGACGAGAGCCGCCAGTTCGGCCGCCGCTTCTTCGAGAAAGCCAAGCGCATGCCCACCGACGTGCAGGCCGCCAACTACTCGGCCACTATGCAATGGCTGAAGGCGGTGCAGACGGTCAAGACCACCGATGCCGACAAGGTGATGGAGTGGTTCAAGAAGACCCCGCTCAAGGACTTCTACGCCCAGGGCCATGTGCGCCCGGATGGCCGCTACGTCCACAACATGTACCTCATGCAGGTCAAGGCGCCGTCCGAATCGACCGTGCCCTGGGACTACGTGAAGGTGGTTGCCACCATGCCGGGTGAGGAAGTCTTCACCACCAAGGCGGAGTCGCGCTGCGCTCTGTGGAAGTAATCCCCGCGCCCGCGCGGCGGGCATCTTGTACCAACGCCATGAACCTCAGCAACAAGACAGCCCTCGTGACGGGCTCCACCAGCGGTATCGGCCTGGGCATCGCCAAGGCCCTGGCCCAGCAGGGCGCCAACCTGGTCATGAACGGCTTTGGCGATGTGCAGGCCGCCATGCAGGAAGTGGCCGCGCTGGGCGGTCGGGTCGAGCACCATCCGGCCGATCTGACCCGACCCTCGGACATCGAGGATCTGATGCGCTTCGCCAGCGACCGGTTCGGCAGGGTGGACATCCTGGTGAACAACGCCGGCATCCAGCATGTCGCTCCCCTGGAGGATTTCCGCGTCGAACACTGGGACGCCATTCTGGCGGTCAACCTGAGCGCGGCCTTCCACACCACCCGGCTCGCCTTGCCCGCCATGCGGGCCGCGAACTGGGGCCGCATCATCAACATCGCCTCGGTGCACGCCTTGGTGGCCTCGGTGAACAAGGCCGCCTATGTCGCGGCGAAGCACGGCATCGTCGGTCTGACCAAGACCAGCGCGCTGGAGACCGCGACCTCGGGCGTCACCTGCAACGCGATCTGTCCGGGCTGGGTGCGCACGCCGCTGGCGCTCAAGCAGGTGCAGGACAGGGCCCAGGCCCTGGGCATCGACGAGCAGGAGGCCACCCGCCTGTGCCTGGGTGAAAAGGAGCCCTCGATGCAGTTCACGACGACCGAGGACATCGGGCAACTGGCCGTGTTCTTCTGCTCTCCCGCGGCGGCCAATGTGCGCGGCGTGGCCTGGGCCATGGACGGCGGCTGGACCGCGCAGTAAGGGGCGCCATGCTGGATCTCTCCCTCAAGGGCACGGACCTCACGCCGTTCAGCGCCCGGGTGGACTGCGACCGCCTGCGTTTTTTTGCCCAGGTGACCGGCGAGGACAATCCAGTGTTCCGGGACGAGGCCGTGGCACGGGCCCGTGGCTACCCATCACTGCCGCTGCCCCCCACCTTCCTGTTCTGCCTGGAAATGGCAGGCCCCCGGCCGATGGAGGTGTACGAGCGCCTGCGGGTCCCCTACGCGCAGGTGCTGCACGGGGAGCAGCACTTCGTCTACCACCGCCTGGCCTTTGCGGGGGAGACGCTGCATTTCAAGCCGCGCATCGCCGATCTCTACGAGAAGAAAGGCGGCGCCCTGGGTTTCATCGTCTGGGAGACCCGTGTCGAGGCCAGCGACGGCGCGCCCGTGGCCGATCTGCGCAGCGTGATGATCGTCCGCCCGCCGCAGCCCGCAAGCAAGCACTCCGCGCCGCGCGCCACCGTTCCCGCTCCCGCTGCGCAGGATGGCCTGCCCCGCGTGGTGGCGGGCCCCATCACCCGGCACCAGCTGGGCCTGTATGCCGGTGCATCGGGCGACTACAACCCGCTGCATATCGACATGGACTATGCCCGCCAGGCCGGCATGCCCGATGTCTTCGCGCACGGCATGCTGTCGGCCGCGTACCTGGCGCGCGTGCTCACCCGCTGGGCCGAGCCTGCGGCGCTGCGGCGCCTCAGCGTGCGCTTTGAAGCCATCACCCACATCGGTGACGAGGTGCACTGCCAGGCCCGCGTGGCGGGCCACTGCATCGAACACGGTGATCCCTGCCTGACCCTGGCCATGGCCGCATGCAACCAGGCGGGCGAAACCCGGCTCACCGGCACCGCCGTGGTCGCCTCGGCGGGGCTGGGCACCCCATGAAACCCTCCACCACCGACATCCTCTGGACCCCGGGGCCCGAGCCACGGCAGTCCAGCCGCCTGGTGCAGTCCCAGGATGGGTTGGCGTGGGAAAAAGGCCTTGCGACCCACGATGGCGCCGCACTGTGGCACTGGTCGGTGCCCGATGCGGTGGTCCCGGTGAGCGAGATTCCGCGCACGCTGAGCGGCAAGAAGATGGAGGTGCCGGTGCGCAAACTGTTGCTCGGCGCCAGCCTGTCCCAGGTGGCCAGCCCGGACGGCACGTTGATTTTGAACGGTACTTCACGAGGACGGACCAGACCATGAAAGCAGCATTCATCACCGGCCATGGTGGCAACGAAGTGGTCGAGGTGCGGGAACACCATCTCCCCGAGCGCGCGCCCGGCGAGGTGCGCGTACGCGTGCGGGCCGCCACCCTCAACCAGGTGGATTTGTACATGCGCAACAGCGGCGCCGGCATCACACACCGCCTGCCGCAGATCCTGGGCCTCGACGCGGCCGGCGTGGTCGACGCCTGCGACGCCACCGACCCGCTGCTGCGCCCGGGCCAGGAGGTGGTCATCCACCCCGGCGTGGGCTGCGGCCGCTGCGAGTTCTGCCAGCACGGCGACAGCGCCCTGTGCACGCGCATCCAGTTCCTCGGCGAGCACCGCGATGGCACGTTCGCCCAGTGGATCCAGGTGCCAGCGGCGCAGGTCTTTCCCAAGCCCGCCCACCTGACTTTTGCCGAGGGTGCCGCCCTCGGCGTCAACCACCTCACGGCCTGGCGCATGCTGTTTTCCAAGGCCCGCCTGCAGCCCTGGGAGACGGTGCTGGTCTTCGGCATTGGGGGCGGCGTCTCGCTGGCCGCCCTGCAGCTGGCCAAGGCCATCGGCGCGCGCGTGATCGTGACCTCGCGCGACGACGCCAAGCTCGAACGCGCTCGCGCGATGGGCGCCGACCACGGGATCCATGGCAAGACCCAGGACGTGGCGAAGGAGGTCATGGCGCTGACGGGCGGCCGTGGCGTGGACGTGGTGTTCGAGAACACCGGCGCGGCCACCTGGCCGTCGGCCATGAAGTCGCTGGTGCGCGGCGGCCGGCTCGTCACTTGCGGCGCCACCACCGGAGACCAGCCCGGTGCCGATCTGCGCCGTCTCTTCGTGCGCCAGTTGCAGATATTCGGCTCCAGCCTGGGCAGCTATGGCGAGTTCCATGACCTGCTCGGCTTCGTCGAGCGCACGGGCTTGCGGCCCTTGATCGACAGCGAATACCCGCTCGACGGCGTGCATGCCGCGCTGGACCGCCTGGAATCGGGTGCGCAGTTCGGCAAGGTGGTCTTGCGCATCGACGACTGAAGCGAGGCCCCTCCGAGCGGCTGCGCCGCCGGGGCGAGGGGCGCAATGCCCCGTGACGACTGTTTTTTGTAACTCTGAGACCCTACCCATGACCCAAGCCTTCATCTGCGACGCCATCCGCACCCCCATCGGCCGCTACGGCGGCGCCCTGAGCAGCGTGCGCACCGACGACCTGGGCGCCATCCCCCTGCGCGCCCTCATGGCCCGCAACCCCAACGTCGACTGGGCCAGCATCACCGACGTGCTCTACGGCTGCGCCAACCAGGCCGGTGAAGACAACCGCAACGTTGCCCACATGGCCAGCCTGCTCGCGGGCCTGCCCCTGGAAGTGCCCGGCGCCACCATCAACCGCCTGTGCGGCTCGGGCCTGGACGCCGTGGGCACGGCCGCGCGCGCCATCAAGGCCGGCGAAGCCGGTTTGATGATCGCCGGCGGCGTGGAAAGCATGAGCCGCGCCCCCTTCGTCATGCCCAAGGCGGAGTCCGCCTTCTCGCGCGCCAACGCCGTGTATGACACGACCATCGGCTGGCGCTTCATCAACAAGCTGATGAAGGAAAAGTACGGCGTGGACTCCATGCCCGAGACCGCCGA
>NZ_QXGR01000050.1 GCF_003604195.1 Simplicispira lacusdiani
CGGCTTAGCGTGCTTTAAATTCCGAGTTCTGAGGCGACCCCTATTAACTGCACCGCAGCGAGTTAATCCCTAACGCTTCTTTCTAGCGAGCCGCTCCAGCCGCCGACGCTCAGCACGATCAAGAACAACAGGCGCAGCAGTGGCCGGCGCGGATTCAGGAGCTGGAAAAGGCGGCGCCGCCAAAACAGGCTTCTTACGGGGCACCGGCTCAGGCATTGGAGCTGTGGAAATAGAAGCCTCGGAGGTCGTGCAAGTTGCTGGCACTGGGCCAAGCCCAAGCACAGCGGAGGCAGGCTCAGGCCCGCGAAGGTAGGAATCCAGAGCGACACACAACAAGGCGTTAAGGCTTACGCCGAGTCGATCACAGCGTGCGCGGGCGTCAGCTTCGAGGGCGGGGGGGATGCGGAGTGAGAAGGCCATAACGTCATTTTGACGTTACTTTGACGTTATCCGGCAGTTGATATCCCCGTGATTACCATCGGGGACGGCCTACAACCCAGCCAAAGTGGCGTCAAATTGATACCAGGAAAGATGGCAAGGCACAGAGGCAGGCATGGCGCCATGATAGCGCCGCAAGCGGGGGCACGCTGCCGCGC
>NZ_QXGR01000051.1 GCF_003604195.1 Simplicispira lacusdiani
CCTTTTTTTATTTAAAGAAGATGTATATTATTTTATTATAAATATTTATTATTTATTTATATTAATAGTCCGGCCGAACCCCGAAGGAGTTATAAATTTTATTTAAACAAATAAATTATTAATTTTATAATTTAAAAATAAAAATTAAAATTAAATTGTTATAATATAATTTTTTTTATTATAAATAATAATATATAAAATTAAATATTATAAATAAATTTATTAATAATAATTAATGATTTATCATTAATATATAAAATGAATAATAGTCCGGCCGAAGGAGTTTAATTCTATTAAATATATTAATATAATTATTATATAATAACAAAAAAAGTATAATTTATATTATATATTTTATTAAATATATTTTAAAAATCAATTATTTCCTTTGTATTTATAATAATTTATCATTTATATATTGAGATTATAATTATAATTATAATTATAATTATTTATTTATTTATTATATTAAATTATAATAATAATTTATATTAAATTATAATAATAATTATATTATATTATATATATATTAAAATATTTTATTATATTATTTATATATTATATTTATATAATATATTATATATT
>NZ_QXGR01000052.1 GCF_003604195.1 Simplicispira lacusdiani
GCATGATAGATAGGAATATCGACAGGTCTCTCAGATTCTCTTATTAAATCTGCTAGGGTCATTGCCCAAACTGCTTTGGAAAGGATTACTGCAGTGGGATCAATATCGATACCTGTTACAGCATCGGTGATTAATACTAATTTTTCTTCATTAGTAAACTCTCTATTATTATAATATTCACGAGTTCGTGTTAAGGCTGCCCGAATGAAGTTCCCACAACCACATGCAGGGTCTAAATACTTAAAGTTATCATTTATATTTTCAAACATTTTTTCTACTACTGCGTTTGCTAGATGGGTTGGGGTGCTTTTTTGACCTAATACGCCTCTTTGTTCATCTGGTAACATTTCATCGTAGATTAGTTGAATCATATTTTCTTCAGTAACAGTTGCAAAGTCATACATCTTTAAATGATGAAAAAGATGCCTTGCGACTGGGAAGAAGTTATTAATCCACTGCTCATTGGCAATCCAACCATAGTAATCGTAATCAACAAGGTTATTTATTTTTGCAACATTACGGAAAAACTCTCCATTTAGGATACTTTTAATCATTTGGTCGTTATTATT
>NZ_QXGR01000011.1:0-32477 GCF_003604195.1 Simplicispira lacusdiani
TCGACGGCGATTTCGTCAAAGGGGTTCATGCTCATCTTCACGTTGGCGATGTCCACGCCCGTGCCGTCCGATTTCACGCGGACCTTCACGTTGTAGTCCACCACGCGCTTGACAGGGACCAAAACCTTCATTGCTGCGGCTCCTAGAGTTGATTAATTGACGTTACGTAAACCAGATCATTTTATGCCGCACCGCAGCACATAGGCTATGCATTTTCCCAAGGGAGTGCTTCGACAAAAACGAACGGTCGTGCTTTTTGTGGATTATAGGCCAGCAAGGGCAGGTTGTGTCCACCCTTTTCTGTCACGCAGCGGACCTTTGATCTAACGCGGCCCGGCACCCTGCCCGGCCAATGGCGCCGCCGCCGGCATGGCAGGCAGCTCGCCCGTCACATGCAGCACACGCTGCGGATAGGGGATGTCGATGCCATGCTCCCGCAGCGCACGCAGGATGGCCAGGTTGATCTGCGAGCGCAGGCCCAGCAGACCGTTCTCGGGGTCGGCGATCCAGAAGCCCACGGTGAACTCCAGGCCGTCGGCACCAAAGGCCGACAGCGCCACATTGGGCGGCGGATCGGACAGCACGCGGTCGCTGACGCGCGCGGCCTCGCCCAGCAGGCGCATGACGAGATCCACGTCGCTGTCGTAGGCCACGCTGACCACGGTGGAATGCCACACGCGCGGATCGGCCAGCGAGAAGTTCTCCACGCGGCTGGTGATGAGCATCTCGTTGGGCACGATGGACTCACGCCCCACCCCGGAACGGATCAGGGTGTAGCGGCCCGTGATGTCGGTGACACGGCCCTCGAAGCCGTCCACGCGCACGTTGTCGCCAATGCGCACGCTGCGCTCGGCCAGGATCACGAAACCACTCACATAGTTGGCGGCCAGCTTCTGCAGGCCGAAGCCGATGCCCACGCCAATGGCGCCGCCCAGCACCGACAGCGCCGTGAGGTCGATGCCCACGGCCGACAGCGCGGTGATGAGGCCCAGGAACAGCAGCAGCGCGCGCGTGGCATTGCTCAGCGCCTTGCGCACCGACAGCCCGCTGCCCGTGGCCGAGCGCAGCAGCCGCGCCTCGATGGCCGAGGAGATCCACAGCGCCACCAGCAGCACGGCGGCGGCCGTGAGCGTGCCCTCGATCATGGTGCGCACCGACATGGTCGAGCCGCCCACCTTCCACTTGATGCCGTCCAGTTCATCGAGTACGCGCGGCAGCAGCCCGGTGACCCACAGCACCATGGCCAGCCAGGCCAGCCAGGAAATCGTGCGTTCGATCGGCCGCACCCAGGCCGCGCCCGGGAAGGCCACTTGCAGCACCTTCACCCCGGTGCGGATGACCACCAGGGACACCAGCACCGGAATGGCCACCTTGAAGACCGCCAGCGGCGTCCACTGCAGCACGACCGCGCGCGCCGCGTAGCCCAGCGCCAGCAGCACCAGCGGGAACAGCGCCCCGTCGATGATGCTGCGGCCAAAGAAGATGGAGCGGGAGTCGCCGTCGCGGGGCAGGCCCCGGCGCAGCAGCGCCACCAGGCCCCAGGCCAGCACCACGCAGACCGCCAGGGCCGCGAGTTCGATCAGCACCGTGGGGCGCAAGAAGGCCTCCAGCCAGCGCCCGATGTCGTCGAGCATCGGGGTTTCCGCCATACCCGCCATCAGCACTTCCACCCGGGCTTGCGTTTCTCGGCGAAGGCGCGCGCACCCTCCTGGGCGGCCTCGTCCATCATGTTCACGGCCATGGTCTGGCCGGCGAGCTGGTAGGCGGCATCCAGGCCCAGCTCGCGCTGGCGGTACACCAGGGCCTTGCCCATGGCCACGGCGACGCGGGGCTTCTCCAGGACGGACTGCACGAGTTTTTCCACCTCGGCATCCAGCGCCTCCGGGGGCACAACGCGGTTGACCAGGCCCTCCTGCTGTGCGGTGGCGGCGTCAATGAAGTCGCCAGTGAGCAGCATTTCCATGGCGCGCTTGGCCGGCACATTGCGCACCAGCGGCACGCTGGGCGTGGAGCAGAACAGGCCGTAGTGGATACCGCTGGTGGCGAAGCTAGCGCCCTCGGCCGCCACGGCCAGGTCGCACTGCGCCACGAGCTGGCAACCCGCCGCCGTGGCCATGCCATGCACGCGCGCGATCACCGGCACGCTGAGCTTGTGCAGCGACAGCATCACGCGGCTGCACTGGGCGAAGAGCTGCTGGTACCAGGCCAGGTCGGGGTTCGCCGCCATGTCCTTGAGGTTGTGGCCGGCGCAGAAGGCCTTGCCCGCGCCCGCGAGCACCACCACGCGCACGGACTCGTCGGCGGCGATGGCGTCCAGCGCGCGCTGCAGCGCGGCCAGCATCTCCGAGCCCAGGGCGTTGAAGCGCGCCGGGTCGTTCAGGGTCAATGTCACCACGCCGCGCGCGTCGCGCGCGACCTGGAGCAGCTCAGTGGAATCGGTCATGTCGGTGGCTCCTTCTCAGCAGTATCACGGCGCCTCGTACCACACCGCCCCAGGCCGGCGGCCGCCGTACAGGGGCCGCCCCGCGGCACGGGCGGGGCCCCCTTCCGCACCGCGCGGCGATGCCAGGGAAGGGGAAAGGCGCGCAGCGCCACAGGGGGGTTCACAAGTCAGCGAGGACGCGCACATGGGCCTCGACGCTGCGCGCCAGCGCACTCATCACATAGCCGCCCTCCAGGCAGGAGACGATGCGGCCGTCGCAGTAACGGCGCGCCACGTCCTTGATGCGCTGCGTGATCCAGGTGTAGTCCTGCTCGGTCAGGCCGAGCTGGCCCATGTCGTCGTCGCGGTGGGCATCGAAGCCGGCGCTGATGAAGATCAGCTCGGGCTTGAACGCCTCCAGGCGTGGAATCCACATCATCTCGATGATCTCGCGCACATCCATGCCGCGCGTGTAGGCCGCCACGGGCACGTTCACCATGTTGGGCGCGGGGTTCTGGTCGCCGCAGTAGGGGTAGAACGGGTGCTGGAAGAAGCTGACCATCAGCGCGCGCTCGTCGCCCGCGAGGATGTCCTCCGTGCCATTGCCGTGATGCACGTCGAAATCGACCACCGCCACGCGCTTGAGGTTGTAGCGCTGCAGCGCGTACTTGGCGGCCACGGCCACGTTGTTGAAGAAACAGAAGCCCATGGCCTTGTCGCGCATGGCGTGGTGGCCCGGCGGGCGCACCGCGCAGAAGGCGTTCTCCAGCTCGCCGGCCATCACCGCATCGGTGGCGGCGAGGGCCGCGCCGGCCGAGCGCAGCGCGGCGTCCCAGGTGTGCATGTTCATCGAGGTGTCGGGGTCCACCTGGGTGTAGGGCGGGCCGCCTGCCTCCACCTCCTCGCGCAGCCAGTCGGTCAAGCCGCGCATGGCTGCGATGTGCAGGCGCGAATGCGCCAGCTCGATGTCGGCCAGCGCGGCCTTGGGGGCGATGTACTGCGTCAGCGCATCGGTCACGCCGGTCACGAGCAGGCGGTCCTCGATGGCATCGAGCCGTCCAGGGCATTCGGGGTGGCCGGGCCCCATTTCATGCTTCCAGCAGTCCTTGTGGGAAAAATAACCCGTCTTGCCCATTGCCTTGTCTCCACGCCTCAGAATTTCGGATAACGTCACGCCATGCAAGCGCAGCCAAAAATCAAATCCATCCTGGATCAGCTTAACACGGTGATCGTAGGCAAAACTGACAGCGTGCGGGACTGCGTGGCCTGCCTGCTCGCCGGCGGCCACCTGCTGATCGAGGACGTTCCCGGCGTGGGCAAGACCACGCTGGCCCATGCGCTGGCGCACACCTTCGGCCTGCAGTTCGCGCGCGTGCAGTTCACGGCCGACCTCATGCCCAGCGACCTGATCGGGGTCTCGGTCTACGAACGCGGCAAGGAAGCCTTCATGTTCCACTCCGGCCCGGTGTTCACCCAGGTGCTGCTGGCCGACGAGATCAACCGCGCCAGCCCCAAGACGCAGAGCGCGCTGCTCGAAGCCATGGAAGAAAAACAGGTCTCGGTCGAAGGCGAAACGCGCGCCCTGCCCTCGCCGTTCTTCGTCATCGCCACGCAAAACCCGCACGACCAGCTCGGCACCTATGCGCTGCCCGAATCGCAGCTCGACCGCTTCCTCATGCGCATCTCGCTGGGCTACCCCGACCGCGCGGCCGAGCGCCAGCTGCTGTCGGGCGGCGACCGGCGCGAGATGACCAGCACCATGCTGCCGCTGCTCTCGGCCGAGGAGCTGGCGGCGCTGCAGCAGCAGGTGCTGGCCGTGCACGCCGCAGGGCCCTTGCTCGACTATGTGCAGGACCTCATCGCCGCCACGCGCTCGGGCCGCTGGTTCCTGCAGGGCCTCTCGCCGCGCGCGGGCATCGCGCTGGTGCGCGCGGCCAAGGCGCAAGCACTGGTCGAGGGGCGCGACTACGTGGCGCCCGACGACGTGCAGGCCATCGTGGCCCAGACCATCGCGCACCGCCTCGTGCCCGTGGGCGACGCCGGGCGCGGCGCCGTGGAGCAGGTGCGCGCCATGGTCGAGGCCGTGCCGCTGCCTTGAGAACCCATCCCGCCGCTGCCATGTCACACCCGATGGCCAGCGTTCCCGACCCTTCCCTGCCGCGCCCGCGGGAGTTCCACCCATTGCAGGCGCTGCGCCAGCGCATGGATCGCTGGTGGCAGGCGCGCCTGCCGCTGACCGACACCACCGTGCTGACGCAGCGCAACGTCTACATCCTGCCCACAGGCGCGGGCTGGATGCTGGCGCTCACGCTGCTGGTGCTGCTGGTGGCGTCCATCAACTTCCAGCTCAACCTGGGCTACCTGCTCACCTTCCTGCTGGCGGGCAGCGCCGTGGCGGGCATGCATTTCTGCCACGCCACGCTGCGCGGCCTGAGCCTGCACCTCAAGCCGCCCGAACCACGCTTCCTGGGCCAGGGCGCCACGCTGGAGGTGCAGCTGTCGAGCGAGCGCGCCACGCCTCGCCTGGGCATCGCCCTGGCCGTCCATGGCAGCGCGCACTGGGCCTGGACCGATGTGCCCGCGCAGGGAACGGCCAGCGTGCAGGTGGCGTTCGCACCCACCCGGCGCGGCCTGCACCGGGTTCCCCTGCTCACGGCCGAAACACGCTACCCCCTGGGCACCTTCCGCGTCTGGACGGTATGGCGCCCGGCGGCCGAGGTGCTGGTCTATCCCGCACCCGAACCCGGCGCCCCGCCCCTGCCCCCGGGCGAGCCGCGCGCTGGCGGCACCGGCAGCGCGCCCACGCAGGGCACGGGCGAATTCGAAGGCGTGCGCGGCTACCGCCGGGGCGATCCGCTGCGGCTGGTGGTGTGGAAGAAGGCCGCGCAGGCCCTGGCCAGCGGCTCCGACGCCCTGGTGAGCCGCGATGCCCAGCAATCGCAGCGCCACGAACTCTGGCTCGATGCCGCCCACACCGGCCTGGCCGACCCGGAGGCCCGGCTCTCGCGCCTGACGGCCTGGGTGCTGCAGGCCGACCGGCTGGGCCTGGACTACGGCCTGCGCCTGCCCGGCCAGGAGATCGCGCAGGGCAGCGGCGCGGCACAGCGCCTGCGCTGCCTGAAAGCCTTGGCGCTATGCTGATTCGATGGATCACGAAAATGCCATCCACCGCTTTTGCAGCAAGCGCCTCATGCTATGTTTTGAATAGCAAAGAGGACCGGCCATGAGTTTGCGCCAGACCCTGGCATCGCTGCCGCGCGAAGCGCGCGACACGCTGTTCACCCTGGTCGTCATCGCCTGGGTGATCGCGCCGCAGACCGATGTGCTGCCACTGTGGACCAGCGGCCTCGCGGCCGGGCTGCTGCTGTGGCGCGGCGGGCTGGCCTGGACCGGGCGCCCCCTGCCCAGCCCCTGGCTGCTGCGGCTGCTGCTGGTGCTGGCCGTGGCGGGCACGCTGCTGACGCACCGCACCATCCTCGGACGCGACGCGGGCCTGACGCTCATCGTCTCGCTGCTGGCGCTCAAGACCCTGGAGACGCGCGCCCGGCGCGATGCCTTCGTGATCTTCTTCCTGGGCTTCTTCACGATGCTCAGCAACTTCTTCTACTCGCAATCGCTGCTCACGGCGGCGGCCATGCTCATCGCCCTGCTGGGCCTGCTGACGGCGCTGGTCAACGCCCATGTGCCGGTGGGCCGGCCGCCGCTGACCCAGTCGCTGCGCACCGCCGCCACGCTGGCGCTGCTGGGCGCGCCCATCATGGCGGCGCTGTTCATGTTCTTCCCGCGCATGGCGCCGCTGTGGGGCATGCCGGGCGACACGCTGGCCGGGCGCAGCGGCCTGTCGGGCAGCATGCGGGTGGGCAGCATCGCCGAGCTGGCGCTGGACGAGCGCATCGCCCTGCGCCTGCGCTTCGACGACCCCAAGACCAACCTGCCGCAATCCATGCTCTATTTTCGCGGGCCGGTGCTCAGCAGTTTCGATGGCCGCGAATGGCTGGCCGACCCGGTGCGCGACGACAGCTCCGCCACGTCCCGCATGGGATTGCCCGCCAACCTGGAGGTGCAGGGCGAACCCCTGCGCTACGAGGTCACGCTGGAGGCGCACCAGCGCCCCTGGCTGCTGATGCTGGAGGCCTCGCGCCTCAAGCCCGAGATTCCCGGCATGTTCGTCTTCATGACGCAGGATCTGCAGTGGCTGACCTCGCGGCCCATCACCGATGTGCTGCGTTTCAACACCGAGAGCCACCCGCAGTTCCGCCACGGCCCTACCACCGCCACGCCGCAGCTGCGCGCCCTCACCCGGCTGCCGCAGGGCAGCAACCCGCGCACGCTGGAACTGGCCCGCCAGATGCAGGCCGACCCACGGCTCGCCGCCGGCGGCCCCCAGGCCTACATCGATGACGCGCTGCAACGCCTGCGCACGGGCGGCTACACCTACACGCTGGAGCCCGGCGTGTACGGCGAGCACACGGCCGACGAGTTCTGGTTCGACCGCAAGGCGGGCTTCTGCGAGCACATCGCCTCCTCCTTCGTGGTACTGATGCGCGCGCTGGGCGTGCCCGCGCGCATCGTCACCGGCTACCAGGGCGGCGAGCGCAATGCCATCGATGGCTACTGGACCGTGCGCCAAAGCGACGCGCACGCCTGGTCCGAGGTCTGGATCGAAGGGCGCGGCTGGGTGCGCGTGGACCCGACGGGCGCCGTGTCGCCCGGCCGCGTGGGCCAGTTCCAGCGCCTGCAGGCACCGCGCGGCGTCCTCGCCAATGCCATGGGCACCGTGATGAGCCCCGATATGGCGCAGCGCCTGCGCGCCGTCTGGGAAGCCGCCAACAACCGCTGGAACCAGTGGGTGCTGAACTACACGCAGAGCCGCCAGCTCGACCTGCTGCGCGCGCTCGGCTTCAACGCCCCCGACTGGCAGGACCTGGCCCGCGTGCTGGCCGGCTTGGTCGTGGCCACGGCCGTGGGCGGCGCGCTCTGGACGCTGTGGGAACGCCTGCAGCACGACCCCTGGCTGCGCCTGCTGGCCCAGGCCCGCGCGCGGCTGGCGCGCGCCGGCCTGCAACTTCCCGCCAGCAGCCCGCCGCGCACCCTGGCCGAGCAGGCCCGCGCGCGCTTTGGCAGCGAGGCCGACGACGCCGCCGCCTGGCTGCTGCGCCTGGAGCAATGGCGCTACGCCCCCGAAACCCCATCCCGTGGCCTGGCCCTGGGCCAGTTGCGGCGCGAACTGCGCCAACTGCGCTGGCCCGCGCCCGGCCCGTCTACATGATGCACCGATCCCTTGTTATTGCTATCGCATTGATAGCTTCCAGCGCCCTGTCCACGGGCGTGAATGCCAAAAACACCCCGAAAAAACCTGCGACGCGCGCCAGCGCCGTCACGCAGGGCGGCACGCCCTATGCCAGCCGCCCCGAGGCGCTGCAGTTCGCCGACGACCTGGCCCAGCGCCGCGACCTGGACCGCGAATGGGTGCGCCAGGCCATCGGCCAGGCCCGTTTCCTGACCCAGGTGCCGCGCCTGGTGCTGCCGCCGCCCAAGGGCACGGCCAAGAACTGGCAGGCCTACCGCGCCCGCTTCATCGAACCGGTGCGCATCCGCGCCGGCCTGCGCTTCTGGCGGGAGCACGCCGACACACTGGCGCGCGCCGAGCAGGAATACGGCGTGCCGGCCGAGATCATCGTCGGCATCCTGGGCGTGGAAACCCTCTACGGCCAGCACATGGGCAACTTCCGCGTGATGGACGCCCTGGCCACGCTGGCCTTCGACTTCCCCGAGGCGCACCCGCGCGCGGCCGAGCGCACGGCCTTCTTCCGGCGCGAGCTGGAGCAGTTCCTGAGCCTGATGCACCGCACCGGCACCGACCCGTTCACGCCGCGCGGCAGCTTCGCCGGCGCCATGGGCTGGCCGCAGTTCATGCCGTCGAGCTGGGCGCGGCACGCGGTGGACTTCGACGGCGACGGCCGCGTGGACCTCGCCAGGAGCCCCCGGGACGCCATCGGCTCGGTGGCCAGCTACTTCATCGCGCACGGCTGGCAGCCCGGCATGCCCACGCATTTCGGCGTGCGGCTGGAAGGCACGCCCGCGCAGCAGGAGGAATTGCTGCTGCCCGACATCCTGCCCACCTTCAGCGCCGACGGCATGCGGGCGCGCGGCGCCATGCTCGACGAGGCCGGCGCACGCCATATCGGCCCGCTGGCCCTGGTGGAACTGCAGAACGGCGACAACCCGCCAAGCTACGTGGCGGGCACCGAGAACTTCTACGCCGTCACGCGCTACAACTGGTCGAGCTACTACGCCATGGCGGTGATCGAACTCGGCCGCGCGGTCAAGGCCGCCCTGGACACGGAACCCAAGACGCCCTGAATGCTATTTAAATAAGAGCATGCAGCGCTTGATGAGCAAGCGCTACAGGCTCTTTCAGCCTCAAAACCGTTGCATCTGGCAGCTGTGCGGCTGCTGCGCCTTCTCGGCCGGGATGTCGCGCACCACGCGGAAGCCGTAACCCGAGCCTTCCACGTCGAACTTCACGCCCGGCTGGCCCTGCTTGTCCATCACGCCCACCACCAGCGGTTGCTGGAACTGGTGGTCGGCCGCGCGCATGCTGCCGCCGCGCCCGGCCAGCTGCACGCTGGCCTTTTCCATCTGGCGCGCCACGGCGGCCGCCTCCAGGCTGCCCGCGCCCTCGATGGACTGGGCCAGCGCCTCCACCATGAGCTGCATGCGCATGTGCACATAGTCGTCCTGCGGCTTGGGGAAGCGCTCGCGGAAGGACTGGTAGAAGGCCTCGCTCTGCGCGCCCGGCACGTTGGGCAGCCAGTCGGCCACGGCCACCACCTTGCCCAGGCCGGCGTCGCCAATGGCGGCCGGCGCGCCCAGGGCGTTGCCGTAGAAGGTGTAGAAGCTGCCGGTGAAACCCACCTCGCGCGCGGCCTTGACCAGCAGCGTCAGGTCGTTGCCCCAGTTGCCGGTGATGACGGCCTGCGCGCCGCTGCTCTTGATCTTGACGGCGTAGGGCGCGAAATCCTTCACGCGGCCCACGGGGTGCAGCTCGTCGCCCACCACGGCCACGTCGGGGCGCTGCGCGCCCAGTTGCTTCTTCGCCTCGCGCAGCACGGCCTGGCCGAAGCTGTAGTCCTGGCCGATCAGGTAGACGCTCTTGAGCGCCTTGTCGGCGCGCAGCACGTCCATGAGCGCGGCCATGCGCATGTCGGCATGGGCGTCGAAGCGGAAGTGCCAGAAGCTGCACTTCTCGTTGGTCAGGATGGGGTCCACGGCCGAGTAGTTGAGGAACAGCACGCGCTTGCCGGGTTCGCGCTCGTTGTGCTTGTTGATGGCGTCGATCAGCACCGCCGCCGTGGCCGAGGAGTTGCCCTGCATGACCACGCGCGCGCCGTCGTCGATGGCCGCGCGCAGCGCCGACAGCGCCTCTTCGTTCTGGCCCTTGCTGTCATAGCGCGACACCGCCAGCGGACGCGTGCCGCCGGCACCGGCGGGCAGTTGCACCCCGCCGCGCGCGTTCACGCGATCGACAGCCCAGACGATGTTGCGGAATACCGCCTCGCCCGTGTTGGCGAAGGAGCCCGAGAGGCTTTCGATCAACGCCAGCTTGACGGGCGGGGCAGCCTGCGCGGTCGGGGCCGAAGCGCCCGGTGCAGGGGTCTGGGCATGGCTGGCCGTCACGGCGCACACCGCCATCAGCGCCATCCCCCAGGCCAGGCGCCGTGGGGCCTGGGCCGCGAATTTCAACGGGGCAAGGTGAAAATTCTGCATGTTCTTGGGTCCTTGAAAACGGTACGGGCACACCTAACTGCGGGGCATGCGGTCAACACAACGGAAGCCGCGCAGTGTAATAGGAGTCCACTCTGATGCTTTTCACCCCCATGCTCACCCGCCGCGCCGCCTGCGCCCCCCGCCCCGCCGACGTGGCCCTGCAGCGCTTCCTGCTCGGTACCCTGGCGGCGCAGCCTGCCGTCCGCCCCGCCGGCTACACCGTGGCGCAGGACGAGAAGGCCACCACGCTGCAGCTCGACGTGCCGGGCCTGGCCCGCGAGCAACTGCAGATCACCATCGAAGGCAAGCAAGTGCGGGTCAAGAGCATCGAAGGCGCGCCCCGCCAGGTGAGCCGCGCCTGGGAGCTGCCCGAAGACATCGACGCGGCCGCCAGCGCCGCCCGCCTGGAGAACGGCGTGCTCACGCTGACCCTGGCCAAGCTGCCCCCGGCCAGCAAGGCGGTGGAAATCACCGTCCACTGACCCACCCATCCGATTGCTCCATAGCTATCTTTTTGATAGCTTCCAGCGCCCACCGCGCAAGCGCTGCGGGCGCTTTTTTGCCTGAACTTGTCAATGCTTGCGCGCCTGGGCGCGCAGGGCCTGGTGGGCGGGCCGGTCGAGGCAGCGCGCGAGCCAGGCGGCCACCAGCGGAAATTCCTCCATCAGCGCGCGCGCCGGGCGCGCCCAGGCGAGCACGCTGGCCAGGCACAGGTCGGCCACGGTGAAACGCTCGGCGGCCACATGCGCCTGGCCGCGCGCCTGCTGCTGCGCCAGGTGCTGCTCCAGCACCCGCAAGGGCACGCGCAGGCGCTTCTCGGCGGCGTCGGCCAGCTCGGGCTTGCGCTCGGCGGCGGGCATGGCCACGCGGTGCATGAGCACGGTGAGCGCATCCTTCTCGGCCTCGGTAACGGCCCAGAAGCTCCAGCGCAGCGCCTCGGCGTCCTCGCGCGGCGTGGCCGGCGCGAGGTCGCTGCCATCGCCCTTGCCATGGTGGCGCGCCACGTAGAGCGCGCAGGCCATGCTTTCCCACACCGTCACGTCGCCGTCGGGCCGGCGGTCCACCAGCACGGGAATGTGGCCGTTGGGGTTGAGCGCCAGGAATTCGCTCGTGCGCGTGGCACCGCCCAGGTAGGGCGTGTGCACCTGCTCGAACTCCAGGCCCAGTTCGGCGGCGGCCCACAGCGGGCGCACGGCGCGGGACGCGGCAATGCCGTAGATCGTCAGACCCATGGGGTCGTCTCCTTGCAGAAAAAACGAAGGGGAAGGCTCAGGAACAGGCCCTAGCGCTCCAGCCACCACTGGATCAGGTACTTGGCGAGAAAGCCGATGAAGCCCACGCCCAGGCCCAGGAACAGCACGAAGGTGCCGAATTTGCCGGCCTTGGACTCCCAGGCCAGGTGGCCGATGATGAACACCATGAACAGGATGAAGGCGGCGACGCCGTAGGTGAGAAAGAAGGCCGACAGCTCGGCTTCGGTGTATCCAAAAATCACAATGCCATTCCGTTGCGTTGCTCCGCGTCCAAACCACCCGCCGTGCCCCCCGGTTCGCGTTCGGGCAGGCTCGACGCATCGACTAGGTCCCGGTAGGCATGCCAGCTCGCATGGCCCAGCACGGGCATCGCCACCACCAGGCCGAGCATCAGCGTGGCCATGCCCAGCAGCGTGAGCGCCAGGATCAGCGCCGTCCACATCGCCATGGTGGCGGGGTTGGCCAGCACCGTCTGCCAGCTGGTCAGCACCGCCTGCCACAGGGAGGCGCGCCGGTCCAGCAGCAGCGGCAGGGCCACCACGCTGGAGGCGAAGATCGGCGCCGCCATCAGGCTGCCCAGTGCCAGCCAGAGGGTGAACAGCGTGCTGTCGCGGGCCAGCACCACGTGCAGAAGGAAATCGGCCGGTGTGCGCACGGGCTCGGGGGCGAGGAGCGTGATGAGCGCGGACGAGGTCAGCACCCAGCCGGTGGCGGCCAGCGCCAGCAGGCCGCCGAACCGGACCAGGCACCAGTAGTCATTGTCCCACCGCGTGCGGTAGTGGCTCTGCCAGAACAGCCAGGTGCGCACCACCACGGCCGCGTTCGCGGGCTCGTCGCGCTCCAGCGCGCGGCTCAGCACATAGAAGCTCGTGGCCAGCACCGGCGCCACCACGAGAAAGCCCGACAGCGCCCCGGCCAGCAGCCAGAACTTGTCGCGCGCCACGGCCGCGATCAGCAGGCCGGCCACGGCCAGCGCCAGCCCGTGGGCCAGGCTCACGGCGCCCGCGCGCCACATGTCGCGCCAGCCCAGGGCCAGCCAGGCCAGGGGGCGGGTGAAGGCGATGGAGCGCACCTGGGGCAAGGCAACGGAGGTCTTTGGCATGGTTCAGGTCGTGTGGGTGGTTCGGGGTGGCGTGCCGGTTCGGTTTCAGTCCAGCAGGCGCCGCAGGTCATGCAGGCTGGCCACGGTGGCATGGGGCACCGGGCCCTCGTGCGGCCAGGCGGCGCCCTCGCGGTTGAGCCAGACGGTCTGCAGGCCCGCCTGCAGCGCGCCCACGCCGTCGAGGTGCGCGTCGTCGCCGATGTGCAGCACCTGGCCGGGCTCCACGCCCGCGGCGCGCGCGCCCTGCAGGAAGATGCGCGCATCGGGCTTGGCGGCACCGGCCTCGCTCGCGCTGATGGCAGCATGGAAATAGCGCCCCAGGCCCACGCGCCGCACGTCGGCATTGCCGTTGGACAGGGCCACCACGGGCCAGCGGGCGCTGAGGTATTCCAGCGCGGGCAACGCGTCCTCGAACAGCTCGACGCGCTGGCGCTCGTCGAAGAACACCTCGAACGCGGGCTCGGCCAGCGCCGGATCGTCGCCGGCCTGCGTGAGCGCCAGGCGAATGGACTCGCGGCGCAGCGCGGCCAGATCGTGGCGCAGGTCGGGGCGCAGCTGGTCCATGCGGTCGCGGATGGCGCGCAGCGCGCCGGGCGTGGTGTACAGCGCCCGGGTGGCCGGCGCGTGCCCGGCCAGCCAGTCGAGCAGCACCGCCTCGGCGCGGGCGATGGTGGGCCAGATGGGCCACAGCGTGTCATCGAGGTCGAGGGTGATGGCTCGGATACGGGAGGGGTCGAGGATGGCGTCGGACACTGCGGCTGCGGGGAAGGCGGGACGGAAGAACAGGCACCCGGATGGGCGCGATCCAAGAATACCCCAGCGCGCAAGCCCTTGCACGGCCGCCCCCATGCCGTGCGCCCTTGATGCATGACAAGGCATGCCACGCCCTGGCGCACCAGAATGCTTCCCGTGACCTCCCACCACAGCCTCTCCAGACACCGCCACCTGGCCATGGCCCTGGCGGTGCTCGCGCTGTTCGCGCAGCTCTGGACGGGACAGGCCAGCGCCGCGCACCTGGCACAGATGCTCTCGGAGCAGTTCCTGCGCGGCGACGTCTGCACGGTGCAGCCCCTGGCCCACGATGGCGACCCGGTGCCCGACGGCCCGCAGGGCGGCCACGCCATGGGCAGCGCGCTCAGCTGCCCGGTCTGCAGCGTGGCGGGCGCCGGCTTCACGCCTGTCGGCACCGCACCCGTGGTCGCGGCCCTGCAGGCGCAGGCGCTGTACCGCGCGGTTTTCGCGTCCGCCACGGCGCGGGCGCCACGGCATGCCAACCTGAGACCTCCGGCGCACGCCCCTCCCCGGGCCTGGATCTGAAAGTCTTTACTCTTTGGTAGTGCCCGTGGCCGCTCCTGGCCCCGGGCACCTGCCGCATGGGCTCGCGCCCGCCTTTCCTTTCCCGTTCCATCGCCATGAATTCCCCCTTCCGTTGGCGTGCCCACGCGGCACGCGCACGCGGCCATGCCCTGCGCCCCTTGTGCGCCCTGCTGGCCTCCCTGCCTTTTGCCGCCCTCGCCCAGGACGCCTCGCTCCAGCCCGTCACCGTCAAGGCCGCCAAGCCCGCCATCCAGTCCACGGGCGAGACCGACCCCGACACCCTGCAGGCCGGCCGCGCCGCCAGCAGCGACACCGCCAGCCTGCTGCGCGGCCTGCCGGGCGTGAGCCTGTTCGGCGCGGGCGGTGTCTCCAGCCTACCCAGCGTGCACGGCCTGTCCGACGACCGGCTGCGCATCCAGGTCGATGGTATGGACCTGGTCTCGTCCTGCGGCAACCACATGAACCCGCCGCTGTCGTACATCGACCCCACGCGCGTGGGCAGCGTGCGCCTGTTCGCCGGCATCACGCCGGTGAGCGTGGGCGGCGACAGCATCGGCGCCACCATCCAGGTCGAATCGCCCGCGCCCGAATTCGCCGCGCCCGGCCAGGGGCGCCTGCTCAAGGGCGAGGCCGGCACCTTCTACCGCAGCAACGGCAACGGCATGGGCGCCCACCTCTCAGCCACCTACGCCACCGAGAAGACGAGCCTGCGCTACGACGGCTCCACCGCCCAGGCCGACAACTACAAGGCGGCCCGCGCCTTCAAGGCCGCCGGCCCCGCCGCCAGCAACAAGCCCGCGCAGTGGCTCGACGGCGATGAAGTGGGTTCATCGAGCTACAAGACCCGCAACCACTCGCTGGCCTACGCGCTGCGCAGCGACGGGCACCTGGTCGAGATGCGCCTGGGCCTGCAGGACATCCCCTACCAGAACTACCCGAACCAGCGCATGGACATGACGGGCAACGACAGCCACCAGTTCAACCTGCGCTACCAGGGCGAATACGCCTGGGGCCGGCTCCAGGCCCGCGCCTACCACGAGAACACGCGCCACAGCATGAACTTCGGCCCGGACAAGCAGTTCTGGTACGGCCCGGCCGGCAACGTGCCCGGCATGCCCATGGACACCGAGGGCAAGACCACCGGCGTGCAGGTCAAGGGCGATGTGGCCCTGTCGGCGCGCGACACGCTGCGCGTGGGCGCCGAGGCGCAGCGCTATGGGCTGGACGACTGGTGGCTGCCCTCGGGCGGCGGCATGGCGCCCAACACCTTCTGGAACATCCGCGATGGCCAGCGCAACCGCTTCGACGTGTTCGGCGAATGGGAGGCCCGCTGGAACCCGCAGTGGCTCTCGCAGATCGGCCTGCGCGGCAGCCATGTGCGCAGCGACAGCGGCCCGGTGCAGGGCTACAACGCCAACTACGCCATGGAGGCCAACGCCTTCAACGCCAAGGACCGCAAGCGCAGCGACAGCCACATCGACGTGACCGCGCTGGCGCGCTACACGCCCAGCGCCAACGCCAGCTACGAGTTCGGCTTCGCGCACAAGACACGCTCGCCCAACCTGTACGAACGCTACACCTGGTCCACCGGCGGCATGGCCATGCGCATGATCAACCTCGTGGGCGACGGCAACGGCTATGTGGGCAACCCCGACCTCCAGCCCGAAACCGCCAACACCCTGAGCGCCACGGCCGACTGGCACGACGCCACGGGCGAGCAGTGGGGCGTGAAGTTCACGCCCTACCTGAGCTACGTGCAGAACTACATCGACGCCAAGCGCTGCAGCGGCGGCGGCGCGATGACGGCCTGCACCGCCGCCAACCGCACGGCTACCACCGGCTTCGTCTACCTGCAGTTCGCCAACCAGGATGCGCGCCTGCACGGTTTCGACCTCTCGGGCTTCACCGACCTGGGCAAGACCGCGAACTGGGGCCAGTTCACGCTCAGCGGCATGCTCAGCTACGTGCAGGGCAAGAACCGCGAAACGGGCGACCACCTCTACGGCATCATGCCGCTCAATGGCCGCGTGGCCCTCACCCAGCGCCTGGGCGCCTGGAGCGGCACGGCCGAACTGCTGATGGTCAGCGCCAAGACCCGTGTCTCGGCGGTGCGCAATGAACTGCCCACCGCCGGCTACGGCCTGGTGAACCTGCGCGCCAGCTACGAATGGAAGCAGGTGCGGCTGGATGTGGGCATCGACAACCTGTTCGACCGCTTCTACAACCACCCGCAAGGCGGCGCCTACGTGGGCCAGGGCATGACCATGGCCGGCACCGCCGTGCCCTGGGGCGTGCGCGTGCCCGGCATGGGCCGCTCGGTGAACGTGGGGGTGACCGTGAAGTTCTGACACCGCATACCAAGGCCCGGGCGGCGAGGCCTGAACCATCGCCGCCGTTTTACTCCATTTTTGATAGCACCTTGCGCTTATTCCATAAGCCCAAGGTGCTTTTTTTGTTCATAAGCTATAGTGCCGGGCCATGGAGTTCCGCCTGATCTACGAAGGCCCCCTGCACGGCCAGGGCGCCAAGTCCTCGCACAAGTGGGAGATCCGCCGCGCCCTGCACCCGCAACTGCAGCGCCTGTGGCGCGAGCGCCCGCTCAAGGACGCCGCGCACTCGCTGCTGGCGCACCCGGCGCAGCCCGGCAAGGCCTCGGTCATCGTGGAAAAGGGTGGGCTGCTGTTCGCGCCCCTGGTCACCCAGCGGCTGGACCTCTACGCCGAGCTGTCGGTGCTGCTGTTCCGCCAGCAGCCGCGCGGCACGCTCATCACCGACGGCGGCGACATCGACAACCGGCTCAAGACCCTGCTCGACGGCCTGCGCGTGCCCCACGGCTCGATGGAAGGACGCACCGAGCTGCCACCCCAGCCCGATCCCCAGCCCTTCTTCTGCCTGCTGGAGGACGACTCGCTGGTCACCAAGGTGTCGGTCGAATCCGAGCAGCTCCTGCGCCCGGCCAAGCCCGACGAGGTGGTGGCCATCATCTCGGTGCACGTGAAGAAAACCGTGCTCTCGCCCGAGAACATGACGCTGTAGCACGCCCTCAGGCCGTGAAGACCGCCGTGTCGCCCGGCCGGCGCAGCATCTTGTTGACCTCGTCCTGGTGCAATTCCTCGGCGACGATCATCTCGCGCGCGTATTCCTCCAGCAGCACCGAGGTGCCCTCGCCGATGCGCAGCAGGTCGTAGTAGGCCGCCAGCGCGGTCTTCTCGTGCTCCAGGCTCTCGCGCAGGATGTCGCCGATGTCGTGCTTCTCGGTTTCGAGCAGCGGCCCGATCTTGAGCGAGGGGTGACCGCCCAGCAGCGTGACCAGCTCGCCGGCCTTGTGCGCATGGGCCAGGCTCTCGTCGGCATTGCCCTTGAGCCAGGAGACGATGGGGATGCGGTTGTAGCCGTACACCATCAGCGAATAGTGCGTGTACTTGACCACGCCCGCCAGCTCCAGCTCCATGATGCGGTTGAGGGCATCGATGGCGGTTTTCTTCTTTGCATCATCCATGGCACGCTCCTTGTCGAATGGTGGGAGGACGGCCTGTCACGCCGGTCCACCGCATTCTCTGCCCGTTCCGGGGCCGCGCCATGGCCCCGCCATGGCATACCCCACGCAGGGCCCGGGGTATTGGCCGCGCACCCTGCGGCCCGTGCCGGCGCGGGTCCGCGAGGTGCTATTCTGGAGGCACGCCCTGGCGGCGCCCCGCGCCCGCGCCGCCCATGCACCCATGGCCCCATCTTCAGGAGAACCACATGACGCAAGCGTTGACCGCCGCCCAGCGCGAGGAACTCAAGACGCTGCTGACCGCGCGCCGGCACGACCTGCTGGCGCAGATGCAGCAGAACCGTGAAAACCTGGCCCCCCCCGCCGCCGACCAGGACGGCATCGTCCAGGGCAACGTGGGCCGCGAGGTGGACCAGGTGCTCACCGACATCGACGCGGCCGATCTGGCGCGCATCGACCATGCACTCGAAGCCATGGAGGACGGCAGCTACGGCCAGTGCGGCGAATGCGGCTGCGACATCCCCTTCGAGCGCCTGAAGATCGAGCCGCAGACGCAGCACTGCGTGGCCTGCAAGTCGCGCTGGGAAGAGGCCACGGGCCACGCCAAGCCCCGCCACTGAGCGCGCGGGCGGATTGGCGCGCGGCGCCCCCGCCCGTGGGCGAGAATGCGGCATGCCTTTCCAACCCGAACCCGCCTATTCCCACGGGCAAGCCGCCCGCACCGCCGTGCTGCTGTGCAACCTGGGCACGCCCGATGCCGCCAGCGCACCCGCGCTGCGCCGCTACCTGGGGCAATTCCTGTCCGACCCGCGCGTGGTGGAGATCCCGCGCGCCATCTGGCTGCCGGTGCTGCACGGCATCATCCTGCGCACCCGGCCGGCGAAATCCGCCGCCAAGTACGCCAGCGTCTGGACGCCCGAGGGCTCGCCGCTGGCCGTGTGGACCGAGAAACAGGCCAAGCTGCTGCGCGGCTGGCTCGGCGAGGCCGGCTGCAACGTGCTGGTGCGCCCGGCCATGCGCTACGGCAACCCCTCCATCGCCAGCCAGCTCGACGCCCTGAAGGCCGAGGGCGCCACGCGCATCCTGGTGCTGCCGCTGTACCCGCAGTACTCGGGCACCACCACGGCCAGCGTGTTCGACGCCGTGTACGCCTGGGCGGGCCGCCAGCGCCATGTGCCCGAACTGCGCTTCGTCAACCGCTACCACGACGACCCCGGCTACATCGACGCGCTGGCGCGCCGCATCGAGGCGCACTGGCGCGCCCACGGCCTGCCCGACAAGCTGGTGATGAGCTTCCACGGCGTGCCCGAGCGCACCCTGCACCTGGGCGACCCCTACCACTGCGAAAGCCACAAGACCGGGCGCCTGCTGGCCGAACGCCTGGGCCTGCGCCAGGACCGCTGGCAGCTCACCTTCCAGTCGCGCTTTGGCAAGGCCAAGTGGCTCGAACCCTACACCGAGCCCACGCTCGTCAAGCTGGCGCAATCCGGCGTGGGCCGGGTGGACGTGGTGTGCCCCGGCTTCACCGCCGACTGCCTCGAAACGCTGGAGGAAATCAACCAGGAGGCGCGCGAGGCCTTCCTGCACGCGGGCGGCAAGGAATTCCACTACATCCCCTGCCTCAACGACAGCCCGGAGTGGATCACCGCGCTCAGCCGCATCGCCCGCCAGCATCTGGCCGGCTGGCCGGTGGAACCCGAGGGCGCCCTGGCCTTGGCGGATTCCCGTGCCCGCGCGCTGGCCGCCGGAGCAACGCAATGATCCGCCGGACGCTCCTCTATTGATAGCTTATGGCGCTTGATACAAAAGCCTCCGCAGCCGATTTGATTCAAAAAAGAACGCCATGACTGCCACTGCCCTCACCCCGGCCCAACTGCGGCTGACCATCGAGCCGGCCAGCCTGGGCTTTGCCAGCACCGCCGAACTGCGGGGCCTGCCCCTGCCCTGGATCGGGCAGGAGCGCGCCGAGGCCGCCGCGCGCTTCGGCCTGGGCCTGCAGCAGCCCGACTACAACCTGTTCGTGCTGGGCGAGGTGGGGAGCGGGCGCACCTCGCTGTTGCGCCAGGCCATGCAGGACGCCGCCGCGCAGCGCCCCGTGCCGCCCGACCTGTGCTACCTGCACAACTTCGACACCCCCGAACGCCCGCGCGCGCTGCGCCTGCCCGCGGGCCAGGGCCGCCTGCTGCGCCAGGGCATGGAGCAGGCCGTGCGCCTGCTACAGGCCGAGATCCCCAAGCGGCTCGAAGGCCCCGACTTCCGCGCCGACAGCGAACGCATCGAAAAGGCCTACCAGGCCAGCGAAGCACAGGCCTTCGCCGCGCTCGACGCCTTCGCCGAGTCGCTGCATTTCCGCCTCGCGCGCGATGGCGGACACATGGTCTTCACGCTGCTGGGTGACAAGGGCCTGCCCCTCACCGAGGACGAAGCCCACGCGCTGCCGCGCGAGCGCCGCGCCGAGATCGACATTGCCGAGCAGAAGCTGCGCGACGAGATCGCCCGCTTCCTCGAAGCCACGCGTCCGCTGGAACGCGAGCGCGACGATGCGCTGGAGAAGCTGCGCCGCCAGACCATCAAGCCGCTGATCGAGCGCGCGCTGCAGGACATCCGCAACGGCCTGCGCAAGCAGATCAAGGACACGGTGAAGCTCGGCCAGTGGCTCGACCAGGTCCAGCGCCAGGTGCTGGACCACCTGCCACTCTTCGTGGCCGGCGAAAGCGGCGAGGACGAGCGCAAGGACGCGCTCGACGACCTGCTCGCGCGCTGCCATGTCAACCTGGTGGTGGACAACGACGGCCTGGAGAGCGCGCCGGTCCTCATCGAGGACAACCCGCAGCCGCGCAGCCTGTTCGGCAGCATCGAATACCAGGCCGACGCCGACGTGCTGGTGGCCGACTTCTCGTGCATCCACGCCGGCAGCCTGCTCAAGGCGCACGGCGGCTTCCTCCTGCTGCACCTGCGCGACCTGCTCGGCGAAGAAAGCCTGTGGGAGCGCCTGCGCCGCTTCCTGCGCTGCAGCCGCCTGCAGATCGAGGAGGCCGGCGCCGCGCACGGCCCGATGGCGGCCGTGGCGCTGCAGCCCGAGGCGGTGGACGTGGACGTGAAGATCGTGCTCATCGGCTCGGTCGAGGAGTACTACGCGCTGCAGGAAGGCGACCCCGAGGTGGCGCGGCGCTTCCGCGCCAAGGTGGACTTCGCCGAGTCGTTCCGCGCCACGCCGCAGACGCGCCAGACCACGGCGGTGTTCATCGCCCAGATTTGCGCCAAGCGCGGCCTGCCCGATTTTTCCGCCGCCGCCGTGGCGCTGATGCTGGAGCAGGCGCACCGCGAGGCCGACGACCAATCGCGCCAGAGCGCCCTGTTCGCCCAGACCGAGGCGCTGGCCATCGAGAGCGCCGCGCTGTGCCGCGCGCGCGGCGGCGCCCTGGTGGGCCCCGAGGACATCGAAGCCGCGCTGCGGGCGCGCGCATTGCGCCACAACTACCCCGAGCAGCGCCTGCACGAAACCATCGCCGACGGCGAGCGCCTGCTGGCGCTCGGCGGCCGGCACGTGGGCCAGGTCAACGCGCTCACGCAGATCGACCTGGGCGACCACCGCTTCGGCTTCCCGGTGCGCATCACCGCGCGCGCCTACGCCGGGCACGAGGGCCTGCTCAACATCGAGCGCGAAGTCGAGATGTCCGGCCCCATCCACGACAAGGGCGTGCTCATCCTGCACAGCTACCTGATGGCGCTGTTCGGCCACATCGCGCCGCTGGCGCTCAACGCCTCCATCGTGTTCGAGCAGGAGTACAGCGGCGTGGAGGGCGACTCGGCCTCCTGCGCCGAGCTGTACGCGCTGCTGTCCTCGCTCTCGGGCCTGCCGCTGGCGCAGGGCATCGCGGTGACGGGCGCGCTCAACCAGCATGGCGAGGTGCTGCCCGTGGGCGGCATCAACGAGAAGATCGAGGGCTGGTTCCGCGCCTGCGAGGAAGCCGGGCTCGACGGCACGCAGGGCGCGCTGATCCCGGCGCGCAACCAGCGCCACCTCATGCTCGACCGCCGCGTGGCCGAGGCGGTGGCCGAGGGGCGCTTCCATATCTGGACCGCCGCCCATGTGAGCGACGGCATCGCCTTGCTCACCGGCCAGGCGCCGGGCATGGATGCCCACACGGCCACGGGCGGGGAAGGCAGCGTGCTGGGCCGCGCCGAGCAGACCTTGCGCGCCTTCCGCCGCGCCTGCCAGGCCGCCGGCCGCACCCGCCCGGCCCGCCGCACGCGCGGCACGGATGGCGGCGCGCCATGAGCGACGACGCACCCGGCAGCGACCCGCGCGCCTTCCTGCGCGCGCTGTTCGACGCGGCCGTGGCGCGCGCCCAGCCCGCGCACGCGCTCGCGCCCTTCCTGCCACCGCCGCCCCGTGGCCGCACCGTGGTGGTGGGCGCGGGCAAGGCCGGGGGCGCCATGGCGGCGGCGGTCGATGCGCTGTGGCCCGCCGGCGCGCCGCTGTCGGGCCTGGTGGTCACGCGCTACGGCCATGTGCCGGCTGGTTACCGCGACATGCCGCGCCGCATCGAGGTGGTGGAGGCCGCGCACCCCGTGCCCGATGCCGCCGGCCAACAGGCCGCCGCGCGCATGGCGCGACTGGTGCGGGGGCTGGGGCCGGATGATCTGGTGCTGGCCCTGGTCTCGGGCGGCGGCTCGGCCCTGCTGGCCCAGCCCGCGCCCGGGCTAACGCTGGCCGACAAGCAGGCCGTGAACCAGGCCCTGCTGCGCAGCGGCGCCGCCATCGACGAAATGAACTGCGTGCGCAAGCACCTCTCGGCGCTCAAGGGCGGGCGGCTGGCGCGGCTGGCCGCGCCCGCGCGCGTGGTCACGCTGCTCATCAGCGACGTGCCGGGCGACGACCCGGCCATCATCGCCAGCGGCCCCACGGTGCCCGATGCCAGCACCTGCCAGGACGCGCTGGCCATCTGCAGGCGCCATGGCATCGCCCTGCCCCCGGCGGCGCTGGCGGGGCTGGAAAGCGGCGCCTTCGAGACTCCCAAGCCCGGCGACCCGGTCTTCGCGCGGCACACCGTCCAGCTCGTGGCCACGCCGCAGCAGAGCCTGGAGGCCGCCGCCGCGCTGGCGCGCGCGCACGGCGTGGCGGCGCACATCCTGTCCGACGCCATCGAGGGCGAGAGCCGCACCGTGGGCCAGGTGCACGCCGCGCTGGCCCGCCAGGTGGCGCGGCACGGCCAGCCCTTCGCGCAGCCCTGCGTCATCCTCTCGGGCGGCGAGACCACCGTCACGCTGCCGCCGCCGGGCAGCGCCACCGGCGCGCAGGGGCGTGGCGGCCGGGCCAGCGAGTTCCTGCTGGCCTGCACCATCGCGCTGCAGGGCGAGCCCGGCGTGCACGCGCTGGCCGCCGACACCGACGGTATCGACGGCATCGAGGACAACGCGGGCGCAGTGATAGCGCCCGACACGCTGGCGCGCGCGGCCGCCCTGGGGCTCTCGGCCAGCGACTTCCTGGCACGGCACGATGGCCATGGCTTCTTCGCGGCGCTCGACGACCTGGTGGTCACCGGGCCGACGCTGACCAACGTCAACGACTTCCGGGCCTTCTACCTGCCTTGATTCTTGCAAAATCGGGCCATGAAGCCCATGCAACAAGCGCCATAAGCTATTAAATATATAGCAAAAGACGGCTTTAGAGTTAGCTCCCGAGGCCACGCAAAAGCACGCGGCCGGCGGGCAGAATATGTCTCACATGTGACCTTCCGGGCCTCTGCATGGGGGTTTTCCAGGGCATGGCCCGGCCACCGGCGGCTGATACTCCCGGCCACATGGACGGGCGGTCCCGCGCCCGCCCTGCCTTCCATCACCCAAGCAACCACGACAACCATGCCCACTGTGACCGATACCACCGCCCTGCCCACGCGGCGCCATGTCCTGCAGGCCACCGCCGCCGTTGCCCTGGCGGCCCCCGCGCTGGTGCGCGCCCAGGCCGAGCCTTGGCGCATCGGCCAAACGGCCGCGCTCACCGGTCCGCTGGCGTTTCCGTTCGTGGAGATGAACAAGGGCATCGCCGCGGCCTTCAAGGAGGTGAACGACCGCGGCGGCATCGACGGCCGGCCGGTGGAGCTGGTGAGCCTGGACGATGGCGGCGCGCCCGACAAGGCGGCCGAGAACACCCTGGCCCTGCTGCAGAAAGAGCAGGTGTTCACCATGTTCGCCTGCGGCGGCACGACCAGCGTGATGGGCGCGCTCAAGGTGCTGGCCGAGGCCAAGGTGCCGCTGATCGCGCCGGCCTCGGGCTCGGACGCGCTGCGGCCGTTCAACCCGCTGGTGTTCCACACCCGCGCCAGCTATGCGCAAGAACTCAGCAAGATCGTCAAGCAGCTCGGCTCCACGGGTTTCACGAAATGCGCCGTGCCCTATTTCGACAACCCCTTCGGCAAGGCCACGCTGGCGGCCTTCGAGGCGGCCGCGCGCGAGCACAACAACACGCAGTGGAAGCCTTTCCTGATCGCCGAGACGCCCGAGGGCATCGCCAAGGGCGTGGACGAGATCGCGCAGTGGCAACCCTATTCGCTGATTTCTCTGTGCATCGGCGCCAGCGGCCTGCCTTTCTTCAAGGCCCTGCGCCAGCGTGTGAAGGCGCCCGTGTTCTCGCTGTCGTTCCTCGGGTCGCGCCCGGTCCTCAGCGCGATGGGCGAAGCCTCGATCGGCATCACGGTGGCGCAGGTCGTGCCCAACCCGGCCAACCCGGCGATCCCCGTGGTCAAGGCCTATCAGGATTCGATCCGCAAGATGGGCGGCATCGAGCCCGGCTACTCCTCGCTCGAAGGCTACGTGAACGCGCGCATCCTGCTCGAAGGCCTGCGCCGCGCGGGCCGTGGCGCCACGCGCGAGAAGCTGGTCGAGGCCCTGCACTCCATGCGCCCCTACGACCTGGGCGGCTTCGAGGTGCGCTACGGGCCCAAGGACCACAGCGGCACGGATTTCGTGGAGCTGACGTACTTCAACGGCGAGCGCTTCAGGAGATAAGGACAACCCCCTGTGGCGCTGTGCGCCTTCTCCCTTCTCTGACATCGCTGCGCGATGTGGAAGGGGGACACCGCCAGCGCGGCGGGGCGGCCCTTGCGCGGCGGTCCTGGCCTGGGCCGCGAACCTTTCATGCGCCGCAGGTGATGCTGTGCTCCCCAAAAGTCCAAGATGCACGCCCTCCCGCGCGCCCACCAGGCGGCGGCACGGGAGGGGGCTCAAACCGCCTGTTCGGCCCGCGCCAGGAAGGCGTCCACCAGCGCGTAGTGCTCGGGCACGTTGAGCGCGGGCGCGTGGCCGCAGCCGGGCACCTCGATCACCTGCGCCAGGCCGCGCGCGCCGGGACCGCGCGCGAGCATCTCGGCCGTGGTCTCGCGCAGCACCAGGTCGGAATCCACGCCGCGCAGGCACAGCACGGGGATGTCGAGCCGGTCGTAGTGGTCCCAGATCAGGTAGTCGTTCGCGTGGTGCGTGAACTGCTGCACCATGGCCGGGTCGTAGTGCGGCGTCACGCGCCCGTCGCTCAAGCGCCGGGTGGAGGTCTCGGTGAGCCTGCGCCACTGGGCGTCGCTGAGCCAGCCGTAGGGCTTGTAGACCTGCCGGAAAAAGGCTTCGAGCTCCTGCACCGTGTCGAACGCGGGCGGCTGGCCCGCGTAGGCCTTGATGCGTTCGAGCGCGGCATCGGCCAAGCGCGGCGCGTTGTCGTTGAGCAGCAGGCTGCGGATGCGGCCGCGCAGTTGCGGCTCGAACAGCCCCGAAGCGCAGACCGTGCCGATGGCGCCGCCCATCGACGTGCCGATCCAGTGCGCCTGCGTGATGCCCAGTTGCGCGAACAGGTCCGCCGCGATGCGCGCATAGAAGGCCAGGCGGTATTCCTGCTGCGGGTTGCGGCTCCATTGGCTCAGGCCGCGCCCGACGGTGTCGGGGCAGATGACGCGGTAGCGCGGCGCCAGATGCTCGGCCAAGTCGTCCATGTCGCGCCCGGTGCGCGCCAGGCCGTGCCATGCGATCACCACGGGCGCCTCGGGCGCGCCCCATTCGGTGTAGTGGATTTCGTAACCGGCGCAGGTGGCGTAGCGGGAGGTGGGAGACATGGTGAAGGGCCTGTGAAACGTGGGGAGGTGCGGCGCGGCCCGGGGGCCGCGCCTTCCGGTCGATCCGCGTCAGTCGGGGATGGCGATGGCCCCCGCGGTGATGGCGATGGCGTCGCCCGCCGCCGCCGTGGCGGCCAGCGGCGGCACGTTGGCGGCCGTGATAGCCGGCGCGGCTCCCGGCGTGCCGCCGCGCGGCACGGTGCGCACCACCTGACTGGCGGGCAAGGCCTTGCCGCTGGCGAGGTGGTCGTACACCGCGTCGAGCGCGCGGTTCAGGTAGACGTGCAGCGGCACATAGCGCGAGTCGTAGCCCGGCAGCACCGTGGGCAGGCCGATGAAGCTGTCGAAATGCTGGGCATTCGTCACCTCCACGTAGCTCAGCTTGCTGCTGCCGCCTTCCACCTTGCGGTTCAGCGCGGCATAGGGGCGCGAGGTGTGGCTCACGGGCAGCAGGGCATCGGATCGGCCGTGCACGATGATGGCCGGCTTGCCGCGCAGGTTGCCGTTGCGCTGCGTCTCGCGCATGCCGGCCTGCAGCTTTTTCGCCGTATCGTCGGAGCCGGTGACAAGGTTGCGCAGGCACAGCGCCCCTTCGGTGTTCCAGTCGAAAGTGCCGTTGGACGACATCGACAGGAAATCGCGCGCCGCGCCCAGCTTGCCGTTGTTGTTGATGAGCTGCACGCCCCCTGACGGCGGCACGCCATTGCCCGTGGCGAACATGCCGGCCAGCGCGGCCGGCGCCAGCGGCGCCACGGCCCCGGCCGCCGTGGCACCGGCATAGCTGAAGCCGCAGAGGTGGTCCTTCACGCTGGCGCGTGCGAGCGCGTTGGCGAAGGTCACGGAGACGGCGGGCGCCACCTCGAAGGCCGCGTGCGAGGCATGCAGGTCATTGGACTCGGCTTCCCAGCCATAGGCACGCAGCTTCTGCAGCGCCTCTTCGGCCTGCGCCGCCGTGGTGCTGGCGGTGAGCAGGCCAGCGGCCTTGAGCGAGGCACAGCGGTTCGGTGCGATCGGCAGCGCGGCGCTGGCAAAACCGGCGGCGAAGGCCGCCGCATAGGGGCTGGACGCCACAGAGGGCGCCAGCGAGGCGCAGGACTGGTACAGATTGGCGTAGGTGGTGAAGTCCACGAGGTTCTTGCCCGTCACCGCGATGGCGCTGCCGCCGCGCTGCACGCTCACGCCCGCATCGGCTGGCAGTTCCACGGCGGGCTCGGACACCGCCACGCCGCTGATGAGGCCCTGCGTGTCCTGCTCTGCCGCCGCGATGGCGGCGCCGCCGCCGTTGGAGATGCTCGACGCGATCACGATGGTGTTGGCCGGGGTGAGCGTCTTGAGGCGCTGGCCGTTGTCGAGCGTGCCGAAGCGTTCGTTGAGCACGTAGTAAGCGAATTCCACCGCCTGCAGCGTGGTCTTGCCCCAGTCCTTCTCGGGGTTCTGGCCCGAGTGCGCGTGCTTGAAGGCGAAGCGGTGGGGCGTGGCCGTGTTGAAGGCCGCCAGTTCGCTGGCCGAGAGTCCGGCGTTGAACGCCGCGTTCTTGCCCGCCGCCGTGGCCGTGGCGCGCGTGCCGTCGATCAGCGGCACGGTGTCGTTCATGAGGTCGTGCGGAGCGCCGCCCGTGCCCTTGTCGGAATAGGCCACGGCGCAGCCGCGCTTGAGGCCCCATTCGCCCGTGCTGATGCCGCCATAGACACCGCGCGAGCCCGAGGCCGTGGCCGTGATGACGCAGGGCTTCTTGGGGTCGAAGCCGGCGGGCACCTGCACCATCAGCGTGACGTTCTGGCGCCCGCTGCCGTCGTCGGCGAAGGCGATGTATTCGGTGCCGGCCACCTTGCCCTCGCCGGCCGTCACGTTGCCCTGCGCGTCCACGTTCGGGCCGTACAGGCTGCCGTAGCCGCCGGCCGCCGTCATGTCGAGCATGGCGCGGTAGTTGGTGTGGATGGCCGTGCGGCGCAGCTCGGCCGCCGTGGGCTTGAGCGGGTCGGCATACGCGGGCGGCAGCGGCGAGGCCAGGCCGGTCTTGCCCAGGCCGGCGGTGAGCAGGTCGTCACTGGCGCCATCGTAGGTGGTGGCCTGGATCGCCCCCAGCCAGGCAGGCTTGGTGTTGAGGCTGGCGCCGCCACCGCCGCCACAGGCGGCCAGGACGGCGGCGGCCAGTGCGGCCGGAACGAAGGGGCGAATACAGGTCTTCATGCGTTTGTCTCCAGGGTGGTTTTATGGGGTTGCACAACCGTCGGGGAAACCTTCAACCGGGCCGGTGCGCGGCGGCCGCGCGCAGGCGCCCCACCACGCCGGTGGGGAAGTAATAGACCGAGAGCACGAACAGCAGGCCGAGCCAGAGCAGCCAGCGGTCGGGGGAGAGCAGCGCGGCCAGCCAGGGCAGGCCGGCGGCGGCCTCGTTGCCCAGGCGCAGCAGGTCCTGCAGGTAGCTTTGCGCCACCAGGAACAGCACGGCGCCGATGGCCGAGCCATAGATCGTGCCCATGCCGCCGATCACCACGATGAGCAGGCAGTCCATCATGATCTCGAAGCTGAGCGAGGTGTCCGGCCCGTTGTAGCGCAGCCAGAGCGCCAGCATGCAGCCCGCCAGCGTGGCGAACAGCGCCGACAGCACGCTCGACGTGGTGCGGTACACCACCACGCGGTAGCCGATGGCCTCGGCGCGGAACTCGTTCTCGCGGATGGCCTGCAGCACGCGGCCGAACGGCGAGTTGACGATGCGCAGCAGCGCCAGCACCAGCACCACGGCGGTGACGAACAGCAGGTAGTAGCAGAGCAGGCGCCCGTCGATGCTCACACCCAGGAAGGGCTCCTCGAAAGGCTCGAAACTCGGCGACAGGATCTCGGGCACCTTGAAGGTCAGGCCGTCCTCGCCACCCGTGATGTCGGAGAGCTGCGAGGCCAGCGTCTGGAACGCGGCCGCCACGGCCAGCGTGATCATGGCGAAGAAGATGGCGCGCACGCGCAGCGAGAACAGGCCCACGGCCAGCGACAGCAGCAGCGACAGCAGCAGCGCGCCGCCCACGCCCACGGCCAGCGCGCTCCAGGTGGGGCCCATGCGCGTGGTGGCCACGGCGATGCCGTAGGCGCCGATGCCGAAGAACATGGTGTGGGCGAAGCTCACGATGCCGGTGTAGCCCAGCAGCAGGTCGAAGCTGGCCACGAGCACCACGAACACCAACACCTTGGCCGCCACCGACAGCGCCTTGACGCCAGGGAACAGGAAGGGCGCGAACGCCAGGCCCAGCAGCACGGCCAGGAGGATGACCGCGAGCCACTTGCTGCGCGGGTAGTCGCCGGAAAGAAGTCGGTTCAGCATGTCAGTCGGCTCCTGTTCAGCGGTTGGCCACGGGATAGACACCCTGGGGGCGCCAGAGCAGCACCGCGACCATGAGCGCGATGTTGGAGAACAGCGCCACCTTGGGCGCCAGGAAGCCGGTGTAGTTGGCCATCAGGCCCACCAGCAGCGCGCCGATCAAGGCGCCGCCGGTCGAGCCCAGGCCGCCGATGATGATGACGATGAAGATCAGCACGTTGACCTGCGCGCCCATCTGCGGGATGACGTTCTGCTGGTACAGGCCCCACATCACGCCGCCCAGGCCGGCCAGCGCCGAGCCCACCACGAACACGCCCACGAACAGGCGCCGAATGCGGTAGCCCAGGCTTTCGACCATCTCGCGGTCCTGCACGCCGGCGCGGATCAAGAGGCCCACCTTGGTGCGCGAGAGCGTCCAGGCCAGCAGGCCGAACACCACCAGGCCCACGGCCACGGCCACCAGCCGGTATTTCTCGATGGCGGCATCGCCCACCAGCAGCGAGCCGCGCATGCCCTCGGGCAGCGGCAGCGGAATCTGCTGCGGCCCCCAGATGACCTTGATGAGTTCCTCGCCGATGATCATCCCGCCCATGGTGATGAGGATCTGCTTGAGGTGCTGGCCATACACCGGGCGCACGATGAAGCGCTCGAACGCCAGGCCCAGCGCGCCCGCCACCAGCATGGCCACGACCATGGCGGGCAGCACGGCCACGAGGTTGCGCCACAGCTCGTTTGATCCCGTCCAGTCGCCCATGGCGCCGAGCACGCTGGTGGCGACGAAGGCGCCCAGCGCGATGAACACGCCATGGCCGAAGTTGAGCACGTCCATCAGGCCGAACACCAGCGTGAGGCCCGAGGCGATGATGAAGATGATCATGCCCATGGCCAGGCCCGCCACCGTGAGCGTGAGCCAGGTGCTGGGCGAGCCGATCAGCGGCAGCACGATCAGCGCCAGCAGCGGCACCAGCGCCAGCGGTTTCCAGTCAAAGTCTCGGGCGTTCATGGCAGGGCCTTTCGCAGGGCTTGATGTGCTATTTTTTCAATAGCTGCTTGCGCTTTATTCATAATGGCTAGAGGCATATTTGTCATAAAACCTCGTCAGAGAGCCAGCCCCAGCAGGGACTGCTGCAGCGCCTCGTCGGCGGCCAGGTCGGCCATGCTGCCGGCGTGCACCACGCGGCCGTTGTCCATCACGGCCACGGCGTCGCCCAGGCGCTTGGCGAAGTTGATGTTCTGCTCGACCAGCAGGATGGTCACGCCGCTCTTCTTGAGCTGGTCGAAGGCGTCGATCATGTTGTTGATGATGGCCGGCGCCAGGCCCTTGCTGGGCTCGTCCACGATGAGCAGCTCGCGCGGCTCGACGATGGCGCGGCTCACGGCCAGCATCTGCTTCTGCCCGCCGCTGAGCTTGCCCGCGGGGTGGTTCCAGAACTTCTCCACGGCCGGGAACAGCTTGAAGATCCACTCCAGCCGGGCCGGGTCCATCTGCCCCGCATGGCTGGCCTTGCGCGCGGCCAGCAGCATGTTCTCCTTGACCGTGAGGTCGGCGAAGATGCCCATGTTCTCGGGCACATAGGCGATGTTCATGCCGGCGATCTGCGGCGTGTGCAGCGCCGTGATGTCCTTGCCAGCGAAGGTGATCTGGCCCTGCGAGGCGTTCCACAGGCCCATGATGGTGCGCAGCGTGGTCGTCTTGCCCGCGCCGTTGCGGCCCAGCAGCATGGTGAGCTGGCCCCTGGGCACGGCCAGGTCGACGCCGTGCAGGATGTGGTACGCCCCGATGTGCGTGTGCACGCCCCTGAGCTCCAGAAGGTTGGTGGTGCTCATGCGGCCTCCTTGTCTGCGTCCTTGCTCACACCCAGGTAGGCTTCCTGGACCACGGGCGATGCGATCACCTCGGCCGGCAGGCCGTCGGCTACCAGCGTGCCGTTGGTCAGCACGATGATGCGGTCGGCCAGTTCGCGCACCACGTCCATCTTGTGCTCCACCAGCAGGATGATCTTGGTCTTGTCCTTCTTCAGTTCGCGGATCAGGTTCAGGATGACGGGCGCCTCGTCGTGGCTCATGCCGGCCGTGGGCTCGTCGAACATGTAGACCTGCGGCTCCAGCGCCATGAGCAGCGCCACTTCGAGCTTGCGCTGGTCGCCGTGCGGCAGGCTGGCGACGGGGGTGTCGCGCCGGTCGAGCATGGACACGGACTGCAGAAGCTGCTCGGCGCGCTCGGTGAGCTGGCGGTGGTCGCTCCAGATGCTCCAGAGGTTCAGCCCCCGGCGGTGCCCGCCCTCGCGCGTGGCCTGCACGGCCAGGCGCACGTTCTCCAGCACCGTGAGGTTGGGGAACAGGTTGGTGAGCTGGAACGCCCGGCCCAGGCCCGCGTGCGTGCGCTGCGAGACGGACTGCCCCGTCAGGTCGCGCCCGCCCAGCGACACGCGGCCGCTGGTCGCCTTGAGCTGGCCGGAGATCAGGTTGAAGTAGGTGGTCTTGCCCGCGCCATTGGGGCCGACGATCGCGGTCAGCGTGCCCGGCTCGAACGAGCAGGTCACGGCATTCACCGCCACATGGCCGCCGAAGCGGATGGTCAGGTCTTGGGTCGCCAGCATCCGGGGTCGAGGCTCCACAAAATTGAAGAAAAAAGTGCTCCCAGCGCTTGCACGGCAAGCGTTAGCAACTATGAAATCAGTAACAACCGAGCGCTACGATCGCACCGGGCGCGGCCCAGGCCAGCGGCCACCGCGCAAGGGCCGCCCCGCCGCGCTGGTGGCGTCCCCCCCTTCCCGGACCGCGCAGCGAGGCGAGAAGAAGGGGGAAGCGGCGCAGCCGCTCAGGGGGATGCCCTTACCGCTTGTTGCGGATGGGCACGTTCATTTCCTCTGGCTTGATCTCGCGCACCAGCTCGGGCACGCCCCAGGCAAAGGCCGGGTCCACCTTGATCTTGAAGTGGTACATGCTCTGCATGGCCTGATGGTCTTCCTTGCGGAAGGTCATCTTGCCCTTGGGCGAGTCGAAGCTCATGCCTTCCATGGTCTTGATGAGCTTGTTGGTGTTGGTGTCGCCGTTCGTGGCCTTGAGCGCCGTCACCAGCGCCATGGCCGAGCTGAAGCCACCCGCCGTGAAGAAGTCTGGCGGCGTCTTGAACTGCTTGTAGTGGGCGGCCACCAGCGCCTCGTTCACCGGGTTCTTGGGAATGCCGAAGTAGTAGTAGGTGGCGCCTTCCATGCCCGGGAAGTTCTTGTAGCTGGCCATCGCCGGCAGAATGTTGCCGCCCGTGGCGATCTCGATGCCGTAGCGCTTGAGGTCCAGATCGGCGATCTTGAACGGGTTGCCCGCGCCGGCCCAGATGATGAAGATGATCTTGCGGCCCGGCTGGTCCTTGAGCTTGTCGATCAGGCGCTGCGCACCGGCGGTGAAGTCCGTGGTGTTCGTGGGCAGGTATTCTTCGTGCACGAGCTTGGCGTTCTTCAGCGCGTCCTTGAAGGCCTTCACGCCGTCACGGCCGAAGGCATAGTCCTGCGCCAGCGTGGCCACGGTCACGCCGGCCTTGTCGATCGCCACAGCGTTGCTGATGGCGTCCTGGCTGCTGTTGCGGCCCGTGCGGAAGATGTACTTGTTCCACTTCTCGCCCGTGATGGCGTCGGCCACGGCGGGCTCGACCAGCAGGATCTTCTTGTATTCCTCGGCCACCGGCAGCAGCGCCAGCGCCAC
>NZ_QXGR01000011.1:32660-124998 GCF_003604195.1 Simplicispira lacusdiani
CTGCTTGCCATAGGCCTCCAGCGGGCCGGTCTTGCTGTAGACGTGGGCGATGCGGATCTCGCCCGTCTGGCCCAGGGCAGGAAAAGAGCAGGTGGCAGCTGCCAGGGCCAGCACGGCCAGGGAGCGTCTTTGCATGGGTTGTCTCCGGAAGTTGTGAGCAGATGTTGCAGTTAGCGTGCCAACACCTTCTTCCAAGATTCAAGGCGCTCCAGCGCCCCCTCCAGGGCGACACGCGGCCCATCTGTCCAGTTTTCAGTCAGCCCAAATGGCTGATTTGCGGACAGTTGCCTGGTTTTTACTCAGGGTTTTCCAGCCTGCCGTAGAGCGTCGCGCGCGAGATGCCGAGCTGGCGCGCGGTGGCGAGCTTGTTGCCGCCGTGGGCCGCCATGGCTGCGGCGATGGCTCGGCGCTCCAGCTCGGCCACCTGCACGGCCAGGGGGCGCAGCAGGCTGTCCTGTCCCGGGGCCGCGCCGCCGGTGACGGTGGCTTCGGGCACCGGAGCCGCCGGCTCCACGCCCGCCTCGCGCAGGATCATGCGCAGCTGCTCGGCGTCGATGGATTGCGAATCGCTGCGCATGGCGGCCTGCTCCAGCACGTTGCGCAGCTCGCGGATGTTGCCGCGCCAGGGCTGGCCGGCCAGCAGCGCCAGGGCATCGGGCAGCAGCTCGGGCGGCGCCGTGCCGTTGCGCAGGGCCAGGTCTTCGCCCAACACCTCCACCAGCGCGGGGATGTCGCCGGGGCGCTCACGCAGCGGCGGCACGCGCACCGGCAGCACGTGCAGGCGGTAGAACAGGTCTTCGCGGAAACGCCCCTCGCGCACCAATGCCGGCAGGTCGCGCGAGGTGGCGGCGACCACGCGCACGTCGAAGGGCACGAGCTGGTTGCTGCCCAAGGGCTCGATCTCGCCCTCTTGCAGCGCACGCAACAGCTTGGCCTGCAGGCTGGCGGGCATGTCGCCGATTTCGTCGAGGAACAGCGTGCCACCGTCGGCGAGCTTGAACTTGCCGTCGCGCCCCTTGCGGTCGGCGCCGGTGTAAGCGCCGGGGGCCACGCCGAAGAACTCGGCCTCCAGCAGCGTGTCGGGCACGGCGGCGATGTTCACGCCCACGAAGGGGCCGCTGGCGCGGTTCGACGCCGCATGGATGGCATGGGCCAGCAGCTCCTTGCCGGTGCCCGTTTCGCCCAGCAGCAGCACCGGGCTGGCCGATTGCGCGGCCCGGCGCGCCTGGCGCTTGACCTCGGTGGCGGCCGGGCTGGAGCCGACGAAGCTGGCGAAGGTGTACTTGGTGCGCCGGTCACCCGCGCCCGCGCCGCGCAACTGCTGGCTGCGCTGCGCCGCCAGCTCGCGGCGCGCGTCATCCAGGTCGCGCTGCAGCAGCGCGAACTTGCTGATGAGCGGCTGCAGCGTGGTCTCGGGGTGGTCGAACAGCACGATGCCGATGGCGCCGATCACCTTGCCCGCGTCGTCGCGCAGCGGAATGCGGCTGACCACGAAGGTGCCGGCCCTGTTGGTGAGCAGATCGATCAGCACGGGCTGGCCGGTCTCCAGCACGCGGCGCATGCCGGTGTTCGGAATCACCTCCTCCACCGTGCGGCCGACGAACTGGTCCACCGAGGTCAGACCCAGGTCGGGAAAGAAGCGCTGGTAGCCCTCGTTCACCCAGACGATGCGGCCGCGCAGGTCCACCAGGAACATGCCCTGGCTGACGCTGGAGAACAGCTGGAACATCGACCGTGCCGCAAGCTCCAGGATGCCCTGGGCATCCAGCGGCAAGGCTGGGATCGGATCGGTAGAGTCTGGCATGGGCCGTGATGGTAGCGCGCAGGCCCCGGCGCCGCGCGGCACAATGCCCCCATGAATACCCTGGAGTCCATGCGCATCGACAAGTGGCTGTGGTGCGCCCGCTTCTACAAGACACGCGGCCTGGCAGCCGAGGAAATCGGCAAGGGCCGCGTCACCATCAATGGCCTGGCCATCAAGGCCTCGCGCGATGTGCGCCCCGGCGACACCGTGGCCCTGCGCCAGGGCCAGGTGCCGCGCACCGTGGTCGTGCGGGCGCTGAGCAACATGCGCGGCCCGGCCCCCGTGGCTCAGCAACTCTACGAAGAAACGGCCGAAAGCATCGCCGCGCGCGAGAAGGCCCAGGAACTGCGCCGCTTGGCTCCCGAGCCGGCCGCCACCTTGCAGGAAGGCCGCCCCACCAAACGCGACCGCCGCGACATCGACCGCGCGCGCGACTGGGGCAGCCGCTGGAGCGCCTCCATCGACGACTGAGCCCCTGGCCCGCCATGGCGGAGGCCGCCCCGCCCAAGGCACCAGACAAAGCGCTACGACATCTCGTTTACCCTTTGCACACAAAGGGTTAATGCATGCTGTAATGACCCGCACAAAAAAGGAAGCCAGCAACATGCGGCACCTGAACGCCGCTGTCGCTGGCCACCCCTGCAACCGGGTTTGGGAGGAGACGGCATGTACAGAGCAGAGGCGAACGCGGAAACAGGCGCCCTCGTCCACGGAGTGCAGTTGGCCTGCGCCGATGCGGCCTCGATGCGCCGGCACCAGCAGGAGCTGTCCGTCCTGCTGGTGCACCACGCCCTGGAGGAACAAACCCACTGCGCGCCCGTGCAAACCGTGCAGGGGCAGCGGCTCGAATGCACCCTGCGCCCCCAGGTGCTGGCGGACTGGCTGCCGGGACACGACACCCTGGGCCTGCAGGGCCGTCTGCACCCCACCGGCCCGGCCAACCCACGCCAGGATCTGGAGCGCGAGATCCTCGTCGCCATGCTGGCCAGCCCCACGGGCTTCACTTTCCCCAGCGTCGCGGCGCTGGCTTCGGCGATCCGCGTGCGCCGCCACATCGCCGAGGCGGCGCGCAAGACCGCCCTGGCCTTCAAGACCGCCGCCGCCGAGCGCCCCGCCGCCTACTGGCACTACGATGAAGAACACGGTTTCCTGCTGCAGCCCGGGCGCTGCCTGATCGAGGCGCTGACCTGCGCAACGCAGCCCGATGCCACGGGCAAGCTCTATGATTTTTCCTGCTACCGCGCCACGGAATACGTGATCCTGCTCGGCATCGCGCTGGAAGCGCGGGAACACCATCCCGGCCTGCTGGCCCGGCTCCAGGAAGTCAACACGGTCCATGCCATCCGCTCGGGCCAGTTCCACGAGGTGTTCCTGGTCGAGGAAGGCCGCATGGACGAGCCGCTCCCACCCCGCTACTACGTGCCGGGCGACCGGGTTTGGTTTCGGAACCCGGATGAACATTCATCCAACGTCACGGGCTACGAGGGGTCATGGGTGATCTACATGGGTGGCGGCCTGTTCAGCAACTTCTGGCAAAGGGAGCGCCCCTACACACTGGAAGCCAAATGCCTGGAGATCTACCACTGGCGTGACGGCGTGCATGCGGACGCGCAGGGAGAGCTGCAGATCGATGAAGCCCGTGTCGAACGCCAATGCCAGGGCACCCTGCAGGATCCCGAGAAAGCCCGCTGGATCATGCAGCGGATGCTGCGCATGCGCGATCCGCAGGGGGTGTACGCGGAAGGCGGCTGCATCGACACCACGCGGGAGCATCCCCGCGGCGTCTCCATGGAAGACAGCGATCTGCCGCTGCCCGACTTCGCCGCCGCCTCCTGATCAATCAGCCCCCGTCCGGCCGACCGTGGCGCCCCGCGCCACCGGCAAAGCGCGCGGCCCCTTGCCGCCCTTCCCGCGCCACGATGGGCACGCCATGCACACCCTCCTGTCGCAGCGCCTCGGCCAGCGGCAGGTCCCACTGCGCATAGACGCTCGCCCGGTCGACGAGCATGCAGGCCTGGGGAAACGCGGCGATCTGGCCGGCCAGCCGTTGGGCCGCCTCCAGGGCCATGCCCGGCGCCACCACGCGGTTGACCAGCCCCATGGACTGCGCCTCGGCGGCGGACACCTCGCGGCCCGTGAGGATGAGGTCCAGCGCCCGCCCCATGCCCACGATGCGCGGCAGGCGCACCGTGCCGCCATCGATCAGCGGCACGCCCCAGCGGCGGCAGAACACGCCCAGCACGGCGTCCTCGGCGGCCACGCGCAGATCGGCCTGCAACGCCAGCTCCAAACCACCGGCCACGGCATAGCCCTCGATGGCGACGATCAACGGCTTGGACAGCGCCAGGCGCGTGGGCCCCATCGGCCCGCTGCCCAGGCCCTGCGGGTCCAGCTCGTTGCACCGCGCCGGGTCCGCGATGGCGCCCAGATCGGCACCGGCGCAGAAATGCCCGCCCGCGCCCGTGAGCACCGCCACCTTCAGGTGCGCACTGCGTTCGAAACGCCGGTACAGATCGCCCAGCGCCTCGGCCGTGGGCCGGTCCACTGCGTTGCGGCATGCCGGCCGGTCGATGGTGATGGTGCAGACCGCTTCGCTCTCGCTCCAGTGCACGGTGTCCATGGCTGCCTCCCTTTGAAGAGGCTCCATGCTAGCGGCCAAAAACAAAAAAGCGCCCGGTGGGCGCTTTTTGCTTGTTTGGCGGAAACGGAGGGATTCGAACCCTCGATGAGGCTCTACACCCCATACTCCCTTAGCAGGGGAGCACCTTCGGCCACTCGGTCACGTTTCCAGTCAATCCCGCTATTATGCCTCAGATTGAGGCCCTTTTTCACTCGGCGGGCTTGTCCAGGTCGAAGGCGGTGTGCAGGGCGCGCACGGCCAGTTCGAGGTACTTCTCGTCGATGACGACGGAGGTCTTGATTTCGGAGGTAGAGATCATCTGGATGTTGATGCCTTCCTCGCTCAGCACGCGGAACATGGTGCTGGCCACGCCCACATGGCTGCGCATGCCGATGCCGACGATGCTGACCTTGCAGATCTTGGCGTCGCCCACGACGTCCTGGGCGCCCAGCGCGGGCAGGACCTTTTCCTTGAGCAATTCGACCGTGCGCGCATGGTCGTTGCGGTGCACGGTGAAGCTGAAGTCGGTCTTGCCATCCTTGCTGAGGTTCTGGATGATGACGTCGACTTCGATGTTCGCATCGGCCACGGGGCCCAGGATGCGGTAGGCGATGCCGGGGGTGTCGGGCACGCCGAGCACGGAAACCTTGGCTTCATCGCGGTTGAAGGCGATGCCGGATACGACGGCTTGTTCCATTTTTTCGTCTTCCTCAAAAGTGATCAGCGTGCCGGACTTGGCTTCTTCGTTGATGTCGATGTCCCAGGGCGTGAAGCTGGAAAGCACGCGCATGGGCACCTTGTACTTGCCGGCGAATTCGACCGAGCGGATCTGCAGCACCTTGCTGCCCAGGCTGGCCATTTCCAGCATTTCCTCGAAGCTCACCGTGGTCAGGCGGCGGGCGGCGGGCGCCACGCGCGGGTCGGTGGTGTAGACACCATCGACGTCGGTGTAGATCAGGCACTCGTCGGCCTTCATCGCGGCCGCCACGGCCACGGCCGAGGTGTCGGAACCGCCACGGCCCAGCGTGGTGATGTGGCCGTGCTCGTCGATGCCCTGGAACCCCGTGACGATGACCACCTTGCCGGCGGCCAGGTCGGCCCGCACGCGCTGGTCGTCGATGGATTCGATGCGCGCTTTGGTGTAGCTGCTGTCGGTGCGGATCGGCACCTGCCAGCCGGCATAGCTGACGGATTCCATGCCCTCGGCCTGCAACGCGATGGCCAGCAGCGCCGACGAGGCCTGCTCGCCCGTGGCGGCCAGCATGTCGAGCTCGCGGTGGTAGGCCGACGAGGCGCGCGAGGGCGCCAGTTCCTTGGCCAGGGCCAGCAGGCGGTTGGTCTCGCCGCTCATGGCGCTGGGCACCACGACCATCTGGTGGCCGGCGCGCGCCCATTTGGCCACGCGCTTGGCGACGTTGCGGATGCGCTCGGGCGAACCCATCGAGGTGCCGCCGTATTTGTGAACGATCAATGGCATGGGATAGCTTGGTGACGAAACCGGTGCACGCGGCGCGGGGTGGACACTGTTTTGGGGGCGCCGCCGGCTTTCGTGCGTGTAGGGGCCAAAACCTAGGGATTGTACCAACGCAACACCAGCCCCTCGCGCTCGACGAAGCCGCGCCCCACCTTGAGGTGGATGCGGTGGCCGCGCGTGGCGCAGGCGGCGATCTGCGCTTGCAGCGCATCGAGCTGCGCGCTCGACGGCGTGGTCTGGTGCGCCTGGCGCAGCCAGTGGCGCAGCACATTGGCCTGGCGCGCCCTGCCGAGCTGTTGCAGCCCCGCGATGCGGGGCGGGTCACCCACCTCGGCCAGGTCCTGCCGGGCCAGGTCTTCGAGCAGCTCGCTGGCCTGCGCGGCATGGCGGGCGCTGCGCGCGAAGGTGTCGCGGAACTGCGGAAACGCGGCCTCCAGCGCCGGCAGCAGGCGTGCGCGGATGCGGTTGCGCGTGTAGCGCTCGTCCTGGTTGCTCGGGTCTTCCACCCAGGCCTGGCCACGCGCGCGCAGCCAGTCGCGCAGCTCGGCACCGGGCACGGCCAGCAGCGGGCGGTGCCAGTCCAGCCCATCGCGCTGCCAGAAGGCCGGCATGGCGGCCAGCCCGGCCACGCCCGCGCCGCGTGACAGGGCGAGCAGCAGGGTCTCGACCTGGTCGTCGGCGTGTTGCGCCAATGCTATTGATTGAATAGCACCTTGCGCTGATTCCGCCTGCGCTGCAACCGCAAAAGCCTTGTAACGGGCAATGCGAGCGGCGTCCTCGGGGCTCTGGCCGGGGGCATGGCGCGCGTCCACGCGCTGCACCTGCAGCGGCACACCCAGGCGCGCGCACAGGTCCACGCAGTGGCGCTCGAAGGCACCGGCCGCGCTCTGCAGCCCGTGGTGCACGTGGATGGCCCGCACCTGGCCGGGCCAGCGCGCGGCGCAGCCCAGCAGCAGCGCGGTGGAGTCGGCGCCGCCGCTCAGGCCCACGGCCAGCGGCAGCCGGGGGGCGAAGGCCTGCAGGGCGGCGTCGAAGGACAGGGTCATGCGCGGCTTTCGCGGCGGTCAGGGCAGGAGGGCATGGCGCCGATTGTCGCGCCCCAAGAGCCTGTGTGCGCTCTTTTCATGGGGGTGCGCATGGCAGCAAACCACAGCCCGGCTGGTGGCCCGCCGAGGCATGCAACGCCGCAGACGCTGCTTTTGCGGGGCAGCGTCCCCCATGAAAAAACCGCAAACAGGCTCCAAAGCACAACGGCCCCATGCGGGGCCGTGGTCTGCAGGCAAGCCGTGAACGGTCAGCGGCTGTCGGCCTTGGTGTCGGTGAAGCGGCCGTAGCTCTGCAGGCGCTCGTAGCGGCGTTCCAGCAAATCCTTGGTCTTGAGGTCGGCCACCTGGCGGAAAGCGTCGCCCAGGGCGCGCTTGAGCAGGGACGACATCTGTTTGGGGTCGCGGTGTGCGCCGCCCACCGGCTCGCTGACAATCTTGTCCACCAGGCCCAGCGCCTTGAGGCGGTGGGCCGTGATGCCCAGGGCCTCGGCGGCCTCCTGGGCCTTGTCGCTGGTCTTCCAGAGGATGGAGGCGCAGCCCTCGGGGCTGATGACGGAGTACACGGAGTACTGCAGCATCAGCACCTGGTCGGCCACGGAGAGCGCCAGCGCGCCGCCCGAGCCGCCCTCGCCGATGATGGTGGTGATGATGGGCACTTCGAGCTGCGCCATCTCGTAGATGTTGCGGCCGATGGCCTCGGACTGGCCGCGCTCCTCGGCGTCGATGCCGGGGAAGGCGCCGGGCGTGTCCACGAAGGTGAACACGGGCAGCTTGAACTTCTCGGCCGTTTTCATCAGGCGCAGCGCCTTGCGGTAGCCCTCGGGGCGCGTCATGCCGAAGTTGCGCAGCGCGCGCTCCTTGGTGTCGCGGCCTTTCTGGTGGCCCAGCACCATGCAGGCATGGCCGTTGAAGCGGGCCAGGCCGCCGACGATGGATTTGTCGTCGGAGAAATGCCGGTCGCCGTGCATCTCGACAAAGTCGGTGAACAGGTCGCGCACATAGTCGAGCGTGTAGGGACGCTCGGGGTGGCGCGCGATCTTGGTGATCTGCCAGGGCGACAGGTCGGAATAGATGTCCTTGGTGAGCTGCTGGCTCTTCTTGCTGAGCTGGTCGATCTCGTCCGAGATGTCGACCGCGCTTTCCGTCTGCACGTAGCGCAGTTCTTCGATTTTGGATTCGAGTTCGGCGATCGGGTTCTCGAAATCCAGGAATGTCTTTTTCGCCAAGTTGTTCTCCTTGTGCGCCAGGCGCATCAAATGGTCGCGGCAACGCGCGTTCGGCCGGTCAGTAGGTCACCGGCAGCGGGTCCAGCGAGCGCCAAATATACCAAGTGGCGACGCTGCACCAGGGCTTCCAGGCCTCGGCGACCTCGCGGGCGTCGCTGCGGCTGACCGGGTCGCCGGAAAAATAGTTCTGGCTGATGCCGTTGATCAGTCCCACGTCGTCCAGCGGCAGCACATTGGGCCGCATCAGGTGGAAGATGAGGAACATCTCGGCCGTCCAGCGGCCGATGCCGCGGATGGCCACCAGCTCGGCGATGATGGCCTCGTCCTCCATGCCGTGCCAGCCGTCCACATGCAGCTTGCCGGCGTCGAAGTGCAGGGCCAGGTCCACCAGGTATTCGACCTTGCGCGCCGACAGGCCGGCGGCGCGCATGTCGTCGATCTTGAGCTTGAGCACCGCCGCCGGCGTCATGGCGCGCGGCAGCGCGGCGAAGCGATCCCACACCGTCTGCGCGGCCTTCACCGAGATCTGCTGGCCCACGATGCTGCGCGCCAGCGTGCCGAAGGCGTCGCCGCGCGTCTGCAGGGCGGCGTCACCGTACTGCGGGATCAGGCGCTTCATCACCCGATCCTTCTTCATCAGGTGCTTGCAGGCCTCGGCCCAATAACCGGGCGAGGCCGGGCCGGACGCCTCGACAGCTATCTTTTTAGTAGCTGGCATCGCTTACCCCGCCTGCCTCGAAGGCCGATTTTTCTTAAAGACCATCACTGAGCCGCTTCCCAGGTGGTGCCCGTGGGCGAATCCTTGAGCACGATGCCCTGGCCCAGCAGCGCCTGGCGGATGCGGTCGGCCTCGGCGAAGTCCTTCGCTGCCTTGGCGGCGGCGCGCGCGGCGATCTGCGCCTGGATGGCGGCCTCGTCAAAACCGGCACCGGCCTGCAGGAAGGCCTGGGGGTCGCCCTGCAGCAGGCCCAGGCAACCGCCCAGCGCCTTGAGCAGGCCGGCGGCCTGCGCCGACTTGCTGCGGTTGACCTCGCCCGCCAGCTCGAACAGCACGGCCACGGCCTCGGGCGTGCCGAAATCCTCGTCCATGGCGGCCTTGAATCGCGCGGCATGGGGCTCCGCCCAGTCGATGGCGACCTCGGCGGGCGCCACGAGCGAGAGCGCCGTGTACAGGCGCTTGAGCGCGGCGCGGGCGTCGTCGAGATGCATGTCGCTGTAGTTCAGCGGGCTGCGGTAGTGGCTGCGCACGACGAAGAAGCGCACCGTCTCGGCGTCGTACTCTTTCAGCACGTCGCGGATAGTGAAGAAGTTGCCCAGGCTCTTGGACATCTTCTCGTTGTCCACGTTGATGAAGCCGTTGTGCATCCAGTAGCGCGCGAACGGCTGGCCGTTGGCGCCCTCGCTCTGGGCGATCTCGTTCTCGTGGTGCGGGAACTGCAGGTCGGCCCCGCCACCGTGGATATCGAAGCTCTTGCCCAGCAGTTCGCAGCCCATGGCCGAGCATTCGATGTGCCAGCCCGGGCGGCCCTCGCCCCAGGCGCTGGGCCATTTCACCTCGGCGGGCTCGGCGGGCTTGGCGCTCTTCCAGAGCACGAAGTCGAGCGGATCATCCTTGCCCTCCTGCACGGCCACGCGCTCGCCGGCCTGCAGCTCGTCGAGCGACTTGCCCGAGAGCTTGCCGTAGCCGGGGAACTTGCGCACGGCGTAGTTCACGTCGCCATTGCCGGCCTGGTAGGCCAGGCCCTTGCCTTCGAGCTGGCCGATCATGGCCAGCATTTGCGGCACGTATTCGGTGGCGCGCGGTTCATGGTCGGGGCGCTGGATGCCCAGGGCGTCGGCGTCCTGGTGCAGCGCGGCGATCATGCGGTCGGTCAGACCACGGATGGTCTCGCCGTTCTCCACGGCGCGCTTGATGATCTTGTCGTCGATGTCGGTGATGTTGCGCACGTAGGTCACGGCATAACCGCTGGCGCGCAGCCAGCGCTGCACCACGTCGAAGGCCACCATGGAGCGCGCATGCCCCAGGTGGCACAGGTCGTACACGGTCATGCCGCACACGTACATGCGCACATGGCCGGGTTCGAGCGGGGAAAACTCCTCCAAGGCACGCGACAGCGTGTTGTAGATACGCAAACTCATGGAATGTCAGTCACGGAAAACGGGGGGGATGGGCAAAGCAGGTTCACCCGGCAGCTTGGGGAGCGGCGCCCCGGAAGCGGGGGCGCGCCCGGCGCCGGACGCCGGCACAATCAGCAGCGGCAACAGCACACTGTCATGACACCCCCTCAGCTACAATCCGCCGCAGTATAAGCCCGGCCCGGGTACGACGCTGCCCAACAACACCGCATGCCCATGAAGCAAGTCCGCCGCACCCTCCCCCGAATCCTGCGCCTGCTGGCCCTGACGGCACTCGTGGGTACGGGTCTGGCCCAGGCCAATGACTACGCTGAAATCACCCAGCTGCTCAAGGCCGGCAAGCCCGCCGAAGCCCTCGCCAAGGCCGATCAGCGGCTCTCGGTCGCCCCGCGCGACCCGCAATTGCGCTTCCTGCGCGGCGTGGCCCAGGCCGATGCGGGCAAACAGAACGACGCCATCGTCACCTTCACCAAGTTGACGGAAGAATTCCCCGAGCTGCCCGAGCCCTACAACAACCTGGCCGTGATCTACGCCAGCCAGAACCAGCTCGACAAGTCCCGCGCCGCGCTGGAAATGGCCATCCGCACCAACCCCAGCTACGCCACGGCGCACGAGAACCTGGGCGACATCTACGCCAAGCTCGCCAGCCAGGCCTACAGCAAGGCCCTGCAGCTCGATGGCGCCAACGCCAACTCGGTCAAGCCCAAGCTGGCGCTGATCCGCGACCTGTTCACCGCCGAGACCGGCACACGCGGCGCGCGCCCGGCCGCCGCCGCTCCGGCCGCGGCACCCGCACCGGCTCCGGCCGCCCCGGCGCCCGCACCTGCCCCAGCGCCGGCCGCCAAGCCCGCACCGGCTCCGGCGCCCGCCCCTGCCGTGGCGCCGGCTCCCGCACCCGCGCCGGAACCCGCGCCCGCCAAGCCCGTGGCCAGCGACGCCGCCGTGCAGGAAGTCACCGCCGCAATCCAGGCCTGGGCCGCCGCCTGGGCCGCCAAGGACATGAAGGGCTACCTGGGCGCCTATGGCAAGGAATTCACGCCCCCGGGCCGCCAAAGCCGCGCCGCCTGGGAAAAAGAGCGCGAATCGCGCATCGTCGGCAAGAACCGCATCAGCGTGAAGCTCTCCGACCTCCAGGTCACCGTCAACGGCAACAAGGCCACGGCCCGCTTCCAGCAGGCCTACAGCGCCGACACGCTCAACGTCTCCAGCCGCAAGACGCTGGACCTGGTGCAGCACCAGGGCCGCTGGACCATCGTGCGCGAATCGACCGGGGGCTGACGGCCTGCCGCACCGTAACGTGTTCCATCCAGCGTCCCCCGCGGGCCGCCCCGCACCGTCCTTGAAGCCACGCCAGACCACGCGCCGCACCGCCCATGGCCGCATGGCACTGCTGGGCCTGCTGGTGGCCGCGCTGCTGGCCGGGCCCGCGCTGGCCCAGGGCAGCAAGAGCAAGGGCAAGAACAAGGCCCGCCGCGCCGCCAGCACGGTCCCGGCCGCCGCCATGGCGCCGCTGCGCGACGGCCAGGCCGAGGAGCGCCTGCTGCAAGTCTTCCAGCTCACCGGCGAAGGCCGCACGCGCGAGGCCCTGGCCAGCGCCGAGCGGCTGGTGCGCGACTACCCCAATTTCCAGCTGGCGCAACTGGCGCTGGGCGACCTGCTCTCGGCCCGCACCCGGCCGTTGCAACGCCTGGGCGACGTGCCCGCGCCCACGGCCGCCAGCACGCCGTCCAGTGCCACGGTGCTGGAGGAGCTGCGCACCGAATCGCGCCAGCGCGTGGTGGCGCAGCGCGCGCGGCCCACTGAAAACAGCGTTCCGTCGCAGTTCCTGGAGTTGGCGCCACGCTACCGCCACGCCATCGCGGTCGATGCGGCGCTCTCGCGCCTGTACCTGTTCGAGAACACTTCCAAGGGCCTGCGCCTGGTGGCCGACTACTACGCTTCGGTGGGCAAGCTGGGTATCGAGAAGGTCGTCGAGGGCGACCAGCGCACGCCGCTGGGCGTGTACTTCATCACCAGCCGCCTCGACCCGGCCTCGCTGCGCGACTTCTACGGCTCGGGCGCGCTGCCCATCAGCTACCCCAACGCGCTCGACCAGCTGCGCGGCAAGACCGGCAGCGGCATCTGGCTGCACGGCACGCCACCCGGCCAGTTCGCGCGCGCGCCGCAGGCCACCGACGGCTGCGTGGTGCTGTCCAACCCCGACCTGGAGCGCCTGCTGCGCACCGTGGAGCCGCGCTCGACCCCGGTGGTCATCGCGCGCCAGCTCCAGTGGGTGCAACCACACAGCATCCAGGCCGAGCGCCAGTCGTTCGAGGCCGTGCTCGATGCCTGGCGCAGCGCCAAGACCGAGGGCGACATGCAGCGCCTGCTGGGCTTCTACGCGCCTGAATTCCAGGGCCACAAGAAAAAGCCCTTGACCGAATGGGCCGGCGTGCTGCAGGCCGAGGCGCGCGCGCTGCGCGGCCGCGAGATCCAGCTCAAGGACAAGTCGTACCTGCGCTGGACCGATACCGTGGACACGATGGTCGTGACGTTTGGCGAAGTCGCCGATGGCGCCCAGACCGGTCCCGTCAAGCGCCAGTTCTGGACCCGCCGGGGCAACCGCTGGCAGATATTTTTCGAAGGAGTGATTGGATGATTTCCAGAAGAAATTCGGCTTTTGGCCTTGTTGGCATTGCGCTGGCAACTATGGTTTTTGTCGCCCCCGCCCAGGCGCAAGATGCCCCAAAGGTGAAGCTCGCCACCAGCATGGGCGACATCGTGGTCGAACTCAACCCCGCCAAGGCCCCCAAGACGGTGGAGAACTTCCTGCAGTACGTGGCCGACAAGCACTACGACGGCACCATCTTCCACCGCGTGATCGACGGTTTCATGATCCAGGGCGGCGGCTTCACCGCCGACATGCAGCAAAAGCCCACCAAGGCGCCGATCCCGCTGGAGGCCGCCAACGGCCTGAAGAACGACACCTACACCATCGCCATGGCGCGCACCGGCAACCCCCATTCCGCCACGGCGCAGTTCTTCATCAATGTGAAGGACAATGCCATGCTCAACGCCCCCCAGCCCGACGGCCACGGCTACGCCGTGTTCGGCAAGGTGGTCTCGGGCACCGAGGTGGTGGACAAGATCAAGGGCGTGGCCACGGGCAACAAAGGCCCGTTCCAGAACGTGCCCACCACCACCGTCACCATCACCTCCGCCACGCTGGTGAAGTAACCCATTCTTGAAGGAACACGCCATGAGCAACCCCCAGGTCGAACTGCACATCACCGGCTACGGTGTCATCACCCTCGAACTCGACGCCGAGAAAGCCCCCAAGTCCACCGAGAACTTCCTCTCCTATGTGAACAAGGGCCACTACAACAACACCATCTTCCATCGCGTGATCCCCGGCTTCATGGTCCAGGGCGGCGGCTTCGAGCCCGGCATGAACCAGAAGAACACCGACGCGCCGATCGAGAACGAAGCCAAGAACGGCCTGAAGAACGCCAACTACACCGTGGCCATGGCCCGCACCAGCGACCCGCACTCGGCCACGGCGCAGTTCTTCATCAACGTGGCCGACAACGGCTTCCTGAACCACACCTCCCCCACGGCACAGGGCTGGGGCTATGCCGTGTTCGGCAAGGTGGTTGCGGGCACCGAGGTGGTGGACAAGATCAAGGCCGTCAAGACCGGCCGCAAGGGCTTCCACGACGACGTGCCTAAGGACGACGTGGTGATCGAGAAGGCCGTGGCCCTCTGATTCCACGGCGCTTCCCGTGACCCCGACCGTGCCCCGGTTCGAGGAGCTTGCCGCTCCCTCGCACTGGCGCACGGTCGATTTCATTTCGGACCTGCACCTGCAGGCCAGCGAGCCTGCCACGGTAGCCGCTTTCGAGCACTATCTGGCCACCACCAAGGCCGATGCCCTCTTCATCCTGGGCGACCTGTTCGAGGTCTGGGTCGGCGACGATGCCATCGCGGAAGCCGGCAGCTTCGAGGCCGAGGCCTGCGCCGCGCTGCAGGCCGCCGCGCAACGCCTGCCGGTGTTCTTCATGCACGGCAACCGCGACTTCCTGGCCGGACCGGCCTTCCTGCGCCACTGCGGCATCACCGGCCTGCAGGACCCCACCGTGCTCGGCTTCGGCGGCCGGCGCTTCGTGCTGAGCCACGGCGACCTGCTGTGCCTGGACGATGTGGACTACCAGCGCTTTCGCCTGCAGGCGCGCAGCGCCGAATGGCAAGCGCAGTTCCTGGCCCGGCCCCTGGTGCAGCGCCGCCAGCAGGCACGCGGCATCCGCCAGCAAAGCGAGGCGCACAAGCGCTCTGGCGCCGTATATGCCGACGTGGACGGTCCCGCCGCCATCGCCTGGCTGCAAGCCGCCGGCGCCAGCACCCTGATCCACGGCCACACCCACCGCCCTGCCGAACACGCCCTGGCCCCCGGCCTCGCCCGCGTAGTGCTCAGCGATTGGGATGCCGCCGCGCAGCCGCCGCGCGCCGATGTGCTGCGCCTCACGCCCCAGGGCTTGGAACGCATCGCCATCGCCCCCATGTGACGGCGATGCCCGCCTTCTGGAACCGCCTGCGCAACCGCTTGCGCACCACCCTCGCCCCCGTGCCCGACATCCCGGCCGAACGCTGGCTGGCAACCCTGCGGCGCCACCCCTTCCTCGCCGCCTTGAGCCTGCCCGACCAGGCCAAGCTGCGCGCGCTCAGCGCCCTGTTCCTCAACGGCAAGCAGTTCCACGGCGCGCACGGCCTGGAAGTGACAGACGCCATGGCCATCGACATCGCCGCCCAGGCCTGCCTGCCGCTGCTGCACTGGGGCGAGCCGCGCGAGGCCCTGGGCTGGTACGACGACTTCGTGACCATCGTCGTCCACCCCGGCGAAGCCGTGGCCCGGCGCGAGAGCCGCGACGAGGCCGGCGTGGTGCACCACTACACCGAGGTCCTGGCCGGCGAGGCCATGGAGCGCGGCCCCGTCATGCTGAGCTGGCAGCATGTGCAGGACGCAGGCCGCAGCGCAGAACAAGGCGCCAACGTGGTGGTGCATGAGTTCGTGCATAAGCTCGACATGAAGAGCGGCCACGCCAATGGCTGTCCGCCGCTACCTGCGGGTTTCATGGGCACCAGCGGCGGGCGCGCAGCCTACGCGGCCTGGTGGGCCGCCTGGGAACCTGCTTACGCCCAGTTCCGGGAGGCCGTCATCAAGGCCGAGCGCTTCGGTGCCGACTGGCCCTGGCTCGACGCCTACGGCGCCACCTCGCTCACCGAGTTCTTCGCCGTGGCCTGTGAGGCGTATTTCGTGAACCGCGAGCGCTTCGCGCTGGAGTTTCCGGGGCTGGTGCCGGTACTGGATGCGTTTTTTAGAAACGACCACAGTTCCACTTCCTAGCCGCACGCCATTGTTTCCCCCCGCGTATTTCTCTGCGGTTTTTGGTAACAGCGTTTTTTCTTTTGCTTACGTTTTGCGGCACATGGCCAAAGCTACACTGACCCGGCATTTTGCGGCCCAGGGGAACCGTGCGCCTCCCCGGAAACAGGGATATTTTCGTGCAAAACACTGTTCTCAAAATCCAGCCTGCGCATGCGCTGCTGCCCTCCATCATCGCCTTTTTGGCATTGTCTGCCTGCGGGGGCAACTCTTCTGACGCGCCTGTGCAGCCTCCCCCGCCCACAACCGCCTTATCGCTTTTTGCGGGAAGCACAGATGGCCTCGGCAACCAAGATGGCACCGCCACGGCCGCGCGGCTCGGCAGGCTGGTGCGTGGTTTGGCTGTTTCACCGGCAGGGGATGTGGTCATCGCTGACACCAGCAACAACGCGATACGCAAGCTGTCGACCACTGGACAGGTCAGCACACTGGCTGGCGGAGGAGTGACGCCGTTTGACATTTCGAGCGCCCTGACCACCAACCATGCAGACGGGACGGGGCCTACAGCCAAGTTCAGCGCCCCCGAGGCCGTGGCGGTGGACGCCTTGGGCAACACCTATGTGGCTGACACAGTCAACAACGTGGTGCGCAAAATCGACACTGCAGGCACCACGACAACACTGGCGGGCCAGCCAGGCGTCTCCGGCAATACCGATGGTTCAGGCCAGGCAGCAACGTTCTATCGCCCCTCCAGCATCGCCGTGGATCGTGCGGGCAACGTGTACGTGACGGAATGGCTTCACGCTGGTGGCGGCAATCCCATCCGTAAAATCACACCCTCTGGGGTAGTCAGCACCGTCACCACCAAGGCCAGCCAAGTTCCCAGTCGAACGCATTTTTCAGGGGGTCAGTACATCTATTACTACCTTCCCGTGCGTGTGGCAGTGGACACCACTGGGACGATCTACACCGCCGACCCCAACGACCATGTGGTCCGCAAGTTCAACCCGGACGGCACGTCGACCGTCCTGTCCGGCACGGTGACCGAAGACATCGTGGGCTATGCCGACGGAGCCGCATCGGTTGCCAAGTTTGGCAGCATGGACGCCATTGCCCTGGACCATCAGGGCCGACTCTTCGTGCTGGACGGCAATGGCAGCAACAAGAGAATTCGCCAGATTGGCGTCGATGGTTCGGTCTCTACGGTAGTGCAATCACCTGCCTGCAGCACATATTCCACGCCGGGCCACGGCCTCTGTGCCGCGACAGATTTGGCAGTGGACACAGCGGGCAACCTGATCGTGAATGAAACGGGCTTCACGAAAACATCACCGCTTAGCGGGCCCTACACCCTGATCCGCAAGTACGCGCCCAATGACGCCACGCCCACTGTGATGGCTGGCATGCTTTCTGGCGTAGGTCTTCAAGATGGCATGGGCTCTGCAGCGCGTTTTAGCCACCCCGTGGGCCTGGCCATGGGCAAGACCGGCACCCTGTACATTGCGGATTCTGAAAATCATGTGATTCGCGCAGTCTCACCAGACGGGACGGCACGCACCCTGGGCACCCCAGGCAAGCCCTTCCCTCTCGGTTTCGCTGGCAGAGTCAACGACGTGAGTTTTCCGTTTGTCTCTCTGCTGGCAACGGACAGCACTGAAAACCTCTATGTGCCCATGGGGGCCCGCATCGCCAAAATCACTGCGGCAGGAGATGTCGCATTCATGGCCGACCTCAATGCCTTGGTCAACCTGCCAACAGCAAGCAGTTCCTTCATCAGCGGCATCACCGTGGACAGCGCTGGCAATGTCTATGCAGCAGCGGAATCGAGCGGCGCTATCTTCAAGATCAATCCCAAAGGGGACGTCACCGTCTTTGCAGGCAGCCTGCGGAACACGGGACATGCAGACGGGCCAGGCAGCGTAGCCCGGTTCGGCTACCTTGGCAGTATGGCCACAGATGCAGCGGACAACCTGTATGTGATCGATGCAGGCAATTACCACGACCAGAACGTGGGCCCAACGATCCGCAAGATCACGCCCGCCGGTGTGGTCACCACCTTGGCAGGCAGGGCAGACACCGCGCCCGCATTGGTCGATGGCCCACGCACCGTCGCGCAGCTCACGGTCGCTGAACCCAACCGCTGGCCCACCGCCCACCTGGCGGTGGATGCCAAGGGCAATGTATATGTCACCGATCCATTCAACAGCGTGGTCCGCAAGATCGCGGTCGCCGATGGACAGGTGAGCACGCTGGCGGGCCAGCAAGGGCGCTATGGCTTTGCAGCGGGAGAACTACCCGGCATGCTGAACCGGCCGATGGGGGCGGTCGTGCGGGACTCCACGCTGTACGTCTCCATGGCCCACGCTGTCGTGCAGATCAAACTGCCTTGAAGCATGCGCTTAACACTGTTGCGCTAAAAAGCCAAACCACAACCGAGAGTCCTATGCCAGACATTGCGCCCAACGATCGACTGCAACGTATCAGCCTTCTTGCCGCATTGGTGATTCCGATACTTACAGCCTGTGGGGGCGGCTCCAGCGGTTCGGCCGAAACACCCACGACTCCGCCCAATCCTTCAGCTCCCGCCACGCCCTTGTCTCTCCTTGCCGGCAATACCGATGGAGCCGGCAACCAGGATGGTGCCGCGCTCACCGCCGCTCGCTTCAGCCTCAGTCTGGGCGGCATGGCAGTGACGAGTTCAGGCGAGGTGGTCATTGCGGATGGCCACCGGATACGCAAACTCAGCGCCGACCAAGAGCAAGTCACCACCTTGGCAGGCGGCGGTGCGATGGAGCCTTCAGGCAGCACCAACCATGCCGACGGAAGCGGCTCTGCAGCTCGGTTCTACAGCCCCAAGGCGGTTGCCGTTGACGCAGCGGGGAACACCTATGTCGCCGATACCCAGAACCACCTGGTGCGCAAAATCAGCACGTCTGGAGTCGTCACGACCCTGGCCGGGAAAGCGGGCGTGTGTGGCAGCCAGAACGGTGTTGGTGACGCCGCGACTTTCTGCAACCCCGCCAGCATCGCCGTGGACAAGGCGGGTACCGTGTATGTCTCACAAGGCTCCGCCACGGAAAACCCCATCCGCAAGATCACCGCTGCCGGTGAAGTAAGTACGTTCATCGGCAAAGCCAGCCTGTACGCCGGCGGGATACCCACTCCTTGGGGCCCGATCCCCAATTACTATCCCGTGCATTTGGCGATTGACTCGGCGGGAACGCTCTTTGCGGCGGACCCCAACGACCATGTGATCCGCAAGTACACCGCCAACGGCCAAGCCACCGTGGTATCTGGCAAACCGGCCCTCAACAATGAAGGCGATACCGATGGCGAGGCCTCTGCCGCGAAGTTCCGCACTTTCCTAGCCATTGCATTCGACGCCGCGAATCGTCTGCACGTGCTGGGGCCTGACAATTCTGGCCATCCGACCATCCGGCGGATTGGCAGCGATGGGACCGCAACGACCCTTGTTCGTGCGCAGTCCTGCCCCATTCCAAATGGCATTGTTGCGGGTCCCCCAGGGACCCTGTGCACCGCGAACCAGATGGTTGTCAAAGCCAATGGCGAGTTCCTCGTGGCCGAATATGGTTACCACGGTGGCTCCTATAAGTACACCCAGTTGCGCAGCTACACGCCACAAGGCGCCTCCACCGTGGTCGCCGGAACGCCTTCTGCCGAGGGTGCTGATGACGGGCAAGGCAGCAGTGCACGATTCGACAGGCCAGGCGCTCTGGCCTTCAATCCATCGGGGGCTCTGTATGTGCGCGACAACGGCAACGGCGCCATCCGCACGGTGCAGACAGACGGTCTGGTGCGCACCCTGGGCAAGCCGGGCGGGCATTGCACGGCAGTCACCGGCATGGCCAGCGAGTTCCTGGCTCTATCGGGTCCCACCAGCGGGTCCCTGCGATTCAACAACGGCCCGCTGGCCACCGACGGCGCCGGGAACCTCTACACCGTCAATGAGGAGCGCGTCTTCAAGATGAGGGACTGCCAGGCCACGCTCCTGGCGGACCTGACGCCGCTGCTGACGGCGCCCAATTACATATTCATGCCCAACAACGCATCCGGCATTGCAGCCGATAGCACAGGCAACGTCTATGTGTCCACCCTCAAGGGCACCATTTTCAAGATCGACACCAAGGGCGAAACCACGGTGTTCGCAGGCAAGGTGGGTACATTGGGGCATGCCGATGGGCAAGGCATAGCGGCGAAATTTTCGGCGCCAGGTCACATGACCACCGATGCGGCTGGCAATCTCTATGTCGTCGATGGCCTGTCTTACACGGCGACGGTAGTGGGCCCCACCATCCGCAAGATCACGCCGTCCGGACTAGTCAGCACCCTGGCGGGCAACCCCAACGCCACGCCCGGCTATGCAGATGGCGCTGGCGCAGCGGCACTGTTTACGGTGGGCAGCATCTTGTCCGGCGAGACCGCCAGCATTGCTGTAGACAACAAAGGCAATGTGTATGTCGCCGACCCCGTCAACAGCGTGATCCGCAAGATTGCCACCGATGGTTTGGTCAGCACGCCTGTGGGGCAGGCATGGCGTTACGGTTTTGCAGCAGGTGCCTTGCCAGGCATCATCAACCGCCCTGCAGGTATCGCGGTACGCAACTCCATGCTGTACATCTCGGTACCCAACGCGGTGGTGCAAGTTCAGTTGCCGTGAACGCAACACACATCCGATGAAGGGCCCGCAGTGCCTGCGCGATCAGCGAACACTTCATGCCTCCGCCGTGCTCCACCCGTGGCACAGCCCTGGCTGCCCTCTACACGCGCTCTCAACTGGCCGACGGCCAAGTTGCGATCCTGAGTTGGAATTTTCGAGGGGTTTTATGCAAAGCAAACCATGCGCCCTGCAAGGTGCCCACTGGAGGCTGCTGGCCTCGCTGGCCATCCCAGTGCTGGCATCCTGCGGCGGAGGTTCCAGCGATACACCAGCCCCGCCCCCGCCACCCGCCACAGCCCTGTCTTTGTTGGCAGGCAGCACCGATGGCCCGGGCAACCAGGATGGCACCGGGGCTTCTGCAAAGATCAGCGTCGAAACAGGCGGTATGGCGCTCACCCCCACGGGCGATGTTCTGATGGCGGACCCCGGCAACAACACCATTCGCAAACTGTCTCCCTCCGGGCAGCTCACCACGGTGGCAGGCGGCGGCCCCACGCGGAGCGACGCGGTCAGCACAGAAACGCGCTACCTGGATGCCGCAGGCACTGCGGCCCGCTTCAACGCACCACTGGCAGTGGCGGTGAATGCAGCGGGTAACGCTTATGTGGCGGACGCGGGGAACCACGTGGTGCGCAAGATCGATGCATCCGGCAACGTCACCACGCTGGCCGGCAAGGTGGGTGTGTGTGGCAATACCGATGGCACTGGCACGGCAGCAACACTGTGCAGCCCTACCAGCATTGCCGTGGACAAGGATGGCAATATCTATGTGTCCGAGTGGGCACCCTCGACACAAGGGCTCCCCCCCGAGCCCACGGGCAACCCCATTCGCAAAATCACGCCAGCCGGTGTGGTCAGCACCGTGGTGTTCAAGGCCAGCCAGTACCCAACCCCAGGTCAAGGACGCAACAACCCTTCGTTCTACTACCCGGTGCAGTTGGCGACAGATTCGACGGGTGCCCTGTATGCCGCCGACCCCAACGACCATGTGGTGCGCAAATACACGCCCGACGGCCAGGCCATCGTGCTCTCAGGCACCGTGGCCCAGAGCAACGCGGGCCATGTGGATGGGGCCGCGTCTGCGGCCAAGTTTGGCGAACTGCAGGCCATTGCCGTAGACCGTTCCAATCGGGTGTTCGTGCTGGACAAATACGCCGGCACCCCCCTTCGTGAAATCGCAACCGATGGTTCGGTCGCCACCGTGCGGAGCACCCAGGATTGCGCCTGGGGCGCTGAGGGCCTGCCCCCCGCTTTCTGCTCGGCCAAGCGTCTGGTAGTGGACGCAGAGGGCCGCTTTCTCGTCACCGAAAGCGGAACTTCCAGGACGTTTCAGTCCTACGCGATGATCTACCGATACACCCGCACGGGTGCTGCCGACCTGAGGGTGGGAACACCGGTCAGCCCAGGCTGGACCGACGGCAGCGGGAGCGCAGTCCGGTTCGACAGCCCAGGGCCGCTGGCCGTGGACAAATCGGGCCTCCTGTATGTGCGCGACCGCAACAACGGTGCTATTCGGGCCATCCAGCCTGATGGCAGAGTGAGTACGCTGGGCAGGGCAAAAAACCCGTGCACGCAACTCACGGGTTCGATCAACGAAGTTGCCTTTTGCGGCTCCGCGCCATTGTCCGTCGATGGTGCAGGCAACCTCTACACCACCAGCTTCAAGAGCATCCTGAAAGCGACGCCCGCGGGCAACGTCACGGTTTTTGTGGATTTGACCGCACAGCTGGATGCCCTCCCGGCATTCCTGCTCCCCGGTATCACGGGCTTGGTCTCCGACGATGCGGGCACCTTGTATGCGTCATCGCTGCAAGGGGTCATTTTCAAGATCAGCCCGACCGGTGCCGTCAGCCTGCTTGCTGGTAGCCCCAATGCCCGCGGGCACGCAGATGGCCCTGCCAGTTCAGCCCTGTTCTCCGCGCTGGGCAACATGGCACTGGACCCTTCAGGGAATCTGTACGTGGTGGACGGGCGTTACCACTCCATCACCGGCATCGGCCCCACCATCCGCAAGATCACGCCTGCGGGAATCGTGAGCACGGTAGCAGGCCGTGCGGACATGCCCCCCGGGCTGGTGGATGGCCCGGCGTCCTCCGCCGTTCTGGCCGTCGACACGGGTGCAGCGATCTCCGACTCCCTTGCGAGCCTTGCAGTGGACGCCAAAGGCAATGTCTACGTGACCGATCCCCGCCACCGGGTCGTGCGCAAGATCGGGGCCGATGGCCAGGTCAGCACACTGGTGGGCAAGCCCTGGGGCAAGGGATTTGCAGCGGGAGACCTGCCAGGCCTTATCGACGAACCCACGGGCATCGCGGTGCGCGACACCACCCTCTTCATATCCACGTCCCACGCGGTGGCAGCAGTCAAGCTGCCGTGATGAGGGTGCTAGCGCGGCCGCTCGGCCCACGGCTCAGCGATCAGCACCGGGGCGCCCACAGGCACCCCCACTGCATGAGCAGCCTCGGAACCGGCTTACGCCCAGTTCCGGGAGGCCGTCATCAAGGCCGAGCGCTTCGGTGCCGACTGGCCCTGGCTCGACGCCTACGGCGCCACCTCGCCCACCGAGTTCTTCGCCGTGGCCTGCGAGGCGTATTTCGTGAACCGCGAGCGCTTCGCGCTGGAGTTTCCGGGGCTGGTGCCGGTACTGGATGCCTTCTTCAACAGGCCCGCAGACGGGCCATGAGGCCGCGACCTGCTTCCGGGAGCGCTTGCATCGTCCCAGAAAAATTTGATGGATTTCCGGCTGTAGCGCCGGATGGCGTGCGCTACCAGCTATCAAAATGGAAGCAATGGACGGGCCTCTCCAGCAGATGGAGGCCCGTGCACACGTCACGCCGCCAGTGCTTGCTCCACCGCGAGCTTGGCCTCTTCCAAAGTACCGAAAAACCGCGTGGGTTGCGGCATGGCCTTGGGCAAGTGGGAGGGGGCCGGCCACAAGCGCTCGCCCATCCACCCGGCGGTCCAGCCGCCGATGTCTTTGCGCTTGATGGTGCAGACTTCCTGCCCGTCCAGCGTCGCGATCCAGGTGATGGGCGGTAGGTGGTTCCAGGTGACGGGTGCCATGGTGCTCTTTTGCAGTGGTTGTGTCATTGTAAAAAAGCTCCTTACAAGAACCTATCGACGATCACGGCGGCCTTGGTGGTTGGCCGCAGGGTGCCATGCGGCGGCTCCCTCGGTGCGGGAGCCGCCCCGTGCGCACTACGGCAGCAGTTGGCGTGCCACGCGCGCAATGTGCGCCGCATCGACCCCAAAGAACTGCCGCAGCGCCGCACGGGTATCGCTGCGCCCGAAGCCATCCGTGCCCAGCGTGACGAAGCGGCGGCCAGGCGGGACAAAGGCGCGCACCGTTTCCGGCACGGCGCGAACGTAGTCGGTGGCGGCGATCACCGGGCCCTGCGTGCCAGCAAGTTGCTGCGCCAGCCACGGCACGCCCGGCTCGGCCTCGCCGGCCAGGGCACGCTGCTCGCAGGCCACGCCGTCACGCGCCAGCTCGCTCCAGCTCGTCACGCTGAGCACGGTCACATCCACACCCTCGGCGGCCAGCAGTTCAGCGGCCTTGAGCACCTCGGTGAGGATGGCGCCCGAGCCCAGCAGGGTCACCGATTTTTGGGATGGAATAGGCACTTCACGCCCGTCGATCAAGCGCGAATAGCTCTTTAATTGATAGCACCCACGCAACACCCCTTCATGCGCCCCGGGCGGCAGGTCGGGCTGGGCGTAGTTCTCGTTCATCAGCGTGACATAGTAGAAAACGTCGCGCTGCTCGGTCACCATCTCGCGCATGCCGGCGTCCACGATGACGGCCATCTCGCCCGCGAAGGCCGGGTCGTAGGCCTTGCAGTTGGGGATGGTGGCGGCCACGAGGTGGCTGCTGCCGTCCTGGTGCTGCAGGCCCTCGCCGCCCAGCGTGGTGCGGCCCGAGGTGGCGCCCAGCAGGAAACCGCGCGCACGCTGGTCGGCGGCGGCCCAGATGGCGTCGCCCACGCGCTGGAAGCCGAACATGGAGTAGTAGATGTAGAACGGCAGCATGGCCAGGCCGTGCACGCTGTAGCTCGTCGCCGCCGCCGTCCAGCTGGCGATGGCGCCGGCCTCGCTGATGCCTTCTTCCAAGATCTGGCCGTCCAGCGCCTCGCGGTAGCTCAGCACCGAGCCGATGTCCTCGGGCGCGTAGCGCTGGCCCACGCTGCTGTAGATGCCAACCTGCTTGAACAGGTTGGCCATGCCGAAGGTGCGCGCCTCGTCGGCCACGATGGGCACGATGCGGGGGCCGAGTTGCCCATCTTTCAGCAGCGTGCCCAGCATGCGCACGAAGGCCATGGTGGTGCTCATTTCCTTGCCATCGGCCGCCAGCGCGAACTGCGCGTAGCTGGCGAGGGGCGGCACGGGCAACGTGTCGCACACCGTCTCGCGCCGGGGCAGGTAGCCGCCCAAAGCCTGGCGGTGGCGGCGCAGGTACTGCATCTCGGCGCTGTCCTCCTGCGGCTTGTAGAAGGCCAGGCCCGTGGCCTGCGCGTCGCTGAGCGGCAGGTTGAAGCGGTTGCGGAACTCGATCAGGTCGCCGTCGTCCAGCTTCTTCTGGCTGTGCGTGGTCATCTTGCCCTGGCCGGCCTGGCCCATGCCGTAGCCCTTCTTGGTGTGGGCCAGGATCACCGTGGGCTGGCCCTTGTGCGCGCTGGCCGCGGCATAGGCGGCGTGGATCTTCACCAGGTCGTGGCCGCCGCGCTTGAGGCGGTCGATCTGCTCGTCCGTCATGCCCTGGGCCAGCGCGGCCAGTTCGGGGTTCTGGCCGAAGAAGTTGTCGCGGTTGAAGCGCCCGTCCTTGGCGGCGAAGGTCTGCATTTGCCCATCGACCGTGCCCTCCAGCGTGCGCACCAGCGCGCCCGTGAGGTCGCGGGCGAACAGGCCGTCCCAGTCGCTGCCCCAGACGAGCTTGACCACGTTCCAGCCCGCGCCGGCGAACAGGCGCTCCAGCTCGTCGATGATGCGGCCATTGCCGCGCACCGGGCCGTCCAGGCGCTGCAGGTTGCAGTTGACCACCCAGACGAGGTTGTCCAGCCCCTCTCGCGCGGCCAGCGTGAGCGCGCTCATCGATTCAGGCTCGTCCATCTCGCCGTCGCCGAACACGCCCCACACCTTGCGGCCCGCGCAGTCGAGCAGGTTGCGGTGCGTGAGGTAGCGCATGAAGCGCGCGTGGTAGATGCTGCTGATGGGGCCGATGCCCATGGAACCCGTGGGGAACTGCCAGAAGTCGGGCATGAGCCAGGGGTGCGGGTAGCTGCTCAGGCCGCGCGCGCCCACGCTGGGCGCGGTGATTTCCTGGCGGTAGTGCATCAGGTCCTGCTCAGACAGGCGCCCTTCAAGGAAGGCGCGCGCATACACGCCCGGCGCGCTGTGCGGCTGGAAGAACACCAGATCACCCCGGTGCTGGCCCGCGCCCAGGCCCTCGCGCGCGCGGAAGAAGTGGTTGAAGCCGCTCTCGAACAGGTCGGCCGCGCTGGCATAGCTGGCGATGTGGCCGCCGAGTTCGCCATAGGCCTGGTTGGCGCGCACCACCATGGCCAGCGCGTTCCAGCGCATGATGGACGCCAGCCGCTCCTCCACGGCCAGATCGCCGGGGAACACGCCCTGGTCCTGCACGGCCACGGTGTTCACATACGGCGTGTTCAAGCCGGGATGCCAGCCGACCTGCCGCTCGCGCGCCTGGCGCGCGAGTTCGCCCAGCACGAAGCGGGCGCGCTCGGGGCCCTCGGTGGCCACGAGGGCGAGAAAGGCGTCGCGCCACTCGGCGGTTTCCTGGGGGTCGGTGTCCACAAAGCCCTCGGCGGGTGCCAGGGCGGAAAAAGGCATGGGTGCATTCATGGCTGCCACTCTATTCCTGTGCGAGAAAAATGGGTTGCTGATTCGGGGGCACAATCACCGGCGCACGGCACGACATGCCGCCAAACCCGCCGATCACCGCATATGAAACTGGACGCCATCGATTTGCGCATCCTGGCCGAGCTGCAGGCCGACGGCTCGCTCTCCAATGTGGAGCTGGCCCGGCGCGTGCATCTCTCGCCTTCGCCCTGCCTGGCGCGCGTGAAGGCGCTCGAAAGCGCGGGCGTCATCAGCCGCTACGTGGCGCTGGCCAGCGCCGCCGCGCTGGGCCTGGGGCTCAATGTCTTCATCAGCATCAGCCTCAAGGCCCAGAGCAAGGAAATGCTGGCCGACTTCGAGCGGCGCATCGCCGAGCAGGACGAAGTGATGGAGTGCTACCTGATGACCGGCGACAGCGACTACCTGATCCGTGTCGCCGTGGCCGACATGGCCGCGCTGGAGAACTTCATCCTGGAGCGGCTCTCGCCAATCCCGGGGGTGGAAAAGATCCGCTCCAGCTTCGCCATCAAGCAGGTGCGCTACAAGACGGCGCTGCCGCTGCCCCAGCCGTCGTCGGCTGGGCGCGGCTGAAATCCAGTGCCTGCACCAGGTCCAGCGCTTGGCCGATATCGGCCAGCAGGTCGCTCACATCCTCCAGCCCCACCGACAGCCGCACCAACCCCTCGGCGATGCCGTGCGCGGCGCGCTGCTCGGGCGTGTAGGTGGAGTGCGTCATGCTGGCCGGGTGCTGGGCCAGCGTCTCGGCGTCGCCCAGGCTCACCGCGCGGGTGACGAGGCGTAGCGCGTCCATGAAGCGCACGCCGGCCGGCAGGCCGCCGTGCAGCTCGAAGGCGATCATGCCACCCATCTGGCGCATCTGCCGTTTCGCCAGGGCATGCTGCGGGAAGGCGGCCAGGCCGGGGTAGTGCACCGCCGCCGTGGCCGGGTGCGCGGCCAGGAATTCGGCCACCGTCTGCGCGCTCTGGCAGTGGCGGTCCATGCGCAGCGCCAGGGTCTTGAGGCCGCGCATCACCAGGTGCGCGTCCTGCGCCGACATCACGGCGCCCGTCATGTCCTTGAGGCCGTACAGGCGCACGCGCTGGGCCAGCGCGGCGTCGGCGAAGATGGCGGCACCGGCCGTCAGGTCGCCATGGCCGCCGAGGTACTTGGTCATGGAGTGCACGCTCACATCGGCGCCCAGCAGCAGCGGCTGCTGCAGGTAGGGCGTGCAGTAGGTGTTGTCCACCACCACCTTGGCGCCGCGCGCATGCGCCAGGGCCGACACGGCAGCGATGTCCACCAGCCGCATGTTGGGGTTGGCCGGGGTTTCAAGGTAGACCACGCGGGTCTTGTCGCTCAGCGCGGCGGCCACGTTGGCGGGATCGGTCATGTCCACATGGCGCACCGTGACGCCAAAGCGCCCCAGGCCGTGGTGCAGGAAGGAGAAGGTGCAGCCGTACAGCGTGAGGTCGGCCAGCACCTCGTCGCCGGGCTCCAGCATGGACCACAGCGTGGCCGTGATCGCGCCCATGCCCGAGCCGAACACCACCGCGCCCGCGCCCTGCTCCAGGCTGGCCAGGCGCCCTTCGAGCAGCGCCAGGGTGGGGTTGGCGATGCGGGTGTAGAAGTAGCCGTTTTCCTCGCCGCTGAAGCAGCGGCCGCCGTAGCCCACATCGGGGAAGGCGTAGGTGGCCGAGGTGTGGATGGGCGGCACCAGCGCGCCCTGGTGCTCGGCCGGGTCGTAGCCGAAGTGGATGGCGCGCGTGCTGAAGCCGCCGGTGGTGTCGTGGGCCTTGCTCATGGTGAGGTCTCCGGGTGGTGTTCGAATGCCTCAAATTGTTTGCCAGGGGCCGGGGAAATATTTCGCCATTTGCACAGAAAATCCCCATGAATATGGAAATAATTGCCACGAAGTAAAGATTTCAGGAAATTTCATGCCCTCAGATCCACAAGCCCTGGACGCCGTGGACCGCGCCCTGCTCGACGCCCTGCAAAAGGACGGCCGCGCCACCGTGGGCGAGCTGGCCGAGCGCGTGTCGCTCTCGCCCTCGCCGTGCTGGCGGCGCGTGCGGCAACTGGAGGAAGCGGGCCTGATCAGCGGCTACCACGCCCACCTGGACCGGCACCGCGTGGGCTATGGCGTGCTGGGCTTCGTGCAGATCGGGCTGCACAACCATACGGCCGAGGTCACGGCCGCCTTCGAGCGCGAGGTGCTGGCGCTGCCACAGGTGCTGTCGTGCCACAACCTCTCGGGCCGCTACGACTACCAGCTGGAACTGGTGGCGCCGGACCTGGAATTTTTTGCCGAATTCGTGCGCACCAGCATCCGCAGCCTGCCGGGGGTGCGCGAGATTTCGACGAGCTTTTCGCTCAAGGAGGTCAAGCGCACGGTGGCGCTGCCGGTGGACCGGGCCTGATGCGGTTGGGCGGCCGAGTGCCGCGCCACACTGGCGGCCTCACTGCGTCATGCCGGCGTGCGTCGTCAGCCCGGTGAGCCAGGCCACGGTCTGCGCCAGTTCCGACGGACGGATCTCGTGCGCGCTCGGGAACTCGTGGTAGCTCACCGTCACGGGCGTTTTCGCGAGGTGGTGCGCGATGGCCTGGCCGTGCGTGGGCGAGATCACGTTGTCGTGCGACCCGTGGCTCACCCAAAGCCTGCGGCCGTGCAGGGCGTCGTTGGACGCCGCCAGCGGCAGCACCTCGGGCAGCAGGCGCCCGTGCCACACGAGGGCGGCCGTCATCAGCTCGGGCCGCGTCAGCAGCATCGACAGCGCCATGATGCCGCCCTGGCTGAAACCGCCCACCACCACGCGCTCGGGCGGAATGCCGAGCTGGCGCGAAGCGTCCTCGATGGCCTGACCCACGAGGGTGCGGCTGGCCGCCTCCTGTTGCTCGTTGATGGTGCGCGCGCCGCCGGGCTCCACGCTGAAATCGAACCAGGCGAACGAACCCGGCGCCATGCGGCGCGGCGCGCGCAGACACAGCACATGGAACTGGTCGGGGATTTGCGGCGTGAGCGCGAACAGGTCGTGTTCGTTGCTGCCCACGCCATGCATCAACACCAGCAGCCAGGGCTTGGGCACGGTGGACGCAGCGGGACGCTGCAAGAAGGTGAGCGGCAGTTCGAGCATGGCAAACCTCCTTTCGGGATGGTGTGGGTCGATTCTGCCACCTCACGCCGCATGCGGCAGGGCGAAAGCATCCATGGCGAGCATGCCGTACATCACCTCGCGGCTCAGGTAGTGGGGCTGCGCGCCCTCGCCCGCCGCGCCCAGCGCGAAGAACAGCGGCAGGAAATGGTCTTCCGTGGGGTGGGCGCGCTCGGCGTGCGGCGCCTGCGCGCGGTAGTCCAGCAGCGCCGGCAGGTCGCCGCGCCGCAGGGCCGATTCGATCCAGCGGCTGAACTCCAGCACGTAGGGCGCCGGCTCGCGCGCGCCGCCGAAGAACTCGCCCAGGTTGTGCGTCATGCTGCCCGTGCCCACCACCAGCACACCCTGGCGGCCCAGGCCGCGCAGGGCCGCGCCCAGGGCATGCACCTCGGCAGGCCCGGCGCCCACCGGCAGCGCCACCTGCACCACGGGCACGTCGGCCTGGGGAAACAGGTGCATCAACGGCACCCAGGCGCCGTGGTCGAACGGGCGCTGGGCATCGGCCTGCGCCGGCACGCCAGCGGCCTGCAGCAGCGCCAGCACCTCCTGCGCCAGCGCCGGCTCGCCCGGCGCGGGGTACTGCAGCGCATACAACTCGGGCGGGAAGCCGCCGAAATCGTGCCAAGTGGCGGGGCGCTCGGCCGCCATCACGCGCACGCCGCGCGCCATCCAGTGCGGCGACATGACAACCACGCCGCGCAGGCCCGGAAACCGCGCGCGCAGCTCCTGCCCCCAACGGGTGAGCGCGGGGCCGGTCTCGCCCGCGTCCAGGGCGAACAGCGGCGCGCCATGTGAAACGAACAGGGGGGGAATGGCGAGGCTGGCGGGGGCGGTGGTGGAGGCGGTCATGGTGGTCATCCTTTGCCTTCACTGTAAAAGTTATGGCTTTCGGGATAAAGATCCGCAAAGAGGATTCTTCGTCCCGATCACGGCAACAATCACGCCATGCCGCCGGCTGCACGGAAGGACACCGACTTTTACGTTTGAACCCTGCCGCGCAGCGCTTTGGTCTGGCCGCGTTGGCTTTTGGACTCCAGCCGCCGCTGCTTCGATCCGTAGGTGGGCTTGGTGGGGCGGCGCACCAGCGGCGCCCTGGCCACGCTCTGCACCAGCGCATTGAGCCGCGCCAGCGCGTCGGCGCGGTTCTGCTCCTGGCTGCGGTACTGCTGCGCCTTGATGACGACCACGCCCTCTTGCGTGATGCGGCTGTCGCGCAGCGCCAGCAGGCGCGCCTTCACGTCCAGGGGCAGCGCGGAGGCACCGATGTCGAAGCGCAGGTGCACCGCGCTCGACACCTTGTTCACGTTCTGCCCGCCCGCGCCCTGGGCGCGCATGGCGGTGAACTCGACCTCGCTCTCGGTGATCGCGGGCAGGGCCCCGGCCATCATGGCGTCACTGCATCTGCGCCAGCGCGTCGATGGCCAGCCCGTAGCCCGGCACGCCAAAGCCGCACATCACGGCCCGCGCCACGGCCGACAGGTAGGAATGGTGGCGGAACGCCTCGCGCGCGTGCACGTTGCTGATGTGCAGCTCGATCAGCGTCACGCCCGTGCCCTTGACGGCATCGGCCAGCGCCACGCTGGTGTGCGTGTAGGCCCCGGCATTGAGCACCAGGCCCGCCAGTTCGCCAGCGGCCTGCAGGCGGCCGGCCTCGTGGATCCAGTCGATCAGCGCGCCCTCGTGGTTGCTTTGGTGAAAGCGCAGCGCGAAGCCATGGCGGGCGCAGGCGGCGGCGCAGATCTGCTCCACATCGGCCAGCGTTTGCGCGCCGTACACGGCGGGCTCGCGCGTGCCAAGCAGGTTCAGGTTGGGGCCATTGAGGACGAAAACGGTTTTCACGGAAGGCACTCCAGGCGTTGCGCCCACCGGGCGGCAATGCCGGCGGGCCAGAACGCCGGATTATGCGGTGCCCAAGACAAAGGCGGCCCGAGGGCCGCCTGGCGCAGTGGGTTATGCCACGGGGCGCGCGTCAGCGGCGGTCCCAGTGGTCGTGACGGTCATGCCGGTCATGCCGGTGGTGGTGGCGGTGCCGGTGCGGGCCCCGGTGGTCGTCGCGGTAGTAGTAGCCATAGGCGGGCGGCGCGTAATAGACCGGCGGCGCCGTGTAATACACCGGGCGCGGCGCCACATACACCGGCGGGGGGGCCACATAGACGGGGTAGCCATTGCTGACACCCACGGCCACGCCCGGCGAACTCAGGCCCACGGACCAATTGACATCGCGCGCCTGGGCCGCGCCGGCACCGGCCAGCAACGCCAGGGCCACGCCAGCCGCAGCGGCCATGGACAGGATGGAACGGGAATGGATCATGGAAATCTCCTTTTCAAGGGAAGCCCGGCACCCTGCCCGGCCCCCTTACGAGTGCATAACGCACGAGGTAGTGAAAAGGATGGCATGAAAACCGCCCGATATTGTTTCCGGACGTACACGCCCGCCCCCCGGGAAGGGGCAAAACTTCACGGAACCGCCGCCTAAAATGCCCGCATGAGTACCCCCACCCCCGCCAACACCCAACCCGTGGCCACCGCCACGGCCCCTGAAGCCGCCAAACCCAGCAACTTCCTGCGCCAGATCATCGAATCCGACCTGGCCAAGGGCACCTACGCCAGCCGCCGCTGGGCCGGCAGCCCCGGCGACGCCGCCCACCACGCGGCCGGCCAGCCCGACCCGGCAAAAATCCGCACCCGCTTCCCGCCCGAGCCCAACGGCTACCTGCACGTGGGCCACGCCAAGAGCATCTGCCTGAACTTTGGCCTGGCGCGCGACTACGGCGGCGTGTGCCACCTGCGCTTTGACGACACCAACCCCGAGAAGGAAGACCAGGAGTACGTCAACAGCATCATCGATGCCGTGAAATGGCTCGGCTTCGACTGGGCCCAGCCCGGCAACGACCAGCCCTACCAGGCCAGCGACTACTTCGACTTCATGTACCGCGCCGCCGAATGCCTGATCGAGGCCGGCCACGCCTACGTGGACGAACAGACGCCCGAGCAGATGCGCGCCAACCGGGGCGACTTCGGCAAGCCCGGCGTGGACAGCCCCTTCCGCAGCCGCACCCCCGCCGAGAACCTGGCGCGCTTCCGCGAAATGAAGGGCGGCAAGCACGCCGACGGCGCCATGGTGCTGCGCGCCAAGATCGACATGCAGTCCCCCAACATCAACCTGCGCGACCCGGCCATCTACCGCATCAAGCACGCCGAGCACCACAACACCGGCAACAAGTGGTGCATCTACCCCATGTACACCTTCGCGCACCCCATCGAGGACGCGCTGGAGCAGATCACCCACAGCATCTGCACGCTGGAATTTGAAGACCAACGCCCCTTCTACGACTGGCTGATGGAGCGCCTTATCGAAGGCGGCCTGCTCGCCGCCCCCGCGCCGCGCCAGTACGAATTTGCCCGGCTCAACCTCACCTACGTCGTCACCAGCAAGCGCAAGCTGGCCCAGCTGGTGAACGAAAAGCACGTGAGCGGCTGGGACGACCCGCGCATGCCAACAATAGTCGGCCTGCGCCGCCGGGGCTACACGCCCGAGAGCATCCAGCTCTTCGCCGAGCGCATCGGCGTGACCAAGGACTACTCCTGGATCGACTACAGCACCCTCGAAGGCTGCCTGCGTGAAGACCTGGAGCACAAGGCCCACCGCGGCATGGCCGTGCTGGACCCGGTCAAGCTCGTGCTGACCAACTGGGCCGAGGTGTTTGGCTCCGACGCCTACCTGGAAACCTGCACCCAGCCCGCCCTGCCCCACAGCGCCATCGCCGAAGGCCAGACGCCCCCGCCCGACCGCGTGTTCCAGATCGGCCGGGAAGTTTGGATCGAGCGCGAGGACTTCGAGGAAGTGCCGCCCAAGGGCTACAAGCGCCTGTTCCCCGGCAACGTGGTGCGCCTCAAGGGCGGCTACGTCATCGAATGCACCGGCGTGGGTGCGAAAGACGCCGACGGCAAGGTCACCGAAGTACACGCCAAGGTCATCCCCAACACCAAGAGCGGCACCCCCGGCGCCGACAGCGTGAAAGCCAAGGCCGCCATCACCTGGGTGGGCGCCGCCGACGGCGTGCAGGCCGAAGTGCGCCTGTACGACCGCCTGTTCACCGACGCCCAGCCCGACGCAGGCGGCAAGGACTTCCTGGCCCTGCTGAACCCCGACAGCCTGAAGGTGGTGACCGCCTACGTGGAGCCCTCACTGGCGGCGGCACAGCCCGACGACAAGTTCCAGTTCGAGCGCTTTGGCTACTTCGTGGCCGACCGCAAGGACCACGCGCCGGGCAAGCCGGTGTTCAACCGGGTGACGGGGTTGAAGGATAGCTGGGGGAAGTGAGCCGCGGACTCACCCAAGACCGCGCCCGTCCCCATGCATCCATGGGGCGTTATGCCGGTTTTCTGCGCACGTAAAGGTTCACGTGCTGGCTGTTTTCGCCTGCTGGCACGTCCTTCGTTTCCAGATAATTTTGCTTCCGCATCAGGTCACCTAATTTGGCGACACCGTAGTTCCGAGAATCGAAGGAGGGATGAGTGCGACCTAACTGGCTACCCAGAGAAGAAAGTGTTGCCCACCCGTCGTCCCTCGCCACAACCTCAAGAGCCTTGAGCACCATTGGTTTCAGCTTGGGGACACCAGCCACCGCCTCCGGTTTAACCTCCTCTGGCATAGCCTTTGTTTCGGGGGTATTGGCAGATGGTTTTAACTTGGATTCTTCGGGTTTTTGCCGAAGGATTTCCGTGTAAACAAACTTGTCGCAAGCGGCTACAAAAGGCTCTGGAGTGTGTCGCTCACCAAAGCCGTAGACTGCTAGCCCTGCTTCCCTGATGCGCGTCGCTAAGCGTGTGAAATCACTATCGGATGACACTAGGCAGAACCCATCCACGACACCAGAATGCAGCACATCCATCGCGTCAATGATGAGCGCTGAATCAGTGGCATTCTTACCAGTGGTGTACCGAAACTGCTGGACAGGCTGAATCGCATTGGAATGCAAAACGCCCTTCCACTGTGCCAAATTCGGTGTCGTCCAATCGCCATAAGCTCGCTTGATAGTTGCCGTCCCGTAACGCGATACTTCGGACATCAGCTCTTGCACCAATGTTGCTTGGGCGTTGTCGGCATCAATCATCACTGCCAGCCGATCACTATTGGGTTTGATTGCCATCGTTGCATCTTCTCCATCATCAGAGCGTGTTTGGAACACGTGCCAACAAATGTCCATTTTCGCGCTTTCGCGATACAACCACCTCCATGCCTCGGACCCCGCCCCAACCGCCTGCCTTCAAACCCACCTACACCCACATCCCACCCGGCCCGGTGGCAGGCCCCTTGCAGTTATTGCCCATCAACGCCGAGGTGGTGGCGGTGCACACGGCCGATGGGGCGCATGTGGGCTCGCTCAAAAAAGTGGGCGGGGTCTGGAAGTTCAAGGCCATGGGCTACGGCGCTGCCGGTGGCATGATGGAGCCGGGCCACGGCCCGCTGACGGAGCAGCACAACATGCAATTCGCCACGCCCGATGCTGCCGAGGTGAGCGCGCGTTTGCTGGGTGCGCTGGCGGGTGTGTCGGGATGAACGCCTTGACTCCCCGCGCATTCATTTTGCTTCTATTTTTATAGCTGCTCGCGCAATATTCATAAGCGCTGCAGGCCGATTTTTCACAAAATGGCTTGCTCCGCTAAACTTCCAACCATGCGCCCTTCCCAAGCCCTCAGCCAGCACCGTGAAGCCGTCTGCCGTGCTGCGGCGCGCTACCACGTGGCGAACCCTCGGGTATTTGGTTCGGCTCTGCGTGGGGATGATGGCGACGGCAGCGATCTGGACCTGTTGGTGGACACACTGCCCGGAACCACGTTGCTGGATCTGGGTGGCCTGCAGGACGAACTCCAGGAGTTGCTGGGCGTGCGGGTCGATGTGCTCACCCTCAAGGACCTGCCAGCCAAGTTCCGCGATACCGTCGCCCAGGAAGCCCGGCCTGTATGACCGTGAACAGGCTAGCGGATTATCTGGACCACATGCCCAAGCCATTGCCGACGCGCAATCGTTCACCGAAGGCATGGCCCAGGCGGAGTTCGAGCAAGACAGGCGCGCCCAGCAAGCGGTGGTCATGAGCCTGATCATTCTTGGTGAAGCGGCCACCAAGGTGATGGATCAGCATTCCGCTTTTGCAGCAGAGCACGGCCACATCCCTTGGCGCAGCATGCGCGGCATGCGCAACCGCATTGCCCATGGCTACTTTGAGATCAACCTCGAAGTGGTGTGGGACACGGTTCAAACCGCCTTGCCGGCTTTGAAGACTCAGCTCGACGCCTTGCCGTCGTCCATTTGATCTGACCCCGCCGAGCGCAACCGCTTCTCGGCGCAGCACAACATGCCGTTCGCCACGCCCGTTGCAACCAAGGTGAGCGCACGGCGGCTGGGTGCGCTGGCGGGCGTGCCGGGCTCATCAACTTGACTCCTCGCGCGCCCATTTCGCTTCTATTTTCATAGCTGCTCGCGCTTGTAGTTAAAGGGCCAGGGCCGGATTTGACCCAAAATAAGCGGGATATGCCCTGGCTGCGAGGTCTGGTCATCGAACAAATCAAAAATCGTTTCTCATATTTGACAAAACTTCCATTTTGAAAATAATGAGAAACAAATGCCATCGCCCGCACCCGTCACCCCCGAGCAATGCCTCGCCCAGCTTCAAGCCTTGGGCGCACACATTCGCGCCCAGCGCAAGGCACTGCGGCTGAGCGCAACGGTGACGGCCGAGGCAGCGGGCCTATCGCGGGTGACGCTGCACCGCATCGAGAAAGGCGAGCCATCGGTCGCCATGGGCGCGTGGTGCAACGCCATGGCGGCGCTGGGCATAGGGCTACAGGCAATACCCGTCGCAGCCGATGCAGCAAAGCCTGCGCCCGACCGCACCGGCTGGATTCCGGCGCGGGTGCCGCTGGCCGACTACCCGCAGTTGCACGCGCTGGCCTGGCAGGTGCACGGCACCGACACCCTCACGCCCGCAGAGGCCTTGGGCATTTACGAACGCAATGCGCGGCACCTCGACATGCAGACCATGTCTGCCGACGAACAAGCCCTGCTGCAAGCTTTGCGGCTGGCCCTGTCGCCCAGCGCGGAAACCGGCACCGGGCCCAGCGATGCCGTTTGAGCGCCCCCACCACCAGCGCATTGCGCATGTGCTGCAGGCCCTGAACGGGGACACGCTGCGCCAGCATGGCTGCCTGTTTGGCGGAGGCACTTGCATTGCGCTGCGCCATGGCGAATACCGCGAGTCGGTGGACATTGATTTTCTGGTGTCTGACGCGGCGGGCTACCGTGAGCTGCGGCAACGGCTCACCGGCCCCGGCGGGCTGGCCGCCATCACCCACGCGCACGCGCAGCCGCTGGTGGCATTGCGCGAGATACGGGCCGACCAATACGGCATACGCACCCAGGTGCAGATGGATGGGCAGGCGATCAAGCTGGAAATCGTGCGCGAGGCCCGCATGGTGTTGGAGCCCCCGGTGGCCGGCGACACGGTGTGCGGATTAAGCACACTGACGCGGCTGGACCTGGCCACATCCAAGCTGCTGGCCAATTCCGACCGCCAGGCGGACGACGGCGTGTTCAGCCGGGATGTGATTGACCTGGCCATGATGGACCTGCCCTTGCCCGCCCTGCGCGCCGCGCTGGCCAAGGCGTCAGAGGCTTATGGCCCCTCGGTGGCGCGTGACCTGGGCAAGGCGATCGACCGGCTGCAGAACCGCACCGGCTGGCTGGAACGCTGCATGCAGGCCATGGCCATGCAGATGCCCAAGGCGGTGCTGTGGCAAAAGGTGCGCGCCCTGCGGCGGGTTGTGCCCCAGGCATGAGAAGACCCGGAAGCCCCATGCGCCGCCGCAAACCCCACCACCACGTCTACGTGGTCGAACTCTCCAAGGACGTGCTGAACGAGCCGCGCTTTCGCAAATGCAACCCCGGCTACATCGACGGTAAGCCCTGCGTGTACGTGGGCATGACGGGGCTGGACCCGGATGTGCGGTTCGACAAGCACAAGGCGGGCATCCAGGCCAACCGGTTCGTGACGCAGTACGGCCTGCGCCTGCTGCCCGATTTGTACGAGGGCTTCAACCCCATGGGCTACGACGAGGCGGTGGACCGGGAGATCGAGATTGGCATCGACCTGCGTTCGGCGGGATTTGGGGTGTGGCAGGCCTGAGCGGCTGAACCCTGGCCGGGTTGGCGTGTCAACCAGCCGTTCGCCGCCTGCTGCACTGCGCACACCACCGCAAAGGCATACCATGCCTCTTTCTGAAAGGACGCCCGCCATGAACTCCTCCGCCTCTCTTGTCGATGAACTGATGGCCCAGCTCCAGGGCGCGCCGCTGCAACAGATGGCGCAGCAACTGGGCACCAGCCCCGCCCAGGCCCAGGACGCCCTGGGCGCGGCCCTGCCGCTGCTGCTGGGCGCGCTGGGGCGCAACGCGGCGCAGCCGCAAGGCGCGATGGACTTGTTTGGCGCCTTGCAGCGCGACCACGGTGGCGGTGCTGATCTGGGCGGGCTGCTGGGTTCGCTGCTGGGCGGCGGCGCAAGCGGTGGCGGTGGCCCGCGAGACGGCGCGGCCATCCTCGGCCACATCTTTGGCGGCAACCAGCAGCGCGCAGAGGCCGGCCTGGGCCAGGCCACGGGGCTGGGCGCCAACGCCGGGCAGTTGCTGCAGATGCTGGCCCCCATCGTGATGTCGTTCCTGGCGCAGCGCATGCAGTCGGGCGGCATGGATGCCGGCGGCCTGGGCCAGGTGCTGGGCCAGGAGAGCGCGCGCGTGCAGCAGCAAGGGGGTTTGGGCGGCGGCCTGCTGGGCAGCCTGCTCGACCAGGATGGCGACGGCCAAGTGGGGCTGGGCGACCTGTTCAAGATCGGCGGCGGGCTGATGGGCGGCCGGCGCTGAAGCGTTTTTGCTATCTTTTAAATAGCTAATAGCGCTTTATCCACGGTCGCAAAGTCTATTTTTCCTTGAAACACAGGCAGGCCGCCAGGGCCTGCCCACGATAGGCATCACCCCTGCCGCGTCAGCCAGCCCACCGCCTTGCGCGTGAGCGGCGCCACCACCAGCACCACCGGAAAGGCGATGAGCCACGCCGTCAGCCAGGCCGTGGCCCACAGGCCGGGAAAGTGGGCCGCCAGCCCCACGGCGCGGGCGGTGGAGATGCCGGAGACCAGCAGCGACATCAGGCCGGAGAGGATGAAGCCGAACAGTGCGGGGGCGTATTTTTGGGGAAACATGGTGGACTCTCTTTCGTGGATGAAGGTGGAAGGGAAATGACTCGGCCGCTCAGCGGCCGATCTGCTGCACGGCGGCGGCCGCGAGGTACAGGCCCGCGCCGAAGACGGCGTGGTTGGTCAGGCTGCGCGCGCAGTTCTGGAGCGGCGCGGGCGTCTTGCGAGCGGCCACGCCCAGCCCCATGGCGGGCTGCATGACGAACAGCGGCACGGCCACGGTGCCCACGCCGAAGGCCAGCGCGGGCCACAGCGTGGGGGCCTGCAGCCAGCCGCCCGGCAACGCCGCCAGCACCCCGGCGAAGGCGATGCCGACGAGGTAGTGCACCAGCCAGCCCAGGCCACGCTCGCCCGGCACGGGCGCGGCCTGCGCGATGGAGGCGTGCCGCCAACGCCCGCGCAGGCCGTGCCCAACCCAGCGGCCGAGCAGCACGAAGTTCATGGTGGGCAGGCCCAGGCGCTGCAACAGCAGCAGCCAGGCGTCCAGCACGGCGGTGGCGCCCGCGCCCACGAGGGCGATGGTGGCGATGTCTTGAAGTGATGGCATGTGGATACTCCTTTTGCAATGGACCGCTGGAGCGGTTGCTGGCTAATATAGAAGTTCAAGTCAACTTCAAGTCAAGAGGTTTTTGCATGGACATTTCCGAGGTGGCCCGGCTGTCGGGCGTGCCGGCCTCGGCACTGCGCTATTACGAGAGCAAGGGGCTCATCCATGCGCTGGCGCGGGACGGCGGGCGGCGCCGTTTCGCGCCCGAGGTGCTGGACCAGCTCGCGCTCATCGCGCTGGGGCAGGCGGCGGGTTTTTCGCTGGACGAGATCCGCAGCATGTTCACGCCCGGCGGGGAACCCAACATCGACCGCGCGCTGCTGTCCGCCAAGGCCGACGAGCTGGACCGCACGGTCAAGCGCCTCAAGGCCATGAGCGAGGGCCTGCGCCACGCCGCCGTGTGCCCCGCGCCCAGCCATGCGGCGTGCCCGTCGTTCCAGCGGCTGCTGAAGGCGGCGGCGGCCGGCATGATGGAGGCGCAGCCCCGGCCGCTGGCGCCGCGCGGGAAGTGAGCGCGACTGCTACTCTTTCAATAGCTTTTGGCGCTTTATCCATGGGCTTTACAGGCCAATTTGATTCAAAACCATGACCCATTCAATCCCCACCGATCCCACGGCCGTCCTGCACTTCTGGTTCGAGGAGCTGACCGCCGCGCAGCACTTCGCCAAGGACGCCGCGCTCGACGCCGCCATTGCCCAGCGTTTCGGCCCCACCCTGGAAGCTGCCGCGCGCGGCGAGCTGTCGGGCTGGCGCGCCAGCACGCCGGGGCGGCTGGCCGAGATCGTGGTGCTGGACCAGTTCTCGCGCAACGTGTGGCGCGACACGCCGCGCGCCTTCGCGCAGGACGGCATGGCCCTGGTGCTGGCACAGGAGCTGGTGGCCAGCGGCCAGGACCGCGCCCTGCCGCCCACGCAGCGGGCGTTTGCCTACATGCCTTACATGCACAGCGAGTCGGCTGCCATCCACGCGCAGTCGGTGCGGCTGTTCGCGCAGCCGGGGTTGGAGGGCAACCTGCGCTTTGCGCTGCAGCACCAGGCCATCATCGAGCGCTTTGGCCGCTACCCGCACCGCAACGCCGTGCTGGGGCGGGCGTCCACGGCGGAGGAGCTGGCGTTTCTGAGCGAGCCGGGCTCGTCATTCTGACCCGGCCCAGGCCGGAGCTTGCGCGAGCGCAGTGGTGGCGCCGCATCACGTTCTTAGAATGCCGCGATGCCTTTTTCCACCCGCTGGCGGCTTCGGCTTGCCACCCCCCTCCTTTGGCTGGCCTGCGGCCTGGCCAGTGCCCAGAACCCACCGGTAGCCGCCGATGCGCCCGGTGCCCCCGCCTCGGCCGCGCAACCTGCGGCGGCGCAGGCGGCGCTGTCGCGCGATGCCCGGCGCATCCATGAGCTGTCGCGCGACAAGCTCTTGCAGATCCGCACGCTGCTGCGCACCTCCAACACCCAGGCGTCGATTGGCTCGGGGTTCTTCGTGTCGGCCGACGGGCTGATCGTGACCAACTTCCATGTAGCCAGCCAGCTCGCGCTGGAGCCCGAGCGCTACCGGGGCGTGTACGTCACCATCGACGGGCAGGAGGGCGATGTCGATCTGCTGGCCTTTGATGTGCAGCACGACGTGGCCGTGCTGCGCGCGCGCGGCCGCACCAGCCCCGCGCCGGTGCTGGAGTTCCGCCCCGCCGCCGAGGCGCTGGCGCAGGGCGAGCGCATCTACTCGCTGGGTAACCCGCTGGACATTGGCTTTGCCGTGACCGAAGGCACCTACAACGGCCTGGTGCGGCGCAGCTTTTACCCGCGCATCTTCTTTGGCGGCACGCTCAACCCCGGCATGAGCGGCGGCCCCGCCGTGGACGACGGCGGGCGCGTGCTGGGCGTGAACGTGGCCAAGCGGCTCGATGGCGAGCAGGTGAGCTTTCTGATCCCGGCCGAGTTTGCCCAGGCGCTGCTGCAGCGCGCGGCCAGTGCCCAGCCCATCACGCAGCCGGCCCACAAGGAGGTGGCGCGGCAACTGCTGGTGCACCAGCAGTTGCTGACCGAGCGCTTTTTGCAGACCCCGTTCCACGACCAGCGCCACGGCAACTACCTGGTGCCCGTGCCCGACGACGCGCTGGCGCGCTGCTGGGGCAGTGGGCGCGACGAGGACTACAGCGCGCTGCACCTGGAGCGCTCGGCCTGCCAGACCAACAGCCATGTGGTGGCGGGCGACTTCAGCACGGGCACGGTGCGCCTGGGCTACGAGGCCTACAGCGCCCCCACCTACGGCGCGGCGCGCTTCGCGCACATGTATTCGCGCAGCTTTGCCAATGAACGCATTCCCAACCGGGGCAGCCGCCAAAAGACGGCGGCCGAGTGTGCCGAGCGCTTTGTGGACCAAGGCGGCCTGCCGCTGCGCGCGGTGGTCTGCATGTCGGCCTACCGCAAGCTGCCGGGCCTGTACGACATGACCGTGCTGGCCGCCACCCTCAACCAGCCCACGCAGGGCGTGCTGGGCCGCCTGGACGTGCGCGGCATTGGCTTTGACAACGGCCTGAAGCTGGCTGAGCGCTTTCTGCAGTCCTTCAAGTGGGAGGCCGCGCCATGATGCCCACCCTGGCCCTGCTGGAGGCCTTTGACCGCCACGGCGCGCTGCTGGCGCGCGCACCCGTCACGCGCTGGCCCGTCACCGTGGGCCGCAGCCTGGAATGCGACCTGGTGCTGGACGACCCGCATGTGGCGCCCACGCACCTGCGCATCGACCGTGCTGCGGACGCGCCCCGCACCGTGAGCGTGGAGGTGCAGCACACCCTCAACGGCGCCCTGCTGCAACGCAAGCGCCACGCCAGTGGCGAGCGCTTTGATTGGCCCGATGGCGCACCGCTGGAGATTGGCCGCACGCGCATTGCGCTGCGCCTGGCCGATGCACCCATCGCCCAGGAGCTGCCGCTGCCGCGCTTCCCCTGGCGCACGCTGGCCACCACCGTGGCCCTGCTGGCGCTGATGCTGGCGGCCGTGCTGGCCGCCGAATGGCTGAAGGCCGACGACAGCACCAAGTACCTGAAGGCGCTGCCCGGCGCGCTGCTGGGCATTGCGCTGTTCATGGGTGGCTGGGCCGGTCTGTGGGCCATTGCCAACAAGGTGTTCGACGGCCACCTGCAGTTCTGGCGCCACATGCGCATTGCCTGCGCGCTGTACCTGGGGGCCGAGGCCGTGTCGCTCACTGCCAGCCTGGCGGCGTTTGCGCTGTCGTGGGAGGCGGTCTCGCGCTTTGGCTATGTGCTCATCACCCTGGTGCTGGCCGCAGGCATCTACACCCACCTGGCCGCCGTGCTGCCGCGCCGCCGCACCGGCCTGGCCTGGACCGTGGGCGCCGTGCTGGCCCTGGGCCTGCCCGCCTGGATGGGGGTGCAGTGGCTCAACCATTCGCGCCTGTCCAACCAGCTGTACATGAGCAGCCTGTTCCCGCCCAGCCTGCGCTTGGCCCCCGCCGTGCCGGTGCCCCTGTTCACGCAGGAAGCCGGTGCGCTGCGCGAGCGACTCGACCGCCGCGCGAAAGCGGACGACGACAACGAGGACGAGGAGTAGCGCCCGCTGCCAGGCCGGCGGCCCGGCCTGGCGGGCGTTTACCGCCCCGCGAACGTCTCCAGCGGCGCCCTCACCCGCCGCGCCGCCAGCGCCTGCCACGCGGGCGTGCCCAGGCCCGCCACCAGGTCGTGGCGCAGCAGGCCCCAGTGCGGGTCGTCCGGGTCCAGGCCCAGGGCCTGGATGAACGGCGCTTGCACGATGAAGCACTGGCGCCGGTAGGGCAGCAGGTAGGCCGCGCGGTCTGCATCCAGCACGGCCAGGGCATCCTCGTGGCGCGCGAACCAGTGGTTGAGCAGGATGCCGGTGCCCGGCGCGTGCCAGAAGTCGCCCAGGTCGTCGCCCGCCGTGGCCAGGCCACCGAGCACGCGGCGGGCATGGTCCCAGTGGGCAAAGCCCACGGCGCGCGCGGCGTCGTGCAGGCAGTCGGCCAGTTGCAGGCTGCCCGCCACGCCCTCGCGCCGCGCGCGGTTGAGCCGCACGCGGGCGCGGGTCTTGAGTTCGTCGAGCGCGCTGTTCATGCTGCCCCCACCGAGGTGGTGGGCGCCAAGTGGTGCAACAGCGCCGCCGCAGCGTCCGTGGCGCCTGCGGGCAGGCCCTGCAGCGCGTCGGCGCACAGCGCGCTGGCCGTGGTGCGGGCTTCGGCCAGCACGGCGAGGCCGGCGGGGCGCAGGCTGACATGGCCCGCATCGCGCGCGATGTGGCCGGTCTTCTCCAGCGGGATCAGGCGGCGCACCACGGCCGAGACCGGCACGCCCAGCGGCGCCACCAGCGCCGCCGTGCGCAGACGGCCGCCCTCGGCCTGCGCCAGCGTGTGCAGCAGGATGAAATCGGCATGGCCGATGCCGTGCCAGGTGCCCAGCGCGTCGTCGAGCGCCAGTTGCAGCCGGGCGTGGGCCAGGCTGATGTCCAGGCAGAGGTCGAGGGCCGGGGCGCTCATGCCGCCAGCTCCTCTTGCCACAGCGCAAGCAGCGCGGCCAGGTCGGCGCGGTGCTCGGCGTCGGTGGCATCGGCGCGGGGCTTCAGCGTATCGAGCACCTCGAAGCACAGCGCCGCCTCGCCGTGCGTGCGCCAGGCCTGCTGCAGGCGCCGGTCGGGGTGGCCGCCCATGCGCAACTGGAAGCGCTCGCGGTTGAACGCGCCCGGCAGGTTGGTGCTGGCCTTGACGCAGACGAGCCCTTGCGCAGCGCAGCGGATCGCGTACACGCCCATGGGCGGCGGGTTGTCCTTGTAGTGGCGGACGAGCGCGCGGCGCTGCACGGCGGCGCTGGGCCGGGGGGATGGGGAAACGGGGGATGAGTCCATGACAGGTTCCTTGGCATCGTGTGCGGCCACCCCGCGCGGGGCCGACGAAACAAGGGATGAAGCTGTCAGGCAACAAGAAAAAAGCCCGGTGTGCGGGCCGAGGGTGAGAGCCTCTTGTGCGGGCGGGCGCCCCTCAGCACCCGTGGGGCAGATTCTAGCAAGGGGGGCGTTTTCTTGCGATCCGCCGGTAGGGCCTGCACCGCAGGGCGGCGCTGGATGCTCAGTTTTTGGTAGCATCTTGCGCTGAATCCACGTGCCGCCAAGGCACTTTTTTTGAACATTTGCCCCTGCGCCAGACCATGAACTTTGCCGACCGCCTCAAGCAACTGCCCGCCGTCTCCCACCTCGCCGCCCTGCAACTGCTGGGCGCCGACGGCCAGGTGCTCGCCACCCTGGAGAACAAGCCCGGCCAGGCCGGTTCGCTGGCGGTGTATGCCGCGCTGGCGGCGCTGTATGGCGGCCAGATCACGCCCGCCGCCGCGCGCCTGGGGCTGGAGTGGTATGCCGAGCACACGCAGGACGCGCTGGCCCACCCCGGCAAGCACCCCAACATCGACCGCCTGCTGGCCTGGGCCGAGGGCAGCGAGAGCTACCGCGCACAAACCGTCGCAGCCTGACCGGGCACGGGCCAGCGCGAACGCGCTGTTCGGCGTAGAGTGGCCTTCCGGCCGTGCCACCCCGGCGCGGCTCTTACGTCGACCAGGAGAGCGCCCATGTCCACCCCAGGCACCGTCACCCTGCACCGCGTGCTGCGCGCGCCGCCCGAGCGCGTGTACCGCGCCTTCCTCGACCCCGACGCCATGGCCAAATGGCTGCCTCCGCACGGTTTTACGGGCCGGGTGCTGGAGCAGGACCTGCGCGTGGGCGGCCGCTACCGCATGCAGTTCACCAACCTGGGCAACGGCCAGGTGCATGCCTTTGGCGGCGAGTACCTGGAGCTGGTGCCGGGCGAGCGCATCGTCAACACCGACCGCTTCGACACCCCCAACTTTCCCGGCGAAATGCGCACCACGGTGTCGCTCCAGGCCGTGCCCATGGGCACGGAACTGCGCGTGGTGCAGGAGGGTATTCCGCCCGCCATTCCCGTGGAATCGTGCTACCTGGGCTGGCAGGAGTCGCTGCAGTTGCTCACGCTGCTGGTCGAGCCGGACATCCCTGTCGAATGATTTCACTCTTTTTCGATAGCTGCTGGCGCTTTGCCAGCAATCCCTGGCGGCCTTTTTCTTCAAAGGCGCAGACGCGCCGGTCAACGCTGCGCCAGCACGAAATCGATCGCCGCGCACACCGCAGCGGCCTGCGCGGCATCGCACTGCTCGGGCGTGGCGCGGGGGCTGTCGGGGTAGACCTCGGTGGTGGTGGTGTAGCGCGCGCCGGTGACGCTGGCGCACAGGCCCAGCGCGCGCAGCGGGTAGCGCACCACGCCGCGCGCCACGGCGGGCGTGCCGATGAGCCGGCCCTGGGCGTCGGCGGGCGCGATGTGGGTGATTGGCTCCACCGCGTCGATGATGGCCTGCTGGAACGCGGGCTGAGGGTTCTCGGTGTCGTCCACCAGGTAAAAGCCGTCCGGGATGCTGCCGGGCTCGAACGGCTTGCCGTCGCGCGCGGCCAGCGCGGGGCGGAATTCGGACTCGTCGGTGTCGGTGGTCTCGTGCAGGTCCACATGCGCCGCGAACTGCCCGCGCAGCGGCGCCACCAGGCGCATCAGCGCGGCCGACTCCTGCGCCGGGCTGGGTTCGCGGAACGAGCGGTTCGGGTCGATGGCGTCATGGTTCCAGCGGTGGATGCGCTCGTAGGCCCAGGGGCTCACGCAGGGCACCACGAGCAGGTTGGCCCGCCCGGCGTAGGCCTGCGCATGCCGTTCCAAAAAACGCAGCGCGCCGTGCACGCCACTGGTCTCGTACCCATGCACCCCGCCCGTGACCAGCACGCCGGGCAGATCGCCGCGCCAGTCCCCGTTGCGCAGCGCGAGCAGGGGGTAGCGCTCGGGCCCGTAGACCACCTCGCCATAGGGCAGCACGTCGAAGCGCGGGCGCAGGCGCTCGATGGCGGCCAGCACCTCGTCGGCGTAACTGCGCCGGCGCACCTGGCGCGCGCGCCACTGGGCGACGTCTGCGGGGCCCCAGGGCTGGCCGGGGGTGCCGATGGGAGGGAGCGCGGAAGAGATCATCGGGTGGGGTGGCTGCGTCGAAAGGCTGGAATCATAGGGTGCATGGGTTACCCTCGCCCCTTACCCACCAAGGAAACCACCATGAAGAAACTCAACGTCACCATCCAGCTTGAAATGTCCGTGCCGGACGACTGGGAACTGGTGGAAACCTCCGAGGGCACGCCGGTCATCCGCATGCCCGACGGGCAGTTCCTCGACATCGCCATCGAGCCGCTGTTCGCCAGCGACCCCGAGGATGTGTGGAGCAGCACCGAGGACGAGGATGTGCTCAACGACATCCTGGACATGGTGGAGAGCGAAGCCGTCACCTACGAAATCGTCGCGTAGGAACCCGCGCGGCAGGAAGGCTCAATCGGCGGCGAAGTCGCCGGTGGCCAGATAGCGGCGCACGAGGTCGAAGAAGCTGTCGTAGAACGCATCGGCGGCGATGGTTTCGCTGCCCACCTTGACCATGGCCTCGTGGCCGGCCGCCATGGGCAGCGACACCGAACCGAGCGCCCCCACGCCCAGGCTGGCCGAGTTGCTCACCTTCTTGAGGGCGAAGCGGTCCTGCACGGCGGTGACAAAGCCCAGGCTGACATGCCCGCCAGCGGCCTCGGGCACGCACACCACGCGGATCATGATCTGCAGGTGCGATTCCACGTCGGGCTGGAAATGCTTGGTGCCCTCCACCTGGTCGGCCTGGGCGCTCTGGATGAGGTAGCCCTGGCTCAGCAGCGCGCGGCGTGCGGCCTCGCAGGTGTGCACAGGCGGCGCATCGAACAGGCGCGAATAGGTGGCCACCGAAGCAAAGTTCTCCTGGGGCCCATGGTGCGGCAAAGGTGGCGCGGCGCAACCCGCCAGCAACAGCGCGGCGCCGAGCAGGGCCCCATGGGCCTGCGTCCTCCAACGGTGTTTTCTTGCTTCATTGTTCATAGCTGTCAGCGCTTATCCATCAAGCGTTTGGGCCACTTTTTGCTGAAAAGTTCTGCGCAGGGCGCCCCCGCTATTTCTGCACCGGGTTGGCCGTGAGCCAGTTGGCGGGATAGGTGCGCAGAAACTCCCGCGCCTTTTCGGGGTGCGCGGTGAGCCAGGCGTCGTAAGCGCCTTCGTTCAGCACGGCGGGCATGCGCTTTTCGCTGCCGCCATGGCCGTAGCGGTGCATCAGCGCGTGGCTGTTGGCGTTCACCGTGAGCAGGGTGTAGCTGGTGATGATCTCGCCCTCCGGCCCCGTCCAGCACTCCCACAGGCCGGCGACGCCCATCGGCTGGCCATCCACCCGCGCGATGCGCGTGGGCACGGGCTTGCCGCTGCGCAGGTCGTCGACGAAGAAGGCCATCATGGGCACGATGCAGCGCCGCGCGCCCAGCCAGGCCTCGCGGAAGTTGTTGGAGGTGGTGACGGTTTCCGCCCGGGCGTTGACCAGCTTGGTCGAGCGCAGCTTGGCGTCCGAGGCCGATTTGACCCACGGCGGCACCAGGCCGAACTGCCCGGCGGCCAGTTCGCGCACGGGCTTGTCGCGCTCCGTGGGCGGCTCCTGGGGTTCCTGCACTGGCGCCTGCGCGGGCGCTGGCGCCTTGCGGATGAAGACCCCGGGCCGGCGCGGCACCAGGCTGCGCCCCAGGGGAACATCGGGCGGCGCCACATGGAAGGCTTCGGGGTACAGCGTGTCTGGGTGCACGCTCTCGTAATGGGTGGTCATGCGCCATGCTATCCGACCCCTGCAGTGCAGCGGGCCCATAGCCACTGCACAATGCCGGCCATGCCTTGCTCCGCCCCTTCTCCTGTCCGCCGCGCCCTGCTGGGCGCCATCGGCCTGCTGGCACTGCCCATTGGCGCCCTGGCCGCCGCGCGCACCACGCCCGCCGCTGCCCCATCGCCTGACAGCCCCTGGCCCCGCGCGCTGGCGGTGCCCGGCGGCGTGGCCCGGCTTGCGCTGGGGCCGGCGGCCGCGCGACCCCAGGCGTTCGCGGGCGACCTGCCGCTGCTGGTGGTGGGCGATGCCCTGGAGTGGACGGCCGTGGTGGGCATCGCGCTGGCGGCGGCGCCCGGCCCGGCGCACATCACCGTGCGCGGGCCCGACGGCGCCACACGCCAGGTGGCCTACCGCATCGACCCCAAGCGCTACCGCGAGCAGCAGTTGAAGGTGTCGCCCCGCACCGTGGACCTCTCGCCCGAGGACCAGGCGCGCTACGAGCGCGAACGCGCGCACCAACAGGAGGTGATAGCCACGTTCAGCACCCCCGTGCCGCAGGCGCTGCGCATGCAGTTGCCCACGCCGGGGCGGCGCTCCAGCTCGTTCGGGCTGCGGCGGGTGTTCAACGGGCAGGCGCGCAATCCGCACAGCGGCATGGACATCGCGGCGCCCACGGGCACGCCCGTGGTGGCGCCGCTGCCGGGCCGCGTGATCGACACGGGCGACTATTTCTTCAACGGCCAGACGGTGTGGCTGGACCATGGCGGCGGCCTGCTCACCATGGTGTGCCACCTGAGCCGCATCGGCGTGCAGGTGGGCGACGTGCTGCGCACCGGCGAACCCCTGGGCGCCGTGGGTGCCACGGGCCGCGCCACCGGACCGCACCTGCACTGGGGCGTGATGCTCAACCGCGCCATGGTGGACCCGGCGCTGTTCCTTGCGGAGTGAAATTCATGCTATCGAAGTGATAGCTAATGGCGCTTGTCCATAAAGCGCCAGAGCCGAATTTCATGCGAAACCCGGCACCAATGGCGTCAGGCCGTCTTGGCTTCCTGCAACTGCAGCTCGGCCATCATCTTTTCGCGCATCACGAACTTCTGCACCTTGCCGGTGATGGTCATGGGCATGTCTTCCACGAAGCGGATGTAGCGCGGCACCTTGTAGTGGGCGATCTGGTCGCGGCAGAAGTCGCGCACCTCGTCCTCGGTGCAGGTCTGGCCGGGCTTGGGCACGATCCAGGCGCAGATCTCCTCGCCGTACTTGGCGTCGGGCACGCCGAACACCTGCACCGACTGCACCTTGGGGTGGCGGAACAGGAATTCCTCGATCTCGCGCGGGTAGACGTTCTCGCCGCCTCGGATCAGCATGTCCTTGGCGCGGCCGACGATGTTGCAGTAGCCCTCGGCGTCGATGGTGGCCAGGTCGCCGGTGTGCATCCAGCCGTCCCGCACCGCCTCGCGCGTGCGTTCCTCGTCGCCCCAGTAGCCTTGCATCACGGAGTAGCCGCGCACCAGCAGCTCGCCCTTCTCGCCCACGGGCAGGACCTGGCCGTCGGCATTGACCACCTTGGCCTCCAGCAAGGGCTGGATGCGCCCCACGGTGGAGACGCGGCGCTCCAGCGGGTCGGTGGTGGAACTCTGGAACGACACCGGCGAGGTCTCGGTCATGCCGTAGGCGATGGTGATTTCGGAGAGGTGCATCTCGGCGATCACGCGCTTCATGGTCTCGATGGGGCACGGCGAGCCGGCCATGATGCCGGTGCGCAGGCGCGAGAGGTCGAACTCGGCGAAGCGCGGGTGGTCCAGCTCGGCGATGAACATGGTGGGCACGCCGTGCAGCGCGGTGCAGCGCTCCTCGCTCACGGCCTCCAGCGTGGCCACGGGGTCGAACGACTCGCCCGGGAACACCATGGCGGCGCCCGTGGACACGCAGGCCAGCACGGCCAGCACCATGCCGAAGCAGTGGTACAGCGGCACGGGGATGCACAGGCTGTCGTTCTCGGTGAAGTCCATGGCCTGGGCGATGAAGCGCGCGTTGTTCACCACGTTGTGGTGCGTGAGCGTGGCGCCCTTGGGGTTGCCCGTGGTGCCGCTGGTGAACTGGATGTTGATGGCGTCGTGGCACGACAGGCCGGCGCCCAGCGCGTCGAGCGCGGCGCGGTCCGCGCGGGCGCGGCCGCTGGCGAGCACGTCGTCGTAGTTGAGCATGCCGGGGGTGCGGTCGGTGCCCATGCGGATCACCATCTCCAGCGCGGGCATGCGCGCGGCCTTGAGGGCACCCGGTGCGCAGGTGGCCAGCTCGGGCGCCAGGCGCTGCAGCATCTCCAGGTACTTCGAGGTCTTGAGCTGCTCGGCCGTGACGAGGGCGCGGCAGCCCGAGAGGTTGAGCGCGTATTCCAGCTCGGCGATGCGGTAGGCCGGGTTGATGTTGACCAACACCAGCCCGGCGCGCGCCGTGGCGAACTGCGTCACCAGCCACTCGACACGGTTGGGCGACCAGATGCCCACGCGGTCGCCCACGCGCAGGCCCAGCGCCAGCAGGCCCGAGGCCAGCGCGTCCACCTCGGCCTGGAAGCGCGCCCAGGTCCAGCGCACGCCCTGCTCGCGGAAGGCCACGGCCGGGCGGTCGGGAAAGCGCTGCACGGTGTCCAGCAGAAAGCGGTGGATGGGCGCTTCCGACAGCGTGGCGTCCTGGCGGCCCTTGACCAGCGAGAGGCCGTCCAGGGGTGCAATGTTCCAGTGGGGGGCGGCGGATGCGGTCATGTCGTTGTCTCCTGGGTCGCGCATGCGAAAAGGCCATTGTGCAGAGACAGAATTCACCAATCAGGACAAAATGGTTGCAAAACCACCCCGCGCCGGGTGTACAAATTGCAACATCCATGAAGCGTGGGCAAAGCCTGCCGCCCGGAGCAACGCCCGGGTCAACCAAAGCCACCGGCACCGCGTCATGGAAGAAGGCCTCTCCACACACCAAGGCATAGCACCATGAAAACCACCTTCCCCGTCCGCGCCTTCGCCGCAGCCAGCCTGGCATTGCTGGCCACCGGCTGCGCCACGACGGGCGATCCCTATTACGAGCCCTACCCCGCCTATCCGCGCGGGCCCGAGCCCACCGTCATCTACGGGCCGGGGGCCTACCCTGTCTATCCCGCGCCACAGCCGGATTGGCGCCACTCCGACCGCGACCGCTGGGAACGTGACCGCCGGGACCGCGAGCGCTGGGAACGCGAACGGGAGCGCGACAAGGAACGCGACCGCGCCCGCTGGGAGCGCGAACAGCGTGAACGCGAGGCCGCGCGCCGCGAGCGGGAGATGCGCGAGCGCGAAGAAGCCCGCCGCGTGCAGGCCGAGCGCGAACGCCGCATCCGCGAGGAACGCAAGGCACCCGACGGCGGCCCGCGCCGCGACTACGACCGCTACAACCCGAGCAACGGCCGCTGGATGCCGCGCCAGGAAGACATGCCCTGACCCCGCTTCCAGGAGGCACCATGTCGCCCCGGCTCCTGCGCCCCCTCGTGCTCTGCGCCACGGCCCTGCTGTGCCTGGCCACGCAGGCCCAGGTGGTGCGCTGCACCGATGCCCGCACCGGCAAGGTAACCTACACCGACGGCGCCTGTGAAAGCGGCGCGGCGGCGCGCGAGGTCGAGCCGCGCAAGACCGCCGAGGAATTGCAGCAGGAGCGCGCCCAGGCCGCCGAGGCCCTGCAACGCAAGCAGCAGCGCCTGGAAACCGAGGCCGCCGCCACGCGCCTGCAGGCCGAGCGCGAGGCCCTGCGCCAGCGTGGGCAGGCCACGAGCGCGCCGCCCCGCCCCGACCACGCGCGCTCGCCCGAGTGCCTGCGCTCGCGCCGCCAGTGGCAGGAACTGAACGAGGCCCAGGTCCGCGAGCCGCTGGTGCAGAACCCGGCGCTGGACGCCGCGCAGCGCCAGATGGACCTCGACTGCCTGGGCCCCGAGGGCTATGCCGAAATGGAGAGGGCTCGGGCCTCCCAGCGCCCGCCGCTCGTGGTGGTGCCCAATGCGCGCCCGGCCTATCCCGCGCCCCCGCCGTCGCGCCCCAAGCTCACGCACTGCACCGAATTCACCTGCTTCGACACCGAAGGCAAGGCTTACCCCCGCGCCGGACCGGGCCGCCTGCCGGGGCCCGATGGCACCTGCCGCTCGGCTGGCGGGCGCGCGCCGTGTTAAGGATCACCCCCTGAGCCGCTGCGCGGCTTCACCCCCTCTCCTGCGAGAGGGGGGACGCACCCTGGCCCTGCGTTGGTAAGCAAGGGCACACATCCACCACCGTCCCCGCCGCAAAGGCCGCCGTTCGAGGCAGCGCCTCGGCGTGATCAGGTCAAGCGCAACGCAGCCCCTGCGCCACCGTGGGATAGCGCAGGCGCACGCGCAGCTCGCGCCGCAGGCGCGTGTTGTCGAGCCGGCGCGACTCGCCCATGAAGCTCAGCAGCGTGAGCGGCAGTTCGGCCTGCGCCGTGCTGCGCGGCAGGCGCGGCGGGCGCGGCAGGCCGTAGAGGTCGGCCGCGAGGTCGAAGTAATCGCCCATCTTCATGTCGCTGTCGTCGCTGGCGTGGTAGACACGTTGCGCCGCGCCGCGCCACAGCGCCGCCACGCAGGCGCGCGCCAGGTCGTCGGCGTGGATGTGGTTGGTGTAGACATCGTCCTCGGCCACGAGCACCGGCGTGCCCTTGCGCAGCCGGGCCTCGGGCGTACCGCCCTCGCGGTCGGGGGCGTAGATGCCCGGCACGCGCAGGATGCTGGTGCGCACGCCCGCACGCCCCAGGTGGCGCAGGGCGCGCTCGGCATCCACGCGTCGCTGGGCGCGCGGCGTGGCAGGCGCCACGGTGCGGGCCTCGGTCACCCAGGCACCGCCGCAATCGCCGTAGACCCCGCTGGTGGAGGCGTAGACCAGCGCGTCGGGCAGGCTGCGCAGGCGCAGCGCGCGCGCCAATGCCAGCGTGCGCGGGTCGCGCCACCAGTCCGCGCGGCCTTCGCCCTGGCCCGGCGGAGGCGCCAGGTGCAGCACGCGCGTGGCCAGGCCGGCCAGGCGGCGCAGGCTGGCGGGCTGGTCGAGGTTGCCCAGCAGGGGGGTGATGCCCAGCGCGCGCAGCGCGGGCGCGCGCTCGGCGCTGGTGGTGAGGGCCAGCACGCGCACGCGCGGGCCCTGCAACTGCCGCACCACGCGCAGGCCCACGTCGCCGCAGCCGACGATCAGCACGCGCGCACGGCGAAAACGCGACGGCAGGGCACCCAGGGTGCAGGAAGGAGACACGGAACTCATGGCATGGCGAAGAGGAAGGCATGGCCTGTGGCGCATGCGGGCCTGCGGTCTGCAGGAATCGGGGGAACTTCTGCGGGCAAAATCTCGGCCATTCGCAGTGTTCGATCTTCCAAGGATAACCAAAGCATGACCAGCCCCGTGCCGCCCTCTCCCGCCCACCAGATCACCGTGCAGCCCAGCGGCCGCAGCTTCGGAGCGCAGCCCGGCGAAACCATCCTGGGCGCGGCCATCCGCGCGGGCGTGGGCCTGCCCTACGGCTGCAAGGACGGCGCCTGCGGCTCCTGCAAGTGCAAGAAAATCGAGGGCACGGTGGTGCATGGCGAGCACCAGGCCAAGGCCCTGAGCCCCGAGGAAGAAGCCGCCGGCTGGGTGCTGACCTGCTGCGGCGTGGCGCAGACCCCGGTGGTGCTGGAATCGCGCCAGGTCACCGACGAAAGCGCCTACCCGGTGAAGAAGCTGCCGGTGCGCGTGTCCGCGCTGGAGAAGGTGTCGCACGACGTGATGCGGGTGCGCCTGCAGCTGCCGGCGGCCGACACCTTCCGCTACCACGCGGGGCAGTACATCGAGTTCATCCTGCGCGACGGCGCACGCCGTGCCTATTCCATGGCCAACGCGCCGCACACCCAGGAAGGCGCGCCGGGCGTGGAACTGCACATCCGCCACATGCCGGGCGGGCGCTTCACCGACCATGTGTTCGCCACCATGATCGAAAAGGAAATCCTGCGCGTCGAGGGGCCGTTCGGCAGCTTCTTCCTGCGCGAGGACTCCGCCAAGCCCATCGTGCTGCTGGCCTCGGGCACCGGCTTCGCCCCGGTGAAGGCGCTGATCGAGCACATGCGGCACAAGGCGATGACGCGCCCCACCACGCTGTACTGGGGCGGCCGCCGCCCGGGCGACCTGTACATGGACGCCTGGGTGCGCGAGCAGGCCGCCGCGCTGCCCTGGTTGCGCTACGTGCCCGTGGTGTCGGACGCGCTGCCCGAGGACGCCTGGGCCGGCCGCACGGGCTTCGTGCACCAGGCCGTGCTCGACGATTTCGCCGACCTCTCGGGCCACCAGATCTATGCCTGCGGCGCGCCCATCGTGGTGGATTCGGCGCGCGCCGCCTACACCGCGCAGCGCGGCCTACCGCCCGAGGAGTTCTACGCCGACGCCTTCACCTCCGAGGCCGACAAGCACGGCGGCTGAAGCACACACTCCATCCATCCCACAGGAGCTCCCCATGCAACGCAGACACCTGATCGCCGCCGCCCTCGTCGCCCCCCTCGCCTGTGCCGCCCCGCTCGCCCAGGCCCAACAAGGCACACCCATCCGCCTGGTCGTGCCCTACGCCCCCGGCGGCCCGATTGACGTGACGGCGCGCGCGCTGGCCGAGCGCGTGCGCGACACGCTGGGCACCGTGGTGGTGGACAACAAGCCCGGCGCGGGTGGCAACATCGGCGCCGATGCCGTGGCCAAGGCCACGCCCGATGGCCTGACCATCGGCATCGCCGCCACGGCCACGCACGCCGTCAACCCCTGGCTCTATAAGCGCATGCCCTACGACGCGGGCAAGGACTTCGCCGCCATCACGCAGATGGTGCGCGTGCCCAACGTGCTCGTGATGAACGCCGAGAAGGCCGAGCGCCTGAAGATCCGCAGCGTGGCCGACCTGATCGCCTACGCCAAGGCGCACCCGGCCCAGCTCAACTACGGCAGCGGCGGCACCGGCAGCGCCGGCCACCTGGCGGGCGAAATGTTCAAGCAGCGCGCCGGCATCTACGCACTGCACATCCCCTACCGGGGCGCCAGCCCGGCGCAACTCGCGCTGCTGTCGGGCGAGGTGGACTTCAACATCGACAACCTGGCCGCCGCCGCGCCCAACATCAAGAGCGGCAAGCTGCGCGCCCTGGCCGTGACCACGGCGCAGGCCAGCCCAGCGCTGCCCGGCGTGCCGCCGCTGTCCGACACGCTCAAGGGCTTCGCCATTGACACCTGGTGGGGCCTGGTGGCGCCCGCCGGCACGCCCAAGGACGTGGTGGCGAAGCTGAACAAGGCCTTCGTGGCCGCGCTGAACGCCCCCGAGACCCAGGCCCGCTTCGCCACGCTGCTGGCCGAGCCCGTGCCGACCACGCCCGAGCAGTTCGAGGCGCTGATGAAGGCCGAGCGCGCCAAGTACGAATCGGTGGTGAAAGCCTCGGGCGCCACTGTCGACTGATCAGCCGGCCAGGGCCTGGGCGACGAACTCCAGCCGGTCTTGGCCCCAGAACATCTCGTCGCCGACAAAGAAGGTCGGCGCGCCGAACACGCCCCGCTCCACGGCGCGGGCCGTGTTTTGCTTGAGCTTTTCCTTCACGGCCGGGTCGGCGATCCATTGCAGGAACTGCACTGGATCGAGCCCTGCGCCGGCCAGCGCCGCGCCGATCTCGGCGGGCTCGCCCAGGTTGCGCGGCTGCTCGAACATCGCCGGAAAGATGGCGCTCAGGTAGCGCTGCAGCACCTCGTCGCCCTGCATCTGCGCCGCCACGGCGCCGCGCATCAGCGCCAGCGTGTTGATGGGAAAGTGCGGATTCATGCGGAACGGCACGCCATAGGTGCGCGCCCAGCGCTGCAGGTCCACCTGCGAATGCAGGCTCTTGGCCGGCACCTCGGCGGGGCTGGCATTGCCCGTGGCCTGGAAGATGCCACCCAGCAGCACGGGCGTCCAGACGATCCGTGCGCCATGCGCCTGGGCGATCACGGGCAGGTGGCGGTAGGCCAGGTAGGTGTAGGGGCTGCCGACATCGAAGAGAAATTCAACGGTTTTGCTCATGGGTACTCCAAAGGGGTGAAGAGGGTTCACCAGCGCTCGATCCAGGGACGCAGATCCAGTTCGTGCGTCCAGGCGTCGCGCGGCTGGGTGTGCAGATGCCAGTAGTTGTCCGCGATGTGGTCGGGGTTGAGGATGCCGTCCTGGTCCTTGAGCGCGTAGCGCTCGGGAAAGGTCTCGCGGATGAAGTCGGTGTCGATGGCGCCGTCGACCACCACATGGGCCACGTGGATGTTTTTCGGCCCCAGCTCGCGCGCCATGCTCTGGGCGAGCGCGCGCAGCGCGTGCTTGGCGCCAGCGAAGGCCGCGAAGTTCGCCGAACCGCGCAGCCCGGCGGTGGCGCCGGTGTAGATGATGGTGCCGCGCCCGCGCGTCACCATGCGCCGCGCCACCTCGCGGCCCACCAGGAAGCCGCTGAAGCAGGCCATTTCCCAGATCTTGAAATACTTGCGCGCGGTTTCGTCGAGGATGCTGCAGGGCACGTTGGCGCCGATGTTGAACACCATGACTTCGATGGGCGCGATGTCGCGCTCGATGTCGTCCACCAGCTTCACGACCTCCTCTTCCTTGCGCGCGTCGGAGGCGAAACCATGCGCGCGGCCGCCGGCCTGGGTGATCTCCTGCACCAGCGGGGTGAGCTTGTCGGCCGTGCGCCGCGTGACGCAGGCGATCAGGCCTTCGCGGGCGAAGCGCTTGGCGATGGCGCCGCCCGTGGCGTCGCCCGCGCCGATGATGAGGGCCGCGCCGTCGCGGGAGCCCGGGGTTGCGTTCATGGGTATGCCTCCGATTGAAATAACGCTCGTTATCGTAACGATCGTTATGCCACAATGCAAGCACCGTTGCGAACCCACCCCAGAGCACCACACGCCATGCGTTACGCCCCCACCCACAAGGAAGAAGCCCGCGCCCGCCTCGTCGAGGCCACCGGCGCGCTGGCCAAACAGAAGGGCTTTTCGGCCACGGGTGTCGACAGCCTGATGGCGGCCGCGGGCATGACCTCGGGGGCGTTCTACGCCCATTTCCGCTCCAAGAACGAGCTGCTCGAATCCATCGTCCAGAACGAACTGCAGCGCTCGGCGCAGCTGTTCGCGGCGCCCACGCGGGCGCAGGCACTGAAGGTGTTGAGGGGCTACCTCAGCAACGCCCACGTCGAGCACCCGGAATCGGGCTGCGCGGTGCCCGCGCTGGCGCCCGAGATCGCGCGGGCCGGCGCGTCCACGCAGCAGGTCTTCGAGCAGGGGGTGGGCGAACTCCAGGCCCGGTTCAGGGATCTGGTGGGCGACGATGCGAAGGCCTGGGCGCTGCTGGCCCAGCTTGTCGGCGCGGTGACGGTGGCGCGGGCCCTGCCCCCGGGCGCTTCGCGCGGCGCGCTGCTGGATGGCGCGGCCCGCCAGGTGGAACAACTGCTGTCGGCGGCACCTGCCAGCGAATCTTCATAGAAATCGGCCTCTGGCGCCCGTCCGTAAAGCGCGAAAAGCTATCGATTCAATAGCAATCAACCCGCAACCCAGCCACTTCCCTGGCAACGCTCTATCGCTTGGCTGGCCACGGCATGCAGCGCCTCGGGCGGCACGCGTGCGGGTACCAGTTCGGCCAGCGGCAGCAGCACGAAGGCGCGCTCGTCCATGCGCGGGTGCGGCACGGTGAGCGTGGGTGTGGCGATGCGCTGCTCGCCGTAGAGCAGGATGTCCAGGTCCAGCGTGCGGGGCGCGTTGCGGTAGGGGCGCTCGCGCCCGGCCCCCTGCTCGATGGTCTGCAGCGCCGCCAGCAGCGCGTGCGGTTCCAGGGTGGTGGCGATCTCGGCCACGGCGTTGAGGTAGTCCGGCCCGCCCGCGTCCACCGGAGCGCTGCGGTAAAGCGTTGAGGTGCGCAGCACCTGCGCGCCGGGCAGCGCGGCGATGGCACGCACCGCCGCGCGCAGGGCCGCTTCACGGTCGCCTAGGTTGGCGCCCAGGCCGATCCAGGCGCGGGTGGCGGCCTCGGGCACGGAGGGCTCGGCGCCGCCCATGGGCACCTTATTCGGACGCCGCCGGGCTGCCGGCCCCGCCACCAGGCTTGCGGCGGCGACGGCGGCGCTTCTTGGGCGCGCCGCCTTCGGAGAATTCCTCGCCAGCGGGCGCTGCCGCCTCGTCGGCTTCCGGCGCGAGGCCGCGCGGATCGGCCGGTGCGGCGCGCGGCACGCGGCGCACCACGGGCTGAGCCGCGCGCGTGCGCGCCTTCTGCTCTTCGCGCGCCTGCTCCATGAGGTCGTAGCGCTCGGCCTCGTCGGCCGTGCTGAACTGCTGCCACCAGTCGGCCAGGGATTCCTCGACCTCTCCCACGTCGGCGCGCAGGCGCATGAAGTCGAAGCCGGCACGGAAGCGCAGCTGCGCCACCATGCTCTCGGGCACGCGGCCGGCGCGTTTCTCGAAGCGCGGCTGCATGACCCAGATCTCGCGCATGTCGGCGGCCAACTTGCCCCGGCCCGACACATCGCCGATGCGCTGGTTGAACACGTCGTCGATGGCGTCCTGCAGCGCGGGAAAGGGGTGCTCGCGGCGCTCCAGGCGCTCGTTCCAGCCCTTGCGCACGTCCTCCCAGAGCACGCAAGCGAGCAGGAAGCTCGGCGCCACGGGCTTGCCCTCGCCCACGCGGCGGTCGGTGTCGGTCAGGGCGGCGCGCACGAAGGCCGTGTCGGCGCGCTCGACCACCACGTCCAGCAGCGGGTAGATGCCGCTGGCCATGCCCAGCTTCTTGAGCTGCTCGATGGTGGCGATGGCGTGGCCGGTCTGCAAGAGCTTGAGCATCTCGTCGAACATGCGGCTCTGCGGCACGTCCGCCAAGAGCTGCTGCGACTGCACCAGCGGCGCGGCGGTCTTGGGTTCGAGCGTGAAGCCGAGCTGGCTGAGCTTGGCGGCAAAGCGCACGGCGCGGATGATGCGCACCGGGTCTTCGCGGTAGCGCGTGGCCGGGTCGCCGATCATGCGCAGCAGCTTCTTTTTCGCGTCCTGGATGCCCTTGTGGTAGTCCACCACGACCTGCGTCTCGGGGTCGTAGTACATGGCGTTGACGGTGAAGTCGCGCCGCGTGGCGTCCTCGTCCTGCGGGCCCCAGACGTTGTCGCGCAGCACCCGGCCGCTGGCATCCACGGCGTGCTGCATGCCGGCGAGCTGCTGCTTGCTGGTTTTCTCGTTGCCGCTGACCTGGCCGGCGGCGGCGTTGTCCATGTAGGCGCGGAAGGTGGAGACCTCGATCACCTCGTGCTCGCGGCCGCGCCCATGCACCACGTGCACGATGCGAAAGCGCTTGCCGATGATGAAGGCCCGGCGGAACAGGCCCTTGACCTGCTCGGGCGTGGCGTTGGTGGCCACGTCGAAATCCTTGGGGCGCAGGCCCAGCAGCAGGTCGCGCACGGCGCCGCCGACGATGTAGGCCTCGAAGCCGGCCTGCTTGAGCGTGTGCACCACGTCCACCGCACGGCGGTCCACCAGCTCGGGGTTGATGCCGTGCACCGAGGCGGGCACCTCCTCGCGCTTGCCGAAATGCGGCTTGCCGCGCGCGGTGCCGGGGGTGGACTTGCCGAGCAGTTTGTTGATGAACTTCTTGATCATGGGTGTGGGGTGAACAGGTCGAGGATGCGCCAGCCGCGTTCTTGCGCCAGGGCGCGCAGGCGGGCATCGGGATTGGTGGCGACGGGGTGGTCCACTTTTTCGAGCAGCGGCACGTCGTTCATGGAGTCGCTGTAGAAGGTGCTCTCCACATCCTGCCAGGAGAGCCGCCGCGCGGCCAGCCATTGTTCCATGCGTTGCACCTTGCCCTCGCGCATGGTGGGTGTGCCGTCGATCTCGCCGGTGTACCAGCCGTTGGCGTCGCGCGCCAGCTGCATGGCCAGGAGTTCCTGCACGCCCAGCGCCTGGGCAATGGGGCGGGTGACGAATTCGTTGGTGGCCGTGACGATGAGCACGGTGTCCCCGGCACCCTGGTGCGCCTGCACGAGTTGCAGCGCCTCGGGGCGAATGGCCGGGCGGATCACCTCGCGCATGAACTGGTCGTGGGCCTGCGCCGCCGCCTCGGGCCCGCGCTGGCGCACCGCGTCGATGGCGAAGCGCACGTAGTCGTGCACGTCGAGCGTGCCGGCCTGGTAATGGGCATAGAACTCGTCGTTGCGACGCGCGAACTCGACCGGATCGTTCCAGCCGATGCGGATGGTGAACTCGCCCCACTCGTAGTCGGAGTCGAGCGGCAGCAGCGTGTGGTCCAGGTCGAACAGGGTCAGCCTCGGACGATTTACCAGTATGTCAGTCATTCATTGATTGCATGGTGCGTTGCAACGGGCCGATGCAACTGGCGCGGCCCAGGCCAGGGCCGCCGCGCAAGGGCCGCCCCGCCGCGCTGGCGGCGTCCCCCTTCCCGCGCGCAGCGCGAGAGAAGGGGGAAGCGGCGCAGCCGCTCAGGGGGGTGTTCATTATTCTGATTCGAGCATGGCCTTGAGCAGCGGAATCGTGATGGCGCGCTGGGTGCGCAGGGCGTAAGCATCAAGCTGCCCCAGCAATTGCATGAGGCTGCCCAGGTCGCGCGAGAAGCGGCTGAGCATGTAGTCCATCACCTCGTCGCCGAGGAAGATGCCGCGTGCATCGGCCTCCTGGCGCAGCACGGCGCGGCGCGAGGTTTCGTCCAGCGGCTGGAGCTGGAACACATGGCCCCAGCCCAATCGGCTGCGCAGGTCGTCGCGCAGCGGCAGGTCGGCTGGAGGCAGGCTGCCCGCAGCCAGCACCCAGCGCTGGGCGCCGCTGCCCGGGCTGATGGCATTGACAAACCAGTTGAAGGCCAGGGCCTGCTGGGCGGTGGAGTAGAGGTGCACGTCGTCAAGCAGCACGGCCGACCAGCCCTCGTCGAACTCGGGGCGGCCATGCACGCCGGGATCGAACCAGCCCACGCTCGCCCCCTGCGCACGCAGCGCGGCGCCCACCGCCTTGAGCAGGTGCGACTTGCCGCTGCCCGCGGCGCCCCACAGGTAGGTGGGCACGGGCGAGCGCGTGGCCTGGCTGCTGCCCTCGCCGGCCCACAGGCGCAGGTGCTGCAGCGCGGCCTCGTTGGGGCCGGCGAAGAAGTTGGCCAGCGTGGGCCCCGTGGCCAGGCCGATGTCCAGGGCCAGTTGCTTCATGCGCGGCACCCTGGCAACAGGGCCGTGGCGATCGGAACAGCGGCAGGCAGGCGGTAGAGCGGCGGCATCACAGGTCAATCGGAGGAACCCCGCCGTCGGCGACGGCGGCGAGGGCCCATGGCGGGCGGCGCGCCGGCGGGGCCGGCACCCGTGCATGGGCGACAATGGCCGCGATTTTAGTCTGCCCCGCACGTTCCATGCCGCCTTCGTCCCCCGCCACGCGCCAGCGGCTCCCGGCCAGCATCTGGGCTCTGGGCCTGGTGAGCCTGCTGATGGACGTCTCCTCCGAACTGATCCACAGCCTGCTGCCAGTGTTCATGGTCAGCGCGCTCGGCGCCAGCATGCTCGTCGTCGGACTGATCGAGGGCGCCGCCGAGGCCACGGCGCTGATCGTCAAGGTGTTCGCGGGCACGCTGAGCGACTGGTTGGGGCGGCGCAAGCCGCTGGCCGTGATGGGCTACGGCCTGGGCGCGCTCTCCAAGCCGCTGTTCGCGCTGGCGGCCACCCTGGACATGGTGGTCACGGCGCGCCTGCTGGACCGCGTGGGCAAGGGCATCCGTGGAGCACCGCGCGACGCCCTGGTGGCCGACATCGCCCCCCCGGACATGCGCGGCGCCGCCTTCGGGCTGCGCCAGTCGCTCGACACCGTGGGTGCCTTCCTCGGGCCGCTGCTGGCCATGGGGCTGATGCTGGCGTGGGCCAACGACTTCCGCGCCGTGTTCTGGGTGGCCGCGATCCCCGCCGTGCTGTGCGTGCTGCTGCTCGTGTTCGGGGTGCGCGAGCCCGCGCGCCCGGCCGGCGCGCCGCGCACCAACCCGATCCGCCGCGAGAACCTGCGGCGCCTGGCGCCGGCCTACTGGGCCGTGGTGGCGCTGGGCGCGGTGTTTACGCTGGCGCGCTTCAGCGAGGCCTTCCTGGTGCTGCGCCTGCAGCAAGGCGGGCTGCCCCTGGCGCTGGCGCCGCTGGTGCTGATCGTGATGAACGCTGTCTTCGCGCTCGGCGCCTACCCCCTGGGCAAGCTCTCGGACCGCATGCGCCATGGCACCCTGCTGGCCTGGGGGCTGCTGGCGCTGCTGGCGGCCGACGCCCTGCTGGCCTGGACCGGCCACGGCGCCCTGGCCTGGCTGGGGGTGGCGCTGTGGGGCCTGCACATGGCGCTGACGCAGGGCCTGCTGGCCACGATGGTGGCCGACACCGCGCCCGCCGACCTGCGCGGCACGGCCTATGGCATGTTCAACCTGGTCTGCGGCGTCGCCATGCTGCTGGCCAGCGCCCTCGCCGGGCTGCTCTGGGACAGCCTGGGCGCGCGCGCCACCTTCGCCGCGGGCATGGTGCTGGCCGTGCTGGCGCTGGGGGGCGTGCTGGTGCTGTCGGCGTGCGGCATCCTGACCCCGGCGCGGCCGCAATCCCCACCCGAAGCACCCGGGGCGTGAGCGCCCCTTAAAATCCCGGGATTCCGGTCCGAGCACGGGCCTTCCCGCACCACGAGCACCCATGAGCACCTCTGCCACCCCCACCCCCCTGTCCTACAAAGACGCCGGCGTTGACATCGACGCGGGCGACGCCCTGGTCGAGCGCATCAAGCCACTGGCCAAGAAGACAATGCGCGAAGGGGTGCTGGCCGGCATCGGCGGCTTCGGCGCGCTGTTCGAGGTGCCCAAGCGCTACAAGGAGCCGGTGCTCGTCTCGGGCACCGACGGCGTGGGCACCAAGCTCAAGCTGGCCTTCGAGTGGAACATGCACGACACCGTGGGCATCGACCTGGTGGCCATGAGCGTGAACGACGTGCTGGTGCAGGGCGCCGAGCCGCTGTTCTTCCTCGACTACTTCGCCTGCGGCAAGCTCGACGTCGACACCGCCGCCGCCGTGGTGGGCGGCATCGCCAAGGGCTGCGAGCTGAGCGGCTGCGCGCTGATCGGCGGCGAAACCGCCGAGATGCCCGGCATGTACCCCGCCGGTGAATACGACCTGGCGGGCTTTTGCGTCGGCGCGGTCGAGAAGTCGAAGATTCTCACCGGCAAGGATGTGAAGCCCGGCGACGTGGTGCTGGGCCTGGCTTCGCACGGCGTGCACTCCAACGGCTTCTCGCTGGTGCGCAAGTGCATCGAGCGCGCGGGCACCCACCTGCCCGCCACGCTGGACGGCAAGCCCTTCCGTGAAGCCATCATGGCGCCCACGCGCCTGTACGTGAAGAACGTGCTGGCCGCGCTGGCCGCGCACCCCATCAAGGCGCTGGCCCACATCACCGGCGGCGGCCTGCTGGAAAACATCCCGCGCGTGCTGCCCGAGGGCACGGCCGCCCACCTGAAGAAGGGCAGCTGGCCCCAGACCGAGCTGTTCGCCTGGCTGCAGCAGACCGCCGGCATCGATGACATCGAGATGAACCGCACCTTCAACAACGGCATCGGCATGGTGGTGGTGGTGGAAGCCGCCCAGGCCGAGGCCACGGCCGCCACGCTGCGCGCCGCTGGCGAGCAGGTCCACGCCATCGGCACGATCGCGCCGCGCGGCGAAGGCGCCGCCGTGGTGGTGGCCTGAGGTGAAGGAACACCCCCTGAGCCGCTTCGCGGCGTCCGCTGGCCTGGGCCGCGCTAGTTTCAGGCGCGGGTGACACGCAGCACCGTGGCTGACCGTCCCCCAACCATGTTGCACGCGCCTGCCACACGCGGCGTGCTCGTGGCCAGCTACCTGCTGATGGCCGGTGCGCTGCTGCTGGTGATGTGGCGCGACCTGCTGCCCGGCCTGTTGTGCGTGTGCCTGGGCTTCCTGCTCACGCGCGCGCTCACGCAGTGGTTCGCCCGGCTGCCGCGACGGCCCTCCGCCACGCCGCCGCGCGCCGCCCAGGTGGCCGCGGCCGCGCTGGTCATGCTGCTGCCGCTGGGGCTGCTGGCCCTGGGACTGACGCACTCGCGCGGCTACATCGTCGAGGCCCCGCTGCAGTACCGCGAGCTGCTCAACTACATGGCGCGCACGGTGCTGGAGCTGCGCCAGAAGCTCCCGCCCGACATGGCCGCGCACCTGCCCGAGGGCGCGGCCGAGATCCAGCGCGTGATCGCCGGCTACCTCGGCGCCAAGGCCGGCGCCCTGGCCATGGCCGGGCGCGCCTGGCTGGCCGGCCTGCTGTTCGCCTACGTGGGCCTGCTCATCGGCGCGCTGGCGGCCGTGCGCACCCCGGCCGGCGCGCCCGGTCCGCTGGCGCGGGAGCTGGCGCGGCGCATCACGCTGTTCGGCGAGGCCTTCCGCCAGATCGTGGCGGCGCAGTTCTGGATCGCCGCGTTCAACACGCTGCTGACCGCGCTGTTCCTGCTGTTCGTGCTGCCCTACTGGGGCCTGCGCCTGCCGTACACGCCGGTGCTCATCACCTTCACCTTCGTGGCCGGGCTCGTGCCCATCGTCGGCAATCTGGTGTGCAACGTGGTCATCACCATCGTGGGGCTGTCGGTATCGCCGCTGGCCGCTGCCGCCTGCCTGGGCTTCCTGATCCTGATCCACAAGGCCGAGTACGTGATCAACGCCAAGGTGGTGGGCAGCCGCACGCAGATGGGCGTGTGGGAGCTGCTCGCGGTGATGTTCGTCGCCGAGGCCGTGTTCGGCCCGGCCGGGCTGGTGGCCGCGCCGCTGTGCTACGCCTACCTAAAAAAGGAGCTGGTGGCCGCGCGGCTCGTCTAATGCCGCAAAATGATGTCCTGAATTGATCGATAGAAGTCCTGCAGCGAGCGGAAAAAATCCGCCAGCGCAGGCACGATAAGCGCTACCAAACAACCACGCCCAGGAGCCTTGCCGTGAAAACATGTCTTTTAGTGATCGATGCCCAGGAATCCTTCCGCCACCGCCCGTTCTTCACTGAACGGGACCTGCCCGCCTACCTGGCGGCGCAAAACGCACTGATCGAAGGCTGCGTGGCGCGCGGCGTTCCGGTGGTGCGCATCCTGCACAGCCAGGGCCCGGAAACGGCGCAGAACCCCTTCGCCCAGGCCTCGGGCCAGGTACGCCCGATCGACGGCCTGGCGCCCTTCGAGGCCGCCGCCACCTTCACCAAATCGCGCCACAGCGCCCTCGTAGGCACGGGGCTGGACGTGTGGCTCACCCAGCACGGCATCACGCGCCTCATCGTCAGCGGCATCCGCACCGAACAATGCTGCGAGACCACCACGCGCCACGCCTCCGACCTGGGCTGGAGCGTGGACTACGTGCTGGATGCCACCCTCACCTGGGACATGGAGCAACCCGATGGCCGCCTGCTGGCCGCGCAGGACATCAAGGACCGCACGGCCACCGTGCTCGCCGGCCGTTTCGCCACCCTGTGCCGCGTGGACGAGGCCCTGGCGCGCTGCACGATGGACCACTGACGCCGAACAGGCATGTCACCCGCCCCCATCCACGTCGTCTTCGCCCTGCTGCCAGGCAGCCTGGTACTCGACTGGGCGGGCCCGGCCGAAGCCCTGCGCATCGCCAACCAGGTGCTGCTGGCGCAGGGCCAGCACGCGCGCTTCGTGCTGCGCTTCGCCAGCCCCACGGCCGAGCCACCCACCTCGGTGGGCGTGGCCCTGGCCGGTCTCGAACCGCTGCCCGCCACGCTGCCCACGCCCGCCTGGCTGGTGCTGGTGGGCCTGTCCGGGCAGCGCATCGGCGTGGACACCCCGCCGGTCCGCACGCTGCTGCACTGGCTGCGCGGCCAGCGCCTGGCCAGCGGGCGGCTGGAACTGGTCACCGTGTGCGCGGGCGCCGTGTTGGCCGCCCATGCCGGACTGCTGGCAGGGCGCCGCGCCACCACGCACCACCAGCACCTGGAGGAACTGGCCCGGGTGGAGCCACGCTGCGACGTGGTGGCCAACCGCGTGTTCGTGGCCGACGGGCCGCTGCACAGCAGCGCCGGCGTGACCACCGGCATCGACCTGGTGCTGCACCGCATCGCCGAGACCTGCGGCCCGGCCGTGGCCGCCCAGGTGGCGCAGGCCATGGTGGTCGCCTTGCGCCGGGGGCCCGGTGACCCGGAGTTCTCGCCCTTCTTGCAGCACCGCGACCACCTGCACGCCGCGCTGCACCGGGTGCAGGACGCCGTGGGCCAACATCCCCAGGCCGACTGGAGCGTGCCCGCCATGGCCCAGGTGGCGCACACCTCGCCCCGGCACCTCACGCGGCTGTTCCTGGAGCACGCGGGCATCGCGCCGCTGCAGTACCTGCGGCGCATCCGCCTGGCCACGGCCGAAGCCGCGCTGCGCGCGGGCCGCAGCGTCACCGAAGCTGCGGCGCTGGCGGGCTTCGGTTCCGACACGCAGCTGCGCCGCGCCTGGCACCAGTTCGGGCGCGGCGGCACGCCCTCGCAGCCGCTTTGAGCATCGGCGCCACACCGGCCCAAAAAACCCTTCGCCATGCGTTACCATTCCTGGGCGCAGCCTGATCCAGGCCGCACCGGTCGCTCCCTGCCGCCACGAGCCATGGGCGGACCGCCATCCACACCGTACCGTAGGAGACCCAAGACATGACCATCCTCGTCGCATACGTGCCCCGCCCCGAAGGCCGGGCCGCACTGGACAAGGGCATCGAGATCGCCAAGCGCCGCCAGGAACCGCTGCTGGTGGTGAACGCCGGCCCCGGTGGCCAGCAGGAAGACGCCTCGCTCGCCGCCGGCTTCGAGGTGGAGCAGGTGGAAGAGCTGCTGGCCGCGCAAGGCATCAGCGCCGAATTCAAGCAGTATGTGCGCGGCAAGAGCGCCGTGGACGAGATCAACGAGCTGGTGGAGTCGCGCGACATCTCCGTGCTCGTGATCGGCCTGCGCAAGCGCACCGCCGTGGGCAAGCTCATCCTGGGCAGCGTGGCCCAGGAGCTGCTGATGACGGTGTCCTGCCCGGTGCTGTGCGTCAAGGCCCTCAGCGCCTGACCCCGCGCGGCCCGGCCCGTTGCACGAAGCGCTTGCCTGGCAAGCGCTTTTTTGTTTTCAGCTGCGGGCGCTGCGCAGGCTGCTGACACGCTCGGCGATAGCCTCGATGTCCAGCCCATCCTCCACACGCGCCAGGTAGGTCTCCAGGTCGTCCACCGCCTGCGCGGTGTGGCCGCACTCGGCGTGGGCCAGGCCGCGGTCGCGCCACTCGCCCCAGGCTTCGGGCAGCAGCACGATGAGGCGGTCCTGCACGGCGATGAGGCGCGGCCAGTCCTGGTGCGCGCGGTGCAGGTCCTTGAGGTTGCGCAGCATGCGCGCGACGATCTCGCGCGGCTGCGCCGCCTGCAGGTACAACCCCAGCGGCACCTCGTCCGCGCCGTCCCGGCCCAGGCCGGGCCGAAAAGGCGCGAGCCGCTCGGCCAGGTCCTCGCGCGAGAGCGACTGGCCGCTGAACGGGTCGATCAGCACCTGCCCCTTGGGCAGCAGCGCCTTGACCATGAAATGCCCCGGGAACGCGACGCCACGCGCCTGCAGGCCGATGCCCTGGGCCAGTTCCAGCCAGAGCACGCCCAGGGTGATGGGGATGCCCCGGCGCGTGCGCAGCACGGCATGGAGGTAGCTGTTCTCGGGGTCGTAGTAGTTGTTGACGTTGCCGCCGAAACCCAGGTCGGCGAAAAAGAACTGGTTGAGCACGCGCAGTCGCTCCAGCGCCGCCGCGTCGGGTGCCAGGCGCCGCCGCAGGCGCGCCAGGAGATGGTCCACGTCGCCCAGCACCTGCTGCACGTCGAGTTCGGGGTGTTCGTCCTGGGCGATGCTCGCCGCCGCTTCGAGCAAGGGGAACCCCGTGTCGCCCTGCACCAGCATGGCGAAATATTCGAGCGGCGTGGGGACGGCGAAACTCAGCGGCATGGTGGTCAGCGCCGCAGCAGCGCCCGCAGTTTCAGACCGGCGGCCCAGAGCGCGCCGAAATAGATCGCGGCGGCGCCCGCCACCATCAGCGCCAGCAGACCCGCGCGCCGCAGGCTCTGGCCATGCATCCGCACCCAGGCGAACTGGTCCGACGCCCAGAGCAGGAACACCGCCATCAGCACGCTCGCCGCGAGCACCTGCAGGCCGTAGAGCAGCCAGCCCGGGGCCGGCACGTAGCTGCCGCGCCGCAGCAGGCCGACAAGCAGCCACAGCGCGTTGACCAGGGCCGCCAGCCCGATGGACAGCGCCAGCCCGGCATGCGCCAGCCTCGGCACCAGCACCAGATTGAGCAGTTGCGTGATGACCAGCACCGCGATGGCGATCTTCACGGGTGTTCGGATGTCCTGGCTGGCGTAGTAGCCCGGCGCCAGCACCTTGATGGCCACCAGGCCGAGCAGGCCGGCGCCATAGCCCGCCAGCGCCACGGCGATCTGGCCCACGTCGCCCTCGGTGAGCTTGCCGTGGTGGAACAGCGTGGCCACCAGCGGCTGGGCGAAGGTGAGCAGCGCCACGGCGCAGGGCACGGCCAGCAGCACGACGATGCGCAGGCCCCAATCGAGCATGGCCGAATACCTTGCCGCGTCGCCCGCCGCCTTGGCCGAGGCCAACTGCGGCGTGAGCACCACGCCCAAGGCCACGCCCAGCAGCGCGGTGGGAAACTCCATGAGCCGGTCGGCATAGAACAGCCAGGTCACGCTGCCCGGCACGAGGTACGAGGCGATCTGGGTGTTGATCATCAGCGAAATCTGCGCCACGCCCACGCCCAGCAGCGCGGGCGCCATCAGGGACAGGATGCGCCGCACGTCGGCATCGCTCCAGGCTTCGCGCACCGCGCTCCAGGTCAGGCCGATGCGCGGCAGCAGGCCCAGCCGCCGCAGCGCGGGCAGTTGCACCGCCAGTTGCAGCACGCCGCCCAGCATCACCCCTCCGGCCATGGCGTAGATGGGCTCAATGCCGCGCGCGGCCAACTGCGGCGCCCCCAGCCAGGCGGCGCCGATCATGCACAGGTTCAGCAGCACGGGCGTGGCGGCCGGCACGGCGAAGCGCTTCCAGGTGTTGAGCACGCCCGCCGACAGCGCCACCATCGACATGAAGCCGATGTAGGGGAACATCCAGCGCGTCATGAGCACGGCGGCGTCAAAGCCCCCGCCACTCTGGCGCAGGCCGCTGGCCAGCAGCCACACCAACAACGGCGCGCCGAGCACGCCGAGCACGCAGGTCAGCAGCAGCGCCCAGGCCAGCACCGTGGCCACATGGCGGATGAGTTCGCGCGTGGCCTCCTCGCCGTGCTTCGCCTTGGAAGCGGCCAGCACCGGCACGAATGCCTGGCTGAACGCCCCTTCGGCGAACAGCCGGCGGAACAGGTTGGGAATGCGGAAAGCGACGTTGAAGGCGTCGGTCAGGGCATTGGCCCCGAAGACCGAGGCCATCAGCAGATCGCGCACCAGCCCCGTCACGCGGGAGGCCAGGGTCAGCAGGGAGACGGTGGAGGCGGCTTTGAGCAGGGTCACGGCGCCGAGTGTATGCGCTGCGCCCGCGCGCCGGGCAGCGGGCCGGCTGTACGGGGCCTGCCGCCGTGGGCTATAATCGCGGGCTCTGCTGACATCATCCTCAGACACAAGGAATATAGAACATGGCATCCACCAAGCCCAAGAAGAAGAACCCGCGCCTGGCGTCGGGCCGCAAGCGCGTCCGCCAGGACGTCAAGATCAACGCCGCGAACACCTCGCTGCGCTCCAAATACCGCACCGCCGTGAAGAACGTCGAGAAGGCTGTCCTGGCCGGCGACAAGACCAAGGCGGCCGAACTGTTCGCCAAGATGCAATCCGTGGTCGACAACGTCGCCGACAAGGGCATCTTCCACAAGAACAAGGCAGCCCGCGACAAGAGCCGCCTGTCCGCCAAGGTGAAAGCCCTGGCCCTGGCCGCCTGACCCTTCAGGCAAACAGCCCGGACGGCCCCGCCGTCCGCCGTTTGTAACGGGTGCGCTGTCAGCAAGCAAAAAACCGCCTTCGGGCGGTTTTTTCGTTGATGCCCACACAACGCGGGGCGGCGCCACGGCGGCGCGGGAAAAAGGTCAGTCCTTGCGGGGAGGATCGGGCAGCAGGCAGGCCTCGACCAGGGTCAGCTCGTTGTCGTGCGCGAAGTTCATCACGAAATCCCAGGCCATGGGCTCGTGGTCGCGCAGGGCGCGGTTGACCACCACGCACTTGACGCCATTGAGCGTGGTGGGAATGCACCAGGGCGAATAGCTCAGGTGGCTGCCGGGGCGCGCGCCGCCGGGACGAAAGCTGCTCATCACCCCTGCCAAACGCTCGGCCCAGTCGCTCGGACGGAAGGTTTTTCCGCTGAGCGTGACGCCCTGGATGAAGACTTCTTTGCTGGAAGGGGAGACCATCGGGGTAGTGGTGGGTTAGGGACGGTAGGCAGGATCACTGCTTGTTGCGTCGCAACACGGCATTCTAACTCTTATATAAGAGTTTGCCGACACTGGGCTTACACCCAGTCCGCGCGGGCATGCATCGCAGTGATGCGCAATCGTCACCAACCCATGGCGGCACACGCCCTAGAATCGGCTCTCGCTTTTTCGGTGCCGCACCCGTTGCCGCCCGCCACCCGCCCTGTCTGGAGAACCGTGCATGACCGCTTTCATTGAGGCCGCCTCGCCCCACGTGATGAACACCTATGGCCGCGTGCCCATCGCGCTGGCCCGAGGCCAGGGCTGCCGCGTGTGGGACGTGAACGGCAAGGAATACCTCGACGCGCTGGGCGGCATCGCCGTGAACACGCTGGGCCACAACCACCCCAAGCTGGTGCCCGCGCTGCAGCACCAGCTCACGCAGCTGATCCACACGTCCAACTACTACCACGTGCCCGGCCAGGAGACGCTGGCCGAGCAGCTCGTCGCGCGCTCGGGCATGCAGAACGTGTTCTTCTGCAACTCGGGCCTGGAGGCCAACGAGGCGGCGCTGAAGATCGCGCGCAAGTTCGGCAACGACAAGGGCATCTCGCGCGCCCAGGTGGTGGTGTATGAGCAGGCCTTCCATGGCCGCTCCATCGCCACGCTGTCGGCCACCGGCAACCCCAAGATCCACGCCGGCTTCACGCCGCTGCTCGACGACTTCGTGCGCGTGCCCAAGAACGACATCGAGGCCCTGAAGCAGGCCACCGAGGGCAACACCAGCATCACCGCCGTGTTCCTGGAAACCATCCAGGGCGAGGGCGGCCTGCACCCGCTGCGCTTCGAGTACCTGCAGCAGGTGCGCCAGCTCTGCGACGAGCGCGGCTGGCTCATGATGATCGACGAGGTGCAGACCGGCATGGGCCGCACCGGCAAGTGGTTCGCGCACCAGTGGGCCGGCATCGTGCCCGACGTGATGACGCTGGCCAAGGGCCTGGGCTCGGGCGTGCCCGTGGGCGCGGTGGTGGCCGGCCCGCGCGCGGCCAACGTGCTGCAGCCGGGCAACCACGGCAGCACCTTCGGCGGCAACCCACTGGCCATGCGCGCCGGCATCGAGACCATCCGCATCATGGAGGAAGACAACCTGCTGCAGAACGCCGCCACCGTGGGCGCGCACCTCAAGGCCGCCTTGCAGGCCGCGTTCGCCGGCGAGGCGGGCGTGAAGGAGGTGCGCGGCCAGGGCCTGATGATCGGCGTGGAGCTGGCCAAGCCCTGCGGCGTGCTGGTGCAGCGCGCGGCCGACGCGGGCCTGCTCGTCAGCGTGACCTCCGAGAGCGTGGTGCGCCTGGTGCCGCCGCTGATCCTTTCCACCGCCGAGGCCGACGCCATCGTCGCCCTGCTGGCACCCCTGGTCAAAGCCTTCCTGGCGGAATGAACCGCCGCCCCCGCACCGTTCGACAGCCATGAAACACTATCTGCAGTTCAAAGACTTCACCGCCGACGAATACGCCTACCTGTTCGAGCGCGCCGCGCTCATCAAGAAGAAGTTCAAGTCCTACGAAAAGCACCACCCGCTGGTGGACCGCACGCTGGCCATGATCTTCGAGAAGGCCAGCACGCGCACGCGCGTGAGCTTCGAGGCCGGCATGTACCAGCTCGGCGGCAGCGTGGTGCACCTGACCACGGGCGACAGCCAGCTCGGCCGCGCCGAGCCCATCGAGGACAGCGCCAAGGTCATCAGCCGCATGACCGACCTGGTGATGATCCGCACCTTCGAGCAGACCAAGATCGAACGCTTCGCCGCGCACTCGCGCGTGCCCGTCATCAACGGCCTGACCAACGAATTCCATCCCTGCCAGATCCTGGCCGACATCTTCACCTTCATCGAGCACCGGGGCTCCATCGCCGGCAAGGTGGTGGCCTGGGTGGGCGACGGCAACAACATGGCCAACACCTGGCTGCAGGCGGCCGAGCTGCTGGGCTTCAAGGTGCACGTGAGCACCCCGCGCGGCTATGAAGTGGATGAGAAATTGGCCTCCGGCCCAAGCGGGCCAAGCGCCGGCAGCTATCAATTCTTTAGCGACCCGCTCGAAGCCTGCAAGGGCGCCGACCTCGTCACCACCGATGTCTGGACCAGCATGGGCTATGAGGCCGAGAACGAGGCGCGCAAGAAGGCCTTCGCCGACTGGTGCGTGGACCAAGAGATGATGGCCGTGGCCAAGCCCGACGCCCTGTTCATGCACTGCCTGCCCGCGCACCGGGGCGAGGAAGTGGAAGCGGACGTCATCGACGGCCCGCAGTCCGTCGTCTGGGACGAGGCGGAGAATCGCATGCACGTGCAGAAGGCACTCATGGAGTACCTTTTGCTCGGCCGCGTGGCCTGAGCCTGATGGGCGCCCACGCCGCCGAGCTGCTCGCGCACTGGCAGGCGCTGGGACAGGCGCTGCAGCGAGACACCCCGGCATGGCAGCGCGAGGGCCGGCGCCTCGTCCGGAGTTGGTCCCGCTGGCCGCGCGCCTACCACGACACCACCCACCTGCACGCCTGCCTGCGGCACCTGCAAGCCGTTCGCTCGCATCTGGCGGACCCTCACGCGGCAGAGCTGGCCCTGTGGTTCCATGACGCCATCTACTGGCCCTGGAGCGCCCACAACGAAGAGCGCAGCGCCGACTGGGCCGTGCGCTTCCTGCGGAGCCAAGGCCTGGGTGATGCGCTCGCGCAGGCCGTGCGGCGGCACATCCTCGACACCCGCCACCAGCCCGGCCCTCTCACGGGCGATGCGCAATGGGTCGTCGATATCGACCTCGCCATCCTGGGCCAGAGTGATGCGGTGTACCGCCAGTTCGAGCGCAACGTGCGCCGCGAGTACTTCTTCGTGCGCTGGCCACGCTACGCGGCAGGCCGCGGCGCGGTACTGCGAGGCTTCCTGGATCGCCCACGCATCTACGGCACCGACTGGTTCCACGAGCGCTGCGAGGCCCAGGCGCGAGCCAACCTGGGCCATGCCTTGAAGGCCCTCGAAGGCGGCCAACTCTACGCCTGAAAGTTCAGTCGCAAGGCTGGAAGCGCTTGCACGGCTCCACCACATGGATCGACGTCAGCGTGTTCTCGCCGTCCATGTGCCGCGCGGTGAACTTGACCGAGGCGCCGTCGGGAATGCCGGCCAGCAGCGCGGGGTCGGCCACCCGGAACGCCTGCGTGGTGAACGGAATCTTCGCGCCCGGCAGCAACTGCAGGCGGACATACAGCCTGCCACCGGATTCCTGCAGGGTCGACACCAGGCGCGCCCGCGTGAACACGGGTGCCGTCTGTCCCGGCTGCGGGCCTGCGGGCTGGGCGGCGGCCCCGCCCGTTGCGGCCATGATGGCGGCCGCCAGGCCCATGGCCGCCAGGCCCATGGCCGCCAGGCGCGTCACCCACGGCCCCGTCGCCCCTTTCCATTCCCTCATGGTGCCTCCTTCGCGTGCAGCGGCGCCCTCTGCGCTCAAAACGCCCAGGCCCCCAGCTGGTAGTAGTCGAACCCGCTGGTGCGCCCGCCCAGGCATTGCGCCAGGAAGTCCTCGGTCTTGCGGTACATGGTGAGGTTGTTGGGCCAGCGCTGGTTGCCGTGGCCATCGCCCTGGAACGCCACATAGTCCACCGGACGCCCGGCCTGGCGCAGGGCCTGGACCATCAGCTCGGACTGCTCCAGCCTCACCCGCACATCGTTCACGCCGTGCATGATGAGCAGCGGGCTGGTGCGCGGCCCCACCTTGAGCAGCGGCGACTTGGCGTCCATGGTGCGCCGGTCTGCGGCGTTGGCGGGGTCGCCGACATAGCGGTGCCAGCCGGCGATGCCCATCTCCCAGTACGGCGGCACCTTCTCCAGGAACCGCGCCAGGTGCGACACGCCGACCACATCGACCGCGCAGGCGAACACCTCCGGTGTGAAGGTGGCGCCCACCAGCGCCGAATAGCCGCCATAGCTGGCACCGTAGATCGCCACGCGGGCAGGGTCGGCCACGCCGCGCCCGACGGCCCAGCGCACGCCGTCGATCAGGTCGTCGTGCATGCGGCCGGCGAACTCGCCCCGGGCCTTTTCCATGTGCGCGCGGCCGTAGCCGCTGGAGCCCCGGTAGTTGACCTGCAGCACGGCATAGCCCCGGTTGGCCAGGAACTGCTGCATGGCCCGGCTTGCATTGGCATCGCCCCAGCGGTCGCGCGCCCAGGGGCCGCCGTGGACCAACAGCACCAGGGGCAGGCGCCGGGGGGCCACGCCCACGGGCAGGGTCAGGTAGCCATGGATGGTCAAGCCGTCCCGCGCCGCGTAGGTGACGGGCTCGGTGGGCGCCAGCGCATCCGCGATCAGGCTCAGCCGGTTCTCCCCCAGGAGTTGCGGCTCGCGCCCCTCGCGCAATAGGTAGCTGCGCGTGCCCCGGTCGGTGGACAGGGCCACGGTGAGCACGCGGTCGCCGCGGTCGGCGCTGGTGACGTGCACGTCCACGGGCTGGGTGCCCGCCAGCGCGGCCAGGCGCGCAGCCAGGGCCGGGTCGAACACCTCGCGCGCCGGGTAGCCCGGCATGTAGTGGACCACCAGCGGCTGCTGCGTGGCACGGCTGAGCGTCACGCTGTCGATGTCGACCTCGGGCGAGGCAAAGACCAGCTCCTCGGCGCCGGTGGCCAGGTCCAGGCGCACCAGCGCCAGCTTGTCGCTGCCCCGGTTGGACAGCGCCCAGGCCTTGCGCCCGTCGTCGTGCAGGCCAAAAATGCGCAGCGTGTCCCAACGGCTCCAACGCGCCACCTCGGACCAGCTTCCGGCGGCCGTGCCGGGGCGCTCCAGGATGCCCTGGTCGCCCTGCACCAGGGCACGCGCCAGCAGCCGTCCTGCCCGGTCCACCCCCCACCAGGCCACATTGCCCGGGTTGGTGGCCAGCAGCACGGGCGCACCACCCGCCGGGTTCACCCGGTACAGGTCGAACACCTTCTTGTCGCGCTGGTTGGAGGTGGCGATGAAGTCGGAGGCGCCCTCCACGCTGTCCATGAAATGGGCCACGGAATGCGGCGCCGGCATCAACTCGCGCAGTTCGGTGCCGGGGCCTTCCACCAGGCCGGCATAGATGCGGGTGTTTTCGTCCCCCGTGGGGTCGGCCGTGATGCCAAGCCAGCGGCTGTCGGCGCTGAAGCGGATGGACCGCGCGCGGATGCGGAACGCCTTGGCGTCGTCGCCGTCGATGGACTGGACCCAGACCGCCGGCACCACGCCGTCGGTGCCGAACCAGGCGATGCGCGTGCCGTCGGGCGACACCCGGTAGCCCCCCGTGGACTGGCGGCTGGCCACGAAGTCGCGCACCGGCACCAGCTCGGGCAAGCCGCCGCCCGCCAGGGACGGGTGCGTGGGCCCGCTGGCGCAGCCCGCCAACAGCGCAGAAGCCACCGCCACCACCCCCACCCAAAGTCTGTACCGCATCGCGCCCTCCGTTGTCATGTGCCGCCATGATCCACGATTGTGGAATACTGCGCACCCGTCCGCGCCCTGCCCTTGCTGCCATGCCCGCCTCCCCCCACCCCTGCCTCACCTGCGGCGCCTGCTGCGCCAGCTTCCGCGTGGACTTCTCGGAACATGAAACCCAGGAGATGGGCGGCGATGTGCCCGATGGGCTCGCGGTGGAAGTGGCCGGTGGCACCTGCCGCATGCGCGGCACCGACCACAGCCCGCCGCGCTGCGCGGCGCTCATGGGCCGGGTGGGCGAGAAGGCAGCCTGCGGCATCTACGAGTGGCGCCCCTCGCCCTGCCGCGAGTTCGAGGCGGGCAGCGAGGCCTGCGAGCGCGCGCGCCGGCGCCATGGCCTGACGCCCTACCCGGCCTGACGCGGCGCGCAACGCCCCGGATCGCGCCCGGCACCACCGCCAGGGAGTTTCATGCGAAAAGTGGCTTTCAGGCCGTAGTTACGGCGCAACAAGCTATTAAATTAGTAGCATTTCAGCGCCGCCATGCGGCATGCCTGGGCGGTTTCACGCGGCCAGCAGGCTGTCCAGCGGCTGGGGGCGCGCCACGGCATAGCCCTGGGCGTAGTGCACGCCGATGGCGCGCAGGTGGTCGAGGATGGCCTCGCTCTCGACGAACTCGGCCACGGTGCGCTTGCCCATCAGGCAGGCGATCTCGTGGATGGAGCGCACCATGGCCAGGCTGACCGGGTCGCGCGCGATGTCCCTGACGAACTGGCCGTCGATCTTGAGGATGTCCACCGGCAGGTCGCGCAGGTAGGCGAACGAGGACAGCCCGCTGCCAAAGTCGTCCAGCGAGAAGCGGCAGCCCCGCTGGCGCAGGGTGGCGATGAACTGGTGCGCCGTGGGCAGGTTGCCGATGGCGGCCGTTTCCGTGATCTCGAAGCACAGCTTGTCGCACGGCACCCCGGTTTCCGACAGGGTTTCGAGCACGAAGCGCACGAACTGCGCGTCGCCCAGCGACTGGCCCGAGAGGTTGATGGCGCACAGCTCGATGCCCGCCTGGTGGCGCGCCACCCACTCCAGCGCCTGGCGCACGACCCAGCGATCGACCCGGGGCGCCAGGTGGTAGCGCTCGGCCGCCGGCATGAATTCGGCGGGCGAGACCACCTGGCCCCGCGCGTCGCGCAGGCGCAGCAGGATCTCGCAGTGCACGCGCCCCGGGTGCGGGCTGCAGCCCACCGGCGCGATGGGCTGGGCATAGAGCACGAAGCGGTGATTCTGCAGCGCATCCTCGATGCGGCTGACCCATTCCATCACGCCGTAGCGGTGCGCCAGCGCCAGGTCGTCGCTGGCCCAGACATGGATGCGCCCGCGCCCCGCCTCCTTGGCGACATAGCAGGCGCTGTCGGCCGCCTGCAGCAACGCCCCCACGCTTTCGCTGCGGCCGTCCAGGGCGACCATGCCGATGCTCATCCCCACCGCGAAAGCCTGCTCCCGCCAGACGAAGCGGTAGCCCGCCAGGCCGGACTGCAGCCGCTCGGCCAGCGCCAGGGCGTCCTGCATCGAGCGGTGCGACAGCACCATGCCGAATTCATCGCCGCCCAGACGGCACAGACAATCGCCCTCGGCCAGGGCGCCAGCGAACAGCCGCGCCACCTGGCGCAGCAGCTCGTCACCGGCGGCATGGCCGCAGGTGTCGTTGATCACCTTGAAATCGTCCAGGTCCAGGTAGCACACCACATGCTGCTGGCCTTGCCCGCTCGCGCGCTCCAGGCAAGAGCGCAGCGCGGCCTCGAAGGCGCGCCGGTTGCCCAGGCCCGTCAGCTCGTCGTGCGTGGCCTGGAACTCGATCTCCCGGCTCAGGCGGCGCTGCTCGGTCACGTCGCGGAACACCAGCACGGCGCCCTGCACCTCGCCATCGGCATCGCGGATGGGCGAGACCGCGCCTTCGATCAGCAGGCTGCCGCCGCCGCGCTGCAGCAGCTCCAGTTGCGGGTAGCGGTGCGTCTTCCCGGCCGCCAGGGCCGATCCCACCAGGTCCTGCGGCGGGCTGGCGGGCACAGTGCCCCGCAGGCCAAACACCTCGTGGTAGGGACGGCCCACGGCGGCGGTCAGCGGCCAGCCCGTGAGGCTCTCGGCCACCGGGTTGATATAGAGCAGCCCGCCCTGGGCGTCGGTGGTGATGACCGCGTCGCTGATGGAGTGCAGGGTGACCTGCAGCCGCTCCTTTTCGGCGTACAGCGCGTCCTCCGCGCTTTTGCGGGCCTGCATGAAACGCACGCGGTCCAGCGCCACGGCCACATGCCCGGCCACCGTCTGCATGAAATCCAGTTGCCAGGGCGACGGCGGACGCACGCCCTCGGCGTCGCCGAAGGTGCCCATGCCCAGGGCCCCCAGGCGCTGCTCGGCCAGCATGAGCGGAATATTGATGATGGTGCGGTTGTGCACCTGGGCGACGATTTGCTTGTTGGTGCGCGGATCGGTGCGGGCGTCTTCCACCACCACCACATGATCGGCGGCCATGATCTCTTCGAGCATGGGGTCACCCGCGATCGGGATCTCCAGCGACAGCAGGGTGCGCGTCAGGTCCGATTCCTGCCCCTGCACGCGGTGGCTCACGGCGGTGACCATGCCGGGCGTTTCGGCCACCAGGGCCAGCCAGACATGGGGGTAGCCCATCACGCGCTCGGCCACCGGGGCCACGGCGTCGAGGATGTCGGACAGATTCCAGGAACGCTCCAGCTGCTTGCACAGCTGCAGCAGTTCTTTGGTGGGCCGGCCTCCCTCCAGCACATCCTGAATATCCTTCATGCGGATAAGTGTATCCGAGTGCAAGAAGGCTTCACGCGCAGGTGGTACCGGCACTTTTTGCTATTTTTTATATAGCATCCGCCGCTTTCCGGGCGGGACTCCGGAGCCTTGAACCGGGGTCAGTGGCGCGAGGCCATCCACACCGCGCGGCGCTCCCCCGGGGCCGTGGCGGACGGCCTGGCCGGGGTGGCGCAGCCCCCGCAATCGCTGCACGCGCCGCACGACGGCGCCTTGCCCAGCGCGGGGCGCAGGCGGCCCAGGCGCTTGCGCAGCGCGGCGGGCATCCAGTACCACAGGGCATACAGCCCCGCCAGCGCCACGATGGCGCCCACGATCAGGTCCTGCCACATGGGTCTAGCCTCCTCCCCACGCCAGCGCCAGCCGGTACGTCAGCCAGCTGGCGCCATAGGCCAGGGCGAACAGGTAGGCCGCCATCAGCAGCGCCAGGCGCCATGAATCGGTCTCGCGCCGCACCGTGGCCAGGGTGGAGAGGCACTGCGGCGCGAACACGAACCACACCAGCAGCGACAGCGCCGTGGCCAGCGACCACTGCTGCGCGATCAGCGGGCCGAGCTGCGCCGCCACGTCGTCGCCCGAGGCCGAGAGGGCATACACCGTGCCCAGCGCGCCCACCACCACCTCGCGCGCGGCCATGCCGGGCACCAGGGCAATGGAGATCTGCCAGTTGAAGCCCAGTGGCGCGAACACATGCTCCAGCAGCCGGCCCAGTTGCCCGGCCCAGCTGTACTGGATGGCGGCCCCGGTGGCGCCCTCGGGCGGCGCCGGGAAGGTGGAGAGGCACCACAGCAGCACCGTCAGCGCCAGGATGATGCCGCCCACGCGCTTGAGGAAGATGGCGGCGCGCTCGTACAGCCCCAGCGCCAGGTTGCGCGGGCTGGGCACGCGGTAGGGAGGCAGCTCCATGAGCAGCGGCGTGGGCCGGGCCTTGCCGCGCCAAAGCTTGAGCACGGCGGCCACGGCCATGGCGCCCAGGATGCCGCCCAGGTAGAGCGCGAACATCACCAGCCCCTGCAGGTTGAACCAGCCCGCCACGGTGCGCTCGGGGATGAAGGCGGCGATCAGGAGCGCATACACCGGCAGGCGCGCCGAGCAGGTCATGAGCGGCGCGATCATGATGGTGACCAGCCGCTCGCGCCAGTGCGTGATGGTGCGCGTGGCCATGATGCCGGGAATGGCGCAGGCGAAGCTGGAGAGCAGCGGGATGAACGAGCGCCCCGACAGCCCCACCGTGCCCATGAGCCGGTCAAGCAGGAAGGCCGCGCGCGGCAGGTAGCCCGAGTCCTCCAGCGCGAGGATGAAGAAAAACAGGATCAGGATCTGCGGCAGGAACACCAGCACGCCGCCCGTGCCGGCGACGATGCCGTCCACCAGCAGGCTGCGCAGCACGCCATCGGGCAGGCGCGCCTGCAGCCACTGGCCCAGCACATCGACCGCACCGGTGATGGCGTCCATGGGCGCCGCCGCCCAGCTGAACACGGCCTGGAACATCAGGAACATGGTGCCGGCCAGCAGCAGCGTGCCCCACAGCGGATGCAGCACGACGCGGTCGAGCGCCTCGTCCACCTGCGGCAGGCCCTCGGGCTCGCGCACCGCCAGGCGCAGGATGCGCCGGGCCTCCTGCTGCGTGCGCAGCACCTGCTCCACGCCCTGCGGCTCCCAGGGGCGGGCCTGCGCGGCAGCGGCGGGGCGCCAGCCGTCCAGCCACTGCAGCAGCTCCTGCGCGCCGCCCTTGCGGATACCCACGGTTTCCACCACGGGCATGCCCAGTTCGCGCGCCAGCAGATCGCGGTCGATGGCGATGCCCGCGCGGCGCGCGGCGTCGCTCATGTTCAGCGCCAGCACCATGGGCAGGCCCATGGCCTGGGTTTCGAGCACCATGCGCAGGCCCAGCTGCAGGTTGGTGGCATCGACCACGCACACCAGCAGGTCGGGCGCGGCCTCGCCCGCGCGCTGGCCGGTGATGACATCGCGCGTCACGGCCTCGTCGGCGCTCAGGGCATTGAGGCTGTAGGCGCCGGGCAGATCGAGCACGCGCACCTGCCGCCCCGAGGGCGTGGTGAGCAGGCCCTCCTTGCGCTCCACCGTCACGCCCGCGTAGTTGGCCACCTTCTGGCGGCTGCCGGTGAGCAGGTTGAACAGCGCCGTCTTGCCGCTGTTGGGGTGGCCGAGCAGTGCCAGCCGCAGGCTCGCGGCGGCAGCGCTCATGCCGCGCCCCCTGGCGGCGTGGTGCTGATGCGCACCAGCGCGGCCTCGCGGCGGCGCAGCGCGAAGGTGCTGCGCCCCACGCGCACGGCCAGCGGGTCGCCCCCCGGGAAGGCCCGCGCCACCACGCGCACGCGCTCGCCGGGCAGGAAGCCGATTTCCAGCAGGCGCAGCAACAGATCGCCATCTTGCGCTGCGGCCTCCATGCCCAGCCCCTGGACCCAGGCGTCCGTGCGCAGGGGCAGATCCGCCAGCCCGGTGCCCGGAGCCTGGGTTGCGGGCCGCGCATCCGCGTCCATTGCGAAGACAGCTTCCATGACCATGCAAATAAAAACAATTCTTATTTGTCATTGTAGCCGCGCATGCGGCGGCACGGCAAGCGCGCAGGGTACAGCTTCTTGCGATGGATCAAGGCCTCCCGCGCCCCCACGGCGCCCCGGCCGGCGGTACATTCGCGGTCATGAAAGCGCTCTGGGATATTTCGCCCGCCGTGCATACGGGCTCCCCGGTCTTCCCCGGGGACACGCCGTTCCAGCAGCACTGGGACACCACCATCGGCCCGGCCAGCATGGTGAACCTGAGCACCCTCACCTTTTCGCCCCACATCGGCGCCCACGCCGACGCACCGCTGCACTACGATCCCCACGGTGCCGCCATCGGCGCGCTGGCGCTCGAACCCTTTCTGGGACCGTGCCGCGTGGTCCATGCCATCGACCCCGGCCCGCTGGTCGAGTGGCCGCATATCGCCCACGCCATCGACGCACGCCTGCCCGCCCGCGTGCTGGTGCGCACCCGCCGGCACGCCGCCGTGGCGCACTGGGACGCACAACTCACCGGCTATGCCCCGCTCACCCTGGAGCGCCTGGCCGACCACGGCGTGCTGCTGGTGGGCATCGACAGCGCCAGCGTCGACCCCGCCGACAGCCGGCAACTGCCCAGCCACCAGGTGCTGCGCCGGCGCCAGTTGCGCGTGCTGGAGAACCTGGTGCTCGACGCGGTGCCCGAGGGCGACTACGAACTCATCGCCCTGCCGCTCCGGCTCTCCACCGCCGACGCCTCGCCCGTGCGCGCCATCCTGCGCGCCCTCTGAAAATGCACCGAAACGGCCGAAAACACCCACGAATAAAGCGCTAAATGCTACATATTTAATAGCGCACGCCATCCCCCCTGGCGCGGACACATGGGCAGCGGCGCCCCGGCAGGACCGGCGCCCACCAGGCCGACGAACGGCGCGTTTCCCGCATTGAGCGGGGATTCACAGCCCCTCGGAAAAGCACTAGAGTGGTTCCCCAACACAGGCGCCCTCCACGCAGGGGGCGCCCCATCCGCGAACCGACACACGCACAGGGAGGGGCTGAGGACACTGCTTTGCATCCGCGCATGGTTCCCCCTGCCCCCGGGCTCTCCATGCCAGGCCACCACGGCCACCCGCCCAGCCCCCTTCAATCCACAGACAAGGAACTCCACCCCTCCCCTCGAAAGGCATTGCCATGCGCCTCAACCAGCCCGTCACGCAGAACGAATACGCGTTTCCTCCGGAGGAGACACTGGTTTCGGTCACCGACCTCAAGGGGCGCATCACCTACTGCAATCCCGCGTTCATCCACGTCAGCGGCTTCTCCCGCGATGAACTGCTGGGCCAGCCGCACAACATCGTGCGCCACCCCGACATGCCGGCCGAGGCCTTCCGCGATCTGTGGGAAAGCATCCAGTCGGGCCAGCCCTGGACCGGCATCGTCAAGAACCGCCGCAAGAACGGCGACTACTACTGGGTGCAGGCCAATGCCACCCCCATGCTCGACGGCGACCGGATCACCGGCTTCCTGTCGGTGCGCACGCTGCCCAGCCGGGAGCAGGTCCGGGAAGCCAACAGCCTCTATGCCCGCATGCGCCAGGAGGCCGCCGAGGGCCGCTGCGTCCACGCGCTGCGCAGCGGCACGGTCGTGCGCACCGATCTGGCGGGCAAGGCCCTGCGCCTGCTGCGGCCCTCCACGCCCGCCAAGCTGCTGATCACCCAGGCGGCGACCCTCTCCGCCGCCGCCACACCCATTCTGCTGGGCGCCACCTGGCCGGTCTCGGCCCTGGTGGCCGCGGCCTGCATCGCTTCGTCCACCTGGCTGATCCGGCAATGGACCATCGCCCCACTGCACCGCCTGGTCAAGGACGCCAACCGCCTGGCTTCGGGCGATCTGTCGCTGTCGGTGGAAACGGGCGCGACGGGCGTGGTGGGCTACCTCCAGCAGGCCCTCAACCAGGTGAGCGTGAACCTGCGCACCGTGGTGCAGGACGTGCGCCAGGAGGTGCGCAACCTCGACGCCTCGGTCCGCGAGATCGCCTCGGGCAACCAGGACATGTCCTCGCGCACCGAGGCCCAGACCAGCAACCTGCAGCAGACAGCGGCCTCGATGGAAGAGATCCACGGGACGATGCAGCACAGCGCGGCGTCGGCCACCCGTGGGGCCCAGATCGCCCACGACACCTCGGACGTTGCGCGGCGCAGCGACGAATCCGTGCATGCCGTGACGCAGACCATGCACCAGATCGCCGAATCGTCCCAACGCATCCAGGACATCATCCAGCTGATCGAGGGCGTGGCCTTCCAGACCAACATCCTGGCGCTGAACGCGGCCGTCGAGGCCGCCCGGGCGGGAGACCAGGGCCGAGGGTTCGCCGTGGTGGCCTCCGAGGTGCGCTCGCTGGCCCACCGGGCGGCCGAGGCCGCCAAGGACATCAAGCAGCTGATCGCCGAGTCGAGCAGCCGCGTGACCGCGGGCGTCGCCACGGCCGAACAGGCCCGGGAGATCATGCACACGGCGGTGGAGTCGGTCTCGCGCGTGCGCACCGTGCTCGATGAAATCAGCTCGGCCGCGGGCGAACAGAAGACCGGCATCTCGCAGATCAACGAGGCCATCGCCCACCTGGACCTGATCGCCCAGCAGAACGCGGCCATGGTGGAGGAGTTGGCCGCCGCCACCCAGGCGGTCTACGGCCAGGTCCAGGGCGTGAACCAGTCCATGATGCTGTTCCGCCTCTCGCGCGGCGACACCTCGCTGTCCCAGCTCGACGCGGTCGCCCTGCGCCGCGAGGGCAAGCAGGTCGCGCTGCTCAACGCCTGACCCCTCGCACGCCCGGAGCGCGGCGCAAGCTCCCGCATTTCCATGCGCCCGCCGCGCGGATGACAGACAATGCCAGACGGAAGGCATGTTTGCAGCCCCGCGCGCCTTCCCGCCCCAGGCCACGGCGCCTGCCAGTGGCCGCGCGGGATCGACAGGATGGGCGCACCTTGGGATACCGGACACACCATGCGGATCGTTGACCGTCACCTGTGGCGGCGATTCTGGGACATTGCCGTTCCCTACTGGCGCCAGAACGAGAAATGGAAGGCCCGGGGGCTGCTGGTCCTGCTCGTGCTGCTGCTGCTCGGGCAGACCGGTTTCGCGGTGCTGTTCAACGAGCAGACGGGCGAGTTCACCTCGGCCCTGGCCGCGCGCGACAGCGACCGCTTCTGGACGGCCATCCGCTGGTGCCTGGCCCTGGTGGCCGGCGCGGTGCCGATCTATGCGCTGTACTACTTCGTGCGCGACACCCTGGGCAACCATTGGCGCCGCTGGCTCACGAACCGCTTCCTGGCGAGCTACTTCAGGGACCGGAATTTCTACGAGCTCAACACCAGCGCCACGATCGACAACCCGGACCAGCGCATCGCCGAGGACATCAACACCTTCACCCAGCGCGCGCTGTTCTTCCTGCTGATCTTCATCGGGGCCCTGCTGCAGCTGGCCGCCTTCAGCCAGGTGCTGTGGTCGATCTCGCGCGAGCTGGTCTATTTCCTGGTTTTCTATGCGCTGGCGGGCACGCTGCTGACGGTCTATGTCTTCGGCAAGCCGCTGATCGGCCTGAACTTCCGCCAGCTCCAGCGCGAGGCGGACTTCCGTTTCAGCCTGGTGCGCGTGCGCGAGAAGGCCGAGGCCATCGCGCTCTACCGTGGCGAGGCGCAGGAGCTGCGCCAGGTCCGGCAACGCTTTGGCCGCGCCTTCGACAACTTCAGCCAGTTGATCCGCCGTCAGCTGTTCCTGAACCTGTTCCAGTACGCCTACAGCATGCTGACCATCGTGCTGCCCAGCGCACTCATCGCCTCGCGGGTGCTTTCGGGCGAGCTGGAGGTGGGCCGCGCCATCCAGGCGGCGGGCGCCTTCGCCGCCGTGCTCAGCGCGATCTCGGTCATCATCGAGAACTTCGAGGGCCTGAGCCGTTTCGCGGCGGGCATCGACCGCCTGGACACCTTCCTCGGCCTGCTGGCCGGGCCACCGGCCCGCCGCGCGCACGAACAGGACGTGATCGAATCGGTGGAAGACCCCCGGCTGGCCCTGGAGCGGGTCACCCTGCAAACCCCCCGGCGCGAACGCACCCTGGTCCGCGAACTGTCGATCACCGTGCAGCCCGGCGAGGGCCTGATGATCGTGGGCGCCAGCGGCAGCGGAAAAAGCTCGCTGCTGCGCGCCATCGGCGGGCTCTGGTATGCGGGCAGCGGCCGCATCCTGCGCCCGCCAGAGCACGACCTGGTGTTCCTGCCGCAGCAGCCCTACATGTTCTCCGGCTCGCTGCGCGGCCAGTTGCTGTACCCGGACGTGGGCCGGCCGGTATCCGACACGCGGTTGCTGGAGCTGCTGGCCCTCGTCAACCTGCCCGAGCTGGCCCGGCGCTTCGGCGGCCTGGACGCCGAAATGGATTGGGAGAAGGTCCTGTCCATCGGCGAGCAGCAGCGCCTGGCCTTCGCGCGCGTGCTGCGCATCCAGCCGCGCTTCGCCATCCTGGACGAAGCCACCAGCGCCCTGGATGCCGCCAACGAAGGCAACCTGTACCGGCAACTGGCGCACACCAGCACCACCCTGGTGAGCGTGGGGCACCGCCCGACCATCCTGCAGTACCACAAGCGCGTGCTGGAACTGACCGGCGACGGCCAGTGGCGCGTGCATTCCGCCGAGGATTACCGCTTCGGGCAATAGCCCCCGCGCCTGGCGCCCACGGGGCTTGGCAAACCGGCGGCGTCCGGCTAAGGTGCCCATGCGACACCGCACCCGGCCCCGTGCGGCGCGTGGCGGGCATGCATGGCCGAGCCCTGGATAACGCTATGGCGGCCATAGCGGCATTCACGTTGATGGACCGTGGCCTGGCCCGTAGACTGGACCTCGAACCCCCTCGCCAACACGCCAAGGAGCAAGCCATGTCATCGCAAGCCAAGTGCCCATTCTCCGAGAACGCCCGCCGGCACACGGTGGCGGGAGCGCCATCGAACGCGGACTGGTGGCCCCAGCAACTCAAGCTGGGCATCCTGCACCAGCACTCCACGCTCTCCAGCCCCATGGACGAGTCCTTCGACTACGCCAGCGAATTCAAGAGCCTGGATCTGCCGGCCGTGGTCCGGGATCTCCACGCCCTGATGACCGATTCGCAAGCCTGGTGGCCCGCCGACTGGGGCCACTACGGCGGCCTGATGATCCGCATGGCCTGGCACGCCGCGGGCACCTACCGCATCCATGACGGACGGGGCGGCGCGGGCACCGGCAACCAGCGGTTCGCGCCGCTCAACAGCTGGCCGGACAACGGCAACCTCGACAAGGCACGGCGCCTGCTGTGGCCCATCAAGCAGAAATACGGCCGCAAGCTCTCCTGGGCCGACCTGATGATCCTCGCGGGCAACGTGGCCCTGGAATCCATGGGCTTCAAGACCTTCGGTTTCGCCGGCGGCCGCCCCGACATCTGGGAGCCCGAGGAAGACATCTACTGGGGTTCCGAGAACACCTGGCTGGGCGACAAGCGCTACGCCGGCGACCGCGAGCTGGAGAACCCGCTCGCCGCCGTGCAGATGGGCCTGATCTACGTGAACCCCGAGGGCCCCAATGGCAACCCCGACCCCGTGGCCTCGGGCCGCGACGTGCGCGAGACCTTCGCGCGCATGGCCATGAACGACGAGGAAACCGTGGCCCTGGTGGCTGGCGGCCACACCTTCGGCAAGGCCCACGGCGCGGGCGACCCCAAGCTCGTGGGCCCCGAGCCCGAGGGCGCGCCCATCGAGGCGCAAGGCCTGGGCTGGATCAACGCCTTCGGCACCGGCAAGGGCGCGCACACCACCACCAGCGGCATCGAGGGCGCCTGGAAGCCCCACCCCACGACCTGGGACAACGGCTATTTCGACATGCTGTTCGGTTACGAATGGGAGCTGACCAAGAGCCCCGCGGGCGCCCACCAGTGGGTGGCCAAGAACGTCAAGCCCGAGCACATGATTCCCGACGCGCACGAGCCCGGCAAGGCGCACCCGCCGATGATGACCACGGCCGACCTGTCGCTGCGCTTCGATCCGGCCTACGAGAAGATCGCGCGCCGCTTCCACCAGAACCCGCAGGAATTCGCCGATGCCTTCGCGCGCGCCTGGTTCAAGCTCACCCACCGCGACATGGGTCCGCGCGCCCGCTACCTCGGCCCGCTGGTTCCCCAGGAAGAGCTGATCTGGCAGGACCCGATTCCTGCCGTCAATCACCCGCTGGTCGATGAACAGGACATCGCGGACCTCAAGGCCCGGGTGCTCGCCTCGGGCCTGTCCATCGCCCAGCTCGTGACGACCGCCTGGGCCTCGGCCTCGACCTTCCGGGGCAGCGACAAGCGCGGCGGCGCCAACGGCGCGCGCATCCGCCTGGCGCCGCAAAAGGACTGGGAAGCCAACCAGCCGGCCGAGCTGGCACGGGTGCTTGCCCGGCTCGAAACCCTTCGCGGCGAGTTCAACGCGGGTGGCAAGACCATTTCGCTGGCCGACCTGATCGTGCTGGGCGGCTGCGCGGCCGTCGAGGCCGCCGCGCGCCAGGCGGGCCATGACGTGACCGTGCCCTTCGCCCCGGGACGCATGGACGCCACGCAGGAGCAGACCGACATCGACTCGTTCGCGGTGCTCGAACCCCGGGCCGACGGCTTCCGCAACTACGCCCGCCCGGGGCTTGGCGACGCCGCGGCCGAACTGCTCGTGGACAAGGCGCAGCTGCTGACGCTGACGGCGCCGGAGATGACCGTGCTGATCGGCGGCCTGCGCGTCCTGGGCGCCAACACCGGCCAGTCCACGCACGGCGTGTTCACCCGGCGCCCCGGCACGCTGACCAACGACTTCTTCGTGAACCTGCTCGACATGGGCACCGCATGGCAGCGCTCCGCCACGGCCGAGGGCGTGCTGGAAGGGCGCGACCGGGCCACGGGCGCGCTCCGCTGGACCGGCACCGTCGCGGACCTGGTCTTCGGCTCGAACTCGCAACTGCGGGCGCTCGCCGAGGTCTATGCATCGGGCGACGCACAGGCGAAGTTCGTGCATGACTTCGTGGCGGCCTGGAACAAGGTGATGAACCTGGACCGCTTCGACCTCGCTCTTTGAGCCGCCGGGGCGGGAGCCCGCGACGCCCGCGCGGGCTCCCACGTCCCTCTCCACGGCGCGCGGCCGCCACAGTGCCCGGGGCGACAGCCATGTGCCCGCGCCGCGTGTACGCTCCTGCTTGACACGCGGCGGTTCACGCCGCGCACCGACAGGAGACACCGTGCCGGCGCCGCCCACGACACCTTCCCCCTTGCCTGCCGCGCCGGTCCCGGCGCTCGCGCCCCGTGCCGCCTGGGCCATGCTGCTGGTGCTCATCACCGGCTTCGGGCTGAGCCAGGCCTTCCGCACCATCACCGCCATCATCGCCACGGGACTGCGGCAGGATTTCGGGCTGACGGCACAGGCGCTCGGACTGTTCGCCGGGGCCTTCGCCTTCTCGTTCGGCACCATGCAGCTGTTCATGGGCGTGGGCATCGACCTGTACGGCGTGCGGCGCACGCTGCTCACGGCATTTCCACTGGCCATCATGGGCGCGCTGCTGTCGGCGCTGGCGCCGGGCTACGGCACGGTGCTGCTGGGGCAGATGCTGATCGGCGTGGGCTGCGCGCCCGCCTTCCTGGTGTGCACCGTGTTCATCGCGCGCTACTTTCCGCCGCGCGATTTCGCGGCGGTGTCGGGCGCGGCGCTGGGCCTGGGCGGGCTGGGCATGCTGTTTACGGGCACGCCACTGGCCTGGGTGGTGCAGCAGTCGTCCTGGCGCATGGCCTTCGCCGTGCTGGCGGGGCTGGCGGCCCTGGCCTGGCTGCTGATCTTCTGGAAGGTGCATGAGCCGCCCCAGCCCGCGCACGCCGCGCCGCGCGAGTCGCTGGGCACGGCGGTGCGCGGCTTCGGCGCGCTGTTCCTGGTGCCGCACACGGCCGGCATCATGCTGCTGGCGCTGGTGACCTATGCCTCCTTCCTCACGCTGCGCGGGCTGTGGCTCGGGCCGCTGCTGATCGAGCGGCACGGCTATTCGCTGGTGCAGAGCGGCAACGTGGCACTGCTCGTCTCACTGGTGTCGCTGTTCACGCCGGCGCTGTTCGGCCGGCTCGACCCCGGCCCCACGCGCCGCCGGCGCTGGCTCATGGGCTTTTCGCTGGTTCTGGCCGGGCTGTTCCTGCTGCTGGCGCTGCTGCGCCACCCCTGGGTGGACGTGGGCGGCGCCATCGCCGTGGGCGTGCTGTCGGGCTACATGGTGCTGCAGTACGCCGACGTGCGCAGCGCCTACCCGGCCGCGCTGACCGGGCGCGCCATGGCGGTGTTCACCATGGCGCTGTTCCTCGGCGTGGCGCTGATGCAATGGGTGACGGGCCTGGCCGCCTCGGCGGCCACGGCGCGCGGCGCCGACCCGTTCGTCGCCGTGCTGCTGACCATCGCCGGCATGCTGGTGGCCGGCGTGCTGGCGTTCAGGTGGCTGCCGGCGCCAGCCCGCTGAAACGCCCGCGCGGCTCGCCATCCACGCGCCACCACTGCAATACGCCGAACAACAGTTCGACCACCGTGAAGCCCAGCACCACGGCGCTGGCGCCCTGCGCCACGGCATAGACCTGCCAGGTGGCGAACAGGAAGCGCGCCACGCCATCGAGCCGCCCCAGCAGCACCGTGGGTGCCACGATGCGCGCGATGGACCACACCACGATCACCGAGCCCAGCAGATTGGCCAGCAGCATGTGCGTGGGCTCCAGCGGGTGCATCACGCCGGGCAAGCCCAGCACCTCGGCAAGCAAGCCGAGCTGGGCGTAAACCCAGGCGAACGTCCAGGGCAGCGCGAAAGGCCAGGTGACGAGCAGGTCGTACCAGCCGCTGATGCGCACGATGCGCAGGTAGCGCGGGGTGGAGAAGGCGGAAAAGGCCATGGCAAAAAATCCGGAGTGAAGGGAGCCCCGAGCTTCCACCCTGAAGTACGCTTCAGGGTCAAGCGGTTTTTTGTGGAAAAGGAGCACCCCATGCTGATCGGAGAACTGGCCGCCACGTCGGGCCTGAGCCGCGAGGCGCTGCGCTTTTACGAGCAGCAGGGGCTGATCCGCGCCAGGCGCCTGGGCAACGGCTACCGCGACTACCCGGCCGAGACGGTGGCGCTGGTGCAGTACATCCGCACGGCCCAGCAGCTCGGCTTTACGTTGGCCGAGATCGGCGACCGCCTGCCCGGCATCTGGGACGCCCAGGACCCCGGCCCCGCGCTGGCCCAGGTGTTGGCCGTGAAGCTGCAGGAGATCGACACGCGCATCGCCGCGCTGCAGGCACTGCGCCAGACGCTGGCCGAGCGCGTGGCGGCGGACTGCCCTCTCCAATCCGGCAGGATTTCATAAAAAAATGGCTGCAGCGCTTACCCATCAAGCGCCATTAGCTATGCTATTGATAGCAAGTCACAACGCGCTGGCGCTCGAACCATCGCCCCGGTACAGCCAGGGCACGTCGAGCAGACGCTCGCCCAGCAAGCGCAGCGCCGCATCGCGCCCCCAGCGCACGGGGCCGGTGGCGTGGAAGATGCGCCCATTGCGCAGCGAGCGCGCCTGCACGCGCGCGTTGCGCTCCCAGCGGTTCAGCGCATAACGGCGCAGGCGCAGCGCCACATCCAGGTCGTGCATGGACAGCGCGCGCTGCAGCGCCGCGGCGTCCTCGATGGCCATGCCCGCGCCCTGGGCCAGGTAGGGTGGCATGGGGTGGGCGGCGTCGCCCAGCAGCGCCACAAGGCCCTGCGCCATCTGCGCGGCCTCGGCCACGGGGTTGCGGATGTTGAGCGGCCACAGGCGCCAGCCGCTGCCGGCATCCGCCACGCCGCGCACCACATCCTGCAGCCCGGTACAGGTGCCCGCCAGCGCGGCTTCCAGGTCGGCCGCGTTGGCGGCGTGGTCCCAGTTCTCCATGTCCTGCGGCGCGGGCCCGTGCACGATCACCACCAGGTTCTGCAGCTCGCCCCGGCGCACCGGGTAATGCACCACGTGCAGGCGTGGCCCCAGCCAGGCCGTGACGTGCGTGGCGCGCAGCCGTGCAGGCAGCGCGGCCTGCGGCACGAGCGCGCGGTAGGCCAGATGGCCGCTGTGGCGCGGCGCGCCATCGGCGAGCAGCTGCTGGCGCGTGCGGCTCCACAGGCCGTCGGCGCCCACCAGGGCGTCGCCCTCCACGTCCTTCTGGGCGCTGGTGCGCACCTGCACGGCGCCGTCCGCCTCGGCATGGCGCTCGATGGCGCAGCCCAGGTTGATCTGCACGCCGGGGTGGCCCTGCAGGGCTTCGAGGAGCAGGCCGTGCAGGTCCGCGCGGTGGATGGTGGCGTAGGCCGCGCCATAGCGCTCGACCACGGTGGCTCCCAGCGGCAGCGTGGCCAGGGTGCCGCCATGGCATGCGCTGCGCACCTGCAGCTGCCCGGGGAAGGCCGCCACGGCCTGCAGGGGCTGCTGCAGGCCCCAGGCCTGCAGGCGCCGCACCACGTTCGGGCCCAGCTGCACACCCGCTCCGACCTCGGAAAACCGCGCCGCGCGCTCGTACAGCCGCACATCCCAGCCCGCGCGCGACGCGCCCAGCGCGGCCGCCAGCCCTCCGATGCCGCCTCCGGCCACCAACACCTGCTTTTTCATGCCGGTGATTGTGCCCGCACGCAGCTTAGAAAACGTCCTGGAAATGCGGCGATGGCTCGCTGCGGTGTTCCAGCTCGAACACATCGGCGGGCACGGGCCGCCCGAACAGGTACCCCTGGAACTGCTCGCACCCATGCAGCCGCAGGAACCCCAGCTGCCCCGCCGTCTCCACCCCCTCGGCCACCACGTCCAGGTCCAGGCTCTGCGCCAGCGCCAGGATGGTGCGCACGATGGCCGCGTCGTTCGGGTCGCTCAGCACGTCGCGCACGAAGCCCCGGTCGATCTTCACCTGGTCCAGCGGCAGGCGCTTGAGGTAGCCCAGGCTCGAATACCCCGTGCCGAAGTCGTCCAACGCAAAGCCCACGCCTTCGCGCTTGAGCTGCACCATGCGCGCGATGGTGTCTTCGATGTCGCCCAGCAGCAGGCTTTCCGTCAGTTCGAGTTTCAGGCGCCGGGGGTTGGCTCCGGTCTCGCGCAGGGTCTGCAGCACTTCGGCGATGAAGCCGCTTTGGCGGAATTGCCGCGCGCTGACGTTCACCGCCATGCTCAGGTGCGCGGTTTCTTTCTTGCCGGACCAGCGCACGAGCTGTTCGCAGGCGGTGCGCAG
>NZ_QXGR01000053.1 GCF_003604195.1 Simplicispira lacusdiani
TGCCACCTACGTATTACCGCGGCTGCTGGCACGTAGTTAGCCGTGGCTTTCTGGTTAGGTACCGTCAAGGTGCCAGCTTATTCAACTAGCACTTGTTCTTCCCTAACAACAGAGTTTTACGACCCGAAAGCCTTCATCACTCACGCGGCGTTGCTCCGTCAGACTTTCGTCCATTGCGGAAGATTCCCTACTGCTGCCTCCCGTAGGAGTCTGGGCCGTGTCTCAGTCCCAGTGTGGCCGATCACCCTCTCAGGTCGGCTACGCATCGTTGCCTTGGTGAGCCGTTACCTCACCAACTAGCTAATGCGACGCGGGTCCATCCATAAGTGACAGCCGAAGCCGCCTTTCAATTTCGAACCATGCAGTTCAAAATGTTATCCGGTATTAGCCCCGGTTTCCCGGAGTTATCCCAGTCTTATGGGCAGGTTACCCACGTGTTACTCACCCGTCCGCCGCTAACTTCATAAGAGCAAGCTCTTAATCCATTCGCTCGACTTGCATGTATTAGGCACGCCGCCAGCGTTCATCCTGAGCCAGGATCAAACTC
>NZ_QXGR01000054.1 GCF_003604195.1 Simplicispira lacusdiani
GGAGCGCTAGCTTCGGTGGAGGCGCGGGTGGGATACCGCCCTGACTGTATTGAAATTCTAACCTACGGGTCTTATCGACCCGGGAGACAGTGTCAGGTGGGCAGTTTGACTGGGGCGGTCGCCTCCTAAAGTGTAACGGAGGCGCCCAAAGGTTCCCTCAGAATGGTTGGAAATCATTCGTAGAGTGCAAAGGCATAAGGGAGCTTGACTGCGAGACCTACAAGTCGAGCAGGGACGAAAGTCGGGCTTAGTGATCCGGTGGTTCCGCATGGAAGGGCCATCGCTCAACGGATAAAAGCTACCCCGGGGATAACAGGCTTATCTCCCCCAAGAGTCCACATCGACGGGGAGGTTTGGCACCTCGATGTCGGCTCATCGCATCCTGGGGCTGTAGTCGGTCCCAAGGGTTGGGCTGTTCGCCCATTAAAGCGGTACGCGAGCTGGGTTCAGAACGTCGTGAGACAGTTCGGTCCCTATCCGTCGTGGGCGTAGGAAATTTGAGAGGAGCTGTCCTTAGTACGAGAGGACCGGGATGGACGCACCGCT
>NZ_QXGR01000055.1 GCF_003604195.1 Simplicispira lacusdiani
CCCTCGCGGCCCAGGCCGGACTGCTTGACGCCGCCAAAGGGCACATGCTCGGTGGCCAGGATGCCCACGTTGATGCCCACCATGCCGTACTCCAGTGCCTCGCTGACGCGGAAGATGCGGCCCACGTCGCGGCTGTAGAAGTAGCTGGCCAGCCCGAACTCGGTGTTGTTGGCCGCGTCGATGGCCTCCTGCTCGGTCTTGAACTTGAACACCGGGGCGAACGGGCCGAAGGTCTCCTCGCGCGCGCACAGCATGTCGGGCGTGGCGTGGGCCACCACCGTGGGCTCGAAGAACTGGCCCGAGCCCAGGGTTTTGAGGCGCTGGCCACCGGCGAGCACCTGGCCACCCTTGGCGATGGCGTCCTCCACATGGCGCTGTACCTTCTCCAGCGCCGCTTCCTCGATCAGCGGGCCCTGGTTCACGCCTTCCTCGAAGCCATTGCCCACCTTGGCCGTCTTGACCTTGGCGGCGAACTTCTGCACGAACTGGTCGTACACCCCCTCCTGCACATAGAAGCGGTTGGTGCACACGCAGGTCTGGCC
>NZ_QXGR01000012.1 GCF_003604195.1 Simplicispira lacusdiani
CTGGAAGTCTCCGTACCAAGCATTCCAGCAGTTCATGCAGGCCATTGCGCAGCGCCAGGGCGCTACCATTCACTGATTCTCAATGGTGGTGTTGCACTTCAGATTTGAGACCGCCATCCAATTGCTCTCAAATTGATAGCTGTAAGCGCTTGCCCATCAAGCGCCAGAGCCAGATTTCATCCGAAATTCAAATCTCGACGCATCCCTTGCCCCCTGGGCCTGCCCCAGCAAGTGACCGACGCCCTGGGCCGCAGCACCACCTACGAGCGCGACCTGCTGGGCCGCCCCACGCGCATCACCCACCCCGATGGCGCCAGCACCACCCTGCAGTACGACCAGGGCACCGTGGGCTACCTGAGCTCAGTCACTGACCCCAGCGGTACCACCACCTACGAGCGCGACAGCCTGGGCCGCATCACCCGCAAAACCCAAACCCTGGCCAGCGGCAACACCCGTAGCATCGGCTACCAGTACGACGCCAGCGGCCTGCTGGCCAGCACCACCTACCCCGGCGGGCAGGTACTGCAATACCAGCGCGATGCCACCGGCCAGATCACCGCGCTGGCCTGGGCCGGCCAAAGCCTGGTGCAAGCCATCACCTGGAGCCCCCTGGGCCAGCCCCAGGGCTGGAACTGGACCCTACCCGGCGCAGCCACCAGCCTGAGCGCCAGTCGCAGCTACAACAGCGCAGGCCAGACCACCCAGACGGAAACCACCAGCCAGCAATACGACGGTGCAGGGCGCATCCAAAGCCTCACCCAACACCTGTGGCACCCCGCAGACACCGACAGCAGCCACAACACCCTCGCCCAAAGCCCCACCACCTGGAGCGCCAGCTACGACCGCGCCGGGCGCCTGAGCGCCCTCACCAAGACCAGCGGCAGCGGCAATGCAAAGGACACCACCACCTACCAATACGACCCCAACGGCAACCTCACCAGCAGCCAGCGCGAACGCGCCGCAACCACCACCACCCGCACTTACCGCACAGAAAGTGGCCACAACAAACTCCTGGGCTTTAGCCAGACCAGCACCAGCGCCAGCACCAGCGTCACCCACCAGTACGACGCTGCAGGCAATCTGCAAAGCGACGGCCTGCACCAGTACCACTACGACAGCCAGGGCCGCCTGCAAAGCAGCCAGACGGGCCAGGGCCAGGATGCCCCCACCACCAAATACGCCCACAACGCCCTGGGCCAGCGCGTTTTCAAGACCGAGCCCCTGTATGCCGCAGCCAGCAGCAAAGACGGCGCCCTGGACGACGAGGAAGCAGACCTGGAACCCCCCGGCCTGTTGCAAACCCTGGCCCACTTCTTCGCCCGCCTGTGGAGCCCCGCCAAGAGCGACGCCGAACACCTGGGCTGGGCCTATGTGTACGACGAAGAAGGCAACCTGCTGGGTGAATACGGCACAGGCGGTGCACAAAGCGCAGGGCAAAGCCAGTACCTGTACCTGCCCACAAGCCAAAGCCCCATCCCCATCGCCGCAGAGATCGACGGGCGCCTGTACGCCATCCACACGGACCACCTGGGCACGCCAAGGCGCCTGACGCAGGCCGACGGGCAGGCATGCCTGGCGTGCAAGCCCGTGTACCCGATAATCCTGCGATGGTGACGAATTCACACAGCATCTGGGGCGTGCGCCTCGCCACCCTGGGCATCTGGGCGCTGGCCGCCGCGAGCCTGGCTTATTGGGGGCTGCGCCTGTCGGCCCATGCGCCTGCGCTGGCGGTGCCGGTGGCGGCACCGGCCGTCCTCGCGCCCGATGCGCAGGCCCTGGCGCGGCTGCTGGGCGCCGTGCCGGCGCAGGCGCCCGTGGCGGCGCCGGTGTCCAGCCGCTTTGCCCTGGTGGGCGTGCTGGCGGGGCGCGAGAGCGGCGGTGGCGCCGCGCTGATCGCCGTCGATGGCAAGCCGGCGCGGCCGTTCCGCGTGGGCGCTACGGTCGACGCGGGGCTGGTGCTGCAGGCGCTGGGGCCGCGCCAGGCGCGCCTGGGCGCCTCGGTGGACGGGCCGGCCACGGTTACGCTGGAGATGCCGCAGCGCAAATGACCGGCGGGGCTGCGCGCCAGCGGCGCGTCACCCGTTGTTGTTATTGTTGTTATTGTTGTTGTTGTTATTGCTGCTGCGGCGCTTGTCCTGGGCCTCCTTGGCGGGAAGCTGTCCCGGCAGCGTGAGGAACAGCCCCGCCGTTCCCAGCATCACCAATTGCGCGCTCTTGCTGTAGGCCTCGCCGTCGATGATCGAGAGCTTGGCGCCGCTGCACCACAGGGCCTGGATCTGTCGCGCCTGCGGCACGTCGAAGCTCTGCACCACCTTTCCCCCGGCGTAACCGCAGATGCGGCCGTCCTGGTAGATCAGGTGGTCCTGCTTGCCGCGCGCGGCGTTGGCCAGCCAGCGCACCAGCGCTTCTTCCAGCTGCGTGCGCTCGGGGCCGTCTTCCAGCCGCAGGGCGTTCAGAAAGCATTCCACGGTGTAGGCGGTGCGCTGCAGGTCGTTGGTGCTCATGGCAGGTAGTGGAATTCGAAGTTCTGGAACGGCAGGTTGGCCGTCTGCACATGGTAGAAGGCGTTGGCCTTCTGCTTCTGGTAGTGGTGCTCGCGCAGGAAGAAGGTGGTGACGAACAGGTTGTTGAGCACGCCGCGCTGGTAGTGCGCGCGGTGCAGCTCGATGAGGCCGGAGAGGTCCACCTGCGCAAACGCCTCGCCCAGCAGGGCGCTGGGCTGCAGGAAGTCGGCGTAGAGCTGGTAGGTGAACACATGCGCCTGCTTGGTGCGCTGCTCGTCGCCATAGACCACGGGCGTGTCGCGCAGCATCTGCAGGTAGACGGTGTTGCGCACGGCCTCGGGGCAGTTCTGCGCCAGCAGGTCGCGGCGCAGATGCAGCACCACCCGGTCGCCGGGCACCAGGGTGTGCACGCTGCGCTGGGTTTTGAGCAACTGCGACTCCAGCGCGATGGCCTCGCCATTGAGTTCGAGCACGAAGGCGCTGCCATCGAACACCGCCCGCAGCACCGCGTCGGCCTCGATCAGCGCGGGCAGGGTGTTCTTTTCTTCGCCCAGGTCGCCGGGCAGCACCAGGCGGCGCGCGGCGGGCCGGGGGGCGGTCTGCGCGAAGGCCAGGCCGGGGTGCGTGGCCAACTGGTATTGCTGCGCGTAGTCGTGCTGTACGTCCGGCGGGTCGGCGGGGTAGGTCAGCGGAGCGTCCGCGTAGATGCGCTTTTGCAGGCCGCAGGTGTAGGAGCGGCCACTCTGGTTCTGGTGCTTCACCACCGGGCAACCGGTGTGGCAGGTGGAGAGGTGGCCGCAGCCCTGGCAGGCGCTGTCGAAGCCGTGCGCCTGGTGCACCGCGCGGATCTGGCGCGCGCCGTTGTCCAGGATGTCGAGGATGGGCTGCTCGAACACGTTGCCGTAGCGGAATTCCGGGATGCCCTGGCCGCGCACGCAGGAATACACCGAGCCGTCGCTCTGCAGCAGGTAGAAGCGCTCGCCGCAATTGGCGGCGTTGGTGCAGTAGCCGGGCGTGAACTCGTCGAACCAGTGGCGGCGCAGGCCTTCTTCGAGCTCGGTACCCCTGAAGGCGGCGTGCAGCGTGTCGTACAGCCGCTGCTGCTGCTCGGGCGTTGCCGGGGTGAGCACGGCCTCGCCCTTGGCGGCGCGGTTGAGCTCGGAGCCGAAGGCGAACATCAGGTTGAACTGGTTCATGTCGAAGCCCAGCTCGCGGTGGATGAACCAGATGTCGTCCACCAGCGCCTGCATGTCCTGCAGATGCTCGCTGCTGAGCGTGGCGGAGATCTTCTTGGCGTGCGGGTAGCGCGCCAGCAGGCGGATGTTCTCCAGCGTGCGCGGCAGCCATCCGGTGCCGCCGCGCGTGGTGCGGTGGCGCTCGTGCAGGGCCAGCGGCAGGTCGATGCTGGCGCTGATGGACACCTTGTGCCGGTCGAACAGGTCGTAGAGCGGCGCAAACTTGAACAGGTTGGTCTTGATGTGCGGCGCCGACTTGCGGTGGCCCAGGGCATTGAGCGCGTCGAAATGCTCGCGGTAGTGCGCGCGGATCATGCCGAACAGCGCGTCGAGCACCTCGGGCGGCAGCGTGGTCACCTCGCCGCCGTGCAGCGAGACATTGAACGCCAGCACGCCAGCGTCGCGCAGCGCATCGAGCGTATGGCGCAGCGTGTGAACGGCGCGTTCGGCGTCGCGCTTGAGCGCGGCCTCGCTGGTCTGCTTGCCCAGGTAGCAGTAGCTGCAGCTCAAGTTGCAGCACAGCGTGGGCACGTAGAGCAGGTGGATGGAGCGCTCGAAGGCGCGCGCGGGAACGGCGGCGGTGTCCATGCTCAGGCTTCCTCCAGCGGGGTGCCGGGCGCCGCCTGGAGTACGCGCTCGATGATGCGGCTGCTCACCTTCTCGAATTTGGCCGCCTTGTTCTTGGTGATCTTGTCGGGCTTGCGCGCATTCGTGGGGAACTTGTCGCGTTCCAGTCTCAGCAGCAGGCCCTCGGCGCCAGACAGTGCGAGCGTACCCCGCGTGCGCGACAGCACCATGCGCCGCACGTTACCGTAATAGACGATGGTGTCGCCGCACAGCAGGTAACGCGGACCCAGTTGCAGATAGCGGCTGGCGGTGAAGCGTGCCAGCAGCGGCACCAGCCACAGTGCGGCGCCCACGGGAAACGCCAGCACCGTGGCCAGCAGCGCCACCGCCATGCTGGCCCAGGTGAACCCGCGGCGCGCCGGACTGATCAGTGGGCGGCCGCCGTGCGGGTATTTGAAAAGGATGAAAGCAGGGGCGGCCATGGCGGAGAGGGGAAAGGGGGTTGGCTGCGGCTTGTCTGTATTTGTACCTCTTTTATGCGGGCGTGGCGGTTCGGCCACGTCCATTTCGTGCCGATGCGTTCCATGGCGATGGCTTTGGCGCGATGGGCCTCGATTTTCCGCCGGCCCCGGTCTCGCGCCCGCATGTGCATGGGTGGCGTTCATGGGGGAAAATACGCGGTTTTGCCCGCCGGGGACATGGTCTCCGATGCCCGGGCGCCCCAGACGGGGCGCTGGCGCGGCGTGCGGACTCGATGGCATGCATCTACACCACCGACTCACCAGCTCCCCCTTGGTCCTTCTGCTCCAGCAATGGCAGCCAGCGGACGGTGGGTTGGCGCGTCCCGATGTGGCAGAGCACCTGGGCCAATGGTTGAGCGCCGTCGATGCCGTCCGGTTCAATGGAGCGTTGCGTTCGATAGAGTCCTTGTCCGCGCAGGCGATTCCGCCGGGGCAGGCCGTGGACCTGCGCTCCATGGAGGAAGCCTGCCACGGCCTGCGCGCCGAGCTGGATGCGCTCATCGTTCCCCGCAGCCCGCCCGCCCGGGCGGTGCGCGGACGGATGGCCAGTGTGCCGGCCGATGCCATCGACCCCCAGTCGGAGGCGGATTTCGCCCCCCATGGCCAGCGCTACCTTGGCTTGCAGAAGCAGATGGAAACGCGGCTGGGCGCGGCGCGCGCCCAGATGCGGCAATGGCTGGCGAAAGGCTCGCCCGCCCTGCGACAGCTGGCGGTGCTGGACGGGGTGCTGGAGCAGATGCTGGGCGCGCGCGAGCAGAGGCTGTGGGCGCTGCTGCCCACCTGCCTGGAAGGTCGTTGGGTGCATTGGCGCGGCCTCCATGCGCGGCAACTGGAGGCCTCGGGGCAGGAGGACGCGCCGCGAGGCTGGCGGCAGCCGGGCGGCTGGCTTTTTGCTTTCGAGCAGGATGTCCGTGCGCTGTGGATGGCGGAAGTGCAGCTGCGCTTGCAGCCTGTCATGGGCTTGCTGGACGCGGCCCGAAACGAGAACAGGTAGACAGGAATGAAGAAGAGTGTGATGGCCGGCGCTTTTGCCGCCGGCCTGGCGGCCGTGGGCTGGGTGGCGTGGGGCTTCGTGGGTTCAAGCCCGCTGGCGCTGGCGATGACTCTGGTGATCGCGGCGGTCTATGGGCTGGGGGCTTTCGAGTTGGTGCGGTTCAGCGCCGCGACCGGGGCACTGGCGGCGGCGCTGGCGGGCATGGCCCAGCCGCTGGAAGACCTGGCGAGCTGGCTGGAGCGGTTGCCGCCCTCGCTGCGCGGCCCCGTGCGCCAGCGCATCGAGGGCGCGCGCGCGGGACTGCCGGGTCCGGCGATGGCGCCTTATCTGGTGGGGTTGCTGGTCATGCTGGGCATGCTGGGGACCTTCCTGGGCATGGTGGTGACCTTCAAGGGGGCCGTGTTCGCGCTGGAGACATCGTCCAATCTGGAGGCGATCCGCTCCGCGCTCGCGGCGCCCATCAAGGGGCTGGGGCTTTCGTTCGGCACCTCGGTGGCCGGGGTGGCGGCATCGGCCATGCTGGGCCTGATGCTGGCGCTGTGCCGCCGCGAGCGCCTGCTGGCGCTGCGCCAGCTCGATGCGCGCATCGCCACGGTGCTGCGGCCGTTCTCGCCGGCCCAGCGCCGCGAGGAGATGTTCCAGGCGCTGCAGGCGCAGGCCTTGGCCATGCCCCTGGTCGTGCAGCAACTGCAGGGCCTGGCGGAAGGTCTGGAGCGCCGCCATGGGCAGTTGAACGACCAGTTGCTGGCGCAGCAGCAGGGGTTTCACCGCGAAGCCGCCGCGGCCTACACCCGCTTGGCCGACGCCGTGGGCGTGTCGCTGCAGCAGAGCCTGGAGACCGGCGCCCGGCATGCCGGCGAGGCCATCCGGCCCGTGGTCGAGGAGGCCATGGCCACCCTGACGCGGGAGGCCCACCAGTCGCACCAGCGGCTGCGCGCGGCGACCGATGCGCAGCTGCAGGCGCTTACCGGCCAGTGGGAAGGCACGGCCCGCCAGGTGGCCGATGCCTGGACGGTGGCGCAGCAAGACCAGGCCCGGTCCCAGGATGCGCTGGTTGCGCGCCTCGATACGGCCCTGCAGGCCGCCGCGCAGTCGCTGGAGCAGCGCTCCGGTGCGCTGCAGGCCGCGCTGCAGGCAACGGTGCTGCAGGCGCAAGCCGCCCAGGCCGAGGCCGATCGCCAGCGCTTGGAGGGTTGGAGCCGCTCCATGGAGGGCATGGCGGGCACGTTGGCGGCGCAGTGGCAACAGGCCGGTGCGCAGGCGCTGGAACAGCAGCAGCGCGTATGCCATGCCCTGGAGGCATCGGCCGCGCAGGCGGTGGCGCGCATCGGCGAGCAGACGCACCAAACCCTGGACAGCGCCACCCGCTTGCTCGCACAGACCGACGCGCTGGTGCGTGCGCGCATGGATACGGAGACCCAGTGGGTGCAGGCGCAGGGCCAGCGCATGGACCGGCTGGCGGAAGTCTGGCGCGCGGAGCTGAGCGCGTTGCGCGACGAGGAGGCGGCGCGCGGCCAGGCCGCCGTCGAGCGGCTTGATGCGTTGCAGGCCGCCGCTGCCCGGCACCTGGCCAGCCTGGGCGCGGCCCTGGAGGCCCCGCTCACGCGCCTGCTGCAGACGGCCTCCGACGTACCGCAGGCCGCGGCCGAGGTCATCGCCCAACTGCGGCAGGAGATGGCACGCCTGGGCGAGCGCGACAACGTCGCGCTCGCCGAGCGCACGGCCATGCTGGAGCAGCTCGGCGCCTTGCTGCATTCCGTCAACGAGGCCGCCGTGCAGCAGCGCGCGGCCATCGCGTCGCTGGTCGATTCCGCCGCTTCCGTGTTCGACAGCGCGGGTAGGCAGTTTGCCCAGTCGCTGGGCGCGCAGGCCGGCAAGGTGGACGAGGTGGCCGCGCATGTGGCGGCCAGCGCGGTGGAACTGTCGAGCCTGGGCGCATCCTTCGGCCATGGCGTGGGCCTGTTCAGCGCCAGCAGCGAGAAGCTGACCGAGAGTCTGCAGCGCATCGAGGCGGCCATCGGCCAGTCCATGCAGCGCAGCGACGAGCAGCTCGCCTACTACGTGGCGCAGGCGCGCGAGGTGATCGACCTGAGCATCACCTCGCAGCAGGGCATCGTGGAAGACCTGCGCCGACTCCATGGCCACGCCATGGCTGGCGCGCCGGAGACCGCCGGATGATCGGCCTGGACGAGATGGACGACGCCACGGACCAGACCGCCACGGTGTGGGCCGTGTTTGGCGACCTGATGGCGGGCCTTCTGGGCGCCTTCGTGCTGATCCTCGTGGGCGTGCTCGTGGTGCAGATCGACCTTGTGTCCAGCCTGCGGCAGGAGGTGGAGCGACGCCAGATGGAGGAGCGGCGCCGCATGGCCCTGGAGACGGCCCTGGCCATCCCCCTGGCCAGCGGCCGGGTGACGCTTAACGAGGGGCGCATCGGCATCAGTGGCAGCGTGTTGTTCGCACCGGGTTCCGATGAACTGCGCCCCGAGGGCCGCCAGTTGCTGACCAGCCTGGTGCAGCCGCTGCGCGTGTACCTGCGCGAGCGCGACGAAATGCTGATGGTGAGCGGTTTCACCGACAACAAGCTGCTGCGCGGCGGCAACCAACGCTTCGCCGACAACCTGGAACTCTCGGCCCAGCGGGCACTGACCGTGACGCGGGCCCTGATCGACGAGGGCATGCCGGCATCCCAGGTGTTCGCCGCCGCTTTTGGCGCGGAGCAGCCCGTGGCGTCCAACACGGATGAAAGTGGCCGTGCGCAGAACCGCCGCGTGGAAATGGCCCCCGTGCCCAAGGCTCCGAACGTGAAGCCAGCGCGAAATGACTGACGCCCTGCTGGAGGCCTTGCGGGACGAAGGCCTGCACGGCCACGACCCGGCGCGCTTCCATTACCTGGAGGTGCTGGCGCGGCGGCTGCCAGGGCAGCCACCGGCCGTGCGGCAGGCGCTGCAGCAGCGCTGGGATGCGGCCGTGGCGGACTATGCGCTGCGCGCCCGGTCGGCGCCCGCCCAGCCTGTCGCCGAGGTGGCGGGCCGGGGATCGCCCCTGGCACAGCTCAACCGCGAACTCCACGCCCACGCTGGAACCGGCGCAGGCCCGGGGCTGGCAGGCCATGGCGGGGGGGGCGTGCCGGACCTGCCGAGCGTGCGCCGGTTCGGTGAAGTCTGGTCGAAGATCGCCGCCGAGCAGCAGGTGGCCCAGGCCCTCGTGCGCGGGCCGGAAAACGCCGGACCGCTCAACTCGCACAAGCTCGTGCTGCGTTCGCTGCGCCTGATGCGCGCGCTCTCCCCCGCCTATCTGCAGCGCTTCATGGCGCAGATGGATGCCCTGCTGTGGCTGGAGCAGCGGCTGCCCAAAGCCGCACCGCCGACGGCCAAGCCCGCGCGCAAGGGCCGGCGCAAGACCTGAGAGGGTGTGAACGAACCCACCATGCCCGCTCATTCCGCCAAAACACACCCGCTCGTCGTTGCAAATGCTCGCCATAGCCCGAGCTATGGCTGCGCTTTGCTCCTAGATCGGCCGCGTTTTCGCGGCCTGCTCGGGCACGCCGGATTCATTCACGCCTTCTGAGCGCCGCGCGGGTTTATGCTGACCGCATGCGCAAATCCCTGCTCATCGTCTACCACTCGCTCACGGGCGGCACGCGCCAGATGGCCGAGGCGGCCCGCGCTGGCGCGGCCACGGACGCCGAGGTGCGGCTGTTGCACGCCGCGCAGGCGGGGCCCGGCGATGTGCTGGCGGCGGACGGTTTCATCTTCGCCACGCCGGAGAACCTGGCGGCCATCAGCGGGCAGTTGAAGGATTTTTTCGACCGCAGCTACTACACCGTGCTCGACCAGGTCAATGGCAGGCCCTATGCCAGCCTCATCTGCGCTGGCAGCGACGGGCACAACGCGGCGCGGCAGATCGAGCGCATCGCCACGGGCTGGCGCCTCAAGCCCGTGGCGGAGCCGCTGATCGTTTGCACCCACGCCCAGACCAAGGAAGCCATCCTCGCGCCCAAGCAGATCGATGCCGAGGCGCTGGAGCGCTGCCGCGCGCTCGGCGAGGCCCTGGCGGCGGGGCTGGCGCTGGGGGTGTTTTGAATCAATCCAGCGTCAGCTTCTGCTGGACCACCACCTGCTTGTAGATTTCGTATTCGGCCTTGATCTGCTCGGCGAATTGGCTGGGCGTGTTGGCCACCACCAGCGAGCCCGTGTCCTCGATGCGCTTGCGCACGGCCGGGTCCTCCAGTGCCTTCTTCACGCCGCTGTTGACCTTGTCGATGACTTCCTTGGAAAGGCCCTTGGGGCCGAGAATGCCGTAGTAGGCCATGCGGTTCACGGGTTCGGCGCCCACTTCCTTGAAGGTGGGGACGTCGGGCAGCTGTGGCAGGCGCGCGGGCGCCGCCACGACGATGGGCACCAGCCGCCCGGTCTTGATGAAACTCAGGGCCGAAGGCAGGTTGTCGAAAATGATCGGCACCTGGCCCGCCAGGACATCGTTGAGGGCCGGACCGCCACCACGGTAGGGGATGTGGGTGATGAAGGTGCCCGTCAGGTTTTTCCACAGTTCTGTCTGCAGATGGGCGATGCCCCCGGTGCCCGATGTGGCGTAGGAGTACTTGCCCGGATTCTTCTTCAGTTCGGCCAGGAAGGACTTGTAGTCCCGCGCCGGGAAACTGGGGTGCACGGCAATGACATTGGGGGTTGCCGCGACGTTGATGATGGGGGTGAAGTCGGTCAGCGGGTTGTAGGCGATCTTGGTGTTGATGGCGGGGTTGGCGGCCGTGGTGGAGACCGTCGCCATGCCCAGCATGTAGCCATCGGCGGGTGCGCGTGCCGTTTCGGTGGCGCCCACGGTACCGCCGCCGCCGGATTTGTTTTCCACCACGACGCTCTGGCCGAGGGCCTTGCCCAGTGGGTCGGCGATCGTGCGGGCCACGATGTCCGTCGTGCCGCCCGGCGCAAACGGCACTTGCAACCGGATGATCTTGTGGGGATAGGTTTGGGCGCTGACGCACATCGGTGCCAGCAGGCACAGGCTCCAGAGCAGGCTCGCTCGTCTCTTCATGCTGTCTCCTTGGTATGGGTGGCGCGATCTTAGGAAGGCCATCACCAGGCGGCAAACGATTGTTTTTCAATCACATATGACAAATAGTATTATCTTGAGGGATGCTTTGGGAGAATTTTGCTATTTATCCGCTCTTCATCATGAGGTGATTGCATGAGACGTAGGCTTCCATCCATGCAGGCACTGAGCTGCTTCGAGGCTGCGGCGCGCCACCAGAGCTTTACGCGTGCGGCACAGGAGCTGTCATTGACCCAGGGCGCCGTGTCCCGGCAGGTGGCCGCGCTGGAGGCCTTTGTCGGGGTGCCGCTGTTCACGCGCACACAGCATGGGATGGCGCTCACGCCGTCGGGCGTGGACTATGCGCGCCAGGTTGCGGCCAAGCTGGAGGCGCTGGAACGCGATACGCTGGGCCTGATGGAGCGACCCGGGCAGGGCGACAGCCTGACGCTGGCCACGGTGGCCACGTTCGCCTCGCGGTGGCTGATTCCGCGCCTGCCCATGCTGGCGCGTGAGCAACCCGATCTGCTGGTGCATTTTGATATCCGGACGCGCCCGTTCCTCTTCACCGATACCGGTTTTGATGCGGCGCTGTATGCGGGCACGCCCGATCAGGTGCGGCAATGGGCGGGGACCCAGGCCACGCGGCTCCTGCCGGAGGAGGTGGTGCCCGTATGCAGCCCGCGGCTGCTGGGGAATCAGGGCGAGCTGACGCCCGAGGCGTTGACGCGCATGCCCTTGCTGCAGCAGATGACCCGCCCCGATGCCTGGCGCCAGTGGTTCGAGGCGCAGGGGGTCGAGACGAGCCGGGCGACATATGGCTCGCGCTACGAACTGTTCCTGATGCAGGTGGCCGCCGCGATCAGCGGGCTGGGGGTTGCGCTGATGCCCACGCTGCTGGTGCAGGCCGAATTGGCAAGCGGGGAGCTTGTCGTGGCCTGCCCGCGCCCTGTGCGCGGCGAGCGTTCCTACTACCTGGTCCAGCCCGCGCAGCCAGAGCGCCCGGCGTTGTCGGTTTTCAAGGAATGGCTGCTGCGCCAGGCAGAGCCGATGGGCGCCTTGGCGGAAAGGGGCTGACGGTTTTGGCCGCTCGGGCCGTGCTCAGGCTTCCAGCTTGCGCAGCTGGCGGGCGAGCCAGCGCTTGGCGGCATTGCGGACGATGAGCTTGTCCACGGGCGTGGCCCGCTCCAGCAGGCGGAGGCCATCGCGCAGGCAAATTCCGGCCTGCTGTGCCACTTTGCTGGCGCTCCAGGCCGCGACGCGTGCCTCGGCACTGTCGAGCATCCGCTGGGCCTGTTCTTCCGAAACGCCGGCGTGGTAGGCCTCGCCTGCATGCGCGAAGGCGCTCTCGGTCTGGCGCTTCCATGCGTCGCTCTCCTGGGCTGTCGGTGTGGCATGCAACCGGGGCTTGAGATCCTGCTTCAGAACGGCAACGCATTCCGCCGCCGCGTCGAAGGGGGAGGCGGTTTCCGGGGGCGTTTTCGCCGTGGAGATGCCGGCGCTCCAGGACATGCAGGCCAGAAACAGAATGATGCGAGCGAGGGGGCGGGAGGGCAGGGCCGTCATGCAGGGGGAGGTGAAGGAATGCGGATGTGCGAGAGACCCGTGGTTGGATGTGCTCTTCGTGGCAGAGTTGCATGCCATGGGGGCGTGGGCGCCAGGCACGGATCGGTTCAGATCTTACCGGTGAAGCGGTAGCGTGCTGCAGGGTGCCACATGGCCGCGACCGATGCCACCTGCCCCATGGAGTGGGTCCTGCGGCGCAGCACCAGACTGGGCTCTTGCGGCGCCATGCACAGCATCTCGCCGAAGGCGCGGGGCGGGGTGGTGGCTTCGATCTCGAAGTCAACGCCCTGCAGGGGGGCTTCCTTCATCAGGTAGGCATTGGGTGTCTGCCGGGAAAAATCCTGGGTAAGGTAGTCGGGCGCCACGCGCGGGTTCACATAGCGGTCCTCCACCTGGATGGGTAAATCGTTCTCGAAATGCAGGACAACCGAATGGTAGAGCGGCTCGCCGGCCACGGTTTGGAATGCGCGGGCCAGAGTTTCGTCGGCGCGGGTGCGTTCGAGCAGGTGCAGTTCGCTGCGGTGACGGTGGCCGCGTGCCGCGATCTCGTCGGCGATGTTGCGGATATCGACCAGCGTGGACTGGTATTTCTGTTGCGCCACATAGGTTCCCGAGCCCCGGATGCGCTCCACGACCTGCTGGCTGCCCAGTTCGCGCAGGGCGCGGTGCACCGTCATGCGCGAGACACCGAATTCCCGCGCCAGAGATTCCTCGGCGGGAATGGCATCGCCATGCCTCCAATGGCCGGCGTGGATCTGCGCCAGCACATGGCGCTTGATTTTTTCGTAGGCGTGCAGCTTTTCAGGCATGGGATACCCCGGTGGGTTCCGTGAAATTGTATATACATATCGTCAAAAAATCGGTTGATATATATACTAATAAGCCATGAATGACACCGCGATTGCATCCTTCGCCTGGCAGGGCCGGGTGGATACCGAAGAAACCGGGCCCAGCACCCGCTGGCACCAGCGGGTGCTGCCTTTCACGGCCGACAGCCGGGGCGGGGTGGCGCTGATCGGCTTCGCCGTGGACGAAGGCGTGCGCCGCAACAGCGGCCGTCCGGGCGCGGCCCAGGGCCCGCTGGCGCTGCGCCGGGCGCTGGCCAACCTGCCCGTGCTGGGCGAACCGGCCCTGTGGGATGCGGGGGATGTGGCCTGCGCCGATGGGCGGCTGGAAGCGGCGCAGGAGGCATTGGCAGGACAGGTGGCGCAGGCCCTGGCGCAAGACTGCATGCCATTGGTGCTGGGCGGCGGGCACGAGGTGGCCTGGGGAACCTTCCAGGGGATGGCCCATGCGCTGGCCGGTATGCGACGGGTGCTGGTGGTCAACTTCGATGCGCATTTCGACTTGCGCGTGGCCGCCCAGGCGAATTCGGGCACACCCTTCCGCCAGATCCAGGAATGGTGCGCCGGCCATGGCAGGCCCTTCGATTACCGGGTTTTCGGCATCAGCCGCTACGCCAACACCCAGGCCTTGTTCGAGCGCGCCGATGCGCTGGGCGCGCGGTACTGGCTTGATGATGCCTTGCAGGGCGAGGCCTGCGTGCAGGAGGCACTGACCGCGTTGGAGCACGATCTGTCGCAATGCGATGGGGTGTACCTGACCCTGGACATGGACGTGCTGCCTGGCGCTGCGGCGCCAGGGGTTTCCGCGCCGGCGCCGCTGGGGGTGCCGCTCGCCTTTGTCGAGCGCCTGGTGGATGCCGTGCTGGCCAGCCGCAAGCTGGTGGCGGCCGACATCGCCGAGCTCAATCCGGCTTTCGATCGCGATGGGCTCACGGCCAAAGTGGCCGCGCGTCTCGCGGCGCGCATCGCGCGGGGCTGCGCCTGGTGAACGGGGTGTCCCTGCTTACACTGCCAGTCCCTGCCGCTTCCATGCAAGCTTTGCTGAACGCCATCGCCCGGATGGACCTGCCCACCGATGCCCAGCGCGTTTTCCATGGACGTGGGGGCCTGCACCCTGGCTGCGAGCATTGGGCGCTCGATGCCTTTCCCCCCGTCTGGGTGTTGACCAGCTTCCAGCCGGCAACGGATGGTGAACTGGAGCAGGTGGGCGCCGCGCTGTCCGCGCGCTGGCGGCAACTGGCCCCCGGCCAGCCGCTCCACTGGGTCTACCAGTGCCGTCATGAAGGCCGCACCGAGACCCGGCTCATGGCCGGCAGCGTGCCCGAGCCGCATGTGGTGACCGAGCGGGGCACGCGCATGCGGGTCCATGTGCTCCGGGGGCAGAACCATGGCCTGTTCCTCGACATGGCCGAGGGCCGGCGCTGGGTGCGCGAGCATGTGGCGGCGCGCTCCCGGCTCAAGGTGCTGAACCTGTTCGCCTACACCTGCGCCTTTTCGGTGGTGGCACGGCAGGCCGGTGCCCGGCAGGTGGTCAACGTGGACATGAGCCAGGGCGCCATGGCCATCGGACAGCAGAACCACCAGCTCAACGGCATCACGGAAGGGGTCAGCTTCCTGGCCCACGACATCTTCAAGACCTGGGGCAAGATCGGCAGGGGCGGCCCCTATGACCTGGTCATCATCGATCCGCCCAGCTACCAGAAGGGCAGCTTCGTTGCAGGCAAGGATTACGCGCGCTTCATGCGCCGCCTGCCAGACCTGCTGGCGCCGGACGGCCATGCGCTGCTGTGCCTGAATGCTCCGGAGCTGGGGATGGCCTTCCTGCAGGAGCAGATGCGGGAACTGGCGCCCGACCTTGCGTTCGTGGAACGCGTGGCCAACCCGGCGGTGTTCGCGGATGTGTCGGAAGACCGGTCGCTCAAGGTGCTGGTGTACCGGGCGCCGCCCCTGGCGCGTTGAAAGGCGCCGCGGTATGCGCTTGGGCCCGTGAGGCAACCGCCCGGGCATCCAGGCTGGATGTCTCGTACCATGGACACCAATGCCAGGGAAGGTGCCATGGTGTGGCAAGGCTCCTCAGGCATTGGCTGTTGCCAGGAGATCGCCATGGACCACGATGAACGCATGCTGGAACCATCCGCCGGGGCGCCGGTCGAGCGCATCGCCGCGCGCGCGACCGAGCTGGGCGAGGGCCTGGCCATCCGCCGCGCCTTGCCCACGCGGCAGCGGCGCATGGTGGGCGCGTGGTGCTTTCTGGACCATATCGGCCCCGTGGTCTTCGCGCCTGGGCAGGCCATGCATGTCGGCGCGCACCCGCACACCAGCCTGCAGACATTCACCTGGATGGTCGAGGGCGAAATACTGCACCGGGACAGCCTGGGCAGCGAGCAGGTCATCCGGCCCGGCCAGGTCAATTTGATGACCGCCGGCCGGGGGATCGTCCACACCGAGGATTCGCTGTCCACCGCCGGCAGCCTGCATGCCGCGCAGCTGTGGATCGCGCTGCCGTCCCGCTTTGCCGATTGCGCACCGGCCTTCGACCACTACCCCGACCTGCCTGTCTGGACGCGCGAGGGGTGCGTGCTGACGCTGCTGGCCGGCACGTATGAAAGCCGCACGGCGCCGGCACGCCTCTATTCGCCCTTGGTGGGGCTGGACATCCACAGTGCCCAGGGTACGGTTCTGCGCATGCCCCTGGACCCCGCCTTCGAATACGGCCTCCTGCCGCTGGAAGGGCGCATCACGGTGGCGGGAGAGGTGTTTGGCCCTGGTGAATTCGCCTACCTGGGCATGCACCGGCAGGAGCTGCCGCTTGCGTTCGCCCCGGGCAGCCGGGTGCTGTTGCTGGGCGGTGAGCCGTTCGATGAAACCCTGTTCATGTGGTGGAACTTCGTGGGCTTCAGCCGGCAGGCGATCACCGAGGCGCAGCGCGAGTGGGAGGCGCAAGGGCCCCGCTTCGGCTCCGTGAAGGGTGGCGAAGGCCGGCGCATCGCCGCGCCCGTCCTGCCCTGGGCGCCGGGTTGAAGCCTACGGCCGTCGGGCGCTGCCCAGCAGCTGCCGCACCACTGGGTGCTCCACCCGGCGCTCGGTGCTGATCGCGTAGTAGTGCTCCTCGACACCCTCGCATGGGCCGAGCAGGCGTACTTGGTGGCGTAGCAGCAGATCCTTCTGCACGGCCAGCGCGGCGGGGAACACGCCCAGCCCGCTGCCGCCAAAGGTTTCCAGCAGGGCGCTGTCCTCGAACTCGCCGGCCACCCGTGGGTGCAGCCCGCGCTGCGCCAGCCACTGGTCGATGCGTGCGCGCACCGTGGAATGCGTGGTGGGCAGCAGCACCGGAACCTGCGCCAACGACGCCGGAAAGCCGTCCCTGGCGAGGGCGTGCCAGGGCTCGGGCGCGTACCAGCCCATGCCCGACGTGCCCAGCGGATGGTTGTGCACCTTCAGGTGCGGGTTGAAGGGCGCCGGGTGGTCTGAAAGCACCACGTCGAGCCGGTGCACGGCGAGGTCGGCCAGCAGATCGGCCATTTCGCCTTCGTGGCACACCAGGCGCAGATCGGGGGTTTCCAGCACGGGTTGCAGCAGGCGCTGCACCACCAGCTTGGGCAGGCCATCGGCGATGCCCACCGTGAGGCGCACCGTGGCCACCCGGGTGGCGGCATGCACCAGGTCGGGCAGGGCCTCGCCGATCTGGAAGATGTGTTCTGCCTGCTGCAGTGCGGCGATGCCGGCCTCGGTCAGGGCCAGCCCGCGTCCTGCGGGTTTGAGCAACTGGCAGCCGAGGTCGCGTTCCAGTTCGCGCACCTGGGCGCTCACGGTCTGCACCGCCATGTCCAGGCGCGCGGCGGCACGGGACATGCCGCCTTCTTTGGCCACGATCCAGAAGTAGTACAGGTGCCGGTAGTTGAATGCCAGGCTCATTTTCAGTATTTACGGGAAATTAATTCATGAATTATCTGCTTTTTTCGATGTGATAGTGGCCCTAATGTCAGGGCTCACCAGCGCGGAATGTTCCGTGCCATCGAAAGGAAACCATGAACCAGACTCTTGCTCACTCCACACGCACCACCGGATCGGGCTGGGGCGCCACCATTGCCACGCACCGGGTGCTGCGCAACACCTATGCCCTGCTGTCCATGACGCTGCTGTTCAGCGCGGCGGTGGCCGCGCTGAGCGTGGCCCTGCGGTTGCCGACGCCCGGTCTGATCATCACCCTGGCAGGCTACTTCGGTTTGTTGTTCCTGGTGCACAAGCAGCAGAACAGCGGCTGGGCCATTCCGGCCGTGTTTGCGCTGACGGGGTTCATGGGCTACACCCTGGGGCCCGTGTTGTCCATGCACCTGGCGCTGCCGGGTGGCGCGCAGACCATTGCCCTGGCGCTGGGCGCCACGGGCGTGACCTTCCTGGCCCTGTCGGCCTGGGTGCTGGCCACCAAGCGTGACTTCAGCTTCATGGACGGCTTCCTGTTCGCCGGCATGGTGATCGCCCTGCTGGCGGGCCTGGCGGCGGTCTTCTTCCAGATGCCCGCGCTGGGCCTGGCCGTGTCGGCCATGGTGGCCCTGCTGTCGGCCGGCATGATCCTGTTCGAAACCAGCCGCATCGTGAACGGTGGCGAAACCAACTACGTGCTGGCCACGGTGGGCCTGTTCGTCTCGCTGTTCAACCTGTTCACCAGCCTGATGAGCCTGTTCGGCCTGGGCGGCAGCAGCGACTGATCGCGTGCCACATCTTCGCAAACTTTCTACTCGATTCTTGGAGGTTTCATGAACACATCCCTGCGCGCCACCACGGCCGTGATTGCCCTGTCCATTGCTGCCCTGGCCGTGCCTTCGCTGGCACACGCCAAGCGCCTGGGCGGCGGCAAGCGATCCGTTCCCCCCGCCAGCATCGGCAAGGCGCCGGCCGCCCCGGCCGCGCCCGTGGCTCCGAAGGCCGCAGCGCCCACCGCCCCTGCTGCTGCTGCCCCTGCCGCCGCCCCGGCTACGCCTGCGGCGCCGGCAGCCCCCGCCGCGCGCGGTCCGGGCCTCATGGGCACCATGGGTGCTGCGGCCGTGGGCGCCGTGGCGGGCACCATGGCCGGCAATGCGTTGGCGGGCGGCATGGCGTCCGACAAGGACGCCAAGGCCAAGGAGGCCGAAGCCGCCGAGAAGGAGGCCAAGGAGCTGCAGCGCAAGGCCGACGAAGCCAAGGCCAAGGCGGAAGCCGCCCGGGCGGCCGCCAAGTAAGCCGGGCGCCGGCCGGCGCGCCGCAGGGTCAGACGGCGGGCATGGTCAGGCGCTCGCGCAGTGCTGTCTTGAGCACCTTGCCGTAGTGGTTCTTGGGCAGTTCGCTCACCATCACGTAGCGTTTGGGGCGCTTGAAGCGTGCCATCTGCTCCAGGCAGTGCGCGTTGAGCGCCTCGCGCGTGGGCTGGGCGCCGGGCTGCGGCACCACGAAGGCCACGACCACCTCGCCCCATTCGGGGTCGGGCGCGCCCACCACGGCCACCTCGGCCACGCCAGGGGCCGTGAGCAGCACCTCCTCGACCTCGCGCGGGTAGATGTTGGAGCCGCCGCTGATGATGAGGTCCTTGCTGCGGTCCTTGAGCGTGAGGAAACCCTCCGCATCCAGGCAGCCCACATCGCCCGTGAACAGCCAGCCATCGCGCAATGTGCTCGCGGTGGCTTCGGGATTGCGCCAGTAGCCTGCCATCACGCTGTCGCCCCGGACCACCACCTCGCCCACCGCGCCCGTGGGCAGGCCATTGCCCTGCTCGTCGGTCACGCGCACCTGTACCGGCGTCTGTGCCACGCCCACCGAGGCGATGCGCTCCAGGTGGCGCGGGTGCGCGGCGTCGGCCAGGTGCGCGCGCGAAAGGGCCGTGGCCACCATGGGGGTTTCTCCCTGGCCGTAGATTTGCACGAAGCGCGGCCCCATCACATGCAGCGCGCGCTGGATGTCGGCCATGTACATGGGGGCGCCGCCATAGACGATGGTCTTGAAAGCGCGCGCGGATTCTTCCGGGCCGATGCCCGCCTGCTCGGCATGGTCCACCAGGCGCTTGACGATGGTGGGCGCGGCGAAGGTGGTCAGGGGGCCGAGCTGCCAGCCCAGGTCGAACAGTTCGGCGAGCTCCACGCCGCCGGAGGCTGGCACCACATGCCGCGCACCGGCCATCAGGTGCGGAATGGCATAGAGGCCCGCCCCATGGGACATGGGCGCCGCGTACACGATGGCGTCCTGCGCGGCCACAGGGTCCACATCGACAAAATAGGCCAGGCCCATCGTCATGAGGTTGCGGTGCGTGATCATCACGCCCTTGGGGCGGCCGGTGGTGCCGCTGGTGTAGAACAACCAGGCCACATCGTCGGGCGCTCGCTCGACGGCGGCAACGGTCCAGGGGTCGGTCACGGGAGCCAGCAGCGCATCAGCCTCGGCGGATTCCACGTCGATCTGCCGCTCCAGCCCGGCCAATGGCCCGAGCGCCACGTCGGAGGTGACGAACCCCCAGCGCGCCTGGGCGTTGTCCACGATCCATTCGGCCTCCCGCGCATGCAGCTTGGCATTCACCGGTACCACCACCAGCCCCGCCCACCAGGCTGCCAGCAGCACCTCCAGGTAGCGCGGGTGGTTGCGCATGAACAGCAGCACCCGGTCGCCCGGCACCAGGCCCTCGGCCTGCATGCGCCAGGCCAGGGCGGCGCTGCGGGCCGCCCATTCGCCATAGGTGGCGTGGGGCGTGGCGCCTTGCAGGATGGCCGTGCGGCCGGGGGACAGGCGGGCGTGCCGCTGCAGCAGGTGGACAAGGCTCATGGATGTCTCTCGTGTTCCAGCGGCCCGCCCGTGGGGCCGCGATGCCGCAACGATAAAGAGCAATAACCGTTCTGCCTATACGGTATGAATACGGTACCGTGGCTGACGGCCCGTGCGGCAGGCCTGCTGCCTGCGCTCACTGTTTGAAGACCACGGCCTCCAGTTGCATGCCGCGTATGCGCGCGGCGGCAGCCTGCGCCTCCTTGGCATGGGCATAGGGGCCGACGCGCACCCGGATGCGCTTGCCCTTGGCGGTTTCCAGCGTCTGGCGGAAGGCAGGCAGCCCTTCGTTCAGCAGCCGTGACTGGGCGCGGCGGGCATTCGCCTCTTCGGCGAACAGGCCCACATTGATGTAGTACCCCGGCGCGGTCCCCACCACGGGGCTGGATGTGCTGGCCGCCGATGCGGCGGCAGAGGCGCTGGAGGCCGTGGATTGTGCCTCGGCCTTGCTGGCGGGCGCGCGCCGCGCGGCAGGCGCCGTTGGCGCGGACGTTGAGGTACGGGCACTGCTGGTGGCCGCTCCTCTGGGTGCGGGCGCGGCCTTGGGTTCGGCCTTGCCTGGCGTGGACGCAGATGCGGGTGCAGGTGCAGGTGCAGGTGCAGGTGCAGGTGCAGGTGCAGGTGCAGGTGCAGGTGCAGGTGCAGGTGCAGGTGCAGGTGCAGGTGCAGGTGCCTCGGGTGCGCTGGCGGGCTGGGAGGGGGTCGATGCCGGTGGAGCGGCAGCGGCCACGGGCTCGGAGGCGGCCGTGATGGGCAATGGCGCCGCCGCGGGGGCCGGGGTGTTGTGCGCCGTGGAGTCCTGGAGGGACGGCGCGGTATTTTCCGAGGAAGCGGAGTGCCCCGGGCCGTCGGGCGGCAGATACCAGTAGGCCGCCGATGCCACGCCGGCCAGGACGAGGTTGAGCAAGGCCAGGGCGATGAGCCGCTGCCATGAACTGGCCTGGCGGCCCAGCAGGGCGCAGGCTTCGGGAATGTCACGCGTGGCGGCCAGTGCCTTGGCGATGCGCTTGCGGATTTCCGTGTGCAGCACGGCATCGCCATAGAGGCCTGGAAGGACACAGGCCAGCACGGCGAAGGCCGCGATCAGCGCCCACTGCACGGTGTCGGGCCATGACAGGGCCTGCCGGACCGCCCCGAACACCAGCAGCCCCAGCCCCTCGGCGGCAGCCACGTAGATCAGCGCGGGCCCCCACAGGTTGCGCAGTGCCATCCAGTTCAGGGTGCACAGGCCGGCGGCCCAGTTCCAGCCGGGGCGTGTGCGGCCGGTGGTGTCGAACTGCGCGAAGCGGGGCAGGTAGCGCTCCGTGTTGACCGGGCCAAGGGCGGCCCGGTAGAGCACGGTCATGGCGCTGTCGGAAGCAGCGTCCGGCGCCGAGGCGGCATAGGTGGCGGCAAGTTCCTGTGGGGCGGGCATGGCCGATTCTGGCATGCCCACGGCAGGGCTTGCCATGGGGTTGGTGCGGACGCAAAAAAGCCCGCAGGCGTGCGCCGTGCGGGCTGAAGTTTCCTATGGAGAGAGGGGCGTCGCCGTGCCTCAGCCGCGCTCGCCGATGGCGATGGCACCGGAGCGGGCGGCTGTCACGGCCTCGGCGCGCACGGCGTCGCGGCTGGTGACGGAGGGAGCGCGGTCCAGGCTGCCCGAGGGGGTGAAGTTCTTGAACTGGGTCACGGCCTGCACGGCTTCGGTCTGCACCGAGGCGCGGTCGCGGCTGGGCTGGAACCGGGCTTCGAAATCGGTGCCGTACAGGTCGTTGGCCTGGGCGCCGAAGGAGGCGAAAGCGGCAACGGCGGCGACGGAGAGGATGCGGGATGCGGTCATGGTGTGTACCTTTGGAGAAGCAAGTGGTTCAGGGGGGCGGGAAGGCCGGCGGTTCAGCTGCGGTCGCCCAGGGCGATGGCGCCTGCGCGGGCAGCGGTCACGGCCTCGGCGCGCACGGTGGTGCGGCTCACGTCCGATGCGGCGCCGGCCGGGGCGGCCACGGTGAAGTTCTTGAACTGCGTCACGGCCTGGGCCGCTTCGGCCTGGACGGTGGAACGGGCGCGGGTGGATTGGACGCCGGCCTCGAAGTTGGTGCCGTACAGTTCGCTGGCCTGGGCGCCGAACGAGGCGAAAGCGGCAACGGCGGCGACGGAGAGGATGCGGGATGCGGTCATGGTGAATTCCTTCAAAAAGTGTTGCAGGACCCGGGTCCGCTTCCACGTCCTCGTGGTGCCGATCCGGCTTCGGTGGGCTTCCCGTGTGGGTTGCGTCTCATCGATGGGTTGAACTGTACGCCCCAGTAGTTCAAAGAAAAACTACTCAGTCGCAAACTGACTGTTCCAGTTTTTAGAACAATCTACCCTTGAACTTTGTCGGTCTGGCACGGTCACCGGTTGCCCGGGCCGCAGCCTGCAGGGGGTATTGCATTGGCCCTACCATGGCGGCCCCAGCCTCCCTGAGCCGCACCATGCCCAAGACCCTGAAGATCGACTTCGTTTCCGACATTTCCTGCCCCTGGTGCGCGATCGGCCTGCATGCGCTGGAACAGGCCGCCGGCCGGCTGCGGGAGGACGTGGCGCTGGATCTGCATTTCCAGCCGTTCGAACTGAATCCGCAGATGGGCCCCGAGGGCCAGGACATCGGCGAGCACCTGCAGGAAAAATACGGCGCCACGCCCGAGCAGAGCCAGCGCACGCGCGAAGCCATCGCCGCGCGCGGCGCCGAACTGGGATTCACCTTCGCCATGGAACGGCGCGGCCGCATCTACAACACCTTCGACGCGCACCGCCTGCTGCACTGGGCCGAGGAAAAGGGCGTGCAGCCGGCCCTGAAACACGCGCTGTTCACGGCCTATTTCACCGATGGGCAGGACCCGAGCAGCCATGACGTGCTGGCGCGCGTGGCGGGCGAGGTGGGGCTGGATGCTGAGGAAGCGCGCGCGCTGCTGGCGTCCGACCGCTTCGCCGCCGAGGTGCGCGAGCGCGAGCAGTTCTACCTGCGCCAGGGCATCCACTCGGTGCCGGCCATCATCATCAATGACCGCCACCTGATCCAGGGCGGCCAGCCCGTAGAGGTGTTCGAACAGGCGCTGCGCCAGATCGCGGCGCAGGCATAAATGCTATTAATTTAATAGCTTCTGGCGCTTATTGGATGGGCGTCAGAGCCTGTTTTTTATAAAAACCTCGACAGAACCTATTTCCGCAGCGGAATGGCGGTGGCGCGGTCCACTGGCACGGCCGTCACGCTGTTCTGCGGCGAGCCGTCGATGAGCTTCTCGGAATACGTGAGGTAGACCAGCACGTTGCGCGCCGGGTCCACCATGCGCACGATGCGCAGGCGTTTGAACAGGATGGACATGCGCTCGCTGAACACCTCTTCCTGCTTGCGCAGGGGCTGCGGGAAGGCGATGGGGCCGGTCTGGCGGCAGGCGATGGAGGCCTCGGCGCGGTCCTCGGCCAGGCCCAGCGTGCCCTTGATGCCTCCCGTGCGGGCACGCGAAACGTAGCAGGTCACGCCCTGGACGGCGGGGTCGTCGTAGGCCTCGACCAGGATGTCGTGGTCGCGGCCGATCCACTGGAAGGCCGTGTCCACGGTGCCGATCTTCTCGCCCTCGGCCGCCAGCGCGGCGCCGCAGGCCAGCAGGGTAGCGCAGGCCAGGACGCGGCGCAGCCTCATGCCGTGGCTCCGGCTTCGCTGCAGCGCTGGGCCAGGTGGGCCAGGGCTTCTTCCACCTGGTCCACCAGCACCAGGCACAGGTCGCCCGGCTGCAGGCGCGCCAGCGCGGTGTCGATGGCGATGAATTCGCCCCGGATCTCCTCGATGTGGCGGGTGCGCGTGGCGCCGGCCAGGCCCTCGCGCAGCAGCGCCATCACCTCGCCGTCGGCGCGTCCGCGCTGGGCGGCATCCTGGTAGAGGATGACGTCGTCGAAGGCCGCGCCGAGGATGACGGTCTGGTCGCGGATGTCCTCGTCGCGCCGGTCGCCCGCGCCGCTGATGACCACGCTGCGGCGCTTGCCGGGCAGGGCGTCCACGGCCTGCACCAGGGCGCGCATGGCGTCGGGGTTGTGGCCGTAGTCGGCGATCACGGTGGCGCCGCGGTAGTCCATCACGTTGAAGCGGCCGGGGGCGTTGTCGCTGTCGTTGACGAAGCCCGACAGGCCCCGGCGGATGGTCTGCCAGGGCAGGCCCACGCCCCAGGCGGCAGCCACGGAGGCCATGACGTTCTCCACCTGGAAGCCGATCTTGCCGTTGCGCGTGATGGGCACGTCGCGCAGGTGGATGGTCTCGCGCCAGGAGCCTTCCGAGGCGACGATGGAATCGCCATCGACATACACCGTGCGGTGGCCCTGGGCGCGGTGCGTGGCCATCACGGGGTGGTGGCGGTCGCTGGCGAAGTAGATGACCTTGCCGGGGCAGGCCGAGGCCATGGCGGCGACGATGGGATCGGTGGCGTTGAGCACGGCGTAGCCCGTGGCGGCCACGTTCTGCACGATCACGCGCTTGAGCACGGCCAGGTCTTCCACCGTGGTGATGTAGTTCAGGCCCAGGTGGTCGCCCGCGCCGATGTTGGTCACCACGGCCACCTGGCAGCGGTCGAAGCCCAGGCCCTCGCGCAGGATGCCGCCACGCGCGGTCTCGAACACGGCGGCGTCCACCTCGGGGTGCAGCAGCACGTTGCGGGCGCTCTTGGGGCCGCTGCAGTCGCCGCTGTCGATCTGGCGGCCGTTCACGTAGACGCCATCGGTGTTGGTCATGCCCACGCGCAGGCCCTGGGCCGAGAACAGGTGGGCGATCAGGCGCGCCGTGGTGGTCTTGCCGTTGGTGCCGGTGACGGCCACCACGGGAATGCGGCCGTCCTGGCCATGGGCGTAGAGCCGGTCCACGATGGCCTGGCCGATGGCGCGCGGCTTGCCGTAGCTGGGCGCCAAGTGCATGCGCAGGCCGGGCGCGGCGTTCACCTCGACGAAGCCGCCGCCCTGTTCTTCGAGCGGGCGCAGCACGGTCTCGGCCACCATGTCCACGCCGCAGATGTGCAGGCCCACCATCTGGGCCGCCGCCACGGCGCGCGCCGCCACGGCGGGGTGCACGTCATCGGTCACGTCGGTGGCGGTGCCGCCGGTGGAGAGGTTGGCGTTGTTGCGCAGCACCACGCGCTGGCCCTTTTCGGGCACGGAGTCGGGCGTGAGGTTCTGCAGCGCCAGGCGCGCGATGGCGATGTCGTCCAGGCGGATCTTGGTGAGCGAGGTCGCATGGCCCTCGCCACGGCGCGGGTCCTGGTTGACGATGTCCACCAGCTCGCGCACGCTGCGCTCGCCGTCGCCCAGCACCTGGGGCGGCTCGCGGCGCGCGGCGGCCACGAGCTGGTCGCCCACCACGAGCAGGCGGAAATCCTGTCCGGGCAGGAAGCGTTCGACCATCACGGTGCCGTATTCGGCGGCGTTCTTGTAGGCCTCTTCGAGCTGGGCGCGGTCGGTGATGTTGACCGTGACACCCTTGCCCTGGTTGCCGTCCTGCGGCTTCACGACCACGGGCAGGCCGACCTTCTGGGCCACGGCCCAGGCTTCTTCCACTGTTTCGACCGGCTGGCCCAGCGGCACGGGCACGCCCGCGGCGTGCAGCAGGCGCTTGGTGAGGTCCTTGTCCTGGCCGATGGATTCGGCCACGGCGCTGGTGGAGTCGATCTCGGCGGCCTGGATGCGGCGCTGCTTGGAGCCCCAGCCGAACTGCACCAGGCTGCCCCGGGTGAGGCGCCGGTAGGGGATGCCGCGCGCCACCGCGGCCTCGACGATGGCGCCGGTGCTTGGGCCCAGGCGCTCGTCCTCGTCGAGCTCGCGCAGGTTGGCGATGGCGGCCTCGGCGTCGAAGCCGCCGTGGCCGAGGGCGGCCTGGATGAGCTGCCGGGCGTCCTCGAAGGCCTGGCGGCCCACGGCCTCCTCGCTGTATTCGACGACCACCTGGTACACCCCGGACTCCACCGTGGCGGTGGTGCGGGCATAGGTCACCGGGCAGCCGGCCTGCGCCTGCAGGGCCAGCGCCGCCGTCTGCAGGACATGGGCGAGCGAGAGGTCGGTGTCGCTGCCTTCGGTGCGCAGCACCCCGATGGCGGGGAAGAGGGCGCGCAGCCGCGTCTCGAAGCCTTCGATCCGGGAGATGGCGCGTTCCGATTCGTCGCAGGCCACCACGGCCTCGATGGCCATGTGGCGGCTCCAGAGGTTGGGGCCACGCAGGGCCCTGATGCGGGATACATCCATGGGGTCGGTCTTTCAGTGTTCTGTCGCGGGGCGATGGTTGGGTTCAGGCCGGCCGGCGCTCAGGCGCGGGCCGTGTCCACGCTGGGCTGTTCGGGTTCGAAGGTCTTGATGCCCGCGCCGATGAGGTCGGGCGAGATGTCCAGGGCCCAGGCGGTGGCGATGGCCGCGAGCAGCGCGTCGGTGTCGGGCACCACGGCGCCACGGCCGAAGGTCAGGTCGGACAGCGGTCCCAGCACATGCTCGGTGTGGCCCGTGGCCAGCACCACGCGGCCGTTCTTGACGAACACGGCGCGGCCGTATTCATCGTCGGCGCGGTGCTCCACGATGGCGGGAAGCAGGGGATCTTGCGCATACAGCACCACGCTGCCGTCGCACAGAGGCGCCAGCGCGGCCACCTGCGGCTCGGCGGCGTTGAGCACGGCGGCGCCCTTGTCGAGCACCACGTCCACCTGGGTGCGCAGCACCTTGGTCATCTGTTCCTGCTCATGCACGTCGAAATCGGCCAGGCCGGCCACACCGTCCATGTCGGTCACCACGCCGACCTGGCAGCGGTTGTAGGCCAGGCCGTCGCGCAGGATGGTGCGCGCGTCGTTCTCGATCACGGCGGCCTGCACCATCTGGTTCATCAGCAGGCGGTGCGCGGCTTCCCAGTGGGCGCTGTCGGCGGCGTCGACGCGGCGGCGGTCGAGGAACAGGCCCTCGCGGCAGGCCAGGCCGGTGTGCCGCCCGCTCAGGTGCAGCAGCCAGGCCACCAGGCGGGCGATGGTCGTGGTATTGCGCGTGCCCGCCACGCCCACCACCGGAATGCGGCCGGCGTCCTCGCCGTGGTCTTCCGAGGGGAACAAATGCTCGACGATCGCCTGGCCCACGGGGCGTGGCGCGCCCACGGCGGGCTTGAGGTGCATCAGCAGGCCGGGGCCGGCGTTCACTTCGACGATGGCGCCGCCCTGCGCGTGCAGCGGCTTGGCAATGTCCTGCGCCACCATGTCGATGCCGGCGATGTCCAGGCCCACCACCTTGGCGGCGAGCTGGGCGATGTAGGCCACCTCGGGGTGCACGTCGTCCGTGCAGTCCACGGCCACGTTGCCATTGCGCTGCACCACCACCTGGCGTCCCGCTGCGGGCACGGAGTCGGCATCCAGGTCCTGGCGCTTGAGTTCGAGCTGCACCTTTGAGTCGGTTGCCAGGTCGATGATCTCCAGCGGGTATTCCTCTTCGTAGCCACGGCGCGGGTCGGAGTTGAGCTGGCTGTCGATCAGTTCCTTGACGGTGGAGCGGCCGTTGCCGGTGATGCTGACCACCTCGCCACGCGCGGCGGCCACGACCTTGCCGCCCACCACCAGCAGGCGGTGCTCGTCGCCGGGAATGAAGCGCTCGACCATCACGTCGCTGCCCTCGGGGTAGGCCACGTGGTAGGCCGCCTCGATGTCTTCCTTCTTGCGCAGGTCCAGCGTCACGCCACGGCCGTGGTTGCCGTCGGACGGCTTGACGACCACGGGCAGGCCGATGTCCTGCGCGGCCTCCCAGGCTTCCTCGGGGCTGTGGACCACCTGGCCCTCGGGAATGGGCACGCCGCAGGACTTGAGCAGGCTCTTGGTCAGGTCCTTGTCGGAGGCGATGCCCTCGGCGATGGCGCTGGTGAATTCGCTCTCGGCCGTCCAGATGCGGCGCTGGCTGGCGCCGTAGCCCAGTTGAACGAGGTTGCCGTCGTTCAGGCGGATGTGGGGGATGCCGCGGTCGGTGGCCGCGGTCACGATGCAGGCCGTGCTGGGGCCGAGGTACTGGTCGTCCACCTCGGTGCGCACCTTGGCCACGGCGGCCTGCACGTCGAAGGGCTCGTCGTTGAGGGCCGCCATGATCAGGCGGTGGCCTTGCTCCAGCGCCATGCGCGCCACCTGCTCGTCGCGGGCGCGGAACACCATGCGGTAGACGCCGCGCACCGAGGTGCTGCGCGTCTGGCCGAAGCCCGTGGGCATGCCGGCGAGGTTCAGCAGCTCGATGACGATGTGCTCCAGCACGTGGCCGCACCAGGTTCCCTCCTGCAGGCGCTGCAGGAAGCCGCCGCGCTCGCCCACGCCGCAGTGGTGCTCGATCAGCGCCGGCAGCCAGGCCGTCAGGCGTTCATTGAATCCGGGGATCTGGTGGGAGGGGTGGTCTTCGAGGGCCCCGAGGTCCAGCCACACTTCGAGCGCGGGGCGGTAGGTCCAGATATTGGGGCCGCGCAGGTAATTGATGCGCAGCAGTTGGATGTCGTTGAATTTCGCCATGGGTTGCAGCGGGTAGGAAGGTTCCGGCCTGGAGATGGGGCTTTGCGGGAGAGCGAGACGGAAATAGCCCGATTGTGCGCCAGTCCGGGGTCAGCGCGGACTGTCAGCGCAAGGGAGGGTGTGCGCGTTATGGGGGGAGAACATTGCACCCGGCAAGCCCGTATCGGGGAGAATTCCAGCTTCCGCGGGAACAGGCACTGCGGGCTGCCAGGGGCGGAAACACCAACCAAAATGCAAAATCACCATCCTGTGGACGCCTTCGGTGTCTTGAATAGCCCTTTCGGGGCCGAGTTGCGAGCCCGGCTCGCTTCCCACGAGAACGTGCGGGCCGCGCTGGAGGTTGACCTGAGCGCCGAACTGCGTTTTGGTGAGGGGCTGCTGGCCCTGACCCCGCAGCGCCTGCTGGTGCGTGAGCCCGGCAGCGATGGCTGGAAGGAGTGGATGCTCATGCCCGGCCTGGGGCTGCGCCTGCAAGACCACGGCGGCGTGGGCACGCTGGAGCTGCACGACGGCCAGCAGCGCCTGGCTTTCTGGCGTTTCACGCTCGGCAACCATGCCCAGGCACTGAGCCTGGTGCAGCGTTTCGAACACCAGATCGAGCGTTTGTCCAGCCTCACGCCGCTGGCCGACGATGCCGACGAAGCCCGCTGCCCCGTTTGCCATACGCCCCTGCCGCCCGACACCGAGGAGTGCCCGGCCTGCGCCCGCGCCCAGCCGCCGCAGACCTCCACCTGGGTGCTGCTGCGCCTGTGGCGCTTCGCGCGTCCCTACCGCGCGCAGCTCGCGGCGGGGTTCGGCCTGACCCTGGCCTCCACGGCGGCCACGCTGGTCCCTCCCTACCTGACCATCCCGCTGATGGACGACATCCTGATCCCGTTCCAGAACGGCCAGAAGATCGACCCGGGCCTGGTGATGTTCTACCTCGGCGGCCTGCTGCTGTCGGCGCTGCTGGCCTGGGGGCTTTCCTGGGCGCGCACCTACATCCTGGCGCTCGTGTCCGAGCGCATCGGCGCCGATCTGCGCACCACCACCTACGAGCATCTGCTGCGCCTGTCGCTCGACTATTTCGGCGGCAAGCGCACGGGCGATCTCATGGCGCGCATCGGCTCGGAGACCGACCGCATCAACGTCTTCCTGTCGCTGCACGCGCTGGATTTCCTCACCGATGTGCTGATGATCGTCATGACGGCGGCCATCCTGTTCTCCATCAACCCGTGGCTGGCGCTGGTCACGCTGGTGCCGCTGCCCTTCATCGGCTGGATGATCCACACCGTGCGCGACCGCCTGCGCACCGGCTTCGAGAAGATCGACCGCGTATGGAGCGAGGTGACCAACGTGCTTGCCGACACCATTCCAGGCATCCGCGTGGTCAAGGCTTTTGCCCAGGAAAAGCGCGAGGCCCAGCGCTTCCGCGACGCCAACCAGCACAACCTGGAGGTGAACGACCGCCTGAACAAGACCTGGAGCCTGTTCACGCCCACGGTGTCGCTGCTCACCGAGATCGGCCTGCTGGTGGTCTGGGCCTTCGGCATCTGGCTGGTCTCCAAGAGCCAGATCACGGTCGGGGTGCTCACGGCGTTCATCGCCTACATCGGGCGCTTCTACGGTCGGCTCGACTCCATGAGCCGCATCGTCTCGGTCACGCAGAAGGCGGCGGCCGGCGCCAAGCGCATCTTCGACATCCTCGACCACGTCAGCAACGTGCCCGACCCGGCCCAGCCGGTGCACGTGGACAAGGTGCGGGGCGCCATCGCCATGCGCAACGTCGGCTTCCGCTACGGCAGCCGGGCCGTCATCAAGGACATGGACCTGGACATCCGCCCTGGCGAGATGATCGGCCTGGTGGGCCACAGCGGCTCGGGCAAGAGCACGCTGGTGAACCTGATCTGCCGCTTCTACGACGTGAGCGAGGGGTCGATCCAGATCGACGGCATCGACATCCGGCGCTTCTCGGTGGCCGACTACCGCCGCCACATCGGCCTGGTGCTGCAGGAACCCTTCCTGTTCTTCGGCACCATCGCCGAAAACATCGCCTACGGCAAGCCCGATGCCACGCGCGAGGAGATCGTGGCCGCCGCGCGCGCCGCGCACGCGCATGAATTCATCCTGCGCCTGCCGCATGGCTACGACTCGCTGGTGGGCGAGCGTGGCCAGGGCCTGTCGGGCGGCGAGCGCCAGCGCATCAGCATCGCCCGGGCGCTGCTGATCGACCCGCGCATCCTGATCCTCGACGAGGCCACCTCGGCCGTGGACACCGAGACCGAGAAGGAAATCCAGAAGGCGCTGGACAACCTGGTGCAAGGCCGCACCACCATCGCCATCGCCCACCGCCTGTCCACGCTGCGCAAGGCCGACCGCCTCGTGGTCATGGACCGTGGCGAGGTGGTCGAAGTGGGCCCGCACGACGAGCTCATGGAACAGCAGGGCGCTTACTGGCGGCTCTACGAAGCCCAGGCCCGCCGCGCCGAGGAGGACGCGCAGGCCGCCGGCGTCATCATCGACAGCGGCCTGCTGCACCCGGCGCACCCTGCCGGCAACTCCTGACCAGGATCTTCCCCATGCCGTCCTCCGCTTCCCTTTCCGCCCTGCAACTGCACCGCGACGCCCACGGCCGGCTGGTGCTGCAGCTTCCCGGTGGCCCCGCGCACGCCGGCGTGCTGCCGGTGCGCGCCTTTCCCATCGCCGCGCCCGAGGACGGCCTCTCGTTCATGGGCGCCGACGGCCACGAGCTGCTCTGGATCGAGCGCATGGCCGACCTGCCCGAGCCGGTGCGCCGCCTGGTGAAGGAAGAGCTGGCCGTGCGGGAGTTTGTGCCCACTATCACGAAAATCCTTGAGGTATCAAGCTTTTCAACCCCCTGCACCTGGATGGTTGAGACCGATCGGGGCCCCACGCGCTTCGTGCTGAAGGCCGAGGAGGACATCCGGCGCCTGCAGGGCCGCACCTCGCTGCTGATCGCCAGCGGCGAGGGCGTGCAGTACGCCATCCCTGACAGCACGGCCCTGGACAAGGCCTCGCGGCGCATCCTCGAACGCTTCCTGTGAGCCCGGGCAGGGCTTGGAAGTAGGTGAAAACACTTAATTCGGGGTGATCGGTCAAAAAAGGCTTAATTTCCCCTTTTTTTTGCCGAAATGATTGTTCGAGAAGGGGCTAAAGCCTTCTCGAATTCAATCCACCAACCGGGCCACTGCCATGCAATTGCCACCTGTAGACCGATCACCGATCTGGCGTCCCCAGGGCGCTGATTTGTACTCCACCGGGGCTTCTGGTGCGGTGCCCGTGCGCCCCATCAACCCCGCCAACGCCGTCGAGTCCATGGACCGGCTGGGCGAGGGTGCCATCGTGAAGGCGCCGGACAAGCCCTCGGACCCCGACGCGCCAAACCGCGACTGGACCGAGGTCAAGAAGAAGGAAACGGTCGAGGAGCCGCCCGAGCCGCCCAAGGAGCCGATCTACAAGCAGTTGCTGGAATTCCTGCAGTCCATGTGGCGCGCCAGCGGCAGCGCCATCGAGTTGGCGCAGGACATCAACAAGACCACGCTGCAGGAGCGCCTCGCCCAGCAGGCCAAGAACGAGCCCATCACCTACGCCGACCCCAAGGTCAAGCGCACCGGCGGGCTCTGACCGGGCCACTGCACGCTCTTTTATTGATAGCTTGAAGCGCCCGTTCTGCGGGCGCTTTTTGCATTCTGGACCCAAAAGTGCAGTGAGCCACGCCGCTTCAGTGCGCGGCACCCGGCGGCGGCGGATTCGCGATGCCGCTGCTCACGTGGCCGGCGGGCACATGCAGGGCGGCCGAGGTGACATGGCCGGTTTGGTCGTCGAAGAAGAAATCGGGCTCGAATTCGCGCAGGAACTCGCCTTTTTGCAGGCCGCCAAGGAACATGGCCTCGTCGACCGCGATGTTCCAGCCCATCAGCGTGCGGATGGCGCGCTCGTGCGCCGGCGCGCTGCGCGCCGTGACCAGGGCGGTGCGGATGCGCATACCCGTGCCGCCGTCCTCGCCGGCCGACTGCAGGCGGTGCAGGGCCGCCAGCAGCGGCTTGAACGGCCCGTCGGGCAGGGGCTGGGCGGCCTTGTCGGACTCGTGCCGCTGGAACGCGGCCAGGCCCTCGGCCTGGTAGACCCGCTCGGCCTCGTCGGAGAACAGCACGGCGTCGCCGTCGAAGGCGATGCGCACCTCGTGCGGGTTCGAGCCGCCGGCCTGCACCGATTCCGTCAGCACGCGCGCGGCCGGGTAGCCCAGGTGCAGTGCCTCGCGCACGTCGGCTTCGTTGGCCGAGAGGAACAGGTGCGCGCCCAGCGGCCGCAGGTAGCGGAACGGGTCGCGCCCCTGCGTGAACACGCCGCGCTGCACCATGGGCAGGCCGTGCGCCTTGCACGAGCGGAACACGCGCATGCCGCTCACCGGGTCGTTGCGCGAGAGCAGCACCACCTCCACCCGCTGGTGCTCGGGGGTGTTGAACGCGAGCAGCTTGCGCACCAGAGAGAACGCCACGCCGGGCGCGGCAGGAACCTCCAGCCGCTGGCGCTGCAGCTCCACGTAGGCGCGGTCGTTGTCCTTCTCGAAGACGCGGTTCTCTTCCTCGAAGTCGAACAGGGCGCGCGACGAGATCGCCACCACCAGCTTGTCGTCCAATGTCACGGCCATGGTGTCACTTCATGAATTGGTTCAGCTGGATGATGGGCAGCAGCACCGCCAGCACGATGAGCATGACCACCAGGCCCATGGTCACGATGAGCAGCGGCTCCAGCAGGGTCGCCAAGTGTAGGGCGCGGCGCTGCACTTCGGCCGAGAGCTGCGTGGCGGCGCGCTGCAGCATCACGGGCAGTTGGCCGGTCTGCTCGCCCAGGCGGGCGAACATGGGCAGCAGGCTGGGGAAGCGCTTCTTCTGCGCCAGCGCCGAGGCCAGCGGCGCGCCCTCGCGCACCAGCACCAGGGCGTCGAGCGCATCGGCGCGCAGCGCGCGGTTGTTCAGGGTCTCGGCCGCCGCCTGCAGCGCCTTGAGGATGGGCACGCCCGCGCCGGCGAGCATGGCCAGGGTGCCGGCGAAGCGCGCCGCGTTGTAGCCGCGTGCCAGGCGGCCCACCAGCGGCAGGTTCAGCCAGGCGGCATCGAATTTTTGGCGAAATGTGGCAAAACCCAAGGACCAGCGAGCGCCAATAGCTATCAAAACAAGAGCAATTCCCAGCCACCAGCCATGGTTGCGCACGAAGGCGCTGAGGGCCAGCATGGCCACCGTGAGGAAGGGCAGGGCGCGCTTGGTGCCCGCGAACACGCTGGCCACCTGCGGCACCACGTAGCTCACGAGGAACAGCACGATGGCGATGGCCACCAGGGTGACGATGGCCGGGTACAGCGCCGCGCCCACCAGCTTTGCGCGCAGCTCCTGGCGCTCCTCCAGGTCGTCGGCCAGGCGTTCGAGCACCAGGCCGAGGTGGCCGCTGTGCTCGCCCGCGCCGATGACGGCGCAGTAGATGTCGGAGAACTCGCGCGGGTGCTGCTGCAGGGCGCGCGCGAAGGTCGAGCCGGCATTGACCTCGGCGCGCAGCACGGCCACCAGGTGGCGCTGGCGCTCGTTCTCGGCCTCTTCGGAGAGGGCCGTCAGCGCGCGCTCCAGCGGCAGGCCCGAGGCCACCAGCCCCGCGAGCTGCCGGGTCCAGATGGCCAGCGCGGCCGTGCCGAACACCGGCCGGGTGAACAGGTGGCCGGTGGCGGCGCCGGCGGGGCGGTCGCCCACGGGCTCGACGGCCAGCGGCACCAGCGCTTGCGCGCGCAACTGGCTGCGCGCCGCCTTGGCCGAGTCGGCCTCGACGATGCCTTTGCGGGTCTGGCCCTGCTCGTCGAGGGCTTCGAAGGTGAAGGCGGGCATGCGGGTTTGGTTGCGGTGCGGGTGGATGGCAGGGCATGATGGTAGCCGCTGCCGGGGCGGGATTCGCCGGGGGGCGCAGGGCGCGCGCCAAGATGCCGCGCGCGGTGCTTGGTAAACACGAGGAGAGACGCATGGTGTTGCTGCAAGACAAGGTGGTGCTGGTGACGGGCGCGGCGTCGGGAATCGGCCGCTCCATCGCCCAGGTGTGCGCCCGCGAGGGCGCGAACGTGGTCGTGTCCGACCTGAGCGCCGCGGGCGGCGAGGACACCGCGGCGCTGGTGCGCGCGCAGGGCCGCGAGGCGCTTTTCGTGCCCGCCAACGTGGGCGCCGCCGCCGAGTGCGAGGCCTTGGTGCGACGCGCGCTGGAGCGCTTCGGCCGGCTCGACGTGGCCGTGAACAACGCCGGCATCGGCGGCGCGCAGGCCTTCACGGCGGACTATCCCGTCGAGGCCTGGGACCAGGTCATCAACGTCAACCTGTCGGGTGTGTTCTACGGCATGAAGCACCAGATCGCCGCCATGCTGGCCAGCGGCGGCGGCGCCATCGTCAACATCGCCTCCATCCTGGGCGCCGTGGCATTCGCCAGCGCACCGGCGTACACCGCGGCCAAGCACGGTGTGCTGGGTTTGACCAAGGCGGCGGCCGTGGAATACGCCGCCCTGGGCGTGCGCGTGAACGCCGTGGGCCCGGCGTTCATCCATACGCCGATGATCGAGGCGCTGGAGCAGGACGCCGCGGTGAACGCCCTGCTGACGGCCGCGCACCCCATCGGCCGCCTGGGCCGCCCGGAAGAGGTGGCCGAGCTGGTGGCCTGGCTCGCGTCCGACCGCGCCTCGTTCGTCACCGGTGCCTACTACCCGGTGGACGGCGGCTACCTTGCGCGCTGACCCTGGCGGCGGCTGCGCCACGGCCCGCGTGGGGTGGAATCCGTGCGGCGACAGCCCCCGGAGGGGCTTGCGCCATGCGCTGGCTGTCGCGCAGGTGCGCGGCATGGCGAGGAAGAAGTAGCCAAAACGCGCCGGGTCGAACAAAATGTTTCCATCGGCCCGCAAAGGCCGTGCTGTGACCGGAGGCTGGCGCAGCCGGGATGGCTCTTGGACAGCACGAGGTGATGCATGGGTTTTTTCAGCCGTTTATTCAGCTTTCGGGAACAAGACCCGGCCAGCCCCGATACGACCTGGTCCTACGAGGACAACGCCAGCGAGCTGGTGCTGGACCCCGAGTACGCGGCCACCTTGATGACCGAGTTCGACATCGATTCCGCCATCGCCAGCCATGAAGACCTGAAGCTGCGCCTGCAGGGCATGCTGGACGGACAGTCGGACGACGTGCTCGATCCAGCGGCCGTGGGGCAGCATGAATCCTGCCCCCTGGGCCAATGGCTGCGCGGCTCGGGCCGCGAGAAGCTGGGCCAGTACCCGGCCTTCGAGATGCTGGTGGCACGGCACAAATACTTCCACCTCCAGGCGGCGCATGTGGTGGAACTCCACCAGGCTGGCGAGCATGAGAAGGCCCAGCAGTTGTTCCATGGGGGCTACCGCCATGCGTCCAACCAGGTCACGCTGCTGCTCAAGGAGCTGCGCCGGGGCCTGGGCAGCTGAGGGCTTTGCCGCGCATCGGCATGGCCACCCGCATCGAGGCCGTCTGCACCGGAGCGGTGCAGCCCTACGCACGCGACAGCCGCAGCGCCATCCACAAGACCCCCGTGACGGGCCGGGTGCGCGCCCTGGCCCTGGGCCTGGTGGGCGATGCCCAGGGCGACCCGCGCCTGCATGGCGGCCTGGACAAGGCCGTGCACCACTACCCGCTGGAGCATTACGGCGCCTGGCGCGCAGAACTGGGCGGCCATGCGCTGCTGGGCGCTCCCGGCGCCTTTGGCGAGAACCTGCATGGCCTGGGGCTCACCGAGGCCAGCGTGTGCTTGGGCGACCGCTGGCGCGCGGGCGAGGCCCTGCTCGAAGTGACCCAGGCGCGCCAACCCTGCTGGAAACTCGACGAACGCTTTGGCCTGCCCGGCATGGCGCGGCGCGTGCAGCAGTCCCGCCGCACCGGTTGGTACTACCGTGTGCTGGAAGAGGGCTGCCTGTGGGCGGGCGCGGATCTGGTGCTGGAGCATCGCCCATACCCGCAGTGGCCGCTGCTGCGGCTGCTCGACCTGCTCTACCAGCCGGTGCTCGAATCCGCCGATCTGCGGGCTGCGTGTGCCCTGCCGCTGCCGGCCTCCTGGCAGCGCCTGCTGCAGCGGCGCATCGATACCGGCCTGCTGGAAGACTGGGCGCCCCGCCTGGAGGGCCCGGCTCGCGCTTGATCGGTCAGGCCCGCGCGATTTCTTCCCGCACCGCGGCCACCTGCCGGCGCGAGACGGCCAGCAGCTCGGCCAGCCCATGCAGGCGCACGGCCCAGCCCTCGCCTTCCTCGGGGTCGTAGTGCTTTTCCAGCGCGCGCACGGCCCGGCGCGCCACCAGCGCGTTGCGGTGGATGCGCAGGAACTGGCCGGGGTGGCGCGCTTCGAGCTCGCTCAGCGAGCCGTCCAGGATGTAGCTGCGCGCGGCCGTGCGCACGGTCACGTATTTCTGTTCCGCCTTGAGGTACAGCACCTCGGACAGCGGCACGCGCTCGGTGCGGCCCCGGTCCTGGATGACCAGGGTTTCGCCCGGGGGCAGGGCCGCCGCCTGCGCCACCGGGGCCGCCAGGGCCGCGCCGCCGGCCGGCCGCAGGGCGCGCTGGGCCTTGGTCAGTGCCTGTTGCAGGCGCTCAAGCCGCACCGGCTTGGTCAGGTAATCCACGGCGTCCAGCTCGAAGGCGCTCACGGCATGGTCGGCATGCGCCGTCACGAACACCACGGCCGGCGGGTGGCTCAGGGTCTGCAGCGTCTGGGCCAGGCACAGGCCATCCTGGCCGGGCATGTGGATGTCGAGCAGCACCACATCGAAGGAGCGTCCGCCGCTGGGAGTCAGCAGCGACATGGCCTCGGCCGCCGTCGCGGCCTCGGCCAGTGCGTGGCGCTCGGTGTCGGTGCAGTCGCCCACCAGGGTGCGCAGCCGGCTGCGGGCCAGGGGTTCGTCGTCAACGATGAGGATGTTCATGCGGAGCGCGCGCGTTCGCGCGGGTTGGCGGAAGGGGGGCGGTCGACGGCGGGCCGTGGGGCGGGCAGGGTGATGCGCACCTGGTAGAGGCCGTCCTGGATGCCCGCGCTGAATTCTCCCTGCACATCGTGCAGCAGGGACAGGCGGGCGCGCACATTGGCCAGGGCGATGCCATGGCCGCGCGGTGCTTCGTCGCGGGCAGGCTGTTCGTCGGGCAGCGTGTTGGTGATGCGCACCACCACGCGGCTGCCGCGCTGTTCGGTGAGCACGCGCAGCTTGCCGCCGCGCGCGCAGGGCTCCACGCCGTGCTTGACGGCGTTCTCCACGAGCGGCTGCAGCAGCAGCGGGGGCAGCAGGGCGGCATCGGCGCGTGGATCGAGCTGCCACTGCACGCGCAGCCGGTCGCCAAAACGCACCTGCTCGATGGCCAGGTAGCGGCGCGCGAGCCCGATCTCCTCGGCCAGCGTGACGGCCTCGCCCTGCTCCACCAGGGCGGAGCGGAACAGGTCGCTCAGGTCTTCGAGCAGCGACTCGGCCTTGGCGGGCTCCGCGCGCACCAGGGCAATGGCGCTGTTGAGGGTGTTGAACAGGAAGTGCGGCCGGATGCGCGACTGCAGTTCCGTGAGCCGCGCCGTGGTGGCCGCCGGCGTGCGCCCGCGCGCGCGCAGCACCAGGGCCGCCACCAGCAGGGCTGACAGCAGGGCGCCGCTGGCGGCGCTGGCCACCCAGGGGGAATGGGCCAGCCGGCCTGCCAGGGCCAGCATGCCGCAGGCCCACAGGCCCGCCAGCGCGCCCAGCAGCACGCCCGCGGCGTACTGGCCCAGCGTGGGCAGGCGCTGCAGCACCTGCTTGAGGCTGCACGCGGCGATCAGCCAGGCCAGCGTGGCAGGCAGTGCGCCGCCGGTCAGCAGCGCCAGCCTGGAGAGCCAGTCGATGGGGTTTTCCGCGCCGAACATGGCGCCCACGGCCAGTACCAGCTCGACGAACAGCACGGCGCGCAGCACCACGCCCGCATGGCAGGCGTCGAACACCAGCGCACGCCCGGCGGGCATGCCCGCGCGGGCGGCGGCGGGGCCAGCGGGCGGTGCTCCAGGAAGGGTCGATAAAATTTGCGTCTCTTGCATTGCGGCATCCGGGCGTTCCGGGTGTCTGTTCCCACCGGATTATTGCCCTGCCATGCCCACCAGCCAACCCTCCCAGCCTTCCCACAACCAGCTCGACACCAAGGCACAGGCGTGGTCGGCGCTGTTTTCCGAGCCCATGAGCGACCTCGTCAAGCGCTACACCTCCAGCGTCTTCTTCGACAAGCGCCTGTGGCAGGCCGACATCGCGGGCAGCCTGGCGCACGCCGAGATGCTGGCCGCGCAGGGCATCATCGGCCAGGACGACCACGCCGCCATCCAGTGCGGCATGGCCCAGATCACGCAGGAGATCGAGTCCGGCGCGTTCGAGTGGAAGCTCGACCTGGAGGACGTGCACCTGAACATCGAGGCGCGCCTGACCCAGCTCGTGGGCGACGCCGGCAAGCGCCTGCACACCGGCCGCAGCCGCAACGACCAGGTGGCCACCGACGTGCGCCTGTGGCTGCGCGGCGAGATCGACCTGATTGGCGGCCTGCTCACCGACCTGCAGAAGGCGCTGGTGGAAGTGGCGGCCAAGAACGTGGAGGTGATCCTGCCCGGCTTCACCCACCTGCAGGTGGCCCAGCCCGTGAGCTTCGCGCACCACCTGCTGGCCTACGTGGAAATGTTCAAGCGCGACGCTGATCGCATGCAGGACGTGCGCCGCCGCACCAACGTGCTGCCGCTGGGCAGCGCCGCGCTGGCCGGCACCACCTACCCGCTGGACCGCGAGCGCGTTGCCAAGACGCTGGGCATGGACGGCGTGTGCCAGAACAGCCTGGACGCCGTGAGCGACCGCGACTTCGCCATCGAGTTCACGGCGGCCGCCAGCCTGTGCATGGTGCATGTGAGCCGCCTGAGCGAAGAACTCATCATCTGGATGAGCCAGAACTTCGGCTTCATCAAGATCGCCGACCGCTTCACCACGGGCAGCTCGATCATGCCGCAGAAGAAGAACCCCGACGTGCCCGAGCTGGCGCGCGGCAAGACCGGCCGCGTGGTGGGCCACCTCATGGGCCTGATCACGCTGATGAAGGGCCAGCCCCTGGCCTACAACAAGGACAACCAGGAAGACAAGGAGCCTCTGTTCGACACCGTGGACACGCTCAAGGACACGCTGCGCATCTTCGCCGAGATGGTGGGCGGCCAGGTGAACCCCGCCACCGGCGCCAAGGAAGGCGGCATCACCGTCAATGCCCAGGCCATGGAAGACGCGGCCAAGAAGGGCTACGCCACCGCCACCGACCTGGCCGACTACCTGGTGAAGAAGGGCCTGCCGTTCCGCGACGCGCACGAAACCGTGGCCCACGCCGTGAAGGCGGCGCAGTCGCACGCCTGCGATCTGTCGGAACTGCCGCTGGCCGTGCTGCAGGGCTTCCACGCCAGCATCGAGAAGGACGTGTACGAGTGCCTGAGCCTGCGCGGCTCGCTCGGCGCGCGCAACACCCTGGGCGGCACCGCGCCGGCGCAGGTGCGCGCGCAGATCGCGCGGCACCAGGCGCGGCTGGCGCAATAGCCGGACAGGCGCCATCGAGGACCGCGGGCCGCGCCATGTGGGCGCGGCGCAGGCGGTGCCCGAGGGGTCTCGGCCGCTGGATGCGCGGGGATTCTTGGCCACCTTTTCCTTCGCCGGGAGTGCAAGCCGTGTCTGTTTCGTCGTTGTGGATCGCCGGGGTACTGATCCTCCTGGTGGCGGCGGGCGCTGCCATGGTGGCATGGCGCAGGCGCCGGCCGGCACGCCTTCGTCCACGCCCGCGCGCGGCAGTGCCCGCCCGCCCGGGCGCCGCGCCCGCTGACGCTCCGGCGAGCGTTCCGGCGTCCCAGCGGCCGCCGCCCCTGGAGCCGATCCCCATGGCGCTGAGCACCTTCCACTGGCGCCGCCCGAACGAGCTGCCCAGCGGCGAGCTGCGCGTGCTGTTCGCCGCCTTGCGGGGGGAGCCGCGCCCGCCCACGTCACTGCAGCGGCTGCTGTCGCCGGAATATGTGGCGCGCACCAGCCAGGCCCAGTTCAGCGCCGCCATCATGCAGGACCCGCTCATCGCGGCCCGCGTGCTGGCGGTGGTCAATTCGCCGTTCTATGGCCTGCAAAAACCCGTGGACAGCATCGAGCCCGCGGTCCATTTGCTGGGCATGGAAACGGTCCGCGGCATCTGCCTGCGCTACATGCTGGCGCAGGCTTTCAAACCCAATCTGGCGAGCGCGCAGGTGTATTTCGACACCCTATGGCAGGCCAGCGCCATCGCCAGCGAGCTGTGCCTGCGCCTGGCCAAGGGGCTGCAGTTGCCGCAGCAGGGCGCGCTCGTGACCCATGTGGTGCTGGCCTTCGTCGGCCACCTGGTGGCCGCCTCGCGCCTGCCGCACGAGATGCTGCCGCGCTGGCTGGAGCTGGACCCGCTGCAGCGCGCGCGGCTGGAACAGGAAGCCATGGGGCTCACGGCGACCGAAGTAGGGGGGCTTCTGATGCGTTTCTGGCGGCTGCCGACGCCCCTGGTGCGCGAGGTCTGCGCCATGGGCCGGGTGCTGGTCACGCCCGTCAGCGACGTGGAGCCGGAGCAGGTGCCGCCGCTGGCGCTGGGTTACCTGTGCATGCGCCTGGGAGAGAAGCTGGCGCTGGGCCGGCTGGCCTCGTTCGATGACTACGATCCGGCCTTCGACATCACCCCCGACACCTACCACTTGCGCACCTACCTCGTGCATCCGGGGATCGCGCCGGTGCGCGACCTGCTGCACACGCGGGCGATGCAGGCATGGGTGCAGCGCGCGTGCGCGCGGGCGGTGGCGCCGGGCTGAAGGCGCCACCGCCTGGCGGCCGAAGGCCGACCCGGGCGCTGCCGCTCAGATGCCTTCGCCGGCCAGCGCGAAGGCCTCGGCCTGGCTGGTATCGGCATAGGTTTCCAGTGCGGCCAGGGGCAGGGGGCGGCTGAAGAAGTAGCCCTGGTAGGCATGGCAGCCGTGCCGGGCCAGAAAATCGCGCTGCTCGGCGCGCTCCACCCCTTCGGCGATCACTTCCAGGCCCAGGCTTTCCGACAAGGCCACGATCATGCGGGCGATGGCGGCATCGTTGGCATCCGTCAGCACATGGCGGACAAAGCCCTGGTCGATCTTGAGCTGGTCCAGCGGCAGGCGCTTGAGATAGGCCAGGGAGGAGTAGCCCGTGCCGAAATCGTCGAGCGAGAAGCACACGCCCCGGGCCTTGAGCGCCCCCATCTTGGCGACCACGTCCTCGACATGGGTGACCAGGAGGCTCTCGGTCAGTTCAAGCTTGAGCCGGCGGGGGTTGGCGCCGGTCCGCTCCAGCACGTCCAGTACCTGCTCCACGAAGCCGGCGTGGCGGAATTGCCGCACACTCACGTTCACCGCCATGGTCAGGTGCTGGCGGTCGGGGCGCAGGGCCCATGCCGCCAGCTGCCGGCAGGCGGTTTCCAGCACCCAGCCGCCCAGCGGCAGGATCAGGCCGGTGTCCTCCGCCAGCGCGATGAAATCGAGCGGCGAGACCATGCCGCGCTCCGGATGCTGCCAGCGCACCAGGGCCTCCACGCCAATCATGGTGCCCGCCTTGCCCACCTGGGGCTGGTAGTGCAGCACGAAATCCTGGCGCTGCAGCGCCAGGCGGAGCTCGTTTTCGAGCGCCACGCGCTCGGCCAGCACCGACTGCATCTGCGGGTCGAAGAAGCACAGCGCGTTGCGGCCCGAGGCCTTGGCGCGGTACATCGCCAGGTCGGCCTGCTTGAGCAGATCCTCCACGGTGCCCTGGGGCTCTCCGAACAGCGCCACGCCGATGCTGGGGGTGTTGTGGTGCACGGTGCCCTGCAGCGCATAGGGCTCGTTCAGGGCGTGCAGGATCTTGGCGCCCACGGCCTCGGCCTGCTGCACGGCCTGCATGCCGTCCTGGCCCAGGCCTTCGAGCATGACGACGAACTCATCGCCGCCGAGCCGTGCCACGGTATCGCCCTCGCTCACGCAGGCCACCAGGCGCTGGGCGACCTGCTGCAGCAGCAGGTCGCCGATGTAGTGGCCACGCGTGTCATTGAGCCCCTTGAAGTCATCGAGATCGATGAAGAACAGCGCGCCGCGCTGCTGGTTGCGGGCGCTCACGATCAGCGCGTGTTCCAGGCGGTCGAGCAGCAGCCTGCGGTTGGGCAGGCTGGTCAGCGGGTCGGAGAACGCCAGCAACTGGATGCGTTCCTCGTTCTGCTTCTGGTGCGTGATGTCCGAGAAGGTGGCCACATAGTGGGTGGGCTGGCCGTGGGGGTCGCGCACCGCCGTGATGGAGAGCCACTGCGGGTACACCTCGCCGCTCTTGCGCCGGTTCCAGACTTCGCCCTGCCAGCGGCCATGCTGGCCTATGGTCTCCCACATGCCGCTGTAGAACCGGCGGTCGTGCCGCCCCGACTGGAGCAGGCGCGGGGTCTGGCCGATCACCTCGGCGCGGTCGTAGCCGGTGATGGTGCAGAACGCGCGGTTCACGCCGATGATGGTGCCGTCCTTCTCGGCGATGATCACGCCCTCGGCGCTGTTGTCGAACACCGTGGCCGCCTGGCGCAGGTCGTTTTCCATGCGCTTGCGCTCGGTGATGTCGAGCATCACGCCCACCAGCCCGCCCACGCTGCCATCCGGGTGGGTGAAGGTGGCCTTGTGGAACATCACGTCGTGCAGCTGCCCGTCGGCATGGCGCACCTGGCTCTCGTAGATCTGCTTGCCTGGCTGGTCCAGGATCTCGCGGTCGGCGGCCAGGTAGCGGTCTGCCAGTTTGCTCGGCGCGATGTCGTGCGGTGTCTTGCCGATGAGCTCGGACGCAGGCTTGCCGATGAAGGCCTCGAACGCGCTGTTGCAGCCCAGGTAGCGCGCCTGGGCGTCCTTGTAGAACAGCGGACTGGGGATGGCCTCGATCAATTGGCGCATGAAGCTCAATTGCCGCGACAGCTCCTCGGTGCGCTCCCGCACGCGCTGTTCCATCTGCCCGTAGGCCTGTTGCAACGCCGTGCTGCGTTCTTCCAGCAGCCGCTGGTCACGCTTGCGCCCGGTCACGTCCTGCAGGGTCTCGATGGCGCCTGTCAACTTGCCCTGCGCGTCGCGCAGCGGCGCGGCCGTGATGTGCAGCCAGCGCTCCTCGCGGCCCTGGTCGTTGCTGGGCAGGCTCAGCTCGGCTTCCAGGGCGCCCGCGATCAATGCCGAGTGCTGAAAGCTCGGGTAGTGCAGGGCCAGCGTCTCGTCGCTGGCCTGGTCCACCAGCAGGTCGGCCAGCGTGGGCCGGGGGCTGGGGTACAGGGCGCGCCAGACATCGCCGTGGCCGATCACGGCGGCGGCATCCACGCCGGTCAGCGCGGCGCAGGCGCGGTTCCAGTGGGTGGTGCGGTGCCGGGCGTCGATCACGAAGGTGGCCAGCGGCGTGCCGTCCACGATCTGCGCGAGCTGGCGCTCGCGCTCGTGGATGGCCAGTTCGGCCCGCCGCAGTTCGGTGAGGTTGCTGCCCATGCCGTGGTAGCCCACGAACCGTCCCTGGTCATCGAAGCGGGGCGCGCCATTGACCGAGAAATACTGGATGCTGCCGTCGGCCGCCGTGATCTCGTACTCGAAACGGCGGAAAGGCTCGTGCCGCTCATGGCAGGCGATGTGCTCGGCCATTTGCTCGGCGGACACCCCCTGGATGGGCATGTCCCAGCGCCGCTTGCCCATGAAGTCCTTGGGATCGCGGCGCAGCTTTTCCGTGGAGTGCCCGAAGAAGCGGGTGAAGCGGAACTCCGCGTCCTGTTCCCAGAACCAGTCGGAGGACAGGTTGGCGAAGTCGGCGATCTGGCGGGTGCGCTGCTGCACCAGGCGCTCGGCGTTGGCATAGGCCTCGCGCAGGGCGTTGTCGGCCCGGTGTTTCTCGGTGATGTCGGTGTAGGTGGACACCACGCTGCCATCGGGCAGCGGCCGGTCCACGATCGACAGCACCGTGCCCTCGGGGCTCGTGTATTCGAACGTGTTGGCCTGGCCTGCGCGCACGCGGGCCACCCTGCGGGCCACCAGGGCGCGCAGGGCATCGTCGTCCGTGGCATGGCCGGCGCGCTGCGCATAGCTGCGCAGCAGGGCCTCCATGGGCTGGCCCAGGCACACCGCGTCCGGGGGCCAGGCGATCAGCTCCAGGAACCGCTGGTTCCACACCACCAGCCGCAGGTGCGGGTCGAACAGGGTGATGCCCTGGTCGATATGGTTCACCGCCTCGTGCAAGCGGGCCAGGCTGGATTCCACGGTCTGGCTGGCGTGGCTGAGCAGATCGGTCAGGCAGGCCGGGGCCTGCGCGCCCGTCCCGTCCGGCGCGATGGCCGGTGCCTCCTCCCGCCGGATCTGCAGCAGCGAGGTCACGCAAAAGCGCACGATCCGCGCCAGCGGCCGCACCACGTCGAGCGGCCCGGCGATGGCGAAGCAGGCCAGCCGCCGGCCCGCCAAATCGATGCCCATGTTGATGCCTTCGCGCTCGGTGGCCGAGTGCCGTGCCTCTTCCGCGCTGAAGCGGTATTCGTCCATCTCGCCGCGCATGATGCGCAGCGCGACGGGGTGGATGCCGCCCAGGCGCTGGCGCTCGCTCGACGCCACGATGCGACCGTCGTGGTCCATGAAACTGCAGACCAGGCCCAGCTCGGCGTGCAGCATGTCGCAGAGTTCCTGGGCGAACGGGATGTCGAGTGGCATGGGCATTGCGTAAATGTCCGTAACAGGATGGCACGCTGGCGCATCCCTGGCAAGGCGGGCGGCGGAAGCGCCGCACTTTTCCGCTAACCTTGCCCATTCTGTCGAGGAGAACAGGGTGAACGCCAAGCGTATTGCAAAAAGTACCGCCGTTGCCTGGGGAATCGTGGTGGCCGCCACGAGTGCCCAGGCCTTGCAGATCACCCAGTTGTCCCCCCAGGGCGAGGTGGCGCGCGTGCGCCAGGTGGTCGCCAAGTTCGACGGCGCGGCCGTTCAGTTTGGCGACCCCAAGGCCCCGGCGCCGCTGGACGTGCGCTGCAGCGACGCGCAGGCCAGCAAGGGTACGGGCCGCTGGACCAGCGAGCGCGAATGGGTGTTCGACTTCGAGCGCGACCTGCCGCCCGGCACGCGCTGCACGGCGCAGGTAAAGCCTGATTTCAAATCGGCCTCTGGCGTTTTGCTGGTGGGCGCTAAAAGCTATCAATTCAATAGCGGAGGTCCTTTCATCCAGAACCTGCGGCCCGGCACCTACGAGCCCATCGACGAAGAGCAGTTCTTCGTGCTGCAGCTCAATGGCCCGGCCACCGTGGCCAGCGTGCAGGCCAACGTCTGGTGCGTGGCCGAGGGTGTGGGCGAGCGCATTCCGGTGCGCCTGATCGACGGCAAGGAGCGCGCCGAGCTGCTCAAGGCCCAGGGGCTGGAGCAGCAGGCCGCGCGCGACCCGCTGGCCATCGCCACGCTGGCGTGCAACCGGCGGCTCACGCCCTCGTCCAAGGTGCAGCTTGTCTGGGGCAAGGGCGTGGCCACGCCCAGTGGCGTGGCCAACAGCGTGGAAAAGCGCTTCGCCTACCAGGTGCGCGCGCCGTTCACGGCCGAATTCCATTGCGAGCGCGAGAACGCCCAGGCCGCCTGCCTGCCCATCCGGCCCCTGACGCTCTCCTTCAACGCGCCCGTGCCTTACAAGCTGGCGGCGGCCATCCGGCTCAAGGGGGCGCAGGAAACGGTCAAGCCCAAGCTGGATGCCGATGATGAGGCCGCGCAGGCGCGCAAGGCCGACACCCTGGTCGGCAGCGTGCAGTTCGCCGCGCCGCTGACCGAGAACACCTCCTTCCAGGTGGAACTGCCCAAGGGCTTCCAGGACGCCTCGGGCCGCGCGTTGGCCAACGCCGCCAGCTTTCCCCTGAAGGTGGCCACGGGCGGGCTGCCGCCGCTGGCCAAGTTCGCCGCCGCGCCGTTTGGCATCGTCGAGCGTTTCGCCGAAGGCCCGGGCGGCCCGGCGCTGCTGCCGGTGACGCTGCGCAACGTCGAGGCCGACCTGCGCGCGCAGGGCCTGCAGGCCGGCAATGGCGCGGCGTCCGCCGGCACGGTGGGCACGCTGCGCCCGCAGGAGGACGCCGACATCATTGCCTGGTTCCGCAAGGTGCAGCAGTACGACAGCTTCCAGGTCGAGCGCAAGCAGGCGCGGCGCGACGTCAAGGGCGCGCTGCCCAAGGCGGTCGACGGCGAGAAAGACTATGTGCAGTCGCGCATGCTCTCGCTGCTGGCCGGACAGCCGGGCGTGCGCACGCTGGAACTGCCCAAGCCCGCCAGCTCCGGCCCGCGTCCGTTCGAGGTGGTGGGCATTCCGCTGGCGCTCGGTTTCCATGTGGTGGAGATCGCCTCGCCGGTGCTCGGCCGCTCGCTGCTCGACGAGCGCCACGGCGAGGGGCGCACCATGTACGTGCGCACCTCGGCGCTGGTGACCAACCTGGGCGTGCACTTCAAGCTCGGCCGTGAGAACGCCCTGGCCTGGGTGACCACGCTCGACCGGGGCCTGGCCGTGGCCGGAGCGCGCGTGCGCGTCTCCGGCTGCGATGGCCGCGAACTGGCCAGTGGCACCACCGATGCCCAGGGCGTGGCGCGCATCGAGGGCCTGTCGTCCGATCCGCCGCTGTGCAGCGGCCGGGGCGAGGGCGGCAACGCTTACTTCGTCAGCGCGCGCCACCAGGGGCCGGATGGCACGCAGGACATGGCCTTCACCTGGAGCGACTGGCAGCGCGGCATCGAGCCCTGGCGCTTCAATGTGCCCACCAGCAGCGACCCGCGCCCCGACGAGCGCGCGCACACCATCTTCGACCGCACCCTGCTGCGCGCCGGTGAAACCGTGTCCATGAAGCACCTGCTGCGCAGCGAGACGCGCGGCGGCTTCGGCATCCCCCCGGCCGATCCCGACACCGTGGTCATCACCCACCTTGGCAGCGGCCAGCAGTTCACGCAGCCGCTGGCCTGGCGCAAGACGGCCACGGGCGGGCGCAGCGCGCACGGCAGCTTCGCCGTGCCGCCGGCCGCCAAGCTCGGCGTGTATGAAGTGGAGCTGCGCGGTGGCCGGGGCGAGGGCTACAGCCTGATCACGGGCCAGTTCCGCGTGGAGGAATTCCGCCTGCCCGTGCTGGAGGGCCGCGCGGGCCCGGCCGACAAGGCGCCGCTGGTCAATGCGCGCTCGGTGCCGGTGGGCGTGCAAGTCAACTATGTGGCGGGCGGCGCCGCGGCGCAGCTGCCGGTGCGCGTGTCGGCCCTGGTGCGCGGCAAAACCCTGCACTTCGACGACTACGACAGCTTCAGCTTCCACCCGCCGCGCGGGCGCCGGCAGGCCGGCGAGGGCGGCGAGGAGGAGCAGGCCGCCAGCCAGGACGCCCGCGTGATCGCCGACAAGCTGCCGCTCACGCTCGACCGCAACGGCGCGGGCCGCGTCACCGTCGCCGAGGTGCCGCCCGCCGGCACGGTGCGCGACCTGGTGGTCGAGGCCACCTACGCCGACCCCAACGGCGAGGTGCAGACCCTGCGCAGCACCACGCCGCTGTGGCCCGCCGCCGTGCTGGCCGGCATCAAAACCGAGGGCTGGGTCTCGGCGCGCCAGAAGATCCGTTTCCAGGCGCTGGCGTTGACCACCGACGGCAAGCCCGCCCTGGATGTGCCCCTGCAGGTGCAGGCCATCGCGCGCATCACCACCACCAGCCGCAAGCGGATGGTGGGGGGCTTCTACAGCTACGACAACCAGACCGAGACCAAGGACCTGGGCACGGTGTGCACCGGCAAGAGCGACGCGCGCGGCCTGCTGCTGTGCGAGGCCAAGCTGGACGAGCCCGGCGAGGTGGAGCTGGTGGTCACGGCGCGCGATCGTGACGGCAACACCTTCGATGCCGCGTCCTCGGTCTGGGTCACGCGCCAGGGCGAGCTGTGGTTCGGCGGCGAGAACCACGACCGCATCGACCTGCTGCCCGAGAAAAAGAGCTACCAGCCCGGCGAGACGGCGCGGCTGCAGGTGCGCATGCCATTCCGCTTCGCCACCGCCCTGGTGGCGGTGGAGCGCGAAGGCATCATCGACACGCAGGTGGTGCAGCTCAACGGCCAGGACCCGACGGTGAGCCTGAAGATCCAGGAAGGCTGGGGCCCCAATGTCTACGTGAGCGTGCTGGCGCTGCGCGGGCGCCTGCGCGACGTGCCCTGGTACAGCTTCTTCACCTGGGGCTTCAAGGCGCCGCGCGAATGGTGGACCGCCTTCTGGTACGAGGGCAAGGAATACGTGGCGCCCACGGCGCTGGTGGACCTGTCCAAGCCTGCCTTCCGCCTGGGCGTGGCCGAACTCAAGGTGGGTACGCGGGCGCACCAGATCGACGTGAAGGTGGCGGCCGACAAGGAGAGCTACCCCGTGCGCGGCAAGGCCCAGGTCACCATCACCGCGACGCTGCCCGATGGCCGGCCCGCGGCGAACGCCGAGGTGGCGCTGGCCGCCGTGGACCAGGCGCTGCTTGAACTCATGCCCAACCGCAGCTGGAACCTGCTCGACGCCATGCTGCAGCGGCGGGCGTGGGGCGTGCAGACGTCCACCGCGCAGATGGAGATCATCGGCCGGCGCCACTATGGCCGCAAGGCCGTGCCCGCGGGCGGCGGCGGCGGGCGCGCGCCTACGCGCGAGCTGCTCGACACGCTGCTGCTGTGGGAGCCCGCCGTCCAGCTCGACGCCAAGGGCCAGGCCCAGGTGACGGTGCCGCTGAACGACGCGCTCACCACCTTCAAGATCGTCGCCGTGGCCGACGCCGCCACCGGGCTGTTCGGCACCGGCAGCACGAGCATCCGCGCCACGCAGGACCTGCAGATCATCAGCGGCCTGCCGCCGCTGGTGCGCGAGGACGACCAGTTCCGTGCCCAGCTCACGCTGCGCAACACCACCAAGGCCGCCATGAAGGTGGAGGTGGCGCCGCGCGCCACGCTGCTCGATCTCCAGCCGCAGACGGTGGACCTGCCCGCCGGCGAGGCACGCGAAGTGGCCTGGAATGTCACCGCGCCGGCACAACTCGCGCAGACGCGTGCCGAGGCCATTCTGTGGGAGATCGAGGCCAAGGACCAGCTCAGTGGCGCGCGCGACGCGCTCAAGGCCCGCCAGCGCATCATCCCCGCCGTGCCGCTCACGGTGCAGCAGGCCACGCTGGTGCAGGTGGACGGCGGATTCAACCTCGCGGTGAACCCGCCGGCCGACGCGCTGCCCGGCCGGGGCGGCCTCAAGCTGGCGCTCCAGCCCAAACTGGCCGAGGGCCTGCCGGGCGTGCGCGACTGGTGGGCGCGCTACCCCTTTGCCTGCCTGGAACAAAAGACCAGCAAGGCCGTGGGCCTGCGCGACGCCAAGCTGTGGCAGACCGTGGCCGCGCAGCTGCCCACCTACCTCGACGGCGACGGCCTGGCCTACTACTTCCCGCCGCGCGAAGGCGAGGCGAACCGGGGCAGCGACGCGCTCACCGCCTATGTGCTGGCCGCCACGCACGAGGCTTCCGCCCTCAACCCCGCGTTCGGCCTGCCCGACGAGGTGCGCGCGCCCATGGAGCGGGGGCTGATCGCCTTCGTCGAGGGCCGCATCGAGCGCAACTTCTGGAGCCCGCGCAAGGACCTCGACATGCGCAAGCTCGCCGCGCTGGAGGCGCTCTCGCGCCATGGCAAGGCGCAGGGGCGCATGCTCGCGAGCATCACCATCGCGCCCAACCAGTGGCCCACGCACAGCGTGATCGACTGGCTCAACATCCTGCGCCGCGTGCAGGACGTGCCGCAGCGCGAGCAACGCCTGCAGGAGGCACAGCAGATCCTGCGCGCCCGCCTGTCCTACCAGGGCACCAAGCTCATCTTCAGCACCGAGCAGGACGACTACTGGTGGTGGCTCATGCAGAACGGCGACGTGAACACCGCGCGCCTGATCCTGGCCGTGCTGGACGACCCGGCCTGGAAGGACGACATGGGCCGCCTGGCCAACGGCTTCATCAGCCGCCAGCAGGCCGGCGCGTGGCACACCACCACGGCCAACCTGTGGGGCGGGCTGGCGCTGGAGAAATTCAGCGCCAAGTTCGAGGCCACGCCCGTGGCGGGCACGACCCGCGCCAGCCTGGGCGGCAACGCGGCCGGCGTGGACTGGAGCAAGGTCGAGCGCATCAAGCCCAGCGACGCCAGCGGCGCCGCGCACCAGACCACTTGGTTCGGCGCGCCCGCCGCGCCCGGCATGCTGCGCGGCAACGGCATGTTCCTGCCCTGGGGCGCGGGCAAGGACAACCTGGCCGTCACCCACCAGGGGCCGGGCAAGCCCTGGCTCACGCTGCAGTCGGTGGCCGCCATCGAACTCAAGGCGCCGTTCAGCGCGGGCTACCGCATCCAGAAAACCGTCACCCCCATCGAACAGGCCGACAAGGCCCTGCCGCCGGGCCAGTACACGCGCGGCGACGTGCTGCGCGTCACTCTGGAGGTGACCAGCCAGGCCGATATGACCTGGGTGGCCATCACCGACCCCATTCCCGCCGGCAGCACCATCCTGGGCAGCGGCCTGGGGCGCGACTCCGAGATCGCCACCCAGGGCGAGAAGCGTTCGGGTTCTGGCTGGCCCGCGTTCGAGGAGCGCAGCTTCGAGGCCTTCCGCAGCTACTACGAATACCTGCCCAAGGGCACGGTGACGATGCAATACACCGTGCGCCTGAACAACGTGGGTGATTTCGCGCTGCCCCCGAGCCGGGCCGAGGCCCTGTACGCGCCCGAGATGTTCGGCGAATCGCCCAACGCGCGGGTGAAAGTCGGGGCCGCGAAATAGGTGAGCGCATGGTTGCTTCTGTATTGATAGCTTCCCGCGCTTATCCATCAAGCGTTTCAGGCTTTTTTGGCTTTTAAAACCATGGGGCCTGACATCGCGCTGCGCTGGGTGAAGCTGGCCCACACGGCCATCTGGGCCGTCCTGGCGGGCTGTGTGGTGGCCATTCCGGTCTTCGCGTTCCAGCGGCGGCTGGAGGTGGCTGCGGCGCTCATCGCCGTGGTGCTGGGCGAGGTGCTGGTGCTCGCGTTCAACGGCATGCGCTGCCCGCTCACCGATGTGGCGGGCCGCTACACGGCCGAGCGCCAGGCCAATTTCGACATCTACCTGCCGCTCTGGCTGGCCCGGCACAACCAGCGCATCTTCGGCGCGCTGTACGCGGTGGGCGTGGCATACACGGCGGCGGCATGGTGGGCGGGGCGGTGACGCGGCTTGGCGCGTGGTTGGCGGGTGGGGCGCTGGCGCTGGCCGTATTGCCCGCCTGGGCCCTGCCCACGTTCGACGAGGTGCGGCAGGCCCACCGCCCGTCCGAGGTGCTGGTGCTCTCGCGCGAGGGCGAGGTGCTGCAGCGCGTGCGCCAGGACGCCAGCGTGCGCCGTGGCCCGTGGGTGCCGCTGCCGGAGATCTCGCCCGCGCTGCGCACCGCCCTGGTGCTGAGCGAAGACAAGCGCTTTCACGAGCACAGCGGCGTGGACTGGCGCGCGGTGTCGGCCGCCGCCTGGGGCAACCTGTGGAACCGGCGCACGCGCGGCGCCAGCACCCTCACCATGCAGTTGGCGGGCCTGCTCGACGATGACTGGCGCCAGGGCGCGGGCGGGCGCAGCGTGGCGCAAAAGCTCGGCCAGACCGTGGCCGCGCAGGTGCTGGACCGGCGCTGGCGCAAGGACCAGATCCTGGAGGCCTACCTGAACCTGGTGCCGTTCCGGGGCGAGATCGTGGGCATCGATGCGCTCAGCCGCACGCTGTTCGGCAAGGCCGCGCACGGCCTGGATGACCGCGAGGCCGCTGTGGCCGCCGCCCTGGTGCGCGCGCCCAATGCCCCGCCCGCGCAGGTGGCCCGGCGCGCCTGCGTCGTGCTGCGGGACATGCAGCGCCAGGCCCGCGCGGCGCGCGTGGACTGCGATGCGCTGGGCCTGTTCACCGAGGGCGCGCTGCAGCGGCGCGGCTGGCCCGCCAGCGAGGGCGTGGCGCCGCATTTCGCGCGGCGGGCGCTGGCGCAGGCGGGCGGGCCGGCGCGGGAGCGCATCGCCACCACGCTGAGCGCGCCGCTGCAACGCTTCGCCGTGCAGGCGCTCACGCAGCACCTGCGCGAGCTGCGCGGCAGCAACGTGGAGGACGGCGCCCTCGTCGTGCTCGACAACGCCACGGGCGAGGTGCTGGCCTGGGTGGGCTCGTCGGGCAGCCTCAGCGATGCCGCCGAGGTCGATGGCGTGCTGGCGCCGCGCCAGCCGGGTTCCACGCTCAAGCCCTTCCTGTATGCCCAGGCCATCGCCGAGCGGCGGCTCACGGCGGCCTCGCTGGTGGAGGACTCGCCCGCGCACATCGCCACGGCGGGCGGGCTCTACATTCCGCAGAACTACGACCGGCAGTTCAAGGGCTGGGTGTCGGTGCGCACCGCGCTGGCGTCCTCGCTCAACGTGCCGGCGGTGCGCGCGCTGGTGATGGTCTCGCCCGATGCGTTCTTCCGCCAGCTCGTGGCCGTGGGCCTGCCGCTGCGCGAGAGCGGCGGCTACTACGGCTACAGCCTGGCGCTGGGCAGCAGCGAGGTGCAATTGCTGCACCTGGCCAACGCCTACCGCACGCTGGCCAATGGCGGGCGCCACGGCCCCGTGGCGCCGCCCGTGCAGCCGGCGCGCGCGGCCGCGCCGGCGTTCACGCGTGTGATCGATGAAGGCGCGGCCTTCATCGTGGGCGACATCCTCGCCGACGCCAACGCGCGCGCGCGCACCTTCGGCACCGACAGCGTGCTCGCCACGCGCACCTGGAGCGCCGTGAAGACCGGCACCAGCAAGGACATGCGCGACAACTGGGCCCTGGGCTGGTCTGCGCGCTACACCGTGGGCGTGTGGGTGGGCAACGCCAGCGGCGCCGCCATGCACGATGTCAGCGGCACCAGCGGCGCGGCCCCGGTGTGGGCCGCCGTGATGGCCCACCTGCACGCGCGCGCGCCCAGCCGCGCCCCGGCGGCGCCGCGCGGCGTGGCGCGCCTGCCGGTGCGCTTCGGCCCGGCGCCGGAGGGCGGCACGGCGCTGGAGGCGGCGCGTAGCGAGTGGTTTCTGCACGGCACGCAGCAGGCCTTGTTTGCTATTGATAGCATAGCTATTGGCGCTGATGGGGCGGGCGCTGGAGGCCTGAAAGGCATGAAGCCCGTGCACCGTGCCACCGCCGAGGGCGCCGCCGCCGGGGTGCGCATCGCCACGCCGGTGCCGGGCACCATCGTCGCGCTCGACCCCGACATTCCGCCCGCGCGCCAGCGCCTGTGGTTCGAGGCCACGGGCCACCCGCCGGGCCTGGCGCTGCGCTGGCGCATGGACGGCAAGCCGGCCGGGCAGGGCGCGCGGTGGGCCTGGCTTCCCTGGCCGGGCCGCCATGTGGTGCAGCTCACCGATGCGCGCGGCACCGTGCTCGACGAGGTGCGCATCGAGGTGCGCGGCGCGGGTGTCGCGGGGCGCCATGAAAAGAGCTTGAACAAGCGCTAACGGAACCTGGGTACCGGTTTCGTGGTAGTGCCAGGGGGGCTTGCACTTACAATGGGTAGCAAGCACCCCGCGAACCCGATGCGCCATTTCTTCTCCCAGCGCCTCATATGGCTGTCCCTGCTGTTGAGCCTGGGCATTGGTGCCATGGTGGCGCGCACGGTCTGGACCATGCGGGCGGACGAATGGGATTTCGCCGCGCGCACCAACCGCAATCTGGTGAATGCGTTGGAGCACTCCATCGGCTGGACGCTGAACGCCATGGACCAGTCGCTGCAGGATGTGGCGCACAAGCTGGAGTACCCCGAGGTCATGGAACTGCCGCCGGCGCTGCGCAGCCGCGTGCTGTTCGACCGCCCGCTGCGGGGCGCGGGCATCCTGGATGTCTATGTCCTCGACCACCGGGGCGACGTCCTCATCGATTCAGGCGCCCTGACGCCCCCCCAGGCCAACTACGCCGACCGCGATTACTTCCAAGCCCTGATGACGGGCACCCAGGAGGGGCTGGTGATCGGCAAGCCCGTCATGGGCCGCGTGTCGAAAATCTGGATGCTGCCCGTGGCGCGCGCCTACAAGGGCGCGGACGGCAAGGTCGCCGGGGTGGTGGTCAGTTCCATCCGGGTTGGCTACTTCAACGAGCTCTTCAAGTCGCTGGATCTGGGCCCTGGCAGCGGCGTGAATCTGTTCCACGACAGCGGCACCATCGTGAGCCGCTACCCCTATGGGGATGCCGACGTGGGCAAATCCCTGGCAGGCACGCCGAACATGCGCCGTTTCCTGGAGGAGCGGTCGGGCAGTTTCGTGGGGATCTCGTTCCTTGATGGCGTGGAGCGTTTCTACACCTTCCGGCATGTGGGGCAATACCCCCTGCTGGTGAATGTCGCCCAGCCGACCCGGGCGATCCTGGCCCGCTGGTGGGTCAATGTCCTGCAGCTGTCGGCCTTTGCCCTGGTGCTCATCGCCAGCTGCGTGGGGCTGGCCATCCTGTTCACGCGCGAGCTGGCGCGGCACCAGGAGACGGCCCGCCGGCTGCGGGAGACCGAGCACTACCTGCGCACCATCCTCGACAACCTGCCCTCCACCATCAGCTACTGGGATACGGCGCAGCGCAACCGCTTCATCAACAAGAGCAGCGTCGAACTGTACGGCCGCACCCCCGAGCAGATGCAGGACATGAGCGCCGCCGAGCTGCTGGGGCCGCACGACTACGCCGTGGTCGAGCCCTACGTGAAGCAGGCGCTGCAGGGCCACCCGCAGCTGTTCGAGCGCACCATCACCGATGCCTCCGGCGAGGTGCGGCACACCCACATTTCCTACACCCCCGACACGGACGAGGCCACGGGCAAGGTGCGCGGCATGTTCGTGCAGATGACCGACATCACCGAGCGCAAGCGCATGGAGGACGAGCTGTTCCGTGAAAAGGAGCGCATGCGCCTGACGCTGCAGTCCATCGGCGACGCCGTGGTCTGCACCGATGCCGAGGGCCGCATCACCTACCTCAACCCTGTGGCCCAGCGCATGACCGGCTGGCAGGCCTTCGACGCGGCCGGACGCGACGTGGACGAGGTGGCGCCGCTGTACCTGCCCAACGGCGCCCAGACCCAGCCCAGCCCGCTGCGCACCGCGCTCAAGACGCAGAACCCCTGCGGCCCCACGCGCGGCGTGGTGCTGCGCCACAAGGACGGCCAGCGCTTCGAGGTGGAGGAGTCGGCCAGCCCCATCATCGACCGCCACCGCCACCTCACGGGCGCCGTGATGGTGCTGCACGACGTCACCGAGACCATGGCCATGGCCGAGCGCATGGCCCACCTGGCGCAGTACGACGCGCTCACCGACCTGCCCAACCGCGTGTTGCTGCAGGACCGCGCGCGCCAGGCCCTGGCGCTGGCGCGGCGCCAGGGCAAGAGCCTGGCGGTGCTGTACCTCGACCTCGACGGCTTCAAGCAGGTCAACGACACCCTGGGCCACGACGTGGGCGACCAGTTGCTGGTGCAGTTCGCGCAGCGCCTGGTGGCCGCCATGCGCCAGTCCGACACCGTCTGCCGCCAGGGCGGCGATGAATTCGTCGTGCTGCTGCCCGGGCTGGAAAGCCCGGAGCAGGCCAGCGTGGTGGCGCGCAAGGTGCTGGCGGTGGTGAGGGAGCCCTTCGTGCTGCAGGGCCATGAACTGCGCGTCGGCCTGAGCGCCGGCATGGCGCTGTTTCCGCAGCATGGCGGCAGCTACGACGAGCTGGCGCGCCATGCCGACGCCGCCATGTACGCCGCCAAGCGCGCGGGCCGCATGCAGGTGCGCCGCTATGCCGGGCCCGACGCCGAGCCCGAGATCCTGGCGCCGGTGCCGGGTCAGGCCATCGGGCAGGATGGTGAATTGCTACTGAAATAGTAGCTGTCTGCGCCCGTGGATAGGGCGCTATAGCCTGTTTTTATGTTTTGCCTGCGGAGGCATGCAAATTTGTTGCAGGGCCGCGCAAATAATTTTGATGGCCCAGGCCCGTGGCGCGCCCTACCATTGCCGCCAGCAAAAACCTCCAGGAGCCACCGCGTGTCCGACCTCTCCACCATCACCTGCATCGAAGACCTGCGCCGCATCGCCAAGCGCCGCGTGCCGCGCATGTTCTACGACTACTGCGATTCGGGCTCGTGGACCGAAGGCACCTACCGCTCCAACGAGGAAGACTTCCAGAAAATCAAGCTGCGCCAGCGCGTCGCGGTGAACATGACCGGGCGCACCACGCGCACCACCATGGTGGGCCAGGACGTGGCCATGCCCGTGGCGCTGGCACCCACGGGCCTGACCGGCATGCAGCATGCCGATGGCGAGATCCTTGCGGCCCGCGCGGCGCGCGACTTCGGCGTGCCCTTCACGCTCTCGACCATGAGCATCTGCTCCATCGAGGACGTGGCCCAGCACGCCGGCCCCGGCTTCTGGTTCCAGCTCTACGTGATGCGCGACCGCGACTACATCGAGCGCCTGATCGACCGCGCCAAGGCCGCCGGCTGCTCGGCCCTGCAGCTCACGCTGGACCTGCAGATCCTGGGCCAGCGCCACAAGGACATCAAGAACGGCCTCTCGTCGCCGCCGAAGCCCACGCTGGCCAACCTCATCAACCTGGCGACCAAGCCGCACTGGTGCCTGGGCATGCTGGGCACGAAGCGCCGCACCTTCGGCAACATCGTCGGCCATGCCAAGGGCGTGGGCGACATGTCCTCGCTGTCGTCCTGGACGGTGGAGCAGTTCGACCCCGAGCTCAACTGGGGCGACGTGGAGTGGATCAAGAAGCGCTGGGGCGGCAAGCTCATCCTCAAGGGCATCATGGACGCCGAGGATGCGCGCCTGGCCGTGGACAGCGGCGCCGATGCGCTCATCGTCAGCAACCATGGCGGGCGCCAGCTCGACGGCGCGCCCTCGTCCATCGCCGCGCTGCCCGGCATCGTGCAGGCCGTGGGCCAGGACATCGAGGTCTGGATGGACGGCGGCATCCGCAGCGGCCAGGACGTGCTCAAGGCCCGCGCCCTGGGCGCGCGCGGCACGCTGATCGGGCGCAGCTTCCTCTATGGCCTGGGCGCCTATGGCGAGCTGGGCGTGACGCGCGTACTGGAGATCATCCGCAAGGAGCTCGACCTGACCATGGCCTTCTGCGGCCGCACCGATATCAACCAGGTCGATACCTCCATCCTGCTGCCGGGAACGTATCCCACGGCGTGAAATGACAACCCCCTGAGTGGCTTCGCCACTTCCCCCTTCTCTTGCCTTGCTGCGCAATGCGGAAGGGGGACGCCACCAGCGCGGCGGGGCGGCCCTTGCGCGGTGGCCGCTGGCCTGGGTCGTGCCCCTTTTGCCAGTCGTGCGGATGGCGCACCAGCGGATCGGTGGCATTGATTGCGCACAATGGCGGCCGTGACCGCCATCGAACCCCTGCCGCGCCGCATCGCCCACCTGGACATGGATGCCTTCTATGCCAGCGTGGAGCTGCTGCGCTACCCGCAACTGCAGGGCCTGCCCGTGGTGATCGGCGGCGGGCGGCGTGGCTGCGACAGCCGGATCACGGCCGAGGGTTCGGGCCTGCCGCTGCACGAGATTCCGCTGGCGGACTTTCCGCTGCTCAAGGACTACACCGGGCGTGGCGTCATCACCACCGCCACCTACGCGGCGCGCGCGTTCGGCGTGGGCTCGGCCATGGGGCTGATGAAGGCGGCGCGCCTGTGCCCGCAGGCCATCCTGCTGCCGGTGGACTTCGACGAGTACCGGCGCTATTCGCGCCGCTTCAAGGAAATCATCACCGACATCGCGCCCGTGATGGAGGACCGGGGCGTGGACGAGGTCTATATCGACTTCACCCATGTGCCCGGCGGACAGCGCGAGGGCGGGCGCGTGCTGGCGCGCCTGATCCAGAAGGGCATCTTCGACGCCACGGGCCTGACCTGCTCCATCGGCGTGGCGCCCAACAAGCTGCTGGCCAAGATGGCGAGCGAATTCCACAAGCCCAAGGGCATTTCCATCGTGCACGAAGCCGACCTGCAGACGCTGGTCTGGCCGCTGGCCTGCCGCAAGATCAATGGCATCGGCCCCAAGGCCGATGAGAAGCTGGCGCGCCACGGCATCCACACCATCGGCGAGCTGGCCGCGCGTCCGCGCGACTGGCTGGTGCAGCATTTCGGCAAGGCCACGGGCGCCTGGCTGCACGACGCGGCCTGGGGGCGCGACGCGCGCCCCGTGGTGACCGAGAGCGAGCCCGTGAGCATGAGCCGCGAGACCACCTTCGACCGCGACCTGCACGCTGTGCACGACCGCGCCGAACTGGGCGCCATCTTCACCGACCTGTGCCAGCGCGTGGCGCAGGACCTGCAGCGCAAGGGCTACATGGGCCGCACCATCGGCATCAAGCTGCGCTACGACGACTTCCGCGCCGTGACGCGCGACCAGACGATTGCCGAGCCCACGCACGACGCCGCCACCATCCGCCGCGTGGCCGGCCTGTGTCTCAAGCGCGTGCCGCTGGACCGGCGCCTGCGTCTGCTGGGGGTGCGGGTGGGGGGGCTGTCGCGCCCCGACGACGGCCCTGCGCCGTCGGCGGGCGAGGGCGCCCAGGGCATGACAGGGGTCAATGCCGAGTTGTTCTAGCTTTCGTTCCCCGGATTGACGATAGTCAAGAGATAAATGTAACGCGTGGTTAATATATTTTTTCGATACTCCCAACCACCGTTACTTGTCAGGGTCTGAATCCATGCCCATGCGTATCAATCTGCCAGTCAGCAACAACGAATACGACTACCCTGGCGAAGAGCTCCTGATGTCGACCACCGACAACAAGGGCGTCATCACGCACTGCAATGCCGCGTTCATGCGGGTCAGCGGCTACACCATGGATGAGCTCATGGGCCAGCCGCACAACCTGATCCGCCACCCCGATGTGCCGCCCGAGGCCTTCAAGGACCTGTGGTCCACCATCGGCCATGGACGCAGCTGGAGCGGCATCGTCAAGAACCGGCGCAAGAACGGCGACCACTACTGGGTGCGCGCCAACGTCACGCCCATCATGGTCAAGGGCAAGCCCCAGGGCTACATGTCGGTGCGCGCCAAGCCCACGCGCGAGGAGGTGCGCGCGGCCGAGGGGCTCTACGCCAAGATCCGCCAGGAACGCGAGGCCGGCGTGCAGTCCTTCATCCTGCACGCGGGCCGCGTGCGCTACACGGGCTGGCGCGACTGGATCGGCAAGCTGCAGCGCACCAGCTTCACGCAGCGCCTGGCGGCCATGATGCTGCCGCTGCTGGCCGTGGCGCTGGCGCCAACGCTGATGGGCTGGAGCGGGCCGCTGGTGGCGGCCCTCCAGGCGGCGCTGATGCTGTCGGTGGGCGGTGTCATCCTGTGGCGTTTTCACCGCCGCATCACCTCGGCGCTGCACGATGCCAACCGCCTGGCGGGCGACATCGCCGGCTGCAACCTGGGCACCAACGGCTGCAATGCCGATGGCCGCCACCCGATGGCCCTGCTGATCGACCGCCTGCACCAGATCCAGATCAACCTGCGCGCCGTGGTGGGGGATGCGCGTGGGGAAATCGGGGCCTTTGGCAGCATCTCCAACGAGATCGCCCAGGGCGCGCAGGACCTGTCGGCGCGCACCGAATCCCAGGCCAGCAGCCTGGAGGAAACAGCGGCCTCGATGGAGGAACTCGCCAGCACCGTGCGGCAGTCGGCCGACGCCGCGCAGCAGGTGCTCAAGGAGAGCGAGCACAGCGCCGAGCTGGCCCAGCGCGGCGGCCAGGCCGTGGCGGAGGTCAGCGCCGTGGTGCAGGCGATCGAGCAATCGTCGCGCAAGATGGGCCAGATCATCGCCACCATCGAGGGCATCGCATTCCAGACCAACATCCTGGCCTTGAACGCCGCCGTGGAGGCCGCCCGCGCGGGCGAGCAGGGCCGGGGCTTCGCCGTGGTGGCCAGCGAGGTGCGCGCGCTGGCGCAGCGCAGCGCGGCGGCGGCCGGCGAGATCCGGGGGCTGATCGGCGAATCGGGCGCGCACATCGAGCGCGGCGCGCAGCAGATGCAGTCGGCCGGCCAGACCATCGAGGAGGTGGTGCAGTCCGTGGCGCATGTGAACCAGCTCATGGGCCAGATCGGCGTGGCCGCGCGCGAGCAGTCGATCGGTATCTCGCAGGTGAACGAAGCGGTGAACGACCTCGACCGCGTGACGCAGCAGAACGCCGCGCTGGTGGAAGAGTCGGCCGCCTCGGCGCGGTCCATGAGCGACAACGCCGGCGTGCTGGGCCGCACGCTCGACGTGTTCAAAATGCCCTGAGGCCGCACGGCCGCCATGCCCCGCAGGACCGCGCGCGGGCGTGGGTGCGGGCTTCATATAGCGTAAAACTATTGCCCTGGCTGTTTGGACAGGAATTCCCGAGGGGCCTGCAGGCCCCATGGTGTTGACATAAATTGTCACAAACAGCCCATCTATCCTCCCATCACACTCTGAGACTTGGACCCATGCGCGTCAATCTGCCCGTCACGAACACCGAATACGACTTCCCGGCCGATGAGCTGCTGATGTCCACCACCGACACCCAGGGGGTCTTGACGCATTGCAACGCGCCCTTTGCCCGCGTGAGCGGCTACTCCATGGAAGAACTCATGGGCCAGCCGCACAGCATGATCCGCCACCCGGACATGCCCCCCGAGGCCTTCAAGGACATGTGGGCCTCCATCGGGCGTGGGCGCAGCTGGACGGGCTTCGTCAAGAACCGGCGCAAGAACGGTGACTTTTATTGGGTCCAGGCCCATGTCACGCCCATCATGCGGCAGGGCAAGCCGCAGGGCTACCTGTCGGTGCGCACCAAGCCCACGCGCGAGCAAATCCAGGCGGCCGAGGCCTTGTACGCGCGTGTCAAGCAAGAGCGCGAATCCGGGCGCCAGACCTTCGTGATCCACGCCGGCGGTGTGCGCAGCACCAGTGTGTGGGACAACTTGCGCAAGCGCTACCGCTCGGGGCCCACGCTGCGTCTCACGGCCATGCTGCTGCCGCTGATGCTGGTGTCCTTGCTGCCCGGCTGGATGGGCTGGAACGATGGCATGGCCGTGGCCTTGCAGACGCTGGCCTGGCTGGTGACGGCGGGCTTGGTGCTCGCGCGTTACCACTTCAGCATGACTTTGCCGATCCGCAGCCTGCGCCGCCTATTGAATGGCATGTCCAGCGGAGACCTGACGCACCGCGAGCCGCCCCTGCCGATGACCCATGTCCTGGGCAAGGTGATGGCACGGGTGCAGCGCCTGCAACTCAACATCCGCGCCGTGGTGGGGGACGCCATGGAGGAAATGGAGCGGTTCAGCTCGATTTCTTATGAGATCGCCCAGAGCGCGCAGAACCTGTCCGGGCGCGCCGAGTCCCAGGCCAGCAGCCTGGAGGAGTCCGCGGCCGCCATGGAGCAAATGGCCAGCACGGTGGAAAACTCCAACGAAGCGGCGCAAAAAGTGCTGCGCGAAAGCCAGCACAGCGCCGAATTGGCGCGCCAGGGGGGCGAGGCCGTGACGGATGTCGGTCAGGTGGTGCAGTCCATCGAGCAGTCCTCGCGCAAGATGGGGCAGATCATCTCGACCATCGAGGGCATCGCGTTCCAGACGAACATCCTGGCGCTCAATGCCGCCGTCGAGGCCGCCCGCGCGGGCGAGCAGGGCCGGGGCTTCGCCGTGGTGGCCAGCGAGGTGCGCAGCCTCGCGCAGCGCTCGTCCGAGGCGGCCAAGGAGATCCAGGCGCTCATCGGTGAATCGGCGACCAATATCGAACGCGGCGCGCGCCTGATGCAGTCGGCCAGCCAGACCATCGAGCAGGTGGTGGAGTCCGTGACGCATGTGAATGCGCTCATGGGGCAAATGGGGGTGGCGGCGCGCGAGCAGTCGGAGGGCATCTCCCAGGTCAACGAGGCGGTCAACCATCTCGACCGCGATACCCAGCAGAACGCCGCCCTGGCGGAGCAGTCGGCCGCCTCGGCCAGCGCCATGAGCGACAGCGCCGCCGTGCTGGGCCGCACGCTGGCGGTCTTCCGGTTGGACTGACCCGGCCCGAGCGCCGAGCCTACTGCCGCGCCGTGCGGGTGTTGAGCGGCAGCTGCTGCGGGTGGCTGGTGCGCCAGGGGTTGATGTCCAGGCCGCCCCGGCGCGTGTAGCGCGCGTACACCTCCAGCTTGATGGGCTTGCAGCGCGTCCACAGGTCCATGAAGATGCGCTCGACGCACTGCTCGTGGAATTCGTTGTGGTCGCGGAAGCTCACGATGTACTGCAGCAGCCCTTCCTGGTCGATCTGCGGTCCGCTGTAGGCGATGCGCAGGCTGCCCCAGTCGGGCTGGCCGGTCACCAGGCAGTTGCTCTTGAGCAGGTGGCTCACCAGCACCTCGCTGACCGGCGCTTCGTCGAAATGCGCGCGCAGCAGTTCCGGCGCGGGCTGGTACTGGGTGCATTCGATGTCCAGGCGGTCGAGGCTCAGGCCGTCGAGCTCGTGCACCGGCTCGCGGTCGAACTGCTCGGGCAGGGTCAGCCGCACGCCCACGGTGCCCGGGTGCTCGGCGCCGCGCCATGCGGCTTCGCTGATGTCGGCGCGGATGCGCGCCTGCACGTCCTGCGCGCTGGCGAAGCGCGTGCTGTTGAAGCTGTTGAGGTAGAGCTTGAACGATTTGCTCTCGACGATGTTCGGCGTCTCGCAGGGCACGGTGATGTGCGCCAGCGCCACCTGCGGCTTGCCGCGCTCGTTGAGCCAGGACAGCTCGAACGCCGTCCACAGATCGGCGCCCAGGAAGGGCGGCGTGGCCTCGATGCCGATCTCGGCGCGCTTGGTGGCGCGCGGGATGGGGAACAGGAGCGAGGCGTCGTACCGGTCGGTGTAGGCGGAGGCCTTGCCCAGTTGGGACTGTTCGGGCTGGTTCATGGTTTTGCTATCTAAAATATAGCTGCTGGCGCTTGATGGACGGGCGCCAGAGCCTTGTTTTATTCAAAATGCCGCTCGCGCATCCACTGCGTGGCCACCCATTTTTCGCCTGCCAGCACGGGCGCGCCGCCGTGCAGGGTGCGGGTGCTGGGGTGGGGCCGGTCGTAGCGGAAAAAGACCGCATTGCCCTGCCGGGGCGCCACTTCCAGACCGAGGTCGGGGAAGACGGTGCCGCCGCCCTGTCCGGGGGTGTTCAGGTACATCACCAGCGTGGCCAGGCGCTGGCCGCCGCGCTGCAGGATGCTGGGCGTGCCGGGCTCCGCCGGGTCGAAATAATCGTAGTGCGGTTCATACTGCGCGCCGGGCCGGTAGTGCAGCACCTGCAGGGGCTCGCAGTTCCCGGCGGGCCAGTGCAGCAGCCGCTCCAGGCGGGCCTCGATGGTGCGCAGCAGCGCGCTTTCGCCGCGCTCGAAGAACATGCCGTCGCTGGTGCGGTGCACATTGAGCTCCTCGCCGCCGGTACGCGTGTGCACGGTGAGCGAGCGCTCCATGCGCGGCTGCGCGGCCTCGATCAGCGCCGCGCATTCCTCGGGCGAGAGCAGGTTGCCCAGCAGCACGAGGCGCGGGTCGCGCAGCGACAGCAGCACCTCGACCTGGCGGTCGCCCGCGTCGATCTGCGTGGGCGCGTCCCGCAGCACGGGGCCGGGGCGGGGAAACGCGGTGGGGAAGGGGGGACTCTGGTCGGTCATGGCGGGGGCCTCGTCAGCCTGTCATTAGACCAAAGTCGCCCGGCAGTGCCGGCCTGGTCATCGCGCCTGGCGGCGGAACACCAGACGGTCCGGCCCCGAGACGGCGGGCGCGAAGGCGTAGCCCTCGGCATCGAAGTCTTCGAGCTGGCCGGGCGTGGTGGCGCGCCGCACGATGGCGTGGCGCGCCATCAGGCCGCGCGCGCGCTTGGCGTGGAAGCTCACGATCTTGTAACGACCGCTGCTCCAGTCCTCGAACACGCATTCGACCACGCGGGCACGCAGCACCTTGCGGTCCACCGACTTGAAGTATTCCTGCGACGCGAGGTTGAGCACCAGGGGGGCGGTCTCGCCCTGCAGGCGGGTGTTGAGGTGCTGGGCGATGCGTGGTCCCCAGAATTGGTAGAGCGTGCTGCCTGCCGGCGTGGCCAGGCGCGTGCCCATTTCCAACCGGTAGGGCTGCATCCAGTCGAGCGGGCGCAGCACGCCGTAGAGGCCGCTGAGGATGGCCAGGTGCTGCTGCGCCCAGCCGAGGTCGGCGCTATCGAGCGTGCGGGCATCGAGCCCTTCGTACACATCGCCGTTGAAGGCCAGCAGGGCCTGGCGCGCGTTGCGGGCGCTGCATTCGGGTGTCCAGGCCGCGTAGCGCGCCACGTTGAGCGCGGCCAGCGGGTCGCTGATCTTCATCAGCGATGCGATGTCCTGCGGCGACTTCTGGCGCAGCACCTCGATCAGTTGCGCCGACTGGGCACCGAACAACGGCGCGCTGTGCGCCAGGTTCGGGGGCAGGGGGGTGTCGTAGTCCAGGGACTTGGCGGGCGACAGCAGGATCAGCATGGGCGGGGGCTGAAAAAGGACTGGCCCCGGATGGGGCCAGTGGACTTCGGACAGGGACGCCCCGTGGGCGTCTCCTGCACGGGCGGGGTCAGGCGTTGGGGGCCTGCTCGAAGGGCAGCTGCATGTCGCGCAGGTCGCGGCGGGTTTCCACCAGCACCAGCGGGCCGTCGTCGAGCACCACGGCGGGCGGGCGCTCGCGCGGCACGCGCACCGGGCGCGGCTCGGCGGCGATGGCGGCCTGCACGGCGGCCACCTTGCCGGCGTCCGATAGCACCCACTGCAGGCCGGAGCCCTGGGCGATCTGCTGCATTTCCTCGACCGGCAGCGCGTAGGGGCGCACCGCGGGCATGGCGCCGTTGCCGGTGTCCGCCGCTGCGGGAGCCGCCGCCACGGGGGCCGGGGTCGGGGGGGCTACGGCGGCAGGCGCGGCGGCCACGGGCTCGGCGCGCTCGGGCGCTGGCTCGGGGGTAGCCGGTGCCATGGCCGCCGGGGCCGCGGCGGGCGCGTTGAAGTAGCTGCGGCGCGGCGACTCCTGGGTGACCACGGGCTCGGCGGCGGCGCCTTCGAGGTTGAAGTCGAGCAGGGCGCCTTCGGCCGGGGCCTCCTGGCGCTGCTCGCTCCGCTCCTGGCGTTCGCCGCGTTCGCCACGCTGGCGGTCGCGGCCGTAACGGTCGCGCGAACGGCGCTCACGGCGCTCCTCGCCTTCGGCGGCGGGGGCGCCCGGGGCCGTTTCATTGCCGGTCAGGTCCAGGTCGGGTAGCGAGGCCAGGGGGGCCGTGTCGGCGAAGTCTGCGGCCTGGCCTTCCGGGGCGCGGGGCTGGCGCTCGCGGCCTTCGCCGCGCGGGCCGCGCTCACGCCGGCCGCCGCGCGGCGCGCGTTCGCCACGGGCTTCGTTGCGGGCTTCCACGGAGGCTTCGGTGCCGGCTTGCACCACCACGACGGCTTCCCCGGTCTGGGCCGTGCTTTGCAGGGGTTGTTGCTCGGCGGCCGGGCGGGCCTCGGCGCCGTCGCGGCGGCCCCGGCCGCCTTCGCGCCCTTCACGGTTCTCGCGCGGCGGGCGGTTTTCCGGGTTGCGCGCCTCGGCGGGGCGCTCGCCGCGCTCGCCACGGCGGCCTCGGCCTTCGCCGTTGCCGTTGCCTTCGCCACGGGGGGCGCTGCGTTCGCCATTGCGTTCGCCACGCTCACCACGCTCACCACGCTCACCGCGTTCGCCACGACGGCCTCGGCCTTCGCCGCTGCGTCCGTCGCGGCGCGGTTCGCGGGCCGGTGTTTCCGCCGTGGGTGCCGCGGCCGGGGCGGGCACGGCGGCAGGCGCCTCGCCCATGCCGAACAGGCTCTTGATCCAGCCGAAGAAGCCCTGCTCCTGGGGCGCAGCGGCCTGGGGAGCGGGCGTGGCCGGGCGAGCGGCCTGGGGCTGCGCGGCGGGCTTTTGCGGGCTGCGCGGCGCGCGGGCCGGCTCTTCGGCACGGACCGGTGCCTGGGGAGCGGGCGCGTCGGGCAGCACGCCCTTGATCACGGGCGTCTGCTTGTTGGTGGGCTCCTGCGAGCGGCGCGTGACGGAGGTCGGGTCCTCGAACTCCTCGGCGAGCTTGTAGCTGGCGTCCAGGTGGTCCAGGCGTGGGTCGTCGTGCTTGAGGCGTTCCAGGCGGTAGTTGGGGGTTTCCAGCGTCTTGTTGGGCACCATCAGCACGGCCACGCGCTGCTTGAGTTCGATCTTGGCGATCTCGGTGCGCTTCTCGTTGAGCAGGAAGGAGGCCACTTCCACCGGCACCTGGCAGTGCACGGCGGCGGTGTTGTCCTTCATGGACTCTTCCTGGATGATGCGCAGGATCTGCAGCGCGGAGCTTTCCGTGTCGCGGATGTGGCCGGCGCCGCCGCAGCGCGGGCAGGGGATGGACGAGCCTTCGCTCAGCGCGGGCTTGAGGCGCTGGCGGCTCATTTCCATGAGACCGAACTTGGAGATGGTGCCGAACTGCACGCGGGCGCGGTCCTGGCGCAGCGCGTCGCGCAGGCGGTTTTCCACTTCGCGGCGGTTCTTCGACTCTTCCATGTCGATGAAGTCGATCACGATCAGGCCGCCCAGGTCGCGCAGGCGCATCTGGCGCGCCACTTCGTCGGCGGCTTCCAGGTTGGTGCGGGTGGCGGTTTCCTCGATGTCGCCGCCCTTGATGGCGCGGGCCGAGTTCACGTCCACGGACACCAGTGCCTCGGTGTGGTCGATCACGATGGCGCCGCCGGACGGCAGGCTCACGGTGCGGGCGTAGGCGGATTCGATCTGGTGCTCGATCTGGAAGCGGCTGAACAGGGCCGCGTCGTCGCGGTAGCGCTTGACCTTGCCGGCATGCTCGGGCATGACGTGCGCCATGAACTGGTGCGCCTGCTCGTAGATGTCGTCGGTGTCGATAAGGATGTCACCGATGTCGTTGTTGAAGTAGTCGCGGATGGCGCGGATCACCAGGCTCGATTCCTGGTAGATCAGGAAAGCGCCCTTGCCGCCCTTGGCGGCGCCGTCGATGGCGTTCCAGAGCTTGAGCAGGTAGTTCAGGTCCCACTGCAGCTCGGGGGCGCTGCGGCCGATGCCGGCGGTGCGCGCGATGATGGACATGCCGTTGGGGTACTCCAACTGGTCCATCGCCTCCTTCAGCTCGGCGCGGTCCTCGCCCTCGATGCGGCGCGAGACACCGCCGCCGCGCGGGTTGTTGGGCATCAGCACCACGTAGCGGCCGGCCAGGCTGATGAAGGTGGTCAGGGCCGCGCCCTTGTTGCCGCGCTCTTCCTTCTCGACCTGGACCAGCAGCTCCTGGCCTTCCTTGATGACGTCGTTGATGCGCGCCTGGCTGGGCGAGACGCCGGGGGCGAAATACTGGCGCGCGATTTCCTTGAAGGGCAGGAAGCCGTGGCGGTCCTCGCCGTAGTCGACGAAGCAGGCCTCCAGCGAAGGCTCGACGCGGGTGACGACCGCCTTGTAGATGTTGCCCTTGCGCTGCTCGCGCCCTTCGATCTCGATTTCGTAGTCGAGGAGCTTCTGTCCGTCGACGATGGCCAGGCGCCGTTCTTCGGCTTGCGTGGCGTTGATGAGCATCCGCTTCATGATGCGATTCCTTCTTCTTGTACGCGGGAGGGCGGCGCGGCAACAGTCATGCCGCCGCGCTGCGGACCCGTGATCCAAACACAAACAGGCTCTGCTGGAGCCAACGATGCCTGGACTGACGCTCTGGAACGAAGGGAATTGCCGCTTATGCCAGCACGCCCCGCGCGGCTTTTCGCAGCGCGGGTGGTGGCGGGGGCGCGTGGATGGGGGCGAGCCTGGGGATGTGCAGATGCGCTATGAAATAAATAGCTTTCTGCGCAGGCGGGATGGGCGCTGCCGTGCGATTCAATGCCCATGGCAGGGGCAGACGCCACCGCCAGAGGGATTGAAACATCATCACCAGTGCCAACATGTTCGCTTTGATCCGCTGGCAGCCGGGGCCCGGGTAGGGTCGCCTGCCAGATGGGGGTATTCCGTATCAGTGTTCCAATGAGTCAGCCACCCGTGCGGCGCGCAGGCCATGGCAGGCAACTGGCCTGTCATCTGCATGCACGACGCCCGCCGGCATCGACCTGCCTGCGCGCGGGGAAATGGCCGTGTGGACTAAACTCCAGACGAATCAACCACTTACAAAACACTGCGCAGGTGAAACACATTATAGGGGCCAAACCGGCTTCGCACCGCCCCGGTCATCCCGTACCCCCGGCCGCCAGCGGGGCTCCCGCCGCGCGCCTGATCGGCGTCGACGCCGATTCGGCGGGCCAGCGGCTGGACAACTTCCTGCTGCGCCATCTCAAGGGCGTGCCCAAGACCCATGTCTACCGCATCATCCGCAGTGGCGAGGTGCGCATCAACAAGGGCCGGGCCAGTGCCGACACGCGTGTGCAGGAAGGCGACCAGGTGCGTCTGCCGCCGGTGCGCGTGTCCGACAAGATCGCCGAGAAGGCCGAGCGCCCCGCGCCCGCGCGCGAATTCCCCCTGCTGCTGGAGGATGAGCACCTCATCGCCATCGACAAGCCCGCCGGCACGGCCGTGCACGGCGGTAGCGGCGTCAGTTTTGGCGTGATCGAACAACTGCGCCAGGCGCGGCCGCAGGCGAAATTCCTGGAACTGGTGCACCGGCTCGACCGCGAGACCTCGGGCATCCTGCTCGTTGCCAAGAAACGCAGCGCGCTCACGCACCTGCAGGACCAGTTCCGCGAGCGCGAGACCGGCAAGACCTACCTGGCGCTCGTCATCGGCGCCTGGCCCGCCAACAAGAAGGTGATCGACTCGCCGCTGCACAAGTATTTGCAGGCGGACGGCGAGCGCCGCGTGCGCGTCACCACCCCGGACGACCCCGACGGCATGCGTTCCATCACCCTGGTCAAGGTGCGCTCCACCATGGAGGCGCGGCCGGACGAGGGGCTGCCGGCGTTCTCGCTGCTCGAAGTCACCATCAAGACCGGGCGCACGCACCAGATCCGCGTGCACCTGGCCAGCCAGGGCCATCCCATCGCCGGCGACGAGAAATACGGCGATTTTGACCTCAACCGCCGCCTGCACAAGCAGGGGCTCAAGCGCATGTTCCTGCATGCCTGGCGCCTGCAGTTCAACCACCCCGCCAGCGGCGAGCGCATCGCGTTGCTCGCGCCCCTGCCGCCCGACTTGGCCCCTTTTGCGCCGCCCGCCCCATGAACCCTGTCCACCGCTCTCGCCGCTTTGACCTGGTCGCTTTCGACTGGGATGGCACGCTGTTCGATTCCACCGCCATCATCGTGCGCAGCATCCAGGAGGCCGTGCGCGACGTGGGCGGCACCGTGCCCAGCCACCAGGATGCCGCCTACGTGATCGGCATGGCGCTGACCCAGGCCCTGGCGCATGCCGCGCCCGACGTGCCGCCGGAAAAATACCCCGAACTCAACCTGCGCTACCGCTACCACTACGCGCGCCACCAGGACGACCTGAGCCTGTTCGACGGCGTGCTGCCGCTGCTGGCCGGGCTGCGCGAGCGCGGCCACCTGCTCGCCGTGGCCACCGGCAAGAGCCGGCGCGGCCTGGACGAAGCGCTGCACAGCGTGAGCCTGCGCGGCGTGTTCGACGGCTCGCGCACCGCCGACGAGACGGCCGGCAAGCCCCACCCGCTGATGCTGCAGGAGCTGATGGCGGAATTCGACGTGCCGCCCGAGCGCGTGCTGATGGTGGGCGACACCACGCACGACCTGCAGATGGCGCTCAACGCCGGCTGCGCCAGCGTGGGCGTGAGCTATGGTGCCCACGAGCCAGATGCCTTCGCCGCGCTCGGCCCTCTGCACGTGGCGCATTCCGTGGCCGACCTGCATGGCTGGCTCATGCGTGAAGCCTGACGATTCCCCGATGACGACCGATCTCTCCCAAGCCATTCCCCTGTGCGCCAGCACCGACCTGCGGGACGGTGGTCTCGCCGTGCCCTTCGACGTGGTCTATGCCGGCCAGACCTGCCGCGCCTTCGCCATCCGCTTCCAGGGCCGGGCGCACGCCTACCTCAACCGCTGCGCCCATGTGCCCATGGAAATGGACTACCAGGAGAACCGCTTCTTCGACGACAGCGGCCGCTGGCTGATGTGCGCCACCCACGGCGCCACCTACGCGCCCGACACCGGCACCTGCGTGGCCGGCCCCTGCCGGGGCGGCCTGGTGAAGATCGCCCTCACCGAACGCGATGGCATGGTCCACTGGCATACTGCGAACCACCTCCAGCCCATCGAGTTCTGACATGACCGAGCCGAACCAGTTCCCTTCCGGCGGATCTGAGCAAAAACCATCTGCAACGCCCGATCTGTGGGCGCAAGCAGCTCCTAATACAGGAGCGAAAGAGCCGGCGCCCGGAGCCCCCGGCTGGGAGCGCGGTGTGCTGGAGAAACTGGCCTTCGCCGCGCTGAACGAGCAGCGCGCCGCGCGCCGCTGGCGCACCTTCACGCGGTTGTGCTGGCTGGTGTTCTTCGTCATCGTGGCCTGGGTCGTGATGTCGCGCGAGATGGCGGCCACCGCGAGCAAGAGCGCGCCGCACACGGCCGTGGTGGACATCAAGGGCGAGATCGCCGCGGGCACCGACGCCAGCGCCGACAACGTGGTGGCGGCCATGCGCAGTGCCTTCGAGGACGAAGGCTCGCGCGGCGTGGTGCTGCTCATCGATTCGCCCGGCGGCAGCCCGGTGCAGGCCGGCATCATCAACGACGAGGTGCGCCGCCTCAAGGCCAAGCACGGCAAGCCGGTCTACGCCGTGGTCGAGGAAACCTGCGCCTCGGCGGCCTACTACATCGCCGCCGCGGCCGACGACATCTACGTGGACAAGGCCAGCATCGTGGGCAGCATCGGCGTGCTGATGGACGGTTTCGGCTTCACCGGCACCATGGAAAAGCTGGGCGTCGAGCGCCGCCTGCTCACGGCGGGCGAGAACAAGGGCTTCCTCGACCCGTTCAGTCCGCAGACCGAGAAGCAGCGCGCCTTCGCCCAGACCATGCTCGACCAGATCCACCAGCAATTCATCACGGTCGTCAAGGAAGGCCGGGGCGAGCGGCTCAAGGCCACGCAGGAAACCTTCAGCGGCCTGTTCTGGACGGGGCAGCAGGCCGTCGAGCTGGGCCTGGCCGACCAGCTCGGCAGCCTGGACTTCGTGGCCCGCGAGGTCATCAAGGCCGAGGAAATCATTGATTACACGCGCCGCGAGAATGTCGCCGAGCGCCTGGCCAAGCGTTTCGGCGCGGCCATGGGCGCCGGGGCGGTGCAGGCGGCGCGCTCGTTCGTACCGCAGGTGCGCTGAGGCCGGTGCGGGGCCGGGGCCCCGCCCAAATCACCGACAATGGGCCCCATGAACTGGCTCAACGAAGTGAAATGGGACGCGCAGGGCCTGGTGCCCGTGATCGCGCAGGAAAAAGACACGGGCGACGTGCTGATGTTCGCCTGGATGGACCGCGAGGCGCTCCAGAAAACCGCCGAGCTGGGGCGGGCGGTGTATTTCAGCCGCTCGCGCGGCAAGCTCTGGTTCAAGGGCGAGGAATCGGGCCATGTGCAGACCGTGCACGAGATCCGCATCGACTGCGACAACGACGTGCTGCTGCTCAAGGTCACCCAGCTGGGCCACGATCCCGGCATCGCCTGCCATACCGGTCGCCACAGCTGCTTCTACAGCGTGCTGCGGGATGGTGTCTGGCAGCCGGCCGATCCGGTCTTGAAAGACCCCCAAACCATCTACAAATGATCCCCATGACAAGCTCCGACACCCTGGCCCGCGTGGCCGCCACCATCGAGAGCCGCAAGGCCGCCCAGGGCGGCGACCCCGAGACCAGCTATGTGGCGCGCCTGCTGCACAAGGGTCCGGACGCCTTCCTGAAGAAGATCGGCGAGGAAGCCACCGAGGTGGTGATGTCCGCCAAGGACGTGGACCATGGCGCCGACCCGGCCAAGCTGGTTTACGAGGTGGCCGATCTGTGGTTCCATTCCCTGATCGCGCTGGCGCACTACGGCCTGGGTCCGGCCGACGTGCTGGCCGAGCTGGAGCGCCGCGAAGGCACCAGCGGCATCGCGGAGAAGGCCGCGCGCAAGTAACGAACGCCGGCACGATCCACGCCAGGAAGGAGACGCCCCATGAACGACGACATCATCGACGTCCAGACCCGCGCGGAGCGCGCCGAGGGCCTCAAGGCCTGGGGCTGGGTCAGCTACCTGCTGCACTTGATCGTGGCGGTGGGTGCGGTGGTCCCGGGAGCGCAGCCGGGGGCCGCGCTGCTCATCGTTGCCCTGGTGATCGACCTGGTGAAGAAGGGCGACGCCGAAGGCACCTGGCAGGCCAGCCACTATGCCTGGCGCATCCGCACCGTGCTGTGGGCCGGGGTGCTGTACGTGCTGACGGCGCCCCTGTGGTTTCTGTTCCTGTTGCCGGGCTGGATCGCCTGGGGCCTGATCTCGATCTGGTTCCTCTACCGCATCGTGCGCGGCATGGTGACCATGAACCAGGATCGGGCCATCAATGCCTGAGTCCGGGCGGCCGCTGCCGCGCCTGAACCTGGCGCTGCAAGGGGGCGGCTCGCATGGCGCGTTCACCTGGGGCGTGCTCGATGCCCTGCTGGAGGACGGCGGCTTCGATTTCGAGGGCATCAGCGGCACCAGCGCGGGCGCCATGAATGCCGTGGCCATGGCGCATGGCTTCGCCCAGGCGGCCCGCGAGCACGCGGACCCGGTCGAGGCGCGCCGGGCCGGAGCAGACCTCGCGCGCGCCACCCTCGCGCGGCTGTGGGAGGGGGTGGGTGCCATGGGCAGCCTGTCCTGGGGCGCGCCGCTCACGCAGGCCTTTCCGGCGCTGCAGCTCATGACGCAGTGGCTGGCGCCCGCGCAGGCCAATCCCCTCGACATCAACCCCCTGCGCCGGTTGCTGGAGCGGGTGGTGGACTTCGACCTGTTGTGCTCGGTGCGCCAGGCCGTGCCGCAGGTGTTCGTCTGCGCCACCAATGTGCGCACCGGGCGTGGCGAGATTTTTGCCGGCCCGCGCCTGTCGGCCGACGCGGTGATGGCCTCGGCCTGCCTGCCAATGCTGTTCAAGGCCGTCGAGATCGAGGGCGAGCTGTACTGGGACGGCGGTTTCTCGGGCAACCCGGCCCTGCACCCGCTGATCTACCAGACCGGGTGCAGCGACATCCTGCTGGTGCAGATCAACCCCATCGAGCACCTCGGCGTGCCCGACACCGTGCCCGAGATCATGGACCGCATGAACGAGGTGACCTTCAATGCCAGCCTGCTGGCCGAGCTGCGCGCCATCGAGTTCGTGCGCCGGCTGCTGGCCGAGGGGCGGCTCGACCCGCGCCGCTACAAGGATGTGCGCATGCACCGCATCGACGGGGGCTCGCCTCTGGCCGGCCTGGGGTTCGCCAGCAAGGCGCGCGCCGATCAGGCCTTCCTGCGCCAGCTCTTCGCCCTGGGCCGCACGGCGGGGCAGGCATGGCTGGCCGCGCACCGGCAGGACGTGGGCGTGCGCGCGAGCCTGAACCTCGCGCACAATGCATGACCCTTTTCCGATCATCTGCCGCCTTTCCATTCGACCATGCACGATCCGAACTGCCTCTTCTGCAAAATCATCGCGGGCCAGATTCCCTCCCGCAAGGTGTACGAAGACGAGGAACTCTTCGCCTTCCACGACATCCATCCCTGGGCACCGGTGCATTTCCTCATGGTGCCCAAGCTGCACATTCCCTCCATGGCCCAGGTGCAGCCCGAGCATGCCGGCCTGCTGGGCCGCATGATGGCCCTGGCGCCGCGCCTGGCGCTGGAGCAGGGCTGCAATCCCTATCCCGAGGGCGGCTACCGCATCGTGGTGAACACCGGGCTGGAGGGCGGGCAGGAGATCCATCACCTGCATGTCCACGTCATCGGCGGTCCGCGCCCCTGGCTCAAGGGCTGACGTTGGCTGCAAGGTCAATGACAGTTCCGTCACGCGCCCCGTCTAAAATGGACCGAATTCGTTAGGAGATATTTCATGGGCTCTTTTTCCATTTGGCACTGGCTCGTCGTGCTGCTGATCGTCGTCCTGGTGTTTGGCACCAAGAAGCTCAAGAACATCGGTTCCGACCTCGGTGGTGCCGTCAAGGGTTTCAAGGACGGCATGAAGGACGGCGCGGCCAGCGAGGCCGCAACGCCCCCCACGCCGCCGGCCGGCCAGGTGACGGGCAATGCCTCGGCCGAGAAGACCACCATCGACGTCGAAGCCAAGCAGAAAAGCTGACTTCGCTGAGCGCGTGAACGCATGATCGATATTGGCCTGTCCAAGATGGCGCTGATCGGCGCCGTGGCGCTTGTCGTCATCGGCCCCGAGAAGCTGCCGCGCGTGGCACGCACCATCGGCACCTTGCTGGGCAAGGCGCAGCGCTATGTGGCGGACGTCAAATCCGAGGTCAACCGTTCCATGGAGCTCGACGAGCTCAAGAAGATGAAGGAAACGGTGGAGAACGCGGCACGCGACGTCGAGCAATCGGTGCAGACCGCCGCGAGCGACTTCGAGAAGGATTGGGCCGAGGCCACGGGCGAGGCCAGCGCGGCCATCGAGGACAGCCTGTCGGTGGTGCCCGCCTACCGCAATCCCGGCAAGAACTGGCGCCTCAAGCGCGGGGCCACGCCGCAGTGGTACAAATCCCGCAATGGTGTGCGCACCAAGGCCCTGTCGGGCGCGGCGCGCGTGGCGCGCTACCGGCCACAGAAATTCCAATGATGCAGCGGCGCCTGGCGCCGCATGGCCGGGCGTGAAGTCCGCAAATTTCCGACATGTCCGAAACCCCCAACAAAGAAGACGAGCTGGCCGGTACCGAGCAGCCGTTCGTGCAGCACCTCATGGAGTTGCGCGACCGCCTGGTCAAGGCGGCCATCGCCGTCGGCATCGCCGCCGCGCTGCTGTTCTTTTTCCCCGGCCCCGGCCCGCTGTATGACCTGCTCGCGGCGCCCCTGGTGGCCCACCTGCCCAAGGGAGCCACGCTGATCGCCACCTCGGTGATCTCGCCCTTCATGGTGCCGCTCAAGATCCTGCTGATGTCCGCCTTCCTGCTGGCGCTGCCCTTCGTGCTCTGGCAGGTCTGGGGCTTCATCGCGCCGGGCCTGTACGCGCATGAGAAGCGCCTGGTGCTGCCGCTCGTGGTGTCGAGCACGCTGCTGTTCTTCGTGGGCGTGGCCTTTTGCTACTTCTTCGTGTTCGGCCAGGTGTTCAGCTTCATCCAGAGCTTCGCACCCAAGAGCATCACCGCCGCGCCCGACATCGAGGCCTACCTGAGCTTCGTGCTGACCATGTTCATCGCCTTCGGCCTGGCCTTCGAGGTGCCCATCGTGGTCATCGTTTTGGCGCGCCTGGGCCTGGTGAGCGTGCAGAAACTCAAGGATTTCCGAGGCTATTTCATCGTGGTGGCCTTCATCATCGCCGCGGTGGTGACGCCGCCCGACGTGGTGTCCCAGTTGGCGCTGGCCATTCCCATGTGCCTGCTCTACGAACTGGGCATCTGGGCCGCCCAGATCTTCATCAAGCACACCAAAGCGCCTGAGCCCGCCGAGGAAACGTCTCCTCGGTAAGCCTGTCTCTCCATTGCAAGGCCCGCCGCGCGCGGGCCTTGTGCCGTCAGCGCTGCGGTACGCGCTGCGGGCGCGGGCGCACGCCGGGTATGACGTCCACCTCCAGCAAGCGGTCGCCGCGCCGCACCTGGAAGACCGCCTTTTCTCCGGGTTTGAGCGCGGCCACGCTGGAGAGCAGGGCGGGCACGCTGGCCGTTTCCTTGCCTGCCACGCGCACGATCACGTCACCGGGGCGCAGGCCGCCCTGGGCGGCGGGGCCGGCCTGCAGCACGCCGGTGATGATCACGCCCTCGGTGGCCTTCACGCCAAAAGTCTCGGCCAGCTCGGGCGAGAGTTCGCTGGGTTCCACGCCGATCCAGCCGCGCGTCACCTGGCCGTCGCGCACGATGCCGTCGAGCACCATCTTGGCGGTGGACACGGGGATGGCGAAGCCGATGCCCATGCTGCCGCCCGAGCGCGAGTAGATGGCGGTGTTGATGCCCAGCAGATTGCCGTTCACGTCCACCAGCGCGCCACCGGAATTGCCGGGGTTGATGGCGGCGTCGGTCTGGATGAAGTTCTCGAAAGTGTTGATGCCCAGTTGGCTGCGCCCCAGTGCGCTGACGATGCCGCTGGTGACCGTCTGGCCCACGCCGAAGGGGTTGCCGATGGCCAGCACCTGATCGCCCACGGACAGGGTATCGGAGTCGCCCAGCACGATGACCGGCAACTTGTCGAGCTGGATCTTCAGGATGGCCAGGTCGGTCTCGGGATCGGTGCCGATGACCTGGGCGCGGGCGCGGCGGCTGTCGGACAGCGTGATGTCGATTTCGTCGGCGCCCTCGACCACATGGTTGTTGGTCAGGATATAGCCGTCGGTGCTGATGATGACGCCGCTGCCCAGGCCTGCCTGCGGCTGGTTGCCCTGGTCGCCGAAGAAGAACTGGAACCAGGGGTCGTTGCTGCGCGGGTCGCGCACCGGGGCCTTGCTGGTGTTGATGCTCACCACGGCGGGCGCGGCCTTGCGCGCCGCCGCGCTCAGGCTGCCCGGCGCGGGCAGATCCGGGTTGCCGGGCGGTGCCTGGATGAGCGCGATGCCGGCCCCCGAGCGCGTGGCGCCCCGGTGGAGCCAGTCGGGCTGGAGCGTGGCCACGACGAAATAGGCCGCGACCAGCACCGTCACGGTTTGCGAAAACAGCAGCCAGATGCGTTTCATGGAATTGGGCGGATAGAAGCGAACGGCTATTGTCGCGCAAGCAATGCGGCCCCGCCCGCAGGACAATAGGCGGATGAGCATTTCCCGTGACACCCTGCGGCAGGCGTTCGACGCGCTGCTGCAACCCGAGCGCTTCAAGGACTACGGCCCCAACGGCCTGCAGGTCGAGGGCAAGAACGAAATCGGCCGCATCGTCAGCGGCGTGACCGCGAGCCAGGCGCTGATCGACGCGGCCATCGCGGAGCGGGCCGACGCCCTCTTCGTGCACCACGGCCTGTTCTGGCGCGGCCAGGACGGCCGCGTCACCGGCTGGATGAAGCAGCGCCTGCAGCGGCTGCTGGCCCACGACATCAACCTGTTTGCCTACCACCTGCCGCTCGATGCCCACCCCGAGCTGGGCAACAACGCCCGCCTGGGCCAGGAGCTGGGCTGGGCGGCCGATGCGCGCTTTGGCGAGCAAGACCTGGGCTGCGTGGCCGGCGTGCGCTACGACGGCGCCCAGGCGTTGGCGCGCCATGTGGAGCGGGTGCTGGGGCGCGCCGCCACGCTGGTGCAGCCTGCCGTGGACCGGCCCATCGCGCGCGTGGCCTGGTGCAGTGGCGGCGCGCAAGGCTATTTCGAGGCGGCCATCGCGGCCGGGGCCGATGCCTTCATCACCGGGGAAATCTCCGAACCCCAGGCACATCTGGCGCGCGAGACCGGCGTGGCCTTCATCGCTGCGGGCCACCATGCCACCGAGCGCTACGGAGCGCCCGCCGTGGCGGCCCATGTCGCGGCGCAGCACGGGCTGGAGCATGTCTTCATCGAGATCGATAACCCGGCTTGATTTTGCTATTTATTCAATAGCTTGTGGCGCTTTATACATAAGCCCTGCGGGCCAATTTCATTCAAAAATGACATTCCAATCCCCCCGCCTGCTCGCCATCACCCAGGGAGATCCGGCCGGCATCGGCCCGGAAATCGTGGCCAAGGCCTTCCGCGACGCGCCGGCCGACCTGCGCGGCTGCTTCGCCGTGGGCGACGTTGCCACGCTGCGCCGCGCCGCGCAGTGCATCGTGCGGCCGGGCGAGCCGTCCTTGCCCGTGGCCCTGATCGCCTCCCTCGATGAGGCGCTGACCCTGCCGCCGCGCTGCCTGCCGGTGCTGCAGCTCCCGGACCTGCCGGGGCCCGTGCCGTTCGGCGTCATTTCGGCCGAGGCCGGGCGCGCGGCGGCGCAGTGCGTGGTCTGGGCGGCGCGCGCGGCGCTGCGCGGTGAAGTGGCGGGCCTGGTCACGGCGCCGCTGCACAAGGAGTCCCTGCACGCGGCCGGTGTTGATTTTCCAGGCCACACCGAGCTGCTGCAGGCCGAGGCGGCGGCGCACCAGGGCGTGGCCTTGCAGGACATGCCCGTGCGCATGATGCTGGCCAGCGACGAGCTGCGCACCGTGCTTGTGAGCATCCACGTCGCGTTGCGCGACGCGCTCGCGGCGGTGACCCATGACAACGTGCTTCAGACCCTGCGCATCACGCACGATGCCCTCCTGCGCAGCCTGGGCCGCGCGCCGCGCATCGCCGTCGCGGGGCTGAACCCGCACGCGGGGGAGGGCGGCCTGTTCGGCCGCGAGGAGATCGAGGTCATCGCGCCCGCCATCGACGCCGCCCGCGCGCAGGGGCTCGACGTGACCGGCCCGCTGGCGCCCGACACCGTGTTCATGCGCGCGCGCAACACGCCAGGGCACCCGGGTGAATTCGACGTGGTGCTGGCCATGTACCACGACCAGGGGCTGATTCCCGTGAAATACCTGGGCGTGGACAAGGGCGTGAATGTCACGCTGGGGCTGCCGCTGGTGCGCACCAGCCCGGACCACGGCACCGCCTTCGACATCGCCGGCCAAGGCGTGGCCGACGCATCGAGCCTGGTGGAGGCGGTGCGCATGGCACGCCGCCTGGCAGGGGGCTGAATCAGCGCTTCAAGCTGTCGCGGATCTCGCGCAGCAGCACGATGTCCTCGGGCGTGGGTGCCGGTGCGGCCGGGGCGGCGGGTTCGGCGGGTGCTTCGCGCTTGAGGCGGTTGATCTGCTTGATCATCATGAAAATGATGAAGGCGAGGATGAGGAAGTTCACCGCCACGGTGATGAAACTGCCGTAGGCGAACACCGGAACGCCGGCCTTCTTGAGCGCATCGAGCGTCATGGCCGTGCCCTCGGGCGCCGTGCCGAGCACGAGGAACAGGTTGGAGAAATCGAGCTTGCCGAACACCAGGCCGACGACCGGCATGATCAGGTCGGAAACGACCGAATCGACGATCTTGCCGAACGCGCCGCCGATGATCACGCCCACGGCCAGGTCGATGACATTGCCCTTGACGGCGAATTCGCGGAATTCCTGCAGCATTCCCATAAATACCTCCCGATAGACGAACGATGCGCCAAGTATCGATCAATTCGGCTGTCCGTGCCGTGCATCGGAAGGCGCCAAAGCGCTTCCATGGCGCGCGCGGAGGGATTGGCGCTTTTCACTCCGCTACAATTTATGGTTGACCCAACCCTAGCGATGATCATCGAGGACCCCCATGAGTGACACTCCAATCGACTCCAGCAAACGGACGTGGCTGATCGCGACCGGCTGCGCGGGCGCTGTGGGCGGCGTGGCAACCGCCGTTCCTTTCGTGAGTACTTTCCAGCCATCGGAGAAGGCCAAGGCCGCCGGTGCTGCAGTCGAGGTGGATATTTCCTCGCTCAAGCCGGGGGAGCGTGTCATCGTCGAATGGCGCGGCAAGCCGGTCTGGATCATCAAGCGCACGCCCGAACAGCTGGCCGATCTGCCCAAGATCGATGCGCAGCTCGCCGATCCCAAGTCCGAGCGCAAGCCCGCCGAGTTCACACCGCCCTACGCGCGCAACGGCCACCGCTCCATCAAGCCCGAGATCCTCGTGGCCGTGGGCATCTGCCCGCACCTGGGCTGCTCGCCCTCGGAAAAATACACCCCCGGTCCCCAGCCCTCGCTGCCCGATGACTGGAAGGGCGGTTTCCTCTGCCCCTGCCATGGTTCGACCTTCGACCTGGCCGGCCGCGTGTTCAAGAACAAGCCGTCGCCCGACAACCTCGAAGTGCCTCCGCACATGTACCTGTCCGATACGCGCCTGCTCATCGGTGACGACAAGAAAGCCTGAAGGACCACGCCATGGCTGAATTCAAGGAAATCTCTCCCAACGCTTCGGCGGGCGCCAAGCTCACGAACTGGTTCGAAAACCGCTTCCCCACGGCATTCGACGCCTACCGCGTCCACATGTCGGAGTACTACGCACCGAAGAACTTCAACTTCTGGTACATCTTCGGCTCGCTGGCCCTGCTGGTGCTGGTGATCCAGATCGTCACCGGCATCTTCCTCGTGATGCACTACAAGCCCGACGCCGCCAAGGCCTTCGAGTCGGTCGAGTACATCATGCGCGACGTGCCCTGGGGCTGGCTGATCCGCTACATGCACTCCACCGGTGCTTCCGCGTTCTTCGTGGTCGTCTACCTGCACATGTTCCGTGGCCTGCTCTACGGCAGCTACCGCAAGCCGCGCGAGCTGGTCTGGATCTTCGGCTGCGCCATCTTCCTGGCGCTGATGGCAGAAGCCTTCATGGGCTACCTGCTGCCCTGGGGCCAGATGTCGTACTGGGGTGCCCAGGTGATCGTGAACCTGTTCGCCGCCATTCCCTTCGTCGGTCCCGACCTGGCCCTGCTGATCCGTGGCGACTACGTGGTGGGCGACGCCACGCTGAACCGCTTCTTCAGCTTCCACGTCATCGCCGTGCCGCTGGTGCTGCTGGGCCTGGTGGTGGCGCACTTGCTGGCGCTGCACGACGTGGGTTCCAACAACCCCGACGGCATCGAGATCAAGGGCCCCAAGGCCCCCAAGGACGCCAAGGGCAAGCCGCTCGACGGCATCCCCTTCCACCCGTACTACACGGTGCATGACATCCTGGGCGTGTGCCTGTTCCTGATGGCCTTCAGCGCGGTGGTGTTCTTCGCCCCCGAGGCCGGCGGCTATTTCCTGGAGTACAACAACTTCATCCCGGCCGACCCGCTGGTGACGCCGGCGCACATCGCCCCGGTCTGGTACTTCACGCCCTTCTACTCGATGCTGCGCGCCATCACCAGCGAGATGATGTACGCCCTGATCGCCTGCGTGGTGCTGGGTGCCGCGTTCGGCGTGCTCAAGGGCCGCATGCCTGCGGTCTTCAAGGGCGCCATTGCCGTGGCCGCCGCCGTGGGCGTGGTGCTGATGCTCTCCATCGACGCCAAGTTCTGGGGCGTGGTGGTGATGGGCGGCGCCGTGATCATCCTGTTCTTCCTGCCCTGGCTCGACTGCAGCCCGGTCAAGTCGATCCGCTACCGTCCGAGCTGGCACAAGTACGTGTACGCCGTCTTCGTCGTGAACTTCGTGATCCTGGCCTACCTGGGCGTGCAGCCCCCGTCGCCGATCGGCGAGCGCGTCTCGCAAGTGGGCACGCTGTTCTACTTTGGCTTCTTCCTGCTGATGCCGTGGTGGAGCCGTCTGGGCGAGCCCAAGCCCGTGCCCGACCGCGTCACCTTCGCTGCGCATTGAGCTGGAGCCGAACACCATGAAAAAAATCATCCTCACGTTCATCGCGGCGCTGGGCCTGGCCGCTGGCGCGGCCCATGCCGCTGGTGGCAGCACCATGGCCTGGGACAAGGCGCCCAACAAGACCAACGACCTGCCGGCCCTGCAGAACGGCGCCAAGCTGTTCGTCAACTACTGCGTGGGCTGCCACTCGGCGGCATTCATGCGCTACAACCGCCTCACGGACATCGGCCTGACCGAGCAGCAGATCAAGGACAACCTGCTGCTGACCACCGACAAGATCGGTGAGACCATGAAGGCCAACATCGATCCCAAGCAGGCCAAGGAATGGTTCGGCGCCAACCCGCCCGACCTGACCGTGATCGCCCGCTCGCGCGCCGGCCACGGCGGCACGGGCGCCGACTATCTGTACACCTTCCTGCGCAGCTTCTACCTCGACGAAGCCAAGGCCACGGGCTGGAACAACCTGCTGTTCCCGAACGTCGGCATGCCCCACGCCCTGTGGGAACTGCAAGGCACCCGCCATGCCGTGTTCGACGAGAAGACCCACGCCTTCAAGGGCTGGGAGCAGGCCGCCCCCGGCAAGCTCAGCGCGCAGGACTACGATAAGGCGGTCGGCGATCTGGTCGGCTATCTGCAGTGGATGGGTGAACCGGCCCAGAACAGCCGCGTGCGCATCGGCGTGGGCGTGCTGATCTTCCTGGCGGTCATGACCCTCTTCGCCTGGAGGCTCAACGCGGCTTTCTGGAAAGACGTCAAGTAAGGCATCTCGCCTTCCCTGCCGCGCCCCCAAGGGCGCGGCCCTGTGTTTCTAGAGTGGGCGCTCCCATGCGTTCCACTCTTTTGGTTTTTAGGAGTCTCTAGCCATGATGGTGCTTTACTCGGGTACGACCTGCCCCTTTTCCCACCGCTGCCGTTTCGTGTTGTTCGAGAAAGGCATGGACTTCGAGATCCGTGATGTCGACCTCTACAACAAGCCCGAAGACATCAGCGTGATGAACCCCTACGGCCAGGTGCCCATCCTGGTCGAGCGCGACCTCATCCTGTACGAGTCGAACATCATCAACGAGTACATCGACGAGCGTTTCCCCCACCCGCAGCTCATGCCCGGCGACCCGGTGGACCGCGCCCGCGTGCGCCTGTTCCTGCTCAACTTCGAGAAGGAACTGTTCGTTCACGTCAACACGCTGGAATCGCGCGCCACCAAGGGTAACGAGAAAGCCCTGGAAAAGGCCCGCGCCCACATCCGCGACCGCCTGACCCAGCTCGCTCCCGTGTTCCTGAAGAACAAGTACATGCTGGGCGATAACTTCTCCATGCTCGACGTGGCCATCGCGCCGCTGCTGTGGCGCCTGGACTACTACGGCATCGACCTGAGCAAGAACGCCGCGCCGCTGCTGAAGTACGCCGAGCGCATCTTCTCGCGCCCCGCCTACATCGAGGCGCTGACGCCCTCGGAAAAGGTCATGCGCAAGTAAGCGCCGTTTCGCCTCCTTCACGCACGCCGGCCCATGAACGAACAGGAATCCACCTCCACGCGCCCCTACCTCATCCGTGCCCTGCACGAGTGGTGCACCGACAACGGCTTCACGCCGTACATCGCGGTGCGCGTGGACGATTCCGTTCAGGTGCCGCGCGAGTACGTGAACGACGGCGAAATCGTGCTCAACGTCGGCTTCGACGCCACCAGCGGCTTGCAGCTGGGCAATGAATACATCGAATTCAAGGCCCGCTTCGGCGGCAAGCCGCGCGACATCATGGTGCCCGTGGGCCGCGTGATCGCCATCTACGCGCGCGAGAACGGCCAGGGCATGGCCTTCCCGCCGCCGGTGGATCTGCTGCCCGAGGCGGCGCCTGGCCCGGACGAGGCACCGTCCGACGCGGGCAGCCCTGAAAGCGGTCGTGTCGTGCAGTTGGTCGCCAGCGAACCTGGCGCGGACAGCGACGGCGACGATCCCCGCCCCCCGCCCACGGCGGGTGCCGGCCGGCCAGCGCTCAAGCGCGTGAAGTAACCCCCCGGGCCCTCGCGCGCGCTGGTTCGCGCGTAAAATACCCCCTTCGCCGATTTAGCTCAGTGGTAGAGCAACCGCCTTGTAAGCGGTAGGTCGTCAGTTCAATCCCGACAATCGGCACCAAATTTCCCTTTGTAAATCAACAACTTATGTTGTTTCGAGTTGCAGGGGCTTTCACTCAATTGCACCCACTTTCAGTGGTTCAGTGTGACAAGAGTGTGCCAAGCTGCAGAGAAAGTTGTTGCGCAAAAACAACAGTTTGTTTCTCCTGTTGTATGGACTTGCATACAGTGCTTTGAGTCAATACACTGATTTCAGTGCCGTTCTTTCGTTCAGCACAACGCCGCGATGACTCGTGTTTGCGCTTTTGGCGCCAAAAAACAACACGAAGAATGAACCTCACTGCAACAACGCCGCCATCCTCAACTCCGCTGGGTGGGCTCGTGAGGGAAGGCTAAGTTGGTAGCACAGAGGGCCAAGTTTTCACTTGGTTGGAGAAGTAGCCTTCTCCGCCCCTTCGTCGGGGAAAAGTGCATCAGGAGGTCTATGGCCGCGCGCCAAGCGCAGCTATGCCTTTCTGTTGCACAAAATGCCAATTCCAGCTGATTCTGCTGCGCCGTCTGACGTGGCGTTTAAAACCCTCACCGCCAAGGAGCTTGCGCTCATCCTGGGCAAATCCGTCGCATCGATTCGCGGAGACCTGAGCCGCTGCCCTGCGCGGCTTCCTCCTGCAGTTCGCATCCCTGGCGGTGGCCAAGCCTTGTGGCTTGAGGCCACTGTTCTTGCCTGGCTTCAGTCCTATGAGACCGCCAGCCGCCCCAGCCCCAAGCAGGGGACAACCCGCCGCCGAGGGCGCCCCTCCAAAGCTGAACAACTCCGCCGCGCGAGTGCGGCGGCGGCAGGAGGCGCAGCATGAGCGGGGATGCAATTGTTCATGAGGGGCGTGAACGCTATTCCGTGCCGGTTCATCGCGCCGCGTTGCGGGATTCGCGCCTCAGTTGGGGTGCTCGCGGGCTTTTTGCCTTTCTCTGGGACCTGCCGTCGAACTGGACGCCGTGTGCGGCCCACCTGAAGAAAATGGGGCCGGACGGTCGGGACGCTGTACGCGCGCGACTGGCGGAGCTAGAGGCGGTGGGTGCGCTGCGGTTCGAACGGATCCCCGGGGAAGGGGGACGGTTCTCGGGAACGCGTTGGGTGATTTTGTCGCCGGCAGCCTGGGCGCGCGAGGCGCCCTTGCGCGGCGGCGAGGGCTGCGCGGACGCCGACCAGGACTGATGGCCGGGGAAGACCGAGAGTCGGAAAATCCAACTCTCGGTCTTCCCGGGCCTCGGAATTCCCGAGCCTCGGCTTTAGCCGTACTAAGGTTCTCCAAGGAGAAGGTTCCCCAAGGAGAAGGGCCTCCCAGCGGGGCTGTGCCCCTGCCCCCCTGAATTCAGGGGGGAGATTTAAACACGGGGTTCCTTCTATTTCAGCCGCCTTCAAGCGCGCGCAGCGCCGCAGGCGCGAGCACGGTTGTTGGCGGAACACCTTGCAGCGGTTGATGAGTTAACCCGCGCGTGGCGGCTCGCTCGTGCCTGTGAAATGGCCCCCAGAGGGGGCGGGGAAGCACCCCCAACGGGAGGCCTGCGGCCCCCCGGCCCCCCGCCCTCTACGGGGCGGCTCCCCCCGCTGGTCTCCATCGGGCCCGGGAGCTGCCATTGATGCGCCACTGCGCCGCATTGAAAAAGCCCACCTGTAATCAGGTGGGCTTTTTTATCTAAATTCCATTCAGACTCAGCATTTCATGTCCCTCAACCAACCGCAGAAATTGCTTGAGCTCGGATTCACGCACCGAATCCATGAAATCAACGCCCTCTTCTGTCGGAAATCTTGACTGTTGATCAATTGTCAGTACGCCTAGCTCTTGACGATTGCTGGCTTCAACACATGCAATGTATTCAGAAAGAGATTTTATCAATGCGGCTTTCTTTTTCTCCCATAGCCTGCCGAAGTCTCTAATATCGCTAACAAGCTGCTCGGGATCCTGAGAATCCAAGATTGATTCGGATGAATGCCGAAGTCCGCATTGTTGCGGCAACAAATCATGCTCCCTTGCCTTGGCAATGAATCTCTTCAAAGTCAAGAAGTCCATTGAGCCATCGCTATTTATATCGGCGTAGCGCTCGAATTTAATTCTCTCACTGTCTGCCAAAAGGTTGGTAGATATTCCACTCAAGGCGGCGGCAAGCTCAGAGGGGGATTTGCCTGAATACTTCAGTGCCTTGTTTACCCAGTAAAAAGTAAGCTCGTTTCTCTTTTGAAAGCGCGGCTTGACTCGCTGCGGCATTTGTTTTGCGGATGCTGTATCCGTGGACATATTGACCTCCGTGTTGGTTCCGAACAAGTTTGCGCGCCCCTTGCGTTCTCATTTGTTCGGACGGCTTAAATGGTATCGCATTAAATCGGTCTCGTGCGATTGGATTTGGTGGGGAGCAAGCCATGTCGATTACCGGTGTTCCACCGGCAATCGACGCTTGCTGGGGGTGCCCCCAGACCCCTGACCACTCCCTCCGGGTCGCAGTCGAAAAACCGGCCTTCCACTCCCTCCGGTCGCAGCAGGAAAACCAAATGGATGCACGCAAGATGGAAAAAATTCGAGCTCGGAAAAACGATTCGGCGCTGCCCCTGGCGGAAAAACGACGTGAGTATGTGACGGTCTGGATGACGCCAGCCGAGAAGGCCGCCGCTGTAGAAAACGCGCGGCGCGCGGCCCTCCCTATGTCCAGCTTCAGCCGAAAAGTGCTGCTGGAATCCGTCGTTCCCCAGGCAGCGCCAAGCCCTGATTGGATGCGGGCCTATTCAGAAACCGCTCGCTGGTCCGGCCTCCTAAATCAGATTGCGCACCAACTCAATAGCGCGAGCCTGCAGGGGCTTCTGGAATCGGCAATTTCCAGCCGCTGCTCAGACCTGGAGTTCGTGATTTCCGCCATGGCCCAAGACGTTGACGAGTTGCGGGCAAAGATTCTAAAAATGGCTGGCTAGTGGCGAAAGAGAATTTTTCTAGGGAGGAGTCTCGCCACCCTGAGTATGGATGCATTCTGAAAATCAAAACGAATGGCCGCTCATTTAGGGGATTGGTGGATTACCAGTCAGAGCGCGGAGCCAATATAGACGGCACCATTACTCAGCTGCCGATTTTTACCAACATGCTTGGTCGAACCCCTCGGGAACTGAGTAGGGAGATGGCGGTAATTCGACGTCTGCGCCCCGGGCTGAATACGGCGGTGGGTCACTTGCAGATTTGCCCATCTCGGGCGCTGAAGACCAAAGAAGAATGGATCGAAGCGGTTCAAACCGCATTTGATGCTCATGGAATACACGATGCGCCATTCGTCTGCTATCTGCACTCCGAGGGAGATGGAAAAACCAACCACGCGCATCTCCATATTGCATTTTCCCGGATACGGTTTGATGGCTCGGTAATCTTGGATTCTGGCTCGTATCGAAAGAATGAGATTGCAGCCAGAAGGATAGAAGAGATATTTCAGTTGGGAGTGATTCAGGAACGATCTAGGGAGAAACGCCCGCACGACAGTCGAAAAGCTTTTGATTCGCTGCGGCGCGAAGATCGTTTAGTTGGAGAAAGCAAAGAGAAGCCGAGTGGCGGCATGTCTGACAAAAAATCAACGAAATCGAAAGGACCAAAGAGAGTGGCAACGAAAGAGAATATCGAGAAAATGGCTGCGGCTGTCGAACGGGCAATGCAGCACGCGACAAGCGAGAGTGAGTTCAAAGAGGGCTTGGAGAACGATCTAGAAGAGCAGGGCATTGCCCGCCAGGTGACTTTCGCTCGGCGTGGGGCCGAGAACGAGATCTTTGGCTTCTCTTTGACTTCTGATCTCGGCCCTGGCGGCATTGCCGCCATCAAGGGATCTGAGCTCGGCAGGCATCTGAGCTGGACGATGGTAGCGGCTCAGATCACTGAGAACCAGGACCGTGCGCGCCGTCGCCGCATGGCCGTGCCCCAGGCCGAGGCGACCGCCGACGGGATCCAAGACGCCGGGCAAGTGCTGGCGGCACCGACCGAAGGCGCAGGCGCCGTGATTGCCTTGGGCCTGGGCGCGCAGCCCCACGCCGTCGTCAAGGCTACGCGACCGACGCCCGGGGCGAAGCCGCACCTCTTCGTCGTGAAGCCACAGGGCTTCGAAATTCCCGGCTTCACCGCCACCAGGGGCGACTGCATCGACGCTGACCAGGGCACATACCTCTGGAAATACTGCAAGGCGGGCTCAGAGGAAGTCGTTTTTTCTGACACCGGGGATACGTTCCAAATTCACGGTGAGTCTCTAGCCGACCCCTTGGCAGTCGATGCCTTCGTTTTGGCTGCTCGCGCGCGGTTCGGCGCAAGTCTGACACTGACTCAGGTTCCTGGGGAACCGCCCCATTTCCTGGCGATGCTCCAGGCGTCCGCTGCCGAACGCGGCGTGGAAATCATTGATGGGCGGACAGGGTTGCCGATTGCTGCGGCGCAGCAGCACAAGGAGCCCGCGCCTGCGTCTGCGCCGGTCCCCGAGAGCGCGCATAGCTTGGATTTTCTCGACGTGCGGCCAGATCCCGCGCCTTCGACAGGTCCGGCTGCTGCTGCCGGAGTTGGCCAGGGCGAGGTGCCTACGATGCCCGCTCCGGCCGAGCAGCCACAGCCCCGAGGTGAATCGTTGGTCGTACCCCCTCATGACCTTGGGGCGCGCCGCGAGGCGGCGGCCAAGGTCCTGGCGATGGCCAGTGAGCAGGCCAAGAAGGCGTCCGGCTCTTCGGGGCCTCGGCTTGGCGTTTTGCCGCGAGAGCAGCAGAAGCTGTCGAGCGAAGAGCTTCGCGCGTTGCTGGCTGAAGCAAATTCGTGGGTTCCCGTCCAGGAGTGGGCCGAAGCCACCAGGGAACGGCAGCGCCAGGACCGATTGGCCCTTGAGGGGGGTGGACGGCATCCGAGAGATTTGGTGTTCGATGCGGCCAGTTTGCGTGGAGATCCGCTGGCGATGGCGGCCAGCAAGGCGCAAGAGCGTTTTGCGCATGCCGAGGCTTGCCACGAACTGGCGCGACGTGCCCGGGACGAACGCTCCAGCGTGCAAAAAGCCATGGAGCTGGTCGGTGGGCGCGGAAAAGAGAGGGAAGAGGAGGTCGCTCGCCTGGAGGGATTGGAGCGTGACGCTCGGGCCGAGGCAACGCGTGCGCGTGCGGCCTTTTTCGCCCAGGACGACGCGAAGCGAGCCGTGAAGAGCACTACTGAGCTGGCTGAGACTTGTGACGCTGAATCGCGGGCGTTGGGCGCGGTGGAGCTGTTGCTGGGGCTGCTGGCCAAGTTCATCAAGGCTCTCACCGGGATGCTGAAGCAGGCCGAGGCACGCGATGCGGAGCAGGTTCACGAACGGGAGCGGCGCGGGGATCTCCTGCGACATGCCGAGGCTTTGGCGGCAGGGGATCCGGCCGCGATCGAAAGGTACGAACGCGAGCAAAAGGAGCATCAGGAGCGGTACGAGCGCGAGCAGTTCGGTTTTGAGCGGGGGCGTGGGTGAAGGGGGATTTTGGGCGCCTCCCGGCTGCCGCCGGGACCACGCTTTTGCCCTGGCGGGTCGAGCCCTTCGGTCTCGCTCGCCCCAAAGGGGCGCAATCGTTGGCGCGGGAGCGGGGACCAGGGGGAAGGTGCCGTAACACCATCCCCCTCGCCCGAAGGCCTTCACCCCCTGGGGCAGCGACTGCGTTGCAGCCGCTATGCGCTTCGCGCTCTCGCCTGCGGCGCCCGTGCTTCGCACGTTGTGCGTGCCGCTTTCAGCGGCATGGGGCGCTCGGCGCGCGCCGTTGCCCCGCGTGGGTTTTGACCCCTTTGGTTTTCCTCGGTCGCGTCACCGCCGCCTCTTCGGGGACCGTAGGGCCTGGCTGCTGGGCTCCAGGGTGAAGGCTTTGCCCCAGTCCTCACCCGGTCCCTGCGCTTCGCTCCGGGCTGCGGCTTCCGGGCTGTCCCTTCCTCCCAGCAGCCAGGCCCTCCTTGTGTCCCACGGCGACGGTGACGCGACTGAGGCAAAGGAAATCAAAAGGAGGTGAACCACGCGGAATGCCAACCCAAATTGAACCGGCTCGGGCTCCACAACCAAGGCCCCTCCTGCCCTGCGGGGCAGGCAAAAACCGAATACCAATACCGGCCCGGAGGGGCCACAACTGAAGGAGAAATGACATGAAGAACCTCAATCCCGGCGCACTGGACCTGGGTGGCCAGCTCGATGGCCGCACCTTGTTCGTGATGTCGCAGGTGGCAGGTCTGTGGGCCGAACTTCGTTGGCTCTACGAAACGGCTGAGGCTGATGAATTCCAGCGGCTGCTGCGCAGCCACAACCTGGGGGTCTTTCATCGACAAGACATTGGGCTTCATCTGAGCTTCACGGAGGGCAGTGCGAACCACCCCGCAGAAGCTGACCGCGTGGCCGGGTGCGTGTTTTACATGGTCCCGCCTGTTCACGACCTTTTCATGGACACCGCCACCGTTGCTGAGCTCAAGGCCTGGATCAATTCACATGGCCTGGACCAGCTCTTGGAGGCGATTGAAGGGCTTGGCGAAGAGGCCCTGGCGCAAGTGCGTGAGGCGCTGTTGGCCGACCTGTCTGCCGTGCGGCTGATCCGCTGGGAGGTTTGCCAAGGAATGCGGAAAAGCGGCGACATCCGGGACGTCGTGACGGTGCGTCTGGCTACGGTGGTGATGGCCTGGGCTCTCGATTGGGGGGAGCAGCGGCGCTCCGGCAAGAAATAGCAGAACCGCCGGCCCGGAGGGGCCACAACTGAAGGAGAGAGAACCATGACAGAGCAGCAAACGACCGCAGCAACCCGCGCGCAAGAGCAAGCCCAGGCCCTGCTCGCGCAGTTCAAAACCGACCTCGAAGAGGCCAGCCATGAGGCCCTTCGCGCCTTCATTCAGTTGAACGGTGTAGGGGTTTTTAAGAACCCCGATGGCAGTCTGTACGTCGAATTTACGAACGGCAATCTCGACGTTTCCGACAGCAGGGACTGCCAGGAAGGGCTGCAGTTCTACACCATGACGCCGTGGAACCGCCTGTTTGATAGTGACCGCGCAGACGACACGCTCAAGGCTTTCCGTGAGTTCATGGAGGAGCACGGCCTGGAGGTTACCGCCGCGATCGCCGCGCAGTGGCTCGCGATTGATGCGCAAGGCGATGAATGCGATGGCGACGACCTGGACGCCCTGCTTGATGGCCTCCGTGAATGGTCTCTCCAGGGTGATGCTTTGGAGGCCCAGCGCCGCGACCTGGTTGCGGGGCTGTCGCTGGAGGGGGATGGGGAACAGATCCTTGAGGACCTCGTCATCAAGCTCCAGGACCTCTTCGAGCAGCAAGAGCAGGAGTAACACGATGCAGGCCCTTCACCACACCCAGGGGTCTGCCGCCATCCAGCGCTTCGCGCTGGATGCGCAGCAGCACCTGCAGCAACGCGTGCGGGCGCAGCTCAGCCCCGAGGAGCTGATGCGCATCGATGACCTGGCGTTGCCAACGCTCTCGCTGCCGGAGTTGGCCGATGCCATTGAGGCAGAAGCCAGGGAGGCGCTTCCCAGTGCCTTCCTCGCTGGATACGCTACCGCATGCACTGTTTTGCACGCTCAGTTGTCGGCCGTCGGCCGAGGGCTCTCTTAATCCAGGAGGCACACATGGCTGCCCTTGCGCACATCAGTTTTTTGGCTACGGCGGGTGGCTGGCGGTTTTTGTTCTGGGTCCTCTCGTTCCTCCCCCGAGCTGCGCGCGCTGGCGCGCGCGGGTGGAGAGAAGGCTGGCGCAACGGCCGCCGCAGCTGAGCGCGGCTATCTCCGACTCAAGCCGGAGATAGCTCGTACCTCTGCGCCGTTCACGGATCCATGCGGCGCTGGTGCCGGCTCAACCCGGAACTAGTTCAGCACCAACGAACAGGGCGCAAGCCCAATCCCGGCTCAGTCCGGAACTAGCGACGCACTTTTTCACGTTCACAAGGAATACAACATGAAGAAAACCATCCTGATTTCCCGCTTTGCTCTGCTGGCTGTTGTTGCCGCCCTGGCCGCATGCGGCGGCGGCGGTGGCGCCGATGAGGATGCCACCGCGCCTACCACCCCAGGTATCCCCGTGGCGCCGGGCACGCCCTTTGTCCCCGCGGGCACGCTCACTTCCTACGCTCCTGGCTCCACCGCGACGCTGGCCCTCGATGCCGTCAACAAATCCATCACGCACTGCGGTTACCCCGCCATGGTGCCCGTTGCCGATCTCTCAGGAGCGGCCAAGGCCATGCACGTTACGTAGCGCTCAACGGCTTCATTCCGACCCATGACCAGATCCCAGGCGCCGCCGGCTTCACCGGCGCCACGATCTATGACCGTGTGATCGCCGCCGGTGGATCGCCAAGACGAGTGCGCGCATCGTGCAGATGGCTGCTTCGATGGTCGATCCGGAAGCACACTGAAGACATGAGGCCGGGCGGTGCACGGCCTCTTCTTGTCGTTCGGTCAGTCCCTAGGAAAGCTCATCCTTGGCTGCGGGGGGGCGCACTGAGCAGGTTACGCGGCAACGGTGAGCAATTTGGCGTCTACCTTGTCGGTAGCTTCGGCCCACTGGTACATCATCGATTGGCAAATCAAACCATACGCGACCACCAAACCGGGTAGCGGGGCCATGAATGCAAGACCGCCGAAGAGATCTACGTTGGTAAGCGCGTTCAGCCCGCCAAAGACGGCAGCCCAGGCAAAGAACGCGGCAATGCCGGTGAGTATGTGCCTGAATATGCCTCTTACAGAACCAACAAGGCGAGGCAGGCCCATCAGAAACGGGATTGCAGTGATCGCGCTTAGGAAGGGGAAAAACAGCGAGATGAAAAGCATGGCGTTGAACTCTTTCAGCGTGAGCATGCCTGCTGAGATCACGCCAGGTACCTCATCGTCGTTCAACCGAGTAATCATGGACGAATTGCAGGCAAACAGGCGGTTGGTTGTCACGTTGAGCGCCTTGGCCATTTCTTCAACACCATCGCGTGTGATCGTTGCCACCTTGATCTCGTGTCCGACACGGAAGTCGGCGCCTGATGCGCCGGGCCATCGGATGGAAACCTCTCGACCATCGGATCGCTTGATCCAGATGAGGCCATCGCCTACTTCAATAACATTGCCTTGGTGAACGGCGATATCGCTGTCAAGTATGTCAACGCTGTCGATGGACGTACTGCTGGCTGTCATTAAATGGCCCTCCTGGCGCAGGAGCATGTCCGAACATCACGTTTCGCGACTTGTCGGGCGTCAACGCTCCCCCGTCTAGGTCCCTGTAAAAGCTCACCCTTGAGCATCGATCATGCTTGGCCCCTATCGGCCAGTTGCCATCCTGCGAATTCATGGGCCAGTTGACTGCTTCAGGCTGGTTGCTGACTTTGAGGCTTTTGCGCTGAGTGACCGCGCCTCGCAAAAGCTGCCATTCGCGTTCGCCAATCGCATCGGTCCGCGGACATCCGAAACCGGTCAATCAGCAACAGCGCCGTCAAATTGCGCGAAAGGCCGCTGCCGCAGTTGGAGAGAGTTGTTCGCAGCTTCAAGCGCCAAGCCACCGGCTTGTCCAAGAGCTCGCGGCCCGAAGCGCGTCGATGGGCGGATCAGATAAGATATGCGAAAAAATGGGCGCTGAGAGCCGCTCTGGCGGCCGAGTTTGGTGCCCTCAGGCGGAAGTCCATTGATACAAGAAAAGCAGAATTGATGGTGCAGCGCGGAGAGATTCCGGTGATCGATCTGTTCGCCGGACCAGGAGGGCTGTGCGAAGGGTTTTCGTCTGTCGTGGATGCGACCGGCGCGCGTCGTTTTGCCGTCAAGGTCTCCATCGAGAAGGATCCCGTCGCGCACCGGACCCTGCTACTTCGAGCAGTCTTCCGCAAGTTCCGCAAGGGCGAGGTGCCCGCGTGCTACTACGACTACGTTCGCGGCAATATAAGCCGTGAGCAGTTTCTGGCACATCCTGACATCAAGACCGCCGCAGAGCATGCTGCGAAGGAAGCCCGCTGCGCGGAGCTCGGCGTCATCGCGCCCACAGAGGTCGATGGCTGGATCCGGGAAGCGCTGGGTAACCAGACTGATTGGGTGCTGATCGGCGGGCCGCCTTGCCAAGCCTACTCGCTGGCCGGCCGCGCCCGGCTGCGCGGCAAGGACGTGAAGAAATTCGAGGCCGACGCCAAGCACTTTCTCTACATCGAGTACCTGCGGATCATTCAGCAGTTCGCCCCAGCGGTCTTCGTGATGGAGAACGTCAAGGGGATGCTGAATTCAACCAACTCCGGCAAGCGCATCTTCGAGCAGATCCTCGCCGACCTCAAAGCGCCTAAAGCTGGGCTGAGCTACGAGGTCCGCTCGTTGGTGGTTCACAAGGCTGAAGGTGAGTTGAATCCCAACGACTACGTGATCGAGGCCGACGACTACGGCATCCCGCAAAGCCGGCATCGGGTGATCCTGTTCGGCATCCGTTCTGATGTGGCGGCGGCGACGCCTGTGCTCAGGGAGCATCCCGAGTCCTTCCTGCTTCGCAAGCTGACCAAGAAGGTCGGCGTGAGCGCTGCGTTGGCCGGCCTGCCGGAGCTGCGCAGCCGCTTGTCCAGAGAGCCCGATTCGAAAGAAGCGTGGATCAAGGCCGTGAAAGAGTCTCCGAGCACGTTAGCAGGCTGGCGCGTGCCGGCGCGCAGTGTCATTGAGACTGCCATGGAGAAGTTTTTCAAGAAAGTTGAACGGCAAACGACCTTCGGTGCACCGTTCGTTGAAGCAGTGGTTGCGCCTGGTGGATACATGCCTCAGCACTTACAGGACTGGTATCTGGATCCAAAGCTCGGCGGTGTCTTGCAGCATGAGACACGTAGTCACATGCGCTCTGATCTGCATCGCTACATGTTTGCCGCTTGTTTCGCTGCAACGCAAAAGTATCCTCCGGACCTGCGCAACTTTCCGCCCAGGTTGCTGCCCGACCATGTAAACGTGGACGAGGCGACGATTCCCTTCAAAGACCGCTTCCGGGTCCAGATGGGCGAGCATCCGTCGTCGACGGTGGTGGCCCACATCAAGAAGGACGGGCACTACTACATCCACCCAGATCCCGGCCAGTGCCGCAGCCTGACCGTGCGCGAGGCGGCCCGCTTGCAGACCTTCCCGGACAACTACTTCTTTGAGGGGAACCGGACAGAGCAATACGGCCAGATCGGCAATGCCGTCCCGCCGCTGCTGGCCAAGCAGATTGGTCAGATCATTTCCGACTTCATGGCCTCCCCGCGCAAGCGGTGACGTTCAGGCGTGGCGCCGGTCAGCCGGCAATTCGGAAGTCGCGTCCTGTGGCTAGGCTCAAGGCCTAGTCCCACAGCACGCCGTAGAGATCCATGGCGCCCTCTGCTGCCGGATCCAAGCCGTACCGCAGGAAGACCTCATAGAGGGCCATACTAGCGTCGCAGAAGTCGTGCGACTGGCACGCACGGGGAGCCGTCTCGGCTCGATTGCGTTCAACTACCGCCTGCATCTTCTCCGCGGTCAGGTGGGCATGCAGGCCTTCGCTGAATTCATGTGCAATGGTGTCGACGAGGGGTTGCTGTGGCAGCTTGGTTATCGAGGTAGATGGCGCGTTATAGCGCGCCGTCCGGTTCAAGGCTGTCGGTCCGCCGCCAAGCTCTGAGCACTGATCTCGCCCGTCGTGGCGCCGCTGTCGATCCAAGCCCGCAGTGTCTCGGAAAGGCCCTTGGCGGCCTCTGGGTCGCGTGTGGAGCACTCCCAGACGTTGAGCACCCGCCAGCCCATCTCTGCGAGCTTGTCGGCGGCGCGGCGGTCCCGATCAACATTGCCCTGCAACTTGGCCGTCCAGAAGTCTGTCCGCGTCGACGGCGTCTTAGCGAATTTGCATCCCTGGTGGGCGTGCCAGAAGCAGCCGTGCACGAAGATCGCGATTTTGCGGCCCGGCATGGCGATGTCGGGCGTGCCAGGCAGGTCGCGCCGATGCAGCCGGAAGCGGTGCCCCATCGCGAACAGCGCTTTGCGGACCAGTATTTCAGGCAAAGAGTTTTTGCCCTTGATGCCGGACATCATCTGACTGCGTTTGGCGGGGCTGACGACATCGGACATGGTGGACCACGATACGCCAGGCGACGCAGCTCCCCGATCAGACGGCTTTGACCTCCGGAATGCAGTCGGCCGGCTCCGAGTAGCTCGCGCCCATCACCGCGTCTTTGCATTCCGGACGCTTGGCCCACTCAGACACCATGCGCCCGCCAGAGGTGGCGTGCAGCGTGTCGTTGACCTCCTTGGCCCACGTCGCGATCTGCTCCATGAGTTCCGGCGACACCGCCTGCTTCTCCCAGATGCGGCCCAAGTCGATGCGCGAGCCGAGTTTCTCCGACAGGATAGAGATCGTGTAGGCCGTGACGTTGGCCTGGAACGCCTGGAACATCGGCCTCAAAAGCTTTTGGGCGTCGCGGTACAGCTTGGCCTTGGCGATCATCGACTTGAAGTCAGCCACCGAAGGGAGAGGCGCCTCTTGGCCCTCGCTCGGCGAGAGCGCAGCCATGAAACGGTCGAAGTTTTTTTGCGAGCCCATGCTCACGATGTCGGGCTTGCAGTCCCAGGCGTTGAGGTATTTGGCCAAGTCGGTCTTGGTCACGCGCCGCGCGGTGGGGATGGCGTCCTTCAATGCTTTGAGGCGGGCTGGCGTGTTCCCCTCGCGGGAGAGCAGCGTGTTGTAGCTGCCGGCGGCGCGCTCGTAGAACCATTGGCCGACGCCGTCCGGGCAGTAGACCGAGCGCGAGAGCTTCTCTATCTCGACGTGGAAGGGCTTGTTGGCCGAGAGGTCCGATTGGCGGACGGCGTTCTGGCTGTTGGCGTAGCGCGAGATGTCCGACACCAAGGCCTCTTCCTTGGTGGAGTCCTGCGCCTTCATGACAATGATCTTCGCGGGCACACGGACCCGGCTCAGGTCGGTGTCGGGATACTTCTTCTTGGTGAAGTAGAGCGAGGCCGTCGTCTGCCCGCCGTTGACGATCTGCAAGCCTTTGAGCCAGGCGATGCCTTGCTCGCCCTCGGAGGTCTTGCCCAGCACCATCTCGTCGGCCACGATCACGATGCCATTGTTGTAGGCCATGAAGCGCTCGGGCGCGGCGCGGAGCGTCGACTGGATGCCGGCGTTGACGCCCTTGCCCTTGACGCTCAGGAAGGAGCGGACGTTGGCCTCCAAGAGGCGCGCGCCGAACTTCTCGTAGAGCAGCCGCAGCGCTTCGCCCGGGACCGCCGTCATGGCGTAGTCGTAGTCGTCGTTTTCGCCCGGCACGTAGACGCAGGGCAGGGGAGAGCCAGAGACCTCTTTGAAGTCGACCACCAGCTCGTCGCGCGGCTTGCCTTCGGACGTGTGCCGGTGCAGCCGCTCGATGTCCATCACTTCCAGGCGCACGGCCTTGCCGCCGATGTCGCGCGTCTTGAAGCTCTTGGACTTGGCGACCCGGTCGGTGATGACGTAGACGCGGATCTGTTCGAGGTCGTTGTAGATGGCCTGCAGCGTCTCGGCCAGCGAGCGCACGTCCCGCGACGGGTCGAGCTTCTGCGCCATCTTGCCTTCGGCGCACAGCGTCAGGAATCGCAGGCAGCGCTCGGCGGCCACCTTCGTTTCGGAGTCGGGGATGGGCGTGGGCTCGTCGACGCCCGCATACAGGCTCACGAACAAATCGAGCTGGTCGCTGTCGTCGGAGATCGAGTAGCCGCTCAGCCTAAGGATGGCGTTGCCCACGGTGCCCTCGTAGTGGCACTCGACGGGCTCGAAGGTCATGCCGATTTCCGACATGTGGTCCATCACGATGCCGGCGAAGACCAGCTCTTCATACAGCGCGCCATCGCGCATCTGGGACTTCACGGCGGCCTGCGTCTCGCGCAGGAAATCCGGCAGGCTTGAACTCATATCGCTCCCAATTTCTTTAATGCATCGGCGGCCGGGATGCTTGGCCCCGCGGCCTTGTCCAGATCGATCTCGTAGGTGGCTTTCGTGACGCCCAGCGGGACGCTGCCTGGCGTGAGGCGGGGAAAGCCTTCTCTCACTTCGACGACGCGAGTGTCGGCCAGCGCAAAACGGCGGATGTAGCGGTCCGCGTGGGCGTCGAAGTAGCCCGCGGCGATCAGCCTCTCGCTCAGCAGGCGCACGGCCTCGGCTTCGCCCGCGGCGACATCGCGCATCTCAGCCACCAGCTCCGGCAGGCTCTGCCCGGTGTCGGTCTGGCGCAGCCGCGCGCCGGCCAAGAAGAGCGGTTGGCGCACGGAGTCGTCGAGTTGCTCGAGCGATCCGATCTTGGCGGGGAAGCCCGCCGCCGACAGCGTGGCCTTGACCTCCAAGGAGCCGGTCCCGATCTCGAAGTCCCGGACGCCGTCGAGCGGCCCCACCCACGATTCGATGGCGGAGGCCAGCGGAAGACCCGCGTCGATGATCGCCCGCAGCAGCGTGAGCTCGCCCACCAAGCCGATTTCGGATTCCGGGCTCAGGGCCTGCGCCCCCTTGCGCATGAACTCCTGCCATGCGCGGATGCGCCCGAGGAAGACTCGCAGCAGCCGCTTCTCGTCGGCGCTGGACTCGGCATCCATCGCGTGAGCCACGTCTGCCACCATGGCGGCGAATAGTTCCAAGCTGCCGTGCGCGCTGCGGGTGAGTGCGAGCCACGTCAGCCCGTCGCCATTGGGCTCCACGCGCGACACAGCGAAGCCTTGGCCGTCGGGAAGCTTTTCAGCAGCGGGGATCGCCGAGGTTGAAAAGCTCGCGAGGAGGGCTTCGTTCTTGTCGGGGAAGCTCAGGCCGGCCCGCAAGGAGCATGGGCCGATCGTGGCGATGGAGATGCTGCGCCAGCCAGAGGCGTCCGCGCTGTCCCGCAGCGAGCGCCAAGCGAGCTCGATGTCGTCAATCAGCAGGGCCATATTCTTGTGTCCAAAGCAGGTGGTCCACCGCGTATTCGACCTTCACGCCGGAGTCGCTCGATGGGAAGCTGACGCCGAACGCCATGACCGGATCCTTCCGGTCCGCCAGCGCCTCGCTGCCTGCTTGCTGGGGGTCGAGTGGGTAGAGCAGCAGGAGGCCGCGTTGCGGCGCGGGGGCGACGCCATCGGCCTCGGATCCCTTGCCGCGGATGAAGCGGATCGACGGGCCGTTGGGCGTGTCGGGTTCGCTGGGTTTGACGCCGCTTTTCTGGCGGCCTGCGTCAGGGTTGAACATCTTCTTGGTGCGTTCCAGCGCCGCGCTCCACGCCGCATCGTCCAAGTCGATCGCCTCGTCGCGGGGCGACAGCAGCCGGCCGATCGCGTATCGGTCCGCGATGTCCTTGTCGGCGGAGCGCTTGGTCATCTTGTCGATGGTCAGGCCGCCAGCGAAGGTGTGCTTGTCGCCCGATCCGCCGCCCAGCAGGGCGACGGTCCACGATGTCAGCTCGCCCGTCGCCGCCATGGAGCGGACGAAATCGCGAAGCAGGGCACTGTTGACCTTGCGAGCCTTCGGGTGGGTGATGAATGCCTCGAAGAAATCGGCGATGTGGTCGGCCGGCACGTCGTTCCAGAGGAAGCCATCCCACTGCTGCTCTTGGGCGCCGCGCATGCGCTTGGGGTTGGGCTCGCCAGGGGCGCCGCAGGCGGCGATGAGCTTGTTGGCCGTGTCGAGGTTCTGATCGAGGATCTTGCCGTCGTTGTGCATCGACACGGTTTCGAGCAAGTCGCCGCTGAACGAGAGCTGCAGGTTCTTGGCCGTGCGCATCTTCAAGGGCGAGGTCACCAGTAGGACCGGATGGGACTGCACGCGCAGGCCGTAGTCGCGCGGCGTCGCGCCGCTCTCGGCCATCGCGTCGAATTCCTCGCGCAGCTCCTCGGAGGCGTCGGCGATGTGGCCGAACCACTCGACGAGCTCCTCGGTCGTGTAGAGCCGGCAGAGGTCGATGTAGCCGGGCCGGTAGCCGAACCAGCGGCCCATCTGCATCAGCGTGTCATACATCTTCGTGGTGCGCACGAAGTAGCTGGTGCACAGGCCTTCGAGCGTCAGGCCCCGCGCGAGCTTGTCGCCGCCGATGGCGATGACTTTGAGCGGCGGGCCATCCTCGGCGTAGTCGAGCGCGTCCTTGGCCTTCCCGTTCACCATGCGCACGTCGATGTCCGAGAGGACATCGGGCAGCTTGGCGAGGACTTCGGCCCAGGGAAGGACGGACGGCGGCTCTTCCGATTCGGTGAGCTTGGAGGCGATCGCATCGGTGGTGGGGACGAAGTCGGACTCCCAGAGCGCGCGCAGCTCGTCGAGCAGCGCCTCGTGATCGATCCCGCGGGTGATCCGCAGCTTCATCTTCTGGACGAAGTCCTCGACCTGGCGATGCACTTCCTTTTGGACGAGCGTGAAGCGGGTGACGTGGACGAGCATCGAGGAATGCTCGTCCCCTTGGCCGCGGGCCTCTCGGGCCGCGCAGGCCAAGACGAACGAGTGGACGGCCTCGCGCAGCGAGGGCGGCAACGTGTCTTGCCCCATGTGGGCCGGAGAGTGGTCCTTCTGGTGCTTCGGCGGCATCCAGCCGTCGCGGCCGTCTTCGCTGGCGTGGTCCTGGAAGACGCGGGTCAGCGGCAGCCCGCTGCGCCCTTCGGGCGTTTGCAGGCCGAAGACGCGCGCTGGGCCGACGTAGTTGGAGGGCGCGGCCAGGTTGACGATAAACGACTGGGGGAAGAGGTCGGGGCCTTCCTCGGGCGTCTCGTTCTGGCGGTGGATGAAGATGTTGGCGAAGGGCGTCGCGGTGTAGCCGACGTAGGCCTTCTTGGCGAAGACGTTCAGGATCTTGCGGATCCTGCTGTTGATCGCCTTGGGCTCGTGGTCCTCGTCGGGTTTGCCATCGGCGCCGATGTGCTGTTCGCCGGTGTCGACCGAGGCGTGGTCGGCCTCGTCGTCGATCAGCAGCAGCGGGAGGTTCGACACGAACCGCTTGCCGTGCTCGTCGGTGGCGTCGGCCACATGTCCCCGGATCCATTTGAGCAGGCGCTCCAACACGACCTTGTGCTTCTTGACGACGAAGAGCCAAGGGCGCTGCTCGGGCGAGATGGCCAGGTGCTTGGCGATCTTGGTGTTGAAGTCACCCGTGTTGGTGCGGTTGGTCGCGCAGTTGGGCTTGATCTCGAAGTCGCGGCCGTGCGCGCCGACCCCGATCAGCTTGACGATGTCGCCGGTGGCGGATGTCTCGTAGCCGAGGAAGCCCTCTTCGAGGCGGATCTGCGTTTGCGAGCGCAGGTTGTTGTGCAAGCCCGCCAGGATGATGATCATCTTGTAGCCGGAGTCGGCCGCCTTGCAGATCAGGCCCGAATAGTTGGCGGTCTTGCCGGACTGGACATGTCCCACGACCAAGCCGCGGCGATCCCAGGCTCCCGCGCGGCCGGGGTCTTCCATGAGGCCCAGGATGCGGTCGGTGGACTTGTCCACGGCGTCGACGGCCGTCGCCGACATCTTGCGTTCGAGCATGTCGCGGTAGCGAGGCCAATATCGCCAGTCCTTCTTGCGGGCCGCATTGAGCCAGGCCTCATGGCCGGTCGTGTCCGAGAGAGCCGTGTCTTGGCCGATCCACAGGCTGAATCGGCGGATCAGCTCGGCGACGGCGGCGGCCTTGTCGACGGAGTCTTCGTTTCCAGGCGCGACCACCGAGGCCGCGATCGCGACCTTCTCGGTGATCAAGGCCGCAGTGATCGGCCCCTTATCCTTTTCCGCGACGAGCAAGCTCTGCGCGATGCTGAGCGCTGTCGCGGTCGAGGTGCTGAACTCTGGCATTCGATCCTCCCTTTTGTGTGTTCTTGGCCTAGGCCTCTGCGGGGGCGCCAAGCCCCGCGACCAGCCCCGGATAGTTCTGGAATGGCTCGGTTGACAGCAGCGCGCGCTTCGCTGCTTCGACGGACATGCCTCGTCGGCTGATCATGTCGGCGAAGAGGGTGCGCAGCACCGTCGCGATGGCCTCGGGTGGCTCGCCCGAGAAGCCGGTCTTGGGCGTGTCCTTGTTCTCCGCGGTGTCGAGCCAGATGCGTTGGACAGGCACCGACTCTTCGATTACCCGCAGCATGGCCTTGACCAGCGGCGCGAGATCGCCCGCGCTGTCCAGCACGGCCGCGACCGCGGGGTGGGTCGGCTCGATCCGATAGCGGATTCCATCCTTCACGCGGTCGACCCGCCACGCTTGCTCGATCGGCGTGTTGCGCTGGGTGGGCATCGGCGTCCCGCGGTAGGCGAACACCCGGCGGGCGCGCTCGCGCGTGTCCTCTGCCAACCGGGTCAGCCATGCCCGCAGCGCCACCGGCGGGCGGGCCGTCGACTTGCGCACGTCGATCTTCCAGTCGGCGTCGGCGGTGTTGGGAATGTCGAGCTGGATGCGAGCGAGGCGGTGCGCTTCTTCGCGGTTCCAGGCCTTCGAGTTGCCGAGGCCGAGCCAGCCGCCAGCGACCAGCAGCCGCTCGTTGCGGTAGACGTAGAAGCCTTGCTGCGCGGTCCAGCCTGCCGGCCCCTCGTTCTTCTTGAACTCGTCCTTGGTCAGCTTGTCGTGGTGGGGCAGCACGTGGCACTGCGCCACCACCAGCCCGTTGTCGGTCCGCATCGGCGCGGGTGGCGAGGTCCACGGCTTGGCGGGATGCCCCGACATGAACGGATCCCAGGGCTCGACGGCTCGCCCATTGAGCAGCAGCTTGATTCGCGCGCGAGGGCCTTGCAGCAGTCGATGGAAAACCATCGCAAGGTGCGCTTCGACCACCACGGTCAACGCCAGGAAGTCGTCGACCGTGTAGCCGGCGGTGACGATGCGGTCGAGCTTCTCCCACAGCACCAGCGTTCCGGACGCTTTGCCGTCGAGGCAGGCGAGGTGATGCTCGGATCCCTCGGCCGGGCCTTCGAAGAGCAGCCAGTCGCTCTGGGGATCGGCGGCCAGCTCGTCGAGATCCCACCGCAGGCAGCTCCGCTCGCCTCCCTTGGCGCTGGCAACTGTCAGGCGACGGCACTGCGAGAGAGATGCGGTTTTCAAGCCCATGCCAAAGCGGCCAAGATCATGGGCCTCGCGCGTCGCCAAAGGGTTCTTGTCCCCGAGCCGCATCGCGCCTTCGAGCTCAGGGTCGCTCATGCCGCGGCCGTCGTCCAGGACCAGCACGCGGCTGTCGGACCCGTCCCACTGGAAATCGATGCGGACTTCGCTCGCGCCGGCGGAGATGCTGTTGTCTACGATGTCGGCCAACGCCGCTGGAGTCGAATAGCCCAAGCCGCGCAGGGATTCGAGCATCGCCATCGCGCGCGGCGGTGCCTTGCGGGTCTTCGCGGTCATTTCCGATAGCCTTTCCCTGGCAAAAACGCGAAGCCGGCATCCAGGAGCTTGTGGATCAGCCGACGGTGCGTGTTGTCGCGGGGCTCCGGAAGCGCCACCCAGATGCTTCCGGCGCTCTGCCGCTCGTCATTGACGGGGATACCAAGTTCAATGGCCTGCGCGAGGAGCTGGTCCAGAGCGGAAGGTTTCGACGAGCAGGCCGGCTGTGCGGGCTCGAGTGGCGGCCGAGGCGCCGCCTGCCGCTTCGGCTTCGCCGGCTGCGGAATGCGTTCGGCGGTGTCGGGCGCGTCGTCGCCTTCGGGCTCGGGCGCGCTTTGAGCGAGGGGGGTTTCCTCCGGCTGCAAGCCCAGCGCCATGCGGGCGAAGGGCTCCGACCGGCCTGGGTGCCGGAGCTTTCTGAGCGCCTTGGCTTCGATCTGCCGGATCCGCTCGCGCGTGACCTCGAAGCGCATCCCGATCTCGTCGAGCGTCAACGCTTCGTCGACCCCGACGCCGAAGCGCATTCGCAGGATGCTCTCTTCCTTGCGGTCCTTGGTCGACAGCGACGAGATGTAGCGGTCCACCGCTTGATTCAGTTGAATCTCGTCGACAACGTCTGCGGGGTCTGGCGACGCGTAGACGTCGCGGGCGTCGATGGCGATCATCCCGTCAACGGTCTCCTCGTCGATGGAGGATAGTTCGGGCGCGATGCGCAGCAGCGCTGCGAGCTTGTGAGACGGCATTTCCACCCGCTCCGCCAGCTCGGCGAGGGTTGGCTCGCGGCCAGAGGCTGTTTCGAAATCCTGGGCAATGCGTTTCGCGCGCTGGAGCTTCTCGAATATGTAGACCGGCACGCGGATGATCCTGGCCTTGTCGGCGACATGCCGGCTGATCTGTTGTCGAACCCACCAAGTGGCGTAGGTCGAGAAGCGAAAGCCGCGGCGCCAATCGTAGCGGTCGACGGCTTTGAGCAACCCGATGTTCCCTTCCTGCGCCAAGTCATCCAGCGGCTCGCCGCTGTATAGGTATTTCTTGGCGTGGAAGAAGGCCAGCTTCAAATTCGCCGCCATCATCCGGTCGCGGTGCTGCCGGAAGCAGGCCATGGCGCGCGCGAACGCGGGGCAGGGCGCTGATCCATGCGCGGCGTCGATCAGCTCCAACAAGAAGCGGCGGTTGAGGCGCAAGCCAGCAAGAGCTTGGCGAATCTCTTGGGGCGAGGCCCTCGGGACACCTTCGACTTTGGTTAGCGCGGCCAGCCGACAGAGCGCATCGGCGAAGTCGGCCTCGCCAGCGTCAGCAGGCTCTGCGTTCCTCGGCTCGCCGTCGTCTTCCGCGGCGTCTTCGGAGTCCTCCGCGCTAGGTTCGCCCGCCTCCAAGCCTTCGGCCGAAGCAGGCTCCGGGTCAGGCTCGCAGCCAACCCAAATAGAGGAGAGCTGGCGCGATCCGACGATGGCGTCCGCGCCGGCGGCCAAGGTCCGCGCGATGCCATCAGGCCAACTCGCCAGCGCGTCGAGTGCTAGGTCAAGGGCACCTTCCATGTCCTTTGCGAGCCGGACCTCCTCTTCGGCCGTGAGCAACCGAAAGTTCTGGAACTCGCGCTGGTAGATGCGTAGGGGCTCATGGCGAGGCGACGCTGCCCGATCGATTGCGACAAGGGCTTCATCGAGGGCGGCTTCTTCGGCCGGCGATTCCTCTGGATCGACGAACACCTCGAAGCTCTCATTGGCATCGGCGTATTCAAAGCGCTCGTCGGCTTCGGCGCCGAGGTCGTTGATGACCATGGTCAAGAAAGCCTCGGCTTCGGAGTTGGTCGAGCGATCCTTGTTGGAGGACTGGGCTTGGATAGCCAGCGCGGGGACGCTGCCCTCCCGGAGCGCTCGCAGCAAAAGAAGCCTGAGCTTCGCGCGGCCCTCTGCGTCGTCCGCCCGAGCCAGTGGCAACGCCACTTCTGGCAGGTAGGCGTCGATGTCGTCCCATTCGGCTGACGAGTCGATCGGCTCGTGCGCCGTGATGGCGATTTGGACCGAGCTGGCCGAATCCGCGACCACCAAGTCGACTTCGGGCCGCGTCGGCTCTTCCTCGACCTCCCAGCCCGAGAGGTCGAACTCCCCGTCGCCCAACTCCGTGAGGACAGGTGCCAGGGGCGGGGCGGCCTCCTGCACATGGGGCTCGGCTGTCGTGTCAGGTTCGGTCTGCGCTAAGGCCGTAGCAGGTTCGCCTAGTGCGGCTGCTTCGGCTAGGGCGTGGGTCTGGAAAGCAGGTTCGGAAGCAGGGGCCGACTTTAGGACGACTTCCGTTCCGGGCAGCGGAACGGCATCTATCGACGCACCGAAGGCGCCGAGGATCGCCGCGGTCGCCTCCGCTCCAGCCGCAATGGCAATTTCAAGGGCGGTTCTGCCCGAGGGGGCGAGCAGGTCGTGATCGGCCCCAGAGCTCAAAAGCAATTGGCAGATAGCTGGCCTGTTGCGGACGGCCGAAAGCATGAGCGGCGTCATCCCGCTGGCGTCGCGGGCGTTGAGGTCGTCGCCTCGTTCAATGTGGAGTCGAACGGCGCTTTCAACGCCGGCCATCACGGCCATTCGCAGGAACTGGCTCAGAGGCCGGGCGCCGGCTACGTCCGCTTTGGTCACCAGGTCGCGACTTTTCCGCCCGGCCGATTCGCGGGCTCCCTCGGTTTCCCTCGTTTTCTCTTTCAGCGCGCTGCCACACTCAGTCGTGAGGCGCTGCTCTTCGTCATGCACTCGCTTTTCCCTAGAGCTGATGAGGCCGTTACCGGTTTCTAGTGCTTACAAATTCTACAAGGGTGGCAGGGGGCGAAGGTCCCGATTGCCACGGGATAAAGCGATAGGCGCGTCGGGCGGGAGAGAGAGATTCTGGCGCGAGCCGGAGGCATGCAAAGAAGCCGCTGCGATTAGGCCGCGACGCGCGTAAGGAGAGAGTGGTGGAAGAGCCAGGAAGCTCTTCGTCAACGATCGGTTGACGGGGCCACGCGAGCCACTGAGTCTTCAGCGACAGCAACCTGGCACGGACCGTTCGCTGGCCGGATAGGTTGCAGCGGCGGCAGTCGCTGCAAAGACGTCCCCTGCCTTAAATTGTCGATGGTTGGCGATGGGTCGTATCCGGCCGCGCAGCCAAGTTGAGCGCGCTACCGGGAGGTCGCAGTATGCCGTCTGGGCGGTACGGAGAGTGGTTGATTGCGGGCTAGACAACGGTCAGCTTCAACCTCAGTGAGTGGCAGTTGGGTATGGGCGAAGCCCATGTCACCCGTGGTTCGGGCGGTACCCCTTCCAGGCCCGGAACGGGCCCGTAGCGGGCGTTTCGGGGCGTCGGCCCGGGGTGGGTGCCTGAAGCTCCTTCTGGGTCTCCTGCGGCCCGCAATCCCCTGCCGATCGAGCGCGCTGCGGGGCGCTCGCACGGCCATGGCCGTGGCCGCCTGAAAAACCTGTCTTCGCTGGCGTAGCCAGCCAGGCAGCCACTACCCCAACTTCTTTGCCAGGTTGGAGGCGCCGATGTGCGTGTACCTGCGAAGCATTGCCAGGCTCTTGTGGCCTGTCATCGAGGCAACCTCCATGGTGCCAAGCCCCTTTTCAAACAGCCGGCTCGTGGCCTCGTGCCGAAGGTCGTGAAACCGGAGATCCACAAGAAATCGGGGGCTGGGCGTTTGCCCGACCTTTTGTAGTTCTTCGGAGTACAGGGCCTGCGCGCGCTTGACCAAGCGCTTCCAGGTATGGGTGAAGGAATCGGCCTTGGCCCAATGAAAAACCCTGCCGTCGATTTCGACGACATTGAGGCGCTGGATCTCGCGAAAGGCCGTGACCGCTCGTGTCGAGAGCGCAACTGTTCGCGCTTCGCCATTCTTCGAGATGGGGACGTGAGCAGTTTGGCCCATCAGGTCAACAAAGCACCAGCGCAGTTCCAGCAGTTCGCCGAGGCGCATGGAAGTCTCGATGGCCAGCGTAACGAGCTCCTTGAGCCGCTGAGTGCCTTCGGCAGCCTTCAGCAAATAGGTTTCCTCGTTTGGTTCCAGGCGCCGGGTTCTGCCTGGCGTCTGCTTCGGTCGAGTGACCAAGCGCACCGGGTTTTCTGGGATGTAGATGCCCATGTGTCGGCGAGCGAACTCAATGACTCCGGAGAGCCGGTTGATGTGGTGCGAGAGGGTTCCAGGTGCAAGCTTCTTCTTGCTTCGCGTAAGAGGCTTGTCTGCGATGTCGTGGACCCATTGATTGATGGCCGGTGCGCGCAGATTTGCGATGAAGAGAGGGCCAAACGCCTTTTCGATCCGCGCCAACTCTGCCTTGCGCATGCTTGGACAGTCGAGCGTAGGGAGCTTTACCCGGGTGTACTCCTTGATGACTTCCTTCACGGTGATGCGCTGAGCCTTCTGATCAATGGCGTCGATCTCTCCACGTTCGATCGATAGCTCCACGGTCTTGGCCCATCGCTCCGCATCAGCCTTCTGTTGGAAAGTGTTGTAGACGGGGGCAGAACCCTTTTTGCGCACGATGGCCTGCCATTGAAGGTCACCGCGTTTGCGAACAACAGCCATTGGCCGCTCCTTTTGTAGTGTGACAAAAGTGTGCCAAGAATCCATCTTGATTCCACAGAATCCTTATTTCATGCGGGTTTCAAGGCCTTCAGTTGCTTTCTTGTAAGCGGTAGGTCGTCAGTTCAATCCCGACAATCGGCACCAGATTCCTCACGGAACCCCCAACCGCGCAGCCTGACCCCGGGCCGCGCGGTTTTTTTCTGGGTGCCCCGCTGTCCGGAGTAAAGCCCCGGGCCCTCCGTGCTCCGGCGCGCATCCGGGATGTCAGCACACAGGGGAAAAGAAAAAGCCGCACGTTCCCGGAACTGTGCGGCCTTTGATTTGGTCCCCTCGACAGGAATCGAACCTGTATCTAGCGCTTAGGAGGCACTCGTTCTATCCATTGAACTACGAGGAGCGGCAGGGCGAGATTGTACGTGGTCTGGCGCTTCCATATTGATAGCTGTTAGCGCTTGATGGCCGGGCGCTGGAGCCCGATTTGGCTTGAATATGGCGATGGCTCAGTCGTAGCGCAGGGTATAGATCAGGTCGAGCGCGCTGCTCGCGCCGGTCTGGCCGCGCAGCGTGAGCTGGCGCGAGAGGTCGTAGAAGATGTAGAGCGTGCCCAGCGTGCCCGAGAGGCTGCGCTCGTAGGTCACGTACAGGTCCTGCGAGATGCGTTTGCCCAGCGTGAGGGCGGCGCCGCTGGCACCCTCGCCGCCGGATGGGCCCTTGAAGCCGATTTCATCGAGTCCCAGGCGCCCGGCGATGCGGGTGCTCATGGCGTTGCCCTTGCCGCCCAGCAGGGCCAGCGCGGCCTGCTGCAGCAGAGCGGCCTCGGCGCCACCGCTGGCCGCGCCGCGGCCCAGCACCACCCAGGCGAGCTTTTCCGCATCGGGCAGCTCGGGCTCGGAATACAAGCGCACGCGCGGAGCCAGCGCGCTGCCGCTGACCTGCACGCCCGCGCGCTGCGCGATGTGGGGGCGCAGCGCCAGGATGTCGAGCGCGGGGTTGTCGTGCGCGCCGCTGAAGCGGATCAGGCCGGCCTCCACGTCCAGTTCCTGGCCCCAGGCGCGGTAGCGGCCCTGTATGGTGCGCACCTCGCCGGTCACGCGCGGCGGAGCCCCGGGCGTGGGTCCGCCCCGGATCTCCAGCCGGCCTTCGAGCCGCGTGGTGATGCCCTGGCCCTGCAGGGCGAAGTCGGGGCCGAGGTCGAGCGTGATGGCGAGCTCGGGCGCCTGGCGCGGGCGTCCCGGGGAGGGTGCCGCCGGGGGGGCCGGATCGCGGGCCCTTGGGCGCACCACCACGTCACTGCCCAGGCGCGGCGCGGTCTCGTCGGGCAGCAGCAGCGCGGCGCGGTCCACCTTGAGCTGGCCGCGCAGGGCCAGCCGCCCTTGCGCGAACGTGGCGCGCACGGTGCCCGACACGCTGGCCTGGCGGTCGGCGCGCACCTGCACCTGCAGGGCCTGGGCCAGAACGGTCAGGTCCATGCCGATGCCATCGGGGCCTGCCCAGGTGATGCTGCCATGGCCCTGCAATTGCCCGCCATCGCGCGGCGCTGGGGTGCGGTTGCCGCTGAAGCCGGGGATGTGCGTGCCGCTGCCGGGCCCGCCCTGCAGGCGCAACTCCGTGATGTCGATGCGGTCGCCGCGCAGCGTGGCGCGCAGGCTGCCACCCTGCAGATCCACGCCGTCGGCGGGCGAGCGCAGGGCCAGCTGGTCGGCGCCAAGCTGGCCCTGCCAGAGCGGCGCGGCGCGGCTGCCCGACAGCGTGGCATCGGCCTCCAGCGTGCCCTGCACGCGCCAGCCGGGCGGGGCCAGGGCCGACCAGACACCCATCTGGGGCAGGCTGGCGCGCACCCGGGCCGCGACCGGGGCGTTGGCGGGCCACTGCCAGCGGCCGTCCGCATGGACCAGCCAGGTGCTGGCGTCGGCCGTGGCGCGGCCTGCGCGCTCGCTGTCCCAGTGCAGGCGGGCGCGCAGTTCGGCGCCATGGGCCTCGACTTCCAGCGCAGCCGTGCGCACGCCGGCGGGCGTGGCGGCGGGCGCTGTGGTGGGGATGAGCAGGTCGCCGCTGGCGTGCTCCAGGCGCGCGCTGGCGCGCAGTTCATCGGCCCAGTCCAGCGACCAGCCGCCCTGCAGCAGCAGGTCGCCGGAGAGGGCTGCCGCATCGGCCGGTGCCGCGCCCACGGCGGCCCGCAGCGCACCGGCCCAGGCCAGCGGCAGGCCAGTGAATGTTCCCCGTGTCTGCCAGCGGGGCGCTCCCGTCAGTGCGGCCCGCAGCGGTTCCCAGCGCAGCGCCACGCTGCCGGGCAGCGGGGCGGTGAGGGTGGCGCGGCCCGCGCCGGCCTGCAGCGTGGCGGTCTCGGCCTGGCGCAGCGTGAGCGCCAGTGGTTCGGACAGTTGCAGCGTCCAGGGGCTGGCGTGTCGGCCATCCACCCATTGCAGGCGCAGGTGCTCCACATCGGCGTGCCATTGGCGGGTGCCGGCGCTGGCGCCGGCCAACCGCACCTGCGACCGGGTGTCCCAGTGTGCGGCGCGCCCGTCCAGGCGTGCCTGGCCTTCCAGCGCCAGCCGGGCTTGGGCCAGGCTGCCGGCCAGCGTGGCGCGCAGCCCATGCCCCTGCACCGGGCGGGCGGCACCGGGCAGTGTCAGGTCGAGCCGGGGCGCGCTGGCCGTGGCATCGATGCGGAAGTCTTCGCGTTCCCCGGATGCAGCGCCACCGGGCAGCAGAGGCCCCAGGCCCCGCCAGCCCCCCTGCCAGCGCGCATCGAGCCGGGCCTGGCCTTGGAGCCGCAGGCCGTCCAGCGCTGGCGCCAGCGCGGGCCATTGCGCCAGCCACTCCCGGGTGCGCTCTGCCGCCGCGATGTCGATCTGCAGCGCTCCGGCGCCCGATGCGGGACCAAGCTGGCCACTGGCGGTGGCCGTGGCGCCTGGCAACGCCAGCGAGGCGCTGCCGCTGACCGCCGGAGCGCCGCCCAGGTGGATCTCCAGCGACCGGCCGCGCAGCCGGGCCTGGAGGGCATCGAGATCGATGCTGTGCAGTGACAGCCGGGGCGCGAGCCACTGGCCGCTGGCCTGCAGCACGCGAAAGGGAAGCTGCCGTGGGCGGGCCGTGGCCGCGCGGCCGCTCCCGGTGGCGCGCAGGTCGGCCGTGAAATGCACGCCTTCCCCCTGATGGCGGGCCTGCAGGCGTCCGGAGACGGGCGTGCTGTCCAGGCGGCTGTGCAGCGTGGCGGGGCGCACGCCTTGCACCTGCGCGCTGCCTTCGAACGCCGCGCTGGCGGGGGTGTAGCGGCCTTGCAGCGTGATCTGGCCGCCGTCCGTCTGGGCGCGTGCCGTGGGCAGGTTCCAGTGCGTGCCATCGAAGATGCCCGTGGCGTCGAGCGTGCGGACGGGCAGGTGCTGGCGATCCCAGGGGCCGGGCTGTCCGTTGCGCAGTTGGGCCGCGATCTGCCAGCCGGTTTCCACGGGACCGGCCTGCACGCTGCCGTGCAGTAGCGTGGTGGGGGCGCCGGGCCAGAGGGTGGCCAGATCCACGGCTTGCAGGTCGGCATGGGCCTGCAGCAAGGGCTGCGCGGCCCAGGGGGCGATGTCGGCCGTGGCGTTGGCCTGCAGGGCACTGGCGGGGGCGCCGTCCGCGGAGTGCAGCCGCGCCTGGAGCCGCAGTCGGGCGGCTTCGGTGGCCAGCGTGCCTTGCAGCGTGGCACGGGCGGTCAGTTCCAGGGGGTGTGCCGTGCCCGGCAGGGGGGCGTGGACGCGGCCCTCGACCATGGCGTCGAGCGCCATGGGGGCCTGCGCCTGCAGCGTCGCGTGTCCGCTGTAGCGGCCCTGTGCCAGGCTGACGCCAGCGAGGTCCAGGCGGTGCTGTTCGCCATCCTGGCGGTAACGGCCGTCCAGCCCGCTGGCCTGGACCGGCGTGGGCCCCTCCCAGGCCAGTTGGCCGATCTGGAACGCCGCATCCACCCGCACCGGCCATTGCCACTGCTGGGGGGGCGTCGCCGTGGGCGCGGCGCCTGCGGCCTTGGGGGTGATGCGCAGCGTGGCCGCGCGCAGTGCGTCGATTTGCACGGTGCGTTGCAGCAGCGGCGCCAGGCGCCAGGCCAGGCGCAGGTCCTGCGCCTCCACGTTCAGCGTGGGGCCGCTCCAGCGCAGCGAGCCTATGCGCCCGCCATCGCGCAGCGAGCCCGCCACATCGCGGATTTCGAGCCGCTGCCCGGCGGGGAGGAGAGCCGGCACATGTTCCAGGGCCGTGGCCAGCGACTGAGGCGTGCCCATCCACCACCAGGCGGCGGCACCCGCCAGCAGGGGCGCGGTCAGCAGGGTGCCCAGCAGGCCGGCGGCCAGGCGCCATGCGCGCCGGGGGCTGCGCGCTGGAGGGGGTGCAGGAGGGCGGGCCGCCGCCGCGAAGGGGTTGGGGCCGGGCGGGCGGCTGGCGCCGGGCGCGAAGGCCTCGGGGCCGGCGTCGGGGCGGGATGTGGGAGGGTGGGCCATGGGTCGCGGCGCGCGTCAGAACGAGAAGCCCATGCGCAGGTGCAGGCGCAGTTCCTTGGCCTGCACGCCCCAGGCCAGGTCGGCCTGCAGCGGGCCCACGGGGCTGCGCCAGCGCAGACCGGCACCCACGCCCACGCGGGCACGCAGGTCGCCGGGGCGGTCGGCCACGGCGCCGGCATCGATGAACAGGGCGCTTTCCCAATCGGTCATGTTGCCGCGCAGCACGATGGGGCGCTGCCATTCGGCGCTGGCCAGCGCCAGGTAGCGCCCGCCGAAAACCTGGCCGTTGTCGGTGCGCGCGCCGATGGCGCGGTAGCCGTAGCCGCGCACCGTGGTGTCGCCGCCGGTCAGGAAAAGCTGGGTCACCGGGATCTGCGCGGCCGCGCGCGCCAGCACCGCGCCGGCCTCGGCGCGCAGGGCCACACGGCCGCGCCGCGCGCCGCCCTCCGCCGCCTCCACACGCCCCGTGGGCAGGAAATGCTGCCAGCGCACCAGGCCGCGCACGAAGGGGTCGCGCCCGGGGCGCAGCGTGGTGCCCACGCCCAGTTCCCAGGCCAGGCCGTGGCCGCGCGTGGGAGCGGTCGGGTTGTCGAAGTAGCGGCCGGTCCAGCCGAACTGGGCGGTCAGCGCCGCGCTGGAGGGCGGGGCGCCGCTGCCCTGGCTGTCGGCGGCGTCGTACTGCAGCGCGTAGTTGCGGTCGATGGCGCCGCGCGACTGGCTGCGCCCGGCGCGCAGGCGCGCGCTGTGGACCTGATAGCTGCCCGTGGCCTCGCGCTGCACCTGGGCGCCGCCGAACCAGCGCCAGCCTTCCTCGTCGGGCAGGGCGGTTGCTTCGCTGCCCAGCAGCTTGGTGTTGCGGTCGAGCGCGAGCTTGCTCACGGCGCGCCAGCCGATGGCTGGCAGCCGGTTGTGCGTGTGGTCCATGGACAGGCGGGCGCCGCTGTCGGTGGACAGCCCCACGCCGAACACGAGCTTGTGCAGCGGCGCCTCGCGCACCTGCGCCACCACGGGCACGGCCTGCGGGTCGGTGCCCTCGGTGTCCAGCGCGAGGAACACGGCGTCGTAGTAGCCGCTGCTGGCCAGGCGCTGCTGGGCGTCAAGCAGGGCGGTCTCGCTGTATTCGGCCCCGGTGGGCAGGCGCGCCAGGCGGCGCGCGCCATCGGGGTCGTAGCGTTCATGGCCCTGCACGCGCAGCGGGCCGAAGCGGTAGGCCGGGCCAGGGTCGTAGGTGACCGTGAGGTGCGCCGCGTGCCGCTCGGCGTCGATGTCGGCGCGGCTCTCGGCGATGCGCGCCGTGGGGTGGCGCTGTGTCTGCAGCTCGCGCAGGCCCTGCTGTTTGGCGGCGTCCCAGCCAGACTGGGTGAAGGGCTGGCCGGGTTCCAGCGGCCAGCGGTTTTGCACGCGGGCCTGCTGGCGCCGCGTGGCGGCATCGTCGGGCGGCGGGCCCGTGAATCCGATGGCGGCCTCGGCCACCCGGGTCTGCGGGCCGGGCTCCACGGCGAGGACCACGGCATGCCGAGCGGGGGCGCCGGTGGGGGCGGGGCTTTGCGTGATCCGCAGCGTGGGGGCGAAGTGGCCCTGTGTGGCGAGCAGCTCGCGGGCGTTGGCCTCCGCTGCGCCGAGCAGGCGTTCGAGTTCCTCCGGCCGCAGGTCGGCCTGGTGGCGGAAGCGCTGCAGTTCGAGGTGGCGCAGCAGGAAGTCCTGGAGGTCCGCGGGCGCGCGCACTTCCAGGGTGAAGGCCTGCGGTGCCTGCGTGGCGGGGGAGGCATCGCCGGTGTCCCGGTGCGGTAGCAGGCTGCACCCGCCCAGGCCCAGCAGGCTGACAAACAACAACGCCGGCCATGGGGCCGGCGTCTGGGGGCGACATGGCATGCGCCTATTTTGACAGCAGGCGCATGGCCTCTTCGAGCCCTTTGAGTGACAAGGGGTACATGCGGTTGCCCACGAGCTGCTGGATGATGCTGATGCTCTGGCGGTATTGCCACACGCCCTGCGGCTCGGGGTTGATCCAGGCGAACTTGGGGAAGGCGTGCGTGAGGCGCTGGATCCATTCGGCGCCGGCCTCCTCGTTGTTGTATTCGACGCTGCCGCCGGGCTGCAGGATCTCGTAGGGGCTCATGGTGGCGTCGCCCACGAAGATCAGCTTGTAGTCCTTGTTGTACTTGCGGATGATGTCCCAGGTCGGGAATTTCTCGGCGAAGCGGCGGCGGTTGTTCTTCCACATGAAGTCGTAGACGCAGTTGTGGAAGTAGTAGAACTCCAGGTGCTTGAACTCGGTCTTGACGGCGCTGAACAGTTCCTCGACGCGCTGGATGTGCTCGTCCATGGTGCCGCCCACGTCCATGAGCAGCAGCACCTTCACGTTGTTGTGCCGCTCGGGCACCATCTTGATGTCCAGGTAGCCGGCGTTGGCCGCCGTGCTGCGGATGGTGTCGGGCAGGTCCAGCTCTAGCTCATGCCCTTCACGCGCGAACTTGCGCAGGCGGCGCAGCGCCACCTTGATGTTGCGCGTGCCCAGCTCCTGCTGGTCGTCGTAGTCGCGGTAGGCGCGCTGCTCCCACACCTTCACGGCGCTCTTGTTCTTGCCGGCGCCGCCGATGCGGATGCCCTGCGGGTTGTAGCCGCCATTGCCGAAGGGGCTGGTGCCGCCCGTGCCGATCCACTTGTTGCCGCCCTGGTGGCGTTCTTTCTGCTCTTCGAGGCGTTTCTTGAGCGTTTCCATGAGCTCGTCCCAGCCCATCTTCTCGATGGCGGCCTTCTGCTCGGGTGTGAGCTCGTTCTCCAGGATCTTGCGCAGCCAGTCGGCCGGCACCTCCTTGGTGAAATCGGCCACCATCTCCACGCCCTTGAAGTAGGCGCCGAAGGCCCGGTCGAACTTGTCGTAGTGCTTCTCGTCCTTGACCAGCGTGAGGCGCGAGAGGTTGTAGAAATCGTCCAGGCTCCAGGCGTCGTCCGACTTCGGGCCGACCACGCCGGCTTGCAACGCTTCGAGCAGCGTGAGGTATTCCTTGACCGACACCGGCAGCTTGGCGGTGCGCAAGGTGTAGAAAAAATCGATCAGCATGTTTTTGGCCTCCAGCGCTTACGGGGTAAGCGTGTGCTGCTCCAAAAGATATAGCAACTGTGCCCGGGCCTCGGGCCACTCGCCCGCGCGCATGCTGTACATCACCGTGTCGCGGATGGTGCCGTCGCGGCGCAGCGCGTGGCCCCGGATCACGCCGTCCTTCTTGGCGCCCAGGCGCTCGATGGCGCGCTGCGAGGCGAAGTTGAAGTTGTCGGTGCGCCAGCCCACCACATGGCAGCCGAGCGTATCGAAGGCATGGCCCATCATCAGCAACTTGGCCGTGGTGTTCACATGGGTGCGCTGCACGCTCTTGGCATACCAGGTGTAGCCGATCTCCACGCGCTTTACCGGGGCCAGGATGTCGTGGAAGCTGGTGCTGCCGAGCACCTTGCCGCTGCGGTCGTCGAGCACGGCGAAGGCGAAGCGGTGGCCCTGGGCGCGGCCCTCCAGCGCGGTTTCGATGTAGGCGCGCGTGTCCTGCGGTTCGGGCACCGAGGTGATGCGCAGCTTCCACAGCTCGCCATCGGCGGCGGCCGCGGCCAGACCTGGCTCGTGCGCCAGTGCCAGGGGTTCGAGGCGCAGGCCGCGCGCGCGCAGGGTGATGGGTTCCACGAAGGCCATGGGGTTCACTCCGTCTCGTTCTTGGCGTTCTGCCGCGCGGCGCGCCAGCGGCGCGCGCCCTGCAGGCCCACGCCGCCGCCCAGGCCCACGAGCACGATGCCCACCAGGCTGCCCGCGCCGTAGCCGTCGGAAAAAATGTCGAAACCCAGCAGGCGGCCCAGCCAGTAGCCCGCCAGGGCTCCGCCCACGAAGCCCACGGCGTCGGAGACGCCTTCCATCAGCAAGCGGTTCGCTGCGCTCATGGTGCGGTCCTCAGCGGTTGCGCTGGTTCATGAACACGAGCTTCTCGAACAGGCTCACGTCCTGTTCGTTCTTGAGCAACGCGCCCACCAGCGGCGGCACGGACACCTTGTTATCCTGGCTTTGCAGCGCGGTGAGCGGGATGTCCTCGGCCACCAGCAGCTTGAGCCAGTCGAGCAGTTCGGAGGTGGAGGGCTTCTTCTTCAGGCCGGGCAGGTTGCGCACGTCGTAGAAGGTCTTCATCGCCACGCTGAGCAGCTCGCTCTTGAGCGTGGGGAAGTGCACGTTCACGATCTGCCGCATGGTGTCGGACTCGGGGAACTTTATGAAGTGGAAGAAGCAGCGGCGCAGGAAGGCGTCGGGCAGTTCCTTTTCGTTGTTCGAGGTGATGAACACCAGCGGCCGGTGCTTGGCCTTGATGAGTTCGCGCGTTTCGTAGCAATAGAACTCCATGCGGTCGATTTCGCGCAGCAGGTCGTTCGGGAATTCGATGTCGGCTTTGTCGATCTCGTCGATCAGCAGCGCCACCGGGCGGTCGGCCGTGAAGGCCTGCCACAGCACGCCCTGGACGATGTAGTTGCGGATGTTCTTCACGCGCTCGCTGCTGTGCTCGTCATTGAGCTGGCTGTCGCGCAGGCGGCTCACCGCGTCGTATTCGTACAGGCCCTGCTGCGCCTTGGTGGTGGACTTGATGTGCCATTGCAGCAGCGGCATGTCGAGCGCCTGGGCCACTTCCTCGGCCAGCATGGTCTTGCCGGTGCCGGGCTCGCCCTTGATGAGCAGGGGGCGCTGCAGCGTGATGGCCGCGTTGACGGCCAGCATCAGATCCTGTGTGGCGACGTAATTCTCTGAGCCTTGGAATTTCATGGAAATTGTTTGCTGGAACGTTGATAAATGGGCTTGACAGGTGCTGGCTATAATCGCCAGCAAAACATGGGCCCCTGGGTTTCACTTCCTCAAGATTGTGCTCGCAAAATGAACAAGACGTTGACCGCGCTATTCGCACTGGCTGTCGCTTTCGGGACCGCCCAATCCAATGCCCAGGGAATCCAGGGCGACGTGAAGGCGGGCGAGCAGAAGAATGCCATGTGCATCGGCTGCCACGGCATCGTGGGCTACCAGTCGAGCTTCCCCGAGGTGCACAAGGTGCCCATGATCTCGGGCCAGAGCGCGGGCTACATCGCCAGCGCGCTGCAGGCCTACCTCAAGGGCGAGCGCAAGCACCCCACCATGCGCGGCATCGCCGTTTCGCTGACCGAGCAGGACATCGCCGACCTCGCGGCCTATTACGCCCAGCACGGCAAGGCCAGCACCGAGCTGCCCTCGGCCCCCAAGCGCCAGCCCGATGCCCGCGTGGCCGAACTGCTGAAGAAGGGCGCCTGCGTGTCCTGCCATGGCGAGAACTTCGCCAAGCCCATCGATCCGTCCTACCCCAAGATCGCGGGCCAGCACGCCGACTACCTGTTCGTGGCCCTCAAGTCCTACAAGGAAACCGGCAAGAACGCCTATGTGGGCCGCAGCAACGGCGTGATGGCGGGCGTGGCCGGCCAGTTCAGCAACGACGAACTCAAGGCGCTGGCGCAGTACATCGGCAAGGTCCAGGGCGACCTGCAGGTGGTGCCGCAGCCGCGCTTCCGCTGAGCCGGTGCCGGGGTGCCCCGGCAATACTGGCACACCGGGGTGCGGCATGCTTGTGGCAGCGCACGCCCTTTCCTAGAATGACCAGCGCATGATTCCGCTGGCTCTCCACCCCCACGATCCAACGCCCTGGTCCCATCGGACCGGGCCGGGGTGGGTGGAGCCCATCGCCCCGGCCGCAGATTCCTAGGCCCGGCGGCGCCCTTCTCTCCCAGACGTCATCCAGCAACCGCCGGGCATTTTCCCGCCCGGTGGCGCGCGCCCGCCGGCTGGCCTGTTGCCGGCCATGCTTGCCCTCCATGCGGGGCCGGATGACGCAGACGACGACGCCGAGGCGTCCCGCCCATCTGCCCGAGAGGAGTCTCCATGCGCATCCAGAACATTCTGGCCCTGACCGATTTTTCCACCCCGGCCGAGCACGGCCTGGACCGGGCGGCCGCGCTCGCTGCCACCCACGGCGCGCGGCTGCGCGTCCTGTACGCCTGCGAAACGCCGCCGCTGCAGCTGGCCGACCCCATGGCGCGGCTGGAACAACGCGCGCGCCAGCTGGCGCGGCGCCATGGCGTGCCGGTGGCAGCCGTGGCCGGCGCGGGCCGGCCGCTGGACGATTGCCTGACCGAGGCCGGGCGGGCCGATCTGCTGGTGGCGCATGGCCGCATGCACCGTTCCTGGCCCGTGCCGCCCTGGCGCACGCTGCTGTACCCGTTGCTGCGCCGCTGTCCCTGCCCGGTGCTGGTGGTGTGCCGTCCGCCCCGGGGGCCGTATGAACGGGTCCTGGTGGCGGTGGATTTCTCCGCCGCGTCGCGCCCGCTGGTGCGCTACGCGGGTGATTTCGGGGCGGGCGCGGCGCTGGAGCTGTTCCACGCCATCGACACCCACGATGAAGTGCGGTTGCGCAGCGCGGAGGCATCGACGGCCGCCGTGCAGGCCTATCGGCGCGAGGTGCTGCAGCACGCGCAGGAGCGGCTCTACCGGTTGTCCGAGGTGTTCGACGCCCGGCGCAACCGGGTCGGCACCCTGATCGGCCGGGGCGACCTGGCACGCCACCTCACGGTGCAGCAGGAAAGCATCGGCGCCGACCTGGTGGTGCTGGGGCAGGAGCGCCGCTCGCTGCTGATGGAACTGCTGCGCGGCAGTGTGCCGCGCCGCCTGCTGGCGGGCGGCCTGGAGAGTGACCTGCTGGTGGTGCCCCATGCGCACCTGGGTGTGGTGCCTGGGGGGGCTGCGGCCCTCCCGTCCGGCGGGGCGGCTGACGGCCTGACGCCGAGCGGTCAGTCGCGCGTCGCCCGACGCTGCACGGCGGCGACATAGGCGTCGCCATCGGGCGGGCGGCCCGAGCGCTGGCTGTCCCAGAGCATCTGGCCTAGGCATTCCATGGCGGCGTGGTGGGCGTCGTGCAGCGAGTCCAGGCGCTTGGACAGCAGTTCCACGGCCTGGCGGATGCCGCGCGGCTGGTCGATGCTGCACTGCTCGCTGATGGACAGGTGCATCGACAGGTGCAGGAAGGGGTTGGTGCGGTCGGGCGTTTCGTCGTAGTTGCGCGCCACGGCCGCGTCCGCGTCCGCGAGTTCGGCGTGGTACTCGGGGTGCTCGGCGATCCACAGGCTGGCCAGGGTCTCGATGGCTTCCATGGGGGCGCCGGCCTGGGCCTTGGCATGGACGGCGCAGAAGAAGCGGCGCACGTCGGCTTGGGAGGGATTGAACATGGCGCCAGAGCGTAGCACGGCGCACCGCAGTGGCGGTGGCGTCCTACGCGACGCGGCGCCGGGCCGCTCTACAGTGGGCTGGCACCGGGGCGCATGCCGCCAGCCCCTGCCAACCGCCTCAAGGAGACTTTCCATGACTGCCATGCGTGTGATCGGCGCCATCCTGCTCGTGCTGGGTATCGCCGGCCTGCTCACGGGCGGATTCAGCTTCACCAAGGAAACCACCCAAGCCAAGCTCGGGCCGCTGGAGCTGACGGTGAAGGAAAAGGAATCGGTGAACGTGCCCCAGTGGCTCAGCGTGGGCGCCATGGTGGTGGGCGCCGTGGTGCTGGTGCTGGGGTTCCGCAACCGGCCCTGATCAGGCGCGCGCGCCGAGCAGGCGCGAGATGGCCTGCGTGGCCTCCAGCAGCGCGGGCAGGAACTGCTCCTGCATCATCTGCGCGCTCGTGCGGTTGGCCTGGCCGCTGATGTTGAGCGCCGCCACTGTCTGGCCCGCATGGTTCTTCAGCGGCGCGGCGATCGAAATCAGGCCTTCTTCCAGCTCCTGGTTCACCAGGCACCAGCCCTGCGCGCGCGTCTGGCGCACGCAGGCGAGCAGGCCTTCGTCGTCCAGCACCGTGTGCTGCGTGAACTGCTGGCGTGGCGCGGTCTGCTGCAGTCGGCGCTGCACTTCCTCCTCGGGCAGGACGGCCAGCAGCACGCGGCCCATGGAGGTCCAGAACGCGGGCAGGCGCGATCCCACGCCGAGGTTGGTGCTCATGATCTTGTGCGTGTGCACGCGCAGCACGTAGACCACGTCCAGCCCATCGAGCACGGCGGCAGAGCAGGACTCGTGCACCCGGTCCACCAGCGCTTCCATCGTGGGCTCGGCCAGGTTCCAGATCGGCAGCGACGAGAGGTAGGCGAAGCCCAGGTCGAGGATGCGCGGCGTGAGGCGAAACAGCCGCCCGTCGCTCTCCACATAGCCCAGCGTCTGCAGCGTCAGCAGGATGCGGCGCGCGCCGGCGCGCGTGAGCCCGGTGTGCGCCGCCACCTCGCTGAGCGTTTGCTGCGGCACGGCGGCACTGAAGGAGCGGATGACCTCAAGCCCGCGCGCGAACGACTGCACATAGCTGTCACCCGGTTTGGGGTCGGGGGAAGGGGTTGTCATGTTCATGTGTTAACAAAGTATAATTCTTTTAGCGAACATTTGTTCGATATACGAACAAATCGACGGATTTTTCCACAGGGAAGTCACTTTCCCATCATTCCCGAGAAAGCGTTCCGGATGATCAACAAACTGGCAGATTCAGTGGCCCAGGCGCTCGAAGGCGTGCAGGATGGCGCCACCGTCCTCATCGGCGGCTTCGGCACCGCGGGCATTCCCGGCGAACTCATCGACGGCCTGATCGCGCAGGGCGCGCGCGACCTCACCGTGGTCAACAACAACGCTGGCAATGGCGAGCAGGGCCTGGCCGCGCTGCTCAAGGCCGGCCGGGTGCGCAAGATCATCTGCAGCTTCCCGCGCCAGGTGGACAGCCATGTGTTCGACGGCCTGTACCGCAGTGGCCAGCTCGAACTCGAACTCGTGCCCCAGGGCACGCTGGCCGAGCGCCTGCGCGCCGCCGGCGCCGGCATCGGCGCCTTCTTCTGCCCCACGGCCTACGGCACCGAACTGGCCGCCGGCAAGGAAACGCGCGAGATCAACGGCAAGCACCATGTGCTGGAGTACCCCATCCACGGCGATGTGGCGCTCATCAAGGCCGAGGCGGGTGACCGCTGGGGCAACCTGACCTACCGCATGTCGGCGCGCAACTTCGGCCCGGTCATGGCCACCGCCGCTAAGAAGACCGTGGCCACGGTGCACGAGGTCGTGGAACTGGGCGCGCTCGACCCCGAGGCCATCGTCACCCCCGGCATCTACGTGAGCCAGATCGTCAAGATCGACCGCGTGGCCACGCAGGGCGGCGGATTCAAGAAATCCGCATGAAATTGCCATCTAGCGCAGAAGGAAAAAGCGTGACTAGCTATCAAAAACGAAGCAAAGAAGAGCTGGCCCGCCGCGTGGCGCAGGACATCCACGACGGCGCCTACGTGAACCTGGGCATTGGCATGCCCACCCAGGTGGCCAACCACATCCCGGCGGGCCGCGAGGTCATCCTGCAGAGCGAGAACGGCATCCTCGGCATGGGCCCCGCGCCGGCCGCCGGGCAGGAAGATTACGACCTCATCAACGCCGGCAAGCAGCCCGTCACGCTGCTGCCGGGGGGCGCCTACTTCCACCACGCCGACAGCTTCGCCATGATGCGCGGCGGCCACCTGGACATCTGCGTGCTCGGCGCCTTCCAGGTCTCCGCCACGGGCGATCTGGCCAACTGGAGCACGGGCGAGCCCGGCGCCATTCCCGCCGTGGGTGGTGCCATGGACCTCGCCATCGGCGCCCGCCAGACCTGGGTGATGATGGACCTGCTCACCAAGCAGGGCGAGAGCAAGGTGGTCCCGCGTTGCACCTACCCGCTCACCGGCATCGCCTGCGTCAAGCGCATCTACACCGACCTGTGCACCCTGGCCTGCACGCCCCAAGGCCTGCAACTGATCGATGCCGTGCCGGGTCTCGCCCACGCCGAACTCGAACGCCTGGTGGGCCTGCCCATCGCGCCGGCCGCCGCCTGAATCCCTTCTACCGACCACCCCAGGAGCCCTCCATGACCCAAGCCTTCATCTGCGACGCCATCCGCACCCCCATCGGCCGCTACGGCGGCGCCCTGAGCAGCGTGCGCACCGACGACCTGGGCGCCATCCCCCTGCGCGCCCTCATGGCCCGCAACCCCAACGTCGACTGGGCCAGCATCACCGACGTGCTCTACGGCTGCGCCAACCAGGCCGGCGAAGACAACCGCAACGTCGCCCACATGGCCAGCCTGCTGGCGGGCCTGCCTCTGGAAGTGCCCGGCGCCACCATCAACCGCCTGTGCGGCTCGGGCCTGGACGCCGTGGGCACCGCTGCGCGCGCCATCAAATCGGGTGAGGCCGGCCTCATGATCGCCGGCGGCGTGGAAAGCATGAGCCGCGCCCCCTTCGTCATGCCCAAGGCGGAGAGCGCCTTCAGCCGCAGCAACGCCGTCTACGACACCACGATCGGCTGGCGCTTCATCAACAAGCTGATGAAGGAAAAGTACGGCGTGGACTCCATGCCCGAGACCGCCGA
>NZ_QXGR01000013.1 GCF_003604195.1 Simplicispira lacusdiani
CCGAACCTCTCCTCGTATTCCTCGTAGGCCGCGTAGATCTCCTCCGCGCTCTTGTCCGGGTGGTAGTTCAGCGTGAACAGCAGGTTGTCCAGGGCGATGCGGTAATCCGGCTTCAGCTCCAGTGCGCGGCGCAAGGCCGCGATGCCTTCATCCAGCATGCCCAGCACGTTGTACACGCCGCTGACATAGTTCCATGCAACCGCGAAATCCGGCTGGATGGCGAGCGCTCGCTCAAAGGCCTCGCGTGCCTGGCGCAACCTTCCGGCCTGCGCCAGCGCCAAGCCAAGGTTGCTGTACGCCTCGGCATGCCCGGGATTGAGCTGCACCACGCGCATCAGGACATCAATGGCCTCGTCGGTCCTTCCGTGCTCATACAAGGCATTGCCCAGATTGCTCTGCGCTTCAAGATCATTGGGCAACAGCTGGGCCGCCTTCCGCTTGGCCAGCAGCGCCTCATCGATTTTCCCCAGCGGCTGCAACATGGCGCCCCAGGCCTTCCAGGCAAAGCCACTGTCCGGGAAATCGGCCACCATGGCACGCGCCAGCTGCTCCCCCTCGGCATAGGCGCCACGCTGGAACATCCCAGCCAAGGCCTGCATGGCCTTGCGCGTGGGTGCCTCGGCATGGCGGCGGCTTGCATTCGCCACGGGCTCCGTGCCCTGCGCGTTCTCGGCGGCCTGCGTTACGCCCCCCTCCTGCACGGTGGCAATACGCTCCAGCAAGGCGTTGGTCACCGCACGGTTCAGACCCGCAGCCTGTGCCATGGGCAGCAGTTGCTGCACCATATCGGCATGCCCCACTCTCAGCAATGCATCAAGGTAGCTGAACCAGAATTGCGCATTGGCCGGATTGGCGTTGAGCGCCGCCTCCAAGTGGGGCAACGCCTCCTGGGGGCGCATGAGTTGAACCGCGAGCAGCACCCCCAGGTTGTGGTGCGCATCCGAGTGCTCGGGCGACAGTTCCAGGAGGTCGCGGTAGCAGCGTTCGGCCTCGACATACTCCCAGGCCTTGTGGTGTGCAATGGCACGCGCCAGTATTTCATCGAGAGCGGGGGTTTCTCCCGGTTCTCCGGAAACCAGCGGCAGGGAAGATTCAATCATCAGCGTGGTGGCGGCAGAGTGGCGTATGCCTTGAGAATATGCACTCTGTCGAGCACAGAGAACCGGAGTTGTGGTCTTTTTCCCACTTACCTTCCCCCATCGGCCTGCTGGTACTTCTCCAGAATCGGCACCAACACACTGCCGTTTTTCCAGAATTTCTGGTGATCCGATACATTGGAAGCACGGACTTTGACCCACGACAACCTAATCAGGCGGTTTTGAACAGCGCTTGTTGGCGCCCATCACCACTGCAGACTCTGCCAAAATCACCCCATGTTCGTCATCATTGGTTACATCGTCGCCTTCGGTTGCATCTTCGGGGTGTACATACTGCACGGCGGCAACATCGCGGTGATCCTGAAAGCGTTGCCCTTCGAGACCGTCACCATCCTGGGCGGCGCTCTGGGCGCCTTCGTGGTCAACAACCAGCCCAAGGTGCTCAAGGCAACCATGGCGGCCATTCCCATGGCGCTCAAGGGCTCCAAATACACCAAGGCCCGCTATATGGAGCTGATGGCCATGCTGTATGACATCCTGCAGAAAGCGCGCAAGGAAGGCCTGATGGCTATCGAAAAGGATGTGGAAGCCCCCCATGAATCGGAAATCTTCAAGAAATACCCCACCGTGGGGTCGGACCACCATGTGATCGAATTCATGACGGACTACCTGCGAATGATGGTGTCCGGCAACCTCAATGCCCACGAGATCGAGGCCTTGATGGACAGCGAAATCGAAACCCACCACCAAGAAGCCCATGCCCCGGTCGCAGCGCTGGCCCGTCTGGCGGGTGCCCTGCCTGCTTTCGGCATCATTGCCGCCGTGCTGGGCGTGGTGAACACCATGGGCTCGGTGGGGCAACCCCCGTCGGTGCTGGGCGGCATGATTGGCTCGGCCCTGGTGGGCACGTTCCTGGGCATCTTGCTGGCCTACGGCGTGGTGGAGCCCCTGGGGGGCCTGGTGGAGCAGAAGACCGAGGATGCCGCCAAGGAGCTTCAATGCATCAAGTCGACCCTGCTGGCCAGCATGCAGGGCTACAACCCGGCCACGGCCATCGAATTTGGCCGCAAGGTGCTGTTCTCAGGCGACCGCCCCAGCTTCACCGAGCTGGAAAGCCATGTGAAGGGCAAGAAGTAAGCACAGACCGATATGGCCGAAAAGAAACTCCAGCCCATCATCGTCAAGCGCATCAAGAAGGGCGGTCACGCGGCGCATGGCGGTGCCTGGAAGATCGCCTACGCCGACTTCGTGACGGCCATGATGGCCTTTTTCCTGCTGATGTGGCTGCTCGGTTCCACGGCCAAGGGCGAACTGCAGGGGATTGCCGATTACTTCAACGCCCCCCTCAAGGTGGCCATGGTGGGTGGCGACGGCGCGGGCAACAGCTCCAGCATCATTCCTGGCGGCGGCAATGATCTGAGCAAAGTGCACGGACAGGTGAGGCGCTCCGATTCCGATGTAGATAAACAGCGGCGCATGACACCCGAGCAGATGCGCGCCGAGATGGCCCGCCAGGATCAGGCGCGCATCAAGGCGCTGCAGGCCAAGATCGACTCCATCATCACGGCCAATCAGGTCCTCAACGAATACCGCTCGCAAATCCGGATGGATCTGACACCCGACGGTCTGCAGATCCAGATCGTGGATGACCAGAACCGCCCCATGTTCGACAGCGGCAGCGCCCTGGTCAAACCCTACATGCGCGACATCCTGCGGGGCATCGGCTCCTCTCTGGCCGGCGTGGAAAACAGGATCAGCCTGGCGGGACATACCGATGCCGTGCCCTATAGCAACAGCGATCGGGGTTACAGCAACTGGGAATTGTCCGCCGATCGCGCCAACGCCTCACGGCGCGAATTGGTGGCCGCCGGCATGCCCGACTCCAAACTGGCACGCGTGGTCGGCCTGGCCGCCAGCGATCTGCTGGAGCAGGAAAACCCGCGCGCGCCCTCCAACCGGCGCATTACGATCACGGTTCTGACGCGGGAAGCCGAAGAACGGCTGCTGGGCAAAAGCATCTCAGGCCTCCCTGCGGCACAATTGCCCGAAGAAAAGAGCGAGAATCCCCCCACCGACGGGAAGAGGTAACAACTTGTCACCCTCTTGCTCATCCATGACAATTCACACAGTAATTTCCGACCGAAAGGGTCCCAAGTGACCACAGCCCTTCGCTTCCTGATCGTTGACGACTTCTCCACGATGCGGCGCATTGTTCGTAACCTGCTCAAGGAAAGCGGGTTCACCGAGGCCGACGAGGCCGAGGACGGCGTCGCCGCGCTGAACAAGCTGCGCAGCAGCAAGTTCGACTTCGTCGTCACCGACATCAACATGCCGAACATGAACGGCTTTCAGCTGCTGGGCGAAATCAAGGCCGACGAAAAGCTGAAGCACCTGCCGGTGCTCATGGTCACGGCGGAAGCCCGCAAGGAAGACATCGTTGCCGCTGCCCAGGGCGGTGCCGCCGGCTACATCGTCAAGCCCTTCACCAAGGCGACTCTGGAAGAAAAGGTCACTCTGATCATCAAGAAAGCTGGGCTGTGAGGCGCCATGGACACCGACAACACCCTGCCTGAGTCCGCTCCTCTGCCGGATGGAGATGTTCACCAGAAGATCGGGGCGCTCACGCGCCAGCTCCACGACGCCCTCAAGGAACTGGGGTATGCCGACCAATTGCGCGGCACCATGGGCGAATTGCCCGATGCTCAAAGCCGCCTGTCCTATATCGCCCGCCTGACGGGCGAGGCCGCCGAGAAGGTGCTGACCCGGGTCGAGCATGCCAAGGCCCAGAACGACCACCTGGCGGCGGAGTCCCGCCGAATGATCACGGCGCTGGTCAAGGACCCGGTGGCCGCCGTCGCCAAGGGCGAGATCATGAACTACCTCACCGACGTGGAGCAAATCACCAAGGTTTCGGATGAGCATCTGACGGAAATCATGATGGCCCAGGACTTCCATGACCTGACCGGCCAGGTGATTGCGCGCGTGGTGACCCTGGCAGCGACCATCGAGCAGCAACTGGTGCAGTTGGTGATCCAGACTGCGCCACCAAATGCCGTTCCACCTCCCGTCGAACCGCAGCGCGAGCATCTCGCCGGCCCGGTCGTCGACCCGGAGAAAACCCCCGACGTCGTCACCGACCAGTCGCAGGTGGACGACCTGCTGGCCAGCCTCGGTTTCTGAGCGCCACGCCACCAGCACGGAATAAGAGCGGGCCAGCCCCGCCTTTTCGGGCTTTAGATTCCGGCCCCCCTCGCGACAATGGCATGACACCAGCCGTCATGCCACCATGGAATCGAGCCAAGATCGCAGTCTTCCCGCCACGGAGCGAAAGCTACAGAAAGCACGCTCCGACGGCCAGGCCGCACGCTCACGCGACCTCTCCCACCTGGCCATCCTCGGCACGGGAGCCGCTGCCATGCTGGTCTTTGCTCACCCGCTTTCCGACCAGTTGCTCCGCGCCCTGGAGCAGCAACTGAGATTCGATTCCACCACGGTCCTGGCCACCGGCAGCATGCTGACCCGCCTGCAAAGCATGGCGGCCGTGGGCATCATGGTGAGCGCCGTTTTTGCCTTCCTGACGGGGGCCGCGGCACTGCTCAGCGCCATCGGCGCTGGCGGCTGGGTTTTCAGCTTCAAGCCCATTTCGCCCCAGTTCAACCGCCTGAACCCAATCTCCGGCACGGCCAACCTGTTCTCCAAGCAACAGATGGCCACAGTGGCCAAGATGGTGTTGATGACGGGTATTCTTTCCGCCGTCGCCTGGAAGCACCTGGACGGCAGCATCAGCCAGGTGGCCTTGCTGGTTCTGCAGCCCTCGCCAGCCGCCCTCCAGCATGTCGCGAGCTGGCTGACATCGGGCCTGGGCATGCTGCTCCTGGTGGTGTTCCTCGTCGCGCTGGTCGATGTACCCCTGCAAGCCTTCTTCTTCAAGGACCGCCTGAAGATGTCGCACGAGGAAGTCAAGCAGGAGCACAAGGAATCCGAGGGCAATCCCGAAATCAAGGGCAAGCTGCGCCAGCGCCAGCGCGAGATCGCCGATCGCGCCAGCATCACGGCGGTTCCGAAGGCCGATTTCGTGGTCATGAACCCGACCCACTATGCCGTGGCACTGAAATACGACGACCAGACCATGCATGCTCCCCAGGTCATCTCCCGGGGCACGGATCTGGTGGCCCTGAAGATCCGCGAGATCGCCAAATCGCACAGCGTGCCGGTTCTGGAGTCGCCTGTGCTGGCACGTGCCCTCTACGCGCACGCCGAACTCGACCAGCCCATCCCGGCCACGCTCTACACCGCCGTGGCACAAATCCTGGCCTACGTCTACCGGCTCAAGGCCGCCATGCGCGGCGAAGGCCGCATGCCCGAAGCGCAACCCGATCCCTACGTGCCGCCGGAACTCGATCCGCTGCACAAAGCACCTCACCAAGGTAAGCAGCCATGAACCTCTCCCTGAAATCCGCACAGCAATGGGCCGGCGCCAATGCGTCCGCCGTCCAGGGACTTTCCGCGCCGCTGCTGGTGGTCGCCATCCTGGCCTTGATGGTGCTGCCGATCCCCGCATGGATGCTCGACACCTTCTTCACCATCAACATTGCCGTGGCATTGATGGTGATGATGGTGGCCGCCTACATGCTCAAGCCGCTGGATTTCGCGGCGTTCCCCTCCGTATTGCTGCTGACCACGTTGATGCGCCTGTCCCTCAACGTGGCATCCACCCGCGTGGTGCTGCTCGAAGGCCACACCGGTCCGGGCGCTGCAGGCGCCGTGATCGAGGCCTTCGGCCACTTCCTGATCGGCGGCAACTTCGCCGTCGGCCTGATCGTGTTCGCCATCCTCGTGGTGATCAACTTCATCGTGATCACCAAGGGCGCAGAGCGCATCGCCGAGGTTTCCGCACGCTTCACCCTCGACGCCATGCCTGGCAAGCAGATGGCCGTCGATGCCGACCTGAACGCCGGCCTCATCGACGAAGCCGAAGCCAAGCGCCGCCGCGCCGAGGTGCAGGAAGAAGCCAACTTCTTCGGCTCCATGGATGGCGCCTCCAAATTCGTGCGCGGTGACGCCGTGGCCGGCATCCTGATCCTGCTCATCAACATCGTCGGGGGCTTCGCCATCGGCATGCTGCAGCACGGCTTGTCCGCATCCAAGGCCGCCGACACCTACATCCTGATGGCGGTGGGTGATGCCCTGGTGGCCCAGATCCCCGGCCTGTTGATCTCGGTGGCGGCGGCCATGGTGATTTCCCGCGTGGGCAAGGACTCGGACATGGGGCAGCAGATCGTGCGCCAGCTGTTCACCTCGCCACGCGTGCTGGGCATCACGGCCGGCATTCTGATCTTCCTGGGCCTCATCCCCGGCATGCCCCATATCGTGTTCCTGAGCGTGGGCACCTTGCTGGGCTACATGGCCTGGGTGCTGATGCAACGCGCCAAGGCTCCCCCACCCGTGGAGGCGCCAGCCGCCCCGGTGGGCGACGGCGAGGCCACCTGGGACGATCTGCAACCCGTGGATCTGCTGGGACTGGAGCTGGGCTATCGCCTGATCGCCCTCGTCGACAAGTCCCGCCAGGGCGACCTGCTCACGCGCATCAAGGGCGTGCGGCGCAAGTTCGCCCAGGAAGTGGGCTTCCTGCCGCCCCCCGTGCATGTGCGCGACAACCTGGAACTCAAGCCCAGCGGCTATCGCATCACGCTGCGCGGTGTGGTGGTGGGCGAAGGGGAGGCCTTCCCGGGCATGCACCTGGCTATCAACCCCGGCGGCATCACCACGCCCCTGATCGGCACCCCCACCACCGACCCGGCCTTCGGCCTGCCCGCGCACTGGATCGACGAACGCCAGAAGGAAGCGGCGCAAATGGCCGGTTTTACCGTGGTTGATTCGGAAACCGTGATGGCGACACATTTGTCACACTTGATGCAAGTGCAAGCCGCCAAGCTGCTCAGCCGGACAGAAACCCAGCAACTGGTGGAGCACGTGGCCAAGCTGGCCCCCAAACTGATTGAAGAAGTGGTTCCCAAAATGGTTTCGATCGCAACGTTCCAGAAAGTGCTGCAGCTGCTGCTGGAGGAATCGGTGCACATCCGCGATATCCGCACCATCATCGAAACACTCGCAGAATTCGCCGGCAGCATCTCCGACCCGGTGGAACTGGCGCGCCGCGTGCGCATCGCCCTCTCGCCGGCCATCGTGCAGCAGATCTATGGCGCGACCCGCGAACTCAACGTGATCGCCATCGAACCCGGCCTGGAGCGCCTGCTGGTCCAGGCCCTGGGCAACGCCGCCGGTCCGGCACTGGACCCGGGCGTCGCCGACATCCTGACGCAAAAGGCCGCCGAGGTCGCGCTCAAGCAGGAAGAAATGGGCCTGCCGGCCTGCCTGCTGGTACCCGACCAGATCCGCGGCGCCATCTCCCGCCTGGTGCGCCGCGTGGCGCCCCGGCTCCAGGTGCTCGCCCACAGCGAGATCCCTGAAACCCACACGATCCGCATCGGCCCCATCCTTAAAGGAGCATCGGCATGAACATCAAACGCTTCCACGCTGCCACGTCCCGTGAAGCGCTGGCCAAGGCGCGCATGGCGTTCGGAGAGGGCACGCTCATTCTGTCCAACCGCCCTACCGCCAACGGCGTCGAGGTGGTGGCCACCGCCGAAGACACGCTCGGAACGCTCGACCAGGGCGCAGAAGCCCGCCTGGCGGAGCGCCGCCCCGAGCCCGCCAGCGCACCCGCCGCGCCGCGCCGCTCGCTGCAGGAGCGCGCGGCCCTGGAAACACGCAATCCGGTGAAGGAAGACACCGAGCAGCTGGCCATGAGCACGCTCTCGTTCCAGGACTACGTGCGCGAGCGCATGCTGCGCCGCCGCCATGAAGCCCTGCAGGACACCTCGCCCCTGGCCTCCGCCCTGCAGGAGCGCGAAACGGAGCTCCCGCGCGAACGCGTGGCCGCGCCGCAAGTGGTGCGCCACAATCCACTGCGACCCACCCAGCCCCCCGTCCAGCACGAGATCCCGGTGGCCCGGAGCACGCGCCGGGAGGCACCCGCACCGACCCTGGCAACGCCCGCCGTGCCCCCCCAGGCGCTCATGCAGGAACTCCAGGCCATGAAGGACCTGATCGAGGACCGCTTCAACACGCTCTCCTGGCTGGGCCAGGCGCGCCAGAACCCGATCCAGTCGAATCTGATGCTCAAGATGATCCGCGCCGGCTATTCGCCCTCGCTGGCACGCGCCATCCTGGAGCGCATGCCCGAGGACATGGACGCCGCCGAATCGGTGCGCTGGCTGATGGAAGTGCTGGAGCGCAACCTGCGCACCGATGCCGGCGAGCGCCCTCTCTACGAAGAAGGCGGCATCTACGCGCTGGTGGGCTCCACCGGCGTGGGCAAGACCACCACCACGGCCAAGCTGGCAGCGATGTGCGCACGCATCCATGGCCCCGGCAGCGTGGGCCTGATCACGCTGGACACCTACCGCGTGGGAGCCCACGACCAGCTCCGCACCTATGGCCGCATGCTCGGCATCGTGGCCCATCTGGCCCACGACCGCGCCGCCCTGCAGGACTTGCTGGGCCTGCTCGGCAGCAAGAAGATGGTGCTGATCGACACCACGGGCGTGGCGCCTCGCGACCCGCGCAAGCGCGACATGCTCGACGTGCTGAATCTGCCCCACGTCAACCGCCTGCTGGTGCTCAACGCCGGCTGCCACGGCGATACCCTGGACGAAACGCTCACCGCCTTCAAGACCGACGGCTCGCAGCAGGCCATCCTCTCCAAGGTGGACGAAGCAGTGAAACTGGGCCCCTCGCTTGATGCCCTGATCCGCCACCAGATGGTGCTGCGCGGCGTAACCAACGGCCAGCGCGTTCCCGAGGACTGGGAGGCTGCCGACGCGCACAAGCTCGTCAGCGCCTCGATGCGCTCCCCCGTGCGTTCGGCCTTCGATCCCATCGCATCGGACCTGAACTTCTTCTTCTCGCACACGCCCGACCACCTGCATGAAAAGGGGCTCGTCGATGCTTGATATCGGTTTCCACCAAGGCATCAGCCTGCACAGCCACACGCCGCAGGACGAACTGCGGCTGGTGGCGGTGGCCAGCCCGCAGGACGAGGCATACAGCCTGGAGACACTCTGGCATGTCTGTCTGCACCTGCAGCGGCTGGGCTACCCGGTCGTGGTGCTCGACGGCACGGCCCGCGAGAGCGACGCCACCCCTGGCCTGAAGGACCTGCTCGCGCACGACCCCTGGAGCGTCGGTGCCGGCTTGGGCGGCCAGGGCGACACCTCCACCCTCGCCGTCCTCCCCGCCGCACTGGGGCTGCAGGCCCTGGCCCGCCATCCCCGGCAGCCGGCACAACCGCTGCAGGTTCTGCAGCCGCTGTTCCGCCGCTATGCCATGGTGGTACTGCATGCCCCGGTGGCCACATTGGCTTCTCCGCTGATGGCCGGCACCCTGACCGCCCCCCTGCTCATCATGGCGCCGGGAAAAGCAGGCGTGGTGAACAGCTACCGGCAGCTCAAGCACCTGGCGCTGCATGCCGGCCTCGCAGGCATGGTGGCCTGCGTGACCCATTCCGACACCCCCGGCCAGCGCCAGTTGGCCGACGACAGTCTGCGCTCCCTGCGCCTGTGTGCCAGCCAGCACCTGGGACAGCAGATACGCACATCCTCGATCCAGGCCGGCAGCCCGCAAGATCTGCAGCGTCTGGCCTTGCAACTGCTGGAAAACGCGTGCACCATCAGTGCACCGGGGGCGGCATCTGCGCTACCATCCCATTTCACGGCAGACATTCCCGCGCACATCGTTCAGAGCCATTGAAGTGACATACACAGCCAAAGGCCAGCTTGATCGCGATGCGATGATCCGCCAGTATGTTCCGCTGGTCCGTCGGCTTGCGCACCACATGATTGCCAAGCTGCCGGCCAATGTGGAGTTGGACGACCTGATCCAGGTCGGGATGATCGGTCTGAGCGACGCACTGACACGCTATGAGGTGAGCCAGGGCGTTCAGTTCGAGACCTTCGCCACACAGCGTATCCGCGGCGCCATGCTCGACGAGCTGCGCGACAGCGACTGGATGTCCCGCAGTTCGCGCAAAAGCCAGAAAGACATCGAAAAAGCCGTGCAGCGGCTGGAGCAGAAGCTCGGCCGCAGCCCGCTCGAATCAGAAATTGCCGTGGAACTCGATATGACCCTGGCCGATTACCAGAGCCTGCTTAGCAAGGTGCGCGGGACCCAGTTGGTGTACCTGGAAGACATGTCGCGTGGGAACGACGATGACGAGGGGTTCCTGGAACGGCACGAAGTGGCCGAATCCGGCACGGACCCGATGTCCCTGCTGCGCGACCAGCGCCTTCGCTCTTCCCTCGTCAGTGCCATCCAGTCGTTGCCCGAACGCGAGCAGTACATCATGGGCATGTACTACGAGCACGACATGAATCTCAAGGAAATCGCCGCAGTCCTGGGCGTGACTGAATCGAGGGTTTGCCAGCTGCACAGCCAATCCATCGCCCGCCTTCGGGCCAAGATGCGCAGCCATTGAGACCGCCAGACGGCAGCCCTTCCGGAGACCGACGCCAGCCTCGTGCTGGCGTTCGCATTTCAGCCCGTCGAACGGTAGATGCGTGCGACCGCGCCACCGGGACCCGCCCCGGTCTTGCCATAAGTCGATGCGGTATCCGCCTGGGGCAGGATGCTGGCCACCTGGCGATCCACCAGGGCCGTGACACGGGCCAAATTGTCTCGCTGCACGGTCAGTTGCTCGCTGATGCGCTGGATGCGCGCCGCCATTTCCACGGGCAGCGGCGGCTGGCCATGCATGCCTTCCATGACCCGGGAAAAATCCGCAACCGCCTGGCGCAGTTGCGCGCTGCCTTTTTCCAGCGCCACAGGATCTCCTGCCAGCATGGCGGAAGACACTTCCGCCAGCAGTTTCTCGACAGCTTCCAGGGCCAGATTTGATTGCATGGTATTTGGCGCAATACTCCGATGGTGTCAGTGTACGCCGTTGTCGTGCCTGGAGCGCTGCTGCAGGCGCCCCAGGGGGAGAGGGGCTATTTCAGTCCCGGGCGCGGGACAGGAATTCCTCGGTGTTCGCGAGCATCTTGTCGGCGACCACCTCGGCATTGACCTTGAAGGTGCCGTTTTCGATGGCCGCGCGCACAGCCTTGACCTTGCCGGCATCGAAATCACCCTGGCTACGACTGGTTTGGTCCAGGGCCCGGGCCGCATTCGAGAACGTGACGGGCACACCGGCAGCCGCGGCCGACGCATTGCGTGCCGCAACCCCTTCAGCCGCCGGGGCAGCTATCTTTGCCTGCTTCGCAGGCGCTGTCTGCGCCAATGCGCCTGGCAGCTCCGGTTTTTGTCCAATCTTCATCGCTCTCTCCACTACCCCTTGCAACATGGGGCTCGGTAGCAATGTTTTCGACCCGTCGAGCGCAGACTTTAGCGGTAGAACGCAAAAAAAACCTAGAGATTGATGGTTATTGTCCCATCGTTATTCACAATGCCTGTTACGATTTTCCCATTATCCATTTTCACGCGCACAGTCTGCCCTACAGCCCCCGGGGCCATCGCCTGCCCTGCGGCGCTGATGGCATAGCCCTGACCCTGCGCGATCACCCGCACCTGGGCGCCGGCCTGGAAGACCTGGGGCGCCCGCAGCATGGCCTGGCGCAGCGCCTGGCCAGCCCGCAGCTGCCGTGACGCCACTTGCCCCACCCAGAGAGACGTGTCAGCCAGGATGGGGGATTGCTCGGCAGCCCAATCGACTTCCACCTCGACCGCATCGGCAGCGGTGAGCACGGCTCCCGCGGGCACATCGCCTGCCAAGGCCCAGGCCGGACCGAAAGCCTTGACCGTCACGGGCAGGTAAACGTTCCAGCGCGTCACGCCTTCCGTGCAACGCAATCCCAGGCGGGTGCGCCCCCACAGGCGCGCCCCGGGGGGCAGGTATGGCTCCACACGGGCACAAGGCGCCAAACGCAGCCGTTCGTCCAGCGTTCCGACACTCACCTCCATGCGCAGCGGCGAGGAGCCCACCGGATTGCGTTGCAGCGCGTCATCCAGCCAGCGCTGGGTGACCTGACCGAGGTCCATCTGCGCCCGGGCGGGCGCCAGGGCCAGCAGAAAAGCCAGTCCCAGGACAGCCCGGAGCAACCCAGGAAGACGGCGCGACCCAGCGCCCTGCGGCGAGGCCTGTGGTTCTAAGCGATGGGACGGCATGGCGGACCTCCTGAAACATGCAAGACCTGCGCGCGTGCGACAGGCCATTGAACTATAGGCAGCCAGTACACCACCGAAGCGCCGAACTGCGGGCCAATCCCCGCTTTCTTCCCGCTTTAGAAAAAACCGGGCATTTTCATAATCGAGCCACGCCAGAAGCCCATTCCCGCCCTCTGGCACGAGCAACCCAGGACCTGTGAGGCACCCATGCTTGACAAGATGACCCAACAGCTGAATTTCCACGGTAACGCGCTGGTGCTGCGTGCCGAGCGCCAGCGTGTCATCGCGAGCAACATCGCCAACGCGGACACCCCGGGCTACGTCGGCCGCGACATGAACTTCGCCTCGGCGCTGAAAGAAGCCACCGGCCTGGAATCCGCCAGCCGCCTGCCCGCCTCGGAGAGCGCGGGCATGCGCAGCGGCGCCACCGTCCAGCGCCATATGCCGCTCTCGACCCAACTTCCCAGCAGCAGCCTGCCTGGCAAGCTCGGCTACACCGTGCAGACCCAGCCCGCGCTGGACAACAACACCGTGGACCTGGACCGCGAGCGCGCCAACTTCGTGGACAACTCAGTGCGCTACGAGGCCACCCTGCGTTTCATCAACGGGAACGCCAAAACCATGCTGAGCGCCATCCAGGGCCAATAAGCAGCCATTCCAAGCGAGCATTGCCATGTCGATGTTTTCCATCTTCAACGTCTCGGGCAGCGCGGTCAGCGCGCAGTCCCAGCGCCTGAACACCGTGGCCAGCAACCTGGCCAACGTCGATGCCGTGGCCGGCCCCGACGGCAAGGCCTACAAGGCGCGCCAACTGGTGTTCCAGACCCAGTCCATGGGCCCTGAAAACGCCACCGGCGTGCGCGTCACCGGCATCAAGGAAAGCGAGACGCCCGGACGCCGCGTGCACGACCCCAGCCACCCGGCCGCAGACGAGCAGGGCTACGTGACGCACTCGAACGTGAACGCCGTCGAGGAGATGGTGAACATGATTTCCGCCTCGCGCTCCTACCAGAACAACATCGAGGTCATGAACACGGCCAAGACGCTGTTGCTCAAGACCCTGCAGATGGGCCAGTAATTTTCCAGGACCAGCCACCATGATCAACAGCGCCACCTCCGCCACCTCGGGCACTTCGGGGACGGGCACCTCCACGGCCAAGACCGGCACCGCGAACGACGCCACGGCCGCGCAGGACCGCTTCCTGAAGCTGCTCGTGGCCCAGCTCAACAACCAGGACCCGATGAACCCGCTGGACAACGCCCAGATGACCTCGCAGATCGCGCAGATCAACACGGTCACCGGCATCCAGCAGCTCAACGAAACCGTCAAGGGCCTGGTCAGCCAGTTCTCCACGCAGCAACTGATGCAGAGCAGCGCCATGGTGGGCCGCCAGGTGCTCGTGGAAGGCAATACCCTGGCCCGCGACAGCGAAACCGGCAAGGCCACCGGCGCCTTCGATCTGGCGGGCTCCGCCGCCAGCGTCACGGTCCAGGTGCTCAACGCGGCCGGCAAGGAAGTGGGCACCGTGGAAATGGGCTCGCTGCCCGCCGGGCGCTACAACTTCGCCTGGGACGCATCCAAGTACGAGGGCGACGACACGCTGCGCTTCAAGGTCGTGGCGAACAACGGCCAGACCGCCGTGGGTTCCACGGCGCTGGCCATCGACAGCGTCACCGCCATCAGCATGGACAACGGCACCCTGCAGATGCAACTCTCGCGCGGCGGCATGACCACGCAATCGGGCATCAAGGCCATTCTGTAATTTTCGATCTTCCTCAGGAGCAACACCATGGCTTTCCAACACGGCCTCTCCGGACTGAACGCCGCCAGCAAGAACCTGGACGTGATCGGCCACAACATCGCCAACGCCAACACCACGGGCTACAAGTCCTCGCGCACAGAGTTCGCGGACATGGTGGCCTCCTCCATGGGCGCCGGCGGCGGCAGCAACTACGGCATCGGCGTCGAGGTGGCGGCCGTGGCCCAGCAGTTCTCCCAGGGCAACATCACGGTCACGGGCAACAACCTCGACGTGGCGATCAACGGCAACGGCTTCTTCAAGGTGCAGCAGCCCGACGGCTCGGCCGCCTACACCCGCGCGGGAAATTTCAAGCTCGACAAGGAAGGCGACATGGTGACCAACGACGGTGCCCAGGTGATGGGCTTCCGGGTCGACACGACCACCGGCATCGCCACCTCCGAGCCGCAACCCCTGAGCTTCCCCACGGGCGCGCCCATCCAGGCCCGGCAGACGGGGACGGTCACGGCCACGCTGAACCTGGACGCGCGCGCCAACGACGCCGCGGGCTCCGCAGGCCCACCAGTCATCCCCCCCACGCCGCGCTCGACCTACGGCACCTCGATCAATGTGTACGACACCCAGGGCGTGGCCGTCCCGGTCAACCTGTACTTCGAGAAGAACGGCTCGAATACCTGGGACGTGTACACCCAGCTCGACGACCCCACCGCCGTCCCGCCCGTGGTGGCCGCGCCCATCGGCCAGGTCGTGTTCGACGGCAACGGCGTGTACGACGCCACGGCCAGCACCGTGCCGATGACCGTCACCGTGGACCCCGCCACGACCAACCCCAACAACCCGCCGGCCCCCTGGCCCGTGACGATCGACTTCTCCAGTTGCACCCAGTTCGGCAGCAAGTTCGCCGTGGCCGACCTGTCGCAGGACGGCTATGCCTCGGGCGACCTCACGAGCATCAACATCTCGAACGACGGCATGGTCATGGCCAGCTACTCCAATGGCGTGACCCGTGCCGAAGCGCAGGTCGCGCTGGCCAACTTCCGCAACCCGCAGGGCCTGCTGGCCGTGGGCGGCAACAACTGGGTGGAATCCTTCGATTCCGGCCCCGCCGTGCTCGGCAAGCCCGGCGACGGCAACTTCGGCGTGCTGCGCTCCGGGGCGCTGGAAGATTCGAACGTGGACCTCACGGCCGAGCTGGTCAACATGATGACCGCCCAGCGCGCCTACCAGGCCAACGCCCAGACCATCAAGACGCAGGACCAGGTGATGTCGACCCTGGTGAACCTGCGCTGATAGCCCTTCATTCCTGAACGCCCGGAGCCCCCATGGACCGCATCATCTACACCTCCATGACCGGCGCCAACGCTGCCGCGCACCGGCAGGCGGTGCTGTCCAACAACCTGGCCAACGTCTCGACCAACGGTTTCCGCGCCGAGATGTCGACCTTCCGCTCCGTGCCCATCCAGGGAGAAGGATCGACCACGCGCGTCTTTGCCCTGGAAGCCACCTCCGGCCACCGCGACACGCCCGGCCCGGTGCAGCGCACCGGCCGCAACCTCGACGCCATGGCCATCGGCAATGCCTGGTTCGGCGTGCAGGGGCTCGACGGCACCGAGGCCTACACGCGCAACGGCGGCTTCGAGGTCTCGGCCACGGGCCAGCTGCTCACGACCACCGGCCTGCCCGTGCTCTCGGACGGCGGAGCGCCCATCGACATTCCGCCGGGCGCCGAAGTCTCGCTCGGCTCGGACGGCACCGTCACCGCCAAATCCCCGGGCCAGCCCGCCGCCGCCGTGGGCCGCCTCAAGCTGGCCACGCCCGCGCTGGACGACCCGCTCAAGCGCGGCGACGACGGCCTGTTCCGCCCGGCATCGGGCAACCCCCTGCCCAACGACGCCAACGCGCGCATGCTGGCCGGCGCCATCGAGGGCTCCAACGTGAACCCCGTGGAATGCATGGTCGGGATGATCGCCGCCTCGCGCCAATTCGAGCAGCAGATGCGGCTGCTGCAGACCGCGGAAACCAATGACAAGACCGCCAGCCAGCTGCTGGGCATGAACGGCTGACGCCCCCGGGCCAACGCCAGAAGGAGCCACCATGATCAATTCCCTGTGGATCGCCAAGACCGGCATGTCTGCCCAGCAGACCCAGCTCGACGTCATCTCGCACAACCTCGCCAACGTCTCGACCACCGGCTTCAAGCGCAACAACGCGGTGTTCGAAGACCTGATCTACCAGAACCTGCGCCAGGTGGGCGCCAACACCACCGAGCAGAACCAGCTGCCCACCGGCCTGCACCTGGGCCTGGGCGTGCGCACGGTGGCCACCAGCCGCAACTTCACCCAGGGCACGCACCAGGAAACCAAGAACAACCTGGACGTGGCCATCAACGGCAACGGCTTCTTCGAGGTCACCATGCCCGACGGCACCATCGGCTACACGCGCGACGGTTCGTTCCAGGTCGATGCCCAGGGGCGCCTGGTCACCTCCAGCGGCCTGCCCGTGGCCAACGGCATCACCATCCCCCAGGGCGCCACCAGCGTGAGCATCAGTGCCGACGGCGCCGTCTCGGCCATCGTGGCGGGCAACACCGCGCCCCAGCCACTGGGCAACCTGGCCATGTCCAGCTTCATCAACCCGGCCGGCCTGGAACCCATCGGCCAGAACCTGTTCAAGGAATCGGCCGCCTCCGGCCAGCCCCAGCAAGGCACGCCGGGCACCAACGGCCTGGGCTACATCCGCCAGGGCTTCCTGGAAGCCTCCAACGTCAACGTGGTGGAGGAGCTGGTCAACATGATCCAGACCCAGCGCGCCTACGAGATGAATTCCAAGGCCATCCAGACCTCCGACCAGATGCTTGCCAAGCTCGGCCAGCTCTGAGCCGGCCCAGGACCACCGCACGGGACCCCGCCATGAAACACCTCCTCGCCTCCCTGACCACCCTGCGTGCCGGCGGCATCGCCTTGGCGGCGGCGCTGCTGCTGCCCGGCTGCGCCAGCCTGTCGCCCGCGCCCCCGGTCGACATCCTGCCCACCACGCCCCCACCCCTGGCGACAGCCCCCCGCATGGCCGCACCCGTCACCGGCAGCCTGTACAGCCAGGCCAGCTACCGCCCGGCCTTCGAGGACCGCCGCGCCCGCATGGTGGGCGACAACGTGACCATCATGATCGTGGAGAACGTGACGGCGAGCCAGAAGTCCTCCTCCACGGTGGACCGCAACTCCGAAGTCTCCGCCGGCATCACGGCCCTGCCCTTCGTGAGCAAGACCTTCACCGACAAGACCGCGCTGGGCGCCAACTCGGCCAACACCTTCGCCGGCAAGGGCGGCACGGAAAGCGCCAACACCTTCTCTGGCTCGATCACGGCCACGGTCGTCGACGTGCTGCCCAACGGCCACCTCGTCGTGACCGGCGAGAAGCAGATCGGCGTGAACCAGAACGTCGATGTCCTGCGCTTCTCGGGCACGGTGGACCCGCGCACGCTGCAACCTGGCAGCATCGTCAACTCCACCCAGGTGGCCAACGTGCGCGTGGAATCGCGCGGCCGCGGCGCCCAGAACGAAGCCCAGGTCATGGGCTGGCTCGGACGCTTTTTCCTGACCCTCCTCCCCTTCTGAGATCCGGGGCCCAGCCCAGGCCCCAGGACTCTCATAAAGATAGCACCTAGCGCTTGCCAGATAAGCGCTAGGTGCCATTTTTATCCTCAATCCATCGGGACCAGCACCGCCATCCAGGCGCCGCGCGCGGTCCGCTCCGGCGCAGGCAATAGACCGGTGAACCCGCCGCTTTTCGGGTTTTATTTCCCGCCGGCTGCTCCCACAATGGAGGCCATGAAAGCCTCGTCCCATTCCCTCTTGCCACGCGCGCTGCGCATCTTCTGGTCCTTGCTGGCCATGGCGATGCTGTGCGCGGCGGGCCCGGCGCATGCCCTGCGGATCAAGGAAGTGGCGGCGGTGCAAGGCGTGCGCAGCAACCAGCTCACGGGCTATGGCCTGGTGGTGGGGCTCGATGGCACGGGCGACCAGACGACGCAGATGCCCTACACCACCCAATCCATGCAGAACTATCTGCAGAACATGGGCATCACCCTCCCGGCGGGCGCGACGAGCCAGCTGCAGCTCAAGAACGTGGCCGCCGTGATCGTCACGGCGCAGCTCCCGGCCTTCGCCCAGCCGGGGCAGATGATCGATGTGAACGTCTCGTCCATGGGCAACGCCAAGTCGCTCAAGGGCGGCATGCTGATGGTCACGCCCTTGCGCGGCGCCGACGGCGAGATCTACGCCCTGGCCCAGGGCAACCTGGTCGTGGGCGGCGCGGGCGCGTCTTCGGGCGGCAGCAAGGTGCAGATCAACCACCTGAGCGCCGGCCGCATCCCCCAGGGCGCGCAGGTGGAGCGCTCGGTGCCCACCCCGCTGCACGAGGGCGACTCGATCACGCTGGGCCTCAACGCCTCCGATTTCCAGACCGCGCGCCGCGTGGCCGACGCCATCAACACCCGCATGGGCGCGGGCCGCGCCACGGCCCTCGACGGCCGCACCGTGCAGGTCCAGGCGCCCACCGCGCCCGGCGCGCGGGTGAACTTCATCGCCGAGCTGGAGGAGCTGCCGCTGGAGTCCATGACGCCCTCGGCCAAGGTGGTCATCAACGCCCGCACCGGCTCGGTCGTGCTCAACCAGGCCGTGACCCTGGGCCCCTGCGCCGTGGCGCACGGCAACCTGTCCATCGTCATCAGCAGCCGCCCCGTCATCAGCCAGCCCAACCCGCTGTCGCAGGGGCAGACGGTGGTGTCGCAGCAGAGCGACATCCAGATCAACCAGGAGCCAGGCAACATCATCCAGGTGCCGCCCTCGGCGCAGTTGACCGACGTGGTGCGCGCGCTCAACGCGCTGGGCGCCACGCCCCAGGACCTGCTGGCCATCCTGCAGGCCATCAAGGCCGCCGGCGCGCTCAACGCCGAGCTGGAGGTCATCTGATGTCCGCCCCCCGCCCCACGCTCGCGAAGCCCCTGCCCAAGGAGTGCTGAACCATGGCCCTCTCCCTGCCCGCCGCCAGCAGCACCAGCACCACCAACGCGCTGGCCGCCGATGCCCGCTCGCTCAACCGGCTCAAGCTCGACGCCAGCCAGAACAGCCCCGAAGCCACGCGCGAGGCCGCCAAGCAATTCGAGTCGCTGTTCATGCGCGAGATGATCAAGAGCATGCGCGAGGCCACCATGAAATCCGGCCTGCTCGACGGCGCGCAGGGTGACCTGGGCACCGACCTGCTGGACCAGCAGCTCTCGGTGCAGATGGCGGGACGCCCCGGCGGCCTGTCGGAGGCCATCGCGCGCCAGCTCTCCCAGGTGATGGCGGGCGGCGAAGTCAACCTGGCCGCCCCTTCCACGCTGAGCCTGGGCCAGGCCGCGCCCCGGACCGCGCCCGCTCCGGCGGTGACCGCTCCCACCGGCCCGGCCCCCAAGGGACGCGACGACTTCGTGCAGTTCCACAGCAATGCAGCCGAACGCGTGGCGCAGGCCAGCGGCATACCGGCCAGCTTCATGCTGGGCCAGGCCGGACACGAAACCGGCTGGGGCAAGAGCGAGATCAAGAATGCCGACGGCTCCAGCTCGTTCAACCTGTTCGGCATCAAGGCCGGCAAGGGCTGGACCGGCAAGGTCGCCGAGGTCACCACCACCGAATACGTGGACGGCGTGCCCCGCAAGGTGGTGGCGAAATTCCGGGCCTACGACTCCTACGAGGACTCGTTCCGCGACTATGCCCGCCTGATCAACAACAACCCCCGCTACGAGCAGGCCCGTGCCAAGACGCATTCGGCCGTTGCCTATGCCGCCGAACTGCAGAAGGCCGGCTACGCCACCGACCCGCAGTACGCCCGCAAGCTCGGCGGCGCCATCCAGAGCGCGCTGCGCGCCATGGCCTGAAACCGGGAGCTGAACCATGAGCCTACTCAACGTCGGGTCCCGGGCCCTCCTGGCCAACCAGGTGGCACTGCAGACCGCGGGCCACAACATCGCCAACGTCAGCACGCCCGGCTACTCGCGCCAGAACGTGGTGCTGCAGACCGTGCAGGGCCAGTTCACGGGGGGCGGCTACATCGGCAAGGGCGTCGATGTGCAGACCGTCCTGCGCAACCACAGCGAACTGCTCACGCGCCAATCCACGGCGGCGGCCTCCGTGGACGCGGGCGACACCGCCCGCATGGCGCGCCTGCGCCAGTTGCAGGACGTCTTCAGCGGCGGCTCCAGCGGCATCGGCGCCTCCATCAACGACATGATGAACGCGCTCTCCGACGTGGTGAGCGCCCCCACCGACCTCACCGCGCGCAGCGTGGCCCTCACGCGCATGGACGAAATGGCCGCGCGCATGCGCGACGCCTCGCAGCGCCTGGACGAGATCGGCTACACCGTGGCCGAACAGCTCAAGGGCAGCATGGTCGCGGTCAACAGCCTGGCCAAGAACATCGCCGGCATCAACGAGCAGATCGCGCGCGCCAAGGGCAACGGCCAGCCCGCCAACGACCTGCTCGACCAGCGCGACCAGCTGATCCGCGAACTCAACCAGCACATCCAGACCTCCCAGGTGGCCGCCGACGACGGGACCGTGAGCGTTTTCGTGGCCGGCAGCCAGCCCCTGGTGCTGGGCAACAAGGCCGCCACGCTGTCGATCGACGACCCGGCCGATTTCGGCGCCGGCAGCGGCCAGAAGGTGCTGAACTTCCTGGCCCCCGGCTCCGCCACCAAGGTGGAACTCAACGAAAGCATGCTGGGCGGTGGCGAGGTCGCCGGCCTGCTGCGCTTCCAGAACAGCGACCTGGCCGAAGGCCGCAACCTGCTCGGCCGCATGGCGGTGGCCATCAGCGAGTCCATGAACACGCAGAACCGGCTGGGCCTGACCCTCGACGGCCAAGTGGGCGAAAACCTGTTCGCGCCCATCAGCCTGGGCGACGCCGTGCGCAGCAACTTCAACACCTCGGCCGTCACCATGGGGCTGACGGTGACCGACCCCACGGCGCTGCAGGCTTCCAGCTACACCGTCAGCTTCACCGCCGCCGATGCGGGCTCGGTCACGCGGCACTCGGACGGCAAGGTCTTCACCTTCGATGGCTCGGGCCTGCCCCCGGTCACGGTGGCGGACGTCTTCACGGCCCAAGGCCTGGGCGTCACCCTCTCCGGCCCGCCCAATGCCGGCGACCAGTTCATGATCACCTCGCTGCAGGGTTCGGCGGCGGAGCTTCAGGCGTTGCAGTATTCGCCGGTGGACTTGGCGGCGGCCAACCCGGTCAACGCGGCCATGGGCCCCAACAACTCGGGCACGCTGCAGATGGTCGGCCTCAAGGCGCTGACCAACCCGCCGGGCGCCACGGCCCCCGTGACCATCACCTTCACCGGCCCGAACACTTTCACCCGCTCGGACACCGGCGCCGTGGTGCATGCCTACACCTCGGGCCAACCCATCAATTACGACGCGCTCACGCCTCCCACGGGCTGGTCGGTCACCGTCAGTGGCGCGCCCAAGGCGGGCGACACACTGACCATCGACAACGCCCTGGCGCCCGCCTACGGCGACTGGTACAAGCGCGACGCCGGCAACGCCAGCGCGCTGATGGGTTTGCGCGACGTGCCCATGTTCGACGGCGCCACGCTGTCCGACGGCTTCGCCGGCGCCATGGCGCAGATCGGCACGCGCACCCAGAGCGCGCAGTTCGCGGCCGAGCTGTCCTCGGCCATCGCCGCCAACCTGGAGCGCGATCGCACGGCCGTCTCCGGCGTCAACCTCGACGAGGAGGCGGCGCGCCTGATCCAGTTCCAGCAGGCCTACCAGGCCTCGGCCAAGATGATCCAGATCGCGCAGAATATCTTCGACACCCTGATCCAGGGGCTGACGCGCTGAACGACTGAACGGAGTCCGCCATGAGCAACGCACTCTACCGGCTGAGCACGGCCAACCAATACGACATCGCGCTGCGCAACATCGGCCAGCGCCAGACCTCGCTGTCCAACCTGCAGGAGAACCTCACCTCGGGCAAGCGCGTGGTCCGCGCCAGCGACGACCCGGTGGCCGCAGCCCAGGCCGAGCGCGCCATCACCCGCATGTCGCGCAACGAGACCGATCTGCGCGCGCTCGACATGCAGCGCAACACCATGGCCCTGGCGGAATCCACCCTGGGCGAGGCCGGCGATGCCATGCAGGCGTTCCGCGAACTGGTGGTGAGCGCCGGCAACGGCACGCACACCCAGACGGAACGGGACGCCATCGCACAGCAGCTCATGAGCCTGCGCGACCAGATCATGAGCTACGCCAACCGCAAGGATTCCAACGGCCTGCCGCTGTTCCAGGCGCTGGGCAGCGCCCAATCGCCCTTCGCGGGCGCCGCGCCCACGCTCAATTTCGCCGGATTGCCCGGGCAGCACGCCAGCGGCAACACCCAGATCGCCAAAGTGCTCGACGGCGAGGCCGCCTGGATGAGCGTGCCTACGGGCAACGGCGTGTTCGAGGTATCGCTGGGCGCCGCCAACACCGGCAAGGCCTGGGCCGACGTGGGCCAGGTCACCAACCCCTCGGCCCTGACCGGCAACGACTACAGCATCACCTTCTCCGTGGTCGGCGGCGTGACCACCTACGATGTCGTGAACACCACGACCGCGACCCCCGTGCTCTCGGGCCAGCCCTACACCACGCCGACCACCATCGCGTTCGACGGCATGTCGCTCAAGATCACGGGCGCGCCCAACAACGGCGACAGCTTCGACATCGCCCCCAGCCAGCAGACCAACGTCTTCCAGGTGCTGGAAAACGCCATCAGCACGATCCAGAACGGCGGAAACATCGACGGCAGCACCGACTACGGCAGCCTGACCCACGGCATCACCCGGGGCCTGACGGAACTCGACTCGTCGATGAACCGGCTGCAATCCTCGCGCGGCCTGGCCGGCGACCTGCTCAACCGCGCCGACCGCATCGAAGGAGAGATGGACATCCGGGGCGTGCAGCTCGAAGACGACCGTTCGCGCGCCGAGGATCTCGATATGATCAAGGGCATTTCCGACTTCCAGAACCAGCAGGTCGGGTACGAAGCCGCGCTGAAGTCCTATGCCCAGGTGCAGCAACTCTCATTGTTCAAATTCATCTAAGGAACCTGTGAACAGGTTCTAACGCGTCATGGTCCAATCCGTCCTGGGCAGTCTGGTTCTCGGCTACCGTCCTCTCTGGGGCCGCTCGCGTTCCCTGGCCGGCATCCAGCTGTATGTGCGCGGCGAGGGCGTGGCCCAGGTCGATGCCCCCCACCTGCTGCGCACCCTGCAGGAAATGTGGACGGCCAGCTCGCCACCGCTGCTGATCTCCCCCCAGACCCGGCAACTGCTGTGCGACATGCTGGAGCATGCCCCGCGCGGCACGCCCTGGATCGACGTGCCGGGCGACTGGCTCGCCGATTCCGCCATCTACTCCCGCGTGCAAGCGGCCCACCAGCGCGGGCTGCGCCTGGTCTGGCGCGGCGAACTGGGCCGCCTGCCCGAGCCCGAGATCGCGCGCTGCTTCGACAACAGCCTGTTGAGCCTGCGCCCCGAGGACGCCATGGCCGCCCTGCAGGCCGCGCCCCCGTCACGTCCGGGCAGCGCCCCCGTTCCCGCGCATGGCACCAGCCCGGTGCTCGACGGCCAGATGTACGAGAACATCGCCAGCCGCGCCCTGGTCTCGCACTGCCTGGACCAGCACAACGCCGTGGCCGTGGCCGGCTGGCCCACCGAAGACGTGCTCTACAGCCTGCGCCACCAGCCGCTGCAGCCCTCCCACGCCATACTGCTCAAGCTGCTCAAGGCCATCGAGGCCGAGCAGTCGCTCGAAGCCTTCGAGGACATCATGGGCGAGGACCCGCTGCTGGCCTACCGCTTCATGGTCTACACCAACTCGGCCTCGCTGGGCCTGCGCACCGGTATCGACTCGCTGCGCCGGGGCTTGGTGATGATGGGCTACGGCTCGATCAAGCGCTGGCTGTCCGACCAGCTACCGCACGCCAGCACCGAGATGGACCTGCGCCCGGCGCGCGAATCCATGGTGCTGCGCGCCCGGCTCACCCAGCACCTGCTCGAATCGGGCCTGCAGAAAGACCTGCGCAGCGAGGTCTACCTGTGCGGGCTGTTCTCGCAGCTCGACGACCTGATGGGCGAGCCCATCGGCAACATCCTGCACCGCATCCCGCTGTCCGAGCGCGTCTACGACGCCATCGTCACGCGCACCGGCCCCTACGCGCCCAGCCTGGAGATGGCCTGCGCGCTCGAAACCGACGACGCCAGCGCCATCCGCCAGTTGTGCGAGGACAACGAACTGGACCAGGAAGAAATCAACCGCGCGCTGCTGCGCGTGCTCTCCAGCCTCGAAGTGGCACGACCCGCCCACTGATCCGCAGCAGACGGTCCACCGCCACGCACTTTGCAAGCGGGCGCGGCCCAGACCAGCGGCCACCGCGCAAGGGCCGCCCCGCCGCGCTGGTGGCGTCCCGCATCGCGCAGCGATGCGAGAGAGGGGAAGGCGCGCAGCGCCACAGGGGGAGTCACTTCACCTGCTCGCGCACCCGCTCGAACACCCGCCAGAACGCCGCCTCCTGCGTGGTCGTGAAATTGATGCGCATGAGCGTGCTGGGCTGGCGGCTGGCATGGAACAGCGCGCCCGGCGCCAGCAGGTAGCCCTCGTCCAGCATGCGCTGGGCCAGCACGTCGGTGTCCACGCCCACGTCCACCCAACCGAACAGCCCCGCCGGTTCGGACACGAAACGGCAACCCGCCTCCAGCGCCAGCTGCACGCTGCGCGCGCGCGCCTGCGCCAGGCGCAGGCGCATGCGCTCGGCGTGGCGGCGCAGCTGGCCCTGGTCGATGCACAGCGCCATGGCCTTTTCCAGCACCGAGGGCGTGGTCAGCGTGGACAGCAGCTTGGTGTCGAGCAGGCGCTCCACCAGGTCCGGCGGCGCCGCCAGAAAGCCCACGCGCCAGCTTGGCGCCAGGATCTTGGCGAAGCCACCCACGTAGATGGTGCGGCGCAGGCCGTCGAGTGCCGTCAGGCGCGTGGCATGGTCGGGCGCGATATGGCTGTAGGTGTCGTCCTCGACGATGTGGAAGCCGTGCTGCTGCGCCAGTTGCAGCACCTGGTGCGCGCTGCCCGGCGAGAGGCAGTAGCCCGTGGGGTTGTGCAGCACGCTCACGCTGACGAACAGCTTGGGCGCGTGCACTTCGCAGTAGCGCGCCATCACCTCCAGGTCGGGGCCGTCGGCGCGGCGCGGCACGGGCAGCACGCGCATGCCCAGGGCATCGAGCCGGGCGAACTCCACCGACCAGCCCGGCTCCTCGACCATCACCGGGTCACCGGCCTGGAGCAAGGTGCGGCTCACGATGTCGAGCGCCTGCGTGGCCCCCACCGTGGTCATGACCTGCCCGGCGCGCGCCGGCACGTTGAGGTCGGCCAGGCGCCGCGCCAGCGCCTGGCGCAGCCCGGCGTCGCCCATGGGCTCGCCGTAGTTGAGCGCGCCGTCCTGCAGCGCGCGGCTGCCCACGATCTTGCGCAGCGCCGCCGGCATGAAGCGCGCCTCCTCCAGCCAGGTGGCCGGCATCACGCCCGCGCCCGGCTGCGGCTGGCTGGATGCCTGGTGGAACATGCCCCGGATCAGCGCCGTGGCGTTGATGTGCGAGCCCGAGGGCAGCGGGCCATCCAGCGAGCCCGCTTCGCCCTCTTCTTGCGCTATGTTTTTAGTAGCTGCCTCCGCGCGTCCATATTGCCCTGGATGCTCTTTTTGCATCACATCCCGCACATAGAAGCCGCGCTGCCGGCGCGACTCCACCAGCCCCTGCGCCAGCAACTGGTCGTAGGCCGCCACCACGGTGTAGGGGCTCACGCCCTGCTGGCGCGCGCAATCGCGCACCGAGGGCAGGCGCGCGCCCGCGGGCAGCAGGCGCGAGCGGATGCGCTCGGCGAAGCGGTCGGCCAATTGCTCGGTCAATGTGCGGTGGGCGGTGCGGATCAGCATGGCGCGGCATTCTCCGGGTGTACCGATGACTGCACCAGCACAGTTTGTGTGTTTGTCGGATTCACTGTATTGGCACTGTAGCGGAAATCGCCCGTACAGTGGCTGCAATACCGCGAACACCCGCCTGCATTCCCCACCCGCCATGCCCTTCGCCGAATTCACCGCCCTGCTGCTGCTCGCCACGGTCATGAGCTTCTCGCCCGGCCCGAACACCACGCTCTCGACCGCGCTGGCCGCCAACCGGGGCCTGCCGCACGCCATGCGTTTCGTCTGCGCCGTGCCCGTGGGCTGGTCGGCGCTGCTGCTGCTGTGCGCTGGCGGCGTGGGCGCCCTGGTGGTGGCCGCGCCCCTGCTGCGCCTGGCGATCAAGGCCGTGGGCATCGGCTACCTGCTGTGGCTGGCCTGGAAACTGAGCCAGACCGCGCGCCTGGCCGAGGCCGATGGCGCGCGCCTGAACGTGGGCTTCTGGCAGGGCACGCTGCTGCAGTTCGTCAACATCAAGGCCTGGTTGCTGGCATTGACCATCGTCGCGGGCTGGATCGCCGGGCGCGGCGACGCCCTGCAACGTCTGGCCGTCGTGCTGCCGGTGATGCTGCTGTTCGCGTTTTTCAGCAACCTGGCCTATGCCGCCACCGGCGCGCTGCTGCGCCAGTGGCTGGCCCAGGGCCGGCGTCTGCTGTGGTTCAACCGCGCCATGGCCGGGGTGCTGACCGCCACCGCCGCCTGGATGACGACCGCCTGACCCTTTCCGCCCCACCACCGTCCGGAGCCCGCCCATGAGCACCTCGCCCCCCGCCAGCGCGCCACTGCGCCCCGGCCCCGCACCCGGCCTGCACCGCCAGGAAACCCGGGGGCTGGCCCTGGGTCTGCTGGGCGTGGCGATCTTCGCCCTCACCCTGCCCATGACGCGCCTGGCCGTGGGCACGCCCGAGGCGCCGCAGATGTCGGGCCTGTTCATCGCCATGGGGCGCGCGGCCGTGGCGGGCGTGCTGTCCGCGCTCTTGCTCATCGCGCAGCGTGCGCCCTTGCCGCGCCGGGCCGACTGGGGGCCGCTGGCCCTCACGGCGCTGGGCGTGGTGTTCGGCTTTCCGCTGCTCAGCTCCATCGCCATGCGCAACGTGGGCGCCGTGCATGCGAGCGTGATCGTGGGCGCGCTGCCGCTGGCCACCGCCGCCGTGGGCGCGCTCTTGCACCGCCAGCGCCCCTCGGGCGCCTTCTGGGCCTGCGCGCTGCTGGGCTCGGCGCTGGTCGTGGGTTTCGCGCTGCTGCGCTCGGGCCAGTCGGGCCTGGCGCTGCACCCGGCCGACCTGCTGCTGCTGGGCGCCGTGCTGTGCGCCGCCGTGGGCTATGGCTACGGCGCACGGCTGTCGCACCACATGCGCGCCGACGCCGTGATCTGCTGGGCGCTGGTGCTCTCGCTGCCCGCCACGCTGCCGTTGGCATGGCTGTCCTGGCCCCAGGCGCCGCTGCCAGGCACGGCCTGGGCCGCCTTCGGCTATGTATCGGTGTTCTCGATGTGGCTGGGCTTCTTCGCCTGGTACCAGGGCCTGGCGCTGGGAGGCACGGTGCGCGTGAGCCAGGTGCAGCTCATCCAGCCCTTCCTGGGCATGCTGTTCGCCGTGCCGCTGCTGGGCGAGCGCCTGGACGCGGTGAGCCTGGGCTTCGGCCTGGCAGTGATGGCAACCGTTTTGGCGGGAAGACGCATGCCCGTGCGCGGCAAACCCTGAGCCGGAAAACAGACCGGGAGGTTAAGCTATTGGCCCGGCGCCCGACCCCGGGCCGCCGCCCGGCCACACAATGGCTTTTCATAGGAAACTGGCTGCGCCCCACCCCCTGCGCACACATTGGAGAAGACTGGAAATGACGAACTGGACCCTGGCCGCACGCGCCGCGAAGATGAACCCCTCGGTGATCCGCGAGATCCTCAAGGTCACCGAGAAGCCCGGCATCATCAGCCTGGCCGGGGGCCTGCCCTCGCCCAAGACCTTTCCGGTCGAGGCCTTCGCCAAGGCCTGCGAAGTGGTGCTCGGCCACGACGGCGCCGCCGCCCTGCAATATGCCGCCAGCGAGGGCTATGCCCCGCTGCGCCAGGCCATCGCCGAACACCTGCCCTGGAACGTGGACCCCGACCAGGTGCTCATCACCACCGGCTCGCAGCAGGCGCTGGACCTGATCGCCAAGGTGCTGATCGACGAGGACAGCCGCGTGTTGGTCGAAACCCCCACCTACCTCGGCGCGCTGCAGGCCTTCACGCCCATGGAACCCCAGGTGGTGAGCGTGGCCAGCGACGACGAAGGCGTGCTGATCGACGACCTGGCCGCCAAGGTGGGCAGCGGCGCCGGCAAGGCGCGTTTCCTCTACGTGCTGCCCAACTTCCAGAACCCCACGGGCCGCACCATGAGCGATGCGCGCCGCGCCGCGCTGGTGGAAAAGGCCGCGCAGCTGGGCCTGCCGCTGGTCGAGGACAACCCCTACGGCGACCTGTGGTTCGACAACCCGCCGCCCGCCCCCCTGACGGCACGCAACCCCGAGGGCTGCATCTACATGGGGAGCTTCTCCAAGGTGCTGGCGCCGGGCCTGCGCCTGGGCTACGTCATCGCGCCCAAGGCCGTGTTCCCCAAGCTGCTGCAGGCCAAGCAGGCGGCCGACCTGCACACCCCCGGCTTCAACCAGCGCATGGTGGCCGAGGTCATCAAGGGCGGCTTCCTCGACCGCCACGTGCCCACCATCCGCGCGCTCTACAAGCACCAGCGCGACGCCATGCTCGAAGCGCTGGAGCGCGAGATGGCCGGCCTGGGCGTGGAATGGAACAGCCCGCAGGGCGGCATGTTCCTGTGGCTGCGCCTGCCCCAGGGCATGAACGCCATCGAGCTGCTGCCCGAGGCCGTGGAGCGCAACGTGGCCTTCGTTCCCGGCGCCGCCTTCTATGCCGACAATGCCGACGTGCGCACGCTGCGCCTGTCGTTCGTGACGGCCAGCGCCGCGCAGATCAACACCGGCATCGCCGCGCTCGCCGCCGCCATCCGGGCCCGCCTGGGCCAGGGCTGACCGCCATGCTGCGCCTCTGGGGCCGGATCACCTCGATCAATGTGCGCAAGGTCGTCTGGACCGCGCAAGAGCTGAACCTGCCCCTGCAGCGCACCGACGCCGGGGGCGCCTTCGGCCTGGTGCGCGAGCCGCGGTACCTCGCGCGCAACCCCAACGGACTGGTGCCGCTGATCGAGGATGGCGACGTGGTGCTGTGGGAATCCAACACCATCGTGCGCTATCTCTGCGCCCGGCATTCACCCGGCGGCCTCTACCCCGAGGCCCTGCCCGCGCGCTTCGTGGCCGAGCAGTGGATGGACTGGCAACAGACCGCGCTCAACCCGGCCGGGCGCGGTGCCTTCATGCAATGGTTCCGCACGCCGGCCGCGGAGCGCGACGCCGCCCAGATCGCCCGATCGGTCGCGGCCACCGAGCCGCTGCTGGACCTGCTCGACGCCCACCTCGCCCAGCAGCCCTACCTGGCGGGCGAACACTTCACCATGGCCGACATCCCCGCCGGCTGTGAAATCCACCGCTGGTGGGGCCTGCCGCAGGAGCGGCCGCACCGCCCGCATCTGCAGCGCTGGTACCAGGCGCTGTGCGACAGGCCCGGCGCGCGCGGCGTGCTGGACCAGCCGCTGGCCTGAGCACCTTTGAACCGGGAGCACCACCATGCACGCCCGCCCCTTCCAGCAGATCGACGTCTTCAGCCGCCGCCCCGGCGACGGCAACCCGCTGGCCGTGGTCCTGGAGGCCGACGACCTGCAAGACGCCGACATGCGGCGCTTCGCCGCCTGGACCAACCTGTCGGAAACCACCTTCCTGCTCCCGCCCACCGAAGCCGGCCTGGCGGGCGGCGCCGACTACCGCGTGCGCATCTTCACGCCCGGCGGCGAACTGCCCTTCGCCGGACACCCCACGCTGGGCACCTGCCACGCTTGGCTGCAGGCCGGCCACGCGCCGCGCGTGCCCGGCTGCATCGTGCAGGAATGCGGCCTGGGGCTGGTGCGCATCCAGCAGCAGGACGACCTGCTGGCCTTCGCCGCCCCGCCGCTGCAGCGCAGCCAGCCCAACCCAGCCCTGCTGGCCCTCGTGACCGGCGCCCTGGGCCTGCGCCCACAGCAGATCGTGGCGGCCCAGCTGCTCGACAACGGGCCGCGCTGGCTGGCGCTGCTGCTGCCCAGCGCCGAGACCGTGCTCGGCCTGCAGCCCGACCATGCCCGCCTCAAGGACCTGGGCCAGGACGTGGGCGTGGTCCATGTGGCGCCCACGGCCAGCGACATCGGCCAGCCCGGCGTCACCGTGCGCGCCTTCGCCGCGCCCATGGGCAACCCCGAGGACCCGGTCACCGGCAGCCTCAACGCCAGCCTGGCGCAATGGCTCATCGCCGAGGGCCTGGCGCCGCGCCAGTACCTCGTGGCGCAGGGCGAATGCCTGGGCCGCGCGGGGCGCGTGCACATCGCCCAGGACGACGATGGCCAGGTCTGGGTCGGCGGCCAGGCCGTCACCTGCATCCAGGGGACGGCGCTGCTGTGACCTCCTGACCCCCCTCCACTGCCAGGCATGGCCCCAGGCCAGCCCCCGGCGTGCCCGTTGATCTTTGTCACCACAGGAGTTTTTCATGCGCCAGCGCCCCTTCCAGCAAGTCGATGTGTTCACCGCCACGCCCTACCTCGGCAACCCGCTGGCCGTGGTGCTCGACGGCGAGGGCCTCTCCACCGAGGCCATGCAGCAGTTCACCAACTGGACCAACCTCTCCGAGGCCACCTTCGTGCTGCCGCCCACGCCCGAGGGCCGCGCCGCCGGGGCCGATTACCGCGTGCGCATCTTCTGCCCGGGGCGCGAGCTGCCGTTTGCCGGCCACCCCACGCTGGGCACCTGCCACGCCTGGCTCGCCACGGGCGGCCAGCCCCGGGTGCCCGGGCGCATCGTGCAGGAATGCGGCGTGGGCCTGGTGCCGCTGCGCCAGGACGGCGAGCGCCTGGCTTTCGCCGCGCCGCCGCTGATCCAAAGCGGCCCGCTGGCCGAGGACGACGTTGAGCGCATCGCGCGCGGCCTGGGCGTGGCGCGCGCCGACATCCTGCAGCACGCCTGGTGCGACAACGGGCCGCGCTGGCGCGGCGTGCTGCTGCGCTCGGCCGAACAGGTGCTGGCGCTCAAGCCCGACCCCGCCGTGCTGGCCGGCCTGGACGTGGGCGTGGTGGGCCCGCGCGGCAAGGTGGGCGTGGTGGGCGCGAGCGATGCCGAAGGCATTGCCTTCGAGGTGCGCGCCTTCTTCCCCGGCAACAACGGCCTGGCCGAAGACCCGGTCACCGGCAGCCTGAACGCCGCGCTGGCGCAGTGGCTCATCGGCGCGGGCCTGGCGCCCACGCGCTACGTGGCCAGCCAGGGCACGGCGCTGGGGCGTGCCGGGCGCGTGCATGTGGAACAGGATGGCGAGCAGATCTGGATCGGCGGCAGTTCCGTCACCTGCCTGCGCGGCGAGGTGCGGCTGTGAGCAGCCCGGCGCCCTGCGTGGACCACCTGGTGGTGCTGGCCGCCGACCTCGCCAGCGGCGCGGCCTGGTGCGAGCGCACGCTGGGCGTGGCCCCGGCGGCGGGGGGCGAGCACCCGCTCATGGGCACGCATAACCGGCTGCTCAACATCTCCAGCCCCGCCCACCCGCGCGCCTACCTGGAAATCATCGCTATCAATCCAGGAGCTATTCCCGCAATACCCACGGGCCACAAACGCTGGTTTGACATGGATTCCGAGGCCCTGCGGGCACAGGTGGCGCGGCACGGCCCCCAGCTCATCCACTGGGTGGCCGCCGTGCCCGACGCGGCGGCGGCCCACGCAGCGCTGGCCGCGCAGGGGCTGGAGCGCGGCGAGATCCTCCGCGCCAGCCGCGCCACGCCGCAGGGTCTGCTGCAATGGCGCATCACCGTGCGCCCCGACGGCCAGCGCCTGCTCGATGGCTGTCTGCCCACGCTCATCGAATGGGGCGAGCACCACCCCTGCGACACCCTGCCCGCCAGCGGCGCCACGCTGCAGTCGCTGGCGCTGCAGCACCCCGACGCCGCCGTGCTGGGCGCCGCCTGCCAGGCGCTCGGACTGGGGCAGCTGCCCGTCGGGCCCGGCCCGCAGCCGCACATCACCGCCACGCTGGCGACGCCGCGCGGCCCCGTCACCCTCCTGTCCTGAACCCGGAAAACCAGCCCATGACCGACCTCCTCCCCTCCCTTGCCGACATCGAAGCCGCCGCCGAGGTGGTGTACCGCGACTTCGCGCCCACGCCGCAGTACCGCTGGGGCCTGCTGAGCGAGCGCCTGGGCGCCGACTGCTGGCTCAAGCACGAGAACCATACGCCCGTGGGCGCGTTCAAGATCCGGGGCGGGCTGACCTATTTCGACCAGCTCGCGCGGCGCGGCCAACTGCCGCGCGAGGCCGTCAGCGCCACGCGCGGCAACCACGGCCAGAGCATGGGCTGGGCCGCGCGCCGCCACGGCGTGGCCTGCACCATCGTCGTGCCGCGCGGCAACTCGGTGGAAAAGAACGCCGCCATGCGCGCCCTGGGCGTCACGCTGATCGAGCACGGCGACGACTTCCAGGAAGCGCGCGAACATGCCATGCGCCTGGCCCAGGAACGCGGCGCGCACATGGTGCCCAGCTTCCACCCCGACCTGCTGCGCGGCGTGGCCACCTACTGGTGGGAATTCCTGCGCGCCGTGCCCCAGCTCGACGTGGCCTACGTGCCCATCGGCCAGGGCTCGGGGGCCTGCTCGGCCATTGCCGCCAAGCGCGCGCTGGGCCACGGCGTGCGCATCGTCGGCGTGGTCAGCCGCCACGCCACCACCTACGCCGACTCCATCGCCGCCGGCCGGGTGATCGAAGCGCCGGTGACCACGCAACTGGCCGACGGCATGGCCTGCCGCGTGGCCGACCAGGCCGCGCTCGACATCCTGCGCCCGCACCTCGACCATGTGGTGCAGGTCAGCGACGCGGAAGTGGCCGCCGCCATGCGCCACCTGTTCACCGACACGCACAATGTCGCCGAGGGCGCAGGCGCGGCGGCCTTCGCGGCGGCGCTGCAGGAAAAGGACCGGCTCGCCGGCCAGGCCGTGGGCCTGGCCTTGACCGGCGGCAACGTGGACGCCCCGGTGTTCGCCGGGGTGTTGGGCGCGCGCGACTGAGCTACATTTTTGATAGCGCCCGTCGCCCGCGTGACAAGCGGCAATGGCGCCCTTTGGCCACAATCGCGCCCATGGGAACCCTCTACCTTGTGCGCCACGGCCAGGCCTCGTTTGGCGCGGACGACTACGACCAGCTCAGCCCCCTGGGCCGCCAGCAGGCGGTACGCCTGGGCGAGTACTGGCGCGAACGCGGCCAGCGCTTCGACGCCGTGCTGCTGGGCACGCTGCGCCGCCACGGGCAGACGCTCGAAGGCATCGCCGAGGGCCTGCCGGGCCTGCCCGCACCCATCGCCCTGCCCGGCCTGAACGAGTACGACAGCCACGCGCTGATCCGCGCCATCCACACCGAGCCGCTGCAAAAGCCCGACACCCCCGAGCTGTACCGCCACCACTTCCGCCTGCTGTGCGACGCCATCGCGCAGTGGATGGCCGGCGTCATCAGCCCGCAGGGCATGCCGAGTTGGGAGGATTTCGCGGCCGGCGTGCGCGGCGCGCTCGACAAGGTGCGCCACGACCACGCCGGCCAGAACGTGCTGCTGGTGAGCAGCGGCGGCCCCATCTCCACCGCCGTCGGCGAGGTGCTGGGCACGGCGCCCGAGGTGACCATCGCGCTGAACATGCGCATCCGCAACAGCGCGGTGACGGAGTTCAGCGTCAACCCCAAGCGGATGATGCTGCAGACCTTCAACACCTTGCCGCACCTCAACGAGGCGCAGCATGCGGGGTTGATCACGCATGCCTGATTTCCGTCCCTCCGCCTGACGGTAAAGCGCTTCTAGCTATTGTTTTTGTAGTTACCGGCTGTGCTTTGGTTGAGGCCTTAGGCCGGGATGTGCCCCCGGCGGGGCACCTTCTTTTCTTGTCTCGCCAAGAAAAGAAGGCAAAAGAAGGCGACCCCAAGTCTGCGACCCCTGCGCGTTGCGAAGGGGCAAACCTGCGCCGGTGCGCTTGGGGGCCGAGCGCAGCGATGGCCCGTAGGGCTGTTCGATGGGTTCCCTTCTGGCCGTGCCGAGAAGCGCAGCGCAGGGGGTGGGCATGCGTGCCGCAGGACACGCATGCTTCGTCAACTGACTCGCCGTGGTTGTTCGAGCGCAGCGCGCCAGCGCGTAGCGAGTTCCACGGCGCGCCCCCTGCGCGAGCATCGCAGGTTGCCCCCACGCGCAGCGTGGGGGACACGGACAGCAGGGTCGCCTTTCTTTTGCTTACTTTTCTTTGGCGAAGCAAAGAAAAGTGAGTCGCCCGCCGGGGCGACATCCCGGCCTCCGCCCTTAGCAAAAGCCCTGCGTTAACTATAAAAAAGATAGCTATCAGCGCTTGACCAGCAAGCAAAATCCCGCAAATTCAGGAGAAATCACCCTTCCCCACCACCGTCCCCACCGGCAACGCACACAACTCCTGCAACAGCAGCGCCAGTTGCACCGCCGCCGCCTCCACCACCGCCTGCCCTTTCTCCGCCGTCGCCCCGGCCGCATTGCCCACGGCCCCGGCAGGGTGGTAGTCCTGCATGGCCCAGCCCATCTTGGCGCTCTTGCCGTTGCCCAGCAGGGCGTAGCGCCCGGCGCGATCCTGCGAGGTGGAGCGGAAGTCCTGCGCATGCTCCATGCGCACCGTGGCGGGCGCCAGGTGCAGCATCATCGAAGTCTCGATCTCCCCGGCGTGGATGCCGAAACGGTGCTCCTCGGCGCTGAACAGCGCCTGCACCGCATCAGGCAGCGGCAGGCTGAACCAGCTGCTGCTGTAGGTCAGCAGGCCATGGTGCTGGCGCAGCTCGCGCGCCACGATGTCCATCACGCTGACCTGACCGCCGTGGCCGTTGAGCAGCAGCAGCTTCCGCACCCCGGCGCGCGCCACGCAGGCGCCGATCTCGGTCCACAGCGCGACCACCGTGGCGGGCGCGAGCGACAGCGTGCCGGGATAGGCCAGGTGCTCGGTGCTCAGGCCCACCACCTGCGGCGGCAGGAACAGCGCGGGCAGATCTGCAGGCAGTTGCGGCAGCGCGGCATCGACCACGCCCTGCAGCAGCGTGGCATCCACGCTCAACGGCAGGTGCGGCCCGTGCTGCTCGATGGCGGCCACGGGCAGCACGGCCACGGCCTGCGCGGCCAGGGGGCTGTCCCGCAATTGCGCGAAGTCGCGCGTGGTGAGGTCGGCCCAGAAGCGCGAAGGCAGGGAGAAGGCGGCAGCGGTCATGGCCGCCATGGTAGTGCAGGCGTGCCACGGCAGGCCAGCCCCGAAGCGCCGTCAGCGCTGCAGCCAATACAGCAGGTGCCCGGCACCCAGCGCCAGCAGCAGCCCCAGCGCCCAAGTGCTGGAGCGCGTGCACAGACCCCGGCGGCGCTGAAGCGCCGCCAGCACCACGCCCAGAAGCAGCACGGCAGCCCACAGCCCGGCCAGCACCACCCAGACCACGCCCACGAAGGTGCAGCCAAAGCTCTCGCAGCGCATTTGCCAAGTGCTCCAGGCCAGGATGGCCAGGCCCACGGTGGCGGCCAGCAGCCCGCTGCCCGCATGGCGCAGCACCCCGGTCCAGGCGCGCTGCGCGCGGGACGGTGGGGGGGCCGCGATGGCCGGATCGGTCGCCATGCTCAGGCCGGGAGAACGATTTCGTCCTGGTGGTTGGCGATGTGGAAGGCGTGCGCCCGGGCGTACTGCGCCTTGTCCAGCCGCCCATAGGCAAAGTGCGGCGCCAGCGCGCCACCATGGCCCTCGAAGCGCGTGATGGCCGCGCGCAGCCGCGCCGTGGAGGCCGCCAGGTCGCCCGGCAGGGCCAGCGCGGGCGCGCCGGGGATGGGCTCGTCCAGCCCGTGGCTCATGCGGCCGCGCCACTGGAAGACGGCGAAGGCCGCCGCGCCCACGGTGCTCTGGAACAGCGCACCGCGCGGCTGGGGATAGCCGTCCAGGCTCATCTCGATGCTTTGCGCCAGGTGCTCCAGCACGGCTGGCAGGGGCCAGGCGCCGATGGCGCGCGCCTCCTTGGCGGCGGCCACGCGGTCGAGCCAGCGCAGCGCGTCCTGCAGGCTGTCCACCTTGGGCAGGTCGGCCCGGGCTGCGAGAGGAGTCAGGGCCAGCGGCGCCTGCAATAGGGTGCGTCGTTTCATGCCGCGCATCGTAGGGCTTCGGGCCATTTCCTGCACGGAATGCGCGCATCAATTAATGTCGTCTTTCATCCTCTGCAGATGTCTAAATGCGCGATCCAAGCTTGGAGAACTTTGTTTTGCTCGCTCAACGCTCCAAGAGGACTTAACAAAATTGCATAAATGCAAGTTGTACCCTGGGCCTTGCCGTGCTTGATTTGTCCGCGACACCGCTTCATCTCTAATCTGTCTCTGCTTTGATTTCGCCAACGCTTGCAAAACGGCGCTCTTTGCATCGAGAACTTCATCCGGCAGACGGGGCAGCTTTCGCTTCTCAACATGCAGCCCAGCCGCAAATCCTTCTTGATCCGCCAAGAGCCAACTCTCAGCCTCATTAACTGCCAATCGCAAAAGCAAATTCTTGTGGCTGCGCACTGGGGCATGCATCTGAAGCCACTCTTTGACGCATCGTCCATCAGTGTCAGCGATGCACAACACAGGCTGAACATACTGAGCTTGCTCTACATAACGAGGTAGTGCCGGTATGAGCTTGGTGACACCCTTGGTGTCTATCGATGGCCCGGCCATTGACCATCCCGGTAGCGCTGCTGCCACGAGTTTTTCACCCAAAGCACAACACAACGCATCCTCGCCGACGACAAGGATACGCATCACACCAACAACCCCAACTGCTGAATCCCTTGAGGCCTGGTTTTTGGGAGTAGCACTTCTGCGGGAGTCAATCCATGCTGCAGTTGTTCAAGCTCATGTTCGCTGGGCTCCCGAACTGTCGACCCGTTCTCTCCTGGCTCGATCAGCAGCGATTGACTGTCACCATCCACGTTCTGGAGCAAGATATCGCTGTGCGTGCTAATCACAACTTGTCGCGAAGAGACTCGCCGCTTGCGGTCACGCAGTACACGATCGATCAATAGCGGAATGTGTGCAACGATAGCGTCGTTCAGGGATTGCTCCGGCTCTTCCAATAACAAGAGTCCCCCTGCATCCTGCAGCGCCCAAAGCAATCCAATCAAACGCAGCGTTCCATCCGACAACTGGTTTTCGCGCTGCCAAGAACCGTGGACTCGCCAGTGCGTGAAATTTGCCTCTAGGTGCCATAGACCCGATACTTGGTCCTGTTCAAAGCGCAATTCCGAAAACAACGGTACGGCACTCGAAAGGGCCTTTTGAATTCGTTTCAAACGAGCATCTCGCGTTTTCCTTGGCGTTTGAGCGATGCGCTGCATCAGTCCTTGCCCAAAAGGGTCGCTCTCAGGTATACGCGCACCGATCTCATCCCCATGTTTCAACAACTGCGGCACCAAATGCAAATAAGTTGTAGAAGCAAAAAACTCAGCAAGAGCACGGAAAGACAGATTGCTTCCAATTTGCTCCAAATGAGTCTGAGTCAATCGCTCAGGGTCACCTTCGTCTTCCGCATTGTTCGGACGGTCGAGCAGTAGCCTGCCGTTTTTTTCTACACGCTCCTCTGACACCAACACGCGTTGCTGTCCCTTTCCTTCGGACTTTAGCCCCAGCACATAACGCCACCGCGTTGGTGTTGCTCCGCTGTCATCTATCAGTTCCAATTCAATACGCACCTCTGGATCACGGCGAGCATGCAGGCTCCGCAGTTTGGTCAAACCGCCACGATCTTTGAGTGCCTTTTGTACGCCACCGCCGTCGGTCTGGGCTACGGTTCTGAGGAAGCGAAAAACGTCCAGAAGATTCGACTTCCCTGACGCATTTGCGCCAAGGACATGAGTACGGGCGGCCAGAGGAATGTCCGCTTCACGAAAGTTGCGCCAATTTTTTAGCTTCAGGCGTGTAATCTGCATAGCAATCTCCAACCGCAATCTGGTCAGGCAGCAATCTTATTCGCACGACATTGATCCATGACTCACGACCTCTTTCGACAAGACGCTTACCTGCGCGAATGCGGCGCGCGCGTCACCGCCGCGTCCGAGGCCGGCATCGAGCTCGACCGCACCGTGTTCTACCCCCTGGGCGGCGGCCAGGCGGGCGACAGCGGCGCGCTGGTGCTGGACGATGGCGCCCTGCTCGCCATCGCCGACACGCGCAAGGCCAAGGACGCCGAGGGCCAGCCCACCGGCGGCATCTTGCATGTGCCCGCGCCGGGGCAGGAGGCGCTGCTGGCGCGGCTGGCCCCCGGCCAGGCCGTCACCGCGCGCATCGACGGCGAACGCCGCCACCGCATGATGCGCCTGCACACGGCCAGCCACCTTCTGTGCCATCTGGTGCCGCACCTGGTCAACGGCTGCTCGATCACGCCCGACTACGCGCGCCTGGATTTCGCCACGGCCGAGCCCATCGACAAGGAGCAGCTCACCGCCGGGCTGGCCGCGCTGGTGGCGGCCACGCACCCGGTGACGGTGGCGTCGATCAGCGACGCCGAACTCGACGCCAACCCTCAGCTCGTCAAGAGCATGAGCGTGCAGCCGCCGCGCGGCACGGGGCGCATCCGCACCATCCGCATCGGCGCCGAGGGCGGAGCGCTGATCGACCTGCAGCCCTGCGGCGGCACGCACGTGGCCCACACCGCCGAGATCGGCGCCGTGGCCGTGACCAAGGTCGAGAAGAAAAGCGCCACCACGCGCCGCGTGGTGCTGGGCTTCGTGGCCTGACCGACAATACGGCCTGCGCCACGGCGGGCCCTCCCCTGCGCACAGCCCCGGAACCAAAGCGCGCCGCCGCGCTCCCACAGGACGACCATGTCCCGCTCCAGCCTCCACCGTTTTTTCAACGCTCTTGTTTTCATAGCTGCCGCCGCAGGATGGACAAGCGCCAACGCCCAATTTAGCAATAACCCTGCCGCCGCCACGGGCAGCGTGGTGACCACGCCCCAGGTGCGCGCCGAACTGCTGGCCCACGCGCCCGAGGGCGTGGCCCCGGGCCAGCCCGTGTGGCTGGGCCTGCAGCTCACGCACCAGAAGGACTGGCACACCTACTGGAAGAACCCCGGCGATTCCGGCCTGCCCACCGAGCTGACCTGGCAGCTACCCGCCGGCCTGGACGTGGGCGAGACCGCCTGGCCCGTGCCCCAGCGCATCCGCGTGGGGCGCCTGGCCAACTTCGGTTACGACGGCCAGGTGCTGCTGGCCGCGCCGCTGCAGGTGCCCGCCGGCTTCAAGGCGCCCGCCAGCGGCCAGGTCGAGATCCGCCTGCGCGCCACCTGGCTGGCCTGCCGCGTGGAGTGCATCCCCGAGGAAGGCAGTTTCATCCTCCAGTTGCCGGTGCGCGGCTCCACGGCCATGCACGGTGCCGCCTTTGCCCAGGCCCAGGCGGCCCAGCCCGCGCCGCTGCAGGGCCAGAGCCGCCTCACCGTGGACGGCGAGCGCCTGCAACTGAGCGTGAGCGGCCTGCCCGACAGCGTGCGCGGCCGATCGCTCGAAGTCTTCGCCGAGACCCCGGCCGTGCTGGCCCCCGCCGCCGAGCACGGCAAGGACTGGACGCAGGCCTGGCAGGGCGACACCTGGACGGCCAGCCTGCCGCTCTCGCCCGACCGCGGCCAGAGCCTGGCGCAACTGGCGCTGCTGGTCGCGCCGCTGCCGGGCCAAGGCAGCCCGCTCCCACCGGGCACGCCGCGCGGCTGGCACACCGTGGCCGCCATCGACGGCCAATGGGCCCCGGCCGCGCCGGGCGCTGGTGTCTCGCCCGCGCTGGCGGCCGCGCTCGAAGCCAACCAGGCGGGCGCCGGCCCCACGGCGGTGACGGGCTCGCTGCTCGCGGCCCTGCTCGGCGGACTGGTCGGCGGGCTGCTGCTCAACCTCATGCCCTGCGTGTTCCCGGTGCTGGCCATCAAGGTGATGGGCTTTGCGCGCCACGGCAACCACCAGCGCGCGCAGCGCCTGGGCGGCGTGGCCTACACGGTGGGCGTGGTGCTGTCGTTCCTGGCGCTGGGCGGCCTGCTGCTGGCCCTGCGCGCGGCGGGCGAGCAGCTCGGCTGGGGCTTCCAGCTGCAGTCGCCCGCCGTGGTGGCGCTGCTGGCGGCGCTGTTCACCCTGATCGGGCTGAACCTGGCGGGCGTGTTCGAGTTCGGCCAGTTCGTGCCCGGCCGCCTGGCCACGCTGCAGGCGCGGCATCCGGCGGGCGACGCCTTCCTCACCGGCGTGCTGGCCGTGGCCATCGCCTCGCCCTGCACGGCACCTTTCATGGGCGCGGCGCTGGGCTTCGCCATCGACATGCCGGCGCCGCAGGCGCTGGCCGTGTTCGGCGCCCTGGGCGTGGGCATGGCCCTGCCCTACCTGCTGGCCGCCTGGGTGCCCGGCGTGGCGCGCGCCCTGCCGCGCCCCGGCGCCTGGATGGACACCTTCCGCCGCGCCATGGCCTTCCCCATGTTCGCCACCGTGGTGTGGCTGGTGTGGGTGCTGGGCCAGCAAAGCGGCATCGACGGCGCGGGCGCGCTCCTGGCGCTGCTGGTGGCGGCCAGCAGCGTGGTGTGGTCGCTCACGCTGCGCGGCCGCACGCGCGCCATTGTTGCTTCTGTTTTGATAGCATTCGGCGCTTGGTTGACGGCCGCCATTGGCCCGAATGTGCTCAAGCCCGTGGAGGCACCCATGCCCATCGCCGGGGCCGCCGGCGCCACCTGGCAGCCCTGGTCGGCCCAGCGCGTGCAGGAGCTCACGGCCGCCGGCAAGCCGGTGTTCATCGACTTCACCGCCGCCTGGTGCGTGACCTGCCAGTACAACAAGCGCAACGCGCTGCAGGATGCCAGCGTGCTGGCCGACTTCGCGAAGAACGAGGTCACGCTGTTGCGCGCCGACTGGACGCGCCGCGACAGCGCCATCACCGCCGCCCTGGCCGAGCTGGGCCGCAACGGCGTGCCGGTGTACGTGCTGATCATCCCCGGCCGCGTGCCCGTGGTGATGAGCGAGATCCTCAGCGTGTCGGAGCTGCGCACGGCGCTGGCGGCGCTCTGACCCGGCCGACAAGCCCCCAGCGTCCCGCAGGGTCTTGTATTCAGTCTGTCACACCCGGTTGGTGCAATGGCGGCAAGCCATCGGCGCCCTCTCTCGCGAGGGTTTCGGTGCGCTTGCTTTTTCAACACCACCGGAAATGTTCCCATGAAAAAATCCCTGATCGCCCTGGCCGTGCTCGGCATGGCCGCGGGCATCGCCTCGGCCCAGTCCAATGTTTCGCTGTACGGCCGTATCGACGCCGGCCTGGGCAAGGCCTTCGGCGGCAAATCCCAGATGCAGAGCAGCTACAAGGAAAGCACCATGTGGGGCGTGCGCGGCCAGGAAGACCTGGGCGGCGGCCTGAAGGCATCGTTCAACTTCGAGCAGGGCGTGAATATCGAAGACGGCTCCCTGACGGGCGGCGCCAGCGGCGCCTGGAACCGCGCGGCCTGGCTGGGCCTCGGCGGCGGCTTTGGCGAATTCGCCATGGGCCGCATGACGACGCCGCAGAACCGCGCCATGGGCGTGTTCGACCTCAACGGCACGGCCAACACCACCTCGGCGCTGAAGAACCTGGGCCTGGAAGCCGATGGCTCCCTGGGCGGCTCGCGCGCCAACAGCCAGTTCCTGTACACCTCGCCCAATCTGGGCGGCTTCCAGGCCCGCGCCTCGGTGATCCTGAAAGAAGACAAGGCCGCGCCCGCCGCTGGCGCCGCCGACACGCGCAAGGCCTCGTACCAGCTGGCCGCCAGCTACAAGACCGGCGCGCTGAACCTGGGCGCCGTGGTGCAGAGCAAGATGGCCGAAGGCGCCAACAACCGCACCGGCTATGCCCTGGGCGCGCGCTACGACTTCCCGTCGTTCGCGGTGAGCGCGCTGTACACGCAGGATGAGTCCAAGAGCACGGGCAAGGGCTTCGGCCTGGGCGTGGTCATGCCCTTAGGCGCCTGGGTATTGGGCGCCCAGGTGGCCCGCGTGACGGACAACCCCAACCCCGCCCGCGACGGCGCCACCGCCTACGAACTGTTCGCCAATTACTATCTGTCCAAGCGCACCATGCTCTACGCGGGCTACGGCGGCCTCGACAGCGCCGGCAAGGTGGTCAAGGGCACGACCGGCTCCAACACCTTCGGCCTGGGCCTGGTGCACAAGTTCTGACGCCGGCGGCCCGCCGCGCGGACAAAAAAAGAGCGGCTCCACAGCCGCTCTTTTTCCTTCACTCGCGATGAAAGGCCGGCCCGCGCCGCATGCACCCGCAGCCCTCCACCAAGAGTGCCCCGTGCCTCGCGGCCCGCCTGCCGCCGCCATGGTGCGCCCGGCGCGTGACAGAGCCATGACCTTCACCCCCAGCGCGTGCACTTCACCGCCACCGCCGTGGCGATGCCGTAGAGCACCATGGCGGCCGCGACGAGCAGGAAATAGCTTCCCGCACCCTGCTGGCTGCCCGCCAGCCACGCGCCGATGGCCGCCACCAGCAGCAAGCGCACGCTGCCCGCCAGCACCGGCCCGAGCACCTTGCCCGAGCCCTGCGCGGCGAAGTACAGCGTGAGCCCGAGTCCGAAGAAGGGAAACGCCGGGCCGGCGGCGCGCAGGTACTGGCGCGCATGGCGCAGCACCTCCTCGTCGGCGCTGAACAGTCCCGCCCAGAGGTCCGGCGCCACGGTGACCACCAGGCCGATGAGCCCCAGGTTGGCCGCCGACAGGCCGGCCGCCGTCCAGGCGATGCGCCGCGCCCGCGCGATGTCGCCCGCGCCCACCGCCATGCCCACCATGGGCACCGCCGCCACGCCGATGCCGAAGGCCACCGGGATCAGCAGGAATTCGAGCCGCTGACCGATGGAATAGCCCGCCAGCGGCAGCACGCCCAGGTGCGCGACCAAGCCGGTGACCACCAGCACCGTCAGCACCGACTGCACGGGCGAGATCAGCGACACCGCGCCCACGCGCAGGATGTCGCCGAACATGGCGCGCTGCACCGCCACACCGCGCAGGCGCAATGTGAGCCGCCCCTGGCCGCTCACCAGGAACCACAGGAAGAACAGCACGCTCGCGGCCGTGGCGATGATGTGGCCCACGGCCACGCCCACCATGCCGAACGAGGGCACCGGCCCCCAGCCCAGGCCGAGCGCGCCGCCCAGCACGATCTGCAGCAGCGCCGCCGCGACGATGGCGATCGACGGCACGCGCATGTTGCCCGTGCCGCGCAGAATGGAGGCCAGGGTGTTGCTCAGCCACACCAGCAGCGCACCGCTGAACAGCACGGCCGAATAGCGCGCGGCCTCGGCCAGCACCGCGCCCGTGCCGCCCAGCCAGCGGTAGAACAGCGGCCCCCCGGCGAGAAACACCAGGCTGTAGGCCAGCCCCGCGCCCGCGCCGATCAGCAGCGCATGGAAGGCCAGCGCATTGGCGCGCGGCACATCCAGCGCGCCCAGGGCACGGCTGACCGCCGACGACACGCCGCCGCCCATGGCGCCGGCCGACATCATGCCGGTGAGCATGGCGAACGGGAACACCAGGGCCATCGCGGCCAGCGGCGTGGTGCCCAGCCGGCCCACGTAATAGGTCTCGGCGATGCCCACGAGCACCGTCATCGCCATGGCCAGCACGTTGGGCAGCGACAGCCGCACCAGCGTGGAGAGGATGGGGCCTTGCTGCAGGCGGATGATGTCTAACGATTGCATATGCAATGATTGTATATGCAAACAAAAGAGCACGTAGCACCGGCCCGCGCTTGCGTACACTGGCATGCATGAGCCGCACCCCCGACACCATCAGCACCCTACGCGACGTGCTGGCGCGCTGCCGCACCATCGCGGTGGTGGGCCTCTCGCCGCAGTGGCACCGCCCCAGTTTCTTTGCCGCCAAGTACATGCAGGCGCATGGCTACCGCATCGTGCCGGTGAACCCGGTGGTGGCGCGCGAAGGCGGCCACATCCTGGGCGAGCCCTGCCACGCCAGCCTGCACGAGGCCGAGCAGGCCATCGCGCGCCAGGGCGGGCGCATCGACATGGTGGACTGCTTCCGCAAGAGCGAGGACATCCCGCCGCTGGCCGAGGAGGCCGTGGCCATCGGCGCGCGCTGCCTCTGGCTGCAGCTCGGCGTGGTCAACGAGGCCGCCGCCCAGCGTGCCGAGGACGCGGGCCTGCAGGTCATCCAGAACCGCTGCGTGAAGATCGAGCACGCACGCCTGTTCGGCGGCCTGGGCTGGATGGGCGTGAACACCGGCGTCATTACGGCCAAGCGGCTGCGTCAGCTCCCTTATTGATAGCTACAAGCGCTTTACCAGCAAGCGCTGGAGCCACTTTTGACTCATACATCATGGCCCACACCCCTTCTTCCGGCGACCACGCCTACGGCTTCGGCACCCGTGCCATCCACGCCGGCGCCCAGCCCGACCCGGTGACCGGCGCGCGCGCCACGCCCATCCACCAGACGACCAGCTTCGTCTTCGACGACGCCGAGCACGCCAGCAGCCTGTTCAACCTGCAGACCTTCGGCAACGTCTACAGCCGCATCAGCAACCCCACGGTCGCGGTGCTGGAGGAACGCATCGCCAACCTGGAGGGCGGCCGCGCCGCGCTGGCCTGCGCCAGTGGCATGGCCGCGCAGATGGCGGCGCTGCTGGCCATCCTGAAGGCCGGCGACCACATCGTGGCGGCAAGCACGCTCTACGGCGGCACGGTGGGACAGCTCGGCGTGGGCTTTTCCCGCCTGGGCATCGAGACCACCTTCGTTGATCCGTCCGACCCCGCGAACTTCGCGCGCGCCATGCGCCCGAACACGCGCGCCGTGTACGGCGAGACCATCGGCAACCCGCTGGTCAACGTGCTCGACATCGCGGCGATCGCCGACGTGGCGCACGCGCATGGCGTGCCGCTGGTCATCGACAACACCGTGGCCAGCCCCTACCTGTGCAACCCGCTGCAGTGGGGCGCCGACATCGTGGTGCACAGCGCCACCAAGTACATCGGCGGCCACGGCACCACCATGGGCGGCGTGGTGGTGGAAGGCGGCAAGTTCCCCTGGGACAACGGCAAGTTCCCCGAGATGGTGGAGCCCAGCCGCGCCTACCACGGCGTGAAGTTCTACGAGACCTTCGGCGACTTCGGCTACACCATGAAGGCGCGCATGGAGGTCAACCGCACCTTCGGCGGCGTGCTCTCGCCGCTCAATGCCTGGCTGCTGCTGCAGGGGGCCGAAACGCTGCATCTGCGCATGCGCGAACACTGCCGCAACGCGCTCAAGGTGGCGCAATTCCTGCAAGGCCACCCCCAGGTGCGCTGGGTCAACTACCCCGGCCTCCCCGGCTCGCCGCACCACGCGCTGGCGCACAAGCAGTTCCGCGCCGTCGATGGCGCGCCAGGCGCCTCGGGCATCCTCACCTTCGGCATCGAGGGTGGGGCGGCCGCAGGCGAGAAGTTCATCGACGCCTGCGAGTTCCTGAGCCACCTGGCCAACATCGGCGACGCCAAGACGCTGGTCATCCACCCTGCATCGACCACGCACCGCCAGCTCAGTGAAGAGGAGCTGGCCCGCGCAGGCGTGAGCGCCGACATGGTGCGGCTGAGCGTGGGCATCGAGGACGTGGACGACATCCTCTGGGACATCGACCAGGCACTGGCCCGCGCCACGGCATGAAGCAACACCCCCTGGGCCGTGCCAGTGCCATGGGCCCCGGACGATGCGACGCACCACGCAGCGGAAAGCCCCACTCGATTTCCTGGAACCGCCTCTGAGACAATGACGCCCATGAGCACCTCCTTCGCCCCCCTCACCAACGACACCTTCCTGCGCGCTTGCCGCCGCCAGGCCACCGACTACACCCCCCTGTGGCTGATGCGCCAGGCGGGCCGCTACCTGCCCGAATACAAGGCCACGCGCGCCCAGGCGGGTAGCTTCATGGGGCTGGCGATGAACGTGGACTTCGCCACCGAGGTCACGCTGCAGCCGCTGGAACGCTTCCCGCTCGACGCCGCCATCCTGTTCAGCGACATCCTCACCGTGCCCGACGCCATGGGCCTGGGCCTGTCGTTCGCCGAGGGCGAGGGCCCACGCTTCGCCAAGTCGGTGCGCAACGAGGCCGACGTGGCCGAGCTGGCCGTGCCCGACCTGGACAAGCTGCGCTATGTGTTCGACGCCGTCACCAGCATCCGCAAGGCCTTGAACGGCCGCGTGCCGCTGATCGGCTTCTCGGGCAGCCCCTGGACGCTGGCCTGCTACATGGTCGAGGGCAAGGGCAGCGACGACTACCGCCTGGTCAAGACGCTGATGTACAGCCGCCCCGACCTGATGCACCGCATCCTGGCCGTGAACGCCGACGCCGTGGCCGCCTACCTGAACGCCCAGATCGACGCGGGCGCCCAGGCCGTGATGATTTTCGACAGCTGGGGCGGCGTGCTCGCCGATGGTGCTTTCCAGGACTTCAGCCTGGAGTACACCCGCCGCGTGCTGGCACAGCTCAAGCGCACGGGCGTCGATGGCCAGGACGTGCCGCGCATCGTCTTCACCAAGGGCGGCGGCATCTGGCTCGACGACATGAAGGACATCGACTGCGAGGTGCTGGGCCTGGACTGGACGGCCAACCTCGGCAAGGCGCGCGCCATCGTCGGCGGCCAAGTGGGCGGCCCGGGCAAGGCGCTGCAGGGCAACATCGACCCCAACGTGCTGTTCGCCCCGCCCGCGCAGATCGTCACGCAGGTGCACGCCGTGCTCGACAGCTTCGGCAAGCCCCACACCGACCGCAGCACCACCGGCCCCACGCACATCTTCAACCTGGGCCACGGCATCAGCCAGTTCACGCCGCCCGAGCATGTGGCCGCACTGGTGGAGGCCGTGCACAGCCACTCGCGCGCGCAGCGCTAGGCGTGACACGGGGCCCGCGCCCGGGCCCACTTATGCACACAACCGCTGCCGCCGGCCCCCCTCCCGCGGCAGCGGGCGCCTGGCCCCGCATCGGGTCCCTCGCCTTGGCAGCCCCTTGCAAGTACCTGATTCACAAGGATCTTTTGGGTTGCCGTTTTGCCGTGCAAATTGTCGAAAGCCCGTGTTTTCAAGGGCTGGCGGGCGCTGTGCAGCGGATATCAACAAAGTTATCCACAAGAAACCGGGATGATTTCAAAAAACCCATCCACGGCAAGCACTTGCGGCCGATTGCCAAAAAAGTGAGTGAACTCAAACATGGGGATGACGTAAATCCAGCAAACTGCCGCTGGCTGACGCTTGCGCCACCACCCCACTTGTGCACACCAACGGTGCCACCACCTCCAGGGCCTTTGTCAACCCGCCTGGAAGCCGCATCGCCTTGTGAGAACCTATTGATTCCAAAGGTTTTTTTCGCAATATCGCGCGACCGTCGCCGCACCGGGACAGCGGCGCGACCCAGGCCCGGCGGGCGCTCCGGCAAGGATGTCAACAAAGTTATCCACAGATGGCCGGGGGAAAATGCGGAAAATCAAGCCCGGCCCTCCCGAACCTGAACCCCGCCCCTCGCCGTGACACCCTCGCCCTCCACCGTGCAGGTCGCCGTGCACACCCCCTCGCACAGCGGGGTGGGTGACCTGCTCGACTACGCCAGTGAGCGCCCGCTCGCGCCGGGCACCTTGGTGCGCGTGCCGCTGGGCCCGCGCGAGGTGCTGGGCGTGGTGTGGGAGGGCGCCAGCGCGCCGCCGCCCCCAGGCCGCGCCCTGCGCCCCGTGGCCGCCGTGCTGAACGGCATCGCGCCGCTGGACGCGCCCTGGCGCCGCCTCGTCGCCTTCGCGGCGCGCTACTACCAGCGCAGCCTGGGCGAAATCGCGCTCGCGGCCCTGCCGCCGCAGCTGCGCGACCTCGGCCCCGAGCAGCTGGCGCGCCGCCTGCGCCGCCCGGCCCAGGAGTCCGAGCCCGCATTCGCTACATTTTTGATAGCGCTTAGCGCAGAACAGGAAAGCGCCCGGACCGAAATTCTTTCCAAACCCGGCCCCTTCCTGCTTTTCGGCAGCACCGGCAGCGGCAAGACCGAGGTCTACCTGCGCTGCGTGCAGGCGGTGCTGGAGCAGGACGCGAATGCCCAGGCGCTGGTGATGGTGCCGGAGATCAACCTCACGCCGCAGCTCGAAGAACGCTTCACGGCCCGCTTCGGCGCGGGCGCCGTGGTCTCGCTGCACAGCGGCATGACCAACCCGCAGCGCCTCAAGGCCTGGCTAGCCGCGCACAGCGGGCAGGCGCGCATCGTGCTGGGCACGCGCATGGCGGTGTTCGCCTCGCTGCCGGGCCTCAAGCTCATCGTCGTGGACGAGGAGCACGACCCCAGCTACAAGCAGCAGGAAGGCGCGCGCTACTCGGCGCGCGACCTGGCCGTGTGGCGCGGCCGCGAGCAGGGCGCCAAGGTCATCCTCGGCTCGGCCACGCCTTCGCTGGAGAGCTGGCACGCCAGCCGCCCGCCCACGCCAGACGACCCCGAGGGCGGGCGCTACCAGCGCCTGCTGATGCCCAGCCGCATCGGCGCCGGGGAACTGCCGCGCGTGCGCCGCGTGGACATGAACCACCAGCCCCGGCGCACCGTGTTCTCGGCCCCGCTGCTGGCGGCATTGCAGGAGCGGGTGGAACGCGGCGAGCAGAGCATGATCCTGCTCAACCGGCGCGGCTACGCGCCCGTGCTGCACTGTGCCGACTGCGGCTGGAAGAGCGACTGCCCGCACTGCAGCGCGCACCAGGTGTTCCACAAGCTCGACCGCACGCTGCGCTGCCACCACTGCGGCTTCACGGTGCGCGTGCCGCGCGCCTGCCCGGGCTGCGGCAGCCCGGACATCGTGCCCATCGGCCGGGGCACGGAGCAGCTCGAAGAGCAGCTCGGCGAGCTGCTCGCCGCCGTGCGCCGCCCCGACGGCAGCCCCGTGCGCATCGCCCGCATCGACGCCGACACCACGCGCGCCAAGGGCGCGCTGGAAAGCCAGCTCGCCCAGGTGCACGCCGGCGAGGTGGACGTGCTCGTGGGCACGCAGATGATCGCCAAGGGGCACGACTTCCGCCGCATCACCCTGGTGGCCGCCGTGCAGCCCGACGGTGCCCTGTTCAGCAGCGATTTCCGCGCGCCCGAGCGCCTGTTCGCCCTGCTGCACCAGGCCGCCGGCCGCGCCGGGCGCGACGCTGCCTACCTGGCCGCGCAAGGCACGCGCTGCGAGATGTGGGTGCAGAGCTTCCACCCCCAGCACGCGGTGTTCGAGGCCCTGCGCACGCACGACTACCCGGCCTTCGCCGCCCAGCAACTGAAGGAACGCGAGGAGGCCGCCATGCCGCCGTTCGCCTTCCAGGCCCTGGTGCGCGCCGATGCCCGCACGCAGGCCGTGGCCCAGGGCTTCCTCGCCGCCGCGAGCAGCGCCGCGCACGCCCACGGCCTGCCGGGGCTGGACCAGGTCTCGCTCTACCCGCCGGTGCCGCTGACCATCCAGCGCGTGGCCAACGTGGAGCGCGCCCAGATGCTGCTGGAAAGCGGCAGCCGCACGGCGCTGCAGCGCTTCCTGGCCCACTGGCAGCCGGTGCTGCAGGCCACGCGCGGCCAGCCCGAGCACAAGGGGCTGGTGCGCTGGCTGGTCGATGTGGACCCGCTGACGATCTGATCCCACGCCCGCCCCTGCGCTTGCGGCGTGCACGGCCCACACCAGCGGCCACCATGCAAGGGCCGCCCCGCCGCACCGGTGGCGCAGCCACTCAGGGGGGAGTTCCCAGCTCCCGCTCCATCTGCACCACCAGATGGGCCTCGTAGCGGTCCCACAGCATGGGAATAACGAAGGGCGCGGCGCCGCTGGCGGGCGGCATGGCGGCGTCATCGGGCGAGAGCACGCGCGGCGGCGAGATGTCCAGCGCATCGCCGAAATGGCGGCGCGCCTGGCCCGACATCTGGTTGGCGATCTCGCCCACGATGTCGCGGTGGCTGGCGTCGGTGTAGTCGCTCTCGCCGATGGACAGCAGCACATGCGTGAGCAGGCCGCGCGGCGCCGAGAACGTGACACTGCCCCGGTAGCGCCCGGCCAGCTCGATGCGGCCCTGGAAATCGTTCCAGACCATGGGCTCGGCGCCATCGAGCAGGTAGGCGGTGCGCACGGCGGCCTGGTGCCCGGTGGTCTGGGCGAAGAAGCCCAGGGCCGCGTCGGAGAACACTTTCACGTCCTCCACCTGGAGACGGTTGCCGCTCATGCCATCAGCTCCTGCAGGGATTCGACCATTTGTTCATCGGAAAAGGGTTTGAGCAGAAAGCCGTGCGCGCCCCGGGACAGGGCACGCAGGGCGGTGGCGCGGTCGCCCAGGGCCGACACCACCAGGATGCGCGCGCCCGGCAGCACGGTGCGCAGCACCTCCAGACAGGCCGGGCCGTCCATCTCGGGCATGGTCAGGTCCATGGTCACGAGGTCGGGCCGGTGCTGGCGCGCCAGCGCCACGGCCACGCGGCCGTTCTCGGCCTGGGCCACCACCCGCACGCCGCCCAGGCGCGCGTCGCCGGCCAGGCGGGCGATGCGGCTGCGGAAGACCTGCGAGTCGTCCACGACCATCAGCGTGGCGCCATTCATGCCGCCTCCGCGCCGAAACGGAGCACGAACTCGGTGGACACGCTGGGCCGCGTCAGCACCTTGAGGCGGGCGCCGGCCCGCTCCACGGTCTGGCGCACCACCGACAGGCCCACGCCCCGGCCCGCGTGCTCGGTGACCTCGGTGGCGGTGCTGAAATGCGGGTCGAAGATATGGCCCAGCACCTCCTGGTCGCTGAGCTGGGCGGCGTCGCCGCGCAGTTGCGCGATGCGCTCGCGCAGCTGTGGCACGACGATGCCGCGCCCGTCGTCGCTCAGGCGCACCTCGATGCCGCCGCCCTCTTGCGCGCAGATGTCCAGGCGCAGTGCGCCCACGGACGGCTTGCGCAACTGCGCGCGCTCCTGCGGCGACTCGATGCCGTGCACCACGGCATTGCGCACGAGCTGCGGCAGGGCCTCGCGCAGCGCGCGCTCGACGCCGGCCGGCAGCGCGCCCTCGGGCACGCGGGCCGTCAGCTCCACCTGCTTGCCCAGCGACAGCGCCACGCGCTGCGCCAGCGCGCGCAGGTTCTCCACCATGGCGCCCAGGGTGCCGCTGTCGCGCGGCGCCTCGCGGCCGCCCGCCGTGGGCTGGCCGATGCGCAGGAAGAAGCGGTGCAGCCGCTCCACCTGCTCCTGCAGGCGCGCCAGCTCGACCACGACGGGAATCAGCGCCTCGCCGCCAATGCGCGGCTGGCGCCGCAGCGGCGCCAGGGCGTTTTCCATCTCGTGCGCCTGGCGCGCGATGGCGGCCGAGCCCAGCGCGGCGGCCTCGCCCTTGATGCCGTGCACCAGGCGCGCTGCATCCTCGACCAGCGCCTCGCAGGCGCCGGGCTCGCGCCCCACGTTGCGCAGGGCCTGGTTCAGGTCGGCCAGGCGCTCGCGCGCGCCGAGCAGGAAGTCCTGCAACAGCAGCGGCTCCTGCTCCAGCACCACGAGCAGGTCTTCCACGTCGTTGCGCGCGGCCTGCTGCGTGGCCGAAAGCTCGCGCTCCAGCCGCACCTTCTGCGTCACGTCGAACACGGTCACCAGCAGCTCCTTGATGCGGCCCGCCTCGCGCACCTGGCTGATCTGGAAGGTGAGCCAGCGCGGCTGTGCCAACGGGTCGTCCACGGGCTCGATCGGCACCTCCTGCAGCGGATCGAGCTGGGTCAGCAGCGCGGGCTTGACCTTGGGGTCGAACAGCAGGTCGAGGTAGCTGAGCGCCTCGTCGGCGCGCGCGGGCTCCAGCATGCGCCCGAGCAGCTGCCGGAAGTCGTCGCCCGGGCGCACCGGGCGCATGAACAGGCGCTGCGTGGCGGCCGAGATCTGGGTGCCGATGCGGCCGTCCGCGCCCACCAGCAGCAGGCCTTCCGAGACGGTTTGCAGGATGTCGTCGGTCTCCTGGCGCGCGGCGTCGGCCACGCGGTCGGCGGCGCGCAGACGGCGCACGAACTTGAAGACGATGAAGATGAAGTTGAGCAGCGCCAGCACGATGGCCGCCACCTGGATGGAGCGCATCAGCCCGGTCTTGTGCCGCGCGGCGGCCTCCACGGCGCCGGCCAAGTCATCGCTCAGGCCCATCAGGCGCACATTGCGCGCCACGGCCTTGGTGGAGGCGAACTCCACGTCCTCCAGGCGCGGCGCGGGCACGGTGAGCACCGGCGCGATCGCCTCGTCGAGCGGGCGCCACTCGCCCTCCAGGCGGCGCAACAGGGCACGCAGCGGCTCGGGGTCGAGGCCGAACAGGCGCAGGTCGCCCTCCGAGGCCATGGACTTGCGCAGCGCCACCAGCCCCTGGTTGAAGGCCGCCGTGCCCTGGCCCAGCTGCGCCATGCTGGTCTGGACCAGCAGGCCGTCGCGGGTCTCGATCTGCAGCGTCAGCAGCGACTTGGTGATCTGCTGCGTGAGCATGCGCAGCTCGCCAGCGGTGTTGATGCGGCTGGCGTCGCGCTCCAGTTGGATGGAGGCCAGGAAGTTGAAGAACAGAATGCCCAGGTCGAGCACGATGAACAGCAGGATGGCCAGCAACAGGTCGCGGTACTTGCCCAGGCCCAGGGATGCTTTCATGAAAGAAACGCATGAGTGGAGACCGTGTCATGCTGCAGCGCAATAGTGACGGCCGCGTGACGCAACCCTGTCGCGGACAGAGGCTTGGCGATGACCGCTCCGCGCATGCGTCCGGCGCGGCCGCCTGGATCGAGCCCCATCGCGGACCGGCCAACCGTTCAGGCGCGATCTACGGCAGTGGCGCGGCGTGCCCGCCTAGAGATGGAAATCGCCCGCTGCCTCCGGCTGGTACAGCACCTTCTCGATCCGGATATGGCAGGTCCGGTTCGGAATCCGCCAACTGAAGGCATCGCCCTCCCTGTAACCCAGGATCGCGGTGCCGATGCCGGAGCAGACCGACAGCTTCCCGGCGCGGTCGTCCGCATCCTCGGGGTAAACCAGCGCCACTTCCAGCGCCTCGTCGTCCACCTGCAGCAAGGCCTTGGAGTTCATGGTGACGACATCCTCCGCCACGTTCCATGGATCGACGACGATGGCCCGCTCGATCTCGTGCTCCAGCTCAAAAACATCCGAGCCGCGTTCGACCTCGACCAGGCTCCGAAGCCGGGCCTTGTCGATCTCGGTGATGTAGATGTCTGCGGCGTGCACCGCTGGGCTTTCGCGCAAGAGCCTGAGATAGCGCTCCGAGGGCATGGCCAGCGACTTCATCGCCGGCGTCTCGCTGTCCAGCAGAAAGCCGCTGTGCAGGAAGGCCTTCAGCGATCGGTCATTGTCCGGGTGGATCTTGGCGATCAGCTTCTCGGCCCGCATGTCGAAGAAGGCGAGCTTCATGCCTTCGCGGATGGCGCTGGCACCGAGCTTGCGGCCCCAGTTGTCGCGGTTGCCGATGACCAGGACCATTTCGCAGTCCGGGCCCGACTTGACGAGGCGCACGAAGCCGACCGGCACGTCATGCTGGTCGTAGGCCATGAAGAAACGGCCGCCCTGGTTGAACAGATGGGTCAGGATCGGCAACTGGACGCGCCCGATCACCTGCTCGATGAAACGGGAGACATGGCGCGAATCGCTGAGGTAGCGGGTGACGTCCTCGTCCTCCAACCAGTCCATCAGCGTCAGCGCGTTGGCCCGGGTGATCTCCGGGCACAGAGCAATGAAAGGCTTGTTCATCTTCACCACCTTTGGTTTCAAGAATGAAAGCCTTTCATGGCCACGGCCACGACGGTTCTTTCGGCTAGAGATTCATTTTAGGTCAGCAGCGCCACCGCCCCCGAGAAGCTCAGGAACGCCAGCGCGGTGGACACCAGGATGATGCGCGCCACGCGCCCGTTGTTCGCGCCGAACTTCTCGGCCAGCAGCGACACATTGCTCGCGCTGGGCAGAGCCGCCAGCAGCACCAGCACCGTGAGCGCGAACGGCGTGAGCGGGACGCCCAGGGTGATGGCGGCCGTGCCCGCGCCCCACACCAGCAGCGGGTGCAGCAGCAGCTTGGCCAGGGCCACGGGCACGTAGTCGCGCACGGCCACCTGCTCGTGCTGGTTCATCTGCGAACGCGCCAGCACCGCGCCGATGGTGAACAGCGCCACGGGCGAGGCGGCGTCGGCCAGCATGGCCACCGTTTTGTCCACCGGGCCGGGCAGCTTCACCTGCAGGGCCGAGGCCAGCGCGCCCAGGCCGATGGCCCAGGGCATGGGGTTGGTGGCCATGCCCCGGAAAGCCTGGCGCAGCGCCACGCCCACGCCGTGCGTGCCCGCGCCATCGAGCCGCGAGAGCGCGATGCACAGCGAGGTGGTGATAACCATGTCCACCACGATGGTCACGATGGCCGGGCCCGCGCTTTGCGCGCCCAGCAGCGCCACCAGCAGCGGTACGCCCATGAAGCCGGTGTTGGGGAAGGCGGCCACCAGGGCGCCGAAGGCCGCGTCGTTCCAGCCCATGCGCGGGCCGCGCGTGGCAAGCACCGTGCCGGTCACCATCACCAGCGCGCACAGCAGGTAGACGCCGGCCACGGCCGGGTCGAGCAGCTGCGCGATGGGCGTGCTGGCACCGAAGCGGTAGAGCATGCACGGCAGCGCGAAATACAGCACGAAGGTGTTGAGGCCCGGAATGGCCGGCTGCGGCAGCACGCCGCGCCGCGCGGCCAGGTAGCCGCAGAGCACGAGCGCGAAGAACGGAAAGGTGACGAGCAGGACGGAGAGCACGGAGCCCATTGTGACGCCCGCCCGCGCGGGCAGGCTTGCAGGGGGCTGGCAGCGTGCCAAGGTGCGGCATGCCGCCGCTGCACATGGCGGGGCGACCGTGGACGCATGCCTAGCATGCCGGTACCGCCCCACCGGTCCAGCCTGGGCGCGCTGGCGCCATGCCAGGGGCGCGGTGCATACTGCGCAGGTTTCGCCCTGCTGCACACCCATGACATTTTCCGACGCTTCCCTCCGGTCTCCGACGTGGGCCGCCGCCGCGGCCGCCGTGGCGAGCCTGCTGGCCAATGGCATTTGGCAGACGTGGTTCTCCCAGGCCGACGGCATGACGGCCTTTGTGCTGATGTTCGCCTGCCTGCTCGGCTGGCCGCTGACGACGGGGCTGATCCTCATGCTGCTGGAAGGCGTCATCAGGCTCTGCGATGACCGCACCGTGCTGCGCCTGGCCTTGCTCTCGGGCGTGCTCGCGGCAACCCTCGCCGTTTACGGCATGCCCCGCCTGTGGAACCTGCTGGTGTGCGCCGCCGTCGCCATCACCGTGGGGCTGCGCGTGCAGCGCGCCGCGCAGGACGAGGCCGACCTGGAGAGCCTTTGAATGGCCACCCGGGAAGCACCGCCGCCGGGGCTGCTCGACGGCTTTTCCGCGCCACTGTGGGAGCGCCTGCGGCTGGACCGGTTGCGGCCGCTGTCGATCGTGCGCGGCCAGCACCGCGGCCATGACTGGATGGCCATCGATCTGGAGCACGTTGCCACGGGTCTGTTCTCTACCGGCAGGCCAAGGACCGACACCACCACCGTGTTCGTGGTGCGCCTGCCTCGCAAGTCGTCCGGGTGGTATCTGCCGGACGACCGCATCACGGCCACGCAGCAGGTCTGCGTGGACGATGGCCATGTCTACGCCGCCGCGCTGGGCCAGCGCCCGCGCGTGCGCGACTGGCGCCGCTGGCTGGACACCGCCATCGACGCAGCCGAGGAAGTGGTGCGCACCGAAGGCCAGCGCCCGGCGGCGGACACCGCCCAAGCCGCGCGCCCCTGGAACCCGCACGACCAACGCTGGGTGCTGTTGTGGGCAGTGTTGACGGTGCCCCTGGCTTTCATGGTGCTGGCGGTGCTGATGCACGCCTTCCAGGAATGGCGCAGCCTGGGCGCCATCGTCTGGTGCGATTCCCGCACGCACCTGGGCTCCACGCTGCGCGGCTGGAAGGCAGCGGCCTGCTTCGGCCTGCTGCTGCTGCCACTGGCGGGCCTGTTTCAGCTCGCGCGGACCAGCGTGGCGCACATCCATACACCGGGTTTCGCACTTCGGCTGAACCTGCAGGGCGTGGCGCTGGCCGGTGTGTCGCTGCTGGCGCTCTATGCGCTGCAGAAGCTGTTGGCATCGGCGAGCGGCCCGTGCTGAGCTGACCCTTTTTTAGGCGTTTTTGAGCCAAAGAGCTTACGGGACATACGCCGCTAGCTATTGAAAAAATAGCATCCGAACCGGCGGCGCGGTGGACACCGGCATGGTGCGCGCACGGGAACGCTGAGGACGCCCGCCCGGGCAGGCTTGCAGGGGGCTGGCAGCCGCCCCCCGGGGCCGGGGAGTCAGCGGAGCTTGAGCGCCTCGGCCGCGCACTTACGCGTGGCGCCACGCCCGCTGGCGCGCAGCATGCGGATCGTGCCCGGTACCCCACGGGGGTTTGCCGCCATGCGAAAAACAGTCGCCGGGGGCGCCGGTATCATTGCGCGCTCCGTTCCCCCTCCCTCCCGCTTTTCCCCTCCCCCATGTCCGCAGGTCTCAACCTCGCCCAGCTCCAGGCCGTCCATTACACCGAGGGGCCCTGCCTCGTGCTGGCCGGCGCGGGCTCGGGCAAGACGCGGGTGATCACGCACAAGATCGCGCACATGATCGAGCGCGGGCTGGAACCCCGGCGCATCGCGGCCATCACCTTCACCAACAAGGCCGCAGCCGAAATGCGCGAGCGCGCCAAGGGCCTGATCGGCCGCGCCGCCAAGGACGTGCTGGTGTGCACCTTCCACGCGCTGGGCGTGCGCATGGTGCGCGAGGACGGCAAGGTGCTGGGCCTCAAGCCCCAGTTCAGCATCCTCGACCAGGACGACGTGACCAGCATCCTCAAGGACGCCGCCGGCGGCACCACCGACGCCGCCACCGCGCGCCAGTGGCAGTGGACCATCAGCCTGTGGAAGAACATGGGGCTGAACGCCACGCAGGCGCTGGCCCAGGCCAAGGACGACCATGAGCGCAGCATCGCGCTCATCATGCAGCGCTACGAGGAGCGCCTGGCGGCCTACCAGAGCGTGGACTTCGACGACCTGATCGGCATGCCGCTGAAGCTGCTGCGCGACTTTCCCGAGGTGCGCGCCAAGTGGCAGGCAGCCCTGGGCCATGTGCTGGTGGACGAATACCAGGACACCAACGCCACGCAGTACGAGCTGCTCAAGCTCCTGGTAGGCGAGCGCGGGCGCTTCACCGCCGTGGGCGACGACGACCAGAGCATCTACGGCTGGCGCGGCGCCACGCTGGACAACCTGAAAAAGCTGCCGGTGGATTACCCGCAGCTCAAGGTCATCAAGCTGGAGCAGAACTACCGCTCCACCTCGGCCATCCTGCGCGCGGCCAACAACGTGATCGGCCCCAACCCCAAGCTGTTCCCCAAGACGCTGTTTTCCGAACTGGGCGAGGGCGAGCCCGTGCGCGTGGTCGACGCCGACAGCGAGGAGCACGAGGCCGAGCGCGCCGTGGCGCGCCTGCAGGGCCTGCGCGCCGCCGCCAACCCGCCGCCGGACTGGAAGAGCTTCGCCATCCTGTACCGCGCCAACCACCAGGCCAAGCCGTTCGAGAAGGCGCTGCGCAAGGCCGGTATTCCCTACAAGGTGTCGGGCGGCACGAGCTTCTTCGACCGCGCCGAGATCCGCGACCTGTGCGCCTGGTTCCGCCTGTGGAGCAACCAGGACGACGACCCGGCCTTCTTGCGCGCCATCGCCAACCCCAAGCGCGGTATCGGCCACACGACGCTGGGGCAGCTCGGCGAGTTTGCCACCCAGCACAAGAGCAGCCTGTTCGCCGCGCTGTTCTCCCCCATGCTGCCGGCCGCCCTGCCCCGGCGCGCGCTCGACGGCCTGCACGAGTTCGGCCGCTATGTGAACGACCTCGAATACCGCGCGCGCCAGACTCTTGGAGCAGAGAACGCCCGCGCCTTCCTCACCGAATGGCTGCAGGAGATCGGCTACGAGAAGCACCTCTACGACGGCGAGGACAGCGAGAAGGTGGCGGCCGCGCGCTGGAGCAATGTGCTGGAGTTCTGCGACTGGATGGCGCAGCGCGCCGGCGGCCAGATCGACGACACCGCCGGCGCCACCACGCAGATGGAAACCAAGAGCCTGCTGGAGGTGGCGCAGAACATCGCCCTGCTGTCCACGCTGTCGGACCGCGAGAAGGAGCAGGACGTGGTGACGCTCTCCACGCTGCACGCCTCCAAGGGCCTGGAGTGGCCGCACGTCATCCTGGCCGGCGTGACCGAGGGCATGCTGCCCTTCAAGCTCGACGACGACGGCGGGCGCCAGCAGAAGGTCAGCGATGAAACCCTCTCGCGCCTGCAGGAGGAGCGCCGCCTGATGTACGTGGGCATCACGCGCGCCCAGCGCTCGCTGGCCGTGAGCTGGACCAAGAAACGCAAGAAGGGCCGCGAGATGGTGGCCGCCCAGCCCAGCCGCTTCATCGCCGAGATGGCGCTGTCCGCAACCACCGCGCGCGAGGACCCGCGCGAAAAGCTCAAGGCCCTGCGCGCCGAATTCGCGCGCAAGGCCCAGGCCGCGAATACCGCGCAGCCGACCTGATTTTGCTACTGTATCCATAGCTTGCAACGCTTGACCAGTAAGCGCTGCAAGCCGATTTCATACCAAACCGCAGGATTCACCATGCCCCTTCGCTCCCTGCACCGCACCGCCACCCTCCCCGCCGCCCTGGCATGGGCCCTGGCGGCCCCGCTGGCCCAGGGCCAGACCCCGGCCGCGCCCGACGCCGCCTGGCGCCGTTGCGCGGCCCTGGGTGACGACAGCGCGCGCCTGGCCTGCTTCGACCAGTGGGCCGGCCAGCAGGCCTGGCAGGCGCCGGCGGCCAGCGGCACGGTGGCTGCACGGCAGCCCGCGCCGCCATCCGCCGAGGCCTCGGCGCCCACCACGCCACCAGAGCAGGAGGCCCAGGCCAGTGGCTGCCGCTCGCCACGCTATTCCAATCTCTCGCGCTTCTGGGAGCTGGAGCCGGGCAGCGACTGCGGCACCTTCAGCTTCCGGGGCTACCGGCCCATCACCGCCTCGGTGGTGGCATCGAGCAGCGTCAACCGCCAGCCCTCCTCGGCCACGCCCGACCACACGCCCGCGCAAGCCACGCCCTACCGCGACACCGAGGCACGGCTGCAGCTCTCGGTGCGCACCAAGATCGCCCAGGGCCTGCTCACGCATTCGGAATCCCGGGGCAAGGATTCGCTGTGGTTCGGCTACACGCAGCAGTCGTACTGGCAGGTGTTCACGCCCACGCTCTCGCGCCCCTTCCGCAACACCGACCACGAGCCCGAGGTGATCTACGTCTACCCCACGGACGCGCAACTGCCCTGGGGCTGGCGCTGGCGCTACAGCGGCATCGGCGTGGTGCACCAGTCCAACGGCCAGAGCCTGCCGCTCTCGCGCAGCTGGAACCGCGCCTACCTCATGACCGGCATGGAGCTGGACAACCGCTGGGTGGTTGGCGCCCGCCTGTGGAAGCGCATTCCCGAAGACGCCAGCAGCGACGACAACCCGGGCATCAGCGACACCGTGGGCCGGGGCGAGCTGTCGGTATTCTGGAACCCGAACAAGGACCACACCCTGGGCGCCACGCTGCGGCATTCGCTGTCGTCCACGGGGCGCGGCTCGGTGCGGCTCGAATGGCTGCAGACGCTGGGCACCGGCCTGGGCGGCGGCAAGAGCAACCTGCGCCTGCACACCCAGTTGTTCAGCGGCTACGGCGACAGCCTGGTGGACTTCAACCGCCGCCGCACGGTGTTCACCGTGGGCCTGAGCCTGGTCGATTTTTGAGCCCGGACAACAAACCGTTACTTAAATCGCCCCTGGTTTCTTGAACTTGTAACAGGCAGCCGCGACAATGGCAGCCGCACCCCGGTGCGGCTGCGCCAGACCGCGTGAAACACCCCCGGAAAAGAGCCTGTTTCACGCCGTTTTCCCCGGCATTGCCGCCGTGGCATCGCCTCGACAATGCCGCTCAAGAGGAAGACAACCATGGACATGCAATACCAACTCAAGGCCGGCAGCTACTACCTGTACGACATGCGCGAAGCGCCCAGCGTCGTCACGGGCGAGCGGCGCTTCAAGCTCAAGACGGATACCGTGGCCATCGCCTTCGACCTGCACACCGGCGAGGTGCACCAGCATGGCAGCCCCACGCGCATCCAGTCGTGGGCGGCCAACACGCGCCGGCGCCTGCGCGCCGCGGGCGCCCAGGACGTGGCCAACGACATCGTCGTGGTATCGGGCCCGCTGCCCGTGGACGAACTGAACAAATGCCTGTGGATCAGCGGCTACGTGCGCCGCATGTTCAAGCGCCTGGCCACGCTGCCGCACGGCAAGCTGCAGCGCCCCGCGGAACCCTTCCGCAAGGCCGCCTGAGCCAGCCTGCCCTGCCAGCCGGCCGCCGCGAGGCGCGCCGGCTTTTTTGCGGTCAAGCCGCAGGCTCTTCTTCCTCGCCTTCGTCAAACTCGACCACCTCGGCGTGCTTGACGATGGTCACCGGCACCGGGCTGGCATGCACCAGCTCCTGCGACACCGAACCCAGCAGCGCGCTGCTCAGCGCGCCCTGGCCGCGCGCGCCGATGACCACCATGTCGCAGCCCGTGCTCTCGACGATGTCCACCAGCGTGTGCGCGGGGTCGCCCACGCCCACCTCGGTCACGTAGTCGAGCCCGGCCGCGTCGAGCAGGGCGCGGGCCGGGGCCATCAGGTGCTCGCCGGCCTCGATGCTGGCGGCGGCGATCAGGTCGGGGTCGCGCGAAACCACCAGCTCGTACAGCGAGGCCGGCTCCTGCACATTGGCCAGCACGAAGTCGGCCTGCAGGCCGTCGCGCGTGAGCTGCACGGCGTGGTGCACGGCATCGAGCGCGAGTTCCGAGCCATCGACGGCAATGAGGATTCGGGGCATGGCAGTTCCTTTTGTGATGTGTTTGGCCCAGTGTAGCGGCCCCGGGCGGCCCTGGAACGCCTGCGGCGCGGCCGCGCCCATCTGGGACAATCACGCCCATGCTGCAGTTCCAGATCCTCACCACCGACCCCTCCAGCCACGCCCGGCGCGCCACCCTCACGCTCAACCACGGCGTGGTGCAGACACCCATCTTCATGCCCGTGGGCACCTACGGCACCGTCAAGGGCGTGATGCCGCAAAGCCTGCACGACATGGGCGCGCAGATCATCCTGGGCAACACCTTCCACCTGTGGATGCGCCCGGGCCTGGACATCATGCAGAGCTTCGGCGGCCTGCATGCCTTCGAGCAGTGGAACAAGCCCATCCTCACCGACTCCGGCGGCTTCCAGGTGTGGAGCCTGGGCGACATGCGCAAGATCACCGAGGAGGGCGTGCACTTCGCCAGCCCCGTGAACGGCGACAAGCTCTTCATGTCGCCCGAGGTGAGCATGCAGATCCAGACCGTGCTCAACTCCGACATCGTGATGCAGCTCGACGAGTGCACGCCCTACGAGACCAAGGGCCACCTCACCACCGAGCGCGAGGCACGCCAGTCCATGGAGATGAGCCGCCGCTGGGCGGTGCGCTCCAAGGCCGAATTCGAGCGCCTGGGCAACCCCAATGCGCTGTTCGGCATCGTGCAGGGCGGCATGTACGAGAACCTGCGCCAGGAGTCGCTCGAAGCCCTGGTGGAGATGGATTTCCCCGGCTACGCCGTCGGTGGCGTGAGCGTGGGCGAGCCCAAGGACGAGATGCTGCGCATCATGGCGCACACGCCCCACCGCCTGCCCGCGCACAAGCCGCGCTACCTCATGGGCGTGGGCACGCCCGAAGACCTGGTCGAAGGCGTGGCCCAGGGCGTGGACATGTTCGACTGCGTGATGCCCACGCGCAACGCGCGCAACGGCACGCTGTTCACGCGCTACGGCGACCTGAAGATCCGCAACGCCCGCCACAAGGCCGACCACCAGCCGCTGGACACCAGCTGCACCTGCCACGCCTGCGCGGGCAAGGACGGCGTGGCCTGGGACGCTGGCGGGCGCGGCGGCTTCTCGCGCGCCTACCTGCACCACCTGGACCGCTGCGGCGAGATGCTGGGCCCCATGCTCACCACCGTGCACAACCTGCACTACTACCTGAACCTCATGCGCGAGATCCGCGAGGCGCTCGAAGCCGGGCGCTTCAGCGAGTTCCGCGCGCAATTCAAGGCGGACCGGGCGCGCGGCGTCTGAGCCTTTGCGCGCGCCCGGCGGGCCACGCGCAAGCCGGTGATTACCCCATGGCCCGCCCGTCGGGCCCTGGGCAGAATCAGCCGCCATGCACGACTCCCCCGAACTGCGGCAGACGCTGGAGCTGGCCTTCAACCTGGCCCCGGTGGGCATGTGCGTGTCGCGCCACCGCACCATCGAGATCTGCAACGAAGCCTTCTCGCAGATGTTCGGCTTGCCCCAGGACCGGCTCATGGGCCAGTCCATGGCCTGCCTCTATCCTTCGGTGGAGGAATTCACCCACATCGGCAACCTGGGCCTGCCCGTGATGAAGGCCACGGGCAGCTACAGCGACGAGCGCATCATGGCCCGCTCCGACGGCTCACTGTTCTGGTGCCATGTGGCCGGCCGCGCCCTGGACCGTGCCGATCCCTTCGCCCATGCGGTGTGGATGTTCGAGGACATCTCGCAGCGCCGCCCGGTCAGCGCGGACCTGACGGTGCGCGAGCGCGAGATCGCGCAGCACATCGTCACCGGCGCGACCAGCAAGCAGATCGCGCGCATCCTGAACATCAGCCACCGCACCGTCGAGGCGCACCGGGGGCGGCTGATGCGCAAGCTGGGCACGACCACCACCGGGGAACTGGTGGCCATGCTGCTGGGCAACCCCGCCAGCTGAGGCCGCTCCAGCGGCAACGCTCACTTCATCAGGCGCCCCGAGCGTCCGATGACCGTCACCTCCACATAGCGCGAGCCCACGCGGTTGCTCGGCGAGAAGTTCACGGTGATGCCACCCAGGTCGTATGGCCCCAGGGTTTCCAGGGCCTTGAGCACCTTGGCGCGCGTGGGCGCCGGGCCCGCGCGGCGTAGCGCCTCCACCAGCACCTTGGCGCCCAGGAACTGCTCAAAGCTGGTGTAGTTCACATGCTCGTCGGGCGCGTATTTCTTGAGCAGCGCCTGGTATTCGCGCACCACCGGCAGGTTGGGCAGGTAGGGGAAGGGAACCACCTGGCTGATCCCCAGGCCGTGCGCGTTCTTCAGCCCCGCGAGCTTGACGATCTCGGCCGGGTCGACCACCGAGATGTTGTAGAGCTGCGCCCCGCCGCCGGCCTCGCGGTAGCGCTGGATGAAGGCCGAAGCGGGCTTGTTCACCGCGATCATGATCACGGCCTGCGCGTCGGACTGCATGATCTTGGCCACGGCGCCATCCACCTGGTCGGTGTTGCGGTCGTAGGGAGCGGCCGCCGAGAGTTCCAGGCCCCGCTTCGCCAGCGCCTTCTGCACGCCTTCGAGCCCGGCCTTGCCGAACCCGTCGTCCTGGTACATGACGGCGATGCGCGCCATGCCCAGCGTGGTCACCTGCTGCACCATGTGCTCGGCCTCGTCGGCGTAGCCCGCGCGCACATGGAAAATCCAGGGGTTGAACGGGTTGCGCAGCGGCTCGCCCCCGGTGTACGGCGCCACCAGGGCCGCGCCGCCCTGCTCCAGCACGCCATCGCTCAGCAGCTTGCCCACGTTGGACGTGCCCGCGAAGCCGTACAGCGCCACCAGGTCCGGGTTGGACAAGAACTCACGTGTCAGGCGCACGGTATCGTCCACCCGGTAGCCATCGTCGGCCACCCGCACCGTGATCTTCTGGCCGTGCACACCCCCCGTGGCGTTGACATGGCGGAAGTACAGGCTGCCGCCCAGCACCATCTGCTTGCCCGTGCTGGCCAGCACGCCCGACAGCGGCGCGATCTGGCCGATGACGATGTCCGCCGCCTGTGCCGGAAGCCAGGGCAACGCCAGCGCCAGGACGGCCAGGCATGCGCGCCCTGCATGGCGCACGGTCCGGCGCAGCCGGGACCAGGGAGGGGAGTCGTTCGGGGCGCGGGTGGTACGCAAAGTCCATTCGTGGTGCTGGCTCATCGCTGTCTCCTGTGACTGGGGTGCGAGAGCCTATGACGCCTCACCCGGACGGCGCCATTCGTGCAGTTACTTCATCGGGATTGCCTGCATGTAGTTCCACGTATTGACCGGCAGCGGTCACGCCATCACGACGCGGTTGCGTCCCAGGGCCTTGCCTTCGTAGAGAGCCTCGTCGGCGCGCCGGACCGCCGCCTCCACGGACTCACCCGGCCGGCAGACGGTGGCGCCAATGCTCACGGTCACCCCGGCCGCTCCCTCGAAGACGGCCGCCCAGGCGGTGGTTTCGACCCGGGCACGCAACCGCTCCAGCACCTCGCTGGCTTGCGCTGCGCTGGTGCCCGGCAGCACGAGCAGGAACTCTTCACCGCCGTAGCGCCCCACGCCGTCCGTGGCGCGGGCCTGTTCCCGCAGCAGGGTGCCCAGCGTCCGCAGCACGCGGTCGCCGCTGTCATGGCCGAAGTCGTCGTTGATGCGCTTGAAATGGTCCACATCGAGCAACGCCACGCTCAGGGGCAGGCCCTGGCTCTCGGTCTGCGCATGATGCCAGCGCAGGGCTTCCATGATGCCCCGGCGGTTGGCCACGCCGGTCAGGTCGTCGCTGCGCACCAGGTCCTCGATGCGGGCCAGCGCCTGGCCCAGCCGGTACTGCACGCCCCGAAAGTAGGTCACTAGCCCGATGCAGCGCGCCACCGCGCCCAGCACCACGCCCACGGTCAGCAGCTGACCCGCCAGGGTGGTGGTGGGCATGCGCATCTCCGGCCCCATCCAGACGATGCCCGCGCCCGCGCAGGCCAGCGTGAGCACCCAGGTCACGGCGAAGCTGGTGCGGCTGCGCGCCAGAAAGCCGTCGGCGCTGAACGCGATCAGCATCACCAGCGCCTGGAACGCCAGTTGCGGCGCCGCCACCAGCAGGCCCAGCGCGCCGAGGATGGAAACGCCCTGGTGCACCACGAACAGGCCGGGATCGCGCTGCCGATGGTTCCAGCCGCTGGCATAGGCCCAGGTGATGAAGCCCATGCCGGCACCCACCCAGGCGCCATACAGGGCTATGACCCGCCATGGCGCATAGCCCGCCCAGCTGTAGCCCACCAGCAGCGCGAAAGCGTAGAGGTGGCTCAGCAGCACCGATTGATGCAACTGCCAGGTACGGCGATGCCAGCGCTGGCGGTGCGCGGCGCCGTCGGCGTGCGCGGAGGGCGGTGTGGGTGCCCACAAGTGCGGGGGCTGGCTGCTGCGGCGTTCCATGGGCGATACGGCGGCGGGGGCACCACCCGGGGCCCCGATGGATAAAACACCCATTCTCCCTGTTGGGATGTCGTCCTTCATGGCGGAAACATGCTGGGCGCCATACGCGATCCATTCTGCGCGCTGGCGCCATGGACCGGGCTCTTGTGACAAAGGCGCGCACGCTGGCTTGCGCACCCGGGCGGTCAAAAAAAAGCCCCCGCCATGCGCGATGGCGGGGGCCTGTGGCGCGCGGCGCGGATCAGTCGCGCAGCTCGGGGGGCAGCGTGCCGCCATTGGCGGCGATGCTGCGCATCACCTGCTTGTGCAGCCAGATGTTCCAGGCCGCGGAACCCGGCTCGTCGCTGCCGCTGTACAGCAGTTCGCTGGCCAGCTCCTTGCGCGCGGCCAGGCTGCTGTCCAGGCCCAGCAGCTTGAGCAGGTCCACGATGGAGGTACGCCAGTTCAGCCCCTTGGCGCCCGGCATGGCGTCCAGGATGGGGGCCACGTCACCCAGGGGGATAGGCGGTGGTGCCACGGGGGCTGCGGGAGCCCCTGCCGCGGACGGTGCGGCAGGCGGTGACGCCACCACGACTTCAGCGGCTTTGGCCGACGGAAATATCTTGGCAAAGATGTTGGAAAAGAAACCCATATCTGCTCCCGAAGTGATGTTGGGGTGGGGTGCGAACACTGGCCCCCGGGGCATGATCCCGGGGACCAGCGGCCTTTGTATCACGTCGGTGTGGCAGGCTCTGTAGGCGCGGGCGCCGCCTTCTGGCTGGACGCGCCGCACGCATGGCAGAACCGCGCGAACGCGCTCTTGCGCGTGCCGCAGGGCCCGCAGCGGTCGAACAGGCCGATGCCGCAGTGCGGGCAGAAGTCGATCTTGTCGTTCTTCAGGTCCACGGGACGCTCGCAGCCCGGGCAGACGTTCTTGGCCAGGCGCGCCAGCGCCACGTCGTAGCTCAGCTCCTTGCGGCGCTCCTGGTCGGGCAAGGATTCCGCCTGCTTCTGGCGTTCCAGGTAGCGGTTGAGCGCCAGGATGGCATAGCGCCCCACCAGCACCGTGATGCCGATGCCCACCACGTAGCGCACATAGCCGCCGTAGCTCGGCAGATAGGGCACGAGTTCGACGAAGAAGGCGAACAGCGCGAAGAAGATGAAGCCCCAGACGAAGGGCCAGTAGGTGCCCTTGCGCTTTTTCACGAACAGCCAACCCGCCGCCACCAGCAGCGGCAGCGTCAGCGCCAGGCGGTAGAGGAACACGCGCAGCTCGACGCGGCGGCGCTCGGTGGTAAGTTTTTCATAGGCCGCCGATTCGAGCTTGTTGAGCTGTTGCTGCGCCGCCGTGGCCGCCTGGCGGGCGTCGAGCAGCGCCTGCTGCTGGGCCTCGACGGCCTGCTGCGTGGCGCGCTCGGCCTGCTTGAGCGCATCGAGCGCCTGGGTGCGCGCCAGCACCTCGGGGTCGTGCTCGGCGCGCTGCGTCACGCTGCGCGCGGCCAGCCAGTTGTTGAAGGTTTCGCGCTCGGCTTGGCTCTCGCTGCGCGCCTTGCTGCGCTGCAGTTGCGCCTGCTCCAGCGCGGTCTGCGCCTCCTGCTGCGCCTGCTGGCTGCCCTGCACCCGATCGCGCAGGGCCTGGGCCACCGACTTGTCGAGGAAATCGTCCACGCGCAGCGGCGCCTCGACCTTGGGCAGATCGCCCACGATGGTGCCGCCCAGGCCGATCAGGAAGCCGGCGAACACCACCGCCACCAGCCACAGGCCACGGTGGAACCACTTCTCGGACAGTCGCAATGCTTTGCTCATGATTTCCCCATTGGTTGGATCACTACCAATTTGATAGCTGATAGCGCTTGACCGTCAAGCGTTAGAGGCCGATTTGATTCAATATTTCACGGAAAACACCACGGGCTTGGACGCCAGCCGCGCCCGCTCCAGCCAGGCCAGCACCGAATCGACGGTGACGGTTTCGATGCGGTCGGCAAAGCGCTGCTCGCCGGGGTGGTCGTCGAACGCGATGTTGGCCGCGCCCATGCGCCCGCCCAGCCGCGTGAGCGCGCCGATCTTCAGCACGCTGGGCTGGTAGCCCTTGAACTGCAGCCAGGCCTGGGCCTGGTCGCGCGTGCGCACGCTGTCGGGCTCCATGGCCAGGGCCAGGGTCTCCAGCGCCCACTGGTTGGACTGCTGGTACTTGCGCCCCCAGGCGTAGCTGACCATGCTGTAGGGCGCATGCTGCAACGCACGGACGCGCGCGCCATCCTCCAGCACCGGCAGCAGGCGCTGCTGCACCTCGGGCGTGGGCACGGCCCAGACGGCCTCGTAGCGCCACAGGTCATCGAGGAAGAACTCGCCCAGCCCCTGGCGGTACAGGTGGCCCACGGCGCTGCCGCACTCGTTGAGCTTGTGCACCACGCGCCAGGGCCCCTCGGGCGTCTTGTAGGCCCAGCCCAGGTGCGAGTAGCGCAGGCCGTACTTGCCCAGGTCCTGCCCGGCGCGGCCCAGCACCACCACGCGGGTGCCGGTGCGCGCGTGCTCGGCGTCGAGCGCGGCGGCCGTCTGCTGCGCCAGTTGCATGCCGCGCTCGATGAGCTGGGGCGTGGGCTTGCGCGCCTCGCAGGAGCGGCCCGCATGGGCCGGCGCGGCGGCCAGCATCAGCGCCGCCAGGGCGAGCGCGGTGAGGGGGACGGTGCTACGTGCCATGGCAGTGCTCCTCAGAGGCGTTCGTTGTGCAGCAGGGCGCGGCCCAGGGCGTTGGGCACGAAGGCCAGCACCTCGCCCGCCACCGACAGCACCACGCCGGTGCCGATCACGCTGCAGGCCACCACCGTGCCCACACCGTAAGCGGAGGCCGCCACACCGCGCCCTGCCACCTCGACGCTGACGCGCGCACCGTCGGAGGCGCGCTCCAGCACATATACCGTGCCCACGGCCGAGGCCTCAATGGACTTGACGGTGAGCACCGCCCCGGCCACCGACAGCGCCGCCGGCAAGGCAACCACCGCGCCGGACGCCGCAGCGCCCACCGAGGCCGTGCCCACGACCGAGGCCACGGGCAACAGGGAGAGCGCGGCCGAGGCCTCGCTCTGGGCCCGCGCCGGGGCTGACACCAGGGCACAGGCCAGGCCCGCCGCCAGCAGCAGGCGGGCCAGGGTTTTGTTCAGCAATGCAGTCATGGTTCACTCCTTGGGTTCGTACACATCATTCGGCACTGGCGGCGGTGCGGGTGGCCTCGCGGCGGCCCTGCAGACGCGCTTCGAGCAGGTCGGCCTCGTGGCGGTCGCGCAGCATCTTGGCCAGCGTGAAGGCGGTGGTCACCAGGTACAACCAGCTCACGCCGAGGAAGGCCTTGTAGGTCGCGTTGATGTCCATGCCCCACAGGCCCCAGCCGGTCAGGCCCATGGCGACGGCGAAGCCGCCCCAGACGACCAGCTTCCACAGCGGGGTGTCTCCCGCATCCCGGCGACTGCCTGCGTTGTCGCGCACGAACTTGGCCAGCGCGAACACGGTGGACAGGCAGAAGACATAGCCCATCACCATGAACACCTGCTCCAACGGCTCGCCCGGCAGCCAGGCCAGGCCGACGGCGCAGAGGAACACGGCGATGCCGAAGGAAACCCAGACCTGGAGCTGCCAGGCACGGGTATCACGCTGGACGACGATGGGAGCGGAGGACATGGCGGTCTGGGCACTGGGGCCGTGGTGGAACATGGGCCGCATGGTGCCGGTGCGGCGCCGCGCTGTCCGTGTCTGGATGACAAAGCGCTCCCGTACAACCCAATAAGTATCGTTTTTCGATACTTTTCTTCCACTCGCCTGGCGCAAGACCCTGGACCCCAGACGGCCGGCGCGTGCGCGACACCCCTGCGCCGCGGGCCTCTTTCACAATCGCCGCTCGCGCGCCCCGCGCGCAACCACCCGAGAAAGAGACATGCCATGACCAAACCCTTTGACCTCGTCGTCCACGGCGCCACGGGCTTCACCGGCCGCCTGGTGGTCGAATACCTGCTGCAGCGCTACCCCACTGGCAGCGGCCTGCGCTGGGCCATGGGCGGGCGCAGCGCCGAGAAGCTCGCCGCCGTGCGTGACGAACTGGGCGCTCCGGCCGACACGCCGCTCGTGGTGACCGACACCGGCAACCCCGCCAGCCTGCAGGCACTGATGAACAGCACCCGCCTGGTGCTGACCACCGTGGGCCCCTACCAGCTCTACGGCAACGAACTCGTGGCCGCCTGCGCGGCTTCCGGCGTGGACTACGTGGATCTGTGCGGCGAACCGGCCTGGATGCGCCGCATGATCGACGCGCACGAGGCCACGGCGAAGGCCAGCGGCGCGCGCATCGTGTTCTCGTGCGGCTTCGACTCGATCCCGTTCGACCTCGGCGTGTTCCTGCTGCAGAGCGAGATGCGGACCCGCTTCGGCCAGCCCGCGAGCCGCGTGCGTGGCCGCGTGCGCAAGATGAAGGGCACCTTCTCGGGCGGCACGGCCGCCAGCCTCAAGGCCACGCTGGCCGCCGCCGCCAGCGAGCCGGGCGTGCTCGACCTGCTGCGCGACCCGTTTGCGCTCACACCCGGCTTCACCGGCCCGCGCCAGCCCTCGGGCAGCAAGCCCATGGTGGACGAGGCGCTGGGTGCGGACATCTGGGTGGCACCGTTCGTCATGGCGGCCATCAACACGCGCAACGTGCACCGCTCCAACTTCCTGCTGGGTCATGCCTACGGGCAGGACTTTGTGTACGACGAGATGCTGGTCACCGGCCCCGGCGCCAAGGGCGAGGCCTTTGCCAACGCGGTGGCGTCCGACAAGTCGCTGGGCTCGGACAGCGGCCCCAAGCCGGGCGAAGGCCCTTCGCGCGAAGAGCGCGAGGCCGGGCACTACGACGTGCTGTTCCTCGGCGAGGATGCCCAGGGCCACCGCCTGCGCGTGGCCGTGACGGGCGACCGCGACCCCGGCTACGGATCGACCTCCAAGATGATCGCCGAGGCCGCCGCGTGCCTGCTGGAGAACCGCGGCACGCCCGGGGGCATCTGGACCACCGCCCCGGCGCTGGGCCAGGCGCTGATCGATCGGCTGCAGGCGAATGCCGGACTGACGTTCAGCGTCGAATAACTCACGCCTGCAGCAGCCCCGCCACGCGCGCCTGCAGGGCCTCGGGCTGCGCCTGTGCGGGCGGCACGGGCGCGCCCACGTTCAGCCCCACGCGGTTGAACAGGCCGCGCCGGAACGGCCGCACCATGGCGCCGCCCTGCTCGATGCGGCTGAAGTACGAGCCCCACAGGTTGGTCAGCGCCATGGGGATCACCGGCACGTCCAGCCCGTCGGCGCGCGCGCGGTCCAGGATCTTGACGATGCCGCCCTTAAACGGCTGCAACTGCCCGTCGCGCGTGATGCCGCCCTCGGGGAAGATGGCCAGCAGATCCCCCTCGCGCAGCACCTGCGCGGCGCGCTCGAAGGCGGCCTCGTAGGTCTTGGGGTCCTCCTTGTAGGGCGCGACCGGGATGGCCTTGGCCAGCTTGAACAGCCAGCCCAGCACCGGGATGCGGAAGATGCGGTGGTCCATCACGAAGTAGATGGGGCGCGGGCTGGCGGCCATGAGCAGCACGGCATCGACAAAGCTCACATGGTTGCAGGCCAGCACGGCAGAGCCTTGCGCGGGCAGGTACTCATCGCCCTGCACCTTGAAGCGGTAGACGAAGCGCGACAACACCCAGGCCACGAAGCGCAGCAGGTACTCGGGCACGAGCAGGAAGATGTAGAACGCCACCACGGCGTTGGCCAGCCCGGTGAACAGGAAGATCTGCGGCACGGTGAAGCCCGCACCCAGCAACGCGCCCGCGATCAGCGAACTGGCAATCATGAACAGCGCGTTGAGGATGTTGTTGGCCGCGATGATGCGCGCGCGGTGCGTGGGCTGGGCGCGCATCTGGATCAGGGCGTACATGGGCACGCTGTACAAGCCTGCGAACAACGACAGCAGCGCCAGGTCCAGCATCACGCGCCAGTGCGCGCCCTGCTCCAGGAACGCCGCCAGGCCCATGATCTCGGCGGGCGGCAGGCTGCGCGAGGCAAAGTACAGGTCGATGGAGAACACGCTCATGCCGATGGCACCCAGCGGCACCAGGCCGATCTCCACATGCCGGCGCGAAAGCACCTCGCACAGCAGCGAGCCGATGCCGATGCCCACCGAGAACACCACCAGCAGCAGCGAGGCCACCTGCTCGTTGCCGTGCAGCACCTCCTTGGCGAAGCTGGGAAACTGGCTCAGGAACACAGCGCCAAAGAACCACATCCAGCTGATGCCCAGCAGCGAGCGGAACACCACGAGGTTCTGGTGCGCCAGCTTGAGGTTGCGCCAGGTCTCGCTCACCGGGTTCCAGTTGACCTTGAGCCCTGGGTCGGTGGCGGGCAGCGAGGGGATGAACTCGGCCACCACCCGCCCCACGATGGCCGCGCCCACGCAGGCAAAGCCCACATGGTGCGCGCCGATCTCGGGCACGGCGATGATGAGCCCGCCCGCCACGTTGCCCAGCAGGATGGCCACGAAGGTGCCCATCTCCACCATGCCGTTGCCGCCGGTCAGCTCGCGCTCATTGAGCACCTGCGGCAGGTAGGCGAACTTGACCGGCCCGAACAGCGTGGAGTGCAGCCCCATGAGGAAGGTGCAGCCGAGCAGCACCGGCACGTTCTGCGAGAAGAAGCCCCAGGCGGCCAGCGCCATGATGGCCATCTCCAGGCGCTTGACGAAACGGATCAGCACCTTCTTGTCGTACTTGTCGGCCAGTTGCCCGCTGGTGGCCGAAAACAGCAGGAACGGCAGGATGAACAGCGCGCCGATCACCAGCCCGGCCATGGCGGGCTGCAGCCAGGCCACGTTGATCTGGTAGGTCACCATCACCGTGAAGGCGAACTTGAACAGGTTGTCGTTCGCGGCGCCGGAGAACTGCGTCCAGAAGAAGGGCGCGAAGCGCCGCTGGCGCAGCAGGGCGAACTGGTTCGGGTCCTCGTGCGCGCTGGCGGGGGCGCCGGTGCGGGGGGTGGCGTGGCTCATGCGTTGCTCCTCGGTTCCATCGTGGTGATCGGGCTCGCCTGCGGTCATGCGCAGGCCCGGCCCATTTCTTCTGGCTGGCCTGGGGCGCCATTCTGCACGGGCGCCGTGACGGCCCCGCGCAGGGCCGCCAGCACGGGCAGCGCCGCGCCGGCCGCGCCCAGGTGTTTGAGGGTGTGGCCCGACACCCATTGGCCGGTGGCGGCGAACACCGCGTGGTCGGCCGCCTCGAACAGCTTGGCCGCGCCGTACCAGGCGATCACGGCAAGGAGGTTCAGCGCCAGCGCGCCTGGGCGCCGGGGCAGACAGGCCAGCACCAGCACCACCAGCATGCCGCCGAGCTGCACCACGGCCCAGGGCAGCAGGTCGCCGGCATGCGCCCACCAAGCCACGGCCAGCGGCCCGGCCAGCAGCACCACCACGGCGCAGGCCCGGCCGGCGCGCGGACTCACGCGGCCGGCCGCCGCCAGGCCCAGCAGTCCGGCGAAGGCCACGGCCATGCCCAGCCGGTCCCACAGCAGGCCGGCATCGTCGGGCCGGCCGTGGTACCAGGCCGAGCCCAGGGCGGTGCACAGCAGGCCCCCGCAGAACAGCGCGGCCAGGGCGCGCGTGGTGCCATCGAGCGAATCGCCCTGGCGCCGCAACAGCGCCAGGCCCCAGGCGCCCGCCACGGCGAACGGCAGGTTGCTCAGCACGTCGAGCGCGCAGGGCAGGCCCCACAGCGTGCGCTGGTCGGCAAAGCCATGCTGGTGCGGGCTAGCGGGCAGCACGGGGCCAAAAACGGCCAGGGCCAGCAGCGCCAGGGCGGCCCAGAGCAGGCCGGTTTCGGCGGGGGTGCGGCGGCGCCGGGGGGAGGAGGAATGGGACATCGGATGCGGCATGGGGTCTCCGGGTGCAGGGGTTGGCATGGGCGCAGTCTGGTCGCGGCACCGGATTCGCCCCCCTGAAAAGTTGCAGCAGACGCCACCACATCCACTTTCGGTATCCGTATTCGATACCAAACCAGCATGGCGCGGGTGGCCCACCGACGGCCGATGTCCGGCGGAGGCATGATGTGGGTCAAGGCAATACTCCCCCGGAAATCCGTACAGTCCCTCCCTATGCACACCTTCCGAAACCTCCGCCTCCTGGGCTCGCTGGCCTTGCTGCTGGCCGCTTTCACCGCCCAGGCCCAGACCCTGTCCTGCCCGTCGCAGGAGCAAATGCGCCAGGTCAACGCCTGCCCCACCGAGGAGCAGTTGCGCGCCAACTTCCACGGTTTTTGTGGCGACGACAGCAAGGCCTACCAGGGCCAAACCGGCCCCTGCAGCGACTACCAGGTCTTCCGCCGCCTGAAGAACACCGCGCTGTGGGAGTCCGCCGATGGCGCCTTCGACGGCTACCTGTCGTGCGAAGCCCCCGCCCCGGTCATCGCGAAATCAAGCCTGACGGCCCTGCGCGTGGCGAAGAAGGGCCCCATCACCGCCGTGGTCTGCCACTACGGCCCGGACGTGCAGCTCACGCACCGCACGCGCAAGGCCTGCACCGTGCCGGCCTCGTGCGCCAGCGATCCGGCCCAGTGCCAGGCCGTCTGCGAATGAAGGGCTGACAGGGGCGGTGGCGGGTCTCCATAATCGGTGCCCATGAGCACCACCGCCGACCTCGTCACGGCCCTGAAGAAGGAACTCAAGGCCGCCCAGATGACCTACGCCGACCTGGCGCAGCAGCTCGGCATGGCCGAGTCCAGCGTCAAGCGCATGCTGGCCAAGGGTGACATGCCGCTGTCGCGCATCGACGCGATCTGCCGCGCCCTGGCGCTCGATTTCGCTGACCTGGCGCGGCGCGTGGCCGACAACCAGCCACTGCTCCAGGAACTGACCCAGGAGCAGGAAAAGGCCGTGGTCAGCGACAAAAAGCTGCTGCTGGTCGCCATCTCGGTGCTCAGCCAGTGGACGCTGGAGCAGATCGTGGCCACCTACCGCCTGAGCGAGGCCGAGGGCATCAAGTACCTCGCGCAGCTCGACCGCATCGGCATCATCGAGCTGCGGCCGCTCAACCGTTACCGGCTCAAGCTGGCCAAGACCTTCCGCTGGCGCCCGCACGGCCCGGTGATGAACTACTTCCGCGAGCATGCGCTGCTCGACTACTTCGCCGGCGGCTTCGACGGCCCCGGCGAAGGCGTGCTGCTGGTGCACGGCAGCATCAGCCGCGCCTTGGCGCCCGCCTTCATGGAGCGCATGCAGCGCGTGGCCCAGGACTTTGCCCAGCAGCACCTGGCCGACCAGCGCCTGCCCCAGGCCGAGCGCGAGGGCTACACCCTGCTGCTGGCCCTGCGCAGCTGGGAATTCGAGGCCTTTGCCCACATGCGGCGCTGAGAAGCCCTGCGCCTACGCCTGCATGCGCCGCCACTAGCTATTATTTTGATAGCTTTTGGCGCTTTACCCATGGGCCTCAGAGGCCAAAAATACCTGAAAATCGCGCCATTTCCGTGCCTGCGGCGCCCTTGCGCGCGCCCCTTGACGCCACAAACAGAAATAACTATTCTTTAAATAACAATTTTTGTTAACTTAAAGATAGCAAATGAAAACCACCCGCCAGCAGCAGGAAGCCACGCGCCGCCAGATCGTGGTCAGCGCGGTGGATCTGATGACCCGCCAGGGCTTCGACGGCACGACGATGAAGGACATCGCACGCGCCGCCGGCATTGGCGACGCCACGATCTACAAGTACTTTCCCACCAAGGACCGCATCGTGCTGGGCTACCTTGACGCGGTGGTCCAACAGGCGCTGGCCGACACCCTGCAGACGCCCGGCTTCACCGACTACCAGTTGCAGGAAAAGCTCCAGCGCCTGACCGACGCCGTGCTCGAACACCTGCTGCCCGACCGCGAGTTCGTGGCCCAGGTGCGCGCGCTGGCCCGGCGTTCCCCCTTGACCCTGCTGGCCGAACCCCTGGCGGCGCGCCAGGCCCTGCGCGAGGCCGTGACCAGCTTCCTAGAGGCCGCCGAGGCGGCGGGCGAGATCGAACCCTGCGACTTCAAGGGCATGGCCGGGGGGCTCTACACCGACTACCTGGTCGGGGTGGTGAGCTACTGGCTGGCCGACACCTCCGACGAGTTCGCCGACACCGCACAGCTGGTGGACCTGTCGCTGGGCGTGCTGGTGCAGACCCTGCGCAGCGGGCTCATCAACCGCGTGCTGCAGTTGGGCGGCTTCGTGCTGCGCAGCCAGATGGCGCGCCTGGCCCAGCACGGCAGCGGCTTGCTGGGCGTTCTGCACATGGCGCAGCAGGCCATGGGCAGCCCCCCGCGCACAGCCACGGCCCCCACCGCGTCGCCCCAGGCCGCGCCCCCCCGTGCACCGCGCAAGCCGCGCGCCACGGCCGCAGCGGGCACCCCTGCCACCCCGCGCAGAAAGAAGGCCGCATGAGCTCCCCCGCCACCGTGAAATCCATCGCCATCCCGCCCGGCACGGCCATCCACGCCGCCGTGTCCGGCGCGCAGTTCTTCGATGCCTACGAGGTGGCCGATCGCCATCCGGCCCGCACGGCGCTGCAGACCTGGCTGGACGTGGTGGCCCGCACGCCGCGCTGGACGCAGCAGCTCATGGCCCTGCGCAACCGGCTGGTGCGCCTGGTGGGCCTGAAGGACCTGGGCCAGTTGCACGACACGCACCCGCTCGCCAGCGGCCGCATCCCCAGTGACGCGAGCAGCTACCGCGTGGGCGACCGCGTGGGCATCTTCCTCATCCGCCACCTCAGCGACACCGAGGTGGTGCTGGGGCAGGACGACAAGCACCTCGACGTGCAGGTGTCGCTGAGCAAGCACTGCCGGGGCGATGCGCCCGCCACGCTCGCGGTCAGCACCGTGGTGCACATCCACAACGCGCTGGGGCAGGCCTACATGGCGGTGGTCACACCCTTCCATCGCCGCATCGTGCGCGCCATGCTGCAGCGGCTGGCGGACCATGGCCAGCGCTGACGCGCCGCGCACCAGCCGGCTCGCGCGCGGCGCCATCACGGGCGTAGCGGCCGCGCGCATCGGCGCCGCCCACCTGGGGCAGCGCCTGCGCACGCCGTCGCCCCAGGCACAGGCCGAGCACGAGGCCGCCGTGGGCCGCATCCTGTTCGGCGCACTGGGGCAGTTGCGCGGCACCGCGCTCAAGGTCTCGCAGCTGCTGAGCATGCACCCCACACTGCTGCCCGAGGGCGTGCGCCACGAGCTGGCGCGCGCCCAGCACCAGGCGCTGCCGCTCAACCGCGCCCTGGTGGGGCGCGTGTTCCGCCAGGCCTTCGGGCAGGAGCCCGAGGCGCTGTTCGCGCAGTTCGAGCCCACCGCCTTCGCCGCGGCCAGCCTGGGCCAGGTGCACCGCGCGCAATTGCCGGGCCAGGGCCTGGTGGCGGTGAAGGTGCAGTACCCCGGCATCGCCGCCACCATCGCCAGCGACATGCGACTGGCGCGCGCCACGCTGCGCGCGCTGGCGCGCACCGACCTGCCCCTGCCCGCCGACCGTGTGGTGGACGGCGTGATGGACGAGATCGAGGCCACGCTGCTGCGCGAGGTGGACTACCTGCACGAGGCCGAGCAACTGCAATGGTTCGCCGAGCACGCCGCGCTGCCCGGCGTGGCAATGGCGCGGCCCGTCCTGTCGCACACCAGAGCCCAGGTGCTCACGCAGCAGTACCTGCCCGGCCTGCACCTGGACGCCTGGCTGGCGACCGAACCGGCCCAGGCGCTGCGCGACCGGGCCGGCCAGCACCTGTGGGACTGGTTCATGCACTGCATCTTTGGGCTGGGCCGGGTGCATGCCGATCCGCACCCCGGCAACTTCCTGTTCGCGCCCGATGGCACGGTGGGCGTGCTCGACTTCGGCTGCACGCGTGAACTCTCGGAAGATTTTCGGACACAGGTGGCACGCGCCTGGTCGGCGCTGCTGCGCCCTGCGGCCGACCCGCAGCGTGATGCCGTGGTGCTGCAGGCCTACCAGGCGCTGGGGCTGGTCGGGCCCGACCTGGCGCTTGCAACCTACAGCGCCGAGCTGGCCCCTGCCTTGGCCGACATGCAGGCCTGGCAGCTGGAGCCCTTCACCCAGGCCGTCTTCGACTTCAGAGCCAAGCGGCCGCCCCCCATCACGCCGCCGGAGCACCAGCGCGTGCTGGGCCGCCACCTGGCGCAGGTGCCGGGCGAGATGCCCGCGTTCGATCGCATGTGGATGGGACTGATGCACCTGCTCACGCGGCTGGGTGCCCGGGTGCGCACCCGCACCGCCGCCATCCCTGGCACGCCCGCCGAAAGGACATCGCCATGACCCTCCCGCCGTCCGCCCCCCGGCGCGGGGCCGTGCCCCGGCGCCGCGCATGGAAAGGCCTGTGGCTGGTGGCCGTTGCGGCGGTGCACACCGTCTTTGCCGCCATCGTCTTTCTGCCCCAGTGGCAGGACATCGTGCGACGCGGTGTGTTCGACAGCGTGGGCAGCGACCCGCTGCGGGGGGCCGTGGCGTGGTTCGGCCTGTTCGGTGCCGCCCTCGCGCTGCTGGGCTGGGCCATCGTGCTTCTGGAGCGCTCCCCTGCCCCTGCACCCACGGCCCTGCGACCGCTGGGCATGGGCGTGCTGGCGCTCACGCTGCTGGGGCTCGTGCTCATGCCGGCGTCGGGCTTCTGGCTCGCGCTCCCAGCGGCCCTGGCACTGTGCCGACGCACGCCCCAGGCTTGGCGTTCATGATCGATGGAGAACCCCATGAACCATCCCCTCCTGCTGGCAGCCGCGGGTCTCGCGCTGATCGGCCTGGTCCATTCCGTGCTGGGCGAAATCCTGGTCTTTCGCACGCTGCGCACTCGCGGGGTGGTGCCCACGGCCGGGTACCCGGTGTTGCGCGAGCGGCAGGTGCGCATCCTATGGGCCTCCTGGCATCTGGTGACCGTGCTGGGTTGGGCCCTGGGCGCACTGCTCTGGCGCCTGGGGAGCGGCCCCTGGGAGAAGGGTCTGGCGGCGTGGGTCGCCAACACCACGACGCTCGCCGTGCTGGCCTGCGCGCTGCTGGTGGGTTTCGCCACCCAGGGCCGGCACCCGGCCTGGTGCGCCTTGCTGGTGGTCGGTGTCTTGGTGGGCTGGCGCTGACGCAATGTGCGAAATATCACGGCAACGCCGCCGGATCGCGCCACGGGATACACGCCTACACAACTCTTCGCCAGACGGCTACATTGGCTTTACGCAATTCCCGCACGATAGAGCTTCCGGTTCCGCGAGGAATCCTTTGTGAGGAGATCTCCATGGCACGCACCACCCTGGCCGCCGCTTCCATCGCCCTGCTGGCGCTCTGCGCATTCGCGGCCCCCGCGCAGGCCAGCACCACCGCCACCATCGTCATCCAGACGGCCCCACCGCCACCACGCTACGAGGTGGTGCCAGCGCCCCGGCGCGGCATGGTCTGGGTGCCCGGCCACTGGGAGTGGCGCGGCCACCACCATGTCTGGGTGGACGGCTACTGGCTCAAGGCCCGCCCCGGCTACCGCTACCACGCGCCCGTGTGGGTGGAGCAGGGCGGCCAGTGGCATCTGCGCCCCGGCAGCTGGGACCGCGACCACGACGGTATCCCCAACCGCCACGACCCGACGCCCGACGGCCGCTCCATGCCGCAGCGCCCCTACGCCGACCGGGACCGCGACGGCGTGCCCGACCACCGGGACCGCGACCGCGATGGCGACGGCATTTCCAACCGCCACGACCCGACGCCCGACGGCCGGGGCCGCCACCGGGGCGACCGCGACCGTGATGGCGTGCCCAACCGCTATGACCGGGACCGCGACGGCGACGGCATCTCCAACCGCCACGATCCGACACCCGATGGCCGGGGCCGTCCGCGCGGCGACCGGGACCGCGATGGCGTGCCCAACCGCTACGACCAGCGGCCGGGCAATCCCTACCGCAACTGACGCACCGCGTGGCGCGCGCGGCCGGCACTCCATAAGCATCTGTTGTGGCGCATAAGCCAGCGCGCGCCCCTAGAATGGCCGCTGCAGGAGAGCAGGCGGCGCGAGCCGCCTCACCGAAGGCGCAAACTCCCATACACGCTCAGGTACCGTACTGCACCATCATCAAAGCCGTCTGGAGAGCCGCCACGCCCGTGGCGCACCGAAGGAGCAAGCCCCGCGCCGTGTTGGCGCGGCGTGAATCTCTCAGGTAACAGGGACAGGGGGAGCGGCAGCTTGGCAGACGCGCCAACTGCACGCTATGAATACAGTAGCTGCTCACGCACGCCCACCAAGCGCTAGAACCCTAAAAGGCTCTAAATCATGCGCGTGATCGTTCTCGGCGCCGGCTTGCTCGGCGTCACCTCGGCCTACTACCTGCAGCAAATCGGCCACGAAGTGACCGTCATCGACCGCCAGGCCACGCCCGGCGCGGAAACCAGTTTCGCCAACGGCGGCCAGATCTCGGTCAGCCACGCCGAGCCCTGGGCCAACCCCAGCGCTCCGCTCAAGGTGCTGCAGTGGCTGGGCCAGGAAGACGCGCCCCTGCTGTTCCGCCTGCGCGCCGACATGCGCCAGTGGCTCTGGGGCCTGCAATTCCTGCGCAACTGCACGCCCGCGCGCACGCGCCACAACATCGAGCAGATCGTGAGCCTGGGCACCTACAGCCGCGGCGCGCTGCAGCAACTGCGCCGCGACACGGGCATCCAGTACGACCAGCGCACGCAGGGCATCCTGCACTTCTACACCGACCCCAAGGAATTCGACGGCGCCCTGGCCCCAGCCGAGCAGATGCGCCAGCTCGGCTGCGAGCGCCAGGTCATCAGCGCCGACGAGGCGGTGCGCATCGAGCCCGCGCTGGCCCACATCCGCCCGCAACTGGCGGGCGCCACCTACACGGCCGAGGACGAATCGGGCGATGCCAATCTGTTCGTGCGCGAGCTGGCCCGGCTCTGCGAGCAGGCCGGCGTGCGCTTCCAGATGGGCGCGCACGTCACGGCGCTGCGCACGGCGGGCGGCGGGATCGACCATGTGGAGCTGACCAACGCCGAAGGCCGCTTCGAGCGCGTGCGCGGCGACGCCTACGTGCTGGCCATGGGCTCGTTCAGCCCGCTGCTGGCCCAGCCGCTGGGCATTCGCCTGCCCATCTACCCGGCCAAGGGCTATTCGGTCACCATGCCGGTGAAGGACGCCCGTCTGGCGCACCAGGTGAGCCTGACCGACGACGAATTCAAGCTGGTGTTCTCGCGCTACACCTCGGCCAGTGGCGACCGCCTGCGCATTGCCGGCACGGCCGAGCTGAACGGCTACGACCGCAACCTGAACCCCGCGCGCTGCGAGGCCATCGTGCGCCGCGTGGAGCAGCTCTTCCCCGGCGCGGGTGACACAACCCAGGCCGAGTTCTGGACCGGCCTGCGACCTGCCACGCCCAGCAACGTGCCACTGATCGGCCGCACGAAGCTGCCCAACCTGTTCCTCAACACCGGGCATGGCACGCTGGGCTGGACGCACTCCTGCGGTTCGGGCAAGGCACTGGCCGACATCGTGAGCGGCCGCGTGCCGGAAGTGGACTTCGCCTTCACCGGCATGCCGCAACAGCCCCAGCCCCGGCTGCTGCCCGCGACCTGAGGCTGGGCCAGGCCACGCTCACAGCGTCTGCGCGGCCTGGCCGAGCTGCGCACGCATGAAGCGCTCGCAGTCCGGCCCGGTGAGGGGGCGGCTGTACAGGTAGCCCTGTATCTCGTCGCAGCCCTGCGCGCGCAGAAATTCCTTCTGCTCCTCGGTTTCGACGCCCTCGGCGATGGTCTTGAGGCCCAGGCGGGCCGCCATGCCGATGATGGCGCCGATGATGGCCTTGTCCTCGGCCACGACGATGTCGTGCACGAAGGATTTGTCGATCTTGAGCTTGTAGACCTGGAAGCGCTTGAGGTAGCTGAGCGACGAGTAGCCGGTGCCGAAATCGTCGATCGACATGCGCACGCCGCGCGCATGCAGGTCGGCCATGATGGCGATGGCGCGATCGGGATCGTTGCTGGCCACGCCCTCGGTCAGCTCCAGCTCCAGGCATTCGGGCGGCACGTCGGCCTCGTCCAGGATCTGGGTCACCAGGCCCGGCAGGTTGGGGTGCCGGAACTGCACCGCCGAGATGTTCACGGCCATGGTGACCGGTGGCAAGCCCGCGGCGATCCACTGGGCGAGCTGCTGCACGGCGGTGCGCAGCACCCATTCGCCGATGGGCAGGATCAGGCCGCTCTTTTCCGCGATGGGAATGAACTCGGACGGCGAGATCCGGCCCAGTTCGGGGTGCTCCCAGCGCAGCAACGCCTCGACGCCGACGGTGCGCCCCGTCTTGAGGCTGCGCTGGGGCTGGTAATGCAGCGCGAGCTGGTCGCGCTCCAGGGCCCGGCGCAGCGCGCCTTCGAGCAGCAGGGTGCGCGCGGAATGCGCCTGCATGTCGGGGGAATAGAAGCGGTAGGCATTGCGGCCATCCTGCTTGGCGCGGTACATCGCCACGTCGGCGTGCTGCGACAGCGATTCGAGGTCGAGCCCGTCGTCGGGATAGATGGCGATGCCCAGCGAGGGCGTGACCATCAGCTCGTGCTCGCGGATCTGGATCGGCGCCGCGATGGAATCCAGCAGCTTGCGCGCCAGGTGCGCCGCGCCGTCGGCGTCCGTGCCGGGCAGAACGAGCACGAACTCATCGCCGCCCATGCGCGCCACGGTGTCCTGCTCGCGCACCTGCTGGCGCATGCGCCGCGCCACGGCGATCAACAGCTCGTCGCCAATACCATGGCCCAGCGAATCGTTGATGTTCTTGAAATGGTCGAGGTCCAGGAACATCAGCGCCAGCGATTCGTCGTTGCGCTGCGCCATGCTGACGTCGTGCGCGAAGCGGTCGCTCAGCAGGGCGCGGTTGGGCAGGCCGGTCAGCAGGTCGAAGTGCGCCATCCAGCGGATGCGCTGCTCGTCCGCCTTGCGCTGGCTCACGTCGGAGAAGATGGCGATGAAATGCGTGGCCTCGCCCTCGGCATTGCTGACGCGGCTGATGGTGAGCCACTGGGGGTAGATCTCGCCGTTCTTGCGCTGGTTCCAGACCTCGCCCTGCCAGAGATTGTCGGAATGGATGCGGCGCCACATGGCGGCGTAGAACGAGGCATCGTGCCGGCCCGAGGCCAGGATGCGGGGGTTGCGGCCGCGCACTTCCTCGGGCGTATAGCCCGTGATCGTGGTGAAGGCGGGGTTCACCAGCAGGATCTTGTGGTTGGCATCGGTCACCATGATGCCGTCGTTGCTGTGCGAGAACACCTCGGCCGCCAAACGCTCCTGGGCCTCGGCCTCCTTACGCCGGATGGCGCTGCCCATGTAGCGGCAGAGCATTTCCAGCAGAGCGATCTCGTGGGCGCCGACCTCGTCCTTGCGCCGGCGGTGCACGTCGAGCACCCCCAGGAGCTGGCGCGTGTCCGACAGGATGGGCAGGGTCCAGCAGGTCGTCAGGCCGGTCTGCCGCGCCATCGAGAACAGCACCGAGCGCAGGTGGCTGTTGGCGAGCTCGGGCGCGTCCTCGGCGGGCGCGCTGAATTCGATCAGGCCCCAGGGTCCGTCGCCGATGTCGACCGGCAGCACCTCGCGCGCATCGTCGAGCAGGCCCACCATGGCATTGGCCACGCGTGGCACGATCTGTCCCGTCTGCGGATCAATCAGCCAGACAACACCCCGGTCGAACGGCAGCAGGTCTTCGAGTTTGGTCACCAGGCGCTGCAGGATCTGGTCGATGTCGAGATCGCTGGCGATCAGCTCCAGGGCGAACGATCGCAGCGCCTCCCGCTGCTGCGCCTGCTGCTGCGCGGTCAGGTCCATGATGGTGCCCGTCACGCGCACCGCGCGCCCCGCGCTGTTGCGCGAGACGAAACCACGCGAGAGCACGGGCACGTAATACCCTTCCTTGTGGCGCAGGCGCAGCTCCTGCACCACCACGTTGTCATCGGAATGCAGCACCCGTTCGTAGATCTGCCGAACCCGGGCCAGGTCCTGCGGGTGGATGCGGGACTCCCACTGCACGGCGCCGCGAGGCATGTCCTCGACGCCGTAGCCCAGCATGTGCCAGCCCTGCGGGGAGTATTCGAGGCGCTGCTCCACCAGGTCCCAATCCCAGGGGGCGTCGGTCGATCCCTTGAGGGCCAGTTCCAGCTGCAGCTGGGAATGGCGCAGCAGTTCCTCGGTACGCTTGCGCAGAGCCTCGTGCTCGAAGTAGCCCAGCGCGAAATCCACGTCCGAGGCCATTTCGGACAGCAAGGCCCGTGCATCCTGGTCGAAGGTGCCGGCTTCGCCCGCCACGAGCACGAAAACACCCGTCACCTCGCCGTTGCGGTGCAGGGGGATGGCCACCGTGGGCGCGGCATTCGGAATGTCGTGGATCCAGACCGGCCGGTCTTCGCGGATGGCCGTGCAGGCGCTGCCCATGCCCGGCATCTGGGCACTGTGGATCACCCCCGTGCCAAAGGAGGCCGCCACGGCCACGCCGCCAGCCGCGTCCCGGGTGCCGATCCAGGCCGCGAGCATGCCACCGAGGGTGACCGCCGTCTCGCAGATGCGCGAGAACAGCGCCTCCTGGGTATTGCACTGGACGATGGCCTGGTTGCAGGCGCTCAGCGCCGCATACAGCTGGGACTGGCGCTTGATCTTGATCTCCGCCAGACGGCGCTGCGTGATGTCCTGGAGCATGACGATGCAGCGGCCCTCACCTCCATCGCCGTCCAGCGTGCGCAATTGCAGGTTCACGAAGGCCTCGGCGCCGTCGCCGCGCCGGATGCGCCGGTCCACGGTGTAGGCATCGATCTCGCCACGCATGAGGCGATCGACGCCCTGCAGGTCCTGCGCCAGATCGACCGGGTCGACCAGATCCGCCCAGCCCAGCTGCTCCAGTTGCTCGGCGGAATAGCCGACGATGCGGCAGAAATGGGTGTTGAACCGCCCCCAGCCCGGCCGGCTCAGGTCGGCCGTGGCGATGCCGATGAACGGCAGCGAATAGAAGCGCTCCATGAGCTGGTCCGAGCGCGCCTGCTGCGCCAGCGTCTCCAGCTGCTGGGCCCGCCGCACCTGGCGCCAGAACAGGCTCAGCACCACGGCCAGCGCGATGATGGCCAGGGTCGTGACCGCCGTGACCCACCAGGCCAGCACATGCACCGATTCCAGCACCTCGGCCCGGTCGATCTTGGCCACCACGCGCCAATCGGTGCCGGCCACGGGGCGGTAGGCGGCCAGCACCGGCACGTCGCGGTGGTCCCGGCCCTGCACCAGCCCCGGTTCGCTCGCGCGCAACGCGATCGCCGCCGGCAGCTTTTCGCTGGACATCGGCAGGCGCAGTTTCATGGCGGTGCCGCTGCGGTGGCGCAGTTCGTTCATGAACACCGCCTGGTCGTCCTCCCGGTTGACCAGCAGGGTTTCACCGCTGGGGCTGGAGGTGGGCCAGGTCTGGATCACGGGAAACAGGAAGCGGTCCGGCGAGATGCCCATGAGCACCATGCCCACGAGCCGGCGCTCCGGCCCGCTGACATCGTGCACCGGCAGCAGCCAGCGCAGTTGCGCCTTGCCCTGGGCGTTGGCGAACAGGTCCAGGCGCACGGCCTGTCCCCCCTGCTGCAGCCGGGACACCAGGGCTTCATGCTGCGCGACGACCCCCATCTGCCCCTCGATGGATGCCCAAACCTGGCCATCCAGGCCCACCAGATCGATGGTTTCATAGTCGAAGGCCGTGCGCAGCAAGGCAAACCGCTGCAGCACGGCCGCCTGCTGCGCGGCGCTGTGCGCCGGATCGGCGATCAGCTGCACCACATGCTGTGCGAACACCGCATCGGCGGCCAGCACCTCCGCGTTCTTCTGCCGCTCACCCAGCCAGCTTTCGATCTGGTCGGTCTTGAGCCGCGCGATGGCCGCGAGGTTGGCGTAGGCCTCGTCCTCGGTCTTGGGGCCCTGGATCTTGACCACCATCCAGCCGGTCAAGGGCAGCAGCAGGGCCAGGGCGGTCAGCAGCAGGACGAACTGTTTCGTCGCTGCCGTGCCCGCGTTGCGTATGTTCATGGACAGGCGCTGGCTCAACGGTTACCTGGCCTGCGAGCCATCGGCCGACAAGGACAGGGGCGGCGCCGTGGTCGGCAAGGCGCTGGTGGCGGCCTCCATGCGGCCGAGCTTGAACACATCCACCCCGGCCACCAGGTCCTGGGCCTGCAGCTTCAGGCTGTCGGCGGCGGCGGCCATTTCCTCGACCAGCGCGGCATTTTGCTGCGTGACCTGGTCCATGTGGGTGACGGCCTCGCCCACCTGGGCCACGCCCAGGCTCTGCTCGCTGCTGGCCGCGCTGATCTGGCTCATGAGGTCGGTCACGCGCCGGATGGCCTCGACCACCTCGGTCATGGTGTTGCCGGCCTCGTCCACCTGCGCCGTGCCCTGCTCGACGCGCTGCACACTGGCGTTGATCAGGTCCTTGATTTCCTTGGCGGCCTCGGCCGAGCGGCTGGCCAGGCTGCGCACCTCGCTGGCCACCACGGCGAAACCCCGGCCCTGCTCGCCCGCGCGGGCCGCTTCCACGGCGGCGTTGAGCGCCAGGATGTTGGTCTGGAAGGCGATGGAGTCGATCACGCCGATGATGTCGGCGATCTTGCGCGAGCTGTCGTTGATGCCCTTCATGGTCTCGACGACCTGCGACACGACGGTGCCGCCCTTGACGGCCACCGTGCTGGCGCTCATGGCGAGGCTGTTGGCCTGGCGGGCATTCTCGGCGTTCTGTTGGACCGTGGAGTTGAGTTCCTCCATGGAGGCCGCCGTCTGCTCCAGGGCGCTGGCCTGGCTTTCGGTGCGCGAAGCCAGGTCATGGTTGCCCTGGGCGATCTGGATACTGGCCGTGGCCACGGCGTGCGAGCCCTGGCGCACATGGTTCACCACCGCGCCCAGCTTCTGCTGCATTTCGATCAGCGACTTGATCAGCATGCCGATCTCGTTGGTGCCGTAGACATGCATCTCGGTCGTGAGGTCCCCGGCCGCCACATGGTGGGCCATTTCCACGGCCTCGCGCATGGGCACGGTGATGCTGCGAACGAACACGAAGACCATTCCGCAGGCGCCCACCACGAACAGCATCAGCAGGCCCAGCGTGCCATAGGCCAGCCACTGCGCCTGCACGACCCGGTCCTGGAGGGAGCGCTCCAGCACCTCGGTCGCCTGGCTGTTGAAGGCGTAAATGCCGTCGATCGTGCGCGTGAAATCGTCGAAGTACGCCTCGGCCGTGAGCTTGAATTCCTGGGCATTGATGAGCCCGTCCTCGGCCATCTTCAGCGTGCGGTCGATCTGCTCGCGCTGCTTCTGCGACGCGTCCTGCAGCGCCTGGCGCATGGCCGGGCTGGCATCCGTGGCCTTGGCCAGGTTGCGGAAGAAGTCGGCCTGCGCCTGCAGAGCCTGCCGGTGCAGGCCCTGCATCGCGGCGCGGCCCTCGGGCGGAAGGGCGCCCTGGGTCAGGAAAGCGGCGCCGCGCGCGCGCATCTGGCCCATGTACTCGGTCAGCACCATGGCCTTGACCAGCGTCGCCTGCGTGAGCATGTGGGTATCGAGGCGAGAGTCGAGCGACAGGCCGAACCCGTCCATCACGGCCTCGCCCACCAGGAACTGGCGTGAGATCAGTTCGGTGTGGCGGCGCGTGCTCTCGGCGGCCTGGATCTGCTTGCCGGCCACCCCTTGCTCCAAGGCCACCCATTCCTGGCGGCGCTCAGCCCAGAGCGCGGACACCTGCTGCGGCGCCTTGGCGTCCTTCAGTCCCTGGTCGACCTTTTCCACGGCCTGGGCCAGCGTCTGTGCGATGCCTGGGCGGCGCTGCGCCAGCTTCTCATTGCCGCTGAGCGCACTGGCCGACAAGCCACGGTGCGTCTGGGTGAACTGGATGACGCGATTGATCGCGCCGAGCACCTTGCCGCCTTCGACCTGGCGCTTGGCCTGGGCGACGTCGTCGAGCGCGTAGCGCATGTACAACCCCGTGGGGATCGCCACCATCACGAAGGCCACGAAGCCTTGGATGAGGAATTTCTGAGCCAGGCTCAGGCGGTGCAGTAAAGACATGGGATGTATCGGGGTTAAGGATAACAACACCGGTTGGCCGAAGCACCGAACAAGGCACCAGGGGAGGATCACCCGGAGATTGGTATGGCACTCTGCAACCCGTCAAGGTTGCGCTGTGCTGTGGGCCCACCCTTCATGCCAAAACCAATTGTTACTATAAATAAGAACTCCTCTTACCACAACGCCTAAAAATTGGTATCAGGAATACCTGTAAACCGGTAGCCCGCCCGACAGGGTTCTGCAAGCCCTGCCGCGACGGCACGGAAGCGGCCGGGACTCAATGGCGCTCGCCGCGTTCGTTGTTCACCACATAGCGCGTGAGCGCCGCCACGCTGTGCCGGCCCAGCTTGCGCATGATGTTGCGCCGATGCACCTCCACGGTCGACGGCGCGATGCTGAGCATCTCGGCGATCTGGCCCGAGGTGCAGCCCTCGGCCACGAGCTTGAGCACCTGGCGCTCGCGCGCGCCCAGCACCGCTGTCGGCTTGGCCAGGCCACCCTGCCCGACCAGCGCGCCCGTGACCACGCCCGCCACGTCGGGACACAGATAGGTCCGCCCCCGCAGCACGGTACGGATGGCGCGCAGCAACTCCTCGCTGGCCTCGGCCTTGGTCACGTAGCCACTGGCTCCCGCATTGAGCATGTCCAGCACATACTGCTGGTCGGAATAGGCCGACAGCGCCACCACCTTCACCTGTGGCAGCACGGCCCGGAGCCTGCGCGTGATTTCCGTGCCGTCCATGCCCGGCATGCTGATGTCCATGCAGACAATCTGCGGGGCGGTATCGCGCGCCAGGTCCATCACCTGCGTGCCGTCACCCGCCTGCCCCACCACTTCCATGTCGGGCTGCGAATGCAGCAGATGGCACAACGCCTCCCGGAACATCTGGTGGTCGTCGGCCAGGAGAACGCGTACCTTGGGGGTGGAAGCACTGTGCATGGGGTCAAATTTCAACACAGATCCGCGTGCCGTGGCCGGGCACGGACTGCAGGGTGAAGCGCCCGCCCGCGAATTCGGCCGTCTCGCGCATGTTGATCAGCCCCAGGCCCGCCGTGTGCCGCGACTTCATGGCCTGCTCCACGTCGAAACCCACGCCATCGTCGGAGACGATCACCAGCAGCGGGCTGGCATCGAACTGCAGCAACACCGTCACGGTGCGCGCCTGGGCATGCTTGGCGCTGTTGGTCAACGCCTCCTGGACGATGCGGAACAGCGCCAGTTCCAGATCGTGCGCCAGGCGCACCTCGCCGTGCGGACACTCCACGTTCACCTGCAGACCGGTGCGCCGGGCGAACTGCTGCGCGTAGCTCTGCACCACGCCCAACAAGCCGCCGCAGTCGATCGCTGGCGGGTGCAGTTCGGCGCAGATTTCCCGCACGCTGATCGTGGTGTCCTCGATCAGCGCCTGCGTGTCCTCGACGCGTCCCGCGAACTCCGCCGTGGAGCGCTCGGCCGGCGTGGCTTTCGTGATGATGTCCAGGTTGATGCGCAACGCCGCCAGGTTGGGGCTGGTGCGGTCGTGCAGCTCGCGCGAGAAGCGGCGCCGGATTTCCTCCTGCGACTGCACCATGCGCCGCGACAGCTCCTCGATATGCAGCGACAGCCGCAGCCGCTCCTGTTCCAGGCGCTTGCGTTCGGTGATGTCGGTCCCCACGCCACGGTAGCCGCAGAAACGTCCCTGGACATCCAGGATGGGGGTCCCGCTGACCGCCCCCCAGCGCTCCTTGCCATCGGGCCCCAGGCGCAGGATCTCGAAATCACGGAAGGGCTGGCGCGCCTCCAGAATGGCGCGGTGGCGGTCCCAGTCGGCCGGCGTCAGGTTGAGCGCGGGCAGTTCCCAACGCGTCTTGCCCACGTAGTCCTCGCCTGGAATGCCCGTGCCATCCAGCACCCGGCCATCGAAACGCACGAAGCGGTAGTCGGCATCCTGCTCCCAGTACCAGTCCGAGGACAGGTCGGCCAGGGTACGGAAGCGTGCCTCGCTCTCACGCAACCCCGCCTGCGCGCGATCGCGCGCATCGAGCATGCCGTTGAACTGCTGCGCCACGGCCCACAGCTCCCGGGGGCCCGAGGCCATCTGCACGCGGGTGGCGGTCTGGCCCGCGGCCACATCGGCGGCGGCCCGGCTCAGGGCTTCGATGGGCCGCACGATCCCCCGGCCGATGCGCAAGGCCAGCGCCAGCGCCAGCGCAAGGATCAGCAGCGCCAGCAGGCTGCCTGCCGTGAAAGCGGCATTGGCGTCTGCGAACACATCCGCCGTGGGCACGCCGGCCACCACCGTCCAACCCGCCTGCTCCACCGGTGCGAAGGCAAACAAGCGCTGCACGCCATCGGCGCTGGTGGCCACGGCACCCTCGACCGAACGCGCCGAAGCGAGAGGGAACCACTCGGCGGGCACGGGCCTGCCGATCCAGTCCTGGCTGTCGCGGGAGCGCAGCAGGATGCGGCCGCTGCGGTCGTACACCACCACCAGCGCACCCTGGGGCAGCCCCCCCAGCAGGCGCTCGCCCAGTTGCACCAGATCCATCGGCAGACTGATCAGCCCGGTGGCGCGGCCACCGGCATCCTTGACCGGATGGAACAACACCGAGATCCAGCGCCCCGACAGCGGGCCGAGAGTGCCATCGCCCACGGTCATGCCATGGCTGCCCACCGCTTCGTGGAAGCCGGGAATCGCCCGCAACTGCTCACGCGTGATCTTCTTGTCCAGGAAAGAACAGTCGTTGTCACCCGCGAGGTCCTGCACGACAAGGTTGGTGAACTCGGGATACAGCTTGACGAACTCGCCGATGATGGGATCGCAGGACTGCGCGTCGAGCGCCATGACCATGGGTCTCTGGGCGATCCGCCCGAGCACCGCCGCATGGTCGCGCAGCAGGTTGCCCAGGCTGCTGGCCGTGGCATGGGCCATGATGCGCACCCGCTCGGCGGCGAAGTGGCGCGCGGCCTGGCGGCCATTTTCCAGATGGTAGAGCAGGACCCCCAGCACGGGCAGCAGCACGGCCACCAACAGCAGCATGAGCTGCATACGCACCGACAGACGGTAGAAACTCCGCACCAGCACCCACTCCCATTCGGTTGCCCAGACAAGGGGTAGGAGTATGCCCGCATGGCAACCCCCACGGCCGGGCGTGCGCCGGGTGTCAGCGCTCGGCAGGCAGGGGGGCGCCGCCCGTGGCGTGCGCGACGAAGCTGGCCAGCGCGCGCAGGTCCTGCTCGCTCAGCCGGTCGGCAAAGGACGGCATGACACCGATACCCGAACGCAAGGCGCGCAGGACACGCGCGGCATCGGGCTTGAGATCGTCCAGCACCGGACCGATCTGCCCCTCGGAGCCGGCCGCCGCCAGGGTATGGCACACGGCGCAGGCGGGCTGCACGGTTCCGAACAGCACCCGGCCGCGCTCCAGCTCGGCCGGCCCGGCGGCCTGGGCTGCGCCGCAGGCCGCCAGCAGCAGGCCCGGCAACGCGGGCGGCATCGCGCGCGCCACCTCAAGCCACCGTGACGGTGACAGCGTGGTCGCGCCAGCTCGTGTTGTTGTAGCCACCCAGGTTTTCCTCGCGCTCGGCCGGTTGCACATTGCCCGCCGCGTCGGTGGCGCGGCTGGCCAGCACATGGGTGCCCGCCGCCAGTTGCACGGGCAGGACGAACTGGCGCCAGGCAAAGCGCCCGAGGTCCGGCCCGACGAGCTGGGCCTTCTGCCAGGTCTTGCCGCCATCCGCGGAGACCTCCACACCCTGCACCGCGCGCGTGCCGCCGAAGGCCACGCCGTGGACCTGGACCAGGCCGGCCTTCACGGGCCCCTGTTCGGACAGCGGGCCGTTGATCCAGGACTTGACCGTCATCTCCCAGACCGAGGGCTGCTCAGGGCTGGCCTTGGTGCCGGGGGGCGACATGCGGTAGCCGTGCGACATGATGCGCGCCGCCGACTGCTCGCGCGTCAGCGCCAGGCGCTTGACGTACTTGATGTTGTTCACGCCCTGGTAGCCCGGCACGATGAGGCGCACCGGACCGCCGTGCGCCAGCGGAATCGGCTCGCCATTGAGTTCCCAGGCCAGCACGGCGTCTTCGAGCGCCTTGATGGGCACCGAGCGCTCGACCAGCACGCTCAGCGGATCAACGCCCTCGGGCAGCTTTTCGCCACCGGTGCCGGTGAGGTAGGCCATGCCCTCGGCCGCGCCGCCCAGCGCCGCCACCACCTGGCGCACCGGCACGCCGCTCCAGAGCGCGCAGCCGGCCGCGCCCACGCTCCAGGGCGTGCCGCTGGGCTTGCTCGGGAAGAAGCCGCGCCCGTTGCCCGAACACTGCAGCACCGTGGCCACGGTCTCGACACCGAGGGTCTTGAGCTCGGCCAGCGTGAGCACGCGCGGATTCTTCACGCCTTCGATGGCGACCGTCCAGGCATCGCGGTTGTCGAGGATGGCAGCGTCGGGCGCGGGCAGGTTGTTGCGCACATAGAGCTGGCTGGTGGGCGTGATGACGCTGGTGCCGAACGCCGAGCGGCGCGTCTCCAGCGTGCTGCTGCTGTGCACGATCAGGGCCTTGGGGTCCTTCCAGCCCGCATACGCCGGCAAGGGCTTGGCGGCCACCTGGGCACGCGCCAGGCCACTCCAGCTGGCCATGCCCAGGGCTCCGAGGGCGGCGGCGCTTCCCGCAAGCATGTGGCGGCGCGGCATGGACAGGGCGTTTTTCATGGTCGTTCCTTCAGGTAAGGGGCACAGGACTGGTGAAACCCGGCGCGCGGCGGCTACGGCCTCGGCGGGAAGAGCGAGGCCATTCTGTACCGCCTGAAAGTTCAGCAAAACATTGATGGCTGTCAAAAAATGTAAGAGTTGCGAGAGCAAATGAAACATCGGTCGCGTCCATGGCTGGCTGGTGCATATTCAAAGGCATCGAGGTCCCGGCCGGCAGTTCTCTGCAACGGTCCTGTCCTGTCGAACGCTCCTGCGGCCCCGCAGGCGGCGGACCGGGGCCGCGCCCCGACCGCCTACCGCAACGCCCTGGAACGCCCATGAACACCAGCCCTGGCTTCTTTTCCTTCCGCACCGCCCTGGCGGCCCTGTGCCTGCTGGGCGCGGTATCCCTGGCACGGGCCGAGATCACGGCCATCGTGGCCGTGGAGCCCACCGCCCGCAAGGCCGCGCACACCATCCTGCGCAGCGCCATGGAATCCGGCCTGGCCAAGGCCGCCGCGCAGAACGCCGTGGTCACGACGAGCGACGATCTGGCCGACGTGATGCGGGCCACGCGCAGCGCGGGCTACGACATCTTCATCGGCCCGGCGCAGGTGGCGGCATCGGCACTGCAGCGCGGCTACGAGCTGGTGGGCTCCACGCACAAATCCGAGCAGTACCTGCTGGTCGGCACGCCGCAGGTGACGGCCGTTGGCGCCATGAAGGAGCGCCGGATCTACCTGCCGCAACAGGACTCCCTCTACACCTACATGGCGCGCGGCATGCTCAACGAAGCGGGCTTGTCGTTCAAGGACCTCAAGGCGGTGCAGCACGAGAAATTTCCGCAGGCCGGACTCACCGCCATCACGCTGGGCTCGACCGACGCCACCGTGGTGCGCGCCGATGAATGGGCCGAATGGCTGGCCGCCCATCCCGGCGGCGCCCATGTGCTGGCCACCAGCCAGCCCGTGCCCGGGGGCTTCACCGTGGTCGTGAAGAAAGACCTGCCCGCCGAGGTGCGCGCCCGGCTGGCCCAGTGGTTCGGCAGCGCCAGCCTCCAGGCCGGCCTGGCCGCCGTGGCCCTGCGCCCCGAAGCCAAGGAGTACCAGCGCGTGGCCGAACTGGGCCTGTTCACGCCGTCGAGCCTGCCGGGCGTGCGGCGCGTCACCGCCAAGGAAGCCCAGCAGCTGCAGGGCCAGGGCGCCGTGATCGTGGACACGCGCACCGAGAAGGAGTTCAAGGCCAAGCGCATCAAGGGTGCGCTCTGGGCCGCCTACGTGGAGAAAAGCCTCAAGGACGTGGCATTCAACGCCAGCCAGGACGATTTCAGCGCGCTCGCCAAGCTGCCCCAGGCCGGGCCCGGCCAGCCTGTGATCTTCGCCTGCAACGGCGCCGAATGCTGGAAGTCGTACAAGGCCGCCAAGGTGGCCGCCGCCAAGGGCTACAAGACGGTGTACTGGTTGCGCGGCGGCCTGCCCGAATGGGACGCCGACGGCCTGCCCACCGAGGGCGGCTGACCACCCGCCGGCCGCTCAGTCGGAGCAGAACACCGTCAGCACGCCCGTGTAGCCATACAGATGGCGGTGGGCGATCTCGCCCCCGGCGAAGAAACCGGCCAGCGGCACATCGCCCAGCGCGTGGCGCACGATCTGCAGTTCGGCGCCAGGCCCGCCGAAATGCGGCCCGCCGCGGCCGGAGCAGCTCACGTAGAGGGCGCCCACGATGTGGCGCGGCCGCGGGGGCGGGCCGGGCGCCAGGTCCTCGCCGGCACCGGCGGCCTGGGGTTCCCGCTCCACGTCCAGTTCCTCGCGGATCTCGGCGCAGATGCGCACGAGGTCCGCGCGGGCGGCCGCCACGTTGCGCTGGCAGAACGCCAGACGCATGCCGGGCTCCACCATATCGGCCAGCGCCACGCCGTGGCGCGCACCGTCCAGGCCGATGATGTGGCGCACCCGCGTATCGGTACCGAAATGGCCTGTGCGCCCCCGGGCGGGCGTGGCGTCGGCGTCCATGAGCCCGGCCAGCGTCGCGCGCACCCGGTCGATGGTCTGCTGCGGCACCCCCTCCAGCGTCACGCCCAGCGTGTGCAGCAGCACATCGAGCGCGGGCTCGCCGTCGAGCTGCAGCACCACGTTGTCCTTGGCCGCCGTGATACGGTGCGTCGGCCCCACGGGCTGGCAACCCTGGGTCACGCGCGACAGCAGCGCCACGCCGGAACCAAAGGCCACGCCCGAAAGCCCGCCGCCGAACACGCCGCTGGCCGCGCCCTGCCCGGCCAGGTTGCCATCGCCCCCCACGGCGAACTGCACGCTGGCACCCCGGCTGGCCGACAGGCCGCCGAACACATAGCCGCTGGTGGTGCGCTCGGCCATCTCGGCGATCAGGCCCGCCACATCGGGGGTGCCGCCGTCGGCATGCACCAGCGCCGTGTGCGCCACGAAGCCGGAGCTGCCCGAGCGCGGCAACGGAGCCACGCCGGAGAACACGCGGTACTGGTCGCCAGGCAGCTCCAGCAGCATCACCACCAGCGCCGGCTCGTCGAAATACTCCGCATTGCTGGCGCACACCCCCACGCCCACGGTGCCGCTCCAGTCGGTCACCTCGGGCAGTTCCGCGCTCAGATGGTCGAGCAGGGCCTGGGCCTCGCCGGCATAGTGGTCCGTGATGTAGAGCAGGCCCAGCGTGGGAGCCTGCGCGTAGCCCGGCAGCGCCATCTGCGCGCGCAACTGGGCCAGCGCCAGGGCGGCCGCCATGCGCCACTGCGGATGGGTGGCATGGCCGGTGGGACAGAGTTTCATGGGCAGCCTCGCCTGCTGCGGCCGACGCGCGCCGGCTAGCGCGCCGCGCCCGCGCGCGTGGCCGTCTTGCGGGGTGCCGCCTTCTTGGCCGCAGCCTTGCGGGCCGGCGCCTTGGCGGGCGCCTGGGGTGCGGGCGCCTGGGGTGCGGCCGCCTTGGGCGCGGCGCGGCGCGCGGCGCCCTGCACGCTCTGCACGCCCTTGGCCGCCATTTGGCTGGCCATGCCAGTGGCCGTCTTGAAAGCCTCCTTGGCCAGACCGGTGGCCATGTGCCGGGTGGTGTCGAGCGCGGTCTGCTTGGCCGCGTCCTTCATGGCGGTGGCGGCGATCTGCTGGAACTGCTGCGTCAGCGCGCCCCACCACTGCATGGGATCGACGATGCTCGCGGGCGCGCTCGCGGCCTTGGCCTTGCCCTTGGCGGTGGTCTTGCGCGCAGGCTCGGCGGCCGGCTCCGGCGCGGCCTTCTCGGCCACGCGGCTGGCGGCGCCGGAGACGGCCTGGGCCGCACTGGCCAGCGTTTCGCCGGCCTTGTGCACCCCCTCCATCACGGTGTCGGCCGTCTTGAGCTTGAAGGCGTTGGCCACGTCGCCCATGCTGAAGTTCATGCCCTTGAGCGTGGCCAGGGTCATCTTCTGCACTTCCAGGGCCTGGATGGTGGCGGCCAGCGCGCGCGAGTTCTGCTCCAGCCAGAACTGCACGGCCTTGAGCTCCTCGATGCGCTTTTCCAGCTCTTCCACGCTGATGGTGGGCGCCACCCAGTTCGACAGGTTAGGTAGCTGCGGGATGCTGCCCGAGGCGCCCTTGGCCAAGTTCTGCAGGAAGTCGAAACCGGGCACGAATTTGCCGAAACCGATGGGGGATGTGTCGCTCATGGCCGCTCCGCTGGGTTGGGTGTCAACAAGGATGCGGACAGCTTACTCCAACCACGGCCGGCCGTGGTGCGCGAGACGCCCGGGTTCAGTGGCCGTGCTGCATGCCGGCGCCATGGCCCCCATGCGCCATCGGGGCCTGCGCGGCCACGGGCACCTGCAGCTGCAGCTTGCTCTCGGCGCCCTTGGCATCCTTGAACACCAGGGTCAGCGGCACGGTGGAGCCCTTGGCCAGGGGCGCCTTCAGGTCCATCAGCATGACGTGGTAGCCGCCGGGCTTGAGATCCACGGCCTTGCCTGCGGGCAGGTCCAGGCCGGGAACGGCGCGCATCTTCATGACATCGCCTTCCATCTTCATCTCGTGCACCTCGGTCACGCCAGCGGCGGGCGACTCGGCGCGCACCAGGCGCGTGGCCTCGCTGGCGGTCAGGCGCATGAAGGCGCCGGTCGCTTTCTGGCCCTGCACGCTGGCGCGCGCCCAGGCGCCCTCGGCGGCCACGGGGGCGGTCTGGGCGTGGGCGGCGCCCGCCAGCAGGGCGGCGGCGAACAGCAGGGGGGTGGTGATGCGTGGCAGGAACATGGTTTTCTCCGGTGAAAAAAGGGGGGAACTCGTGGTGAAACACAGGGTGCCTGCCTGCGCTCGAAGCGCCAGGACACCACTGGATTCAAAGTCAAAATCGGTGCTGACGCCCGTCTACAAAGCGTCAGAAGCTATAAAAACAATAGCTTACGCCACGGGAGGCCCGCGCGCCGGCAACGGCGCGGCCGGGCCACCGGAAGCGCCCGACACGGACAGCGGCACGGGCTCCCGCGCGACCAGGCCCGGGGCAACCAAGGCCGGCAGCAGAACAGCCGGGGGAGCAGCGGAGGGGGTGCACAAGGGGCAATCGAGCGCATGGCCGCCGGACGGCAACGCACCCAGGTCGCCCTGCACCATGTAGCGCACCTGGCCCGAACCCGAGCAGATGCGCTCGGCCGAAGAAGAAACCACGAAAGGCGAAGCCACCGCGGCGCCGGCCGACAGCGCAAACCACGCCAGCATGCAGCAGGCGAGCCAGCGGAGGCGGCGCAAGGGGTCCATGCGGCCATTGTAGGAGCCGCCCCTGCCCATGGGCCACCCACGCCGCCAATGCTTGACTTCCATCAAACCACGTTGTCCCCGGCATCCAGCCGCCCGCGCAGGCCGCTGGCACGCTGGGTGCGCTGCGCCACGGCCTGGGCCAGCAGGCCAGGCTGTGCCGCCGCCAGCGTGAAGGCCTGGCGCGCGCGCGTGATGCCGGTGTAGACCAGCTCGCGCCCCAGCACGGCGCCCGCGCGCGGCGGCAGCACGAGCACGGCGTGCTCGAACTCCGAGCCCTGGCTCTTGTGCACCGTCATGGCGAACGCGGTCTCCACATGGGCCAGCCGCGCCACGCCGACCGAGCGCAGCTGCGGCCCGTCGGCGAAGTAGACGCGCAGGCCGCCGCCCGGCGCGGGCAACACGATGCCGATGTCGCCGTTGAACACGCCCAACGCCGCATCGTTGCGCGTGACCATGACCGGCCGCCCCGCGTACCACTCGCCGCGCGCGCCCAGCAGGCCCGCGCCGCGCAGCGCGGCCTCGACCGCCTGGTTGAGCCCGGCGGCACCCCAGGCGCCCTCGCGCACCGCGCACAGCAGGCGGAAGCGCTCGAACGCGGCAAGCACGCCCAGCGCCCAGTCGGCATGCTCCTGCGCACCCTCGGCACCGCGCGCCATGCAGGCCAGGTAATCGCGGTAGCTGGCCGGCGCACCGGGCCGGCCGTGCAGCGCCAGGTGCACCACGGCGTCGGGCGCCACCCCTTCCAGGGCCTGCAGCGACTGGGTGGCATCGTCGGCCAGGGCGCGGCGCGCACCCAAGGCGTCGCCCCGGTTCACCGCCAGCGCGAGCTGGCCGATGGGGCCGCCGAAACGCCGGCTCTCGCGCAGCATCACCGTGTGCTGGGCCAGCGCGGGCGCGGTGCCGCTGGTGTCCAGATACTCCGGCGGCAGCACTTCGCCGGCCGCCACGCGCGCGAAGCGCGCCGTCTCCGCGCCATAGCGGCCGGCCTCGGCGTCACGGCACAGGTCGCCCAGCACGGCACCGGCCTCGACCGAGGCGAGCTGGTCCTTGTCGCCCAGGAAGACCACGCGCGCTCCCGGGGGCAGCGCGTCGAGCAGCGCGGCCATCATCTCCAGGTGCACCATGGAGGCCTCGTCCACGATCAGCACGTCCACGTCCAGCGGGTGTGCGGCATCGTGGCGGAAGGCGCGCGTGTCCGGCCGCGCACCCAGCAGCGCGTGCAGGGTGCGCGCCGCGCCCATGCGCTGGGTGAAGGCGTGCAAATCCAGGTCCGCGCCCACGCGCTGTTGCAGGCTTTCGAGCGCGGCGTCGATCGATTGCTTGAGCCGCGCGGCCGCCTTGCCCGTGGGCGCGGCCAGGGCCACGCGCAAGCGCTCGGGCTGCGGGTCCATGGCCACCAGCAGGGCCAGCAGGCGCGCGGCGGTGTAGGTCTTGCCGGTGCCCGGCCCGCCGGTGATGACGGCCAGGCGCGAGCGCAGCGCCACGGCGCAAGCCAGCTTCTGCCAGTCCACGCCGCGCGCCGGCGGCGCCGTACCGGCGGCCGGTGCGAACAGCCGGTCGAGCCACTGGCGCACCAGGACTTCGTCCACGGGCAACGGCGCGGCCGTGCGCTCGGCCAGCGCATGCGCCACATGGGTTTCATAGCCCCAGTAGCGGCGCAGGTAGAGCAGCGGTGCCTGCAGGCTGCCACCCAGCACCAGCGGCTGGCCGCTGTCGGCGTCCTGCGCGGCATGGCGCACCACGGGGCTGGCCTCCAGCGCGGCCAGCCAGTCCGGCAGCCCGCGCGGCAGCGTGGCCCAGAAATCCTGCAAGGCGCCTTGCGCCTCCTGCGGCCAGCCCAGCACGGCGCCAGGCTCGCGCACCAGCGGAGCCAGCGGCAGACAGGTGTGGCCACGCCCCTCCATGTGCGCCAGCAGGGCCGTGGCCACCAGCAGCGCGGGCGACGCCCGTGGATCGAGTTCGGCCACGAAATCGGCCAGCGCGCTGTCGAGCCGGCGCAGCCAGCCGGCCTCGCTCCATGCGCGCAGGGTATCGAGCGTCGCGTTCATGCGCCCTCCTCCGCGCTCTCCAGCAAGGCGTCAAGCGCGTCGAGCAGCGCCAGTGGCGGCGCCACATGGCGCACGCCCCGTTCAGGGCCATCGATGCCGCGCAGGAAGAAATACAACGCGCCACCGAGGTGCCGCTCCGGCGCATAGGCCGCGCCGAGGCGCGCGCGCAGCAGCCGGTGCAGTGCCAGCAGGTACAGCGCGGCCTGCACGTCGTAGCGGTGCGCGGCCATGGCGGCGTCGAGCGCCTCCCGGGTGTAGGCCCCGCCGTGATCCCCCAGGTGGTTGGACTTGTAGTCGAGCACCCAATAGCGCCCGCCATGCTCGAACACCAGGTCGGCGAAGCCCATGAGCATGCCGTGCAGCTCGCGTTCGGGAAGACGCGGGCGCTCCAGGCCGCCCAGCAGGTGCGCGCGGCACAGCACATCGACCTCGGCGGCGCGCAGACGCTGGGCGGGCAGCCAGAACTCCATCTCGGGCAGCAGGGTGCCGAGCGCGCACAGGGGCGCGCCCACGCCCGCCAAGGGCGTGGCAGCCACCGCCGTGAGCCACTGCACGACCTCGTCGGCGCGCTCGCCATGGCCCGCATGCTCGCAGCGGCGGCGCAGGCGCGCGGCCAGCGCGGGGGCGTCCGCCAGCGCGAAACCCTCGCCCGCCAGCCATTCCAGCTGCTCATGCAGGAAGTTGCCGGCCAGCGCGCCGCGCGGGAAGCGGTGCCAGGCCGGCATCGGCGCGGGTTCGGCGAACAGGTCGCCGGTGCGGCCCGGGGGCAGGTCTGGCACGGCCGGGCGCTCGGGCAGCGGCGTGGTGCCCGGCTCCGGCGCGGCCCCCAGCCCGGTTTCGTCGTCCGCCGGGCGCGGCGCCTGCGTGGGCGATAGCGGCACGGCCTCCTGCGCGGCCGGCCGCACCAGCTGCGAGAAGCTGCCGATGCCCCAGCGCCGCTCGAACGTGGCGGCGTAGGCGGGCTGCTCCCGCAACGGCGCCGGCTCGTCGCGCGCCGCCAGCGGCGTGCGCGCCACCGCGTCCGGCAGGGCGCGCAGCACGATCTGGGGTTGGTCCTGCGCCAATGCCTGCAGGTGCGCGAGCCAGTCGCCGGCCTGCGTGGGCGCGGCACCGCCCATCAGATAGCCGGCGGCGCTCCGGTGCGTGCGGCACTGCGCCGCATTGCCCACCTGCAGCGCGGCAAAGCCCAGCCACAGCGCATGGCGCGCGCGCGTGAGCGCCACGTAGAGCAGGCGCAGGTCTTCGCGCAGGCGCTCGCGCTCGGCCTGGGCCAGCACGCCATCGTCGAGCCGCAGGTGCAGGGCGCGCCGGCCCTGTTCGTCGGCCAGGTGCACATGGGCCGTGGTCCGGCGCGACACCTCGCGGAAGCTGTAGGCGAACGGCAGGCAGACCACCGGGTACTCCAGCCCCTTGCTCTTGTGCACGGTGACCACCTGCACGAGGTCGGCGTCGCTCTCCAGGCGCACGACTTGCTCGTCACCGCCGTCGCCGCCCTCGTCCCTCTGGGTCTGCAGCCAGCGGATCAGCGCGTGCTCGCCGTCGAGCTGCGCGCTGGCACCTTGCAGCAGCTCGGCCAGGTGCAGGACATTGGTGAGACGCCGCTCGCCGCCGGCTTCGCCGAGCCAGCGCGCGGGCAGGTCGAACAGGTGCAGGGTCTGGCGCAGCATGGTCAGCACGCCCTGGGTCTGCCAGATGGCGTGGAGCTGGCGCAGTTGCAGGCTGCGCGCGTCGAAGGCCTCGTCGCTGGTGGCCAGCCAGGCCAGCTCGTCGAGCGACAGCCCCAGGGTGCGCGTGGCCAGGCCGGCGCGCGCCTTGCGCACATCGAGCGGGTCGGCCACGGCGTGCAGCCAGTAGAGCAGGTCGCGCGCCTCGTCGCTGGCGAACACCGAATCCTTGTCCGACAGGTAGACCGAGGCCACGCCCCGCCGCCGCAGCTCGCGCCGCACGGCCTCGGACTCCTTGCGGTCGCGCACCAGCACGGCGATGTCGGCCGGGCGCAGGCGCGCGAAGGGCTGGTGCGGCCGCGCGAAGCCGGCCTGGCCATCGTTCAGCCAGGCGACGATCTGCTCCGCGCACAGCGCGGCGAAGCGCTGGCGGTGCCCGGGCGCGCCGCGCAAGGCCAGGTCGTGGTGGATGGACAGCGCGGGCACCGGGCCCGCGGCCGTCTGGAACTGCTCGGCACGGCCGCGCGCGCCCACGGCGACGAAGGGCAGCGGGTTGTCCTGCGCGGCGTCGCCGCGGAACTGGAACGCCCCCTCGCCCGGGCGCGCCTCGGCGCGCTCGAAGCAGTGGTTCACGGCCGCCACCAGCGCGGCGGTGGAGCGGTGGTTGGTGCCCAGCACATGGTGGCGCCCGGCGGTGGCGCGGCGCGCGGCGAGATAGCTGTGGATGTCGGCGCCCCGGAAGCCGTAGATCGACTGCTTGGGGTCGCCGATGAGCAGCAGCGCGGTCTGCGGGTCGTTGTCGGCCACGCGGTAGAGCCGGTCAAAGATCCGGTACTGCAGCGGCGAGGTGTCCTGGAACTCGTCGATCAGCGCCACCGGGGTCTGCGCCGTGATGCGCGCGCGCAGGCGCTCGCCGCTCGGCCCCGCGAGCGCCTGGTCCAGCCGCTGCAGCATGTCGGCGAAGCCGAAGGTTCCGGCCTGGCGCTTGAGCTGGGCGGTGCGCGCCTGCACGCACGCGGCGGCATGCAGGCGCAGGGCCGTCGCGGCATCGGGCAGGGCTTCTTGCGCGGCCTGCAACGTGGCCAGCGCCGCGAAGTGCGGGGGCAGGGGTGCGGGCAGCGCACCGCCCTTGCGGGCATCGCGCAGGCCCTCGGGGTCCAGGCGGTTCCAGGTCGCCGGGGTCCATTCCAGCAGGTCGGGCTCGGGGCCGCCGGCCCAGGCGGCGAGCTGGTCGAGCCACTTGGTGTAGTTCGCGGGTTTGAGCTTGGTGCCGTTCCAGTCGGCCTTGCAGCGGGCCATCTGGTCGTCGAGCCAGTGCTGCATCTCGCGCGCGCGCTCGCTCCACCCGGCCTTGAGCGCGGCGATGGCATCGCGCCGCGCCTGCCGCTGGCGCTGCACGCAGTCGGCCAGGCTGCCCTGGCCCGCGCCCTCGGGCAAGTCCTGCGCCGCCAGGGCGCGCATGTCGGCGACCAGCGCGTCCACGCCGCTCCAGACGCCGAGCACCGCGTCGAGCACCTCGCCCGCGAGCGGGTAGCACTGCTGGCGCCAGTAGTCCTGCGCGGCCTGGGTCTGCACGGCGCGCTCGTCGGCGGCGAGTTCCTCGTCGAACAGGTTGCCGCTGTCGAAGGCGTGCTCGCGCAGCATGCGCTGGCACCAGGCGTCGATGGTGTGCACGGCCGCGTCGTCCATGCCCTCGGCGGCCAGTGCCAAGCGCCAGGCGGCCTGGGCGCGTTCGGCGCCCTCGGGGTAGTCCGCCAGCAGCCGCGCCAGGAAAACGTCGTGCGCTGGCACGGGCGCCTCGCCCCGGAAGCAGCGCGCGGCCTCGATCAGGCGCGCGCGGATGCGGTCGGACAGCTCGCGCGTGGCGGCGCGCGTGAAGGTCATCACCAGGATTTCGTCCGGACGCAGCGCGCGCGGAAAGCCCTGCGCGCCACCGTGGCCCAGCACCAGGCGCAGGTAGAGCGCGGCGATGGTCCAGGTCTTGCCCGTGCCGGCGCTGGCCTCGATGAGCTGGCTGCCATGCAGGGGAAAAGTGATCGGTTCGAGCGTGGCGGGGATCATGTGCCGGCCTCCACGGCGGGTTCGGGATGCGGCTCGGCGCGCACCTGCCGCGCGGCCCAGTCGGCCAGCGGCGCGCAGACGGCCTGCGCCAGCGCCTCGAAGCGGCCGTCCTCGGCCAGGGTCTCGAAGTCGGGGTAGAAGCGCGCCAGGCCGGGGTCGGCCGCCTCGCCGTCCAGTTGCCAGCCGCCCTCGTAGGCGCTGGCGGCATCGTTGCCGGACACCCAGGCCAACCCGGTGCGCGGCGCCAGGGGCAGCGGGCCCTGCATGCCCTCACGCCACACGCGCAGCAGTCCGCCCAGCGTGGCACGGGCCTCGTCCACCGCCAGCGGCGGGAAGTGCAGCGTGGCATCGCGCCCCACGAGCAGGCCGCGCACGGCACGGCCGCTGGCCGCCGCAGCCAGGCTGCGCAGCCAGGGCACGAGCAGCGCGTCGGCGCGCGGCAGGCCCTTGCGCGCATCCTGCAGCAGGCGCGAGGGCGTGCAGTCGATCCAGACCGGCAGTCCGTCGCCGCCCTGGCGCAGGTGCTCCAGCCAGTCTTCGAGCAGCACCGCGCCGGCTTCGGGCGAATTTTGATCAAAAATGGCCATGGCGCCCGTATTACCTGCGCCATCAGCTACCGTTTCTATAGCACCACCCTGCACCTCCACCCCGCAGCGCAGCGGCAGGCGCTCGGCGGCGGCAGGGTGCTGCGCCTGGGCCTGCCGCCAGGCCTGCAGCAGGGGCAGCAACTGCCCGGCCAGCCGCGCCTGGGCACGTTCGCCCAGACCGCCCAGCGGCAGACGTCCGGCGCGGTGCAGGCGTTGCAGGCGCTCCAGCAGCAGGGGCTCCAGGGCGCTCTCGGCGTGTTCCTGCAGGTCGGCCTGCACACCATCGAGCAATTCGCGCAGCAGGCCGTATTCGTCCAGCCCGGCGAGGCCGAAGGATTCGTGGTCTTCGCCCTCCTCCTCGCCCGGATCTAACACCACGCCCAGGCGCTCGCGCAGGAAGGCCTTGGCCGGGTTGCGCAGGAAGGCCGCGAGCTGCGCCACGGTGAGCGGCACGCGCGGGTCGGGCACGAAGGCGGGCACGGGCGGCACGGCCTGCGGCACATCGCCACCGCCATGCGCGGCGCGCCACTCGCGCGCGTGGGTGAAGAGCCGCGCGTCGCCCTCGAAGTAGCGCCGGCTGAAGGGCTGCAGCGGGTGCTCGGTGGTGCGCTGGGCCAGCACCCCGCCGCTCCAGCCCGCATCCAGGTAGTCGCGCAGTTGCGAGACCAGCACCGAGGGCGGCTGCGCGCTGTTGTCGCGCACGCTGCGGCCGGTCCAGCTCACGTAGAGCACGCGCCGCGCGGCCAGCAGGGCTTCGAGCATGAGCTGGCGGTCGTCGCTCTGGCGCGAGCGGTCGCCGGGGCGCGCCTGTCCGGCCAGGGCCATGAGGTCGAAGTCGCTGCGCGGCGCGCGGCGCGGGTAGTCGCCGTCGTTCATGCCGAGCAGGCAGACCACCTCGAACGGGATCGCGCGCATGGGCATGAGGGTGCAGAAGGTGACGCCGCCGGCGCGGAAGCGCTGGCGCGGCGCGGGTTCTTCCAGCGCCTCCAGCCAGGCCTCGCGCGCCACGGACAGCGGCAGCTCGCCCGCGAAACCGGCCTGCGCGCAGGCCTCCTGCCAGGTGGTGAGCGCGGCGTCGAGCGCCTGCAGCACCTGGCGGTCGGTCTCGTCGGCGGGCCGGGCGATGCCCGCGAGCAGCGCGCGCGCGCGCACGGCCCAGCCTTCGGGCGTGGCCGGCGTGGCCGAGGCCAGCCACCAGTGTTCGAGCTGGCCCAGCAGGCCCGCGAGCGCGCCCGCGAGCCCGGCATCGAGCCCGCCAACCTCGCCATGGGGCTCGATGCCGGCGAAGGCGGCATCCCCGCCCGCATAGCCCAGCAGCATGCGGCGCAGGCCGAAGGCGGCGGTGTTCTGGTCGCCGCAGGCGTCCAGGCCCAGGTCCGCGCGCTGCGCCGCGTTCAGGCCCCAGCGGATGCCGGCGCCGGCCATCCAGCGCGCCAGCAGCTCGCGGGCCTCGGGCGCGACGCCGAAGCGCGCCGCGATGGCGGGCACGTCGAGCAGATCGCGCAGCTCGCTCAGGGTGCAGCGCTGCTGCGGCAAGCGCAGCAGCCATTCGAGCGCGGCCACCAGCGGGTGGCTGGCGCGCGCGCTCAGGTCGGCGATGTCGAACGGAATGTGGCGCGCGTCGCCGCGCGGGTACTGGCCGAAAACGGCGCGGATGGCGGGCGCCACGGCGTCGATGTCGGGCGCCATGACGACGATGTCGCGCGGGCGCAGCGGCGCACCGCCCGGGGGCTGGGCCAGCAACTGCAGCAGCTGGTCGTGCAGCACCTCGACCTCGCGCAACGCGCTGTGCGCGATGTGGAAGACGATGGAACGGTCCCGAGGGTCGGCCGCGCGCCGGTCGTGCTCGGCCAGCGGCACCAGGTCGCGGATGCGGTTCTGCACCTGCGCCAGCAGCGGCGCATCCGGGGCCTCGTCCTCGTCGAACAGGTCCACGCGCGGCACGGCGAAGCGCGCCATGGCCTGCCGAGCGTCGTCGAAGGCGTCGAGCTGGCGCACGAAGTCGCGCCCCTGGCGGCCCCAGGCCGCCAGCAGCGGGTGCGCATGCAGGTGCATCTGCTCCAGCGGCAGCGCGGCCAGGTCCAGCCCGCCGCGCAGCGGATGGCGGCGGCGCGCCAGGCGCAGCAGCTCGCGCCCGTCCATGATGTCGGCCCAGTGGAAGCGGCAGGGGTTGGGAATGGCCAGCAGCACCTGGCTGTGGCCCGAGAGCGCGGCCAGCAGCTCCAGCACCGGCAAGGGCACATGCGCCATGCCGAACAGCACGATGCGCCGCGCCACCGGGCGGGCGGGCGCGCCGCCCGCCTGCAGGGCGTCGAGCGCGCGCTGGTGGATGGCGGGGCGGATGGCGGCGTGCTCGCGCTCGTCCAACGTGGCCAGCACGGCGCGCCACAGCAGGGGTTGCCAGCGCTGGTCGGGCGGCACGTCCAGGTCGGGGCGGCCGGGGGCGGCCAGCCGGTCGCGGCCCAAGGCCCAGTCGCCCAGCCAGTCGGGCCGGTAGACTTGGTACTGGTCGAACAGGTCGGCCAGGCGCGTGCACAGTTGCAGCAGGCGGTCGGGGTCGCCGGGCCGCAGGAAGCCGGCCACGGGCTCGAAGCCGGGCTCGTCCAGCAAGCCGGGCAGCAGGCGCAGCAGGCGCCAGGTGAGCGGCGTCTTGTCCACGGGCGACTGGGCCGGCACCTGGGCGCGGCCCAGCACCTGGCGGTAGGTGCGCCAGAGGAAGCGCGAGGGCAGCTCCACGCGCGTGGCCGCGCAAATGCCGCCCTCCTGCGCCAACGCCATCTTGAACCACTCGGCCATGCCGTTGCTCTGCACCAGCACCACGTCCTCCTCCAGCGGCGCCAGCGGATGGCGGCGCAGCCACGCGGCCACGGCATCGGCCAGGCGCTCGGTGCGGTTGCTGTGCAGGGCGAGCAGGCCGCTCTGCAAGAAGGGGGCGGGGTCCAGGGGTTCGGTCATCGCATCGGTGCGGCATTCACGGAGCGACAGTATTGCATCCGTGCGCCGAGGCCCGTCGCCGGCCACGCTTTCAATCCGCCACCATGCGCACCTGGTTGCGCCCCTGGCGCTTGGCTTCGTACAGGCCCGCGTCGGCCCGCTTGAGCACCTCTTCCGGCGAGGTGTCCGAGGCCTGGAACTCGCTGAGCCCGGCGCTGATGGTGGCCCCGGGCCCGGGGCCACCCAGCTCGGCCAGGGCCAGCGCCATCTGCAGGCGCAGCCGCTCGGCGATGTCGGCGGCATCCTGGGGCCGGGTGTAGGGCATGAGCACGACGAACTCGTCGCCCCCCAGGCGCGTGGCGATGTCGGTGGCGCGCAGCTCGCCCCGGCAGACCTGGGCCGCCAGGCGCAGGGCCTCGTCACCGCAGCCATGGCCCTGCTCGTCGTTGATGCGCTTGAAGTGGTCGATATCGAACAGCAGCACCGAGGTGGGCGTGCCGTAGCGCACGAAAGCCTCGTGGTGGCTGGCCAGGGTTTCCATGAGGCGGCGGCGGTTGGCCAGGCCGGTCAGTTCGTCGGTCTCGCTGAGCTGGCGCAGGCGGTGCTCCAGATCATGCCGCTCGGTGATGTTGCTGGCCACCCAGAGCACCGCGCGCTCGCCGCGCACGGTGAACGCCAGGGGCTGGACGCGCCCCTCGAACCAGATGGTTTCCTGCGGCCCCTCGGCGGGCAGGCCCTTGATGTCGCGGCCGCTCAGGCCGTACTCGACCACGTGCAGCCGTCCGCCCGCGAGCGTCTGGTGGATTTCCTGCAGGAACCAGGCGGCCTTGTCGGGCGCGAGCACATCGGCCATGCGCTGGCCCACGAGGCCCGTGCCGTCGTGGTAGTAGCGCGCGTCGGTGCCGCCGAAGACGGCCGCGTAGAGGCCGCTTTCCGTCAGCACGAACGCCGGGTCGGGGAGCGCCGCGAGAAGCGCCGACATCTGCTCGATGGAAAAGCCTGGCACGTTCACCCTTGCAATGCATCACTTGCCCGCAGGGTAGCGGAAAGCCGTTTCCGTTGCAGCCCACGGGCTCACATGCCCGAATAGTTGGGCCCACCGCCCCCCTCGGGCGTCACCCACACGATGTTCTGCGTCGGGTCCTTGATGTCGCAGGT
>NZ_QXGR01000014.1 GCF_003604195.1 Simplicispira lacusdiani
GGACTCGCCCAGCACGCTCTTGGCGGGGGCCTTGGCGGTGGACTTGGCAGCGGTGGTGGTGGCGGTCATGGCGGGGCTTTCAGGAAACGGTGGAAGGGGGCGGGAGAGCGGAGGCGGATCAGAGCACTTCGGACACGCGGCTGGCCATCAGGATGTTGGCGTGCAGCGCATTGGTGGCCTCATTGCCCACCTTCTTGGGGGTGTTGTGGTTGGTCAGCAGGCTCCAGACCAGGTTGTCATCGACGCGGAACGAGCACAGCAGGGTGTTGCGGGACGCCAGCTTCATGACCTGGGCGGCCGAGAGCGAGGCCAGGATATCGGCGGCGTCTTCGTTGAGACCCAGGCGGAACACGGCCTCGGCCTTGTCCTGGCGGATCAGCGTCTGGGCCAGCATCAGGTAGGTGAGGTTGGCTTCGCGGATTTCGGCGAGGAGTTGTTCGTTGGTCATGGCGGCATCCTTATCCAGTCCCGGGTCGTGCGTTGCATGCCTCATGCATGTTTTCGCGATCCGTTGAAATGGATTGTGAATTCGGGCCAAACAAAACTTAAGTCGGCGCCTGCCGGTGCGTCGTGTCTGGTTGCCGGGTGCGGCGTGTAGGAATTTGCCTGACACGGCGTGCTGCGAACGCATTGGCCCCAGCGCAGTTCATGCCGCATGAAACTGGCGCGGCCCAGGCTAGCAGCCACCGCGCAAGGGCCGCCCCGCAGCGCGCGGCGCTGCGAGAGCGGGGGGAGGTGGCGCAGCCACTCAGGGGGGTGTCGATTTCTCCACCGGCCGCGTGGCATCGCTGCACCACTCGCTCCAACTGCCCGCGAACAGCGCGGTCTGGCCCAGGCCGGCCAGTTCCAGGGCGATCACATTGGGGTTGGCCGTCACGCCGCTGCCGCAGTGGTTCACCACGCCTGCGGGGTCGCGTCCGGCCAGCAGCGCCAGGAATTCGGCGCGCAGCATGTCGGGGCTCTTGAAGCGGCCATCGGGGCCGAAGTTGTCGGCGAAGGGCCGGTTGAGCGCGCCCGGAATGTGGCCGGCCACGGGGTCGAGCGGCTCCACCTCGCCCCGGTAGCGCGGCGTGGCGCGGGCGTCGATGATGGTCTGGCCCGGCTTGCCCAGGTCCTGCAGCACCTGCTGCGCGGTGGCGAGCTGGCGCAGCGGCGCGTCAACGCGGAAGCGGACCGGCGCGCGCGCCTGCCCCGGGCCCTGCGCGAGCGAGCCGCCGGCCTGCGTCCAGGCCTGCAGGCCGCCGTCGAGCACGGCCACGGCGTCGTGCCCCAGCCACTTGAGCATCCACCACAGGCGGCCGCAGTAGGCGCTGCCGTTGCGGTCGTACACCACGGCCTGCATGCCATTGGTGAAGCCCACGCTGCCCAGCCAGGCGGCGAAATTCTCGCGCGTGGGCAGGGGGTGGCGCCCGCCCGAGGCGCGCGGGCCGCTGCCGGCCGAGAGCGCGTGGTCGAGGTGGGCGTACACGGCGCCGGGGATGTGGCCGCCGAGGTAGGCCTGCTCGCCCGCGCCCGGCGCGGCCAGGTCGAAGCTGCAGTCGAACACCATCAGGGGCTTGCCGCTGGCGGCCAGCGCGTGGAGTTCAGAGGCGGAGATCAGCGTGGTGTGGGACATGGCGGTGGGCATGAGAAAACGAAAACGCCATTGTGGCCAATTTCCCGGCCCGCACTGCCGGTGCGGCGTCAGTGTTCTTCCGCCGGCGTGCCGGGCGCGGCGCGCGCGCGCAGGATGGTGGCCACGATGCCGCTGCCCACGATGAGCACCATGCCGATCCAGCCGATGGGCGGGATGTGGTCGCCGAACAGCAGCACGCTGTAGAGCGATGCGAACACGATGCCCGAATACTGCAGGTTGGCCACCACCAGCGTGCCGCGCTGGGTGCGCGCGCTGGCGTAGGCCTTGGTCATGCACAGCTGGCCGCCGGAGGCGAGGATGCCGATGGGCAGCAGCCACAGCGCCGGCCAGCCGGGCCAGGCCGAGGCGCCGGCCACGGCCATGGCGGCGCCGCCAGCCACGGCCGAGCCCACGGCGAAATAGAACACGGTGCGCGTTTCCGGCTCGCCGATGCGCGAGAGCGCCACCACCTGCATGTAGGCGAAGGCGGCCGTCATGCCCGACATCAGGCCCACGAGGCCGGCGAAGATCTGCTCCTGCGTCTGGCCGATGGTGGGGCGCAGCATCAGCACCACGCCGACGAAGCCGGCCAGCACCGTGAGCACCAGCGGCCCCTGCAGCGCGGGGCGCGGGTTAGCGGCAGAGGGGCGCCAGGCGAGCAGGGCGCCGCCGACGAAGAAGGCGGCGATCCAGACGCTGCTCATGTAGTTGAGCGTCATCGCCGTGGCCAGCGGCAGGTGGCCGATGGCGTAGAACCAGGCGCCGAGCGAGACCACGCCGATGAGGCTGCGCCAGGCGTGCATGCCGGGGTACTGCGTGCCCAGGCGCACGCCCTGCGAGCGCGCCAGCGTCCACATGAGGGCGATGCTGATGAGGCCGCGGTAGAACACCAGTTCGGCGGCGTTGAAGTAGCCCGACGCGATCTTGACGCACACGCCCATGCTTGCGAACAGGAACGCGGCCAGCACCATCCAGAGAGCTTGCATGGGTCAGTCTTGAAATGAAAATAGCTGCCAGCGCTTGTGGATCAAGCGCTGGCAGCTATTTTATTGGGAGCAAAAAAAAGCTGCTGGAGGGCGGGCTTTCAGCGCGCGGGCACGGCCTCGCCCAGGGCGCGGCGGTACCACTCATGGAAGTGCTGCATGCCGTCCTCCATGGGGCTCTGGTAGGGGCCGACCTCGTTGTCGCCGCGCGCCAGCAGGGCCTTGCGGCCGGCGTCCATGCGCTCGCCGATCTCGTCGTCCTCGATGCAGGTCTCCATGTAGGCGGCCTGCTGGGCCTCGACGAACTCGCGCTCGAAGGCGACGATCTCCTCGGGGTAGTAGAACTCCACCATGTTCAGCGTCTTGTCCACGCTGATGGGGTGCAGCGTGGAGACGGTGAGCACATGCGGGTACCACTCCACCATGATGTGCGGGTAGTAGGTGAGCCAGATCGCGCCGCGCTCGGGCAGCTTGCCCTCGCGGTACTTCAGCAGCACTTCGTGCCACTTCTTGTACACATCGGAGCCGGGCTTGCCGAAGGTGGAGGCCACGCCCACGGTCTGCACCGAGTATTCCTTCTGGAACTCCCACTTCAGGTCGTCGCAGGTGACGAAATTGCCCAGTCCGGGGTGGAACGGGCCGACGTGGTAGTCCTCCAGATAGACCTCGATGAAGGTCTTCCAGTTGTAGTTGCACTCGTGCAGCTCGATGCGGTCGAGCGCGAAGCCCTCGAACGACAGCTCGGCGCGCGGGCCCATGCCCGCGAGGTCGGCCTCGATGTCGCGGCCGTTGTCCTCGAACAGCAGGCCGTTCCACTCGCGCAGCTTGTAGTTGTTGAGGTTGAGGCAGGGGTCGTGCGCGAAGTGCGGCGCGCCCAGCAGCTCGCCGCTGGGGCTGTAGGTCCAGCGGTGCACGGGGCAGACGATGTTGCCGCCCGCGCTGCCTTTCTGGTTGTCCTGCAGCGAGCCGCGCCCCTGCACCATGATGGCCTGGCGGTGGCGGCAGACGTTGGACACCAGTTCGACCCCGCCCTGGGCGTTGCGCACCAGCGCGCGGCCTTCGCCCTCCTGGGGCAGGGCGTGGTAGTCGCCCACGTTGGGCACGCTCAGGCTGTGCCCCACGTAGCGGGGGCCGCGCTGGAACAGCACTTCCATTTCGCGCTGGAACAGCGCCGCGTCAAAGTAGCTTGAAACGGGGAGTTGGCTCGTGGCCTGCTGCAGTCGAAGACTTAAATCAGACATGGGGGACCTGACCTAAAGACTCCCCACAGGGAGAGACAGGGCGCCAGGGCGCGGGGAGAAAAAAATAAACCGGCGGGGTGCCGGTCGCAGGGAATGGGATTATAGGACGTGGGGTTATTGGCGCCGCCATTCCCGCAACCCCCATGCGTGTATTCATCCGTCTCCGCCCCGCATCCCCGCCTATGACATGGGCGTGCCTTGGATCAGCGGCCACCGTGCAAGGGCCGCCCCGCCGCACTCAGCAAAGTCCCCCTTCCCGCGAAGCGAGAGAAGGGGGAAGGCGCGCAGCGCCACAGGGGGCTGTCCCCTGATCTCAGCCTAAAATCGCGCGTTTCAGCTTCCGCAGCCGCTTGCCAATGCCCCCCAAATCCAAAACCGCCGATCCGGCCAGCTACGAAGCCGCGCTGGAAGAACTGGAGCAACTGGTCGGCCGCATCGAGTCGGGCCAGATGCCGCTCGACCAGCTGCTGGCGGGCTACCAGCGGGGCGCGGCCCTGCTCGCGTTCTGCCGCGACCGGCTCCAGGCCGTGCAGGACCAGGTCCGGGTGCTCGACGAAGGCACGCTGCAACCATGGACACAGGAATGAACGGCATGGCGCCGTGGGATCTGCAGGGCTGGAGCGGCAGCCATCTGGAACGCGTGGAACAGGCGCTGTCGCGCTGGGTGGGCGTGGACGCGCCGGCCGGCCTGGGCGACGCCATGCGCTACGCGGTGCTCGACGGCGGCAAGCGCCTGCGGCCTTTGTTGGTGCTGGCGGCGCGTGCCGCCGTGGCGCCGGCCGACGGCGCGGGCCAGGCGGCCGGATACGACGAAGCGGCCTTGCGCGCCGCGTGCGCGGTCGAGCTGATCCATGCCTATTCGCTGGTGCACGACGACATGCCGTGCATGGACAACGACGTGCTGCGCCGGGGCAAGCCCACGGTGCATGTGCAGTTCGGCCAGGCCCAGGCGCTGCTGGCCGGCGATGCGCTGCAGGCCCTGGCCTTCGAGCTGCTCACGCCCGAGGGCGCGGGTGTGCCCGAGCCGGTGCAGGCGCGCCTGTGCCGCCTGCTGGCGCACGCGGCCGGCGCGGCCGGCATGGCCGGCGGCCAGGCCATCGACCTGGCCAGCGTCGGCGTGGCGCTGGATGAAGACCGGCTGCGCCAGATGCACCGCCTCAAGACCGGCGCGCTCCTGCAAGGCAGCGTGATGATGGGCGCGGCCTGCGGCGGCGCCGATGCCGTCGCCCTGGCGGGCCTGTCGAAGTACGGCGCGGCCGTGGGGTTGGCTTTCCAGGTGGTGGACGACATCCTCGACGTGACGCAGGACTCCGCCACCCTGGGCAAGACGGCCGGCAAGGATGCCGCCCAGGACAAGCCTACCTATGTCTCGCTGCTGGGCCTGGAGCGTGCGCAGGCGCATGCCCGCGAACTGCTGGCCGAGGCCCATGCCGCGCTGGCGGCCAGCAGCCTGTCCGATACGCGCGCGCTGGCCGCGCTGGCGGACATGGTGGTGAGCCGTTCGCACTGACGCCGAGGCGCCGTTTGGTATAAATTAAGCCTCCGGCGCTTTTCCAGTAAGCGCCAGTAGCTACAAAAAACATAGCAATGCCCACGAACCCCTATCCCCTGCTCCAGAGCGTGAACGAACCGGCCGACCTGCGCCGCCTCTCGCGGGCCGAGCTCAAGGTGCTTTCCACGGAGCTGCGGGCTTTCGTGCTCGACAGCGTCTCCAAGACGGGCGGCCACCTCAGCTCCAACCTGGGCACGGTGGAGCTGACCGTGGCGCTGCACCATGTGTTCGACACACCCTACGACCGGCTGGTGTGGGACGTGGGCCACCAGACCTACCCGCACAAGATCCTCACCGGCCGGCGCGAGCGCATGCACACGCTGCGCCAGCTGGGCGGCATCTCGGGCTTCCCGCAGCGCGCCGAGAGCGAGTACGACACCTTCGGCACCGCGCATTCGAGCACCAGCATCTCGGCGGCCCTGGGCATGGCGCTGGCCGCACAGCGCAAGGGCGAGAACCGGCACGCCGTGGCCATCATCGGCGACGGCGCCATGACGGCGGGCATGGCCTTCGAGGCGCTGAACAACGCGGGCGTGCAGGACTGCAACCTGCTCGTCATCCTCAACGACAACGACATGAGCATCAGCCCGCCCGTGGGCGCGCTCAACCGCTACCTGGCCCAGCTCATGAGCGGCCAGTTCTACGCCGCCGCCAAGAACGTGGGCAAGACCGTGCTCAAGAACGCGCCGCCGCTGCTGGAGCTGGCCAAGCGCCTGGAGCAGCAGGCCAAGGGCATGGTGGTGCCGGCCACGCTGTTCGAGAAGTTCGGCTTCAACTACATCGGCCCGATCGACGGCCACGACCTCGACTCGCTGATCCCCACGCTGGAGAACATCAAGGGCCTGGAAGGCCCGCAGTTCCTGCATGTGGTCACCAAGAAGGGCCAGGGCTACAAGCTGGCCGAGGCCGACCCCGTGGCCTACCACGGCCCGGGCAAGTTCGACCCCAGCGTGGGCCTGACGCAGCCGGCCACGCCGCCGAAGCAGACCTTCACCCAGGTGTTCGGCCAGTGGCTGTGCGACATGGCTGGGCAGGACGAGCGCCTCGTGGGCATCACGCCCGCCATGCGCGAGGGTTCGGGCATGGTCGAGTTCCACCAGCGCTTCCCCGACCGCTACCACGACGTGGGCATCGCCGAGCAGCACGCCGTGACCTTCGCCGCCGGCATGGCCTGCGAGGGCGCCAAGCCCGTGGTGGCGATCTACTCCACCTTCCTGCAGCGCGCCTACGACCAGATGATCCACGACGTGGCGCTGCAGAACCTGCCCGTGGTGTTCGCGCTCGACCGCGCGGGCCTGGTGGGCGCCGACGGCGCCACGCACGCGGGCGCTTACGACATCCCGTTCATCCGCTGCATTCCGAACATGAGCCTGGCCTGCCCGGCCGACGAGCGCGAGTGCCGCCAGTTGCTCTCCACCGCCTTCGCGCAGAACCACCCCGTGGCCGTGCGCTACCCGCGCGGCGCGGGCGTGGGCGTGGCGCCGCTGCCCGGGCTCGACATGCTGCCGTTCGGCAAGGGCGAAGTCCGGCGCACGCGCCAGGGCGGCGCCGATGCCACCGGCCCGCGCATCGCCATCCTGGCCTTCGGCACGCTGCTGTACCCGGCGCTGGAGGCGGGGCAGGCGCTCGACGCCACCGTGGCCAACATGCGCTGGGCCAAGCCGCTGGACGTGGATCTGCTGCTCGAACTGGCGGCCAGCCACGATGCGCTGGTCACGGTGGAGGAAGGCGCCACCATGGGCGGCGCGGGCAGCGCCGTGATGGAGGCCTTGAACGCCGCCGGCGTCGTGCGCCCGGTGCTCGCGCTGGGCCTGCCCGATGTGTTCATCGAGCACGGCGATCCGGCCAAGCTGCTGGCGCTGCAGGGGCTCGACGCTGCGGGCATCCAGCGCTCCATCGCCAGACGCTTCGGCACCGCCACGGCCTGATCGCGGCCATCGGTGGCGGCCTTCGCGCGCCACCGGCCACCGTTTCCGAGCTTGCTTGCAGAACCCTGAAGCCCTGCCCGCAAGCCTCTGTTTTCACGGGAAAACCCGTAAAAGACAGGGGGGGCATGTTCCTACAATGAACGCGGCTCAACAAGTCCTCATCGGACCGGGCGCAGGCCCGGACGGTGGGTTGTGCAATCACTATTTCGGAGAGAACCTCATGGATCGTCGTTCAATCATCAAGAGTGCCGGCATCGCCGGCGTGCTCGCCGCTGGCGTGGCGCCAGCCGTGCACGCACAGGCCGCCATCCGCTGGCGCCTGGCTTCGAGCTTCCCCAAGTCGCTGGACACCATCTATGGCGGTGCCGACGTGTTCGCCAAGGCCGTCAAGGCCATGTCGGGCGGCAAGTTCGAGATCTCCGTGCATGCGGGCGGCGAACTGATGCCCCCCTTCGGCGTGCTGGACGGCGTGCAGCAAGGCACCGTGGAAATGGCGCACAGCGTGCCCTACTACTTCTACGGCAAGAACCCCGCCTTCGCGCTGGGCTCGGCCATTCCCTTCGGCTTCAACGCGCGCCAGATGAATGCCTGGATGCTGCACGGCAACGGCCGCAAGCTGATGAACGAGTTCTACTCGAACTACAACGCCATCAGCTTCGCGGGCGGCAATACCGGCACGCAGATGGGCGGCTGGTACCGCAAGGAAATCAAGTCCCCCGCCGACTTCAAGGGCCTGAAGATGCGCCTGGGCGGCGGCCTGGTCGGCGAAGTGATGCAGAAGCTGGGCGCCGTGCCCCAGAGCATCCCCGGCGGCGAAATCTACCAATCCCTCGAAAAGGGCACGCTGGATGCCGCCGAGTGGGTGGGTCCGTATGACGACCAAAAGCTCGGCTTCAACAAGGTCGCGCCCTTCTACTACTACCCCGGCTGGTGGGAAGGCGGTCCCGAAGTGGACTTCTTCATCAACAACAAGGCCTTCGATGCCCTGTCGTCCGAGAACAAGGCCATCATCGAGGCCGCCACGCACCTGGCCCACACCGACATGCTGGCCAAGTACGATGCGCTGAACCCGCACGCGCTCAAGCAGCTCGTGGCCGCCAAGACCAAGGTGCTGCCGTTCTCGCAGGCCGTGATGGACGCTTCGTTCAACGCCGCCATGGAAGTCTTCGCCGAGAACGACGCCAAGAGCCCCGAGTGGAAGAAGATCTACGCCGACATGCGCAACTTCCAGCGCGACCAGATCCTCTGGTTCCGCTTCGCCGAGGCCCGCTACGACAGCTTCATGGCCACCAAGAAGCTCTGATGCCGCCTGCCGTGGCGCCCAGCAGGGTGCCATGGCGGCCTTCGGCACACACGAAAACCCGCCAGGCGGCAAGCCTGGCGGGTTTTTTCTTGGCGGGTGCGTAGTGCAGGGCTCGTCCCTTGCGCGCAAGCAGCATCGTGGGCAAGGGCAAGGGCAAGGGCAAGGGCAAGGGCAAGGGCAAGGGCAAGGGCAAGGGTGCCGTGTTCCTGTTTGCCACATGGGGACGCATGCCGCTTGCCCGCCACGCCGTGGTGCCCTGGGCGTGCGGCGGCCCCGGGGCCTGCACGCACCGGCAAGGAGCGTGGGCGGGCCCAGGTCCCCGTTGGGGCGGGCGCGCCTTGGCGGCATGCGATCAGCAAGGGGGGGGCGCCGCGCGGCGCCGCAGGGTGCCGTGGCATGCACCGTGGGCGGAGGTGCCCATGCCTTCTTGGGGCCAGAGGCGCCACCATGAAAAAAGCCCCCGCAGGCAATCGCCTGCGGGGGCCTTGGGCTTTCCGGCCGGGATGGCCGGTGCTTACTTCTTGTCGCCGGAGGACATGGAGTCCTGCAGTGCCTTGAGCGGGTCGTCGGCGGCCGCCGGCGCGGCGGCGGGTGCCGCATCGGCGCCTTCCATGCCAGCCGTGGGGTCGGCTGCCTCGGTCGAGCCGCTGGCGCCGTCCATGCCGGTCGCGGGGTCGAGCGAGGCGGGGGCAGCATCGGGCATCGCGGCCTCCATCTCCATGCGCACCTTGTCCAGGTCATATACCTCGGTCTTGTCCAGGCCGCTGGAGACGATCCCCGGGAAGGCGATGATCAAGCCCACCATGATGAGCTGGATCACCACGAACGGCACGGCGCCCCAGTAGATCTGCATGGTCGTGACCGGTGGGATCAGCTTCTTGGTGACCTTGTCCGTGTATTCCTTCGCCGGTGCCACGCTGCGCAGGTAGAACAGCGCGAAGCCGAACGGCGGGTGCATGAACGAGGTCTGCATGTTCACGCCGAGCAGCACGCCGAACCAGATCAGGTCGATCCCGAGCTTCTGCGCCACGGGCGCGAGCAGCGGCACCACGATGAAGGACAGCTCGAAGAAGTCCAGGAAGAACGCCAGGAAGAAGATCATGACGTTCACCACGATCAGGAAACCGAGCTGGCCGCCGGGCAGGCCGGTCAGCAGGTGCTCGACCCAGATCGGGCCGTCCACGCCCTGGAAGGTCAGGCCGAACATGGTCGCGCCCACCAGGATGAAGACCACGAAGCACGAGAGCTTGGTGGTGGTGTTCACCGCCTGCCGGAGCAGGTCCATGCTCAGGCGGCCGCGCGCCATGGCCATGATGAAGGCACCCAGCGCGCCCATGGCGCCGCCCTCGGTGGGGGTGGCCACGCCCAGGAAGATGGTGCCCAGCACCAGGAAGATCAGCAGCAGCGGGGGGATCAGCACGAAGGTCACGCGCTCGGCCATGCGCGAGAGCAGGCCCATGCGGGTGATCTTGTTGATGCTGGCGATGATGAAGGCCAGGGCCACGCCGAAGCACATGGCGACGACGATGGTTTCGTCCAGCGCCACCTTGTCCACGGCTTCGCCGCTCCACCAGGTGTGCAGCGCGGGCATGTTCTTGCCCACGTAGACCGCGGCGGCCGTGCACAGGGACGTCAGCACCAGCAGCGAGGGCAGGCCGGTCTTGCCGTTGTCTTCTTTCAGCGTGCGCGCCTCGGGCGGCAGGGCCGGGGCCCAGTGGGGCTTGAAGATGGCGATCAGGATGACGTAGGCGGCATAGAAGCCGCACAGCATCAGGCCGGGCACGAAGGCGCCCTTGTACATGTCGCCCACGGAGCGGCCCAGCTGGTCGGCCAGAATGATCAGCACCAGCGAGGGCGGGATGATCTGTGCGAGCGTTCCCGACGCGGCGATCACGCCGGCCGCCAGGCGCCGGTCGTAGCCGTAGCGCATCATGATGGGCAGCGAGATCAGGCCCATCGAGATCACCGAGGCGGCCACCACGCCGGTCGTGGCGGCCAGCAGGGTGCCAACGAAGATCACGGCCAGCGCCAGGCCGCCGCGCACGGGGCCGAACAGCTGGCCAATGGTTTCCAGCAGGTCCTCGGCCATGCCCGAGCGTTCAAGTATCAGCCCCATGAGGGTGAAGAACGGGATGGCCAGCAGTGTGTCGTTCTGCATGATGCCGAAGATGCGCAAGGGCAGGGCTTGCAGCAGGGCCTCGGGCAGGACGCCCAGCTCGACGCCGACGAAGGCGAAGAACAGGCCGCAGGCTCCCAGGCTGAAGGCCACGGGGAAGCCCAGCAGCAGGAAGACGATGAGCCCCGCGAACATGATCGGGGCCAGGTTATGGGCGATGAATTCCATGGTGTGTCTCTCCGCTCAGGGGGCCTTGTCGGTGTCGTTGCCCTTGGCGGCTTCGGCCAGGCGGCGGATGGATTCGGCCAGCTCTTCCTCGGCCGTCTTTTCATGCTTCTTGGCCGTGGGGTCCTCGATGAGCCCTTGCAGGAAAGCCAGGCGCTTGATGAGCTCAGACCAGCCCTGCAGCAGCAGCAGGCCGAAGCCCAGCGGCATCATCAGGTACACGGGCCAGCGGATCAGGCCGCCGGCGTTGTTCGACATCTCGCCGGACGCCAGCGCACGCGTGAAGAAGGGGATGCCGTACCACAGCACTGCCAGGCACACGGGCGTGAGGAAGCAGGCGAAGCCGAAGATGTCGATCCAGATCTGCGCGCGCTTGGACAGGCGGCTGGTGACCACGTCGATCTTCACATGCTCGCCGTTGAGCAGCGTGTAGCCGGCGGCGATCAGGAAAGAGGCGGCGAACAGGTACCACTGCACTTCCAGGAAGGCGTTCGAACTGGTGTTGAACACCTTGCGGACCACGGCATTGATGCCGCTGATGAGGGTGGATGCCAGGATGAGCCAGATGACATATTTGCCTATCTGGCCGCTGAGCCAGTCGATGGCCCGGGATAGTTTGAGTAAAGCCTGCATGGTGTCTCCAAAGAGCTGTGTGTACAACATGCTGGCGCGCCCACGGAGGATGGAAGAGCCAGTCAAGAATTTGCAACGGCGCGATTCTACGGAGCACTGTAATTTGAGTCTGACGGCTGTGTGACGGTGTTATCCCGGTATGCCTACTGACTCATATGCTATTGAATATATAGCAATTAGGGTTTCTTCCTATGCCCTGGAAGCTGCTTTCGGGGGCGATTCGCGGGCGGATGGCGCGCGGGCCGGGGTGCCGTGGACCGCGATGGCGTCATTCCAGCCCGGCCTGGAGCCAGCCGGTGCCGTGCCGTGGATCGGCGACGCCGATGGCCTGCGGGCTCCAGTCCAGTGCCGAGGCCAGCAGGGGGCGGACCAGGCCGGGGTGGTTGTTGCGCTCGCTCAGGTGCGCGGCGACGACCTGCCGCAGCCCAGGGTGGCGCAGCGCGCGCAGGATGTCGGCCGAGGCCTCGTTGGCCAGGTGGCCGTGCGGCCCGCCGATGCGCCGCTTGAGGAAGGGCGGGTAGCGCGAACCGGCCAGCATGGCCGGGTCGTGGTTGGCTTCGAGCAGCAGCGCGTGGCAGCCCGCCAGCTGCTCCAGCACATGGGCGGTGGCGTGGCCCAGATCGGTCAGCACGCCCAGGTGCGCCGCACCGTCGCTGCAGCGCAATTGCAGCGGTTCGCGGGCGTCGTGCGGCACGGTGAAGGGGAGGGCCTCGAAGCAGCCCAGGTCGATGGCGGCGCCGTCGCTGGCCCACCGGAGCAGGCCCTCGAAGTCCGGGCTGCCGATCGCGGCGTGGGTGCCCCGGCTCATCCAGACGGGAATGCGCTGGCGCAGGGCCAGGGCGTGGGCGCAGCCCACATGGTCGGAATGCTCGTGGGTGACGAAGACCGCGTCGATCTCGTCGAGCGCCAGCCCGGCGGCGGCGAGCCGGTCCTGGAGCTGGCGGATGCCGAAGCCGCAGTCGATGAGCAGGCGGCGCACCTGCGCGCCGCTGCGCCCCTCGACGACGGTGGCATTGCCCGAACTGCCGCTGCCCAGGCTCCGGAAGCGCAGCATGGCGCGCCTGGGACGGGGCTTACTTCAGGTCGTCGGCCAGCACGCGCACGATGTTCTCGGCGTTGGCCGAGGTCTCGGGCGCGCCGGCGGCGTTGAGCACCGACACCGTGGTGGCCTCGCCCTGGCTGCGCACGACGATGCGGTACTTGAGCGGCGGCACGGCCTTCTCGGAACCGCCGAAGAGCTTGCCCAGGAAGCCGGGCTCCTTCTTGTCAGCCTTGGGCGCCACGTAGCGCACGAAATAGAGGCCCTGGCTGCGGTCGCGGTCTTCCACGGTGAAGCCGGTGCGGTCCAGCGCCAGGCCGACGCGGCGCCAGGCGCGGTCGAAGCCTTCGTCGATCTGGACCACGGGGATGCTGTTCACGTTGCCCACGCGCGCCACGGGCGCGCGCACCGCGGCCGAGGAGGCCGCCACGGCCTTGGCCTGCTCCTGGCTCACGCCGAGCTTGACCATCATGCGGCGCAGGAATTCGGTTTCCAGCTCGGGGTCGGCCGGGCGGGGCTGCCACACGGTGGATTCCTTGGTGGCGCTGTTGAAGACTTCCTGCATGCCACGGTGGCTGACGTAGATCTCGGTGCCGCCCTCGGCATTGCGCTCCATGCGGGTGCGGAACTTGTCGCGCTCGCCCGTGGAGTAGAGCGAGTCGAGCACCTTGCCCAGCGTGTTGCGGATGAAGTCCTGCGGGATCTTGGCGCGGTTCTCGGCCCAGTCGGTCTCCATGATGCCGATGTTGGCCTGGTCGAGCGCCAGCGTGAAACCGTTCTCCAGCCAGAACTCGCGCACCGGGTCCCAGAGCTTGTCCGCCGGGCGGTTCACCACCAGCCAGCGCAGGTTGCCGTTGCGTTCGATGCGCACGTCACCCATGCTCGACACGGCGGCCTGCGGGCTCGATGCCTGGACCGGCTGGCCGGCCTGCATGGCGTTGGCCGAAACCACGCCGCCGGGCACGGCGTAGCGCGTCTCGCGCGAGAGCTGCTTGAGATCGGGCGGCACTTCCAGCGACGAGCCCTTGGAGGCGCTCTTGTAGTCGATCTTCTCGCCCTCCAGGACCGAGCAGGCGGACAGGGCGATGGTCAGGCCGAGCAGGCCCAGTCGTGCGGTATGGTTCACGCGGCAATCCTTTGGAATCTCGGGGCGTACAGTGTTTACAGCAGGCCGGCGGCGCGCAACGCGCCTTCCACCACGGCCTCGTTGCCCTGGGAGAGCGGGGTCATGGGCAGACGCAGCGTGCCGCCGCACAGGCCCATGCGGGCCATGGCCCACTTCACGGGGATGGGGTTGGCCTCGACGAAAAGGTGCTTGTGCACGGGCATGAGGCGGAACTGGATTTCCATGGCACGCTTGACGTCACCGGCGATGGCGGCCACGCACAGTTCGTGCATCAGGCGCGGGGCCACGTTGGCCGTCACGCTGATGTTGCCCTGACCGCCGCACAGCATCAGCGCAACGGCGGTCGGGTCGTCGCCCGAATACACGGCAAAGCCCTTGGGCACGTCGCGGATCAGCCACTGCGCACGCTCGATGTTGCCCGTGGCTTCCTTGATGCCGATGATGCCGGGCACCTGCGCCAGGCGCAGCACGGTGTCGTGCTGCATATCGGCCACCGAGCGGCCGGGCACGTTGTAGAGCACGATGGGCAGGTCGCCCGTGGCTTCGGCGATGGCCTTGAAGTGCTGGTACTGGCCCTCTTGCGTGGGCTTGTTGTAGTAGGGCACGACCTGCAACTGGCTGTCGGCGCCGACCTTCTTGGCGAACTTGGCCAGTTCGATGGCCTCGGCCGTCGAGTTGGCGCCGCAGCCGGCCATGATGGGCACGCGCTTGGCGGCCTGCTCCACGGCCACGCGGATGATCTCGCAATGCTCTTCCACGTTCACCGTGGGCGATTCGCCTGTGGTGCCCACCACGCCGATGCAGTCGGTGCCCTCCGCGATATGCCAGTCGATCAGTTTGCGCAACGTGGGGTAGTCCACGCTGCCATCGGCGTGCATGGGGGTGACGAGGGCGACGATGCTGCCGGTCAGGGGGGCGGTGGGAGAGGTCATGTCCGCAGTCAAAAACGGTAAAAGAGCATTCTAACTAGGAGAGTGCACGCAAGGGATGGCGTGCCGGTGACAGCCCGTCCTCTGCCACGCGCACCGCCGTGATGCGTTGCACGAAGCGCGCCGGGGCATCGAGGAAGCCGTCCTCGTAGGCCACCACGCGCAGCGCGGCGCAGGCCGTGAGCAGTTCCCCGGGGCGCAGCAGGAAGTCGGGCCGCGCGGGGCGGCCCACGGTCTCGTTGCCGCTGGCGAAGGTTTCATAGAGCAGCACGCCCCCGGGCGCCACGCTGTCCACGATGGCGGGCAGCAGCGGCCGCCAGAGGTAGTTCGTCACCACCACGGCGCCGAATGCGCGGCCCGCCAGCGGCCAGGGGCCGTTCTCGATGTCGGCGGCAATGGCTTCGCCCACCTGGGCGGCCGCCTGCACGGCCAGCGGGTCGCGGTCGATACCGGTCACCGCATGGCCACGCGCTTGGAACCAGCGCAGATGGCGTCCGCCACCACAGGCCACGTCGAGCACGGCAGCGCCCTGCGGCACCAGGTGCGACCAGCGGCATACCCATTCGGAGGGCTCGCCCGTGCCTTGGGTGGAGGAAATGCTTGCTATTAAATTCATAGCTGTTTGCGCTTGTTCACCAAGCGCTGGAGGCCAGTTTCGCTTAAAAACAGGCCCACACCTGGTCCGCCAGCATGAGCATGAAGCCGGGGTCGCGGTAGAGCAGGAGCACCGCCAGCAGCATGAGCAGGGCCAGTGCCCCGCCCAGCCAGCGACGCCAGGCGCGGGGAGGGCGGTGCGGGGGCGGGTTCATGGCCGGTTCAGGCGGGTTGGGGCGCCGTGCGCTGCAGCGGCTGCTCGCGCACCGGCAGGTTGACCAGGCAGGCGAGCACGCCCAGGCCGATGGAGATGTACCAGACGATGTCGTAGCTGCCCGTGCGGTCGTACAGCACGCCGCCCAGCCACACGCCCATGAAGCTGCCGATCTGGTGGCTGAAGAACACCAGGCCGCCCAGCATGGACAGGTGCTGCACGCCGAAGATCTGCGCGATGGTGGCGTTGGTGGGGGGCACGGTGGACAGCCACAGCATGCCCATCACGGCCGAGAACACGTACACCGACATCGGCGAGATCGGCACCAGCAGGAACACCACGATGACCACCGAGCGCGCCAGGTAGATGAAGGCCAGGATGAAGCGGCGCGGCATGCGCTGGCCCAGCGAGCCCGCGATGTAGGTGCCGAACACGTTGAACAGCCCGATCAGCGCCAGCGAGAAGCTGGCCACCTGGGGCGAGAGGCCCAGGTCCTTGATGTAGCTGGGCATGTGCACCGCGATGAACACCACCTGGAAGCCGCAGACGAAGTAGCCCAGCGTCAGCAGCGTGAAGCTGGGCGTGCGCACGGCCTCGGCCAGCGCCTGGCCCACGGTCTGGGTGCGTTGCGCCGGGGCCGCGCCCTGGAAGCCCGGCTCGCGCAGCCCGAAAGCCAGTGGAACGATCAGCAGCACCAGCAGCGAGAGCGCCAGCAGCGCATCCTGCCAGCCCAGGCTGGTGATCAGGAAACCTTCGACGGGCACCATGAGGAACTGGCCGAACGACCCCGCCGCCGCCGCCACGCCCATGGCCCAGGAGCGCTTCTCGGGCGCGATCTGGCGCCCCAGCACGCCGTAGATCACCGCATAGGTGGTGCCGGCCTGCGCCGCGCCGATGAGCAGGCCGGTGGTCAGGGCGAACAGCAGGGTGGTGGGCGAGAGCGCCATGCCCACCAGGCCCAGCCCGTAGAGGATGGCGCCCACGATGAGCACGCGGAAGGCGCCGAAGCGGTCGGCCGCCATGCCCGCGAACACACCCACCAGCCCCCAGGCGATGTTCTGGATGGCCAGCGCCAGCGCGAAGGACTGGCGCGTCCAGCCCATCTCCTGCGTGATGGGCTGCAGCCACAGGCCGAAGCCATGGCGGATGCCCATGGACAGGGTCACGATGGCGGCGCCGCAGGCCAGCACCTGGAACATGGACAGTTTCGGGGGATTCGTATGCATACGCTGCAATGTAGCGAGATTGCACGGAATCTGCCGGCACACGGGCGACCGGTACAGTCGCCACAGGTGTCATGCCTGTGAATTCATACAGCACTACAATCCGCGCCCATGGCAGTCAAACCCGTTTCCGCATCCGAATACTCCGAAGGCTCGATCCGCGTGCTCAAGGGCCTGGAGCCCGTCAAGCAGCGCCCGGGCATGTACACCCGCACGGACAACCCCCTGCACATCATCCAGGAGGTGCTGGACAACGCCGCCGACGAGGCCCTGGCGGGCTTCGGCAAGAAGATCAAGGTCACGCTGCACCAGGACGGCTCGGTCAGCGTGGAGGACGACGGCCGGGGCATCCCCTTCGGCCTGCACCCCGAAGAGAAGGCGCCGGTGATCGAACTGGTGTTCACGCGCCTGCACGCCGGCGGCAAGTTCGACAAGGGCAAGGGCGGCGCCTACAGCTTTTCGGGCGGCCTGCACGGCGTGGGCGTGTCGGTCACCAACGCGCTGGCCACGCGCCTGGAGGCCACCAGCCACCGCGAAGGCCAGGCCGCGCGCCTGGTGTTCTCGGGCGGCGATGTGGTTGAGCCCCTGGCGGCGCGCCCCCTGGAGGCCGGCGAGCGCAAGCAGGGCACCACGGTGCGCGTGTGGCCCGACGCCAAGTATTTCGAGTCGAGCAGCCTGCCGATGGGCGAATTGACCCACCTGCTGCGCAGCAAGGCGGTGCTGATGCCCGGCGTCTCGGTCACGCTCGCCAACGAGAAGACGCGCGACACCCAGACTTGGCAGTACAAGGGCGGCCTGCGCGACTACCTGATGCAGACGCTGAGCGCCGACCCGGTGATCCCGCTGTTCGAGGGCGAGGGCTTCGCCGACGCGGGCCACGACAGCTTCGCCGAGGGCGAGGGCGCGGCCTGGGCCGTGGCCTTCACCGAGGACGGCCAGCCGGTGCGCGAAAGTTATGTCAACCTCATCCCCACCAGCGCCGGCGGCACGCACGAAAGCGGCCTGCGCGACGGGCTGTTCCAGGCCGTCAAGTCCTTCATCGAGCTGCACAGCCTGCTGCCCAAGGGCGTGAAGCTGTTGCCCGAGGACGTGTTCGCGCGCGCCAGCTATGTGCTGTCGGCCAAGGTGCTCGACCCGCAGTTCCAGGGCCAGATCAAGGAGCGCCTGAACTCGCGCGACGCGGTGCGCCTGGTCAGCAACTTCGTGCGCCCCACGCTCGAACTGTGGCTGAACCAGCATGTGGACTACGGCAAGAAGCTGGCCGAGCTGGCCATCAAGGCCGCGCAGACACGGCAAAAGGCCGGCCAGAAGGTGGAAAAGCGCAAGGGCTCGGGCGTGGCCGTGCTGCCTGGCAAGCTGACCGACTGCGAAAGCCGCGACATCAGCCACAACGAGGTCTTCCTGGTCGAGGGCGACTCGGCCGGCGGCAGCGCCAAGATGGGCCGCGACAAGGAAAGCCAGGCCATCCTGCCGCTGCGTGGCAAGGTGCTCAACACCTGGGAGGTGGACCGCGACCGCCTGTTCGCCAACACCGAGATCCACGACATCTCGGTCGCCATCGGTGTCGATCCGCACGGCCCGAATGATTCGCCCGACCTCTCGGGCCTGCGCTACGGCAAGGTCTGCATCCTGAGCGACGCCGATGTGGACGGCTCGCACATCCAGGTGCTGCTGCTCACGCTGTTCTTCCGCCACTTCCCCAAGCTCATCGAGGCGGGCCACATCTACGTGGCGCGCCCGCCGCTGTTCCGCGTGGACGTGCCGGCGCGCGGCAAGAAGCCCGCCGCCAAGATGTACGCGCTGGACGACGGCGAGCTGGCCGCCATCCTGGACAAGGCCGAAAAAGACGGCGTGCCGCGCGAGAAGTGCCAGATCAGCCGTTTCAAGGGCCTGGGCGAGATGAACGCCGAGCAGCTCTGGGAAACCACGCTGAACCCCGACACCCGGCGCCTGCTGCCCGTGCAACTGGGTGGCATGGACTTCGCCGCCACCGAGGGCCTCATCACCAAGCTCATGGGCAAGGGCGAGGCCGCCGCGCGGCGCGAGCTCATGGAACTGCACGGCGATGCGGTCGAGATCGACATCTGACGCCATGCCAATGGTTTGCAAGGTTTTCGGCCTGCTGCGCTTGCTGGCCGTGCCCTGCGTGCTATTGTTTTCGCAGCAAATCGCGCGCGCCGACCTCTGGGCCTACGTGGACGAACGCGGCGTGGCGCATTTTGCCGCCGAACAGACGGACGCGCGCTACCAGCTGTTCTTCCGGGGCAACGGCCTGGATGCGCCATCGGGCGCGCCCGCCGGGCAGGCCGCCCTGCCGTTCGCGCTGCCGGCCGCCAGCGCGCGCCTGCTGGCCTTCTTCGAGATCTCGCCCGACTACCAGCGCGTGCGCCACCACCTGCGCGCCGCCGCGCGCCGCCATGGCGTCGAATACGAGCTGCTCCAGGCGCTGATCGCCGCCGAATCGGGCTTCGACGCGGCCGCTGTCTCGCCCCGGGGCGCCATCGGCCTGATGCAGCTCATGCCCGCCACGGCCAGCCGCTTCGGCGTGGTGGCCGATGCCGGGCGCACGCTGGAGCAGAAGCTGGCCGACCCGGCCGTGAACGTGCAGGCCGGCGCGCGCTACCTGCGCCACCTGATCGACCAGTACCCGGGTCGTACCGACCTGGCGCTGGCCGCCTACAACGCGGGCGAGGGCGCCGTGCAGCGCGCCGGCCGGCAGATTCCGCCCATCAAGGAAACCCAGAACTACGTGCGCACCGTGCTGGCCCTGCGGGCCCAGCTCAAGCCGCCCGCGCCCGTGCTGGCGCAGCGCGGTGCCCACCCCCGGGGCCCTCTGCCGCCCGTGCGCGTGGCGCAGACCCCGAACCCGATTGCAACCGAAGCCAACGAATGAGCGACCAACCCACCCTCGATTTCACGACCTCCGGCGAAGGGGACGACACCCTGGGCCTGGCGGGCTATGCCCAGCGGGCCTACCTTGAATACGCGCTGTCGGTCGTCAAGGGCCGCGCGCTGCCCGATGTGTGCGACGGCCTCAAGCCCGTGCAGCGCCGCATCCTGTACGCCATGGACCAGATGGGCCTGGGCTACAGCGGCCCCAACCGCAACGTGGCGGCCAAGCCGGTCAAGAGCGCCCGCGTGGTGGGCGACGTGCTCGGCCGCTTCCACCCGCACGGCGACCAGTCGGCCTACGACGCGCTGGTGCGCCTGGCGCAGGATTTCGCGCAGCGCTATCCGTTGATCGACGGCCAGGGCAACTTCGGCAGCCGCGACGGCGACGGCGCCGCCGCCATGCGCTACACCGAGGCGCGCCTGGCCAAGATCACCAGCCTGCTGCTCGACGAGATCGGCGAGGGCACGGTCGATTTCATGCCCAATTACGACGGCAGCACGCAGGAGCCGCGCCAGCTGCCCGCGCGCCTGCCGTTCGCGCTGCTCAACGGCGCCAGCGGCATCGCCGTGGGCCTGGCCACCGAAATCCCCAGCCACAACCTGCGCGAGGTGGCCGGCGCCTGCGTGGCCCTGGTGAAGAACCCGCAACTGCCCGATGCCGACCTGCAGATGCTGATCCCGGGGCCCGACTACCCGGGCGGCGGCCAGATCATCAGCACGGCCGCCGACATCCAGGACGCCTACCGCACCGGGCGTGGCAGCCTCAAGGTGCGCGCGCGCTGGAAGATCGAGGACCTGGCGCGCGGCCAGTGGCAGATGGTGGTGACCGAGCTGCCGCCGGGCGTGAGCAGCCAGAAGGTGCTCGAAGAGATCGAGGAAATCACCAACCCCAAGGTCAAGGCCGGCAAGAAGGCACTGACGCAGGAGCAGAACCAGCTCAAGGCCAGCATGCTGGCCGTGCTCGACGGCGTGCGCGACGAATCGAGCAAGGACGCGCCCGTGCGCCTGGTGTTCGAGCCCAAGACCGGCAAGGTGCCGCAGCAGGAGCTGACCACCACCCTGCTGGCGCACACCAGCCTGGAGACCTCGGCGCCCATCAACCTCACCATGGTGGGCATCGACGGCAAGCCGGTGCAGAAATCGCTGCGCCAGATGCTGGAGGAGTGGATCGCGTTCCGCCAGGCCACCATCACGCGGCGCAGCCAGCACCGCCTGGACAAGGTGCTGGACCGCATCCACATTCTCGAAGGGCGGCAGATGGTGCTGCTCAACATCGACGAGGTGATCGCCATCATCCGCCAGTCGGACGAGCCCAAGGCCGCGTTGATCGCGCGCTTTGCCTTGAGCGACCGGCAGGCCGAGGACATCCTGGAAATCCGCCTGCGCCAGCTCGCGCGCCTCGAAGCTATCAAGATCGAGCAGGAGCTGAAGGAACTGCGCGAGAGCCAGGGCAAGCTCGAAGAAATCCTCGGCAGCCCGGCGGCGCTGCGCCGCCTGATGGTGAAGGAAATCGAGCAGGACGCCAAGCAGTTTGCCGATGCGCGCCGCACCCTGATCCAGGCTGAGAAGAAGGCCGTGGTCGAGGTGAAGGTGGTGGACGAGCCGGTCACCGTGGTGGTGTCGCAGAAGGGCTGGGTGCGCGCGCGCACCGGCCACGGCCACGAGGCGGCGAGCTTCGCCTTCAAGGCGGGCGACGGGCTGTATGGCACCTTCGAATGCCGCTCGGTGGACCAGCTCCTGGTGTTCGGCCACAACGGCCGCGTCTATTCGGTGCCGGTGGCCCAGCTTCCGGGCGCGCGCGGCGACGGCCAGCCCGTCACCACGCTGATCGACCTGGAGCCCGGCAGCGCCATCGCCCACTACTTCGCAGGCCCGTCCACGGCCCAGCTGCTGCTGGCCAGCACGGGGGGCTACGGCTTCCTGGCCACGGTGGAAAACATGGTCTCGCGCCAGCGCGGCGGCAAGGCCTTCATCACCGTGGGCGAGGGCGAGACGGTGTGCGCGCCCTCGCACGCCGCGCACACGAGCGGCAGCCAGCCGCTGGCGCCGGCCACGCACGTGGCCTGTGCCTCGGCGGGCGGGCGCATCCTCACCTTCGAGATCGGCGAACTCAAGGCCCTGGAAAAAGGCGGGCGCGGCCTGATGCTGATCGACCTGGAGGCCAAGGACCAGCTCGCCGGCGCCGCGGCCTACACGCGCAGCATCCGCATCGAGGGGGTGGGGCGCGGCGGCAAGCCGCGCGAGGAGCAGCTGGAAATCCGCTCGCTGAACAACGCCCGCGCCGCGCGCGGACGCAAGGGCAAGGCGGCGGACCTGGGCTTCAAGCCGGCGGCCGTGACGCGCGTGGAGTAAAGCCGGGCCGCGCGCGGCCGTGGAATCCGCTCGGGGCCCCATGGTCCCCCGAGGCCGTCGTGCGCGAGGCGGGGGGCTGGCGGGGCGCATTGATCGGCGTACACTTTGTTGCCACCAACCGCGCCCGGCAACGAACCGATGCGCGTCTGCCCCACTGGAGAACCACATGACCACCAAACTGCGCATGGGCCACAAGCTGTGGCTGGCGGTGCTTGCCATCATCGTCCTGCTGGTGTCGGTGGTGGGCTTCGCGGCCTACCGTTCGTCCAAATCCCAGGCCCAGGCCGATGCCGTCACCCGCGAGCTGGCCACCCGTGTCGAGTCGGCGCTGAAATGGCAGGGGCTGACCGAGACCAACGCCGCCCGTACCCAGGCCATGATCGTGAGCAGCGACCCGGCGGTCGAGGCCGAATTCAAGGAGGTGATCGCCGCCACCTCGGCGCAGATCAGCCAGGTGCAGAAGTCGCTGGAATCCATGTCCCTGACCGAGGCCGACAAGGCCCAGATGGCCAAGATCGCTGCCGCGCGCAGCGCGATGCTGGACCTGCGCAAGAAGGCCTCCCAGCTCAAGGGCGAAGGCCGGAACGACGAGGCCATTGTCCTGGTCAAGCAGTCCTACAACCCGGCCGTGGCGGCGTACCTGCAGGCACTGCGCGATTTCGTGGACCTGCAGCAGAAATACTCGGTGCAGCGCCAGGCCGAGTTGGGCGCGGACCGCATGCGCACCGTGCAGCTCGCCGGTGGGATGGTCGCCCTGGTGCTGCTGGGCATTGGCGTGGGAGCGTCCTTTCTGATCCGCAGCATCCAGCACCCGCTGGCGCAGGCGCAGTCACTGGCCGAGCACATCGCAGCGGGAGACCTCAGCGCGCGCGAGGACGTGAACCGCGCCGACGAGTTCGGCGACCTGCTGCGTGCCCTGTATGCCATGAGCGAAAGCCTGGGGCGCATGGTGCACCAGGTGCGCCAAAGCACCGACAGCATCGCCATCGCCAGCACCGAGATCGCCCAAGGCAACCACGACCTGTCGGCCCGTACCGAACAGACCTCCAGCAACCTGCAGGAGACCGCGGCCGCCATGGAGCAGTTCACCAGCACCATCCAGCAAAGCGCCTCCAGCGCCCAGCAGGCCAGCGGCCTGGCCCATGGAGCGGCCAGCGTGGCGCGCAAGGGGGGCGAGGTGGTCTCGCAGGTGGTTTCCACCATGGAGGAGATCCAGCAGAGCAGCCGCAAGATCGCCGACATCATCGGCGTGATCGACGGCATCGCCTTCCAGACCAACATCCTGGCGCTGAACGCCGCCGTGGAGGCGGCGCGCGCGGGCGAGCAGGGCCGGGGCTTCGCCGTGGTGGCCTCCGAGGTGCGCAGCCTGGCCGGGCGCAGCGCCGAGGCCGCCAAGGAGATCAAGCAACTCATCGGCGTCTCGGTCGAAAGGGTCGAGGCCGGTTCGGGCCTGGTGCAACAGGCGGGCAGCACCATGCAGGACATCGTGCAATCGGTGCAGCGCGTGACCGACATGATCGGCGAGATCACCGCTGCCTCGACAGAGCAAAGCTCCGGCATCGCCCAGGTGAACCAGGCCGTGGGGCAACTGGACCAGATGACGCAGCAGAACGCCGCGCTGGTGGAACAGAGCACGGCCGCCGCGCAGAGCCTGCGCGAGCAGGCGCAGCAGCTGGCGCAGGCGGTGTCGGTGTTCAAGGTGGCGGGTGGCATCGCGGCACAGGTGGCCCACCAGCCCCGTCCGGTGGCACCGCCCCGGCCCACGGCCGCGCCGGTGGCGCCGCCCCCCAAGCCGCGCGCCGTGGCGGGGAAGGGTGCCCCGGCATCCAGGCCGGCCCCCGTGCCCCCGCCCAAGCCGGCGCCTGCGGCGCCGCGCATCGCCACGCCGCCCAAGGCGGCGGCCGACGAGGGCGACTGGGAAAGCTTCTGAGCCTGTTCTCGCCTGCGCTGCTCCATCCCAGGCCCGTCCGGGGCCTCGTGGTTTTCCCTGGAGGCACGGTGTGGGCCGCAAAGTAGTCATCCCTGCCTAAAAAGTGGGAAAGGCCGCACAGTAAATTACGTTTCGTGACGTATCAGCAGTAGCGGCTCCCATGCACGCGGGCCGCACCACAAGGGAGGAGACATGCGGTTTCAGAATATGCGCACGGCCACCAAGCTCTGGGGCGCCGTGGCCTGGATTGTCATCATGATGCTGGCGGTCGTGGGTTCGGCGGGCTACCGCTCGGCCCGCACCCAGGCCGAGGCCAACCTGGTGCTCCAGGAACTCAATACCCGCGTCGAGGCGGCGCAGCGCTGGATGGGCCTGACCGAAACCAACACGGCGCGCACTCAGGCCCTGGTGCTGGGCGACGATCCGGACACCCGCGCCGAACTCAAGGGCATGATCGCCCGGACGTCCGCCAAGATCGGCGAGGCGCAGGACACGCTCCAGGCCCTGCCCCTGCGGGACGAGGACAAGGCGCAGATCGCCAGGATCGCCGCGGCCCGCACCGCCCTGCAGCAAATGCGCCAGCAGGCCAGCACCCTGGCCGAGCAGGGCAGCGCCGCCGAGGCCAAGACCTTCCTGCGCCAGACCTACAACCCGGCCGCCGCCGCCTACCTGCAGATCCTGCAGGAGTTCGTGGCCATGCAGCAGAACTATGCGCGCGAGCGCCAGATCGCGCTGGGCGGCGAGCGCGTGCGCACGGTGCAGATCGCGGGCGGTTTTGCCAGCCTGGTGCTGCTGGCTGTCTGCGTGGGAGCATATTTCCTGATCCGCGACATCCAGCAACCCCTGGCCCGGGCGCGCGGCCTGGCCGACCGCATCGCGGGCGGCGACCTCAGCGCACGGGAGAGTTCCACGCGCGGCGACGAATTCGGGGACTTGCTGCGTTCGCTCAATGCCATGAGCGACTCGCTGGGCCGGATGGTGCACCAGGTGCGCCAGAGCACCGACAGCATCGCCACGGCCAGCGCGCAGATCGCGGCGGGCAACCACGACCTGTCGGCGCGCACCGAGCAGACCTCCAGCAACCTGCAGCAGACCGCGGCGGCGATGGACCAGTTCACCAGCACCATCCAGCAAAGCGCGGCCAGTGCCCAGCAGGCCAGCACCCTGGCGGCCGGCGCCTCGGGCGTGGCGCGCCGGGGCGGCGACGTGGTGAAAGAGGTGGTCTCCACCATGGAGGATATCCACCAGAGCAGCCAGAAGATCGCCGACATCATTGGCGTGATCGACGGCATCGCGTTCCAGACCAACATCCTGGCACTCAATGCGGCGGTGGAAGCGGCGCGCGCGGGCGAGCAGGGCCGGGGCTTCGCCGTGGTGGCCAGCGAGGTGCGCAGCCTGGCCGGGCGCAGCGCCGAGGCGGCCAAGGAGATCAAGCAGCTCATCGGCGCCTCGGTCGAGCGCGTGGAAGCGGGTTCGCGCCTGGTGCAGGACGCCGGGGCCACGATGCAGGACATCGTGCAATCGGTGCAGCGCGTGACCGACATGATCGGCGAGGTCACGGCCGCGAGCACCGAGCAGAGCGCGGGCATCGCCCAGGTGAACCAGTCCGTGGTGCAGCTCGACCAGATGACGCAGCAGAACGCCGCGCTGGTGGAGCAGAGCACGGCCGCCGCGCAAAGCCTGCGCGAACAGGCCGGGCAGCTGGCGCAGGCCGTGTCGGTGTTCAAGGTGGACACCAGCGGCATGGCCCTGGCCGCGCCCGTGGCCTACCGTGCCGAGGCCACCGTGCCAGCCCCGGTGCGCAAGGCCGCGCCGCCCGCCAAGCCGGCGGTGCGTGTGCCAGCCCAGGCGCCTGCGCGTCTGGCCCAGTCCGTCGCGGCCGCGCCCACCAAGCCGGCCGCGCCGGCCAAGACGCTGGCCGCCGCGCCGCGCGTGGGCGGCGAGGACGACTGGGAATCCTTCTGACCGCGCCGCCCGCGAGGGCGGCGCAGGGATCAGGCCAGTTCGGCGATCAGTTCGATTTCCACGCAGGCGCCCAGGGGGATCTGCGCCACGCCGAAGGCGCTGCGCGCATGCACGCCGGCTTCGCCGAACACTTCGCCGAGCAGCTCGCTGGCGCCATTGGTCACGAGGTGCTGCTCGGTGAAGTCGCCCGTGGAGTTCACCAGGCTCATCACCTTGACGATGCGCTTGACGCGGTTCAGGTCGCCGCCGCAGGCCGCCTGCAGCGTGCCCATGAGGTCGATGGCCACGGCGCGGGCGGCCAGCTTGCCCTCTTCGGTGCTGATGTCGCGGCCAAACTGCGCGGCCCAGGGCTTGCCATCCTTGCGCGCGATGTGGCCGCTCAGGAACACGAGGTTGCCGGTCTGCACGAAGGGCACGTAGGCGGCGGCCGGCACGGCGACGGGCGGCAGGGTGATGTTGAGGGCGGAAAGCTTGTCGTAAACGCTCATGGTGTTCCTTGTGAAAACGGAGTACCGGCGCGGAAGGAGCGGGGCGCTCCGCCATGCCGCCGGTAGCGGCATGCCGGCCAAGGGTTCGCATGTTACACAGACGGCGCGCTGGGCGGTTTTCAGCTTGCCTTAGCATGCGCCGATGGCCGTGCCCCCCGCTTCCCCTTCCGCGTCCCGCACGGGGCCGGTGGCCGCGTGGCCCAAGGCATGGTGGCAGGGCGCGCTGCTCGGCGCCCTGGCCGGTGCCGCCCTGCAACTGCGGCAGCCGGTGCTTTGGCCCTGGGCGGTCTATGCCGCGCTGTGCCTGCTGGCCGGGGCGCTGGCCTGGGGCGCGGCGCGCGCCGGGCGGCCGGGATCGCGCGGCGCTGCCGTGGCCGTGGCCGCAGCGCTGGCGGTGTTCGCGCTGACCGGGCTGCGCGCCGCGCACCAACAGGCGCAGGCGCTCGACCCGGCGCTGGAGGGGCAGGATATTCAGGTCACGGGCGTCGTGGCGGCCATGCCCCAGCCCATCGAGGCGGGCTTGCGCCTGCGGCTGGCGGTGGAGTCGGCCTCGCGGGGCGGCACGCCCGTGCGCCTGCCCGCGCTGATCGACCTGGGCTGGTACCACGGCCTGCACGCGGAGGAACCGGGCACCGCGCAATGGCAGCGCCAGCCCTTGCTGCTGCGCGCGGGCGAGCGCTGGCGCATGGTGGTGCGGCTCAAGGCGCCGCATGGCGCGCGCAACCCGCATGGCTTTGACTACGAGCTGTGGCTGTGGGAGCAGGGCGTGCAGGCCACGGGCTATGTGCGCGCCGGGCCGCGCGACGCGCCGCCCCGGCGCATCGAGGCCACCTGGCGCTACCCCGTGGAGCGCGCGCGCCAGGCGGTGCGCGACGCCATCATCGGCCACCTGGCGCCCGATGCCACGGACGCCGCCGCCGCGCGCCGCGCGGGCGTGGTGGCGGCCCTGGTCACGGGCGACCAGCGCGCCATCGACCGTGCCGACTGGGAGGTGTTCCGCGCCACCGGCGTGGCCCACCTCATGAGCATCTCGGGCCTGCACATCACCTTGTTCGCCTGGCTCGCCGCCGCCGTGGCGCGGCAGCTCTGGCGCCGATCGCGGCGCCTGTGCCTGGCGTTGCCCGCGCCCTCGGCGGCCCTGGTGTGCGGCGTGCTGCTGGCCGCGCTGTATGCGCTGTTCAGCGGTTGGGGTGTGCCGGCACGGCGCACGGTGCTGATGCTGGCCACCGTGGCGTTGCTGCGCCTGGCCGGGCGGCGCTGGCCCTGGCCGCAGGTGTGGCTGCTGGCCTGCGCGGTGGTGGTGGTGCCCGACCCGTGGGCGCTGCTGCAGCCGGGTTTCTGGCTCAGCTTTGTCGCCGTGGCGGTGCTTTTTGCTAGCGATTCAGGAGCTTATGGCGCCCTTTCCACAGGCGTTGGAAGCCGATTTTCTTCAATATTGCGCGAGCAGTGGGTGCTCACGCTGGCGCTGGCGCCGCTGGGCCTGCTGCTGTTCGGCCAGGTATCACTGGTGGGCCTGCTGGCCAATCTGGCGGCGATTCCCTGGGTGACGCTGGTGGTGACGCCGCTGGCCTTCGCTGGCGTGCTGTGGGCGCCGCTGTGGCAGGCCGCGGGCTGGGGCGTGCAGATGCTGGCGCTGCTGCTGGAAGGGCTGGCCGCGCTGCCCTGGGCCTTGGTGTCGGCGCCCGCCGCGCCGTTGTGGGCCGGTGTGGCGGGCCTGGCCGGGGGCGTGCTGCTGGCCCTGCGCTGGCCCTGGCGGGTGCGGCTGCTGGGCCTGCCGCTGCTGCTGCCCGTGCTGCTGTGGCAGGCGCCGCGTCCTGCGCCGGGCCAGTTCGAGCTGCTCGCTGCCGACGTGGGGCAGGGCAACGCCGTGCTGGTGCGCACGGCCGAGCGCACCTTGCTCTACGACGCCGGCCCGCGTTACAGCCGGGTCAGCGACGCGGGCGCGCGCGTGCTGGTGCCGCTGCTGCGTGCCCTGGGCGAGCCGTTGGACGTGCTGATGCTGAGCCACCGCGACAGCGACCATACCGGCGGCGCCGCCGCCGTGCGCGCGCTCTACCCCGAGGCCTTGCTGACCGGCTCCATCGCGGGCGACCCCGCCTTGCAGCGGCTGGGCGCGGCGCAGCCCTGCCTGGCGGGCCAGCGCTGGCAGTGGGATGGCGTGGCCTTCGAGGTGCTGCACCCTTTGCCAGCCGATACCGACGAGGCCGCGCGCCCGGTGCGCGACAACACCCTGAGCTGCGTGCTGCGCGTGGTGGCGGCGGACGGCACGGCGGCGCTGCTGCCGGGCGACATCGAGGCCGCGCAGGAGCAGGCCCTGGTGGCGCGCGCCGCGCCGCTGGCGGCCGATGTGCTGCTGCTGCCGCACCATGGCAGCAAGACCTCGTCGAGCGAGCCCTTTCTCGATGCCGTGCGGCCGCGCACCGCACTGGTGCAGGCGGCCTACCGCAGTCGCTTTGGCCACCCGGCGCCCGAGGTGCTGGCCCGCCTGGACGGGCGTGGCATCGCCGTGGTGGAGTCCGCGCGCTGTGGCGCGGCCCGCTGGTCGTCCGCGCAGCCACGGCAGGTGCGCTGCGAGCGCGACGACCACCCGCGCTACTGGGCGCACCAGCTTCCTGAACGGTGAGGTTTTTGCGGCCGCACTGGCGCGCAACTTGCTATCCTGAGCCCAGGAGGCCCGAGATGCAGAAATTCGACGAGATGTACGCCATGCTGCCGTTCGACGGCAGCGATGTGCGCGAGCATTACAAGCGCTACGGCCATTGGCTGGCGCGCCAGGCACCGGCCACCATGGAGGCGCGCCGCGCCGAGGCCGAGATGATTTTCCGGCGCGTGGGCATCACCTTCGCCGTCTATGGCGACAAGGACGAGGGCGGCGCGGGCAACGAGCGCCTGATTCCCTTCGACCTGGTGCCGCGCATCATCCCGGCGCGGGAATGGGCCACCATGGAGCGCGGGCTGGTGCAGCGCGTGACGGCGCTCAACCGCTTCATCCACGACGTCTACCACGGCCAGGACATCCTGCGCGCCGGCATCGTCCCGGTCGACCTGGTGCAGGGCAATGCCCAGTACCGCCCCGAGATGGCGGGCGTGAAGGTGCCGCGCGACATCTATGCGCATATCGCCGGCATCGACATCGTGCGCGCCGCCAACGCGCAGGGCGAGGGCGTGTACTACGTGCTGGAAGACAACCTGCGCGTGCCCAGCGGCGTGAGCTACATGCTGGAGAACCGCCGCATGATGATGCGCCTTTTCCCCGAGCTGTTCAGCATGCACCAGGTGGCGCCCGTGGCGCACTACCCCGACCTGCTGCTCGACACCCTGCGCGCCAGCGCCCCGGCCGGCGTGGCCACGCCCACGGTGGTGGTGCTCACGCCCGGCATGTACAACAGCGCCTACTTCGAGCACGCCTTCCTCGCGCAGCAGATGGGCGTGGAGCTGGTCGAGGGGCAGGACCTGGTGGTGCGTGATGGCTTCGTCTACATGCGCACCACGCGCGGCCTGCAGCGCGTGCACGTGATCTACCGCCGCGTGGACGACGACTTCCTCGACCCGCAGGTGTTCCGCCCCACCTCCACGCTGGGCTGTCCCGGCCTCATGGAGGCCTACCGCAAGGGCAACGTGGCCATCTGCAACGCCGTGGGCACGGGCGTGGCCGACGACAAATCGGTCTACCCCTACGTGCCGGAGATGATCCGCTTCTACCTGGGCGAGGAGCCCATCCTGCAGAACGTGCCCACCTGGCTGTGCCGCAAGCCGGACGACCTGCGGCATGTGCTGGCGAACCTGAAGGACCTCGTGGTCAAGGAGGTGCATGGCGCGGGCGGCTACGGCATGCTGATCGGCCCGGCGGCCACGCAGGCCGAGATCGAGGACTTCCGCCGCGCCCTCATCGCCGACCCGGCGCGCTACATCGCCCAGCCCACGCTGAGCCTGTCGAGCTGCCCCACCTTCGTGGAGAGCGGCCTGGCGCCCCGCCACATCGACCTGCGGCCCTTCGTGCTCTCGGGCCAGAAGGTGCAGATGGTGGCCGGCGGCCTCACGCGCGTGGCGCTCAAGGAGGGATCGCTCGTCGTCAATTCATCGCAGGGAGGCGGCACCAAGGACACCTGGGTGCTGCAGGAAGAAGGGAGCACGCCATGCTGAGCCGCACCGCCGATCATCTGTTCTGGATGTCGAGATACACAGAGCGGGCAGAAAACACCGCCCGGATGTTGAACGTAGGCTACGAGACTTCCCTCCTGCCCCAGTCCACCGCCAAGGCGCAGGAGGGCTGGCTGGGCCTGCTGTCGATCAGCGAACTGATCCCCGCCTACACGGCGCGCCACGGCGCCGTCACGCGCGAGGGGGTGCTGGACTTCATGGTGCGCGACGGCAACAACCCCTCGTCCATCCTGTCGTGCCTGCGCGGTGCGCGCGAGAACGCCCGCGCGGTGCGCGGCGCGCTCACCACCGAGGTGTGGGAGACGCAGAACCAGACCTGGCTGGAGCTGCACCGCCTGCTCGAAGGCGGGGCCTTCGAGCGCGACCCGGGCCAGTTCTTCGAGTGGGTGAAGTACCGCTCGCACCTCTCGCGTGGCGTCACGCTGGGCACCATGCTGCAGGACGAGGCCTTCCACTTCCTGCGCCTGGGCACCTTCCTGGAACGGGCCGACAACACCGCGCGCCTGCTCGATGTGAAGTTCCACGCCGTGGAGAGCGATTTCCACGGCGTCGTCACCGGCCGCGAGCCCGAGGCCGACTTCTACCACTGGAGCGCCATCCTGCGCAGCGTTTCGGCCTTCGAGGTGTACCGCAAGGTCTACCGTGACGTGATCACGCCCGAGCGCGTGGCCGACCTGCTGATCCTGCGCCGCGACATGCCGCGCTCGCTGCATGCCAGCCTGCGCGAGGTGGTGGACAACCTGGCCCTGGTCTCCAACGGCCACTCGGCCGAAACCGAGCGCCGCGCCGGCCGCCTGCTGGCCGACCTGCAGTACGGCCGCATCGACGAGATTTTGGCGACCGGCCTGCACGCCTTCCTCACGCAGTTCCTGGACCGCGTGAACGACCTGGGCGCGGGCATCGGGCGCGACTTCCTTGTCGCGCCCTCGCACTGAAGCGAAACACCCCCCTGAGCGACTTCGTCGCTTCCCCCCGCTCTCGCATTGCTGCGCAATGCGGGCAGGGGGACGCAGCCCTTGCTGCGGGGCGGCCCTTGCTTGGCTGCCCTGGCCTGGGCCGCGCCCGTGTCATGGGTCGCGGGTGCTGCTGCACCATGAAAACTGATACGGGGTGAACGCGGGCTGGGCCGGCGGCTCAGCCTCTCAACGCCCGCCCGGGGCGTTGCGCCGCTGCTCGCGCAGCATGAACAGGTAGAGGCTCTCCACCTTCTCGCGCGCCCAGGGCGTCTTGCGCAAGAACTTGAGGCTGGACGACACGCTGGGGTCGCTCTGGAAGCAGCGCACCGGCACCAGCCGGCCCAGCTCCTGCCAGCCGTAGTGCGCCTGCAGCGCCACCACCATGGCTTCGAGCGTGACGCCGTGCAGGGGGTTGCGCGGCTGTGCCCGTGGCGCGGTGGAGGGGGCGGCGGGGGCTTGCTCGTCGGGGTTCATGCCCGGCAGCATAGCGTGCCGGGGTGGGCCACCTGTTTCCGAGGGGGTTTTGGTGTTCGCATAATAGATAAAACAAATTACATCGATGTAATCAATTGATTGGATTGATTTCAATGGAATGCCCATACTTCGTTCTGTGTCCACACCAACCAACGAAAGGTAAGAGCCATGTCCCTGATCAACACCCAAGTCCAGCCCTTCAAGACCCAGGCTTTCCACAACGGCAAGTTCATCGAAGTCACGGAACAATCCCTCAAGGGCAAGTGGTCCGTGCTGATCTTCATGCCCGCCGCTTTCACCTTCAACTGCCCCACCGAAGTGGAAGACGCCGCCGAGCACTACGCCGAGTTCCAGAAGGCGGGTGCCGAGGTGTACATCGTCACCACCGACACCCACTTCTCGCACAAGGTCTGGCATGAAACCTCGCCCGCCGTGGGCAAGGCCAAGTTCCCGCTGGTGGGTGACCCCACGCACCAGCTGACCAATGCCTTTGGTGTGCACATCCCCGAGGAAGGCCTGGCACTGCGCGGCACCTTCATCATCAACCCCGAGCTGACGATCAAGACCCTGGAAATCCATTCCAACGAAATCGCCCGCGATGTGAAGGAAACCCTGCGCAAGCTCAAGGCAGCCCAGTACACGGCAGCGCATCCTGGCGAAGTGTGCCCCGCCAAGTGGAACGAAGGTGCCAAGACCATCGCTCCCTCGCTCGACCTGGTCGGCAAGATCTAAGGCATCGCCACCCCGTCAGTCGCACTGACCACAAAGACGCCCGGGTGCCTGGCGCCCGGGCTTTTTTACGCCCATAAATCGAATTTCAGGAGTTTTGCCATGCTCGACGACACCCTCAAGACCCAGTTGAAAGCCTACCTGGAGCGCTTGCAGCGCCCGGTGGAACTGGTGGCCACGCTGGATGGCAGCGCCACGTCGAACGAGCTGCGCGAACTGCTGGAAGACATCCGCGCTCAGTCGGACAAGATCACCGTGGTTGAGCGCGATGACGCACAGGCGCGCAAGCCCTCGTTCCTCATCACCAACCCCGGCACGGACAGCGGCGTGCGCTTCGCCGGCGTGCCTCTGGGCCATGAATTCACCTCCCTCGTGCTGGCGCTGCTGCACGTGGGCGGCCACCCCTCCAAGGAAGCGGCCGATCTGCTGCAGCAGATCCGCGAGCTGGACGGCGATTACCACTTCGAGACCTACTACTCCCTGAGCTGCCACAACTGCCCCGACGTGGTGCAGGCGCTCAACCTCATGAGCGCGCTCAACCCGCGCATCACCCACACCGCCATCGACGGCGGCCTGTTCCAGAACGAGATCGAGGCACGCGAAATCATGGGCGTGCCCACCGTGTTCCTCAATGGCGAGCGCTTCGCCCAGGGCCGCATGGAGCTGGCCGAGATCGTCGGCAAGATCGACAAGGGCGCCGCCGCCAAGGACGCCGCCAAGCTCAACGCCAAGGAAGCATTCGACGTGCTCATCGTCGGTGGTGGCCCCGCAGGCGCGGCTGCCGCCGTGTACGCAGCGCGCAAGGGCATCCGCACCGGCGTGGCGGCCGAGCGCTTTGGTGGTCAGGTGCTCGACACCGTGGACATCGAGAACTACATCTCCATCAGCAAGACCGAAGGCCCGCAGTTCGCCGCCGCGCTGGAGCGCCATGTGCGCGACTACGAGGTCGACATCATGAACCTGCAGCGCGCCAAGGCGCTCAAGCCCGCCGCTACCGAAGGCGGCCTGATCGAGGTCGAGCTGGAGAGCGGCGCCACGCTGCGCGGCAAGACCGTGATCCTGTCCACCGGCGCGCGCTGGCGCAACATGAACGTGCCCGGCGAGGAGCAGTACCGCACCAAGGGCGTGACCTACTGCCCGCACTGCGACGGCCCGCTGTTCAAGGGCAAGCGCGTGGCCGTGATCGGCGGCGGCAACTCCGGCATCGAGGCCGCCATCGACCTGGCGGGCGTGGTGGCGCATGTGACGGTGCTCGAATTCGCGCCGGAGCTGAAGGCCGATGCCGTGCTGCAGCGCAAGCTCAAGAGCCTGCCCAACGTTCAGGTCATCCTCAACGCCCAGACCACCGAGGTCAACGGCGACGGCCACAAGGTCACCGGCATCACCTACAAGGACCGCGTGGGCGGCGGCGTGCAGCAGATCGCGCTCGAAGGGATCTTCGTGCAGATCGGCCTGCTGCCCAACACCGACTGGCTCAAGGGCACGGTGGAGCTGTCGAAGTTCGGCGAAATCATCATCGACGCCAAGGGCCACACCAGCGTGCCCGGCGTGTTCGCTGCCGGCGACTGCACCACGGTGCCCTACAAGCAGATCGTCATCGCCGCCGGCGCGGGCGCCACGGCCGCGCTGAGCGCGTTCGACCATCTCATTCGGACGACGGCGCCGGCGTGAATTTCAAGCCAAATCGGGATCTGGCGCTTATGCAGTAAGCGCCAGTAGCTATCAAAATAAAAGCGGCGGGCTGTGGAAACAGCACTGCCGCTTTGGTTTGGCACGCAGGCGCGGGCGGGTTGAGGCAGGGCCCGGGCATGCGCTTGGCCGAGATCCGCCTCAGCAGCAGCGTGGGCCGCAGCCGCAACCCGTCGCCACGGATGCGGCGGCCGGGGCCACGGCTTCAGCCGTCTTCCCTGGTACCAGAGGCTTGCGTGCCCGCACGAAGCCACTGGCGAATCGGCCGTCCACCTCGCGCGCCAGTTGCTGCATGTGTGCCGGCTGGCCCGCCAGGAAATCGGCAGCGTCTTCCGCCGTGTAGACCCGCGTGATTTCGATGACCGCGTCCTCGAAGCCGGCGGCCCGCAGCTTGGCGATGTAGTCGGCATCGCGCAGCGCTCCGGCCACGCAGCCAATCCACAATTCCATGTTGCGGCGGATCGATTCGGGCACCTCTCCGCGCACCACCACGTCCGACACCGCGAAGCGGCCGCCCGGCTTGAGCACGCGGAAGGCTTCGCGCAGCACGCGGTCCTTGTCCGCCGACAGATTGATCACGCAATTGGAGATGATCACGTCCACCGAGTTGGCCGGCAGCGGGATGTGCTCGATCTCGCCCTTCAGGAAATGCACGTTGGACAGGCCGCTCTTGCGCTTGTTCTCCTGCGCCAGGGCCAGCATCTGGTCGGTCATGTCCAGGCCGTAGGCCGTGCCGGTGGGGCCGACGCGCTTGGCCGAGAGCAGAACGTCGATGCCGCCACCCGAGCCCAGGTCTAGCACCGTCTCGCCGGGCTGGAGTTCCGCCAGCGCGGTCGGGTTGCCGCAGCCCAGCGATGCCAGCATCGCCTCGGCCGGCACGTCGGCCGCCTGGGCCTGGTCGTACAGGTTCGAGGTGATGGGGTCCCACTGTTCGGGTGACGCCGCCGAGCCACCGCAACAGGACGTTCCACCGCCCTGCGCCACGCGCTCGGCCGCCGCGCCGTATTTCTGCCTGACCACTTCCTTCACATCCGTCATTTCACTCATCACGCTCTCCTTCATCAAGGTTTGGTTCAACCACAGCAGGTGACGCGCCCAGGCTCCACCGCCTTGTTGCGGGTACAGCACTCGGCGTACAGAAAGCCCAGCAGTTCTTCCAGCCCGGCGGTGTTGGCGGTGCACCGCAGGAAGGTGCCTTCGCGCTGGACGGTCACCAAGCCCTCGTTCTTGAGCTTGTCCAAGTGGTGCGACAGCGTCGAGCCGGCCATGCCCAGCTCGGCCGCGATCTCGCCGACGAACAGCCCCTCGGGATGCGCGGTGAGCAGCAGCCGCACGATGGCCAAGCGGGGCTCGGTGCCCATCGCGGCGAGCATGCGCGCGAACCGGGCCGTGGTGGAGGGCTGGTGGGTTTGGGGCATTGGAGCTTCTTGCATCTATATTTCTACAATAATCGAAATATAACGCGGCTGTCAAGCGCACGTGGCAAGACCCGGAAGCCATCGAACCGGGTCGCTGCCGACGCTTGGCGAACGGCCTCCCAGGCCGAAGGCCGTTTTTTGAATCCTCCGGCCACGGCCCAGGCCCTCGCGGGCCCGGGGCGTTGCACAGGCTGCTTAAAACTGCTTCGCCACCGACAGCACCAGCGCCGTCCGGTCCAGCTTGCGCAAATTGCCGTTGGCATCCATGGCCGTGAACAGGCTGCGGTCGCGCACGCGCACGCCGGTGATCTCGGCGCCGAAGGTCAGGCCCCAGCGCTTGTGCGCGATGCCCACGCTGTAGTCCACGGTGTTGAGCACGCTGAAGTTGCGCACGGCCTGCAGGCCCACATGGGCGAGCAGGCGGGTCTGGCCGTCGAGCGGGTAGGCCACGTCAAAGTCCAGCAGGTGCGTGCCGCCGCTGCGGCGCATGCCGGGGCCGTAGCAGTTGAAGGCCGCGCTCGGGTCGCCGCCCGCCATCACGGCCGGCAGGTAGCCCGCGCAGACGGTGGAGGTGTTCAGGCCCCGGTAGTCGCGGCTCAGCACATGGAGGTAGCGCGCGTTCAGGATGCCCCAGCCCAGCTCGCCCACCAGGTAGCTGGTGTGAAAGCGCGAGGTGGCCGTGCCCGTGGGCTGCAGGGCCTCGTCGAAGCCGGTGGGCACGTCCGTGGCGCGGGCCTGGGGGAAGAATTCGCGCGCGATGCCGGCGCCGTAGTGCCAGCCGTCGGGGTCGCCGCCCCGGTAGCCCACGGCCGCGAGCAGGGTGGCGCGGTTGCTTTCGGGGAAGATCACCTTGCTCACGCTGGCGAGTTGCAAGCGCCCGATGAAACCCGATTCGTGCGCGGCGTTGAGCGTGATTTCGGCGCCGGGCCGGTTGAAGGTGTCGGACACGCCGCGCGACTTGCGGTCGCTCAGCAGCTTCACCTCCGTGTCGATGGAATAGCTTTGCACCTCGGGCTCGGCCGGGGCCGCGCGGCCCTGTGCGAGGGCGCTGGCGCCCAGGGTGAGCGCGGCCAGCGCGAAGGCGCAGTGGCGTGCCAGAACAGTGTTGTGCATGGTGTGTCTCCTCATGGTCGCCCTTGGCGGGTCTGGTGGGGGTTGGGGTCAGCGGGGCTTGCATCCCTCGGGGATGGCGGCCGTGCGCGCCATCTCCTCGGTTTCGCCGAGCATTTCGGTGCCGATGTAGGCGCGCAGCGCCAGGGTGTCGCCCTTCACGCGCAGCGCGCCCTTGTAGTTCTTGCCGGTGCGCGGGTCGTGCACCCAGCCGTTGCGCCAGGCGCTGCCGTCCCATTGCCGCAGCTGGGCGATCTGCACGCCGCAGGCGTCCTGCGGCGTGCCCGCGTCCTTGTCCCAGACGATGCGGCCGCACAGCGCGGCCGTGCCGCCCGCGTCGCAGGGCGCGAACTGGATGACGGCGGCCTTGTCGCCGCTGAGCCACAGGCCCTGGGCGTCTTGCGGGCTGGCGGCCAGGGCGCTGGTGGCCGGGGCGAGAAGCAGCGCCAGGGCAGGGGCTGCGAGGAAGGGAGTGGGGCGCATGGTCGGGGCTCCTGGGGTTGGGGGATCAGGGTTGCGCGGGCAGCACGCTCCAGCGCTCGGCGGCCTTGCCGCCGGCCACCACGAGCAGGTCGCCGAACTGCTGCAGCACGGCCTCGCTCTGGCGCGGGCGCAGGAAGATGGTGTCGTTCACCTGCAGCGCCTGCGCGCCCGAGCCCACCAGCACCTGCTGGTTGGACGAGGTGCCGTACAGGCTGCTGGGTGCAAGCCCCTCGGGCGAGGCGGGGTCGGCCAGCCATTGGCCTCCGTAGATGAAATAGCCCAGGGCCTGGTTGCGGTCCCACCAGCGCGCCGCCTGGCTGATGCCCTGCACGCCGAACGGCAGGCTGAACGCCGCCGCCTTGAGCACGGGCGTGGCGATGAAGGCGGCCGGCCGCAGCGGCGCGAGCGCGGGCAGGTCGAAATCCGAGGGCTTGACCAGGGCCGAGCCCACGGCCACCTCGTTCGCGGCGCCCTGGCCGTCGTGCAGGTGGTAGGTGGGCGAGCCGGCGGCGTTCCAGGTGAACTGGGGGCCGTCCTGCAGGCCCAGTGCCTGCAGGGCCTGGGCCTTGAAGGCGGCGTACACCTCGCGCGCATGGGCCTGGGCGCTGGCGCGCACGCCCGGCAGGCCGGGCAGCTTGGCCAGGTGGGCGTCGTAGCCCATCAGGCCGGCGAATTCCAGCAGGGGCTCTTCCTTCAGCAGCCGCAGGGCCGTGGCCAGGGCCTGTGCATCGGCGAAGCCGCCGCGCCGCAGGCCCACGTCGATCTCCAGGTTGACGCGCATGCGCTGGCCCAGCGTGCGCGCCAGTGCGCGGTATTCGGCCATGCGCGCGGGCGTGTCGATCAGCCACTGCAGCCGGGACGCAAGGGCAGCAGCGTCGCCCCGGAACGCGGCGTAGAACTGCCGCGCGGCGCCCACCGGCAGGGGCTTGCCCAGCAGCAGGTCGGTGGCGGGGCGCTCTTGCGCCAGGGTCAGCAGGTAGGGCAGGTTGAACACCATCAGGCGCTGCGTGCCGGTGGCCTGCATCAGCCGGTCGAGCAGGGGCAGGCTGGGCAGCGACTTGGCCACCAGGCGCAGGTGCAGGCCGCTGGCCTGCACCTGCTGGCGCACGAGCGCGGCGTTGGCCAGCAGGCGTTCGAGGTCGATCACCATGCGCGGGGCGCTCGCGTCGGCGCTGTTCAGCGCCTGGGCCAGGGCCTGGAAGTAGGCGCCGTGCGGCGCGCCGGTGGGGGCCGGCCGCAGCGCCCAGCCGGCGGCAGCGGCGGAGCCGGCCACGGAGCCGGCCAACAGCAGCCGGCGGCGGGTGGGGGAGGGTTTCATGCGGGAGTCACTCCAAACACTTCGCGCAGGTGCGCGTTGAGAAAGCGCCCCTGCGGGTCGAGCGAGGCGCGCAGCTCCAGAAAGTCTTTCCAGCGCGGGTACAGCGGCGCCAGTTGTGCCGCCCGCAGCCCGTGCAGCTTGCCCCAGTGCGGCCGGCCGCCATGGCGCCGCAGGATGGCGCCGATGGCGTCCACCAGGTAGCCGTGCGGCTCGTCGGCCGCCGCGTGCACCGCGATGGAGCAGCTGGGCTGCTGGTGGAACGGGCTCAGCCAGGCGTCGTCGGGCGCGACGAAGCGGAATTCAAGCGGGAAGAACACCTCGTTGCGCGACTCCAGCGCCGCGATCACCTCGCGCAGGCAGGCCAGGCCGGCCTCGCGCGGCAGGTGGTATTCGGTTTCGTTGAAGCGCGTGGGCCGGTGGGTGGACAGCAGCCGCCACGAGCGGTTGCGCGCCTCCTCGGCCGGCGTGCGCCGCAGGATCTGGCCCGCCACCCAGCGCCGCAGCGCGGGAACATGGCCCAGCGTGTCGCGCAGGCGGCGCAGGTCGCGCAGCACGTCCTCGTCGGCGGCGGGGGGCATCAGCACGTCGGTGCCCGGGGCGGGATCGTGGGCGATACCGGCGCAGTGCCCGGTGAAGGGCAGCCAGTAGAACTCGAAGTTGCGGTGCTGGCGCGCCAGTTGCTCGGCGTTGGCCAGCATGGCCTCGGTGGGCTCGATCCAGACGCGCCGGCGCAGCTGGAAGGCATCGACCACGCGCACCGTGGCCTGCGTGACCACGCCCAGGCAGCCCAGCGACACGCGCGCGGCGGCCAGCAGCTCGGGGCGTTGCTGTTCGGAGCATTCGAGCACCTCGCCGCGCGCCGTGACCAGGCGCAGCCCCACCACGTCGGCATGCATGGCGGGCAGCGTGGCGCCGGTGCCGTGCGTGCCGGTGGCGATGGCGCCCGCCAGGCTCTGCAGGTCGATGTCGGGCAGCACGCGCAGCGCCAGATTGGCCTGGTCGAGCTGGCGCGACACCACCGACAGCCGCGTGCCGGCCTGCACGCGGGCCAGCGGCTCGCTGCCCGGAAGCACCGTGACGCCCGACATCCGGTCCAGCGACACCAGCATGCCCTCGGTGGGCACCAGCGGCGTGAACGAATGCCCCGCGCCCACGCAGCGCACCGGCAGGGCGGGGTGTTCGCGCAGCAGCGCGGCCACTTCCGCCTCGCTGCCCGGGGTGGCGCGCAGGCGCGGGCTGGCGCTGTGCAGGCCCGACCAGTTGCGCCAGGGGGTGGGCGCGGGCGGGGTGGGGGCGGGTGCCGGAGCCTGCGCTGGCGCGCGCAGGGCGGGCAGGGCCAGGGCGCAGGCGGCGCTGGCGCGCAGCAGGGCGCGGCGGCCGGAGTCGGTGGGGGCGGGAGGTGTCATGGGGTGGGGCTTTGGGCCATGAAGGCGATGAGGGCGCGCAGGTCTTGCGCGCTGCAATCGGCGCACTGGCCGCGCGCAGGCATGGCGTTGAAGCCGTTTTCGGTGCGGGCCAGCAGGGTGTCCATGCCCTGGCGCAGGCGCGGGGCCCAGGCGCTGGCGGCCCCGGTCAGCGGGGCGCCGCTGCCGGCCTGGGCGTGGCAGAGCATGCAGGAGCGTTCGTAGGCGTTGGCGAGGGCGGGATCGGCCGGGCGCATCTGCTGCGCGCGGGCCAGCTCCTGGGGCGTGGGCGGGGTCTCGCGCTGCGCGCAGCCGGCCAGCAGGCACAGCGCCAGCAGCGGCCCGAGCGCCCGCCCGGGCGCCGCCGTGGCGGGCCGCGCGGGTGGCGTGGCAGGTTCGTGGAACTTCATGAAAACAATGATCTCAAAAAAAACAATGTTTTTTATTGGGGTTTGTTCCAGGGGGCCGTGGCAAGCGGGAACGTCAGGCTGGCGCTATGCTTGGGATGACGTCATCTGGCGCCCCCGGGTTGGGGGCGCTGCAAGGGGAGTGGTTTGAACGCGAAGGCAAGACAGGCAGACACCAAGGGCGCGGCGAAGCCGCCAGGGCGCAAGCAATTGCGCGAGCGCGAGGCATCGCAGCGCCGCAATGCCATGCTGGCGGCGGTGCGCAAGCTGCTGCAAAAAGGCGGTGTGCAGGCCGTGACCATGCGCGCGGTGGCCGACGCCGTGGGCGCGTCCACCACCATGGTCTACGCGCTGTTCCCGGACAAGGCGGCGCTGATCGCGCAGTCGGTGGACCGCGACCTCAAGAAGCTCTCGCGCCACCTGCTCGAAGCCAGCGAGGGCGAGGGCGGCGCCACCGGCAAGCTCCGGCGCGTGGCCCATGCCTATGTGGCGCACGGCATCGCGCACCCCCTGCAGTACCGGCTGGTGTTCATGGAGCGCCGCCCGCCCTCGGCCATCGAGGATTCGAGCATCGAGCAGGGCAATGTGTCGGAGGACGCCTATGCGCTGGTCTGCGCCCTGGTGGCCGGCATGCTGGACGAGCACGGCATGGCGCTGGCACAACAGGAGGTGGAAACCGTGGCCCAGATGGTCTGGGAAAGCCTGCACGGCCTGGTGGCGCTGCGCATCTGCACCGGCGACGACCCCTGGATCAACCGCCAGGGCGTGCCCGAGCACCTGGACCTCATGCTTGATGTGCTGCTGCAGGGCATCGTGGCGCGCTGGCAGGGGCCGGGAGCCCCCAGGGTGTGAACAAAAACGGACTCCAGGGGCCTGTGGGTAAGCGCCATTAGCTATCAAATTAATAGCTAATGGCGGCCATGGGGCATCGCCCTTTCATGCGGGCGCATGGCGGCATGGCGCACCGCCGCGCTGTGCGCGGGACTCAACGCACGATGAGGATGGGTATCCCGGCCAAGTGCAAGACCTTGTAGGCCACGGAGCCCAGCAGCACGGACGCGGCGGCGGTCAGCCCGTGCGAACCCATGGCGATGCCGTGGCTGCCCAGTGCCTCGGCCAGGCCCACGATTTCGGGCGCTGTTTCGCCCATGACGGCATGCAGGCGCCAGCGCAGGCCCGCCGCGTCGAGCAGTTGGCGGGCCTGGGCCGTGGCGGCCCAGCCGCCGCGCGCCAGCCCGGTCTCCGCCGCCTCCTTGCTCAGCCAGGATTGGACATGCACCAGGTCCACCTCGGCGCCCGGCGCCAGCGCCGCCAGGCGCGCCGCCATCGCGACGGCGCGCGACGAGCAGGCGGAGCCATCGACCGCCACCAGCCAGCGCGCGCTGCCGTGGGCGGCATGGGTTCCGGTGCCGTGCCAGGTGACGGCGACGAGCCGGCCCATGCCGTCGCGCCGTTCGAGGCCGGGCGCCGGCATGTTGTCGGGCATGGCCGCAGGGGTCATAAGGTGCTCCTGGAGGTTTTGTTGCCGGAGAGCCTGAGGCTGAGAACCACGGAGATCAGGATGATCAAGCCCACGATCAGCAGCGACCACTGCACCGGCATGTGGAACCAGGGCATGGCCAGCATCTTCCCGCCGATATAGACCAGCACCAGGGCCAGGCCGTATTTGAGCAGGTGAAAGCGCTCGGCCATGTCGGCCAGCAGAAAGTACAGCGCCCGCAGGCCCATCACGGCGAAGATGTTGGACGTGAACACGATGAACGGGTCGGTGGTGACCGCGAAGATGGCCGGGATGCTGTCCACGGCAAAGACCAGGTCGCTGGCCTCGATCATCATGAGCACCAGGAACATCGGCGTCGCGTGCCGCACCCCGTCGATGCGCACGAAGAAGGCCTGGCCGTGAAACCCCGGCGTGATGCGCATGTGGCCGCGCAGCCAGCGCAGCAAGGGGTTCTTCTCCAGGTCGGGCTTCTGGTCGGCCATGAGCAGCATCTTGACGCCCGTCACCACGAGGAACAGGCCGAACACGTACAGCACCCAGGCGAACTGCGACACCAGCCAGACACCGCCCAGGATCATCGCGGCGCGCATGATGATCGCGCCCAGCACGCCATACAGCAGCACGCGGCGCTGCAGCTCCGGCGGAACGGCGAAGTAGCCGAAGATCATCACGAACACGAACATGTTGTCCACCGACAAGGCCTGCTCGATCAGGTAGCCGGTGAAAAACTCCAGCGCCTTGCGGTTGGCGACCTCGCGGCCGGCCACGCCGTCCAGGTACCACCACAGCAGGGCGCCAAACGTGCTGGCCAGGGCCACCCAGGCCGTGGCCCAGCCCGCGGCCTCCTTGGCCGAAACGCGGTGGGCCTTGTTGCCGCCGAGCACGAACAAATCCAGGGCCAGCATCGCCAGCACGAAGACGATGAAGCCGGCCCACATCGGGCCCGTGGCCAGGGATTCGATGGGGTTCATACCTTCTCAGCTGGCGGCCATCCACAGCACGGCGATGCCCGCGCCCAGGCCCGCCGGAATGCCCACGCGCTCCAGCGCCGAGGGAGGCTCGCCGGCAATCACCTCCACGGGCACGGTCGTGCGCTCGATCACCTGGTTGGTGACCGAGTTCTCCACCAGGCGGACCAGCGAACTCTTGCGCGCCGTGCTCATGACGATGCAATCGCACTGGAGCCGGCGCGCCGCCTCCACGATGCAGTCGGCCTTGTCGCCCACCTCGGAATGGACGGTGTAGGGCACGCCAGCGGCGTCCAGCGTCTGCCGGACGGACGCGAGCGCCAGCTCGGCCTGCTCCTCATGGAACTCCCTGCGGTCCTGCCGGCTGGTGAAGTCGCTGACCAGCCGGGGGAATGGCGGCTGCACGTTCAGGACATGGATTTCAAGCTCATGGTTCTTCATGAACTCGCCGATCACGTGGCGTATGCCGTGCTGCGAATTGGGCGAACCATCCGCTGGAACAAGGACTCTCAACATGGCTTTTCTCCTGCAGGTTCGTGGGATGGGCGGCTCGTCTGCGAACAGGCCCTGGGCCCAACGATAGTGATGCGGCTAGTTTGTGAAAGCAGATAATCAAGAAACAACAGTTCTGAAAAACCGGACCATGAGTCCCGACTTCAGCTACCGGCACCTGTACTACTTCTGGGTCGTCGCCAAGGAAGGCGGCATGGCGCGCGCTGCGGAACGCCTGGGCATGGCCGTGCAGACCGTGAGCACGCAAGTGCGTGAGTTGGAGCGCTCCCTCGGCTATGCCTTGCTCAAGCCTGCGGGGCGCGGCGTGGCCCTCACCGACGCAGGGGTCGCCGCCCTGCGCCAGGCCGAGCAAATCTTCCAATTGGGCGAGCAACTGCCGGCCGCGCTGCGCGACGCCGTGGGCTCGCCCACCGTGCGCCTGGTGGTGGGCATCTCCGACGAGCTGCCCAAGCTGGCGGTCCGCAGCCTGCTGCAGCCGGTGATGCAGGAGCCGCACCTGCGGCTGCTGTGCCTGGTGGACGAGTTCGAGGACTTGCTGGGCGATTTGGCGCTGCACCGGCTTGATGTGGTCATCGCCGACCGCCCCGCGCCACCCAACCCCAACCTCAAGGTCTACAGCCATTCGCTGGGCTCGTCGGCGCTGGCCTGGTACGCGCCCCCGTCGCTGTACGCGGGGGCCCGCCGGGGCTTTCCGCAATCCCTGGCCAAGGTGCCCGTGCTGCTGCCCACCAGCCATGCCGCCGTGCGCGCCCGGCTCGACCAGTGGTTCGAGCGCATGGCGATCACGCCGAACGTGACCGGCGAGTTCGAGGACAGCGCCTTGCTCAAGACCTTCGGCGCGGCAGGCATGGGCGTCTTTCCGATGGCCAGCCTGGTGCACGATGACCTGACGGCCCTGCATGGCGTGAGGCGCGTGGGCGCCTGCGAGGGCGTCGAGGAGCACTTCTTCGCGATTGGCGCGCGCAAGAAGGTGCTGCATCCGCTGGTGCAGCGGTTGTTGCCGGTGGAGCGCTAGCGCGGTTAGGGGGCGATCGCGGCGGGACCGTCGCGCTGGGACCTGTATTGCCGGTTGGCAACGGCCGTAGCTTGGGTTTTTGATGAAATAGGGCTCAAGCGATTATCAAATAAGCGCCAGCAGCTATTGTGTTAGGAGCGCTATTAGCCATCGTATGGATGGCTTGAACGCGGATTTTCCGGGGGCATAGTTATTGGTGCGATGGCGGTTCACGGCCGCAACCGACCCTCAGAATGAAAAAAAACCGGCGGTGGCTCAAGGCTGAAAGCGGATGCCTGTGAAGACCTTAGGCAACGGACTGCGGCATTGACTCAGAATTCAGCATGCCAAATGCCCCAGGCGCTGCAAGGATGCCATCCGCTACATCGGACACCGTTGCTCGCTGCAACAGACAAAGTTTCTGGGCAAGACCGGTTTGGCTGGGTGTAAAAAAGCGGTCTAGTCTCCCTTCAGTCGTCCTTGAAGGAACTTTCCAGCGCCACCCTTTAGCTCGCTGCGGTCGATGAGCTTGCCCTGGAACTGGAAGTCCTGATCAATGCGAACGATCAGCAACTGCTCAAAGTTTCCTTGACGCTTGACCAGTACACGGTCGCTTGTCTTCTCTGGTGAGATTGTCTTAACCTCGACAAGCTTACCGCCAATCGTTCCGTCAGAGCCGGGTGCGTGGGTCGCATGGCGGCGAAGTCCAAACTTGATCTCCGCGTAGATTTCTCCGAGTTCGCCCCAGACCTGTAGGTATCGGCCTGTGTTTTCGAAGTGGCGCGCCGCGCAGTCAACCAAGTCTTGGAAGATTTCCGTCTGCTCAAGGACGCTGAACGGAAAGCCCTCTCTGCTCCGGGCGGGCTCAACCGAGTGTGCATCCTCCTCAGGTTGGTCTTCAAGTTGGGCGTCCACCCACTCTCTGTCGATGTGCTCCCACTCCCAAGGTGCTACCCCAGCACCCGCAGCATTAGCGATCTCGTCGGCGCTATAGCCACGGTCGTGCATCTCGTACAGAAAATCCCAATCGCTCATGCTTCGCCTTTCCAACTTAGAAAAGGTTTAAGTCGGTCATCGACGAAGTGATTTGGCCGCCATCCTTTCATGAATCGGTCTAATAGAAAGGCGTCTGCAGCGCCGGAAACCATGCCTCCGGTTGGATCGACGTAGCCGGTTCCAAGTGAGAACAGATAGCGAAGTGCCTTGACTGGCGCCTTGTCGGCCCATGTGTCTGCCTTCAAAGCTTCGATGTACTGGCTGATCAGCTTCTGATCCGGATTTGTTTTCGTCAACCAAGCTTTGAACTTGTGTGCTTTGTCCAAGACCTTCAAGAACTCAGCAAATGATCGTTCTCCGCTGTCGATGACCTCTCGAATGCTTGGGTAGTCGGCAAGAACAAGTTCCGAGAATTGCTCCCGTGTTTCACGATTTCGGTCTGCGCGTTCGAACAAGTGCGCTTGCCTCCACCGAACCAGCGCCGAATTTGCAGTTGTCGTAATGAAATCTCCCCCGTAGAACGCTGCCAAGTGCATGTCCGCTCGCGACCACAAGATGAGATTGAGCAACGCGGCTGGCGTCAGCGGCTCAAGCACAGGATTCATACTCGCCCTGCGCTTGTTGACCGCTGCGAAGTCAACATTGGTAAACAGAAAATAGCCTAGGTCGCTGAGGACATAGTCAGCCTCAAGACTGTCTCCCGCGTCGTATCCGCCAGGTACTACGGCGAGTCCTGCACGCAGGAGCCCTTTCAGGGTCGCGCGATCTTTCGCATCCATGCGAGCTGCATTTGGGATGCCGCCCTTTACATAGTCATCTTTCTCCAAGCTCTTCAAAGGAACTAGATCGACAAAAGCTTGCGCTTGAGCCTTCGCCTTAAGTGCGTCGAGGCCGCTTTTGCGCAAACTGATCTCGATCCGTTCTGCCCGGTTCCTTCCGCGCACTTCCTCGTTGCCAATCAGCGTGATTGCGCCGAAATCATGCGCCTGAAATACGCCATGCGAGTGCGTAATGGTGGCTAAGGTCTCCTCACAATGCACAGCCTGTAGGCGCTTCTCTTTCACAAGCGCCAAGATTTCGCTAAGGCTGCCGTCTCGCGCAAACGAAACCAGTGTTCCATGCCCGACAACGATGCGAGTGTTTTGGTAGAAGAGAAGCGCCTCCGCGATGGCGCCCAGCGTAATGTTTCCAGCGTCCTCGCTACTCCTAAGTACGATGCTTTCGAACAAGCTCCGATCCCTCCAGATTGGTTTTCATCATTCGCCGTGACCTCAACGGTCGGTGCAGTCACTTGTGTACGGTTGCCACCGCAGGCTTGCTCGCAAACTGCGTCCATTCCATTCATTCAGACCTGCCAGTCACGCTCGCGAGCGGAAGGACCACAACGGGCAGAAACCAGTTGCCTCTCGATGACTGCCGATCCTCAGCCTGTCTCGACCGCACTTGCCGCCCATGCCGCATCGAGCAGGATTTTGCTCTCGTATTGATAGCTTCTAGCGCTTATTAAATAAGCGCTGCGGCCGGTTTTTGCTCAGGATGCGGCAATGCGATGAGCCCCAGCCGGCAAGCCGCCGCCCCCGCCCTCAGTACACCAACCGCTCCGGCCGGATCTCCTGCAGGATGGTCGTGGCGATTTCCTCGATGGACTTGGTGGTGGACGACAGCCAGCGGATGCCCGCGCGGCGCATCATGGCCTCGGCCTCGGCCACCTCGTGGCGGCAGTTCTGCAGGCTGGCGTAGCGTGAGTCGGGGCGGCGTTCGCTGCGGATCTCGGACAGGCGCTCGGGGCTGATGGTCAGGCCGAAAATCTTCTTGCGGTGCGGCACCAGCGCGGGCGGGAGCTGGCGGCGTTCGAAGTCCTCGGGGATCAGCGGGTAGTTGGCGGCCTTCAGGCCGTGCTGCATGGCCAGGTACAGGCTGGTGGGGGTCTTGCCGCTGCGGCTCACGCCCACCAGGATCACATCGGCGCCTTCGAGATCGTGGTGCGTCTGCCCGTCATCGTGGGCCAGGCTGAAGTTGATGGCCTCGATGCGGTCGTGGTACTCCTTGCTCTTGCTGATGTCCGAGAAGCGCCCTACGCGGTGGTGTGATTTGATGCCCAGCTCCATCTCCAGCGGGTGCACGAAGGTGCCGAACATGTCCAGCAGCATGCCCTTGCAGCCTTCCTGGATGACCTTGAGCACCTCCATGTTCACCAGCGTGGTGAAGACGATGCACTTGCGCCCCTCCAGCTCGGCCGTGTGGTTGATCTGGCGCACGGCCTGGTGCGCCTTGTCCACGGTGTCGATGAAGGGCAGGCGCACATGCCTGGGCACCATTTCAAACTGTGCCAGGATGGCGTTGCCAAAGGTTTCGGCGGTGATGCCGGTGCCGTCGGAGACAAAAAATACGGTGCGCGAGTGCATGGAGGCCCTTTTTAAAGCGTCAGCCCGTTGCCAGAAGCCCGGGCCTACAATTGCGCCCATTATCCGAATTCTCACCATGCGCGCCGCTGGCCTACAACCACAACGACAAAGCCGAGCCCCGCGCGTGGATGCCCGCCCATTGCTCCTTATGGGCATGGGCGCAGACCCAGTTTCAACTTCTGGAGCTTTCCCATGTCTGCACTCTTCAACGCGACCGCCCTGGTCGTTCCGTTTGAAAACCTGAGAATGACCGACGTCGAGGTCGTTGGCGGCAAGAACGCCAGCCTCGGCGAGATGATCTCGCAGCTGCCCCAGGGCGTGCGCGTGCCCACGGGCTTCGCCACCACGGCCCATGCCTTCCGCGAATTCCTGGCCTACGACGGCCTGGCCGACAAGATCAGCGCCAAGCTGGCCGCCCTCGACACCGAGGACGTACGCGCGCTGGCGCAGGTGGGCGCCGAGATTCGTGCCCTGGTGGAGGCTCAGCCTTTCCCGGCCGATCTGGAAAAAGCCATCCGCGAGGAATTCGCGCGCCTGTCGGCGGGCAATCCGCATGCCAGCTTCGCCGTGCGCTCGTCCGCCACGGCGGAAGACCTGCCCGACGCGTCCTTCGCCGGCCAGCAGGAAACCTTCCTGAACGTGCATGGCGCCGACGAGGTGCTGCACAAGATGAAGGAGGTGTTTGCCTCCCTCTACAACGACCGCGCCATCAGCTACCGCGTGCACAAGGGCTTCGCCCACGACGTGGTGGCCCTGTCGGCCGGCGTGCAGCGCATGGTGCGCTCCGACCTGGGCACGGCCGGCGTGATGTTCACCATCGACACCGAATCGGGCTTTGAAGACGTGGTGTTCATCACCAGCAGCTACGGCCTGGGCGAGACGGTGGTGCAGGGCGCCGTGAACCCCGACGAGTTTTACGTGCACAAGCCCATGCTCAAGGCCGGCAAGCAGGCCGTGATCCGCCGCAACCTGGGCAGCAAGCTGGTCCAGATGGTGTTCTCCACGCCCGACGAGAAGAAGGCCACCGGCAAGCTGGTCAAGACCACCGACGTGCCCACCGAGTTGCGCAACCGCTATTCGCTCACCGACGCCGACGTGCAGCAGCTGGCGCAGTACGCGCTGGTGATCGAGCAGCACTACGGCCGCCCCATGGACATCGAATGGGGCAAGGACGGCGAGGACGGCCTGCTCTACATCCTGCAGGCCCGCCCCGAGACCGTGAAGAGCCAGGTCCAGGGCCAGGCCGAGCTGCGCTACAAGCTCAAGGGCACGGGCACGGTGCTGGCCGAGGGCCGCGCCATCGGCCAGAAGATCGGCACCGGCCCGGTGCGCCTGGTGCACAACATTTCCGAGATGGACAAGGTGCAGCCCGGCGACGTGCTCGTCACCGACATGACCGACCCGAACTGGGAGCCCGTGATGAAGCGCGCCAGCGCCATCGTCACGAACCGGGGCGGGCGCACCTGCCACGCCGCCATCATCGCGCGCGAGCTGGGCATCCCGGCCGTGGTGGGCTGCGGCAACGCCACCGACAAGCTGCTGGACGGCACCCTGGTCACCGTGAGCTGCGCCGAAGGCGACACCGGCCGCATCTACGACGGCCTGCTGGAAACCGAGGTCACCGAGGTGCAGCGCGGCACCATGCCGCCCATCCAGACCAAGATCATGATGAACGTGGGCAACCCGCAGCTCGCGTTCGACTTTGCCCAGCTGCCCAACGAGGGCGTGGGCCTGGCGCGGCTGGAGTTCATCATCAACAACAACATCGGCGTGCACCCCAAGGCCATCCTGGACTACCCGGCGGTGGATGCCGACCTGAAGAAGGCCGTGGAATCCGTGGCGCGCGGCCATGCCTCGCCCCGTGCCTTCTACGTGGACAAGGTGGCCGAGGGCGTGGCCACCATCGCGGCGGCCTTCTGGCCCAAGCCGGTCATCGTGCGCCTGTCGGACTTCAAGTCCAATGAATACCGCAAGCTCATCGGCGGCAGCCGCTACGAGCCCGAGGAAGAAAACCCCATGCTGGGCTTCCGTGGCGCGGCGCGCTATGTGAGCGCGGACTTCGGCGAGGCCTTCGCCATGGAGTGCGAGGCGCTCAAGCGCGTGCGCAACGACATGGGCCTGACCAACGTGCAGGTGATGGTGCCCTTCGTGCGCACGCTGGGCCAGGCCGAGCGCGTGACGCAGCTGCTGGCGCAGCATGGCCTCAAGCGCGGCGAGAACGAGCTCAAGCTCATCATGATGTGCGAGATCCCGAGCAACGCCATCCTGGCCGAGCGCTTCCTGGAGTTCTTCGACGGCTTCTCCATCGGCTCGAACGACCTGACCCAGCTCACCCTGGGCCTGGACCGCGACTCGGGCCTGGAGCTGCTGGCGCAGGACTTCGACGAGCGCGACCCGGCCGTCGAGGCGCTGATCCACCTGGCCATCAAGGCCTGCCGCGCGCAGGGCAAGTACATCGGCATCTGCGGCCAGGGCCCCAGCGACCACCCCGACTTCGCCCAGTGGCTGGCCAAGGAAGGCATCACTTCCATCTCGCTCAACCCGGACAGCGTGATCGCCACCTGGCAGCAACTGGCGGGCTGACGCCCAGGCACCGCACCCACGCCCGCCATGCAGCCGCAGCAGCCCTCCGCGCCGGAAATGGCGGGGCCGTTCCCGCCGGACCTGCACGATGTGCGCCACCTCTGGCTCAAGGCGGGCCTGCTGCTGGCGTGGGCGCTGGTGTCCTTCGTCGCCATGTACTTCGCCCGTGACCTGGAGTCGCTCGTGGTGGGCTCCTGGCCCGTGGGCTACTGGGTGGCCGCGCAGGGCGGGGTGCTGGTGTTCATCGCCATCGTGGTGATCTACTGCTGGGCGATGAACCGTTTCGAGCGGCAGGACGCGGAGCGCGCCGCCGCCGCGAAGGCGGAGACCGCGCGTCACGATGGCTGAGCACGGCAAGGCCGGCACCGACCGGTCCTATCTCTGGCGCCTGCACCGCATCCTGGCGCTGTACGTTGCGGGGCTGCTGGCCTTCCTGCTGCTGATGACCTGGGCCGAAAGCCAGGGGCTGTCGCGCCACTGGATCGGGCCGATCTTCCTGTTCCTCTCCGTCATGGTCTATGCCGGCATCGGCGTCTACGGCCGAACGACGGACGCCGAGGAATACTACGTGGCGGGCCGCCGCATCCCGCCCATGTACAACGGCATGGCTTCCGCCGCCGACTGGATGAGCGCGGCCTCGTTCATCAGCCTCTCCGGCGCGCTGTACCTGCAGGGCTTCTCGGGCACGCCGGGCCACGCGGGCGGCCTGGCCTACCTGCTGGGCTGGACCGGGGGCTTCTGCCTGGTGGCCATCCTGGTGGCGCCGCACCTGCGCGCCATGGGCCTCTACACCGTGCCCGATTTCTTCCATGTGCGCTTCGGCGGGCGCTGGCCGCGCGTCATCGCCGCGCTGGCGGCCGTGGTGTGCTCGTTCATCTACGTGGTGGCGCAGATCTACGGCGTGGGCCTGATCGCCTCGCGCCTGACCGGCGTGCAGTTCGAGATCGGCATCATGCTGGGCCTGGGCGGCGTGCTGCTGTGCTCCTTCCTGGGGGGCATGCGCGCCATCACCTGGACGCAGGTGGCGCAGTACGTGGTGGTGCTGCTGGCCTTCCTGATTCCGGTGTCGTGGCTGGCCTACAAGCAGCTGGGCAACCCGGTCGCGCCCTTCATCTACGGCAAGCAGGTGGGCAAAATCGCCGATCTGGAGGCGCAGTTGCTGGCCTCGCCCGCCGAATACCAGGTGGTGGCCGCCTACCTGGAGCGCGCGCGCGACTACGAGGCGCGGCTGCAGAACGTGGAGGCGGCGCTGGAGGACGAGCGCATGGCGATCCAGGACAAGATCCGCCGCCTGCGCGCGCAGAACGTTGATGTCGGCCTCATCGTCGCCGCCAGCCGCGAACTGGCCGCGCTGCCGCGCGACGCCGAGGCGGCGCGCGAGCGCTGGACGCGTCAGATGCACGAGAACTACGCCCGTGCCCAGCCCCTGGGCGGCCTGCCGCCGCACAGCCATGCCTTCGCCGGCTACCCCGACGGCACGCCCGAGGAGCAGCAGAGCTACACCGAAACGCGGCGCAATTTCCTGGCCCTGATGTTCTGCCTGATGGTGGGCACGGCCGGGCTGCCGCACCTGCTCACGCGCTACTACACCTCGCCCACCGTGGCGGGCGCGCGCGCCTCGGTGGCCTGGTCGCTGTTCTTCATCGCGCTGCTGTACCTCAGCGCGCCCGCCCTGGCCGTGCTGGTGAAGTTCGAGGTCATGAACAACCTGGTGGGCAGCAGCTTCGACCAGTTGCCCAACTGGATCGCGCAGTGGTCGCGGGTCGATGCCTCGCTGCTGTCCATCGAGGATGTCAATGGCGACGGCATCGTGCAGTTCGGCGAGATCCGCCTGGGGGCCGACCTCATCATGCTGGCCACGCCCGAGCTGGGCGGCCTGCCCTACGTGGTCTCGGGTCTGGTGGCGGCGGGCGGGCTGGCGGCGGCGCTGTCCACCGCCGACGGCCTGCTGCTGACCATCAGCAACGCGCTGGTGCGCGACCTGTATTTCCAGGACCGGCCCCGCAACGCCTCGCCCGAGCAGCGCGTGATTCTGACCAAGTTCACCCTGCTGGCCGTGGCGCTGGCGGCGGCCTTCGTGGCGGCGCTCAAGCCATCCGACATCCTGCCGCTGGTGACGGCGTCGTTCTCGCTGGCGGGCTCGGCCTTCGTTCCGGTGATGGTGCTGGGCATCTTCTGGCGCGGCACCACGCGCCAGGGGGCGGTGGCCGGCATGCTCTGCGGGCTGGGCGTGGCCATGTACTACATGCTCTCGCATGTGCCGGGCCTGCGCGCCGCGCTGCCGCCGTGGCTGCTGGCCGATGGCCTGTGGTTCGGCATCCAGCCGATCTCGGCCGGTGTCTTCGGCGTGCCCGCCGGGCTGGTCTCGGCCGGGCTGGTGAGCTGGCTGACCCGGCCGGCGCCGCCCCAGCCGGTGATCCGTTCCGAAATCTGACCTCCGGCCGCCGCCGCGGCGCGTATGGAAAACCCCGGTTCACAGATGGTTGCATATCTGTCAATCTGAACCGAACGGTTGATACGGAAACGCCTGCCCGCCTGCCCGGGCCGCGCAGGCGGGGCCGCAAAGGAACAAATGCTACTTGTCAAAACCCAGGCGGGGCTCGATTCCCTGAAGGATCGCCAAGGCGTTCTCACGCAGCGCCAGCGTTCGGCGTTCATCCTGTTCGACGGCAAGCGCACCGCCGAGCAGGTGTTGGCCGCGACGGCGGCGATGGGCATCACCCAGGACGACGTGCAGACCATGATCGACCAGGGCCTGCTCGCACCTCCTCCCGGTGCCGCCGGGGCGGCCGGCGCTGCCGTGGCCTCGGCGGAGCCCGAGGCGTCCGGCACCCAGGGCAGCGGGCGCTCGGCCCAGGAGCGCTACCAGGAGGCCTATCCCATCGCCACCGAACTCACGGCCGACCTGGGGCTGCGCGGTTTCCGCCTCAACCTGGCCATCGAGGGCGCCGGCAGCTTCGACCAGCTGGCGGCCCTGGCCCCCAAGATCCGCGAGGCCGTGGGCGACGCCAAGTACGCGCGCCTGGACGTGGCGCTGTTTGGCTGAGCCTCCCTGCCCCGTTCCCATGAAAAAAGCGGCCGTGGCCGCTTTTTTCATGGGTGGGGAAGGGCGCCTCAGCGGCCGACCTTGAGCAGTTCGACGTCGAACTTCAGCGTGGCATTGGGGGGGATCACGCCGCCGGCGCCGCGTGCGCCATAGCCCAGGGCCGCCGGGATGATGAGCGTGCGCTGGCCGCCCACCTTCATGCCTTGCACGCCTTCGTCCCAGCCCTTGATGACCATGCCGGCGCCCAGGCCGAAGACGAACGGGTCGTTGCGGTCACGGCTGGAATCGAACTTGGCACCCTGCACGCCATCGTTGTAGAGCCAGCCCGTGTAGTGCACGGTGACCTGGCTGCCGCGCGTGGCCTCGGCGCCTTCGCCGGTGGTGGTGTCCTCGTACTGCAGGCCCGATGCGGTGGTGGTGAGCGCCATGGATGTTTCCTTGATTGTTTGCTATATAAATAATAGCTTCAGGCGCTTTGTGGATGAGCGCTAGAGGCTTTTTGCTGTGAATCACGGTGCCGCCGCTGCGGCACCGGCGACGGGTTTACTTCTTGGCCCGGCTGGCCACCCAGCGGTTGGCGAAGGCCTGCACGTCGTTCAGGCGCTTGAGCAGGTCGCTGCCCGAGGGGGTGACGGCGTAGCCGTCGCTGCCATGGTCGATCAGGCCGGCCTCGCGCAGTTCCTTGATGCGGGTGTTGAGCGTGTTGGGCGTGATGCCGCCCACGCTGTCCTGCAGCAGGCGGAAGGTTTGCGGATGCCCGTCCCGCAGGGCCCACAGCACGCGCAGTGCGTAGCGGCATTCGAGCCGTTCGAACAGCTGGTGGATGGCGGCGTTTTCTTTGGAGCTCATGAAGCTTCTCCTTGCGCAAGGGGTGATGGGCGGCGGTACGGCGCGAGCCGGGCGCCTGGGGCGCTGGGCGGACTATAGCGCCGAACCGATTTTGCTACAAGTTTAATAGCTCCAAACATATACCTGCAGGGCGCTGGGTCCGTGAATGCCGTGGAAACGCTGAAAGTGTTGTGGGGCTGCCACGGATTGGTCTAGGATGGCAGCCTCCAGCGGCCGGGTTTTCCCTCGCCGCCGCTGCGCCCCCCTCGCCACCACCACGCTGTTCGCATGAGCCACGCCACCATCGCGCCTCTTCCCGCCACCCCCGCGCCCGCCGCCGGCCCGTTGCCGCTGCAGGGCCTGCGGGTCGTCGAGTTCTCCCACATGGTCATGGGGCCGACCTGCGGCATGGTGCTGGCCGACCTGGGCGCGGAGGTCATCAAGGTGGAGCCCATCGAGGGTGACCGCACGCGCCACCTGCTGGGCGCCGGGGCGGGGTTCTTTCCGCTGTTCAACCGCAACAAGAAGAGCATCGCCATCGACCTGCGCCATCCCGAGGGCCAGGCCGTGGCGCGCAAGCTGGCGTTGTCGGCCGACGTGGTGCTGCAGAACTTCAAGCCCGGCGCGCTGGCCAAGTACGGGCTGGACTACGCGGGCCTGTGCGCGGAGAACCCGCGCCTCATCTACGTCAACCACACCGGCTTCCTGCCCGGCCCCTACGAGCACCGCACGGCGCTCGACGAGGTGGTGCAGATGATGGGCGGGCTGGCCTACATGACCGGCCGCCCCGGCGACCCGCTGCGCGCGGGCTCCAGCGTGAACGACATCATGGGCGGCATGTTCGGCGCCATCGGCGCCATGGCCGCGCTGATGCAGCGCGGCATCACCGGGCGCGGGCAGGAGATCGACTCGGCGCTGTACGAGAACAACGTCTTCCTCGTCGGCCAGCACATGCTGCAGTACGCCGTGACCGGCCAGCCGGCGGCGCCCATGCCCGAGCGCATCTCGTCCTGGGGCCTGTACGACGTGTTCAGCGTGAAGGACGGCGAACAGATCTTCCTGGCCGCCGTGAGCGACGCGCAGTGGAACACCTTCTGCGAAGCGCTGGGCTTTGCCGACCTGCAGGCCGACCCGCTGCTGGCCACCAACAACGACCGCGTGCGGGCGCGGGCCACCATGTTGCCCGAGCTGCGCCAGCGCCTGGCCTCGCGCACGGCGGCCGAGCTGTCCGAGCTGTTCGAGCGCAACGGCCTGCCCTACGCGCCCATTCTGCGGCCCGAGCAGCTCTACGACGATCCGCACCTCAACGCCACGGGCGGCCTGGCCGACATCACCCTGCCCGACGGCGAGCGCGCCGGGCAGACCGCGCGCACCACGCTGTTCCCGCTGCGCATGGACGGCCAGCGCCTGGGCGTGCGCCTGCAGCCGCCCCGGCGCGGCGAGCATACGCAGGCGCTGCTGGAGGGCCTGGGCTACACGCCCGAACAGGTGCGGGCGCTGCACGACGGCGCGGCCGTGGCCTGATTCAAGGTTTTTTGGCCTGCAGCGCTTGCCAGTAAAGCGCGGATAGCTCTCTTTTTGATAGCGTTTCGGCGCGTGGGGTGGGGTTTTTTGTCAGAACCCCGGATTGATGCTCAAGGCCAGCAGGGCCGAGAGCTGGCACAGCGGCCGGCCCGAGCGTTGCTGCAGTCCATTGAAAGCCTCCTGGACCGCTTGCAGGTCGCGCTGGCTGGTGGGCGTGCGGGTGAGGATGCCTGCGGCCACCAGGCGGGCCACCACGTCGCTGGTCAGCAGGAAGCTGTCCTTGCCGGCCAGGCGCAGGAACCCGGCCGCCGAGCGCCCGCCCAGGCGCGCGCCGCGCTCGGCCAGCAGGCGCCACAGGCCGATGGTGTCGGTGCCGGGCCAGTCGGCGATGAAGGCGCCAAAACTGCAACCCTGTTCCTGGCGGATGTCCAGGATGAACCGGGCGTTCTGGGGGATGGTTTGCAGCTTGGCGCGGTCGCGGATGAGCCGGGCATTCTGCATGTGGCCTTCGATGTGTTCCGGGCCGAGCCGCGCCATTTGCTCCGGGGCGAAGCCCGCGAAGGCCTGCTCAAATGCCGGCCACTTGGCGTCAACCACCGTGTGCTGCATGCCCGCCTGGAACACCCGCTGGCTCATGGCGGAAAGATAGCGGTCATCGCCCTTGCGCCGCAGTTCCTCGGGGGTGAGTGCCCGGGGCAGGAAAGCCTCCAGGGCTTCGTCGGAGTCGAAGCGCGCTCGTACCGTGTCGTAGAGCCAGGGGTAGTCGAGGGTCATGCGGGTGGTTCCGTCCGGTGGGCGCAAAAAAGCCCGGCCCCCCGATGGCGGGGCCGGGCTTGCGGGTCGCGCGTGCTTACAGCGAGTCGATGAAGCTGCGCAGCTTGTCGCTGCGGCTGGGGTGCTTGAGCTTGCGTAGCGCCTTGGCCTCGATCTGGCGGATGCGTTCGCGCGTCACGTCGAACTGCTTGCCCACTTCCTCCAGCGTGTGGTCGGTGGACATCTCGATGCCGAAGCGCATGCGCAGCACCTTGGCCTCGCGCGGCGTGAGGCCGTCAAGGATGTCCTTGACCACGTCGCGCAGGCCGGCCTGCATGGCGGCGTCGATGGGGGCGGTGTTGGCGCCGTCCTCGATGAAGTCGCCCAGGTGGCTGTCGTCGTCGTCGCCGATGGGCGTTTCCATGGAGATCGGCTCCTTGGCGATCTTCATGATCTTGCGGATCTTGTCCTCGGGGATCTCCATCTTCTCGGCCAGCACGGAGGCGTCGGGCTCGAAGCCGAATTCCTGCAGGTGCTGGCGCGAGATGCGGTTCATCTTGTTGATGGTCTCGATCATGTGCACCGGGATGCGGATGGTGCGCGCCTGGTCGGCAATCGAGCGCGTGATGGCCTGGCGGATCCACCAGGTGGCGTAGGTCGAGAACTTGTAGCCGCGGCGGTATTCGAACTTGTCCACCGCCTTCATCAGGCCGATGTTGCCTTCCTGGATCAGGTCCAGGAACTGCAGGCCCCGGTTGGTGTACTTCTTGGCGATGGAGATCACGAGGCGCAGGTTGGCCTCGATCATTTCCTTCTTGGCGTCGCGCGAGGTGGCTTCGCCCTCGTTCATGCGCTTGTTGATGTCCTTGAGCTCGGCCAGCGGCACGACCACGCGCGCCTGCAGGTCCATGAGCTTTTGCTGCAGGTCCTGGATCGGCGGAATGTTGCGCGCCATCACCGCGCTCCAGGGCTTGCCGGCCTGGGCCTGCTTCTCGACCCACTTGAGGTTCAGCAGGTTGGCGGGGAAGTCCTTGATGAAGGTTTCCTGGGGCATGCCGCACTTGTCCACGATGATGCGGCGCAGCTCGCGTTCCTTCTTGCGCACGTCGTCCACCTGACCGCGCACCATGTCGCACAGCTTCTCGATGGTCTTGGCGGTGAAGCGGATGGTCATCAGCTCGGCCGACAGGGCGTGCTGGGCCTTCATGTAGGTGGGCGTGCCGTAGCCTTCCTTGTCGTAGGCCTTGTGCACCTTCTCGAACAGTTCGCGGATGCGGTCGAAGCGGCGCAGGGCCTCGTTCTTGAGTTCTTCGAGCTTCTTGGTCAGGGCCTTGCTGCCGCCCTTGCCGTCGTCGTCGTCTTCCTCGTCGAACTCGTCGAAGTCTTCCTCGGCCACATAGTCGTCGGCCTCGTTGGGGTTGGAGAAGCCGTCCACGATGGTGGAGATGACGACCTTGCCCTCGCGGATCTCCTCGCCCATGTTCAGGATCTCGGCGATGGTGGCGGGCGATGCGCTGATCGCCTCCATCATGGCCATCAGGCCGCCTTCGATGCGCTTGGCGATCTCGATTTCGCCTTCGCGCGTCAGCAGTTCGACGGTGCCCATTTCGCGCATGTACATGCGCACCGGGTCGGTGGTGCGGCCGAATTCACTGTCCACGGTGGAGAGGGCGGCTTCGGCGGCTTCCTCGGCCTCTTCCTCGGTGGCGGCCGTCTGCGCGGTGTTGGTCAGCAGCAGGGTTTCGGCGTCCGGGGTCTGCTCGTACACGGCCACGCCCATGTCGTTGAGCATGGAGATCACGACTTCCAGCGTTTCGGCGTCGATCAGCTTGTCGGGCAGGTGGTCGGAGATTTCGCCGTGCGTCAGGTAACCGCGCGTCTTGCCCAGCTTGATCAGGGTCTTGAGGCGCGAGCGGCGCTTGGCCATGTCTTCCTCGGACAGGACGGTTTCGTCCAGGCCGAATTCCTTCATCAAGGCGCGTTCCTTCGCCTTGCTGATCTTCATGCGCAGGGGCTTGACCTTCTCGACCGTGGCCGCAGCCTCGGGGGTTTCCTCGACTTCGCCTTCGAGATCGGATTCGATGTCGGACAGGTCGGCGTCGTCAGCGTCGGCGGTCTCGGCGGCAGCCTTGGGCTTGCGGCCGCGCTTGGCGGGCGTCTTGGCCGGGGCGCTGCCTGCGGCCTTGGCGGGGCGGCCGGGGCGCTTCTTGGGCGCTTCGGCGGCCTCGGCTTCGGCGGGGGCGGCGGCCTTGGCGCGGGGGGTCTTGGTTTCTTCTGCGGCGGGGGTCTTGGCGGCGGGCTTGGTCACGGGCACGGTTTTGGCTTTCTGGGCCACCGGGGTGGCTGCGGCGCTCTTCTTGGCGGGCGCGGCAGTCTTGGCTGGTGGCTTCTTGGCGGTTGCGGAAGCGGCCTTGGCGGCGGTGCCGGGGGTGGACTTGGGCGACTTCGCGGACTTTTGAGCGGGCATGTACAACCTCAGATTCAAAAAGGAAACAAAGAAAACGCAAGCGCCACGGATCCCGGCGCGGGAGGCACGGCAAAGGCAGGGCCTTCGCGGTTCGAGGGGTAAACCCTCAGGGGCAAGATGTCTGGGCGAACATTTGGTGTGCAGTCCTTGCGGTGTGGTGGGCGGTTGTGCGCGTTCGTCACGGTGGCCCGGCCCGGAGGTGCTGCTGTCGCTCTTGCCGATAAACCCTACATTATACCGGCGATGCGCAATTCAAGAGCGCGGGTGCGCCAGTTTCTCCAGCGCGACGCGGCGCGCCTGCAACGCCCGGTAGCGCTGCAGGGCGCCCGGATCGGTGCTGGCGGCGGCCAGGGCCTGGGTTTCCTGCTGGCGCAGCTGCTCGGCCAGCATGCGGTTGAGCAAGCCGCGCAATTCCATGCGCAGCTCCTGGGTGTCACCCTCGGTCTGGGCATGCGAGCCCGTCATCACGCGCTCGGCCAGCGCCTCGCAGGCATGGCCGCGCAGGCTCTCGCGCAGCACGGCCCAGGGCTGCGCGCCGTGCTCGTGGAACTGGTGCTCGATCCAGGCGAACAGCGGGCCGTGGGGCGCGTCCTGGGCGCACAGCACGTCGTGGTCTTCGTGCGCCAGCTCGTCGAGAAAGCCCATGTGCGACAGCAGCAGCCGCGCCGCGTGGTCGGCGCGGCCCGCGGGGGCCGATCGGGCGCTGCGCTGCGCCCCCGGCCAGGCCGGGGCGCGGGGCGCGTCTCTGTGGGCGGCGTGGCGCGGCGCGCGGGCGGGGCCGGTTCCGCCCTGTCCGGCGTGCGGGCCGCCCCCGTGCGGGCCATCGCCAGCGGCCGTCGCCGGTGCATGGCGCGAGCGGGCGGCGTCGCGGGCCGCGCCCTGGGTCCAGATGTCGGCCAGGTCGCGCGGGTCGAGTTGGGCCAGGGCGGCCAACTCGCCCAGGAGCTGGCGCTTGAGCGCGCCATCGGGCAGCGGCTCCCACAGGTGGCGGGCGTTGCTGGCCATGTGGGCGCGGCCCTCGGGGGTGCCGAGGTCGCATTGTTCGCTGGCGATTTCGACGAGGAAGCGGCTCAGCGGCATGGCCTCGGCGATGTGGCGGGCAAAAGCGTCGCTGCCGTGGGCGCGCACGAAGCTGTCGGGGTCGTGCTCGGTGGGCAGGAACAGGAACTTCACGCTGCGCGTGTCGCTGGCATAGGGCAGGGCGCCTTCGAGCGCCTTGCGCGCGGCGCGCCGGCCGGCGGCGTCGCCGTCGAAGCTGAAGATGACCGTGTCGGTGAAGCGGAACAGCTTGGCCACGTGGTCGGCCGTGCAGGCCGTGCCCAGCGAGGCCACGGCGTTCGGAAACCCGAGCTGGGCCAGCGCCACCACGTCCATGTAGCCCTCGGTGACGAGCACATGGCCGTGCTCGCGGATGGCCGTGCGGGCCTCGAACAGCCCGTACAGCTCGCGGCCCTTGTGGAACACCGGGGTTTCGGGCGAGTTCAGGTACTTGGGCTTGTCGTCACCCAGCACGCGGCCGCCAAAGCCGATGCATTCGCCCTTGACGTTGCGGATCGGGAACATGACCCGGTCGCGGAAGCGGTCGTAGCGCTTGCCGTCTTCCTCGTTCACGATCACCAGGCCGCTCTCGGCCAGCAGCGGGTCGTCGTACTGCGGGAACACGCTGGCCAGGCTGCGCCAGCCCTCGGGGGCATAACCCAGGCCGTAGCGCTTGGCGATCTCGCCCGAGACGCCCCGGCCCTTGAAGTACTCCACCGCGCGTGGCGACTGGCGCAGGTGCATGCGGTAGGCGCCGGCGGCCTTTTCCAGCACGTCGGTGAGCGTGGCCTGGCGCTGGCGCTGGGCGGCGGCGCGTTCGCGCTCCTGGGGCGAAACGTCGTCTTCCGGCACCTGCAGGCCCACTTGCTGGGCCAGGTCCTGCACCGCCTCGACGAAGCCCATGCCCGCGTGCTCCATCAGGAAACCGATGGCATTGCCGTTCTTGCCGCAGCCGAAGCAGTGGTAGAACTGCTTGGAGGGGCTGACGCTGAAGGACGGCGACTTCTCGCCGTGGAAGGGGCACAGCCCCATGAAGTTGGCGCCCCCTTTCTTCAACTGGACATAGCGTCCGACGATTTCGACCACGTCGACGCGCGAGAGCAGTTCCTGGATGAAAGACTGGGGGATCGTCACGGGTGCTATTGTCCGCGTAAACTGTTTTTCAGTAATCGTTGCGCTGCGGGGTTGGCAGGATGGTGGAGACGATCAGGGGGGAGAAGCCGGATGCTGCCGCGCCTCGGGGGAGGGCGTGGCGGCGCCTGTGCGCGCTGTTCGGGCTGGCGGTGCTGGGCCTGCTGCCCATGGCGCAGGCCGCGACCCCGGTCCTGAGGGTGCTGACCTGGCCCGGCTATGCCGATCCCGACCTGGTCGCTGTTTTCGAGAAGCGCCACTCCGTCCGCGTGGAGATCACCACCGTTGGCTCCGACGACGTGCTGCGCGCCAAGCTGACCGACCCCCGGGGGCCGGGCTTCGATGTGGTGGCCGCCAACACGGTGGAGATCGCCCAGTTCGTCGCGCAGCAGCAGTTGGCGCCGCTGAAGATGTCCGACATCCCGAACGCCGCGCGCCAACTGCCGCGTTTTCGCAAGCTCGACGCCATCGCGGGCCTGGCCCACCAGGGGCAGGTGTATGCCGTGCCCTACACGTATTCGGAAATGGGGCTGATCTACGACCGCCAGCAGTTCAGCGAACCGCCCGAGTCCCTGTCTGTGCTGTGGAACACCCGCTGGCAGGGCCGCGTGCTGGCGTTCGATGGCAGCAGCCACGGCTTCGCGCTGGCCGCCATGCGCCTGGGGCTGCAACCCTTCCGCATCGCCGAGGGGCAGTTTCCCGCCGTGGCGCGCAGCCTGGTGGAGCTGCGCCGCAACCTGCTGTCGTTCTACACCCTGCCCGAGGAATCGCTGGATCTCTTTCGCCGCCATCGCGTGGCCGTGATGCATGCCAACTACGGGCAGCAGCAGCTCAAGCAGTTCCAGGACGCCGGGCTGGACGTGGGCTACGTGGTGCCGCGCGAAGGAGCGCTGGCCTGGCTGGATTGCTGGGCCATCTCCAGCCGCTCGGTCCAGGTGGACCTGGCCACGCAGTGGATCAACTACATGCTCGATCCCCAGGTGAGCCGCGAACTCACGCGCCGCCAGGGCCTGGCCAACACGCTGGAGGAGCCCGCAGGACTGGCCGGCGGCGCGGTCAAGGGGCCCATCGTCTGGCTGGAGCCGGTGGAGGATGCCGACCGCCGTGGCAAGCTCTGGCAGCGCATCGTGTCGGGCGACCGGCCGGAGAGGTTCTGAGTGCGCTGGAGAATCGGCGTTCGCCTGGGGGTCTTGCTGGCCTGCTTCAGTGTGTTCGCGGCGCTGCTGGTGGGCTATTTCACCTTCGTCTTCGCGCGCGACATGCTCAACGACCGCGCGCAGCGCTCGCTGCTGGCGACCACCCAGATCCTCTCCCAGCACATGCGCACCGGGTTTGCCACCGTGGGGCGGGATGTCGCCATGCTCGCCAACCTGACGGCGGGCTCGCAGGCCGTGGCGCAGGGCGGTGCCCACCCCGAGGCGCAGGCCCGCGACCGCGACATGCTGGCCAGCGTCTTCAAGGCCGTGCTGAGCGCGCGCGCCTCGTACCAGCAGATCCGGCTGATCAGCGCGCACGACCATGGGCTGGAGCTGGTCCGGGTCGAGCGCTCGGGCTCGGGGCTGGTGCGCGTGCAGGGCGGCGCCCTGCAGGAAAAAGCCCATTTCCCGTTCGTCTACGAAACCTTGAAACTGGGCCCCGGGAACACCTATGTGTCCGAATTCGGTATCAACCACGAGGGGGACCCCGGCAGTGGCGCCGAGCAGCCGGTGTTCAGCATGGCCACCACCGTGGTGCATGACGGGCAGGTGGTGGGGGTGCTCGTCATCCGGGTGGTGGCCGAGGAGTTTTTCTCCCATTTCAGCTCCGGCCTGCCGGCGCCCTATGGCTTTTTCCTGACCAACCGCTGGGGCGATTTCCTCATGCACCCCGACCGCGGCCAGACCTATGGCTTCGACCGGGGCCAGCGCATCCTGGCCCAGGACAGCCTGGCCCCCGTGGGCCAGATCGTGCAGGGGCGCAGCCAGCATCTGGTGATGGCGCAGGACGGCGTGGACGGCAGCCCGCAGGCCTTCGCCTTCGTGCGCATGCCCCTGGGTTTCCAGGACGATGGGCGCTTCCTTGTGGTGGGGCTGTCCCAGCCCATGTCCGTGGTGCAGGGCGAGGCGGTGGAGCTGGGAGGCAATATCGTGCAGATGCTGCTGCTGCTGTGCCTGGTGGGCGTGCTGCTGGCGGCCTGGGTGTCGCGCGTGGTCACGGGGCCGCTCAACGCGATGGTGCGGGCCACGCAGGCCTTCTCGCAGGGGCGCGCCCATGGGCAGCTGCCCATCGAGCGGCAGGATGAGCTGGGCGAGCTGGCGCGCAGCTTCAACGACATGGAGCAGCAGATCGGCAGCCAGATGGCCGAACTCAACGCCAGCCGCGATGCCATGGCGCACCTGGCGCACCACGATGCCTTGACCGGCCTGCCCAACCGCCGCATGTTCGAGCAGCGCCTGGCGCAGGCGCTGGAGATGTCGCGGCGCACCGGCCGGCCCTGCGCCCTGCTGTTCGTCGATCTGGACGATTTCAAGGCCATCAACGACAACCTCGGCCATGCCATGGGCGACGCCGTGCTGCAGGCGGCGGCCCGGGCCATCGGGGGCGCCGTGCGCCAGACCGATACCGTGGCCCGGCTGGCGGGCGACGAATTCACCGTGCTGTGCGAGAACGTCGATTCGGAAGAAGCCGCCCGGCAGATCGCCACCAAGCTGCAACAGGCTTTCGAGCCGCCACTGGACATCCATGGCAAGCCCTATGCCGTGCGCGCCAGCGTGGGGCTGAGCCTTTTCCCCCGTGATGCCCAGGACGCGCACACGCTGCTTTCCAGCGCCGACGCCGCCATGTACCACGCCAAGCTCCGGCGCCGCGAGGGCCTGGAGTAACGCGCACCCTACACAACCCCACCGCACCGATGCCCATGACCTCCATCTTCGACCAGAACCTGCCCCGCAACGCCGCCAACTTCGCGCCCCTGTCGCCGCTGGGCTTCATCGAGCGCACCGCCGAGGTCTACCCCGACCGCCTGGCCATCGTGCACGGCGGCCTGCGCCAGACCTGGGCCCAGACCTACGCGCGCTGCCGCCAGCTCGCCAGCAGCCTGCGGCGGGCCGGCATCGGCAAGAACGACACCGTGGCCGTGATGCTGCCCAACACCCCGCCCATGGTGGAGGCGCATTTCGGCGTGCCCATGGCGGGCGCCGTGCTCAATGCACTCAACACCCGCCTGGACCCGGAGGCCATCGCCTTCATGCTCGACCATGGCGAGGCCAAGGCCGTGATCGTGGACCCCGAATTCGCGCCCACCCTGGCCAAGGCCCTGGCGCTGCGCCAGTCCACGGCGCCGCTGCTGCTGATCGATGTCGAAGACGAGGTCTACGGACCCGCGCTGCAGAAGGTTGGCAGCACCACGTATGAGGCTTTCGTCGCCGCTGGCGATCCGGCGTTCGCCTGGGAACTGCCCGAGGACGAATGGGATGCCATCGCGCTGAACTACACCAGCGGCACCACGGGCAACCCCAAGGGCGTGGTCTACCACCACCGGGGCGCGGCCAGCAACGCCATCAGCAACGTGCTGGAGTGGGACATGCCCAAGCACGCCGTCTACCTGTGGACGCTGCCCATGTTCCACTGCAACGGCTGGTGCTTCCCCTGGACGGTGGCGGCGCGCGCGGGCGTCAACGTGTGCCTGCGCCGCGTCGAGGCCCAGGCCATCTTCGATGCCATCCGCCACCATGGCGTCACGCACTACTGCGGCGCGCCCATCGTGCACGGTTTGCTGGTGAATGCGCCCGATGCCATGAAGGTGGGTGTGCCCGCAGGCGTCAAGGCCATGGTGGCGGGCGCGGCGCCGCCGGCCTCGATGATCGAAGGCATGGAAAAGATGGGCTTCGATCTCACGCACGTCTACGGTCTGACCGAGGTCTACGGCCCGGCCACCGTGTGCGCCAAGCACGAGGCCTGGAACGCGCTCGACATCGGCGAGCGCGCGCGCCTGAACGCCCGCCAGGGCGTGCGCTACCACCTGGAGCGCGACGTGCGCGTGCTCGACCCCGAAACCATGCTGCCCGTGCCGCAGGACGGCGAGACCATGGGCGAGATCATGTTCAAGGGCAACATCGCCATGAAGGGCTACCTGAAGAACCCCAAGGCGACCGAGGAGGCCTTTGCCGGCGGCTGGTTCCACAGCGGCGACCTGGCCGTGCAGTACCCCGACGGCTACATCAAGATCAAGGACCGCAGCAAGGACATCATCATCTCGGGCGGCGAGAACATCTCGTCCATCGAGGTGGAGGACGTGCTTTACCGCCACCCCGACGTGCTGGCCGCCGCCGTGGTGGCCAAGCCCGATCCGAAGTGGGGCGAGACGCCCTGCGCCTTCATCGAGCTCAAGGCCGGCGCCGCCACCACGCCCGAGGACATCGTGGCGCACTGCAAGAAGCACCTGGCCGGCTTCAAGGTGCCGCGCGCCGTGGTGTTCGGCGAGCTGCCCAAGACCAGCACGGGCAAGATCCAGAAGTTCGAGCTGCGCAAGCAGGCGGGTTCGGCCGGCGCGATCGACGTGTGATCGCCGTGCCAGGCTCCGCCGTGTGTGATCGCACCTGATGGCACCGTGACCCCCGCGCCGTCCTACTGGATGCTGGCCGTGTCGCTGCTGGGCGGCATCGGCCTGTTCCTGCTCGGCATGACCATGCTGACCGACGGCCTCAAGCTGGCCGCCGGCCGGGCGCTGGAGCGCATTCTGGCGGCCTGGACGCGCACCCGCCTGCACGGGCTGGCCACCGGCGTGCTGCTGACGGCGCTGGTGCAGTCGTCCACGGCCATGACCGTGGCAGCCATCGGCTTCGTCAACGCCGGGCTGCTGAGCTTCACCTCGGCGCTGTGGGTGGTGTTCGGCTCCAACGTCGGCTCCTCGGTCACGGGCTGGCTGGTGGCGTGGATAGGGTTCAAGATGAAGATCGACGCCTTCGCCCTGCCATTCATCGGCCTGGGCATGGCGCTCAAGCTCACGGGCGAGGGCACGCGCCGAGCGGGGCTGGGGATGGCGCTGGCGGGGTTTGGCGTGCTCTTTCTCGGCATCGACATGCTCAAGGATGGCTTTGGAGGGCTGGGCCCCCAGGCTTTGCCCCAGCTCGACGGAACCCTGCCGGGCGTGCTCCTGGCGGGCCTGCTGGGCATTGGCCTGACGATCCTGCTGCAAGCCTCGTCGGCCACGCTGGCGCTGGTGCTGACGGCCGTGGCCGGGGGCATGATGCCTGTCGAGGTCGGGGCGGGCGTGGTGATCGGGGCCAACGTCGGCACCACGCTCACCGGCATCCTGGCGGCCATCGGCGCCACGTCCAATGCCCGCCGGCTGGCGGCGGCGCATGTGCTGTTCAACGTGGTGACGGCCGTGGTGGCCGTGGTGGTGCTTTCGCCCTTGCTGCGGCTGATCCATGCCATGGGGGTCTGGCTCACGGGCAGCGGCGATGCCGTGACGCAGTTGGTGCTGTTCCACACCCTGTTCAACCTGCTGGGCGTGCTGCTGATGTGGCCGCTGTCCGGACCGCTGGTGCGCTTTCTGCTCGCGCGCTTCGGATCATCCGACGAGGACGCGGCGCGCCCGCGCTACCTGGACCGCAACGTCGCGGCCGTGCCGGTGCTGGCCCTGCAAGCCCTGCGGCACGAACTGGCGCGCCTGGGCCATCTGGCCATGCAACTGGCCCGCGAGGCCACGCGCCTCAACCCGGTGGCGCTGCCCTGGGCCGCGCCGGTGCCCCAGGCCGATGCGCGCCTGGGGCGCCAGCTCCAGTCCATCGAGCAGTTGCAGTTGCAGATCGGCAAGTTCGTGAGCGAAACCAGCCGGCGGGCCATGCACAAGGAGGTGGCCGCCCAACTGCCCGAACTGCTGCGCATCGCCACGCATTTCGACACCCTGGCCCGCGTGATGCACCATGTGGGCGTGCAGGGCAACCACACGCCGCGCGCGGAAGAGCCACCCGGGCTGTCCCTGCTGATCCTGCCCGGGATGCCGGAGCGCCTTCCCGCCGAGGCGCCGCCGCCCGGGGCCGACATCGTGGCCTGCGTGGTGCCGGTCTTCACGGCGGCCGAGGCCTTTTTCACCGCCGCCGACCCGGAAGGCCCACGCCTGGGGCCGGGCGGGGAGTGGCTGTTGGGCGAGGAGCGCGCGGCGTTCGAGGAGGCCTACCAGACCGCGAAGGCCGCGCTGCTGCATGCCGGCGCGGGGGGCGGGGTGGATGTGAACGCCGTCTATGGCTGGCTGTCGCGGCTCAGCGACCTGCGCCGCGCCGTGGAGCAGGGTTACAAGGCCATCCAGCGGCTGGCGGCCTTGCCGGAGCTTTCCGCGCTGGCCGATGGTGGCCCGCCGGACATGGACTCGGTCGAGTAAGTTGCTGTTTTGCTACTTATTTAGGAGCTAATGGCGCCCATGGATAGGGCGCCAGAGGCGATTTTTACCCTCAATCACCCATGACTACGCCCTCGCGGCGTGGGTCGGCGCCGCCCAGCCACGCCGGCCGGCCCTGGGCCTGGCTGCGCTGCAGGGCCTGCAGGCCGCTGGTCATGTTCATCTCGCGCACCTCGGCGCCGCGCGTGCGCAGCTGCTCCACCGTGGCCGGCGGGAAGCGTTTTTCCTCCAGCAGCGAGGGGCCGTTGAGCGAGCCGAAATTGGGCAGGTTGATCGCCTGCTGGGGCGACAGGCCCCACTGCAGCGCGCCGTACAGTGTCTTGGCCGTGTAGTGGATGATGAGCGCGCCGCCGGGGCTGCCGCCGCTCAGCAGCACCTGGCCCGTGGCCTTGTCGAGCACCAGCGTGGGCGCCATGGACGAGCGCGGGCGCTTGCCCGGCTGCACGCGGTTGGCTATTGAAGCGCCTTGCGCGTCGGCGGGGGCGAAGCTGAAGTCGGTCAGTTCGTTGTTCAGCAAAAAGCCCTTGACCATCTGGCGCGCGCCAAAAGCGTCCTCGATGGTGGTGGTCATGGCCAGGGCGTTGCCATGGCCGTCGACGATGCTGATGTGGCTGGTGCCGTACTCGGGCTGGTCGGGCATGGGGGCCAGGCTGGTTTGCGTGCCGCCGGGCTTGCCGGGCTGGGCCACCTTCATGCTCTGCGCGCCAATGAGCCGGGCGCGGCTGGCGAGGTAGGCCGGGTCGAGCAGGCTCATCCAGCTGCCACCCGGGGGCTGCACGAAATCGGGGTCGGCCACGTAGAGCGCGCGGTCGGCGAAAGCCAGGCGGGATGCCTCGGTGTAGAGGTGCAACCAGTCCGCCGTGGGCAGGCCGTCCTGCAGCGGCAGGTTGGCGGCGTTGGTGTGGTTCAGGATGCCCAGGATCTGCCCCACGGCGATGGCGCCCGAGCTCGGCGGCGGGAAGCCGCACAGGCGGTAGTCCTGCGCGCGGGCGCGGTAGTCCATGCACAGGGCCTCACGCTTCTTCGGCTGGTAACCGGCCAGGTCGGCCATGCTGAGCTTGCCGGGGTTGGTGGGGTGCTTCTGCACCTTGTCCACGATGGCCTGGGCGATCTCGCCCTCGTGCAGGGCCTTGCTGCCCTCGGCCGCAATCTTGCGCAGCACGGCGGCCAGTTCGGGGTTGCGCAGGTTGAAGCCCACGTCGCGCGCGTCGCCGTCGGGCTTGTAGAAGTAGGCGGCGGCGACCGGGTCCTTTTTCAGGTGGGCGTCGCCCTTGACCAGCGTGTACAGGCGCGGGCTGACCTTGAAGCCGCCTTCGGCCAACTGGATGGCGGGCTGGAACAGCGCCGCCCAGGGCAGCTTGCCGTGCTGGTGGTGCGCCATCTCCAGCATGCGCACGGTGCCGGGCACGCCGACCGAGCGGCCGCCCACCACGCCGTCGTGGAAGGCCAGAGGCTTGCCGCTGGCATCGAGGAAGAGCTTTTCGTCGGCGGCAGCCGGCGCGGTCTCGCGCCCGTCATAGGCCTCCACCTTGCCGCCGCTGGCATGCAGCAGGAAAGCGCCGCCGCCAATGCCGCTGGACTGGGGCTCGACCAGCGTCAGCACCATCTGCACCGCGATGGCCGCATCCACGGCCGAGCCGCCGGCCTTGAGCACCTGGTAGCCCGCGTCGGTGGCCAGTGGGTTGGCGGCGGCCACGGCGAACTTGCTGGTGGTCCAGCCCGGCTTCTCGGTGTAGCCCGAGGCGGCCTCGGGCTGGCTGGGCGCGGTGTAGTGGAAGGACGGGGCGCTGGCGCAGCCGGCGAGCGCGGCGGCCAGGGCCAGCAGGGCCAGGGGACGGTGGTGCATGGCGGTCTCCAGGAAAGGGGAGGGGCCATGGTAATGCGAAGCGGCGCGCGGCGTGCGGGCCAGCGCGGCCCCGCCATGGAGGCTGCGCGATGCTTGAAGTGTTTTTGGCCCCTGGGGCTTTCTGGGTAAGCGCTAATAGCTATAAAAATAATAGCGTCTGAATCATGCGGGTTCGGGCCCGGGGTGGCCGTCCGCCACCTCGAAGCGCGCCAGGGAACGGGCGCCGCTGTCGGCGCGCAGCGGGTCCTGCACGGCGCGCAGGGTGGTGGTCCAGCGCGCGGGGGTGATGTCGGCCAGGCCGTAGCCGCGCTCCTCGCAGCGCGCCAGCAGCACGTGGGGGTTGTGGCGGGCGACGGCGTCTACCTTGTCCTGCGTGGTGCCCGAGCGCGAACTGATGGACGTGCCGCAGAACTCGCTGGCCAGCGCGGGCGCGTCGGGCCGTTCGGCATCAAGGGGCACGCGGCAGACGTAGTTCTGGTGGATGTCGCCGCCCAGCACCACGGTGTTGCGCGGCGCGTGCCCGGCGATGGACTGCAGCAGGCGCTGGCGCGCGGCGGGGTAGCCGTCCCAGGTGTCGGTGGCGCGCAGGCCCGACGGATAGAAGCGTGGCGAGAACAGCGTGGTCTGCGCCAGCACGCTCCAGCGCGTCTGCTGGCGGGCGTCCTGCGCCAGGCCGGCGTCGAGCCAGCGCTCCTGGGCCGTGCCGAGCGGCGTGCGGGCCGGGTCGGCGAGCGCGGCGCAGTCCTCGGGCCGCACCGCGCCGGCGCTGCGCGCGGTGGGGCGGCGGCAGGCCTGCGCATCGCGGTGCTGGCGCATGTCGAGCAGGTGGATGTGCGCCAGGCGGCCCCAGGCCAGGCGGCGGTGCAGGGCCAGGCCGTGGGCGCCGAGGGTGTGGGCGCGCAGTGGCATGTGTTCGTAGAACGCCTGCCATGCGGCGCTGCGCAGCGCCAGGAAGGCGCCGGGATCACCCCGCCCGGTGGCGCCGGCGTAGTCGTTCTGCACCTCGTGGTCGTCCCAGACCACGGCCCAGGGGCAGGCGGCGTGGGCGGCCTGCAGTAGCGGGTCGCTCTTGTAGAGCGCGTAGCGGTCGCGGAAGTCGGCCAGCGTGGTGGCGTGGCGCAAGGTTTGCACGCGGGCCAGGCCGCTGGCGTGGGCCGGCGAGGTGTATTCGTAGATGTAGTCGCCCAGGAACAGCACGAGGTCGGGGGCGTCCTGCGCCAGGTGGTGCCACGCGGCGTAGTGGCCGTGCTCCCAGTTCTGGCACGAGGCAAAGGCCAGGCGCAGGCGCGCGGGCATCTGGTCGGCGGCGGGCGCGGTGCGCGTGCGGCCCGTGGGGCTCGCGGCGTCGCCGTGCAGGAAGCGGTAGTGGTACCAGCGGCCGGGCGCCAGGCCGGCCAGCTCGACATGCACGCTGTGCGCCAGCTCGGGCAAGGCCGTGGCCGTGCCGTGCTGCACGATGCGCCGGAAGCCCTCGTCCTCGGCCAGTTCCCAGCGCACGGTGAGCGGACCGGACGCCGCGCCGGGCTCGGCGGGCAGCAGCCGCGTCCACAGCACCATGCCGTCGCTCGTCGGGTCGCCACTGGCCACGCCCAGGCCGAACGGGTCGTGCCGCAGCGTGCCTTCGGCCCAGGCCCAGCGGGGCAGGGCGGCCGCGCCGGCCACGGAAGCCGCATGGCGCAGGAAAGCGCGCCGGTCCAGGCCAAGGAGAGTGTGCGCAGGCATGGAGGGATTCAATGACCGATGGCGCTGCGTGCGGCGCTTGAAATCGGCGCGGCCCAGGCCAGCAGACGCCGCGCAAGGGCCGCCCCGCCGCGCTGGCGTCGTCCCCCCTCCCGCGAAGCGCAGCGGAGCGAGAGAGGGGGGAAGGAGCGCAGCGACACAGGGGGGTGTTCTTGCTACGCCGCCATGACCCGGTTCTTGCCCGAGCGCTTGGCCAGGTACATGCCCTGGTCGGCGCGGCGGATGGCCTCGGTGCTGGTTTCCGTGCTGGTGATCTGGGCCACGCCAGCGCTGAAGGTGATGAGGACCTTCTCGTTGTTGCGCAGGAAGAAGCGCGTGGTCAGCTCGCGCTGCAGGCGCTGCATGGCCTCCACGCCCTGGGGCAGGGCGGTGTCGGGCAGCACCACGACGAATTCCTCGCCGCCGTAGCGCGCCAGCATGTCCTGCGGGCGCATGACCTCGCGCACCACGTTGGCCAGGTGCACCAGGGCGGCGTCGCCGGTGTCGTGGCCCAGCCGGTCGTTGATCTGCTTGAAATTGTCCACGTCGAGCAGCGAGACGCACAGGGGCGTCTCGGTGCGCCGGGCGCGGGCGATCTCGCGCTCGATCACCTCGTCCAGCCCCTTGCGGTTGAGCGAACCGGTCAACGGGTCGTGCCGTGCCTGGGCGCTCACGCGGTCGAGTTCCTGTTGCAGGCGCGCCATCTCGGTCTGCTTGCGCTCGGTGCGCTCGCGCAGGTCGGTGAGTTCGTCGCGCACCACGCGGCTGTCCAGCGCCATGCTGCGCGTGGCGCCGACAACTTCCTTGAGCACCGGGGTGATCTCCTGGAGCGAGGTGGCCTGCGCGATCTGCTCGGCGTAGTGCTCCATCTTGTCCTGGTAGCCGCTGCTGGCCTGGGTCATGGCCGAGAGGCGCTCGATGAAGGTGGCGAGCATTTCCTTCATCTGCTCCTGGGCCTCGACCATGCGGCCCTTGGCCTCGGTCTGCTTGAAGATCACGTCCTTGAGGCGGCGCTGCACGTCGTCGAGCCGGCGCAGCGTGAGCGGCTGGGCGGTGGCGGCGATGAGGGCCTCGGCCTGGCCATGCAGCCAGCGGTCGTCGATGCTCAGGGCCGCGATGTTGGTGAATACCATGTGCAGCAGTTCGAGCAGCGTGGCGCGGATGGCGGCCTGGTCCTCGGCGGCGAACGAGAGGCGGAAGCTGAAATTGGCCAGCATGAGCTGCAGCGTGCTCGACGGGGGCGCGGGCTGGCGCAGGAACTGCACCAGCTGTTCACCGAGCAGATGCACGCGGGCGTCGTCGCTGCTCAGGCCGTGCAGGGCGTGTTCCACCAGCCGTGCCATCTGCTCGGCCAGATCGGGCGCGACGACGGTGGATGTGGCGGCCGGGGGGGCGGCCGCGGGCGCCGCCGAGGCGGACGGGGCGGCCGCCGGGGCATGGTCGGTGTCGAGACTGGCCACGGAGGTGCCCGCGCCGAGCTTGGCGTAGCCTACCAGCACACTTTGCAGGGCCGGCCAGTCGTTCTGCGCCACGGCATGTTCGAACTGGTCGAGCAGGCGTTTCTGTGCGGGAGTCTGTCCAGGGATCACCCGTAGGATCTGCCGCAGCGGTCCTTCGGGAAAGGGGGGTGGTGTGATGTTGCCGGAGATTTCGTCGTACAGCGCCTGGTAGTTGTCAGGCGTGGGGGGCAGACGGCGCAGGGCCAACTGCCGGAGGGTTTCGCGCGCGATTTCCGAGGGGGATCTTTCGGCCATGAAAAGGCAGCAGGTCGGGGAGTAAACCGTGAGTGTGACAGAGGCGGCGGGGCTTGAACAGGGTCATCCCGGCAGGGCTGGCATGGAGCGTCCCTGTTCGAACTGTGCGACGGGCATGGGTCGGGCGAAGGCGTAGCCCTGGAGCACGTCGCAGCCTTGGCTTGCGAGGTAGTCGGCCTGTTCCAGCGTTTCCACGCCCTCGGCCGTCACGTCCAACCCCAGGCCGTGGGCCATGCTGACGATGGCGGTGACGATAGTACGGCTGTGCTCGTGATGGGGCAGATCGCGCACGAAGCTGCGATCGATTTTGAGGCGTTTCATGGGCAGTTGGCGCAGGTAGGCCATGGAGGAATAGCCCGTGCCGAAGTCGTCAATGGCCAACTGCACGCCAAGCTGGCTGAGCCTGTGCAGGATGTTTGCGCCTGCGTCCATGTTGTCCATCAGCACAGTCTCTGTCAGTTCAATCTCCAGCAGGCGCGGTGCGAGCCCGGTTGCGCGCAGGATATCCATGACGGACTCCAGGAATTGGGCGTCGTGTAACTGGCGGGCCGATACGTTCACGGATATGCGCAGGGGCGCCGTGGATTGCCAGCGTGCCGCGTCGGCACAGGCGGTTCGCAGCACCCAATAGCCTAGTTCCACGATCAGTCCGTTGTCCTCGGCCACCGCGACGGCTTCCAGCGGCGGTACGACGCCCAAAACGGGGCTTGTCCAGCGCAGCAGCGCTTCGGCACCGACCATGGTGCGGTCGTGGGCTGAGAACACGGGTTGATAGTGCAAGGACAGGCCCTTGCTGTCCTGCAGCGCCAGGCGCAGCTCCTTTTCGACCGCCAGCCGGCGCAGCAATGCTTCGTTCATCGCCGGGTCGAAGCGTTGGCAGCGGTTCTTGCCCAGATCCTTGGCACGGTACATGGCGGTGTCGGCATGGCGTACCAGGCTGTCCATGTCCTGGGCGTCGAGAGGGAAGGTGGCGATGCCGGCGCTGCCTGTGACCTGTAGCGCTTGGCCTGAATCCGCGAAGGGCGCCTGGAAGGTGCCGATGATTCGCTGGCCGTAGCGTTCGAGAAATGCCTCGTCGAAGTCTTCCGACAGGATGAGGGCAAATTCATCGCCGCCCATGCGGCATATCACGTCACTGGCACGCACCACGGTCTGCAGGCGCTGTGCCACCTGCAGCAGCAGCGCATCGCCTGCGGCGTGGCCATGCGTGTCGTTCATGGTTTTGAAGTTGTCGAGGTCGAGTAGCACCAGGGCCACGCTGCCGCCTGTCTGTTGGGCATGCGCTATTTCGGTGGTCAGCCGTTCGTTGAAGGCGTGGCGGTTGCCAACGCTGGTGACAGGATCGGTGTGTGCGAGTACATCCAGCCGGGTTTCGGCATCGCGCACTGCTGCACGGCTGCGCAGCACCAGCAGGGAGGCCAGTCCCATGGCGCCCAGTGCGATCAGCAGTGCGCTGAAGAAGTGGACGGCTAGGCGCTTGTAGACCTCCTGCATGGATTTGCGCAGATAGATCCATCCGCCAGGTTTCTGTTGTGGTCCGATGGGGTGGATCAGCTGCAATTCGTGAAGGCTGGCCTGGTCGGCTGCGCCAGCCATGGCCAGTGACGGCAGGCTGGTGGGTAGTGGGGGTTGACCGTCACGCAAGAAATCGGCGAACAGGGAACCGTCGGCGCGGTAGACACCGGCCACCAGCACCATGGGGGATGCTTGCAGCGCCTGCAGCATCTCGCGGGCGGCGCGGGCGTCGTCGAAGACCAAGGTTGCCGATACGTTGTCGGCCACGATGGCGGCCTCCACGCGGCTGTCCTGCAGTGTTGCGTGGCGGATACCCCAGTACTCGAAGGCTGTCAGTAGCACCACTACCAGCAGCAGAGCCAGGCCCGTGGCAGTCATGCCGGTCAGTACGAGCCGGGAGGTGAGATTCGCGGGGATGTTGTCTGGGCTGGATGGCCGTTTCATCGTACCGTCCTTGCGAGCCGCAGCAGACGGGAGCTGATCGTCAGTCCTGCACGGTTGGCAGCGGTGTTGTCCACGTCGAAAACGATGCGCCCGCCTTGTTCCACCAGTCCGATCATGACGCCGGCCCGCAGTGCGGTTGGATCATCCGAGAGTGTCAGCACGCCGCGTCGGCCATGCAGTAGCTGTTGGGTGGGGCGCTCCAGGTCGGTGCCCTGCAGCACCAGCATGCGGCATTCCTGGGCATTGCCGGGGTCGAATAAGCGCACGCGCACCTGCTGGCCATTGGGGGCCTCCTTGCCGTGCAGGGCATGGAGCGGGCGCACCAAGGGACTGAAAGCAGAAACGCACAGGCTCCAATCCTTCGCTCCACCTGGGCTGTCAGTTGGCCATTCGACGAACTGGATGAAATTGAGGATGTAGGCCGCCTTCATGTCATGCTCCGACACCGATTGTTGCGCCCATGCTTGGCGGTGCCATGCCGGGGCGCAGGCTAGCAGCAGAAGTAAATACCAGGACACCCGGAGCAGCATGGAAGGCATGGCTCAGAACGCATGCGTGAGTTTCACGCGCAGGCTTCGTCCATCCTGCTGGAGAGCGTTGCCGCGGATTTCGAACGATACCGGGTCGGCATGGTGCCGGTTGAACAGATTGCGGATGCCGACCGACAACTCCGTGCTGCCTGCCAGCTTGGCGGTGTATGTTAGGTGTGCCAGCAGATGGCCGGTGACGGGAGCGCCCGGGCTCAGGCGGGGAGCCATGCCGGTGATTTCAAGGCCCAGGCGGCCGTTCATCCAGGGGGCACCCTGAAAATTCCCGAAGGGACCGGACCACTGCAGCTTGACCAGGTGGCGCGGGGCATTGACCAGAGGCTCGCCGGTCAGCGTGTTGCGTGCCCTTTGCCAGCCGTAGGCCGCCTTGATTCGCAGGCCGTGGCCCCACCGGTGCTCGATTTCGGCTTCCATGCCATGCACGCGCGCCATGGAGATATTGCTAAACGTCAGCCGTGACAGTGCGGGGATTTCGTCCAACGCGATCAGGTTGTGCACTTCGGAGTGGAAGGCTGTCAGCAGCATGCGGGTAGCGATGGTGGGCACATGCTCAATGGCCAGTTCGGTCGTGCGCACGCGCTCCGGGCGCAAAGGTACGCCGGAGTCGACCACGCCACCGGGCTGGTCCAGGCGATAGTCCTGTTCGTAGGCATTGGGCGGACGGTAGGCGGTGCCATGCAGCAGCTTGACCGTGGTCGAGGGACTGGCCCAGTGCACCAGTCCCAGCCGGGGATGGATGCTTCCGCCCTGGCCAGCTTGGTGGTCGTAGCGTAGGCCGGTGTGCAGGGCCAGGTCGGGGCGCAGGGCCCATTCGTCCTGGAGGTAGGCGGCCAGTACCTGGCCTTTGCGGCGCGTATCAAGGTAGGTGGCGGTGGGGGCTTGGTCGGCATTGAATTGTGCGATGTGAGTGTCGCGGCGGTAGTCCAGTCCCCATGCCAGCTTGTGCAGGGCTAGGGTGGTGCTGACCCATTGCAGTTCGGCGCCCCACCACTGCCCTTGAGCCGAATCGTGGTTCACCGTGATGGGTGGGTAGTCATAAACGTAATCGCCCGCATAGCGGTACCGACCAGCATGCAGCCGGGTCGTCAGGTCGATGCCGGGCGCCAGCTTTGCGGTGTATTCGGCGGCCATGCGAGTGTTCTCGTCCAGGGTGAACGATCGGGGATCGTTGAAACGCTGGGAAAAAGCGGCCGTCGGGATGCCCTTGATGCGTTCACCGTGAGCAAGGGAAAGTGATAGTCCTTCATGCCGCATGCGCGCGAACACCCGGGTGCTGCGGTCGTAGTCCAGTCCGCTCGCTACACCGTGGTTGTCGTCGGGAGTGTCATACAGGGGAAAGTAGAGGTCTTTGCCGCGTTCGCTGGATCGTGCCACCGACACCAGCCACCTGGTATCCCTTGCATCTACCGTGCTCCAATTGCCCTGCAGTCGGCCGTGGCCCTTGCTGCCGATTTCCATGCTGGCGCTAGCGCCAGCGAGTTGGGTGAGGTCCTTGGTGATGACATTGACCACGCCGAAAAAGGCATTCGCGCCGTAGATGGCAGAACCGGGGCCGGGCAGGAATTCCACGCGCTCAATCAGATCGGTATCGATGATGAAGTCGGTGCCAATGGCGGCCTGGTCATAGACGTTGTCGTTGTAGCGCACCCCGTCCACGAGCAGGAGCACCCGGGTGTTGTAGTCTCCCGGTGTGGCGAAGCCTCGCATGCCCAGATAGTGGTAGCTGCGGTCGTAGCTGGTGTAGAGCCCGCGCATTCCGTTCAAGATGTCTGCCAGCGTGCGGTAGCCGAAGGTGCGGATGTCGTCGGCAGTGACCACGCTCATGGCGGCCGGTGCTTCCAGCAGTGTCTGGGCATAGCGGCTCGCCGTGCGCACTTCCATCTGCATGAGTGTCTCAAGCGGCAGGCCGGCGATGTCGTCACCATGCGCTGCTGCATGGCTGGCATTACCGGCGAGCAGCGCAACGGCAAGCAATACCAAGCGCAGGGAGCCACGGGGGCAAGAGAGGGTAGGCCTGGCTGGATTTCGGAGCGTGGGATGCATTTGGGATGGCGCGCAATCGGGGCATGGTGCACCGGTGCAACCCTGTGTGCCGACCGTTCATGCCAAGGGGCATGGGCTGCATGTAAGAAATTGCAACGATTGCGGCATCATAGCCATCCTGCTCTGTCGAGGGATGGGGGGATGCCCACCCCTCCTGTGCCGGGCAGGGGAGGGGGGCACGAGGTCAGTTGACCATGACCAGCTTGCCCTGGACGCTGCGTGAGCCCATGCGGGCGTAGGCCGCGGGCAGCTCGGCCATGGGCATGGTGCGGTCGATCACCGGCTTGATCTTGCCCTGCGCGTACCACTGGGCCAGTTCCATCATCATGGCCGCGTTGGCCTTGGGTTCGCGCTTGGAGAATTCGCCCCAGAACACGCCCACGATGGAGGCGCCCTTGAGCAGCGGCAGGTTCAGCGGCAGCGCGGGGATGGGACCGGAGGCGAAACCCACCACGAGGTAGCGGCCGCGCCAGGCGATGGAGCGGAAGGCCGGCTCGGCGAAGTCGCCGCCCACCGGGTCGTAGATGACGTCCGGGCCCTTGCCGCCGGTCAGGCGCTTGAGAGCCTCGCGCAGGTCTTCGTTGCTGTAGTTGATGGTGGCGTCGGCACCCAGCGAGGTGCACAGGGCGCATTTTTCATCGGTGGAGGCGGCGGCGATCACCGTGGCGCCCATGGCCTTGGCGATCTGGATGGCCGCCGTGCCCACGCCACCGGCCGCGCCGAGCACCAGCACGGTCTCGCCGGCCTTGAGCTGGGCGCGGTCCACCAGCGCGTGGTGCGAGGTGGCGTAGATCATGATGAAGGCGGCCGCGTCCACGTGCGGGAAGCCGGGCGGCAGGGGCATGCACAGCGCGGCCGGGGCGATGGTGTGGGTGCCGAAGCCGCCGGTGCCCGACAGGCAGGCCACGTTCTGGCCAGGTTGCAGGTGGGTCACGCCCTCGCCCACGGCCTGCACCACGCCCGCGTATTCCGAGCCGGGCACGAAGGGCAGTGGGGGCTTCATCTGGTATTTGTTCTGCACGATCAGCAGGTCGGGGAAATTCAGGCTGGCGGCCTTGATCTCCACCAGCACCTCACCGGCCTTGGGGGCGGGAGTGGGCAGTTCGGTCCAGGTCAGGGCTTCGACGCCCGTGGGGTTGGTGCATAGCCATGCGTGCATGGGATGTGTCTCCGGTCGTTGGGAGGCGGAATGATAGGACGGGGGTGGCCGGTCGCGATGTCCCACGAGCGACGCGGCCTGGGGATGGCAGGGGGCCGCCTACAATCCGTTGCACACTGCCCGTACCATGAAAATCCTTATTTCCAACGACGATGGCTACCAGGCGCCCGGCATCGTGGCGCTGCACGCGGCACTGTCCACGGTGGCCGAGGTGGAGGTGGTGGCGCCCGAGCACAACAATAGCGCCAAGTCTAACGCCCTGACGCTGCATTCGCCGCTGTACGTGCACCAGGCGCACAACGGTTTCCGCTATATCAATGGCACGCCGGCCGACTGCGTGCACATCGCGCTGACCGGGTTGCTCGGCTACCGGCCGGACCTGGTGGTCTCGGGCATCAACAACGGCGCCAACATGGGCGACGACACGATCTACTCGGGCACCGTGGGGGCCGCCATGGAGGGCTATCTGTTCGGCATCCCGTCGATCGCGTTCTCCCAGGTGGACAAAGGCTGGGGCGAGATCGAGGCGGCCGCGCAGAAGGCGGCTGACATCGTCCGCCAGATGGCGGTGCAGGGCCTGGTGGGGCAGGCACCCTGGCTTCTCAACGTGAACATTCCCAACCTGCCGCTGCAGGCGCTGCGCCCTTTGAAGCTGTGCCGCCTGGGCCGGCGCCATGCGGCCGAGCGCGTGATCACCCAGCAAAGCCCGCGCGGCGAGACCATGTACTGGATCGGCGGCGCCGGCGCCGCCAAGGACGATGCCGAGGGAACGGATTTCCATGCCACGGCGGCGGGCCATGTCTCGGTGACGCCGCTCAAGGTCGACCTCACCGACCATGAGAACCTGGGGTATTGGGCCCAGACGGCGGCGCGCCTGGCATCCGCCGCCCCTGCGGCGGCCATGGGGGAGGGTTGATGCAGCAGCGCCGTCCCGGTTTTCCCGCGCGGATTCCCTTGCCTGCGGCAGGGCACCGGCCGCAGGCCGTCAGTGCGCCGCGATCCAGTGCCCCGACTCCGGTGCCGGTACCTGCCGGGCTGGGGCTGGATTCGGCGGCCGTGCGCGCGCGCATGGTGCAGCGGCTCGCGGCCTCCGGCATCGCCGCGCCGCAGGTGCTGCGGGCCATGGGGGCCGTGGAGCGGCACCGCTTCGTGGATACGGGCCTGGTCAACCAGGCCTATGAAGACACCAGCCTGCCCATCGGGCTCGGGCAGACCATTTCCAAGCCCAGCGTCGTGGCACGCATGGCCGAGTTGCTGCTGGGCGCCGACATCGTGCGCACGGCGGGGGGGCTGGGGCGGGTGCTGGAGATCGGCACGGGCTGCGGCTACCAGGCAGCGGTCCTGAGCTGTCTGGCCCGCGAGGTCTATAGCATCGAGCGGCTGCGCGGGCTGCACGACAAGGCGCGCACCAATCTGCGTCCGCTGCGGCTGGCCAATGTGCATCTGCTGTTCGGTGATGGGATGGCCGGCTTTGCCAAGGGTGCGCCCTACGCGGGCATCGTTGCGGCTGCAGGAGGTGCCGGCGTGCCGCCGCAGTGGTGCGAGCAACTGGCGGTGGGGGGGCGGCTGGTGGCGCCCATCGCCGGAGCCGATGGGCAGCAGATGCTGCTGGTGGTGGACAAGACGGCGCACGCATTGAAACAAACCGTACTCGAACCCGTGCATTTTGTCCCCCTAAAATCGGGCGTTGCCTGAAGGGAATTGCTTATGTTCGTATCGTGTGGTCGTGGTCTCTGGGTTTCTGTTGCGCTGGCGAGCCTGGTGCTGGCTGGTTGCGGCACCCGCATGACCAGGGCCCCCGTGGAAGACCGTGGAACCGCTGTCACGGTGCCGGTGCAGCCCGGCGAGGTGGTCGCCGCGCCTGCCGCCGCCAGGCCTCTGCCTGGCGCGGAAAACGCGGGCAAGCCGGGTTACTACACCGTCAAGCCCGGGGACACCCTGATCCGCATCGGCCTGGACAGCGGCCAAAGCTGGAAAGACCTGGCGCGCTGGAACAACCTGGACAACCCCAACCTGATCGAAGTCGGCCAGGTGCTGCGAGTGGTGGCGCCGTCCGCGATGCTGGCGTCTTCCGGCGCGGAGTCCACCGGGGTCGTGACGCGCCCCGTGACGGCTTCGACGGTGGCGCCTGCGCCCGTGGCCTCGGCGCCCAAGTCTGGCGCGTCGAACGGCGCGGCGCCGGCTCCGGTGGCGCCCGCGGCGCCTGCGGCGTCCGCGCCTGCGCCCGCCCCCGTGGCGGTGGCTCCCGCGCCTGCGGCGCCGGCCGGGGAGGATGAGGTCGGCTTTATCTGGCCGGCGCCGGGCGCGCTGCTGGCCGGTTTCGACGAAGCCCGCAACAAAGGCTATGACATCGGCGGCAAGGCTGGCGACCCCGTGCTGGCCGCAGCGGACGGCCGGGTGGTCTATGCCGGCGCGGGTCTGCGCGGGTACGGAAACCTGATCATCCTCAAGCACAACAACACCTTCCTCACGGCCTATGCCCACAACCAGGCGCTGCTGGTGAAGGAGGACCAGTCGGTGCGCAAGGGTCAGAAGATCGCCGAGATGGGCAGCACCGATACCGACCGCGTGAAGCTGCATTTCGAGATCCGCCGCCAGGGCAAGCCGGTCGACCCGGCGCGTTACCTGCCCGCCCGTTGAGGCCCGCAGTGGCTGCCATGCTGCCCGGAGGGGCGATGGAAGGCTCCGAGGCCGAGGATCTGAGCGAGGAGCTGGCGGAAGACGCGCCCGCGTCGTTGGCCGAACCGGAATTCCGCACGATCGACCTGGGGGTGGCGCAGCACGGAGAGCGCCTGGACCGCGCCCTGGCCGCGACTGTTCCTGAGTTTTCCCGCAGTTACCTCCAGCAATTGCTGGCGCATGGCGCGGTCAGTCTCAATGGCCGACCATTTTCCAAGGCCGCGCATCGCATCAAGGCGGGCGACCGCGTGGTGCTGGAGATGCGCCCCACGCTGGAGAGCCAGGCCTTCCGGCCCGAGGCCATGGACCTCGACATTGTTTACGAGGATGCCCACCTGCTGGTGGTTCATAAGCCCGCCGGACTGGTGGTCCACCCGGCGCCGGGCAACTGGAGTGGCACGCTGCTCAATGGGCTGATGGCCCACGATCCGCTGTGCGCCCAGATGCCGCGCGCCGGCATTGTCCACCGGCTCGACAAGGACACCAGCGGCCTCATGGTGGTGGCGCGCACGCGTGCCACCATGGATGCGCTGGTGAGGATGATCGCGCAGCGGGAGGTGCGCCGCCAGTATCTCGCGCTGGCCCACCACCCCTGGCAGGGGCGCGAGAGCCTTTCCATAGACAAGCCTATCGGTCGTGATCCCCGCAACCGTCTGCGCATGGCGGTCGTCGACCTGGCCGTGCATGCAGGCAAGACGGCGCGCACCGATGTGGATCTGCTGGGCCGCAGCGACCAGGGATGCTGGGTGCGCTGTACGCTGCACACCGGGCGCACCCACCAGATCCGCGTGCACATGGCCTCCGTCGGCCACCCCCTGGTGGCGGATGCGCTCTATGGCGGTGCGCCGGCCGCAGGCTTGCAGCGCCAGGCTCTGCATGCTTTCCGGCTGGCATTCGCGCACCCGATCACCGGAGCGGCGCTTGAATTTCTGGCGCCGCTGCCGCAGGACATGCGCCATGCCCTCGCAGTCTGGGGGCTGGGCTACAATGGGCCTTGACGGCCCTTGTTTTGGCCTTGCTCGTCTGCCCGCGGACTCCCGCCAGGCGATGGTGTGGTTCTGCTGCCGCATCCACACAGCCCCCATTGAACGATTTCTTCTGTAGATCCGGTGTCTCACGGCTCGCGTGGCGCACCCCTTTCCCGGAACCGCTGAACCATGAACACGGTGGACGCCAAACGGGTCCTTGAAACCGCCTTGATCTGCGCGCCGCAGCCGCTGACCGTGCGAGAAATGCGCGTGCTTTTCGATGACGCGCTCGGATCGGACACGCTCAAGTCACTGTTGCAGGATCTGCAGCAGGAATGGGCCCTGCGCGGCGTGGAGCTGGTGCAGGTGGCGTCGGGCTGGCGCTTCCAGAGCCGCCCCGAGATGCGCGTGTTCCTGGATCGCCTGCATCCGGAAAAACCGCCGCGCTATTCCCGCGCCACGCTGGAGACGCTGGCCATCATCGCCTACCGTCAGCCTGTCACGCGCGGGGACATCGAAGACATCCGTGGCGTTACCGTCAACAGCCTGATCATCAAGCAGCTCGAAGACAGGGGCTGGGTCGAGGTCATCGGCCATCGCGAGACCGTGGGGCGGCCGGCCCTGCTGGCGACGACGCGGCAATTCCTGGACGACCTGGGCCTGCAGTCGCTGGACCAGTTGCCCATGCTGGACGAGCCTGCGGTGCAGGAGCGGCTCTTGCAGACCCTCGAAATGCCGATGGCCGATACCATCGAGCAACCCGATCTGCTGGCGCTCGATACCGCCACCACGCCGGAACTGGCGTCGACCGAACCGGGCGAAGGTGCCCTGGATGCCGATACCGCGTCCGGGAATGCGCCCGCCATCACCATCAACCATGCAGATGCTGCCGACAGCATCCCGGGGACTTCCTCATGAACGAGACCTTTCCATCCGACGATGCGACCGCGCAGTCTTTTCCACCCACCGAGGCAGAAGGAGCTGCTTCCGCCAAATCCAGGAAGCCGCGGCGCAAGAAGGCTGAGCAGCCGCTGATCTCGCCTGACCGCATGACGGGGGAGGGCCAGGAGGCCGAAACGCCTGCGTTCGCACCTGTGGCCCGGGTGGAGTCGCTGGAGGCTGGTGCGCAACCCGTGACAGTCGATCCGGGCAGCAATGCTGCCGAAGGCCCCCGCCGTGAACGTCCGCATGCACCCGACGACCGCAAACGTGCAGGATCGGGGCGGGGTCAGGGGGGCAAGGCCGCCGTGTCAGGCTACCAATTCGCGGATGTCGTTTCCGGCCAGTTCGATGCCGATGAGGCCAGCGAGGAGGTCGCGCCTCTCAAGCGGGTGCTGTTGCCCCAGGTGGAGACTCCCAAGCTCCACAAGGTGTTGGCTCAGGCAGGGTTGGGCTCGCGCCTGGAAATGGAGCAGCTCATCCTGGAAGGCCGGATTTCCGTCAACAACGAACCGGCGCATATCGGACAGCGCATCCAGTACGGCGACCAGGTCAAGGTCAATGGCAAGCCCATCCGCTACCGCATCGATCCGCCCCCGCCGCGCGTGATCGCCTACCACAAGCCCGTGGGCGAGGTGGTGACGCACGACGATCCCCAGAACCGTCCAACCGTGTTCCGCAAGTTGCCGCGCCTGCAGCAAGGTAAGTGGCAGTCGGTGGGGCGCCTGGATCTGAATACCGAAGGGCTGCTCTTGTTCACCAGCTCTGGGGAGCTGGCCAACAAGCTCATGCATCCGCGTTTCGGGCTGGAGCGTGAATACGCGGTGCGCGTGCTGGGTGCGCTCAGCGGCGAGGAAAAGGCGCGCTTGCTCGAAGGCGTGCAGCTCGACGATGGCATGGCCGCCTTCGGCTCCATCGAGGAGGGGGGCGGCGAGGGGTCTAACTGCTGGTACCGTGTCACCATCTCCGAAGGGCGTAACCGTGAGGTGCGCCGCATGATGGAGGCGGTGGGGCATGCGGTCAGCCGACTCATTCGCATCCGCTACGGTGCCATGGTGCTGCCCCGTGGGCTCAAGCGGGGGGCATGGATGGAGTTGGACGAGTCAGACATCACCGCGCTCATGAAGGCGGCCGGTGCTGAGCGCCTGCCCCGGCAGGAGGGGGCGATGCAGCGCCGCGACGGCCAGGGTATGCGGGGTGACGGCCGCCAGGGCGCGCCCGACAGGTCCGGCGGCCGGGGGCAGGCGCCCAATCGGGGCGTTTTCTCCCCGGCGCGTGCCGGCAAGCCCGGGGGCAAGGGCAATGGCCCGCGCCAGGCCGGAGGGGGCGGCGGTCAGCCCGATCCGCTGAAGACCTCTGTGGGCTATATCGGCTCGGACAGCCTGTCGCGACAGCGCCAGGCACAGCGGCGCGATGGTCGAGGTGGTCCCGGCGGCCGTGGCGGCGGCCGGGGTGGCCGCTGAGCTTCCGGGGTTGAAGCGGCCAAGGTAGAATGAAAAGCTTTGTCTAGAAGACAAAAAACCCAAGTAACACCATCTCCAGGAAATAAAAATGGCTATCGAACGTACCCTCTCCATCATCAAGCCTGACGCTGTCGCCAAGAATGTCATCGGCCAGATCTACGCCCGTTTCGAGGCCGCCGGCCTGAAGGTCGTCGCCGCCCGCATGGCGCACCTGTCCCGCCTGGAAGCCGAGCAGTTCTACGCCGTGCACAAGGCACGTCCCTTCTTCAAGGATCTGGTGGATTTCATGATCTCCGGCCCCGTGATGATCCAGGCCCTGGAAGGAGAAAACGCCATTCTGAAGAATCGTGAACTCATGGGCGCCACCGATCCCAAGAAGGCAGAAGCCGGCACCATCCGCGCAGACTTCGCCGACAGCATCGATGCCAACGCCGTGCATGGTTCGGATGCTCCCGAAACCGCTGCCGTGGAAGTTGCATTCTTCTTCCCCGGCATGAACATTTACTCGCGCTGACATGGCGTTCCCCAAGCAGCGCTTCCCCGCAGAAGCTGGGCAGTCGTGCGCCTGGGGTTCCCAGGGCGTTGCCACGTGTCCGCGCGCACGCGCATGACCACCAACCTCCTGGATTTTGATCTCGACGGCCTGGCCGCTTTCTGTGAGCGGCTGGGTGAGAAGCGTTTCCGCGCCACGCAGCTTTTCCGCTGGATTCACCAGCGTGGCGAGGGCGATTTCGACCGCATGAGCGATCTGGCGAAGTCGCTGCGCGAGAAGCTCAAGACCTGTGCCGCCGTTCAGGCGCTGGCGGTTATTAGCGAGCACCAGTCGAGCGATGGCACGGTCAAATGGCTGTTCGACGTGGGCGCGGGCAATGCCGTCGAGGCGGTCTTCATCCCGGAAGACGACCGTGGCACGCTCTGCGTTTCCTCGCAGGCTGGTTGTGCCGTCGGGTGCCGTTTCTGCTCCACAGGCCATCAGGGCTTCAGCCGCAACCTGACCACGGCCGAAATCATCGCGCAACTGTGGTACGCAGAGCATCAGCTGCGCAAGCGTTTGGGCACGTCGGAGCGCGTCATTTCCAATGTGGTGATGATGGGCATGGGCGAGCCTTTGCAGAACTATGCCGCCTTGGTGCCGGCTTTGCGTGTCATGCTCGACGACCATGGCTACGGCATGTCGCGCCGTCGCGTGACGGTTTCCACATCGGGCGTTGTGCCCATGATCGACCGCCTGGCCACCGATTGCCCCGTGGCGCTGGCAGTGTCGCTGCATGCGCCGAACGACCCATTGCGCGACAACCTCGTGCCGCTTAACCGCAAATATCCGATCGATGAGCTCATGGATGCCTGCAACCGGTATCTGGAGCATGCCCCCCGGGATTTCATCACCTTCGAATACTGCATGCTTGATGGCGTCAACGACCAGCCCGAGCATGCGCAGCAACTGGTGGCTCTGGTGCGGCGCCATGCCCGTTCAGGGGTGTGGTGCAAGTTCAACCTGATTCCCTTCAATCCGTTCCCCGCATCGGGGCTGCACCGCTCAGCACCGCAGCAAGTGGCGGCATTTGCCAGGATACTGAGCGACGCGGGGATCGTGACCACGGTGCGCAAGACGCGGGGTGATGATATCGACGCCGCCTGCGGTCAATTGGCTGGAGAGGTGCAGGACCGCACGCGTGCCGTCGAACGCATGGCCAAGCGCCGCACGATCGCGATCCAGCCCGTGGGGTTACCGACCCATTCGAACAACAAGGAGGCATGACATGGTGGATACCGTTACACGCTGGCGCCCAGGGCTGGGTGGGGTGATGGCAGCCCTTGCGCTGATGGCTTGTCTGGTGGGTATCCAGGGCTGTGCCGCCACGGGAGGGGGCTCTGGCGAGAGTGCCGCAACCGAGGTCATCACGCCATCCGATGAGCCCGATGCGCGGCGTCGTGCACGCATCCGCCTGGAATTGGCGGTCAATTATTTCGAAACCGGCAAGGTGGCCGTGGCGCTGGATGAGGTCAAGCAGGCATTGGTCAATGACCCCACCTATGCCGATGCCTACAACCTGCGTGGCCTGATCTACATGCGCCTCAATGACCTCGGCCAGGCCGAGGAAAGCTTCCGCCGGGCCCTGTCCATTCGGTCTTCCGATGCCAACGTCATGCACAACTATGCGTTGCTGTTGTGCCAGCAGCAAAAGTACGCCGAGGCCGACAAGTACTTTGTCCAGGTTTTGAATAGCCCGACATACATGGCCCGCAGCAAGACCTTCATGGCGCAGGGGCTCTGCCAGGCGCGTGCAGGCCAGAGTCAGCAAGCGGAACAGACCTTGCTGCGTGCCTATGAGCTGGATGCAGGCAACCCCGTGGTGGGATATAACTTGGCCGAGTTGCTGATGCGCCGTGGTGAATTAACGCGTGCGCAGTTCTATATCCGGCGCATCAATAACAGTGATCTCGCCAACGCCGAATCCTTGTGGCTGGGTGTCAAGATCGAGCGCAGCCTTGGTGATTCCGTGGCCATGCGCCAACTCGCCGACCAGCTGCGCAAGCGCTTCCCGGAGTCTCGTGAACTGGCTGCCTTCGAACGGGGGGCGTTCAATGAGTGAAATGGAGATCCAGTCTGCGGAGATGGCGCAGGCCGGGAGGGCTTCACCAGGCGCCATGCTGAAGGTGGCTCGGCAATCCCAGAACATGCACATTGAGGCCCTGGCCGTGGCTCTCAAGGTTCCAGTGGGGAAGCTGGAGGCTCTTGAAGCCGATAACTATGCAGCTTTGCCCGATGCTGTTTTTGTGCGCGCCCTGGCGTCCAGTGTCTGCCGTTCGCTGAAGATCGACCCCGCGCCGGTGCTGGCACTCATGCCGCAGAGCGGCGTGCCCAGTCTGTCCGCGGACAGTGCGGGCATCAATGCGGCCTTCAAGGATGGCAGCGAGAAGGCGCGTACCGGAGCCATCGTGTCACGCGCCCTGCATCCCGTATTCCTGGCCGTGCTGGCCTTGCTGCTGGGGGCCGTGGCCATCCTCACGCTGTTCCCGCATGCGACCCTGGAGCAGGCGCAGACCGGGACAGAGCCTGTGGCGGGGCCGGCCGCAGGCCAGCCAGTGACGGAGTCTGTGGTGGCGTCCTCCGAACCAGCCCCCGTTTCCACGCCCAGTCAGCCAGCCAATCCCGTGGCTGCGGCAGCTGCGCCCATTCTGGCGCCCGTGCCTGGGCCGGCCCAGGATGTGCCGGCGGCGATGCCAGCCGCCGCGTTGGTTACGCCCGTTCCGGCTGCAGGGACTATGGCCGAGGCGGCTCCCGATCTGTTGATGTTCCATGCGCGCAGCGAGTCCTGGATCCAGGTCCGGGATGCTTCGGGGACTACGACGCTTCAGCGGGTAGTCGCGGCGGGCGAGAGGGTGGTTGCACCTGGCAAGCCGCCGTTCGCTGTGGTGGTGGGTAATGCGAATGCCACGGAGGTGTTTGTCCGTGGCAAGGTAATGGATCTGGTTTCCGTGTCCAGGGACAACGTGGCACGGTTTGAGGTGAAGCCGTGAACATGTCTGACGGAATGGTATCCATCACTGTCGCTGCGCCGCAGGTGCGCAGGACGCGCCAGGCGCGAGCAGCTTGGGGTGCCAACGTGGTGACCATAGGCGGGGATGCACCGGTGCGCGTGCAGTCCATGACGAACACCGATACGGTGGACGCCGTGGGTACGGCCATCCAGGTCAAGGAGCTGGCCCTGGCTGGTTCGGAGTTGGTGCGCATCACGGTCAATACACCGGAGGCGGCGCAGGCCGTTCCCTACGTTCGGGAGCAGCTCGACCGCATGGGCATCGATGTTCCCCTGATCGGTGATTTTCATTACAACGGCCACCGCCTGCTGACCGAATACCCGGCATGCGCCGAAGCACTGTCGAAGTACCGCATCAACCCGGGCAATGTCGGCAAGGGCGACAAGCGGGACCGGCAATTCGGCCAGATGATCGAAGCGGCGATCCGTTGGCAGAAACCGGTGCGCATTGGTGTGAACTGGGGCAGCCTCGATCAGGAGCTGCTTGCCCAGCTCATGGATGCCAATGGCCGCCGAGCGCAACCTTGGGACGCACGCCAGGTTATGTACGAGGCTCTGATCACGTCGGCGGTTGAGTCTGCGCGGCGTGCCGAGGAGATGGGGCTAGACGGCAGCCAGATCATTCTGTCCTGCAAGGTCAGTGGCGTGCAGGACCTGATTTCTGTCTACCGCGAACTGGCGCGCCGCTGTGACTATGCCCTGCATCTGGGGCTGACGGAAGCGGGGATGGGCACCAAGGGCACGGTGGCGTCGTCTGCGGCGCTGTCTGTGCTGCTGCAGGAGGGCATCGGGGACACCATCCGTGTATCGCTCACGCCGCAGCCAGGTGAGTCGCGCACCCAGGAAGTGTTGATTGCTTCCGAAATTCTTCAGTCGCTGGGCCTGCGCATGTTCGTGCCCAGCGTAACCGCCTGCCCCGGCTGTGGCCGTACCACCAGCACTACCTTTCAAGAACTGGCAAAGCAGATCGATGATTTCCTGCGCGAGCAGATGCCGGTCTGGCGTGCGCGCTACCCGGGCGTTGAGGCCCTGAAGGTGGCCGTCATGGGCTGCATCGTCAACGGACCCGGCGAGAGCAAGCACGCGGACATTGGCATCAGCCTGCCCGGAACAGGCGAAGCCCCTGCCGCACCGGTCTTCATCGACGGAGAAAAGGCACTGACCCTGCGCGGTGACAACATCGCCCAGGAATTCCACCAACTGGTCCAGAGCTATATCGACAAGCGCTTTGGCCCGGGCTCCTCAGGCGCCTGAGCCCGTCGCTCTGGCCTGGGTCCGGCTGCTTGGGGCCCTGCATGGGTTGCCATGGCATCCTTTACATACCATTACTGAAACCATTGCCGTGAGTACAGAAAAAGCACTGCCTCCGACCAAAGTTGAAAAGCTGTTGGCGGTCAAGGGCATGAATGACATCCTTCCGCCCGACTCTGCCCGCTGGGAGTGGCTGGAGGAGAAGGTCCGCGCGCTGATGGACCGCTATGCCTACCGCAACCTCCGCACTCCCATCGTGGAGCCGACGGCCTTGTTCGTGCGAGGGCTGGGCGAGGTGACGGACATCGTCGAAAAGGAAATGTATTCCTTCGAGGATCGCCTCAATGGTGAGCAACTCACGCTACGGCCCGAAAGCACGGCCGGCGTGGTGCGTGCAGTCGTGGAGCACTCCATGCTCTATGACGGCGGCAAGCGGCTCTACTACATGGGGCCGATGTTCCGTCATGAGCGTCCGCAGCGCGGGCGCTACCGTCAATTCCACCAGATCGGCGCCGAGGCACTGGGCTTTCCTGGTGCGGAGATCGACGCCGAGATCATTCTGCTGGCAGATGCGCTGTGGAAGGAGCTGGGTCTGACCGACGTGCGGCTTGAGCTCAACAGCCTGGGCCAGCCCGAGGAGCGCAAGGCGCATCGTGCGGCGCTGATCGCCTACCTGGAGCGGCATGTCGATCAGCTTGATGAGGAAGCCAAGCGCCGTCTGCACAGCAATCCTTTGCGCATCCTGGACACCAAGAATCCTGCCATGCAGGCGCTGGTCGAGGCAGCGCCCCGGTTGATCGATTTCCTGGGGGAGAAGTCGCTGGCCCACTTCAATGCGGTCAAGGCCATTCTTGATGCCAATGGCGTCGCTTGGAAGGTCAATCCGCGTCTGGTGCGTGGCATGGACTACTACAACCTCACGGTGTTCGAGTTCGTGACCGACCGCTTGGGCTCGCAGGGCACCATTTGCGGCGGTGGACGCTACGACTACCTGATTGAGCAGATTGGCGGCAAGCCAGCCCCGGCAGTGGGCTGGGCTCTGGGCGTCGAGCGGGTGCTTGAACTCCTCAAGGAGCAGGGCATGGCTACTGCCGTACCTGTGCCGTTGGCATATGCTGTCGTGCCGGATGCTGGCGTCTTACCTGTCGCGATGGCCCTCTTGCAAAAATTGCGGGCCTTGGGCGTGAGCGTCCAGATGCACAGCCCAACCGGTGCGGGCGAGGGCATGGGCAGCATGAAGTCCCAGTTCAAGAAGGCCGATGCCAGTGGGGCCAGATATGCTCTGGTTTTCGGCGCGGATGAGCTCGCCCGTGGCAATGTGCTGGTGAAATCGCTGCGCGATGGCAGTGGCCAGCAGGCCGAACATGCATTGCAGAACGTGGCCGAATGGGCGGCCCACCTACAATCCGACCGTTAATCCTCACACTAGCCATGGCAAATCATCTCGATCTCGAAGAACAAGAGCAGCTAGACCAGCTCAAGCATTTCTGGAATACCTGGGGAAACCTGATCAGCGGCGTGCTGCTGGTTGTTGTGGGGGCGTTGGCGGCCTGGAACGGCTACCAATTCTGGCAGAACCGGCAGGCCACGCAATCTGCGGCGCTGTTTGATGCCGTAGAGGTCGCTGCCAATACGGGCGACATGGCGCGCCTGGAACAGGCTTTTGCGGACATTCGCAGCAAGTACGCTGGCACTGCCCAGGCTGGGCAGGCGGGACTTCTGGTGGCCAAGGTACAGGTGAACAAAGGCGACATCGATGCCGCCAAGTCTGCATTGACATGGGTTGCCGAAAACGCTGGTGACGAAGGCTACAAGGCGCTGGGTCGTTTGCGCCTGTCCGGCTTGCTGATGGAGCAGAAATCCTATGACGAGGCCTTGAAGCAGTTGGCCGCGCCGTTCCCTCCGGAATATTCGGCTGTGGTGGCCGATCGCAAGGGTGATCTGCTGTCCTTGCTGGGCAAGAAGCAGGAAGCGGTTGCAGAGTATTCACGTGCCTACAAGGATTTCTCTGAGAGCATGGAATACCGGCGTCTGGTGGAAATCAAGCTCAATGCCCTGGGAGTGCAACCGCAGGCGGTGGCAATGGCTGGTTCGACGGAGGTGTCAAAGTGACACGGATTCAACGCGCGGCGCTTGCTGCCGGTCGGCCTGCCGTGCTGTTGGCCCTGCTCGCCGCATTGGCGGGATGCTCGTTTTGGGGGGGCGGCGACGCCAAACCCAAACCGGCGGATCTGGGCGCCAATGTGCCGGTGCTAGGTATCCGCCAAGCATGGGCCGCGAAGATCGGTAGCGTGCAGGGCATGCCTATGGTGGCCGATGTGCGAGGCGCGGTGGTGACGTTGGCGTCTGCAGATGGCGTGGTAGCGGGCATTGACGCCCGTACCGGGGGTGATCTCTGGCGTGCCACCCTGGGCGAGCCTCTCGCCGCAGGTGTCGGCACCGATGGTAAATGGGCCGCAGTGGTGTCGCGTGGCAACGAGGTGATCGTGCTGGAAGCCGGGCGCGAACTGTGGCGCCAGCGTCTGCCCTCTCAGGTCTATACCGCGCCTCTGGTGGCTGGCGCCCGGGTCTTTGTGCTGGGTGCGGACCGGTCGATCACTGCATTCGACGCCAAGAGCGGCCAGCGCTTGTGGGGCCAGACGCGGCCGGGCGAGCCGCTGGTGCTGCGCCAACCGGGTGTGCTGACGGCGGTAGGCGATACGCTGGTGGCCGGGCTGTCCGGTAGGCTGGTTGGCCTGAATCCTGACAACGGCATTGTCCGGTGGGAGGCGCCTCTGGCCAGCTCCCGTGGCACCAATGATGTGGAGCGGCTCGTGGAGCTGGTCGCGCCCTTCAGCCGGGTGGACAACAGTGTCTGCGCACGTGCGTTCCAGGCGGCCGTGGGCTGCGTGAACACGGCCCGTGGGAATGTGGAATGGGTGCAGAAGGCAAATGGTGGTCAGGGCATCCATGGCAATGAAACCGTGCTTTTTGGCACGGAAAGCAATGGTGTTGTGACGTCCTGGCGGCGCGCCGATGGCGCGCGCCTCTGGTCTTCTGAAAGGCTGCAGCACCGTAAGCTCACGGCGCCGCTGCTGCTTGGGCGCTCTGTGGTCATCGGTGACGACACCGGCTTGGTGCACCTCCTGTCCCGGGAGGACGGCGCGCCGCTGAATCGCTTGCAGACCGATGGCTCAGGCATCGCGGCCACGCCCGTGGTTGCAGCCGATACCCTGGTGGTGGTGACCCGTAATGGAAATGTCTACGGCTTTCGCCCGGACTGAAGAAAAGTAGTTTGCAATGAAGCCAGTGATTGCCTTGGTCGGGCGCCCGAATGTCGGTAAATCGACGCTCTTCAATCGCCTGACCAAATCCCGAGATGCCATCGTGGCGGACTTCGCCGGTTTGACGCGTGACCGGCATTACGGCAACGGAAAACAGGGCAAGCACGAGTACATCGTTATCGATACTGGTGGTTTCGAGCCGGAGGCCGTCAGCGGCATTTACCGCGAAATGGCCAAGCAAACGCAGCAGGCGGTTGCCGAGGCGGATGTTGTGGTTTTCGTGGTCGATGCCCGTGCAGGGTTGTCGGCGCAGGACCACGACATCGCCAATTATCTGCGCCGTTTGGGCAAGCCCTGCGTGCTGGTGGCCAACAAGGCGGAAGGCATGCAGGAAGGCGTGCAGTTGACCGAATTCTACGAGTTGGGATTGGGCGAGGTGCATGGTGTATCGGCGGCACATGGACAAGGCATTCGCAGCCTTGTTGAACTGGCGCTGGGTTTGCTGAACCTGCCGGAACCCGATGAGGATGCGGATACCGTTGACAAGACCACCATCAAGCTGGCGGTGGCGGGGCGGCCCAATGTGGGCAAGTCCACGCTGATCAATACCTGGCTGGGGGAAGAGCGCCTGGTGGCGTTCGACATGCCGGGCACCACGCGGGATGCCATTTCCGTGCCGTTCGAGCGCAACGGTCAGCGGTTCGAGCTCATCGATACCGCCGGGTTGCGCCGCAAGGGCAAGGTGTTCGAGGCTATCGAGAAGTTCTCCGTGGTCAAAACGTTGCAGGCGATCGAGTCTGCCAACGTGGTCTTGCTGCTGCTTGATGCCACGCAAGGCGTGACCGATCAGGATGCGCACATCGCTGGCTATATCCTGGAGAGCGGACGGGCAGTGGTCATTGCGGTGAATAAATGGGACGCCGTGGATGACTATCAGAAGCAGCTCCTGGAGCGTTCGATCGAAACCCGGCTGGGCTTCCTGCGCTTTGCCTCCCTGCATTTCATTTCCGCGAAGAAGCGGCAGGGGCTTGGTCCTTTGTGGTCATCGATCGCGCAAGCCCATAAGGCTGCCATGTGCAAGATGTCGACCCCGGTGTTGACGCGTCTGCTTCTCGAAGCTGTGCAATTCCAGAGCCCGAAGAGGGCGGGGATGTTCCGTCCCAAGCTGCGCTATGCGCACCAAGGGGGAATGAATCCTCCGGTGATCGTGATCCATGGCAATTCGTTGGAGCATGTCACGGAGGCCTATAAGCGCTTTCTCGAAGGGCGTTTCCGCAAGGAATTCGATCTGGTGGGTACTCCCTTGCGCATTGAGATGAAAACATCACACAATCCTTTCACGGATGGTGGTGGTCACTAAGAGTTCATCCAAGGGGGGCCATGGGATGGCTGCCCCTGCAAGTCACCATGACAAGGCCCAGGGTTCCTAGGGAATGCCAGGCGCTGTGGTAAGGTGCTTCTTTACAACAACATTCTTGAACACGGAGAATATCGTGAGCAACAAAGGCCAGCTTCTTCAAGATCCGTTCCTCAACGCTCTGCGTCGTGAACATGTGCCCGTGTCTATTTATTTGGTGAACGGCATCAAGCTGCAGGGGCAGATTGAATCTTTTGACCAGTACGTCGTCTTGTTGCGCAATACGGTGACTCAAATGGTCTACAAGCACGCCATCTCGACAATTGTCCCTGGGCGAGCCGTCAATTTCACCACGACCGAATCCGCTGACGCAGAAGGCGGCAACGGCTGAATTTGCAGGGGCGTCTGAGGCCCTCTCAGGGGCCCCTTTGCCCCCCCGTTCCCTAGATTTGACTTGAGCACTCCTGAAACCGCTGATCGCCAACCTGCCCCCGTTGTACTGGTGGGGGTTGATTTTGGCCTGCCACATTTTGACGCGGAGTTGGAAGAGCTTGGCCTTCTCGCGCAGACAGCGGGGCTTTGTCCCGTTGCGCGCATCACCTGCAAGCGCAAGGCACCGGATGCTGCGCTGTTCGTAGGCAGTGGCAAGGCGGATGAAATCCGGCTGCTGGCGCAGATGCATGGTGCAGTCGAGATCCTGTTCGATCAAGCGCTGAGCCCGGCGCAGCAGCGTAATCTTGAACGGCATCTCGCATTGCCGGTGAATGATCGCACGCTCTTGATATTGGAAATTTTTGCCCAGCGGGCGCGTAGCCATGAAGGCAAATTGCAGGTGGAACTCGCCCGACTGCAGTATCTCAGCACGCGGCTTGTGCGTCGCTGGTCCCATTTGGAGCGCCAGACGGGCGGAGCAGGGGTGCGCGGAGGACCGGGTGAGAAGCAGATTGAACTGGACCGGCGCATGATCGACGATGCTGTAAAACGGACCAAGGAGAGGCTTGTCAAGGTCAAGCGTCAGAGATCTACGCAGCGGCGCCAGCGTGAGCGCAGGGATGCTTTCAATATTTCCTTGGTGGGCTACACCAATGCAGGCAAATCGACGCTCTTCAATGCCTTGGTGAAAGCGAGGGCTTATGCCGCGGATCAGTTGTTCGCGACGCTCGATACCACCACACGGCAGCTGTATCTGGGTGAAGCAGAGCGCTCGGTGTCTCTTTCCGACACTGTGGGATTCATTCGTGACTTGCCGCACGGGTTGGTTGACGCCTTTCAGGCAACTCTGCAAGAGGCGGTGGACGCGGATCTTCTCCTGCACGTCGTGGATGCGGCAAATCCGCATTTCCCGGAACAGATCGGAGAAGTTCAGAAGGTCTTGCATGAGATTGGCGCTGCTGGTGTGCCACAGGTGCTGGTTTTTAACAAGCTTGACGCACTAGAGCCTCAGCAGCGTCCAGCACAACTGTCCGATACTTACGAGCTCGATGGTCACCAAGTGCCCCGTTTGTATGTCAGTGCCCGAGAAATGGATGGTTTGGATGCCTTGCGTAAACTGTTGGCCACCAGAGTGCTGATGGCACGTCCGATGGACATAGCCCCTGAGCCTGCTATTCATTTGGATGCCGCAGGCGATTGATTGGGCACAATGCTCCGTCAATCAACATTTTCAGAGAACCAGAGAATTTGCGCATGAATTCACCATACAGCGCCCGACGTTGGGCGACATTGCCCCAACGCCTGCGGGGAATGTTCAATTTGAACGACCCGCGCTGGGGACGGGGCGATGACAAATCGGGTGATGAGGATCGCCCTGATGCCGGCCGACCGCCGCCGCATTCCCCGGGTGATCGTGGTGAGCGCGATTCCAAACCAGGCGGACAGCCACCGGATCTCGATGAGCTTTGGCGAGATATCAATCGCAAGCTGTCTGGATTCTTCGGTGGCAGGAATGGTGGTGGACGCGGGCCTTCCAATGGTGGAGGCGGCTTTCAGCCGGACATGAAGAGTGCGGGGCTCGGAGTGGGATTGATCGCGGCCATTGCTGCCCTGATTTGGTTGGGCACCGGCTTCTTCATCGTGCAGGAAGGCCAGCAGGCAGTGATCACGCAGTTTGGCAAGTACAAGAGCACTGTGCATGCCGGGTTCAATTGGCGCTTGCCATATCCGATCCAGAGCCATGAGCTGGTGTTTGTGACGCAAATCCGCTCGGTCGATGTCGGGCGTGATACTGTGATCAAGGCGACAGGGCTGCGGGAGTCCGCAATGTTGACGGAAGATGAGAACATTGTGGAAATCAAGTTCGCGGTGCAATACCGGTTGAACGATGCACGTGCCTGGTTGTTTGAGAGCAAAAACCCGGCTGATGCAGTGGTGCAGGCAGCTGAGACCGCTGTGCGCGAGGTTGTCGGCAAGATGCGCATGGATACGGCGCTTGCTGAGGAGCGTGACCAGATTGCTCCGCGTGTACGGGCCTTGATGCAGACAATTCTGGACCGTTACAAGGTGGGTGTGGAAGTGGTTGGAATCAACCTGCAGCAAGGTGGTGTCAGGCCGCCAGAGCAGGTGCAGGCGGCTTTCGATGATGTTCTCAAGGCCGGCCAGGAGCGCGAGCGTGCAAAAAATGAAGCTCAAGCCTATGCCAATGACGTGGTGCCTCGGGCTGTGGGCTCGGCATCGCGCTTGAAAGAAGAGGCTGATGCATATAAGGCTCGTATCGTTGCGCAGGCGCAAGGTGACGCGCAGCGCTTTAGTTCGGTGCTGGCGGAATATCAGAAGGCGCCGCAGGTGACGCGTGATCGGATGTACTTGGAAACGATGCAGCAGATCTATGCGAATGTGACCAAGGTCTTGGTGGATTCGCGCCAGGGTTCCAATCTGCTCTATCTTCCCCTTGACAAGATCATGCAGACCGCGATGCAGCCTACTGCTGGACAAGAGGCAACCGGTTCGGGCTCGGCATCGTCGTCTGCACCGGTCGTGATTCCTCCGGCCATATCGAATGATTCCCGTGCGCGAGATACCAGCCGCACCCGCGACCGTGAGTCGCGCTAGGAGAGCAATGTGAACAGGGTAGGACTTATTGCCACTTCCATACTTGTGGCCCTCGCGTTGCTCAGCTCCATGGTCTTTGTCGTAGACCAACGGCAGTTTGGTGTGCTTTATGCGCTTGGGCAGATCAAGGATGTCATCACAGAGCCTGGCTTGAATTTCAAGCTGCCTCCGCCTTTCCAGAATGTGAAATACATTGACAAGCGGCTCCTCACGCTCGATAGCACTGATACCGAGCCCATGCTGACGGCTGAGAAGCAGCGTGTGGTGATTGACTGGTACGTGCGCTGGCGGATCACGGATCCTTCTGAATACATTCGCAATGTGGGTGAGAACGAGAATGCAGGGGCGATGCAACTCAATCGAGTTGTCCGTAACGCGTTCCAGGAAGAGATCAACAAGCGCACCGTAAAAGAGTTGCTTTCGCTCAAGCGCGAGGCGCTGATGGCAGATGTGAAGCGGGAGGTGCTGGAGTCCGTGCGTGGCGCTAAGCCCTGGGGCGTCGATGTGGTGGATGTACGCATTACACGGGTTGATTACGTCGAAGCCATCACGGAGTCGGTCTACCGCCGGATGGAGGCGGAACGTAAGCGGGTCGCTAATGAATTGCGATCCACGGGGGCCGCGGAAGGTGAAAAAATCCGTGCAGATGCGGATCGTCAGCGCGAAATCACTGTGGCGAATGCATACCGTGACGCACAGAAAGTCAAGGGTGAGGGTGACGCGCAGGCCGCGCGCATCTATGCCGATGCATTTGGCAAGGATCCGCAGTTTGCGCAGTTCTATCGGAGCTTGGACGCCTACAAAGCCAGCTTCAATCGCAAGGGTGATGTCATGGTGGTGGACCCGGGATCGTCCGACTTCTTCCGGGCATTCCGCGGTAATGCGGCACCGTCAGCGCAGCCATCTGGCCCGCGCAAGTAACGAGTGTCGGCATAGGCATTCTGGCCATGGGATGGGATGACTCGATCTGGACAGCCGTGGCGTTGGTTCTGCTCATCGAAGGGCTTGTGCCCTTCGTCTCCCCGGCGGGTTGGCGCCGAATGTTTGCCCAGCTTGTTCAGTTGCGGGATGGTCAAATTCGGTTTTTTGCCCTCGTGAGTATGGCTGCAGGCGCGCTCATGCTCGTGCTGATCTGAATCGATCGGCAGGCATGGATTCAGGGGAGGATCCCCTGCCGGTAGAATCACACTTTTAACAGCCTCCCACATTCCATGTCTGCCTGGGTCCTGCCGGATCACATTGCCGATGTTTTGCCTTCCGAGGCAAGGCACATCGAAGAATTGCGGCGCGGGTTGCTCGATACCGCGCGCAGTTATGGTTACGAATTGGTGATGCCCCCGCTGCTGGAGCATCTTGAGTCTTTGCTCACTGGCACTGGTGAGGCACTGGATCTGCAGACCTTCAAGTTGGTCGACCAGATTTCCGGTCGCATGCTCGGCCTGCGCGCGGATACCACACAGCAGGTTGCGCGCATTGATGCCCATCTGCTTAATCGCCGCGGGGTTGCTCGTCTGTGCTATTGCGGACCGGTGCTCCATACATGGCCGGACCGCCCCCATGCCACGCGTGAACCCCTGCAGTTTGGTGCTGAAATTTTTGGGCACGCGGGGCTGGAAGCCGACCTGGAAGCATTGGAGTTGGCGCTGGCCTGCCTTGATGTGGCAGGTGTGCAAGGGGTCAGCGTCGATATGGCTGATGTACGCATCGTCCGGGCCTTGCTAACTGGCGTTTCTGCAGATGCAGAAACGCTTCGCCTTGTTTATGCGGCATTGGCTGCCAAGGACGCTAGTGAGCTGACGGCACTCACGCGAGGTTTTCCTGCCACATCGCGCCAAGGGTTGTTGGCGTTGCTCCATCTGTATGGTGATGCTTCCGTTCTCGTAGATGCAGAAAAGGCGCTGAGTCAGACACCCGGTATCAGTGCGTTGCTGGCGGAGCTGCAATGGCTGGCTGCCCGGGTGGGTCAGGCTCGCGTTACCTTCGACCTTTCCGATCTTCGGGGCTATTCGTATTACAGCGGCGCCCGATTTGCGATCTATGTCCGTGGCGCTAGTGACGCCTTGGTACGCGGAGGGCGCTACGATGAAGTCGGGGCTGTTTTTGGACGAAACAGACCCGCTGCTGGATTCAGCCTGGATCTCAAGCAGGTGGTTGCTGCTGTCCCCGTGCGGGCGCTCAAGCCGGCCATCAGTGCGCCATGGGGCGAGGCTGAGGATGTTCGTGCTGCGATCACCGAATTGCGACGCTGTGGTGAGACCGTGGTGTGCATGCTGCCAGGCCATGAAAGCGAAGTAGATGAATTTCGTTGTGATCGTGAGCTGGTGCAGGTTGCTGGAAAGTGGACCGTCAAGGCCATTTGATGCTTTTTGACAATTGAATCGGGTTTGAAATGAAAACTACCAAAGGTCGCAATGTCGTTGTGGTGGGTACCCAATGGGGCGACGAAGGCAAGGGCAAGCTAGTTGATTGGTTGACCGAGAGCGCACAAGGCGTGGTTCGCTTCCAGGGTGGCCATAACGCAGGCCATACGCTCGTCATTAACGGTGTTAAGACGGCGCTGCATTTGATCCCCAGTGGCATCATGCGTGCGGGGGTCAAGTGCTACATCGGCAATGGCGTGGTCCTTTCCGCCGCTAAGTTGTTCGAAGAAATTGAAGGGCTTGAAAAAGCTGGGGTGGAAGTTCGCTCACGGTTGCGCGTCAGTGAGGCTTGCCCGCTGATCTTGCCTTTCCATGCTGCGCTGGATGTTGCAAGGGAGGCGGCTCGCGAGCAGGGTGGAACCGAGAAGATCGGCACCACGGGGCGGGGCATTGGTCCAGCTTACGAGGACAAGATTGCGCGCCGGGCTCTGCGAGTACAGGATTTAAAGTATCCGGACCGCTTTGCGGCGAAGCTGCGCGAATTGCTTGATTTGCACAACCATGTGCTCACCACGTTCCTGAATTCCGGGCAATTCGCCTTTGGTGAGGCACTGACGCCCTACATGCGTGATGGCCGTGTTCTGTTCGATCCGGTATATGCAGAAGCGATGCGGCATGCCGAGATGCTCAAGCCCATGATGGCTGATGTGTCGAGGGAGTTGAATGAAGCGCACCTCAATGGTTCCAACCTTCTGTTTGAAGGTGCGCAGGGCACGCTCCTGGATGTGGATCATGGAACTTATCCTTACGTCACATCAAGCAACTGCGTTGCGGGAAATGCCGCCGCAGGGTCTGGCGTTGGACCGGGGATGTTGCATTACATCCTGGGGATCACAAAAGCATATTGCACGCGTGTTGGGGGCGGTCCGTTCCCCACGGAACTTGATTGGGAGACTCCTGGTACGCCGGGCTACCACATGAGCACCGTGGGCGCTGAGAAAGGCGTGACAACAGGCCGGAGTCGTCGCTGTGGTTGGTTCGATGCTGCATTGCTCAAGCGCAGCGCACAAGTCAATGGATTGTCCGGACTGTGCATCACCAAATTGGATGTGCTGGACGGCCTGAAGGAGCTGCGGCTATGTACAGGCTATATGCTGGATGGGCAGCAGATCGATCTGCTGCCCATGGGCGCAGATGAAATTGCGCGTTGTATCCCGGTGTATGAAGTGATGGATGGCTGGAGCGAGTCCACCGTGGGCATCACGCAGTACGACAAGTTGCCTGTCAATGCGCGCCTGTACCTGCAGCGCATCGAACATGTGACGGGGGTCCCGGTCGCGGTGATTTCGACCAGCCCAGACCGCGACCACACCATCATGATGCAGCATCCTTACCTGCCATGTTGAGCGAATTGATGTTCAGCACTTATCTATCAAGCGTGTATTGCTATCAATTTAGGAGTAAAAAATGTTGACTGAAGATGGCAAGCACCTGTACGTGAGCTACGACGAGTACCACAGCCTGATCGAGAAGCTCGCGATTCGGGTCCATCAGTCAGGCTGGCAATTCGACACAATTCTTTGTCTTGCCCGGGGCGGGTTGCGGCCGGGGGATATCTTGAGCCGCATTTTTGACAAGCCGCTGGCCATCATGTCCACGAGTTCCTACCGTGCAGAAGCTGGGACGGTTCAGGGGCATCTGGACATTGCGCGCTTCATCACCACCCCTAAAGGCGAGATCGCTGGGCGGGTGTTGCTGGTGGATGATCTGGCGGATACGGGTCATACCCTGCATGCAGTGATCAATATGCTCAAGACCAGCTACGACCCGATCACGGAACTGCGAAGCGCGGTCATTTGGACGAAGGGCGTCTCCACGTTCACACCTGACTATTCCGTGGAATTCCTTCCGACGAACCCATGGATCCATCAGCCCTTTGAGACTTACGACAGCCTCAATCCGGAAAAATTGCTGGAAAAGTGGCGTGTCTGACTTTTGTTCGGCTTTGTCATGCTATAGTAACGCTTCTTCTGCAGCGAGAGTTGCATAAGACAGAGGGGTTAAAAAGTTGGCCTCGCCGAAGCAAAAAATCTTCGGGTTTTGCGTAGATCGGGTAGAAATTCGGTATACAATGCAAGGCTTCGCTGAG
>NZ_QXGR01000015.1 GCF_003604195.1 Simplicispira lacusdiani
CGCGGGCAGCTGCGGGCGAGCGAGCTGCTCGATGGGCAGGGGTTTGCGAGGAAGGTCGAGCAGGCCTATGCCATGATGTTCGATGCCTGGGAGAAGGAGCACACATGAAGGCAGTGATACTGGCCGGGGGATTGGGAACCCGGATTTCGGAGGAAACGCACCTGCGGCCCAAGCCGATGATCGAGATCGGCGGCAAGCCCATCCTCTGGCACATCCTCAAGATGTATTCGGCGCACGGGGTCAACGACTTCGTGATCTGCTGCGGCTACAAGGGCTACATCATCAAGGAGTACTTCGCCAACTACTTCCTGCACATGTCGGACGTGACCTTCGACCTGGTGAACAACCGCATGGAAGTGCACCAGAAGCACGCCGAACCCTGGCGCGTGACGCTGGTGGACACCGGCGACAGCACCATGACCGGCGGCCGCCTCAAGCGGGTGCGCGAATACGTGCAGGACGATGATGCGTTCTGCTTCACCTACGGAGACGGCGTCTCCGACGTGGACATTGGCGCCGCGATCCGCTTCCACCATGCCCACGGCAAGCTGGCCACCGTCACCGCCGTCCAGCCCCCCGGACGCTATGGCGCGCTGCAGATGGACGGCACGGCGGTCAAGGCCTTCACCGAGAAGCCGCGCGGCGACGGCGGCTTGATCAACGGTGGCTTCTTCGTGGTGTCGCCGCAGTGCCTGGACTTCATCGAGGGCGACGCGACGAGCTGGGAGGTTGAGCCGCTCTCCAGCCTGGCGGCGCGTGGCGAACTGATGGCGTATGAGCACACCGGCTTCTGGCAGCCCATGGACACGCTGCGCGAGAAGAACCTGCTCGAAGAACTCTGGAACTCTGGCAAGGCGCCCTGGAAATGCTGGTGAATCCGCTGCCCGATCCGGCCTTCTGGCAAGGCCGCCGCGTGCTGCTCACCGGGCACACGGGCTTCAAGGGCGCCTGGCTGGCCTTGTGGCTGCAGCGCCTGGGCGCGCAGGTGACGGGGGTGGCGCTCGCGCCCGCGACCACACCAGCGCTGTTCGACCTCGCTGGCGTGGGCCAGGGCATGGACAGCCGCCTGTGCGACGTGCGCGACGCGGCGGCGCTGGCCGCCGTGGTGCGCGCCGCGCGGCCCGAGGTGGTGCTGCACCTGGCGGCCCAAGCCCTGGTGCGCCCCGGCTATGCGGCGCCGCTGGAAACCTTCGCCACCAACGTGATGGGCACGGCGCATGTGCTCGACGCCCTGCGCGGGCTGGACGGCGTGCGCGCCGTCGTGGTGGTGACCACCGACAAGGTCTACCGCAACCTCGAATGGGCCTACCCCTACCGCGAGGAAGACGCACTGGGCGGCCATGACCCCTATAGCGCGAGCAAGGCTGCTTGCGAAATCGTGGCCGCCAGCTACCGCGATGCCTTCCTGGCGGCGCAGGGCGTGGCGCTGGCCACGGCGCGCGCGGGCAACGTCATCGGCGGCGGCGACTGGGCCGCCGACCGGCTGCTGCCCGACGCCGTGCGCGCCTGGGAGTTCGGCAATATCCTGGAGATCCGGCGCCCGGCCGCCACGCGCCCCTGGCAGCATGTGCTGGAGCCATTAGCCGCCTACCTGCGTCTGGCGCAGGCGCTGTGGCAGGACGCAGGCCGTGCGGGCGCCTACAACTTCGGCCCGCTGCCGCACGAGGCGGCCACGGTGAAAGATGTGATAGAAATGGCCCGCAGGGCTTATCCGTCGGGCGCTGTCAGCTATCAAAATGAGAGTTATGGGCCGCACGAGGCGGGCTGGCTAGCGTTGGAAACCGCCAAGGCCCGCGCCGTGCTCGACGTGGCGCCGCGCTGGCCGCTGGCCCAGGCCGTGGCGCGCACCATGGACTGGTACCGCGCCCTGCATGCCGGGGGCGACGCGCGCGCGCTGTGCGAGGCCGATTTCGCCGCCTACGAAGGCACGCCGGGAACGCCATGAGCCGCTTCGCCATCACACCCACGCCGCTGGCCGGCCTGCTGTGCGTGCAGCGCCAGCCGCTGGGCGACGCGCGCGGCTTCCTGGCCCGCCTGTTCTGCGCCGAAGAGCTGGCCGCCGCGGGCTGGCCCGGGCCCGTGGCCCAGATCAACCACACGCGCACCGAGCGCCAGGGCACGGTGCGCGGCATGCACTGGCAACGCCCGCCCGCCGCCGAGGCCAAGCTGGTGAGCTGTGTGCGCGGCGCCGTCTGGGATGTGGCGGTGGACCTGCGCGCCGGCTCGCCGACCTTCCTGCAGTGGCACGCCGAGCGGCTGTCGGCCGATAACCACCGGGCGCTGCTGATTCCGCCCGGCTTCGCGCACGGTTTCCAGGCGCTGGAAGACGGCGTGGAGCTGCTGTACGTGCATTCGGCGCCCTACACGCCTGTGTGCGAGGCGGGTGCCGATGCGCTCGATGCGCGCCTGGCCATCGCCTGGCCCCTGCCGGTGCAGGAGCGCTCGGCGCGCGACGCGGCCCATGCGCCGCTGGATTCCGACTTTGAGGGAGTGGTTCTGTGAGCATGCATTGCCGACACTGTGGCGCCCCGGTCACGTTGCCCCTGGCCGACCTGGGCACGGCCCCGCCATCCAATGCCTACCTGAGCGCCGAGGCGCTGCACGCGCCCGAGCGCTGGTACCCCCTGCGCGTGCTGGTGTGCGAGCGTTGCTGGCTGGTGCAGACCGAGGACTTCGCGCAGGCGCACGAGCTGTTCGACGCCGAGTACGCCTATTTCAGCTCGTATTCCAGCAGCTGGCTGGCGCACGCGCAGGCGTATGTGGAGGCCATGGCGCAGCGCTTCGCCCTGGGGCCGCACAGCCGCGTGGTGGAAGTCGCCGCCAACGATGGCTACCTGCTGCAGTACGTGGCGGCGCGCGGCATCCCCTGCCTGGGCGTGGAGCCGACGGCGAGCACGGCGGCCGCGGCGCGCGCCAAGGGCATCGAGGTGGTGGAGCGCTTCTTTGGCCGCGAGCTGGCGCGCGAACTGGTGGCCCAGGGCCAGGCGGCCGACCTCACGGCCGCCAACAACGTGCTGGCCCATGTGCCCGACATCAACGACTTCGTGGCGGGCTTCGCCGTGCTGCTGAAACCGGCCGGCGTGGCCACCTTCGAGTTTCCGCACCTGCTGCAGCTGGTGCAACAGTGCCAGTTCGACACGCTGTACCACGAGCATTTCTCCTATCTCTCGCTCACGGCGGTGCAGCGCATCTTCGCGGCCAACGGCCTGACGGTGTTCGACGTGGAGGAACTCCCCACCCACGGCGGCAGCCTGCGCGTGTACGCGCGGCGCACGGACGGCGAATCCCGCCCCGAGGCGTCCGCCGTGGCGGCCTTGCTGGCGCGCGAGGCGCAGGCCGGCGTGGCCAGCGCCGGTTTCTACAGTGGTTTTCAGCAAGAATGCTTGCGCATCAAGCGCGAGCTGCTCTCATTTTTGATAGCCGCCCAGGCCCAGGGGCGCAAGGTGGCGGCCTATGGCGCGGCCGCCAAAGGCAACACCCTGCTTAATTTCGCGGGCGTGCGCGCCGACCTGCTGCCCTACGTCGTGGACCGCAACCCGGCCAAGCAGGGCAAGTTCCTGCCCGGCAGCCGCATCCCGGTGGTGGACGAGGCGCACCTGCGGGCCGACCGGCCCGACGTGGTGCTCATCTTGCCCTGGAACCTGCGGGACGAGGTGGTGGCGCAGCTCGCCTATATCCGCGAATGGGGCGGGCGTTTCGCCGTGGCGGTGCCCGGCTGGCAGGAGCTGCCATGATCGAGATCCACCCCACGGCACGCGTTTCGCACCTGGCCGACATCGAGGACTCGGTGCGCGGCACCCGCATCGTGGTCGGTGCGCATTCGGTGCTCGACAGCTTCGTCAAGGTCAAGCCTGCGGGCGGCAGCGGCGACCTGTGCATCGGCGAGCATGTGGTCATCAACTCCGGCTGCGTGCTCTACACGGGCAACGGCATCGCCATCGGCAACCATGTCGCCATCGCCGCCAACTGCACCTTCGCACCGGTCAACCATGCCTACAAGGAAAAAGGGCGCCTGATCCGTGAACAGGGCTTTCTGGCCAGCAAGGGCGGCATCCGTATCGAAGACGACGTGTGGATCGGCGCCAACTGCGTGCTGCTCGACGGCGCCTGGCTGCGCCGTGGCTGCGTGGTGGCTGCGGGCTCCATCGTGCGCGGGGAGCTGGCGGAATACACCGTCTATGCCGGCCAGCCGTTGGCGCCCGTTGGGGTACGTGCATGAGCCTGTTCACGGTGCTCGGGGCTTCAGGCTACATCGGCAGCCGCCTCGTGGCGCGACTGCGGGCTGACGGGCACGAGGTGTGGGCGCCGCAGCGTGGCGCGCCCGAACTGTTGACCCGGCCGCTGGGCCATGTGCTGTACTGCATCGGGCTCACCGGTGACTTCCGCTCGCGCCCGTTCGACACCGTGCAGGCCCATGTCGGCCTGCTGGCCGAGGTGCTGCAGCATGCGCGCTTCGACTCGCTGCTGTACCTGTCGTCCACCCGCGTGTACATGGGCGCGGCGGACACCGGCGAAGACACTGCACTGGCGGTGCGGCCGCAAGACCCGTCCTACCTGTACAACCTGAGCAAGCTGGCGGGCGAGGCGCTGTGCCATGCCTGCGGGCGCGCGGGTGTGCGCGTGGCGCGGCTGTCGAATGTCATCGGCCCCGGCATGGACGCGGACAGCGGCAATTTCATCGCCAGCCTGTGGCGCGACGCGCGCCAAGGCTATGTGCTGCTGCAGAGCGCCCCGGAAAGCGCCAAGGACTACGTGCACATCGAGGACGTGGTGGGCATCCTGCCGCGCATCGCCCTGCAGGGGCGGGCGGCCACCTACAACGTGGCCAGCGGCGTGCAGACCCGGCACGCCCAATGGCTGCAATGGCTGGCGGACAAGACGGGCTGCCGCTGGGAGGTGGCCGCGCAGGCGCCTTTGCAGCAGTTTCCGCCCATCCGGGTGGAGCGGCTGCGTGCGGAATTCGGCTGGCAGCCGCTCCCGGTACCCCAGCGGCTGGAGGCTCTGTGAAGGTGCGGGTCCCGGTGTTCGGGCGTCCGCGCCGCCGGTTTTTCAAGATTTATTGTGGAGGTATGAACCTATGAACCCCGTCGAGCAATTCCAGGAAGAACGGCGCGAACGGCTGCAGTCCTATGCGTCGGATGGCGCGTTCACCGACCTGTCGCGCCAGTGGCTGCGGGAGTCCATGCAGCGCCAGTATGTCTACAACTTCGACTGGATGGGCCGTCCCATCATCCAGTACCCGCAGGACATGGTGGCCATGCAGGAGCTGGTGTGGCGCGTGCGACCGGACCTCATCATCGAGACCGGCATCGCGCATGGCGGCTCCCTGGTGCTGAGCGCGTCGCTGCTGGCCATGCTGGACATGTGCGATGCCATCGAGGCGGGCACGGTGTTTGATCCGCGCCAGTCGCGGCGCAAGGTGCTGGGTGTGGACATCGATATCCGCGCGCACAACCGGGAAGCCATCGAGGCGCATCCCATGGCCAGCCGGATCGCGATGGTCCAGGGCTCGGCGATCGCTCCCGACGTGGTGGAGCAGGTGCGGAAATTCGCGCAGGGGTACGGCCGGGTGATGGTGTGCCTGGATTCGATGCACACGCACGCGCATGTGCTGGCCGAACTGGAGGCCTATGCGCCGCTGGTCACGCCGGGCAGCTATTGCGTGGTGTTCGACACCTTCGTCGAAGACATGCCGCCGGGCTTTTTCGCCGACCGGCCATGGGATGTGGGCGACAACCCCAAGACCGCCGTGCGGGCCTGGCTGCCGAGCCATCCGGAGTTCGAGGTGGATGCGTCGATGGAGGCGCGCTTGCAGGTGACCGTGGCGCCCCACGGCTTCCTGCGGCGCACCGCCTGATGGCGCCGCTGGCGCATCGGGTGGTGCGTCAGCCTTGCAGCAGCTTGAGCACGTTCTGCGGCAACTGGTTGGCCTGGGCCACCATCGCCGTGCCGGCCTGTTGCAGGATCTGGGTGCGCGAGAGGTTCGCCGTTTCCTTGGCGAAGTCCGCATCCACGATCCGGCCCCGCGATGCCGACAGATTCTCCACCTGGATCTCGATGTTCGCGATGGAACTCTCGAAGCGGCTCTGCAGGGCGCCCAGGTTGGCGCGGGCCGAGTTCACCTGGTCGATGGCGCTGTCGATCTTCTTCAGGGCCACCCAGGAACTGGCTTGCGTGTCCACCGACAGGGTATCGATGCCCAGCGAGTCGGTGGACGTCGAGGTTGCACTCAGCGCCACCCCGCCCGTGGCGCCCACGGTGGTGGCGGCATAGCCGAAGTTGTTGGCCGTGAAGCCGGTCAGGGTCAGCGTGGCGGAGTCGCCGCTGGTGTTGAGCTTGGACGACATCAGGTCAATGGTGTAGTTGCCGTCGTCCTGCTTGCTCAGGAAGGCGGTCACGCCGGTGTCGGCCGACTTGCGGTTGATCGCCTCGACCATCTGGCCCATGCGCTCGGAACCCGACTTGGCCTCGGCGATGGGACCCAGGTCCCAGGTATTGGTGCCGTCGTTGATGCGCAACGTTGAGCCGGCCGTGATGGCGGCCAGGTCGGTCACCGTGGTCGTGGAGTTGATGTTGCTGGCCTTGTCGTAGGCGTAAACCACGTCGGCCAGGCCCTTGGCCGAGGAATCGGTCAGCGCGCCCACGGTGATGTTGTCGCCGGAGTTGGCGCCCACCTGGAACACCGCGCCCGAGAACGTGCCGTCCAGGATCTTCTGGCCGTTGAAGGTGGTCTGTTTGGCCACGCGGTCGACTTCATCGGTCAGTTGCTTGACTTCGGCCTGCAGGGCCACGCGGTCGGCCTTGCTGTTGGTGGCGTTGCTGGCCTGCACGGCCAGTTCACGCATGCGCTGCAGCATGTCGCCGATCTTGCCCAGCGAACCTTCGGCCGTCTGCGCCAGGGAGATACCGTCGTTGGAGTTGCGGGCACCCACCGTCAGGCCCTTGACCTGGGTATTCATGCGCTCCGAGATGGCCAGACCGGCAGCGTCGTCCTTGGCGCTGTTGACGCGCAGGCCCGAAGACAGGCGTTGCATGGAAGTTGCCAGGGACGAGGCGGACATGCCCAGATTTCGCTGTGCGTTCAGCGAGGCGATGTTGGTATTGATGGTAGAGGCCATTTGGAAAGCTCCTTGGGACTAAAGATTCCGGCCTGTCCGCCGGCGGTAACGCCAGCTCCAAGGCTGACTTTGGTTGAGACCGTGGCCTGATTCTGGGGAAGTGGCGTAAATGCATAGCGCGGAAAAGTGTTGGAAAAACTGCCCAATTCATCGCAATTTCGCAATGTGGGATCCGTAAGGGGAAAAAGCGTCGGTGAAAAAAAATGTTACCGATGCCCTCAAGTTTCCTGGCGGGGTCCCGAAAACCACTCAACGGATTCAAACGAGTCTGTTGACCGGCCAGCAACGAGGAGTTTTGCGTTACTGCCGACCGGTCTTGGCTGCCGGCATGTGCTGGCGTTGTGATCGGCGGTTTGCCGGACCTTAGTTACCAAGGAGCTTTCCAAATGGCCTCTACCATCAATACCAATATCGCTGCGCTGAATGCACAACGGAACCTGGGCATGTCTGCCAATTCCCTGTCGACCTCCATGCAGCGCCTGTCTTCGGGCCTGCGCGTCAACAGCGCCAAGGACGACGCTGCCGGTCTGGCCATCTCGGAGCGCATGAATACCCAGGTCAAGGGCCTGACGGTGGGTGCCCGCAACTCCAACGACGGTATCTCCCTGGCGCAGACGGCCGAAGGTTCGCTGGGCAAGATCGGCGACATGCTGCAGCGCATGCGTGAACTGGCCGTGCAGGCCAGCAACGCCACCAACAGCAAGGCCGACCGCGACGCCCTGCAGGCCGAAGTCAAGCAACTGACCGACGAAGTCGACCGCGTGGCCAAGCAAACCAGCTTTAACGGCACGAAGATCCTGGACGGCACGTTCTCGGGTGCGGTGTTCCAGGTGGGCGCCAACTCCGGCGACAACATCACCGTGGGCGCGCTGACCAACACTTCCGCCAAGGGCCTGGCCGACGTGGTCTACGCCTACGACAAGCAAACCGGCATCAATGCCACGACCACGGTGACCGACCTGGCCGCCATCACCGCAGGCTCGACGCTGCGCATCAACGACGGCACCACGACCTGGGACCTGGGCCCCATCGCCGAAGCCAAGTCGGGTACCGAGCGCATGGGCCAGATGGTCGAGGCGATCAACCGCAAGTCGGCCGACACCGGCGTGACCGCCTTCCTGAGCAAGCAGGACGACGGCAACTACACCATCGACCTGATGTCGTCCAAGCTCAATGCGTCCGGCAACTCGTCCACGCTGACCCTGACCGGCTTCACGGCCAACAACTTCGGCTACGCCGCCGCCGCCGTGGGCGCCACGGGTGGTGCCACGCTGAGCGCCAACTCCACCAGCACCGATTCGCTGGGCATCGATACCCTGACGGTGGACACGCAGCGCAATGCCTGGGTGGCCCTGAAGAAGATCGACAGCGCCATCGACCAGGTGAACTCGGCCCGCGCCAACCTGGGTGCCCTGCAGAGCCGCTTCGAGAACTCGGTTGGCAACATCGAGATTCAGGTGGAGAATCTGTCGGCTTCCCGTGGCCGGATCGTGGATGCGGACTTCGCCAAGGAAACGGCGAACCTCTCGCGCACCCAGATCCTGCAACAGGCCGGCACGGCGATGGTGGCCCAGGCCAACCAGTTGCCGCAAGGCGTGCTCTCCCTGCTGCGTTAAGCTGAGGGAAACAGGGCCAGGAAGCTTCCTGGCCTTGCAAAGCGGCGATGGGGAGCTTCCCCTCGCCGCTTTTCCGGCTTTTGCATGGGGCCGATTTTGCAAAAATCATGCAGTGTTTTTTGCAAAGTCCACTCCATGGACTTGTTCAGGAGATTGACATGGCCATTTCATCTGCGGGCATCGGTAGCGGGCTGGACGTCGAGTCGATCGTCTCCAAGCTGGTGGCGCTGGAAAAGCGGCCCATCGCCAAGCTGGAGTCGGCTGCGACCTCTATCCAGAGCAAGATTTCCACCTATTCGCAGCTCAAGTCGCTGATGTCGACGTTCTCGGACGCCGCGTCCAAGCTCACGCGCGACAGCGGCTGGAACGGCATGGCGGCCACGTCCTCCAACAGCAGCGCGGTGGCCGTGAGCGTCACGGGGATCGCCAGCGCGACCTCTTTCGGTATCAGCGTCCAGCAACTGGCGCGGGCGCAATCGGTGGCTTCCACGGCCATCACCACGCCCAATGCCCCCGTGGGCGGGGGCACGATGACCATCCAGCTCGGTACCTGGCTGCATACCAGTCCGCCACCGACCTTCACGGCGGGCTCGGCAGCGGCGGTCGATGTGACGGTGGGGGCCACGGATTCGCTGACCCAGATCGCCGCGAAGATCAATGATGCGAATGCGGGCGTCACGGCCACGGTGCTGCGCGATGCCACGGGCGAGCGTTTGCTGGTGCGTTCCAAGACCACCGGCGAGGCCTCGGGTTTCCGCATCCAGGTGGCCGAGGACGGCGGTGCGCCGGGGTTGTCGGCGCTGGCTTTCGATCCGCAGAACTCGGCGGGCGTCGGCATGGCCGCCAACGCCATCCAGTATGCGCAGAACACCAAGGCGAAGATCAATGGCATCGACATTTCGTCGGCCAACACCACCTTCGCAGATGCCGTTCCCGGGTTGAGCATCGTGGTCTCGCAGGTCACGACCTCGGATGCCGAAGTGTCGGTGACCTCGGACACGGCCTCCATGAAGAAGAACATCACGGCCTTCGTGGACGCCTACAACGCAATCAATGATCTGCTGAGCGCGTCAACCAAATACGACGACGAGACCAAGACCGCAGGCATTTTCCAGGGCGATAGCTCGGCGGTGGCGCTGCAGAATGCACTGCGCCAGCAGGTGGCGGCGACCATGTCCGGCGATGGCGTGTACAAGCGCTTGTCGGATATCGGCATCGACATGCAGCGTGGCGGCAAGCTGGTGGTGACCGGCAGCAAGCTGGACGCGGCGCTCAAGAACCCTGAGGCGCTCAAGGCCATGTTCGCCACGAATGTCGCCACGGATTCGGATTCCAACGGCCTGGGTGTGAAGCTCAAGGCCTACACGTCCAGCCTGCTGTCCTTCGACGGCATGATGAACAGCAAGGCCGACGCGCTGAGCGCGGCCGTCAAGCGCAACGCTGCGGAGCAGGACAAGGTGAACGACCGCGCCGCAGCCATGGAAAAGCGCCTGCGCGCCCAGTACACGGCCCTGGATACCAAGATGGGGTCGCTGTCCGCGCTCAACAGCTATATCTCGCAGCAGGTCAGCCAGTGGAACAAGAGCTGATGCCTTTGGGGCTGCCGGTGCATCCAACAGGGCGCCGGTAGCTATCAAAAGCGTAGCTGCCTGAAAGCCGGATCAATCCGGTGATCGACCCCCAGAAGTGCTCGTGGAATTGCTTGAGTTTTCCCGCCAACTGCCGATATTGACTATAAGTAGCACATGAAGGAGCCGTCGATGTACACCCCAGTCAGTTCTCGCGCAGCCACGGCATACAGGCAGGTAGGTGTTCAGTCCTGCGTGGATGGCGCAACGCCCCACATGCTGATCAAGATGCTGTTTGACGGCTTGATGCAATCGTTGAACGCGGCGCGTGGCGCCCTGCAGCGCGGCGAGATCGAAGAAAAGGGTCGCCAGCTGGGCAAGGCGGTGCGCATTCTCGAAGAGGGCCTCAAAGCGGGGCTCAACCCCGAACAAGGCGGCGAACTGGCCGGTAACCTGCGCGCGCTGTACGACTACTGCATCAAGCGCCTGACGCTGGCCAACCTGCGCAACGACATCGGCATGGTGGAGGAGGTGGTCGAGCTGATCACTCCCGTGGCCAAGAGCTGGGAGCAGATTGGCGCAGACAACCAAGGTGGGGGGGCTTGAGATGTCCGACATGCTGATTGATTACTACAAGGCCATTGAAGACAGCAGCCGCAAGATGCTGGAGGCTGCACAGGCCAAGGATTGGGATGGGGTGGTGCGCTACGAGGGGGCCTGTGCCGTCCTGATCGAGGAATTGCGCTTCAAGTCCCAGGAATGCGAGCTGCCGCCCGAGCATCGCAAGGAAAAAACGGTGATCATGCAGCGCATTCTGCGCAACGATGCACAGATCCGCTGCCTGGCGGAACCCTGGCTGGCGCAGTTCGAGCACATGTTCGAGGGCCAGCCGCAGATGATGCACTGAGAACGGCGCAAGCCCACCCTGCCATGGGTGGGCGAGAATAGAGGGGAAAATGGGGCGTGGCGCTTTGTGGTAAAGCGTCAGCAGCTATAAAAAATATAGTGAAATGAATGCTGGCACAGCGCCAAGCCGCATTCAGACCTGCATGTTCATGATGTCGGTATAGGCCTGAACCATGCGGTTGCGCACATGCAGGGTGGCCTGGAAGCCGATCTGGGCCTTCTGGATGGCCACCATGGTTTCTTCCAGGCTCACGGCGGGATTCTCCATCTGCACCTCGCGCTGCATGCCGGAGGCTTTGTTCTGTGCGGCGCTGACCGACTGCAAGGCTCCCTTGAGGGCGCCCGAAAACCCCACATCCTTGGTGTCGAATTGCGGCGCCGCAGCACGGCGCGCCAAGCCGGCGCCCGACAGGGGGGTGGTGGAACTTGGAATGCGGAGGTCCATGGCGGTATCCGGTGGGAATGGGGGATGACGCAATCCTAGTCGGGGCGGATCGGGCCATCGGGGGGAAATGATGGTCAAATGCGCGGCTTATCCAGCGAACATGAGGGGGTCGAGACCCGAATAATCGACTCCACGCCAGGACCGCGCTCGGCCCTGCCATACTGGAAAGCAAGATGTCCGCAGTTGTCGAAGCTCCTCTGAACTCTCCTGCCAGCCCCACGTGGCTGCAGCGGCTGTCCACTCTGGACCGGGCGCAGCGCATGCGTCTGGGCGTGGGCGTGGTGCTGTTGGTGGCCGCCGCCATTGCCGCGGTGGTGCTGGGGCGCCAGCCCGACTACCGGGTGCTGTTCTCCAACCTGTCCGACAAGGATGGCGGTGCCATCGTGGCCCAGCTGTCGCAGATGAACGTGCCTTACAAGCACGGTGACGGCGGCGGCGCCATCCTGGTTCCGGCCGACCGCGTGCATGACGTGCGCCTGCGCCTGGCATCGCAGGGCTTGCCCAAGGGGTCGGTGTCCGGCTTCGAGCTGATGGAGGCCAACCGCTTCGGCATGACGCAATTCCAGGAGCGGCTGAATTTCCAGCGCGGCCTGGAGGGGGAGCTGACGCGCTCCATCCAGGCTTTGTCCTCGGTGCAGAGCGCGCGCGTGCACCTGGCGCTGCCCAATCAGAATGGTTTTTTCCGCGAGCAGCAGAAGCCCTCGGCCTCGGTGCTCGTCAGCCTGTATCCGGGCAGGGTGCTTGACCGCGCGCAACTGGCGGGCATCGTGCACCTGGTGGCTTCGAGCGTGCCCGAGCTGGCGCCTTCGGCCGTGAGCGTGCTGGACGACAGCGGCAAGCTGCTGTCGCAGTCGCCCGAGCCGGGTGCTGGCAATGGCGTGGATGCGCAGCAGCTGCAGTATGTGCAGCAGATCGAGCAGCAGTACACGCGCCGCATCATGGAGATCCTGGAGCCCGTGGTCGGCCGCAACAATGTCAAGGCGCAGGTGACGGCCGAGCTGGATTTCAGCCAGACCGATTTCACGTCCGAGCAGTACCGGCCCAACCAGACGCCCGATGCCACTGCCATCCGTAGCCAGCAGGTGCTGGAGAGCCGGGACAGCTCCAGTTCGACCTCGGCGACGGGAACGGTGGGGGCCGTGGCCAACCAGCCGCCAGCACCTTCCTCGGCGCCCATCAATGGCCCGGGTCAGACGCCAGCGGCCGCCGGGCAGCAGGGCGGCGCCGAAGCGGGCAGCACCAAGCGCGAGTCCACGACCAACTACGAGGTGGACAAGACGGTGCGCGTGACCCGGGGCAACAACTGGGCGGTCAAGCGCGTGAGCGCCGCCGTGGTGGTCAACTACCAGTCGTCCGAGGAAAAGGGCAAGACGGTGACCAAGGCGCTGACGCCGGAGCAGGTCGAGCAGATGACGGCGCTGGTGCGCGAAACCATCGGCTACAACAAGGAGCGCGGCGATTCGGTCAACCTGATGAATGCGCCGTTCCAGGTGGAGGCGCAGCAGGCTGACAATACCCCTCTGTGGAAGCAGCCGGAAACGGTGGCGCTGGCGCGCAGCCTGGCTTGGCCCGTGGGGATGTCCCTGTTTGCTGCCCTGGTGCTGCTGGGCCTGGTGCGGCCGGCCCTCAAGGCGCTGGGCCAGCCCAAGGAGATTCCCATGGCGGGCGCGCAACTCAACGCGTTGGAGGCCGAAACGCCGCAACGCCCGGCATTGCCGGCGCCCAAGCAGGGCGAGCCGGTGCCGGCCACGCCGGAGGAATTGCGCTTGGAAGAGGCGCGAGTGCTGGCACGCCAGAATCCCATGGCGGTGGCCAATATTGTGAAAAACTGGGTCAATGGCGACATCAGCTGACCCGCAGACAGAACGGCAAGCAGCACCATGGACGAACAAGGCCTCAACGACGCCGCGGTTTTCCTGATGTCTCTCGGCGAGGAAGAAGCCGCGGAGGTGTTCAAGCATCTGTCGCCCAAGGAGGTGCAGAAGCTGGGCGAGACCATTGCGCACATGCGCAGTGTCTCGCGCGAGAAGGTGGACGAGGTCGTCACCAAGTTCTCGAACGCCGCGGCCGCGCAGAGCCTGCTGGTGTCGGATACCGGTAACTATGTGCGCGCCGTGCTCAAGCGGGCGCTTGGGGATGACAAGGCGGGCCTGCTGATCGACCGCATCCTGCAGGGCGGCGACGTCTCGGGCATCGAGAGCCTGAAGTGGATGGACCCGCTCTCCGTGGCGGAACTGCTGCGCAACGAGCACCCGCAGATCGTGGCCGCCATCCTTGTGCACCTGGATCATGAGCAATCCGCCGCCGTGCTGATGCAGTTCACCGACCGCCAGCGCAGCGAGGTGTTGCTGCGCGTGGCCACGCTGGAGGGCATCCAGCCCACGGCGCTGAAAGACCTCAACGAGGTGCTTTTCAAGGTGCTGGCGGGGGGCGACAAGATTCGCAAGACTTCCCTGGGCGGCGTCAAGACGGCCGCCGAGATCATCAACCTGCTCGGCTCCAATGTCGATACGGTGGTGCTGGAATCGATCCGCAGCCACGACCCCGACCTGGCGCAGAAGATCATGGACAAGATGTTCGTGTTCGACGACGTCATCAAGCTCGACGACCGCGCCATCCAGACCGTGCTCAAGGAAATCGCGTCCGAGACGCTTATCGTCGCGCTCAAGGGCGCCATGCCGGAGCTGCGCGAGAAGTTTCTCGCCAATATGTCTTCCCGTGCCGCCGAGGCGCTGCGCGAAGACCTCGAATCGCGCGGCCCCATGCGCCTGTCCGAGGTGGAAGCGCAGCAGAAGGAAATCCTCAAGACGGTGCGGCGCCTGTCGGATGAGGGCCAGATCGTGATCGGAGGCGGCAGTGACGACGCCTACGTCTAAGAGCCGCCTCTATGCCCGCTTTATCCCGAGCGAGGAAGTGGGCGATGTGACGCAATGGCAGTTCGGCGCCGTGGACGGCTCCGATGCCGTGGTCGAAGAGCCGGTGGAGGAAGATCCGGCTGCGCTGGAGATGGCGGAGGCCGCGCGCCAGGCGGAACTGCAGCAGGCCCGCGAGGAGGCGTTTGCCCAGGGCGAAGCGCAAGGCCATGCCCAGGCCACGTTGGAGTGGCAGCAGCGCATGGACGACTATGTTGCCGGGCAGGGCCAGGAAGCCGCACAGCGCCTTGATGCGCTGGTGCGGACCCTGAACGCCAGCCTGGGGGATTTGCAGCAGAACATGGCGCAGGGCGTGCTGGAGCTGGCCTGCGAGATCGCACGCCAGGTCGTGCGCCAGGAGTTGCGCTCCAATCCCCATGCGCTCAAGCCGGTGGTGCAGGAGGCGCTGGGCATGCTGGTCACCGATGGGCGTCCCGCCACGGTGCGGCTCAACCCCGAAGACCATGCCCTGGTGGGCGCGGCGCTGCAGCAGGAGGTGGCTGCGGCTTCGCTGCAATGGGTGGCCGATGCGACGGTGCCGCCTGGCGGTTGCCTGGTGGAGCAGGCGGGGACCGTGGTCGATGGCAGCCTGGAAAAGCGCTGGGAGCGCGCCATCGCGCCGTTGGGCCTGGCCTCGGCCTGGCAGGAGAATGAACATGGCGATGGAGCCTGACAAGGCCGCCCCCTGGAAGGGCTTCCTGGAGGATGCGCTGGGCCGCGTCTCGGGCAACCATCCGCTGGAGACCCGTGGCACCCTCACGCGCCTGACGGGTTTGGTGCTCGAAGCCGTGGGCATCCGCGTGCCGGTGGGCTCGCAGTGCATGGTCCAGCAGCCCGGCCATGCGCCGGTGCTGGCGGAGGTCGTGGGTTTTTCCGCCGACCGTGCGTTCCTGATGCCGGCCGGGGACATCCATGGCCTGTCCAGTGGCGCCAGCGTGGTGCCTGCCGCGCCCTACATCCCCGTGCCGCAATTGGACGATACCGAGCCAGCGCGGCCTGTCCAGCGCGTGGGGGCGCTGCGCGTGCCCATGGGGGATGGCCTGCTGGGGCGCGTGGTCGATGCACAGGGCATTCCGCTGGACCACGGCGGTCCGCTGCAGGATGTGGTGGCCGAGCCCATGGACCGCCGGCTGATCAACGCCATGGACCGGGACCCGGTGCGCGAGTCGCTCGATACCGGCGTGCGCGCCATCAATGCCCTGCTCACGGTGGGGCGGGGCCAGCGGCTGGGCCTGTTCGCCGGTTCGGGCGTGGGCAAGAGCGTGCTGCTGGGCATGATGGCGCGCTACACCCGGGCCGATGTGATCGTGGTGGGTTTGATCGGCGAGCGGGGCCGTGAGGTGAAGGAGTTCGTCGAGGACATCCTGGGAGCCCAGGACCGGGGTCGCGCCGTGGTGGTGGCCGCGCCCGCCGATGCGCCGCCGCTGCTGCGCATGCAGGGAGCCGCCTATGCGACGGCGGTGGCCGAACATTTCCGCGACAAGGGCAAGCATGTGCTGCTGCTCATGGATTCACTGACCCGCTACGCCATGGCGCAGCGCGAGATCGCGCTGGCCATTGGCGAGCCGCCCGCCACCAAGGGCTACCCGCCGTCGTGCTTCGCCAAGCTGCCGCAGCTGGTGGAGCGCAGCGGCAATGGCCTGCATGGGGTGGGTTCGATCACGGCGTTCTATACGGTGCTGTCGGAAGGTGACGACCAGCAGGACCCGATCGCCGACGCGGCGCGCGCCATCCTGGATGGGCACATCGTGCTGTCACGGGCGCTGGCCGAAACCGGCCATTTCCCAGCCATCGACATTGAGCAGTCGGCATCGCGGGTGATGCACAACGTGGTTTCGCGCGAGCATTTCGAGCTGGCGCGGCAGTTCCGCGCCGTCTATTCGCGCTACCAGAAGAGCCGGGATCTGGTGCAGGTGGGGGCCTACATGAGCGGCTCCGATCCCTTGCTGGACGAGGCCATCCGTCTGCAGCCCGCCATGGCCGGCTTTCTGCAGCAGGGCATGTTCGAGGCGGCGTCGATGGATGAGAGCTGCCATGCCATGGCAGCCCTCCTGAACTGAGCACGGGAGCACCAGCACCATGCCCGCGCCGAATGCACTGTCCGTGGCCTTGGAAATGGCATTGCGCCACCGGGATGAAGCCCGTCGGCTGCTGCAGGATGCGCGCAATGCGCGCCAGGCCGCGCAGGACCAGCTGGATCAGCTTTCCGGCTATGCCCAGGAAACACAGAACCGCTGGGGCATGCGGCCCGATGCCGCTGTGCAGCCGGAAGTGATGTACCACCACTACCAGTTCATGCACCGCCTGGAGCATGCCATGGGATTGCAGACGGGCGTGGTGGGCTCGCACGTCGAACGTGTGGGCGCGGCGGAGAAAGCCTTGCTAGAAGCCGAATTGCGCTTGGCCAGCCTCAAGAAGCTGGTCGAAAAGCGCCAGCGGGATGCCCTGCTGGCCCAGACGCGGCGCGAACAGAAACAAACCGATGAGCGTGCTGCCCTGCAGTATCGCAAGACATTCAATGGTTCCTAGGAGCCGGGAGAGACAGCATGGAACAAGCACGCATCAGCAGCTCGCACCAAGGGAGTCAAGCCACCCATGCAGTGCGGGGAAAATCGTCGGCCCAAGGGGCGGATCAGGGCGCGCAGGCAGCGGGATCGGGAGATTTCTTGTCCCTGCTTGCGGCGTTGGGCGATGGGGGCTTGCAACCGCCGCTGGAATCTCCGACCGATGCGGTGGGGTCGGAGGCTCTCGTGGACGATCCGGCGACAGCCGATGCTGCCGCATTGGCTGCGTTGCAAGGAGGGTTCCTTCCCTGGCAGTTGCCTGATGCCATGGCGCAGACCACGGCGGAAATCGCGGCCAGGTCCGCTGGCCTGGGATCGGTGCGCGGTGGCGCCGAGGCGCTGGCCGACGGCATGCTGGGCATCGGATTGCTGCCCCAGGATGGATTGGTCGCGCAGACGGCGTTGATGGATGCGACCACAGAGGCGCGGACGGATTCGGCCGATGTGGCTGGCGTCTCGGGCTCTACTCTGGCACCGCCAGCGGGAGCGGGTCGACGCAAGAACCCAGGCTTGGCCTTTGGCGCTGACCTGGCCGGCGCGGCGGGTACGCCGGCCGTGGGCGCGGCAGGGGCCAAGGCCCAAGGCGCCGTGCAGCTTCCGCAAGGGGCGGCCATCCAGCCCCAGATGGGGGGCGAAAGGCGCGATGCCATGGTGGCTTCCCGTGAGGCTTCTTCACCCTTGGCGCCAGAGTTGGCGGCCTTGGTGCCCCAGGTACCAGGCGTGGCGGAAACCATGCCCGGCGGGCGTGGTTTGGCGCAAGGGGGTGAGTCCGGTGCGCGCGAGCCGGGTGTCTGGGGGCAGGTGGGGGAAAGCCATGAACCACAAGGTGCCGGGCAGGTGGATGGCTCCGACATGTTCGCCGATCCCTCCATGGCACCAACCGAAGATGCTGTGGCTGAGCAGGTGGCTTTCTGGGTTCACCAGAATATCCAGAACGCAGAGCTGACCGTGAAGCACGATGGCAAGCCGGTGGAGGTGAGCGTGTCTCTGACGGGCAATGAGGCCCATGTGGCGTTCCGCAGCGATCAGGCGCAGACCCGTGACCTGCTGGATGCCAGTGTTTCGCAATTGCGCGACCTGCTGCACCAGGAGGGCCTGGTGCTTTCGGGGGTCTCCGTGGGAGACTCCAGCGCTCAGTCTCGCGAGGGTGGCGCTCAGCAGGGCCAGCGCGAGGTGCCGCGCAATGCGCAGGTGACGGTACCTGCCGTGGCCGGCGCACAGCAGCGCAGCAGCGGCGTGGATGTCCTGAGCGATCGTGCGGTCGATCTCTTCATCTGAGGCGCGCGCAGGCTGCGGACGGAGGGCTTGCCGGGCAGGCCGGCAGGTGGAATGCCGTGGTTTTGCGCTTTTATTCTGGCTATTATGGTTCCGTGCATGCTCAATAATGGGCCATGCATACGAACCAGCAACTGGCGCAGGGCGCCAGTGTCAACCGTACCTGCCGCTAGGAAAATTCAACGTGTCATCCAATGCACCTGCAGCTGAGTCTGCGAAAAAGCCTGCCAAGAGCAAGAAGCTCATCATCATCGGTGCCGTGGTTGTGCTGCTGTTGGTCGTGGTGGGGGGCGGGGCTGCATGGTTCCTGTCCAAGCGCAACGCAGTCGACGAGGATGGCGAGGCGGTGCCCGCCAAGGCGGCCGAACCCGCAGCCGCTCCCACGTTCCTGCCAATGGACATGATGGTGGTGAACCTTGCGGACAATGGCGGGGAACGGTTTGCGCAGATCGGCATTACCTTGGAGCTGGCCGATACCAAGACCGCAGACCTGGTCAAGCAGCACATGCCGAGCATTCGCAATGGAGTGCTGATGCTGGCATCGCAGCGCACGTCGGACGAATTGCTCACGCGCGAAGGCAAGGAAAAGCTGGCGGACGACATCCTGCGCGAGGTGTCGCGCCCCCTGGGCTTTGACGTGCCGGCTGCCAAGAGCCAAAAGGCCGCGGATGGCGATGAGCCGCAGCCCCGCAGCCGCAAGGGTGCCAATCCGGTCCGGCGGGTGCTTTTTTCCGGTTTCATCATTCAGTAAGCCGCGCGAGGGCCGTGCAATGAGTGAATCGTTCTTATCCCAGGAAGAAGTCGATGCCCTTCTGGAGGGGGTGACCGGCGAGAGCCAGAAGACGGAAGAGGAGGTCCTCGAAAAAGGGGAGGTGCGCAATTACGACATCTCCAGCCAGGAGCGCATCGTCCGTGGCCGCATGCCGACGATGGAGATCGTCAATGAGCGATTCGCGCGCAATTTCCGCATCGGTCTGTTCAATTTCATCCGCCGCAGCCCTGAAATTTCGGTGGGCACGGTGGCGGTGCAGCGCTACAGCGCATTCCTGCGTGAACTGGCGGTACCCACCAATTTCAACATCGTGGCGATCCGGCCATTGCGCGGCAGCGGGCTGATCGTGTGCGAGCCGTCGCTGGTGTTCGGCATCATCGACACCCTGTTCGGCGGTGTCGGTAAATTCCAGACCCGGATCGAGGGGCGGGATTTCTCCCCGACCGAGCAGCGTGTCATCCAGCGCCTGGTGGATGTCATCTGCACCGAATACAAGAAAGCCTGGCACGGTATCTATCCCCTGGAGCTGGATTACCAGCGCTCGGAGATGCAGCCGCAGTTTGCCAATATCGCCACTCCGAGCGAAATCGTGGTGTCCACGGCCTTCCAGCTGGAGATCGGCGATTTGGCCGGGGCTATCCATATCTGCATGCCCTATGCCACGCTGGAGCCGATCCGCGACGTGCTCTATTCCTCCACCCAGGGGGATTCGATCGAAGTGGATCGGCGTTGGGTGCGTGTCCTGACGCGCGAGATCCAGGCGGCCGAAGTCACGCTGGTGGCGGAGCTGGCACGCGCCGACGCCACGGTGGAGCAACTGCTGGCCATGAAGCCTGGCGATTTCATCGAGCTGGATCGGGAGCCGCGGATTCGGGCCTCTATCGGCGGTGTGCCGATTTTTGAATGCCAATACGGGACCCACAACTCGAAGTACGCGATCCGTATTGAAGAATGCCTGCGTAACGCAGACATGCACTGGATGGGAGAAAAAGATGTCGGCTGAAGACAACAAGAGTGGTGATGCAGCAGATGATCCGTTTGCCGGCTGGGCCGAGGCCCTGGAAGAGCAAAAGCATTCGGACGAAAAACATGCGAGCAGTGAGCAAGGCGGGCCCCTGACCGGCGAGCCGGCCAGGCCGTTCTCGGCGGGAGGCTCCGATGCGCCACTGCATGACATCAACATGGTGCTCGACATCCCGGTTCAGCTGTCCGTGGAGTTGGGGCGTACCAAGGTACCGATCAAATACATTTTGCAGTTGGCCCAGGGGTCGGTGGTGGAGCTCGACGCCTTGGCGGGTGAGCCCATGGACGTGCTGGTCAATGGCTACCTTATTGCGCAAGGCGAGGTGGTGGTGGTGAATGACAAATTCGGCATCCGACTGACCGATGTGGTCACGCCCTCGGAGCGTTTGCGCCGGGTCAGCCGTGGATAGTGCAGGCATGTCCCAGACGTTGCTCGTGGTGGTGCTGTTCGTGGCCGGCATGGCTGCGCTGCCCTGGTTGGTTCGCCGCATCCAGCAGCGGCAGGCGGCAGGCATTGCCTCCCCTGGCGCGGCGTCGCGCGTTCTTTCGGCCGTGGCCGTGGGCCCCCACCAGCGCGTGGTGACCGTGGAGGTGGGGCCCGAGCATGCGCGCACGACGCTGGTGCTTGGCGTCACGGCACAGCAGATCAATTGCCTGCATGTTCTGGGTCCGCAGGTCGCAACGCCATTGGTGGCTTCGGCGGGCTTTGCGGGAGCGATGCAGCGGGAGCGGGCAGCGCAGGCCGTGGCCGCCGCAGAGGGAGCCGCCGATGCGCCGTGAATCTGGTGTCTGGATGTCCCTGGGGCACTGGCTTCGGCAGGCGAGGCGTTGCGGGGTGTTGCTGGCCGTCATGGCTCTGCATGTCCCGGCCATGGCGCAATCCGGCGGCTCGTTGCCGTTGCTGGTCGGGTCCGGCAGTGGCGGGGCAAGCTATTCCGTGCCAATCCAGACGCTGCTGTTTTTCACGGCATTGTCTTTTCTGCCTGCGGTGCTGCTGATGATGACCGGCTTCACGCGCATCGTCATTGTTCTGTCCTTGCTGCGGCAGGCCATCGGTACGCAGTCTGCGCCGCCCAACCAGGTGATCATCGGCCTGTCGCTGTTCCTGACCATGTTTGTCATGGGACCGACGCTTGACCGCGTGTACCAGGATGCGTACCTGCCCTACACAAAGAACGCCATCAGCTTCGAGCAGGCGCTCGAACGGGGTGAGGCGCCCATGCGCCAGTTCATGCTCAAGCAGACGCGCCAGTCCGACTTTGCCTTGTTCGCGCGCCTGGCGCGGCTCGATGCCTCGGCCACAGCCGAGACGGCACCCCTGCGCGTGTTGGTGCCGGCGTTCGTGACCAGCGAGCTCAAGTCGGCATTCCAGATCGGGTTCATGATTTTCATCCCGTTCCTGGTGATCGACATGGTGGTTTCCAGCATCCTGATGTCGCTTGGCATGATGATGCTTTCCCCGGTGCTGGTGGCGCTGCCTTTCAAATTGATGTTGTTCGTGTTGGCCGACGGATGGAACCTGTTGATTGGTTCGTTGGCGGCGAGCTTTGTGACATGAGGGAGCCGGCATGACTGCACAAATGGTGCTTACCATTGGAAGCGATGCGCTGACCTTGCTGCTGATGATCGCCATGCCTGTGCTGGGAGTGGTCATGGCCGTGGGTCTGGTTGTGAGTATCTTCCAGGCCGTGACGCAAATCCACGAGGCCACGCTGGCATTCGTGCCCAAGCTGATCGCAGCGATGGTGGTGTTCGCGGTGGCTGGGCCCTGGATGATCAGCACCTTGGTGGACTACATCCGGCGTACCATCGAATCCATTCCTTCCGTGATCGGCTAGCCGGCGGTTCTGCATGGTCACGTTTTCCGAAGCGCAGTTGATGGCGTGGCTGTCACCCATCCTGTGGCCTTTTCTGCGCATCTTGGCGGTGTTTTCCGTGGCACCGTTGTTTTCTATGCGCGCTATTCCGATGCGAGCCAAGATCGGCCTCGCCTTCTTTGTTGCTCTGTGCGCTCAGGCAGTGCTGGGTGAGCAGCCCGTGATTTCCGTCAATGGGCGCGAAGCACTCGGGGCCGTGGCGCAGCAGGTCGTGGTGGGGCTGTCCATCGGGTTTGCCGTGCGGTTGGTGTTTGCAGCCGTCGAATTGGCGGGTGAAGTTATCGGTCTGCAGATGGGTCTGAATTTCGCCTCGTTCTTCGATCCGACAAGCAACGCCCAGATGAGTGCTGTGGCACGGTTCTTCGGCAATCTTTCCATGCTTCTGTTCGTGGTGATCAACGGGCATCTGATGGTGCTGATGGCCGTGGTCAAGAGCTTTGATAGCTTTCCCGTGGATGGCCATTTCATGCAGGCGCTGGGTCAGATGCGCTTACACGAAATGGGAGCCGCGTTGTTTTCCAGCGCATTGTGGATTGCCTTGCCCATGATCGCGCTCTTGCTCTTCGTCAACCTGACGCTTGGCATCATTTCCCGGGTGGCGCCACAGATGAATATCTATGCCGTCGGGTTTCCGGTTACTTTGACGGTGGGGCTTTTGGGCATCGCCGCCACCTTGCCGATGATGGAGCAGCCGGTGCTGACGTTGTTTCAGCAGGCGATTGACCTGTTTGCCGCCCAGCGCTGACTACCGGGGCCTACACCAGTTGGTTGCGGATGGCGTAGACCGTGAGTTCGGCGTTGTTGCTCAATTTGAGTTTTTCGAGCACACGGGCGCGGTAGACGCTGACAGTCTTGGGGCTGAGCATCAGTTCTTCGGCGATCTCTGACAGCTTCTTGCCTGAGGCAATCTTGAGCAGGGTTTGCAACTCGCGTTCGGACAGTGTGGTGTGGGGTGCTTCGTGTTCGGGCTGGGATACGCTTTCGGCAAGCATCTGCGCCACTTCGGCAGTGAGGTACTTTCGCCCCTGGGCCAGGGTGCGCACGGCTTCAATCAATGCCACCGGGTCTGCCGCCTTGCTGGCATAGCCCTGCGCACCCGCGCGCAGGCAGCGCACGGCGTACTGGTCCTCGGGGTTCATCGATACCACCAGGACTTTGATGGCGGAATCCGTCTCGCGCAAACTGGCTAAGACTTCCAGGCCATTGCGGCCCGGCATGTTCAAATCGAGCAGCAGCACATCGCAGGGAGCTGTGCGCAGGACATCGCGCAGATCGGGATAGCTACCGGCTTCTCCGGTCACTTCGATGTCGGGTGCCTCGGTCAATGTATCGCGAATACCCCGACGCACGACAGCGTGGTCATCGCAGAGCACCACTCGAATCATTGAATGTCTCCATTTTCTTCGTTGGCCATCAGTGGCACCGATAGGATGACCGAGGTGCCTTTGCCGGGCATGCTGCTGATGTCGAGCCAGCCATCCACGGTGCGGGCCCGCTCGCGCAGCCCGTTGAGGCCAAATGCCTTGGGCTTCTTCAGCGCGGCCGGATCAATGCCGCGTCCATTGTCGGTCACCTCCAGGGTGAAGACCCCCTCGGTGTCGGACAGGTCGATATGGACGGCTGAGGGTTCGGCATACTTGGAGATGTTGGTCAGGGCTTCCTGGGCTGTTCGATAGGCGACGAGCTGGACGGCCGCGGGTAGGTCGATGGTCGCGGCGCTCGATTGCACCCGCGTGGGGACGCTGCTGCGCCGCTCGAAACTGTCGGCCAACCATTGCACTGCGGCAACCAGCCCCTGGTCCAGAATAGGGGGGCGCAGGTTCATCATGATCCGCTGGCTAGCGCCGATAGCATGTTGCAACATGGCTGTGGCAGCGTGCACATGGTCGAGCAGGTCTTGCTGCTGAGTGTGGCGGCCAATCCAGGCTAGATCAAAACGGATAGCCGTCAGTGCGCCGCCGATGTCGTCATGGATTTCGCGCGCGATGGCGGCGCGTTCTTGCTCGATGGAGCTTTGCAGGTGCTCGGTCAATTCGGCCAGGCGTTTTTGCGATGCGGCCAACTCTTGTGCGGCGTGCTCGCGCGCTAGCCTGGCCTCATGGACCTCGCATGCGCGCGCAATGACATGGGGAAGGCGAGCCATGTCGTCTTTCAGCACGTAGTCCGATATTCCCAGGCGAATGGCATCCACGGCCGCGGCTTCGCCGATGGCGCCCGACAGGAGGATGAAAGGGGGTTGTCGCGGCTCTCCACGAATCACGGCCCAGGCATCCAGCGCCGTGAAGCCAGGCAGCCGGTAATCAGCAAGGATGACGTCGAATACCTGGAGTTGCGTGAGCTGTCGAAAATCCTCCAGGGTGTCGACGCGCTGGATGGAGTGCGAGACTTTTGCCCGTCGCAAAGTGATGGCTGCCAGCTCGTGGTCTGCGGGCGAATCTTCCAGGTGAAGAATGCGCAGTTGCATGCCGGTGGTGGTGGAAGCCATGGGAGGGGCTATCATAGGATACAAATTGGAACAAACAAGGGGATTTGTCCTGTTGGTCCATTCCGCGATTCGGGATCGAATGGCTTGGCGCGCCAAAAATGTGCGAGGAAGTTTTGTTTCTGAAAGTTCGGTGATCGAGGGGTTTCGTGTATCTTGTCGTCATGCGGCAAGGGAGAAGCGATGGAATCAATGCTAACAAGATCTGGTGGTCCTGAAGTTCGCTTGCCCGTCATGGTCGCTGCCGAGTTGCAGGATTCGCTGCTGGTCGTCATGCATGATCTGCACCGCCTGGAGGGCTTGCTGAACCATGCCACTGACAATTTGCTTGAGCGCTTCGGTGAGGCCAATGAAACGCTGACAGATGCGGTGGTGGGTGATTCGCCGCAATTGGCCGCTGCGCGGGCGGCGCTGCGCAGTGCTGTGACCGAATTACAGTTTCAGGACATGGCTTCGCAGCTGATCTGGCACACCACCAAGGTGCTTCAGGGCTGTGCGTTCCGGCTTGCTGCGGAATCCATGGGCTCGGAGGATGGCGAAGAGGCGGCACCCTTCGCTGAAATGGCCCCCGATAGACCCAATCCCGTGACGCAGAGTGAGATGGATGCTGGATCCATTGATCTTTTCTGATGCGGTCACAATCCCGATTTAACCGATATATATTCAAGCCAGTTGGAGCTTTACATGCAATCGATCCTTGCCGTTGATGACTCGCCGTCCATGCGGAAAATGGTGTCCTTCACCTTGTCGGGTGCGGGTTACCACGTGGTCGAGGCGGTGGATGGCCAGGATGCGCTGGAGAAGGCGCAGAGCCATGAAATCGACCTGGTCCTGGCCGATCAGAACATGCCGCGCCTGGACGGGATCGGCCTGACCCGCAAGTTGCGGGAAGACCCCAAGTTCAAGACGATTCCGATCCTGATCCTGACCACGGAATCCAGCGATCAGATGAAGCAGGCGGGTCGGGCTGCTGGCGCGACCGGTTGGCTTGTCAAGCCGTTCGATCCGAACAGGCTCATCGAGGTGATCAAGAAGGTGATCCGTTGAGCGCTTTTATCCGGGACAGCAAGTACACAGGAGCCTCCCATGGCTGAGTCTTACCAAGAAGGATCGGGAGCAGGTGCGGATTTCGACCTGTCTCAGTTCTATCAGATTTTCTTTGAGGAGGCCGGAGAGAACCTCGACCAGATGGAGCACATGTTGCTAGATCTGGACCTGGAGAAGGCCGACGATGAAGAGTTGAATGGCATTTTCCGCTGCGCGCATTCCATCAAGGGCGGCGCAGCCACCTTTGGCTTTTCCGATGTGGCGGAACTGACCCATCAGATGGAATCCTTGCTGGATCGTCTGCGGCGCCATGAGTTGCAGCCGATTCCCCAGATGGTGGATGTGCTACTGGAGTCGGCCGATACGTCGCGCAGCCTGCTGGCGCGTCACCAGGCAGGAGCGCAGGATGAGCCGCCTTCGACGGCCAGCTTGGTTCGCCGCATCAGTGAATTGGCCGCCGGGATGGTGCCGGCGCCGAGCGCGCCGGTTGCGCCACCCCAGCCCCAGAGTCCTCCGCCTCCGCCGCCAGTCACCAAGGTGGCGCCTGCGGCCGCACCCGCTGCCAGCGCACCATCGGCGCCCTCTGGGGTGCGCAGTCTGCATGTGCGCATCGGTCCCCTGGAACGGATGGAGCAGGCGGACGCCATCAAGGAGTTGTTCCGCGATATTCCCGGGCTGGGCAGCATTGCGGATCTCCCTTGCGAAGATACCAAGGCCAAGCTCTTTGCGGTGGAGACGTCCTCCACCGACAGCGATTTGCTGGACCTTTTTGCCTTCCATGTCGCGAAAGAGCAGGTGCAGATTACGGATGCAGCCGGCACGGTGGTGGCGGCCGATGCTGCGGAAAATACTGAATTGGCTGAGAGTGCGGTGAACAATCTGCCTCCTGGAGAGGCGTACGGGTTCTTCAACAATGCCCCGGGAGCGCCCGCTGGCAGCGCGGTACCGGCCATCCAGGCAATCGAGCCCGCTTCTGCGGTGACCCGGATTGCTCCCAAGGCTGGTGCTGAGGCGAAAGCCGGTAGCCAGTCGCAGATGGAGTCCACAACGATCCGTGTTGATGTCAAAAAGGTGGATCAGCTGATCAATCTCGTTGGCGAACTGGTGATCACCCAGGCCATGCTGGCACAGAACAGCCTGGGCCTGGATTCAGCCGCCCACCAGCAGTTGCTGGCAGGCTTGGCCGACTTGGATCGCAATACCCGCGATCTGCAGGAATCGGTCATGTCGATTCGCATGATCCCGATGTCCATCGTGTTCAGCCGTTTCCCGCGCATGCTGCGCGATTTGGCCAACAAGCTGGGCAAGAAGGTTGAAATGGTGACGCTGGGCGAAGCGACCGAATTGGACAAGGGGCTGGTCGAAAAAATCACGGATCCGTTGACGCACCTGGTGCGAAACAGCGGCGACCATGGTATTGAACTGCCGGCCGAGCGTTTGGCCAAGGGCAAGCCCGAGCATGGCACGATCACGTTGTCGGCATCGCACCAGGGGGGGTCGATCGTCATCGAGGTCAAGGACGATGGTCGGGGTCTTTCGCGCGACAAGATCTTGAACAAGGCACGCGAGCGGGGCATGGATGTCTCCGATCAGATGAGCGATGCCGAGGTATGGCAACTCATCTTCGCGCCAGGTTTCTCGACTGCAGAAGTCGTGACCGATGTGTCCGGCCGTGGGGTCGGCATGGATGTGGTCAAGCGCAACATTGCCGCGCTCAATGGCACGGTCGAGGTGGATTCTTCGGAGGGCTATGGCACGAAGGTGTCTGTGCGCCTGCCGCTCACTCTGGCCATCATGGATGGTATGTCTGTCGGTGTTGGGGAAGAGGTCTATATCCTGCCGTTGTCGTCGGTGGTCGAGTCCTTCCAGGTCAATTCCGAAGATGTGAATACTGTCGCCCAGGGCTCGCAGTTGGTGAAGGTCCGCGACGAGTACATGCCGGTGATTGCTTTGGAAAAGATCTTCCAGGTACCACGCTTCGATCTGGGCAAGTCCAGCACCATCATGGTCGTCGTGGAGGCCGAGGGCAATCGGGTTGCGTTGCTGGTGGACGAATTGCTTGGCCAGCACCAGGTGGTCGTCAAGAACTTGGAGTCCAACTATCGCAAGGTGCCCAATGTTTCTGGCGCCACCATCCTGGGCGATGGCAGGGTCGCCCTGATTCTCGATATTGGCGGACTGGTGCGTCGTGCGCGCCACTAGGCTGACAGGTCACAGAGCCAAGCCAGCCATTGCATTGAAAGGAGAGGGCACATGAGTGTCATCGGCAAGACCACAGAAACGGTGTCCTCGGGGACGCGTGAATATCTGACTTTCCGTCTGGATCAAGAGGAATATGGCATCGATATCCTCAAGGTACAGGAGATCCGCGGCTACGAGCCACCGACACGTATCGCCCACGCGCCTGAATTCATCAAAGGGGTGGTTAACCTGCGCGGCACCATCATCCCTATTGTGGATATGCGGCTGAAGTTCAACTGCTCGAAGGCGGAATACAACACTTTTACGGTGGTCATCATCCTGAACCTGCGCAACCGCGTAGTTGGCATCGTGGTGGATTCGGTCAGCGATGTCATGGAGTTGGCTGCCGACAATGTGCAGTCAGCCCCGGACATTGAAAGCGTGATCGATAACGACTGCATCCTGGGGCTTGGTTCAGTCGGCGAGCGCATGCTGATCCTGTTGGATATTGAGAAACTGATGTCCAGTGTCGACATGGGATTGGTTGCCGCAGAAGGTTGAACCACAAGAGATGGCGAGCGCGGCACCATAGGTATGTATCCCGCGCGTTGACCCTGGGTCCGTTGTCGATACGGGGCCATTGAAGCGACAGGAATTTTTTCAGGACGATCACGCATGCTTCGCAACCCCAACACCGATTTGACTGCGCGCACCGACCGCGGCAATGCAGGACGGGCTGCAATAGCAGGGGCTGCGCCCAACGGACCCTTGACGCAAGGGCGGGAGTTCGTCTGGACCGATGCAGATTTTTCCAGGGTGCAGGCGCTGATTTATCAGCGGGCTGGCATCAATCTGCACGAAGGCAAGCACGCCATGGTGTACAGCCGCCTCTCGCGTCGCCTGCGTGAGACGGGGCATACCAGCTTTCATGATTACCTGGGCTGGCTGGAGACGCACGACGGCACAGAGTGGCAGGAATTCGTCAATGCTCTGACCACCAACCTGACAGCGTTTTTTCGGGAGCAGCACCACTTTGAGATCTTTGCATCCCATCTGCGTTCCAGGCCGGCTGGCACGCCTTGGCGGGTATGGTGCAATGCTGCCTCGACGGGCGAGGAGCCTTATTCGATCGTCATGACGGCCTTCGAGACATTGGGCGCCAACGCGCCTTTCCGGCTGACGGCCAGCGACATCGATTCACGGGTGCTCGCCACGGCTGCGCAAGGCGTTTACCGGATCGACAGCCTCAAGGGATTGACACCGGAGCGTATGCAGCGCTTCTTTCTCCGCGGTAAAGGGGGAAATGCGGGTCTGGTCCGGGCCAAGCCGGAACTGGGCAAAGCCATCGATTTCATCAGTGTGAATCTGATCCGGGACGACTGGCCCTTCCGGGAGCCTTTCGATGTGGTGTTTTGCCGCAACGTGATGATCTACTTCGATGCTCCTACGCAGCGTAAGGTGCTCGAGCGCATCCATCGGGTGCTCAAGCCGGGCGGGATGCTGTTCGTGGGCCATGCCGAGAATTTCAGCGAGTCCCGGGATCTGTTCACTTTGCGGGGCAAGACGGTCTATGAGCGCCGTTGATCCACGCAGGCTGTTTTGTCTCACCAACCCATGACTACATCCAAACCCGGCTTCTCTGCGGCGCCTCCAGGTGGTGGTGCATTGCTCGGTGCGGCAGGATTTTCCGAGCGGCGGCGTGCGCCTCGTATCGCACCGTTGACAGCTGACATTTATTCGGCGCCAGCAGTTGTGGCGCCCGAATCCTCGCTGGAGGAACTCAAGTCGCGCCCGCCTCGGCCTGGCCAAGCTTCGTTTTTCTATTTTGATCACCATTTCCAGTACAACGCGGTGAAGGTCCTGCCGGGTGAGTATTACGTCTCGAATGAGAATCTGGTCATCATGACGGTGCTGGGCTCGTGCATCGCCGCATGTCTTTGGGATAGTCGCATGCGCGTGGGGGGCATGAACCATTTCATGCTGCCCGATGGGGATTCGATCGATGTGTCCGGGCGCTATGGTTCATATGCCATGGAACTGCTGATCAATGAGATGCTCAAGCTTGGCGCGCGGCGCGAGACGATGCAGGCCAAGATCTTTGGTGGTGCCCAGGTCATGCACAGCTTTACCACCATGAATGTGGGCGAGCGCAATACGCAATTTGTTGTGAACTACCTGCATACCGAGCGAATACCGGTGGTGTCCGAAGACGTGCTGGACATCTATCCGCGCAAAGTATGCTTTTTCCCAGTTACCGGGAAGGCCATGGTCAAGAGATTGGCGCACGCGCACCCCGAGGAACTGGTGGCGCAGGAGAAGCGTGGCAATGCTGCAACCGTGGCGCAAACGACGGCTGGCGGTTCCGTGGATCTGTTTTGATTGAGAAGGCTGGAGATGGGAAAGAAAATCCGGGTGATCGTGGTGGACGATTCTGCGCTCGTGCGCAGCTTGCTCGCCGAGATCATCAACCGGCAGAACGACATGGAGTGCATTGGCACCGCCAATGACCCTCTGATTGCGCGCGAGATGATCCGCGAACTGAATCCCGACGTCATCACGCTTGACGTCGAAATGCCCCGAATGGACGGCATCGATTTTCTGGGGCGGCTCATGCGTTTGCGGCCTATGCCAGTGTTGATGATTTCCACGCTGACTGAGCGCGGAGCCGAGGTTACGCTCAAGGCGCTTGAGCTCGGAGCCGTGGACTTCGTGGCCAAGCCCCGTGTGGGATTGTCGAGTGGACTCAATGAACTGGCAGGCCAGATCGTCGATAAGATCCGCGTGGCTGCGGTGGCGCATGTGCGTCGCGTTCAGCGCGAGCCGTCTGCAGCGGCGAATACCGCGTCGGCACTGTCAGCGCCGACAGGGCTGCTGGGCCGGCTGTCCACCGAGAAACTGATTTGCATCGGCGCCTCGACGGGCGGCACCGAAGCCATCAAGGAAGTGCTGGTCCACATGCCTGCGGATTCGCCCGCCATCGTCATCACACAGCACATGCCCCCGGGCTTCACCACCAGTTTTGCTGCGCGCCTGAATGGACTGTGCCAGATCACGGTCAAGGAAGCTGTCAATGGCGAACGCATCCTGCCGGGGCACGCCTACATCGCTCCGGGTGGAAAGCAGTTCCATATCAGCCGCAGCGGCGCCAACTATGTGGCGGTCGTAGATGATGGCCCGCCGGTCAATCGCCATAAGCCATCGGTGGAGGTTCTATTCAAATCAGCGGCTGCCTTGGTTGGGCGCAATGCCTACGGGATCATGCTCACCGGCATGGGGAACGATGGCGCTGTAGCGATGCGGGAAATGAAAGATGCAGGTAGCTATAACTACGTGCAGGACGAAGCCAGTTGCATCGTGTTCGGCATGCCGCGCGAAGCCATTGCCCATGGGGCTGCAGATGAGGTCCTACCATTGACGCAAATCGCTCCGGCGCTCGTGGCCAAGCTACGTGGCAGCTCAGACCGGGTCATGCACAGGATTTGACACGCCGCGCTGCTGTCGCGGCGAAGCCCTCAGTCGGCCAACAGAGCCCAGCGCTCCAAGGCCTCCATCAGCGCCATTTCAATTTCGCCATCTCGCGCATGGAGCGCCGTGGCCTTGGCTGGATCCTTGGTGTAGATGGATCCGTCGGCTAGTTCCTGTTGGATGGTTTTTTGTTCGGCCTCCAGACCGGCGATTAGGCTTGGCAATTGCTCCAGCTCGCGTTGCTCTTTGTAGCTCAGCTTTCTCTTTGCGGCGGTTTGGCGCTCGACAGGAGTGGGTGATACTTTGGCTGTGTCTGCGGGCGGTGAGGACAGAGAGATCGTGCTGTTGGTTGTGGCTGCGATTTCTCTGCTGCGGCGGGATTGGGTCAGCCAGTCCTGAACTCCTCCCTCATACTCACGCCACTGCCCATTACCCTCATGCACGATAGTACTGGTCACCACATTGTCGAGGAAGGTGCGGTCATGGCTCACGAGAAAAACAGTGCCTTCATAGGTCTGCAACAGTTCCTCTAGCAAGTCCAGCGTATCGATATCCAGGTCATTGGTCGGTTCGTCCAAAACCAGGACGTTGGCCGGGCGAGCAAATAGCCGTGCAAGGAACAATCGGTTACGTTCTCCGCCTGACAATGAGCGCACTGGAGAATGCGCCCGTGCTGGAGAAAAGAGGAAGTCGCCCAGGTAGCTTCGGACATGTTTGCGCTGCTGGCCGATCTCGATCCATTCACTACCTGGACTGATGAAGTCTTCCAGGGTGGCGTCAAGGTCGAGGGCTTGGCGCATCTGATCGAAGTACGCTACTTGCAAGTTGGCGCCCTGACGAATACGACCAGCGTCAGCTGACAATTCGCCCAGAATGAGTTTGAGCAGAGTGGTCTTTCCTGCTCCGTTGGGGCCTATCAAGCCGACCTTGTCGCCACGCAGAATGGTTGTGCTGAAATCCCGGACAATGGTCTTTTCGCCGAAGGCCTTGGTGACGCCCTCTAGTTCGGCAACGATCTTGCCACTCGGTGATCCAGAGGCTAGATCCATCTTGACGCTGCCCAGGGTTTCCCGTCGGGCATTGCGGTTGGCTCGCAGTGCCTCCAGACGGGTAATACGGCTCTGGCTGCGAGTTCGGCGTGCTTCCACGCCTTTGCGTATCCAGATCTCTTCTTGGGCAAGGAGTTTGTCGGCTTTGGCGGCAATGACTTCCTCTTGCGCGAGTTGTTCCTGTTTTTGCAGCTGGTACTGCGCAAAATTGCCTGGGTACGAGAGCAGGCGGCCACGATCTAGCTCGACAATGCGGGTAGCTACGCGGTCCAGAAAACTCCGGTCGTGCGTGATGGTGACAATACTGCCCTTAAAGTCGATCAGCAAATCCTCCAGCCATTCGATGGAGTCGAGGTCCAGATGGTTGGTGGGCTCATCAAGCAGCAAGACATCAGGGCGCGCGACCAACGCCTGCGCTAATGCCACACGTTTCTTGGTTCCGCCAGAGAGGTCGCCGATACGAACCTGCGGCTCCAGGTGCAGACGCTGCAATGTTTCGGTGACACGCTGCTCCCAGTTCCAGGCGTCGTAAGCTTCAATCTGCGTCTGGATCGCGTCGAGATCGATTCCCTCGGCGCCGCTCAGATACTGCTCCCGCAGGGCAATCACCTCGGAGATGCCTTGTGCAGCAGCGCGGAAAACAGTCGCCTCCGGATCGAGCATGGGCTCTTGCGCCACAAATGCGATGCGAGCGCCTTGTTGGACATGCCTGGTGCCATCATCGGCGGCGGCCAAACCACCCAGGATTCTGAGCATAGAGGACTTCCCTGCACCGTTCCTGCCTATGAGTCCCACGCGTTCATTGATTTCGAGTGAGAAATTGACGTGATCGAGCAAGGCCACATGCCCAAATGCCAGCTGCGCTTCCAGAAGAGTAATCAATGCCATGGAGGCGCATTATGGAGGCACGTCGCGCACCCATGCCACGCTCGACCGCGAGGGCTTGAACGACCATCTCGCGACGCTCCACGGTCAGAGCTTTTGGCCAAGACGTCCTTCAAGGCGTAGTGCCTTGGCGGCAGATCTGCGCACATGCGCCTGAGCGTGGCGTTCTCGTCCTGCAACTGGCGCAGTTAGGCCAAGTGTGACGCAGCTGTGCCAGAGAACTGGTTCTTCAACGTGCGGCAGACCGGCATCACTGATACCGTGCTTTCTGCGTGTCAAATCGACCTTGCACTCAGCTCAGCCGCCTTGAGAATGGCAACGATCTGGCTTTCTTCGTTTAGAGATTTCGTCGATTGAAGTTCTCTACTCCTCATGGTTCAGGTTTTCGAGGAGGCTTCAACTAAGGCCAAGCATGTCGTCTGCAGATTTCTCATGCTGCCCTTCAAAACCTGTGCTATAGTCGAGGGCTTCGCTGCACAGAGGTTCTTTGGAAAGTTTGTGCCAAGCCTTG
>NZ_QXGR01000016.1 GCF_003604195.1 Simplicispira lacusdiani
CCTGCGCTTCGCTATCCGTGAAGGCGGCCGTACCGTCGGCGCCGGCGTCGTGGCCAAGATCATCGAGTAATCCTGTCCCAAGACGCACAAGGAATTGCCATGTCCAAGCAAAAAATCCGCATCCGTCTGAAGGCCTTCGATTACAAGCTGATCGACCAGTCGGCAGCTGAAATCGTTGACACCGCCAAGCGCACCGGCGCGATCGTCAAGGGCCCCGTGCCCCTGCCCACGCGCATGAAGCGTTTCGACATCCTGCGTTCGCCGCACGTCAACAAGACGTCGCGCGACCAGCTCGAAATCCGCACGCACCAGCGCCTGATGGACATCGTCGATCCCACGGACAAGACGGTGGACGCACTGATGAAGCTCGACCTGCCCGCTGGCGTCGACGTCGAGATCAAGCTGCAGTAATTCGCATGCTCCGGCGGCGAGGCCGCCGGTTCTTGTGAAAATAACGCGAACTTGCTTGCAAAAGCAGTTCGCGTTATACTTTGCGGCTTCGCCCTTTTTGCGCAAGCTTTAGGGTGGAGTTTTATCAACCGTCTTTCATGCGCGAGAGCGCAACGCCGGGGCCAATTGAAGTCGCGGCGGTGGAAGTTTTGGAGAAACAAATGAGTCTGAGCAACTCCCTGGGGTTGCTGGGCCGCAAGGTGGGCATGATGCGCCTGTTCACCGATGATGGGGACGCAGTTCCTGTCACGGTGGTGGATGTGTCGAACAACCGTGTGACCCAGGTCAAAACCCAAGAGAACGATGGCTATGTGTCCCTGCAGGTCACATTCGGTGCGCGCAAGGCTTCGCGCGTCACCAAGCCGCAAGCCGGTCACCTGGCGAAAGCCGGCGTGGAAGCAGGCGAAATCGTCCGTGAATTCCGCGTGACCGCCGACACCGCTGCCCAGTACCAAGCTGGCGCCGCCGTGCCCGTGGCATCGGTGTTCTCCGCTGGCCAAAAGGTCGACGTGCAAGGCACGACGATCGGTAAGGGCTACGCCGGTACCATCAAGCGCCACAACATGGCTTCGCAGCGCGCGTCGCACGGTAACAGCCGTTCGCACAACGTGCCTGGTTCCATCGGTATGGCGCAGGATCCCGGCCGTGTGTTCCCCGGCAAGCGCATGACCGGCCACATGGGCGACGAAACCGTCACCACGCAAAACCTCGACGTGATTCGCGTGGACGAAGCACGCCAACTGCTCTTGATCAAGGGCGCTGTTCCGGGCTCCAAGGGTGGCTTCGTGACGGTGCGTCCCGCAGTCAAGGCCAAAGCCTCCAAAGGAGCGAACTAATGCAGCTCGAACTCCTGAATGACCAGGGCCAGGCCGCATCCAAGATCGATGCGCCCGAGACCGTGTTTGGTCGTGAATACAACGAAGATCTGGTGCACCAGATCGTGGTCGCTTACCGCGCCAACGGCCGCCAGGGCACCCGTGCCCAGAAGGACCGCGAGCAGGTTCGCCACTCCACCAAAAAGCCCTTCAAGCAAAAGGGCACCGGTCGCGCGCGTGCCGGTATGACGTCTTCGCCGCTGTGGCGTGGGGGCGGTCGGATTTTCCCGAACATGCCCGACGAAAACTTCACCCAGAAGATCAACAAGAAGATGTACCGCGCTGGTATGGCTTCGATCTTCTCGCAGCTGGCCCGCGAAGGCCGTCTGGCCGTGGTGGACTCGCTCACGCTCGAATCGCCCAAGACCAAGGTCCTGGCCGACAAGTTCAAGGCGATGAATCTGCAATCGGTGATGGTGATTGCCGAGGAAGTCGATGAAAACCTGTACCTGGCTTCGCGCAATCTGAAGAACGTGTTCGTCGTCGAACCGCGTTACGCAGATCCCGTGTCGCTGGTGCACTTCAAGAAAGTGCTCGTCACCAAGGGCGCGATCGACCAACTCAAGGAGATGTTCGCATGAGCACGCTCAAGTTTGACGAAGGTCGTCTGATGCAGGTGCTGGTCGCTCCCATCGTGTCCGAAAAGGCCACCATGGTTGCCGAGAAGTCCAACGCTGTGACGTTCAAAGTGCTGCAGAACGCAACCAAGCCCGAAATCAAGGCCGCCGTGGAATTGATGTTCAAGGTCGAGGTCAAGGGCGTTTCTGTGGTGAACACCAAAGGCAAGACCAAGCGCTTTGGCAAGACCGTCGGCCGCCGCGACAACGTGCGCAAGGCCTACGTGACGCTCAAGCCCGGTCAGGAGCTGAACCTCAGCGGGGAGGCTGCGTAATCATGGCTGTCATTAAGATGAAACCCACTTCGCCCGGCCAACGCGCCGTGGTGAAGGTTACCCGTGATCACCTGCACAAGGGTGCGGGTTACGCCCCCCTGCTGGAACCCCAGTTCCAGAAGGCCGGCCGTAACAACAATGGTCACATCACGACGCGCCACAAGGGCGGCGGTCACAAGCACCACTACCGCGTGGTGGACTTCAAGCGCAACAAGGATGGCATCGCCGCCAAGGTTGAGCGCATCGAGTACGACCCGAACCGTACGGCCCACATTGCCCTGGTGTGCTATGCCGACGGTGAGCGTCGCTACATCATCGCTCCCCGTGGTCTGGAAGTCGGCAGCACGCTGATGTCCGGTTCCGAAGCGCCGATCCGCGCAGGCAACACGCTGCCGATCCGCAACATCCCCGTGGGTTCGACGATCCACTGCATCGAGCTCAAGCCCGGTGCCGGTGCCCAGATCGCCCGCTCCGCTGGTGCCTCCGCTACGCTGCTGGCCCGCGAAAGCACCTACGCGCAGGTTCGCATGCGTTCGGGTGAAGTGCGCAAGATCCACATCGAGTGCCGCGCCACGATCGGCGAGGTCGCCAACGAAGAGCACAGCCTGCGCCAACTCGGCAAGGCCGGTGTGAAGCGCTGGATGGGTATCCGCCCGACGGTTCGCGGCGTTGCCATGAACCCGGTGGATCACCCGCACGGTGGTGGCGAAGGCCGCACCGGTGAAGGCCGTCATGCTGTCGATCCTTGGGGCAATCTGACCAAGGGTTATCGCACCCGCAACAACAAGCGCACTCAGAACATGATCGTGTCGCGTCGCAAGAAGTAAGGGGTAACAGATGACTCGCTCTCTCAAAAAGGGTCCGTTTGTTGACCATCACCTCGTGGCCAAGGTCGAGAAGGCCATTGCCACGAAGGACAAGAAGCCGATCAAGACCTGGTCGCGCCGCTCCATGGTTCTGCCCGAGTTCATCGGTCTGACCATCGCCGTGCACAACGGCAAGCAGCACGTGCCGGTTTATGTTACCGACCAGATGGTGGGCCACAAGCTGGGCGAATTCGCCCTGACGCGCACCTTCAAGGGTCACCCCGCGGACAAAAAAGTCCAGAAGAAATAAGGAGTAACTCATGTCTGAAACACGTGCAGTCCTCCGTGGCGTTCGCCTGTCGGTCGACAAGGGCCGTCTGGTGGCTGACCTCATCCGTGGCAAGAAAGTGGATCAAGCCCTGAACATCCTCACGTTCACGCAGAAAAAAGCTGCGGGCATCGTGAAGAAGGTGCTGGAGTCCGCTATCGCCAATGCCGAGCACAACGACGGCGCCGATATTGACGAACTCCGCGTCAAGACGATCTACGTCGAGCAAGGCACCACGCTCAAGCGTTTCACCGCGCGCGCCAAAGGCCGCGGCAACCGCATCAGCAAGCCCACGTGCCATGTGTACGTGACGGTGGGCAACTGAGGCCAGAGGAAGACTATGGGACAGAAAATCCATCCTACCGGTTTCCGCCTGGCGGTCAGCCGCAACTGGGCCAGCCGTTGGTACGCCAGCAACCGTGACTTCGCCGGCATGCTGGCCGAAGACATCAAGGTGCGTGAGTACCTCAAGGCCAAGCTGAAGAATGCCGCCGTGTCGCGCATTCTGATCGAGCGCCCCGCCAAGAACGCCCGCATCACCATTTTCTCGGCACGTCCGGGCGTGGTGATCGGCAAGAAGGGCGAGGACATCGAAAGCCTGAAGAAGGAACTGGCGTCGCGCCTGGGCGTGCCGGTGGCAGTGAACATCGAAGAAGTGCGCAAGCCCGAAATCGATGCCAAGCTGATCGCCGACAGCATCACCCAGCAGCTCGAAAAGCGCATCATGTTCCGCCGCGCCATGAAGCGTGCCATGCAGAACGCCATGCGTCTGGGTGCCCAGGGCATCAAGATCATGTCGTCGGGCCGTCTGAACGGTATCGAAATCGCCCGTACCGAGTGGTACCGCGAAGGCCGTGTGCCGCTGCACACCCTGCGCGCCGACATCGACTACGGCACCTCCGAAGCCAAGACCACCTACGGTGTGATCGGCGTGAAGGTGTGGGTCTACAAGGGTGACACGCTGGGCCGTAATGACCTGCCCGCCGTGGAAACGCCCCGCCCCGACGACGAGCGCCGTCCGCGTGGCCCCCGCCGTGAAGGCCGCCCTGGCGACCGCAACGACCGTGGTCCCGGCGCAGGCCGTGGCCCGCGCCGCCCTGCTGGCGTGAACGCCGCACCGGCCGACGGTAGCGACAAGCCCGCAGGCGCCGGTGGCGCCGATGCAACCGCCGTTAAGCGCGTTCGTAAAGCAGACGCGCCCGCTACAGCAGCGGACGGTAAAGGAGAATAAAGATGCTGCAACCTGCTCGCCGCAAATACCGCAAGGAGCAAAAAGGCCGCAACACTGGTATCGCGACCCGGGGTAACTCGGTGGCGTTCGGTGATTTCGGTCTGAAGTGCACCGACCGTGGCCGCCTGACGGCCCGCCAGATCGAGGCTGCACGCCGTGCAATCTCCCGCCACGTCAAGCGTGGTGGCCGTATCTGGATCCGCGTGTTCCCGGACAAGCCCATTTCCTCCAAGCCCGCTGAAGTGCGTATGGGTAACGGTAAGGGCAACCCCGAGTACTACGTGGCCGAAATCCAGCCCGGCAAGATCGTGTTCGAAATCCTCGGCGTGCCCGAAGAACTCGCCCGCGAAGCCTTCCGTCTGGCTGCCGCCAAGCTTCCCCTGCGCACCACGTTCGTGGCCCGCATGGTTGGCCAGTAATTTCAGGAGAAACTGATATGAATACTGCTGAACTGCGCCAAAAAGACGTTGCTGGCATCAAGGAAGAAATCAAGGCGCTGCAGAAGGCCCACTTCGGCCTGCGCATGCAGAAGGCTACGCAGCAGCTGGGTAACACCGGCACGCTGCGCACCACCCGCCGCGACATCGCCCGTGCCAAGACCATTCTTGCTGAAAAGCAAGCCGCCAAGTAAGTAGGAGCGAACATGACGGAAGCTAAAAAATCCCTCAAGCGCACCTTGATTGGCAAGGTGGTCAGCGACAAGCGTGCAAAGACCGTGACCGTGCTGGTTGAGCGCCGTGTGAAGCACGAGCTCTACGGCAAGATCGTTGCCAAGTCGAGCAAGTACCACGCGCACGACGAGAACAACGAGTTCCACACGGGCGACGTGATTGAAATCACCGAGAGCCGTCCGCTCTCGAAGACCAAGAACTGGGTTGCCACCCGTCTGGTCACAAAGGCTGTCCTGGTGTAAGCCTTCCCGGCTTCGCGCTGCAAGGCCTGTGAAAACGACCCACAATGTGGGTCGTTTTTCTTTTTTGGGCGCCTGGCTTTCGGTGGCGCCCATCCAACGGTTCACAGGAGGCCCACATGATCCAGATTGGCGACACCCTTCCAGACACCACCCTGATGGAGTTCATCGAGGTGGAAGGCAGCGGCTGCAGCCTTGGCCCCAACCCCGTCCAGGTGGGTTCCGCGACGGCGGGCAAGACGATCGCGCTGTTTGCCGTGCCCGGTGCCTTCACGCCCACCTGCTCGGCCAAGCACGTGCCAGGCTACGTCGAGAAAGCAGCGGAATTCAAGGCGGCCGGTATCGACGAAATCTGGTGCCTTGCCGTGAACGATGCCTTCGTCATGGGGGCCTGGGCCCGCGACCAGAAGACCGCTGGCGCCGTTCGCATGTTGGCCGACGGCGATGCCGCATTTGCCAAGGCCACGGGATTGACACTCGACCTGAATGGCAAGGGCCTGGGGCTGCGCAGCAATCGCTATTCGATGCTCGTGAAGAACGGCAAGGTCGTGCAACTGAACATCGAAGGCCCCGGCAAGTTCGAGGTCAGCGACGCGGACACGCTGCTGTCGCAGGCGCGCGTCGCGGCCTGAGCGCCAGCGCGGGAAAGCCGCGCTGCCCACGGGAGCATCAGGAGATGTCGGCCTTCAGGTAGTGCGCGCCCGGAATCGGGTTGTGGTAGTAGGGCGGCACTTCTTCGAAGCCGAGGTCTGCGTAGAGCGCTCGCGCGGATTCCATTTCGTCCAGCGTATCGAGCAGCACGCAGGCGTAACCTGCCTGGCGCGCGGCATCCAGCGTGGCCTCCGCCAGTTGCCTGCCCAAGCCGAAGCCGCGGAAGGCTTTGCGGACATACAGCCGTTTCATCTCGGCGGCGTTGGGGTAGTCGGCGTTGTCGAGAGGCCGCAGGGCGCAGCATCCGGCGGCTTCGCCATCCACGCGTGCCAGCAGCAGCGTGCCGCGTGGCGCCGCATAGTCTCCGGGCAGGCTGGCCAGTTCGGCATCGAACTGCTGGAAACAGAGATCAATGCCCAGGCTGTGGGCGTATTCCTGAAAAAGCTCGCGCAGCGCGTCGATTTCCACTGGCCCGCTGGGGGGCTGCAAAGTCACTGAGGGGGTATCCACTTCTCGAACATTTCAATGGGAGAAGCGGCAGTGTAGCGGCTGGCCACGGGCCGCGGTACAGGGCAATCCATGAACCCGCGAGACATCGGCCAGGGGAGGGTCGCAGGGTCAGGAGCCCGCAAGCAAGGTCTCGATCAATGCGTGCAGTTCCTTGAAATCGGGCGCGCCCACGTAGGTCTTCACGATGTCGCCGCGCTTGTTCACGATGTAGGTCGTGGGCGTGATGCGCACATCGCCCCAGGCCTTGGCCACGGCGCCGGTGTTGTCGATCGCCACCTTGAAGGGCAGTTTGCGCGTCTCGGCGAAATTGACGACATAGCTGGGTGGGTCGTAGCTCATCGCCACCGCCACGGTTTCAAAGCCCCGGGCATGGAATTTCTGGTGCGTGGCCACGATGTCGGGCATCTCGGCCACACAGGTGGTGCAACTGGTGGCCCAGAAATTGACCAGCGTGACCTTGCCTCGCAAATCAGCGGTGGTCTGGCGCGAGCCATCCAGCAGGACGAAGGTCGATTCGGGTGCCGGTGTCTGGCTGCACCCAGGCAGCAGCAAAGCCCCCGTGGAAACCGCTGCCACCATTGCCACTGACACCATCGCTTGCTTGAACCGCATAGACATTCCAGAGAAAGAGCCCGCATTGTGCGACAGCACAGGGCGGCTTGAGGGATACAGGGGCATGCCAGAGCCTGGCACGCAAACCGGTTGGACACAGAACGAGGGTATTGGTTCAGGCGCATGGCTCGGCCCGTCCTTGTGCCGATAATCGGGCGATGATCCGAATCCTTGGCCTGGGCGTGACGGGCTTGCTGATGGCATGCAGCCCGGCGCTCGACTGGCGCGAAGCCATGCTGCCGTCAGCCTCCATGAGCGTCAGCCTGCCTTGCAAACCCGAACAGGCACGTCGGCCCGTGGCATTGGCTGGACAGTCCGTGGAAATGCACATGGTGGGCTGCGAGGCCGATGGAGCCACCTTTGCCGCAGCCTGTGCGGCCTTGCCAGAGCCAGCACTCGCGGGCGCCGCGCTGACTCACTGGCGCGCCGCAGTCTGGGCAGGCATGCAGGCGCCAGCGCAGGGGCAGCCCGGGGCACCGCTGGACCAACCCTTCTTGCCCGCTGGCGCGCTGGATTTGCCGCAATCGGTGCGCAGCGTGGCTACTGGCCGCCAGCCTGGCGGCGACGCCGTGCACGCGCAGGCCGTGTGGTTCGCACGCGTGCGCGGGCCGCAGGTCAGCGTGTGCCATGCGATCGTGCTGAGCGCGCAGCCGCGCCCCGCCGTGGCCGATGCCTTCATCGCCGGGCTGGCGCTGCGGTGATGCTGCTGCAGCGGCGCGCGGCCGTCATTGTTTTCCTGGCCTTTGCCGGTGCCTATTTCCTGTCGGCCCTGCTGCGTGGCGTCACGGGCACGCTGGCGCCCACGCTGGCCCAGGAATTCGTCCTGCAGGCCCGCGACCTGGGACTGCTCTCGGGAGGCTACTTCCTGGGCTTTTCCCTGACCCAGCTGCCACTCGGGCGCTGGCTTGACCGCCATGGACCGCGCACCGTGCAGATGGGTTTCCTGGGCGTTGCCGTGCTTGGCTGCCTGGTTTTTGCCACGGCCGGCAGCTTTGGTGGGCTGCTGTTGGGCCGCATGCTGGTGGGCGCGGGCGTCAGCGCCTGCCTGATGGCGCCGCTCACGGGCTACCGGCGCTGGTTCACGTCGGCGGCGCAATTGCGCGCGAATTCCTGGATGCTCATGACCGGATCGCTCGGCATGGTGGCGTCCACCTTGCCGGTGCAGTGGCTGCTGCCGCTGGCCGGCTGGCGGCCGGTCTTCTGGGTGCTGGCGGTGCTGTTGCTGCTGGCCCTGGCGGGCATCACCCTGGGCGTGCCCCGGTGGGAGCCGCCGCAGGGGGAGCCTGCTGCAGGGCCTGCGGGAACCGCACGGCAGCGTATGGATGACGGCAGCTACGCCATGGTCTGGTGCAACCCTTATTTCCAGCGCCTCCTGCCCTTGGCTTTTTTCACCTATGGCGGCATGGTGGCCATGCAGACGCTGTGGGCTGGCCCCTGGATCCAGAATGTGGGCGGGCAGACGCCGCTGCAGGCCGCCACCGGGTTGTTCTGGATCAGCGCCGCGATGCTGTGCACCTTCTGGACCTGGGGCCTGGTCAGCCCCTGGCTGCACCGCCGGGGGCTGGAGGTGAACCGCATGATGGCCTGGGGCCTGCCCATCAGCCTCGTGGTGCTGGCGGCCATCGTCGTGCTCGGACCGTCGGCCGGGGCGGGCGCCTGGGCCTTGTTCTGCGCTTCCTCCACCTTCGTTTCGCAGTCCCAGCCCGCGCTGGCCATGACCTTTCCGCAGGCACAGGCGGGGCGCGCGCTGTCGGCCTACAACCTGGTGGTCTTTGTCGGCGTGTTCGTGGTGCAGTGGGGCGTGGGCCTGGCGATTGACGGGTTCATGGCCGCTGGCCTGGGCACCGTGGATGCCTACCGGGCGGCCATGGCGCTCTACCTGGCCTGCAATACCGCCGCCTACGCCTGGTTCATGCTGCGCGGGCGCGGCCATAATGGACACCAGAACGCCGAAAAATGAGCACGCGCATCTTCATCATCGCCCACGCCCCGCTGGCCCACGCATTGCGCGAATGCGCGCTGCATGTGTTCCCCGATTGCGCCGCCAGCGTGCTGGTGCTCGATGTGCAGCCCCAGGCCGCGCCCGAGGACACCCTGGCCCAGGCACGCAACCAGCTGGCGGCGCAGGGCGAGGCGCCCACCCTGGTGCTGACCGATGTGTTCGGTGCCACGCCGTGCAATGTCGCGCAGCGCCTCGTGGAAGGGCGTCAGGCGCGCCTCGTGACCGGCGTGAACCTGCCCATGTTGCTGCGCACCGTGTGCTACCGGGCCGAGCCGCTCGACGCCCTGGTGCAGCGCGCCGTGGTGGGCGGCACGCAGGGCGTGATGCAGGTGGCCGTCACCGCGCCGCAGAACCAGACAACCAGAACGCATGATCAAGACCAGCACGACCATCAGCAATAAGCTCGGCCTGCACGCCCGCGCGTCGGCCAAGCTCACCAAGCTCGCCGGCAGCTTTCCCTGCGACGTCTTCATGAGCCGGGGTGAGCGGCGCATCAACGCCAAGAGCATCATGGGCGTGATGATGCTCGCCGCCGGCCTGGGCACCACGGTCGAGATCGAGACCAGCGGCGACCGCGAGCAGGAGGCCATGGACGCCCTGCTGGCCCTGATCGCCGACAAGTTCGGCGAAGGCGAGTGATGCCATGACCTTCTCCGTCCCGGGCCTGGCCGTCGCGCGTGGCATCGCCATCGGGCGCGCGGTGCTGGTGGGCTCCAGCCGTGTCGAGGTGGCGCACTATTTCGTCGAGCCGCACCAGATCGAGGACGAGATCGAACGCGTGCGGCGCGGCCGCAATGCCGTGGTCGAGGAGCTGCAGCGCCTGCAGGGCGAAATGCCGCAGGACGCGCCGCCCGAGCTGACCGCGCTGCTCGACGTGCATCTCATGCTGCTGCAGGACGAGATGCTGACCAGCGGCGTCAAGCACTGGATCACCGAGCGCCTGTACAACGCCGAGTGGGCGCTGACCACGCAGCTCGAAGTCATCGGCCGCCAGTTCGACGAGATGGAGGACGACTACCTGCGCGAGCGCAAGGCCGATCTGGAGCAGGTGGTCGACCGCATCCTGCGCCACATGAAGGGCGTGGCCCATCCGGTGGCGCCGCCCGCCAGCAGCCCGCGGCGCAAGACGCAGCAGGACCTGCTGCTCGACGACACGGTGGACGTCCCGCTGGTGCTGGTGGCGCACGACCTTTCTCCGGCCGACCTGCTGCAGTTCAAGAAGAGCGTGTTCGCCGGCTTCGTCACCGACGTCGGTGGCAAGACCTCGCACACCGCCATCGTCGCGCGCAGCATGGACATCCCGGCCGTGGTGGGCGCGCGTTCGGCCAGCCAACTGGTGCGCCAGGACGATTGGGTCATCATCGACGGCGATGCGGGGGTGATGATCGTCGACCCCTCCCCCATCATCCTGGCCGAATATGGCTTCCGCCAGCGCCAGATCGAGCTGGAGCGCGAGCGCCTGGCGCGGCTGCGGCACACGCCGGCGGTCACGGTCGATGGCCAGAAGGTCGATCTGCTCGCCAACATCGAGATGCCGGGTGACGCGGTGACGGCCGTGGCCGCCGGCGCCGTGGGCGTGGGGCTGTTTCGCACCGAGTTCCTGTTCATGGGCCGCCTGGGCAACCTCCCGGACGAGGAGGAGCAGTACCACGCCTACCGCGAGGCCGTGGAGGGCATGCAGGGCCTGCCGGTCACCATCCGCACCATCGACATCGGTGCCGACAAGCCGCTGGACAAGGCGCACAAGGATGATTCGCTCAACCCCGCGCTGGGCTTGCGCGCCATCCGCTGGAGCCTGGCCGACCCGGCCATGTTCCGCACCCAGCTGCGCGCTGTGATGCGCGCGGCCGCGCACGGCCAGGTGAACATCCTGTTCCCCATGCTGGCCCACCCGAGCGAGATCACGCAGACGCTGGCGCAGGTGCGCCTGGCGCGCGCCGAGCTGGACGCGCGTGGCGCCGTGCATGGGCCCGCGCGCCTGGGCGCGATGATCGAGGTGCCCGCCGCGGCGCTGATGGTGCGGCACTTCCTGCGCCATTTCGACTTCCTGTCGATTGGCACCAACGACCTGATCCAGTACACCCTGGCCATCGACCGCGCCGACGAATCGGTGGCGCACCTGTACGACCCCATGCACCCGGCCGTGCTGCGCCTCGTGGCCGACGTCATCGCCGAATGCCGGGCGCAGGGCAAGGGCGTCTCGGTCTGCGGCGAGGCGGCGGGCGATCTCGCCATGACGCGCCTGCTGCTCGGGCTGGGCCTGCGCAGCTTCTCCATGCACCCGGCGCAGATCCTGGCGATCAAGCAGGAAGTGCTGCGCGCCGACACGCGCAAGCTCTCCGTGTGGGCGCGCACCGTGCTGGACGACGAAGGTGCCGAGACGCGCGCCGCGATTTGATCGCTATTGATTTTATAGCTATTGGTGCCCATTTATAGGGCGTCAGGGCCGTTTTTCCTGAGATAAATCAGCGTGCCCGCATGCCCAGCACGGCCGCGCCGATGATCATGGCCGTGGCCAGCGCCAGGCTGGCGCTGAAGCCGCGTCCGCTCACCAGCACCAGCAGCGTCGTCGAGGCCAGCGGCGTGATGTAGCTCAGGATGCCGATGTGGCGCGCATCGCCGAGCTTGAGCGCCTTGTCCCACAGGTAGAACGAGGCCCCCAGCGGCCCCAGGCCCAGTACCGCCAGCAGCGCCCAGTCGCGCGCCTGCAGCGTGGCGGCGGGCTCCAGCAGCGCGTGGCACAGCAGTGACAGCAGGCCCGACACCAGCCCGAACAGGCCGATGGCCGTCGTTGGGAAGGCCGCCACGCGCTTGGTCAGCAGCGAATAGGTCGCCCAGATGAAGGCCGCCGCCGCCGCCGGCAGGTAGCCCCAGGCCAGCGTGCCGCTGAGCTCGCGCCCGCCCGCGATCGCCATGGCCGCGCCGCCGAAGCCCAGCAGGGCCGCCAGCACATGCGGCAGGCGCAGCGCCACGCCCGGCAGCACCACGGGCGCCAGCACCACGATGAACAGCGGCCACAGGTAGTTGACCAGGTTGGCCTCCACGGGCGGCGCGTTGCGCAGCGCGATGAACAGCAGGAAGTGGTAGGCGAACAGGCCGTACACCCCCAGCGCCAGCGTGCGCAGCGGAATACGCCATTGCGACGGGTCGCGCAGCACCAGCGGCCAGGCCGGCACGCTGCCGATCACCAGCGCGATGCCGGTCAGCAGGAAAGGCGGAACATGGGTGAGCGAGACGCCCAGCGAGGCGAGCGAGGCCCACAGGGCGATGGCGCCCAGCGCGTACAGATTGGCTTGCATGGCGCGAGCTTAAGCGCCGGCACCATCGCGCGGCGCGGGCGCATCGTCGCGCAACGCGGGTTCGCGGCGGCGCAGGGCGGCCGTCAGCGCCGAGGGCGAGCGGTAGCCGGTGCGGCGCGCCACCTCGGCCACGGGCAGGCCGCGCGCGCGCAGCCACTGCGCCTGGTCCAGCCGCAGGCCGCGCAGCCAGGCCATGGCGGCCAGGCCCTGCTCCTCGCGGCAGCGCGCGGCGAACTGGGCCGGGCTCAGGTGCGTGCGCTCGGCCAGGTCGGCGACGGTGAGCGGGTGCTGCCACTGGCCGGCGGCCCACAGGCGCAGCGCCTGCCAATCGATGGCGCGGCGCCGGGGGGACGGGCGCGGGGCAGATGCGGCGCCGGGCAGCCAGGCCTCGCGCAGCAGCGCCGGCCCCTGCGCCTGGGCCAGCGGCAAACCTTGCTGCAACGCGCTGGCCAGGTAGCGCGCCAGGGGCAGCGCGTGGGCGGCGGGAGCAGGGTGCGCCATGCAGCGCGCCCAGCCGGGGTGGTCGCTGTCGAGCACCAGGCACAGGCTGCCGTGGGCGGATTCGAAGTCGTGGCGCGCGCCGGGCTCGATCACGCAGCCGCCGCCACTGGCCACGCGCAGGCCGCGCCCTTCCACTTCGAGGTCGAGCGCGCCCGACAGGCCCAGCAGGATCTGGAAATGGCCGTGGCTGTGGCTGCCTGGCGAGGCGCCGTAGTGCCGCAGCGAAAGGGCTTCGGCCTGGTCCATGCGCAGCCCTGCCAGCGTTTACACGCCGGCCGACTTGGCCTGCTGGTCGGCGTGGTAGCTCGAACGCACCATGGCGCCCACGGCGGCGTGCGAGAAGCCCATCTTGTAGGCCTCGGCCTCGAACATCTTGAAGGTGTCGGGGTGCACGTAGCGGCGCACCGGCAGGTGGCTGTTGCTGGGGGCGAGGTACTGGCCGATGGTCAGCATGGAGATGTCGTGCGCGCGCATGTCCTGCATGACCTGCAGGATTTCCTCGTCGGTCTCGCCCAAGCCGACCATGATGCCGCTCTTGGTGGGGATGCTCGGGTTCTGGGCCTTGAACTTCTTCAGCAGGTTCAGGCTGAACTGGTAGTCGGAACCGGGGCGGGCTTCCTTGTAGAGGCGCGGCGCGGTTTCGAGGTTGTGGTTCATCACGTCGGGCGGCGCTTCCTGCAGGATGCTGAGCGCGCGGTCGTCGCGGCCCCGGAAGTCGGGCGTGAGGATCTCGATCTGCGTGCTGGGCGAGAGCGCGCGGATCTGGCGGATGCATTCGGCGAAATGGCCGGCGCCGCCGTCGCGCAGGTCGTCGCGGTCCACGCTGGTGATGACGGCGTACTTCAGGCGCAGCTTGGCGATGGTGCGGGCCAGGTTCAGGGGTTCTTCCTGGTCCAGCGCGTCGGGACGGCCGTGGCCCACGTCGCAGAACGGGCAGCGGCGCGTGCACTTGTCGCCCATGATCATGAACGTGGCTGTGCCGTGGCCGAAGCATTCGCCGATGTTCGGGCAGGAGGCTTCCTCGCACACGGTGTTGAGCTTGCTCTCGCGCAGGATCTGCTTGATCTCGTAGAAGCGCGTGGTCGGCGAGCCGGCCTTGACGCGGATCCATTCGGGCTTCTTCAGCACCTCGGCCTGCTCGACCTTGATGGGGATGCGCGAGAGCTTGGCGGCGGCCTTCTGCTTGGCCAGCGGGTTGTAGTCTGCGGTGGATTGCGCTTCGCGCACGACGTCGGAGGTGCTCATGGCTGGTGGCGGGTCAGGGCGCGAGCCGGATGCTGAGCTGTTTGCCCAGCACGTCTGCGGCCTCTTCCCAAGTGGTGTGGACCCCGATTGTAGAAAGGTCCACCGTTCGCAAGCCTGCATAACCACAAGGGTTGATGCGCGCGTAGGGTTCCAGGTCCATGGCCACGTTGAGCGCCACGCCGTGGTAGGTGCAGTGGCGGCTGACCTTCAGGCCCAGCGCCGCGATCTTGCCCAGACCCGTGAAATCGGGCGTGTGGCCCGGGCCGCCGGCGCCCTTCTGCGGGCGCTGGGGCAGCCGGGCGTGGCTGTGCGGATCGTCCAGGCGCACATAGATGCCCGGTGCCGAGGCCACGCGGTGGCCCGTGATGCCGAAGTGCGCCAGCGTGCGGATCACGGCCTCCTCGATGCGGTAGACGTATTCCTTGACGTAGTAACCGGCGCGTTGCAGGTCCAGCAGCGGGTAAGCCACCACCTGGCCCGGGCCGTGGAAGGTGACCTGGCCGCCCCGGTTGGTGGGCACGACGGGGATATTGCCGGGGTTCAGCAGGTGCGCGCGCGTGCCCGCAAGTCCCAGGGTGTAAACCGGGGGGTGCTCGCAAATCCATAGCTGATCGGGTTCATCGGATGTGCGTTGGGCCGTGAAGTCCTGCATGGCCTGGTAGGTGGGCAGGTAGGGCACGCGGCCCAGCATGTGGGCTTCGAGGGGGGCGGGTGCGTGCATGTCAGAGCACGACCTTGACCATCGGATGCGACGAGAGCGCGTGGTACAGGCCGTCCAGCTGCTCGCGGCTGGTGGCCGTGATGGTGAGGGTCAGGCCCAGGTACTTGCCGCCGCTGCTTTCGCGCTGCTCGATGCTGGCCGCGTCGAACCCGGGGTCGAAGCGCCGGGCGACCTCGGCGATGGCCGGAATGAACCCCTCCGCGCGCAGGCCCATCACCTTGATGGGGAAGCGCGAGGGGTATTCGATCAGGGAGTCCTTGCGCGGGTCGGTGCCATCGGGCAGGGGGCCGTTGCCGGCCGGGATGGAAGTCATGGTTGTGCTCTTTAATTGATAGCTGCTGGCGCTTTGCCATTATGCCTTGGAGGGCATTTGTTGCACTGATGTGGTGCATCCCTGGCGCCGGCCTGTGCGTTGGTGGTGCGCAACGGCGCGGACCGGGCAAAACGTGCAATCCGGCACGGAGTTGGAAAGCATTGCTGTTGTGCCCGGGTTTTTACTTATAATCAATGGCTTTGTGAAAGTTTCAGCAAGTTACGCGGAGCACGAACGATGCAAAAAATCGCTCCCGAGACGGAAGCTGAGGCTGAAGATCCTGACTTCAAGCCCCTGACCGCCCAAGAGGCGCAGGAGTGGCGCAAGCGGCACCCAGCGGTGTCGGTGTGGCGGCTGGTGGCGGCGCAGGCCCTCATGGGGGTGCTGGTGGCCATGGTGTCCTGGGGGGTGTCTGGCGAATCGCATGTGGCCTGGTCGGCAGGCTATGGCGCACTGTCGGTGGTGCTGCCCGCTGCGCTGTTTGCGCGCGGCATGGCGCGTCAGCGCGGGGCGGTCTCCACGCGGGTGGCCATGGTGGGATTCTTTGGCTGGGAATTGGTCAAGATCGTGCTGACCGTCGCCATGCTGGCTGCGGCGCCCCGGGTGGTGGCGCAGCTGAGCTGGTTGGCATTGCTGGTCGGCATGGTGGTAACGATGAAAACGTACTGGATCGCGCTCATGGTGCGGCCCGGTGTCCGAAAAACCGATTGATAAAGAGAAGAGTTGTCCGATGGCCGCAGAAGCGCATGCTCCGACTGCAAGTGAATACATCGTTCACCACCTGCAGCATCTTCAGAACACGACGCAGACCAAGATCGTCGATTTCTCGGTGATCAATTACGACTCCATCATCATCGGGCTGACCCTCGGCTTGCTGGCGGTGCTGGTTCTCTGGAGCGCCGCGCGCAAGGCGACCTCCGGCGTGCCTGGCCGTTTCCAGGCCGCGGTCGAGATCCTGGTCGAGATGGTCGATAACCAGGCCAAGGCCAACATCCACAGCGCCGAGAGCCGCAAGTTCATCGCGCCGCTGGGTCTGACGGTGTTCGTCTGGATCTTCTTCATGAACTTCATGGACATGCTGCCCGTGGATGGCCTGCCCGCGCTGTGGGCGTGGTTCTACGGCGTGACCGGCCACGATCCGCACCACGCCTACCTGCGCGTCGTGCCGACGGCCGACCTGTCCACCACGCTGGGCCTGGCCTTTGCCGTGCTGATGCTGCGCTTCTGGTACAGCGTCAAGATCAAGGGCGCTGGCGGCTGGGCGCATGAACTGGTGTCCGCGCCCTTCGGCACCAGCAAGAATCCGATCTTCGCCCTGATCCTGGGCGTGGTGAACGTGCTGATGCAAATCATTGAATATGTCGCCAACACCGTGTCCCATGGCATGCGGTTGTTTGGCAACATGTACGCTGGCGAGCTGGTCTTCATGCTGATTGCCCTGATGGGTGGGGCTGCTGCGCTGTCGTTGTCTGGGGTACTGCTGCCTGTGGGCCACATCATTGCTGGCACCATCTGGACGCTGTTCCACATTCTGGTGATCACGTTGCAAGCATTCATTTTCATGATGCTGGCACTGATCTACCTCGGTCAGGCGCACAACGCGCACTAAGTTTTGTTCCTTCGTTTTTTCTTTCCTTAACCTTTCTTTCTTACTCAGGAGTCATCATGGAAAACATTCTCGGTCTCGTCGCTCTGGCTTGCGGTCTGATTGTGGGTCTCGGCGCTGTCGGCGCTTCTATCGGTATCGCGCTGATGGGTGGCAAGTTCCTGGAATCGTCGGCACGCCAACCCGAACTGATCAACGAACTGCAAACCAAGATGTTCATCTTGGCCGGTCTGATCGACGCCGCCTTCCTGATCGGCGTGGCTATCGCTCTGCTGTTCGCATTCGCCAACCCCTTCGCTTCGACCTTGCTGGCCAACCTGCCCAAGTAATTCCCGTTCGACGCCACTTTAGAAAGGTGTTGCCGTGAGTATCAACGCGACCCTGTTCGTTCAGGCCATAGTCTTCCTGATCCTGGTGTGGTTCACGATGAAATTCGTGTGGCCCCCGATCGCGAAGGCACTGGACGAACGAGCCCAGAAAATCGCCGATGGCCTCGCTGCCGCCGACCGTGCCAAATCCGAACTGACCGCTGCCAACCAGCGCGTCGAGAAGGAATTGTCACAAGCGCGCAACGAGACGGCTTCCCGTCTGGCCGATGCCGACCGCCGTGCACAGGCCATCATCGAAGAAGCCAAGGCCCGTGCGACCGAGGAGGGCAACAAGATCGTTGCCGCTGCCCGCGCCGAGGCCGAGCAGCAGGCCGTGCAAGCCCGCGAGGCCCTGCGCGAGCAGGTGGCCGCGCTGGCCGTGAAGGGTGCCGAGCAGATCCTCCGCAAGGAAGTGAATGCCGGTGTCCACGCCGACCTGCTCAACCGCCTGAAGACCGAGCTGTAAGGGGACGCACATGGCTGAACTCGCCACCATTGCCCGCCCTTACGCCGAAGCCTTGTTCAAGGCCTGTGCTGCGAATGCGGGTGTCGATCTGGGCAGCACCGCTGCCTGGGTTGACGAATTGGCGGCGATTGCCGCCAATCCGCAGATCCGCCAGCTGGCGGACAGCCCCAAGGTGACTTCGGACCAGGTGTTCGATGTCATCACCGGCGTGGCGCGTTCCGCGCTGCCCGATACCGCCAGGAACTTCCTGCGCACTGTCATCGACAATGGCCGCCTCAATGCGCTGCCTGAAGTCGCTGCGCAGTTCCGTGCCCTCGTGAACCGCCGCAATGGCTCTTCGGATGCCATCGTCTACAGCGCGTTCCCCATGGACGCCACGGCGCTGACGGAGGTGTCTGCCGCGCTGGAAAAGCGCTTTGGCCGCAAGCTCAACCTCGCCGTGCAGCAGGATGAGACGCTGATCGGCGGCATTCGCGTGGTGGTGGGCGATGAGGTGCTGGACACCTCGGTCAAGGCCCGTCTGGAACAAATGAAAGCGGCCCTCGTTGCGTAAGCGCGATCGAGGTCTCGGCTAAACAAAGAAAGAAGGAAAGAGTCATGCAACTCAATCCCGCAGAAATTTCTGAACTGATCAAGAGCCGCATCGAGGGTCTGGCAGCCAGCAGCGATATCCGCAACCAGGGCACCGTGGTGTCCGTGTCCGACGGTATCGTGCGCATCCATGGCCTGTCGGAAGTGATGCAGGGTGAAATGCTCGAATTCCCCGCCACCGCGGACGGCACGCCCTCCTATGGCCTGGCACTGAACCTCGAGCGCGACTCCGTCGGCGCCGTGATTCTGGGCGAGTACGAGCACATTTCCGAAGGTGACACCGTCAAGTGCACGGGCCGCATTCTGGAAGTGCCCGTGGGCCCCGAACTGGTGGGCCGCGTGGTCAACGCCCTGGGCCAGCCGATCGACGGCAAGGGCCCCATCAACGCCAAGCTGACCGACGTGATCGAGAAGGTCGCCCCGGGCGTGATCGCGCGACAGTCCGTCGACCAGCCGCTCCAGTCGGGCCTGAAGTGTATCGACTCCATGGTGCCCGTCGGCCGTGGCCAGCGCGAGCTGATCATCGGTGACCGCCAGACCGGCAAGACCGCCGTGGCCATCGACGCCATCATCGCCCAGAAGGGCCAGGGCGTGACCTGCATCTACGTCGCCATCGGTCAGAAGGCATCGTCGATCAAGAACGTGGTGCGCTCGCTGGAACAAGCCGGCGCGATGGAATACACCATCGTCGTGGCTGCGTCGGCCTCCGAGTCGGCCGCCATGCAGTACGTGTCGGCCTATTCGGGCTGCACGATGGGTGAATACTTCCGCGACCGCGGCGAAGACGCCCTGATCGTGTACGACGATCTGTCCAAGCAAGCTGTGGCCTATCGCCAGGTTTCGCTGCTGCTGCGCCGCCCTCCAGGCCGTGAAGCCTACCCCGGCGACGTGTTCTATCTCCACAGCCGTCTGCTGGAGCGCGCAGCCCGCGTGAACGCCGATTACGTCGAAGCCTTCACCAAGGGTGAAGTCAAGGGCAAGACCGGTTCGCTGACGGCACTGCCGATCATCGAAACGCAGGCCGGCGACGTGTCCGCTTTCGTTCCGACCAACGTGATCTCGATCACCGATGGCCAGATCTTCCTGGAAACCAACCTGTTCAACGCAGGTATCCGCCCCGCCATCAACGCCGGTATCTCGGTGTCGCGCGTCGGTGGTGCCGCGCAGACCAAGCTGGTGAAGAACCTGTCCGGCGGTATCCGTACCGACCTGGCCCAGTACCGTGAACTGGCTGCCTTCGCGCAGTTTGCTTCCGACCTGGACGAAGCCACCCGCAAGCAGCTCGACCGCGGTGCCCGCGTGACCGAACTGCTCAAGCAGGCCCAGTACAGCCCGCTGTCCATCTCGCTGATGGGCGCTTCGCTGTTCGCGGTGAACAAGGGCTTCATGGACGACGTCGACGTCAAGAAGGTTCTGGACTTCGAACACGGTCTGCACCAGTTCCTGAAGACCAGCCATGCAGCCCTTCTGGCCAAGCTGGAGCAGGCCAAGGCCATGGACAAGGACGCTGAAGCCGAACTGACCGCCGCGATCGCTGCGTTCAAGAAGTCGTTCGCTTAAACCGGACGAGGAGCCATCATGGCAGCAGGCAAGGAAATACGCGGCAAGATCAAATCGGTGGAGAACACCAAGAAGATCACCAAAGCCATGGAAATGGTGGCCGCATCCAAAATGCGCAAGGCGCAGGACCGGATGCGCGCTGCCCGTCCCTACAGCGAGAAGATCCGCAATATTGCAGCCAACCTCGGTCAGGCAAACCCCGAGTACGTCCATCCGTTCATGAAAGTGAACGACTCCAAGGTGGCCGGTGTCATCGTGGTCACGACAGACAAGGGCCTGTGCGGTGGCATGAACACCAACGTGCTGCGCGCCGTCACCACCAAGCTGCGTGAGCTGCAGGGTGCGGGCGTGTCCACGGAAGCCGTGGCCGTTGGCAACAAGGGTCTGGGTTTCCTGAACCGTGTGGGTGCCAAGGTGGTTTCGCATGTGACGGGTCTGGGCGATACGCCGCATCTGGACAAGCTGATCGGCCCCGTCAAGGTGCTGCTCGATGCATACGCCGAAGGCAAGATCAACGCGGTGTACCTGTGTTACACCAAGTTCATCAACACCATGAAGCAGGAATCGGTGGTGGAGCAGCTGCTCCCCCTGTCCTCCGCGCAGATGCAGGCCGAGAAGACGGAACATGGATGGGATTACATCTATGAACCCGACGCCCAGAGCGTGATCGACGATCTGCTGGTCCGCTATGTCGAGTCTCTGATCTACCAGGCGGTTGCTGAAAACATGGCGTCCGAACAATCGGCGCGCATGGTGGCCATGAAGGCTGCCACCGACAACGCAGGCAGCGTTATTGGCGAGTTGAAGCTGGTCTACAACAAGACGCGCCAGGCAGCGATCACGAAAGAACTTTCGGAAATCGTCGCTGGCGCAGCCGCTGTGTAAGCAGCTCAACAGACAACATTATTGGAGCGAAAAATGGCTCAAGTGCAAGGCAAGATTGTTCAATGTATCGGCGCCGTGGTGGACGTGGAGTTCCCGCGCGACCAGATGCCCAAGATTTACGACGCCCTGAAGCTCGACGGTTCGGCGCTGACGCTGGAAGTGCAGCAGCAGCTGGGCGACGGCGTGGTGCGCACCATTGCCCTGGGTTCTTCCGACGGCCTGCGCCGCGGTCTGGTGGTGACCAACACCGCCGCGCCGATCACGGTGCCCGTGGGCAAGGCCACCCTGGGCCGCATCATGGACGTGCTGGGTACGCCCATCGATGAGCGCGGCCCCGTGGACCAGGCCCTGACGGCCTCCATCCACCGCAAAGCCCCCGCGTACGACGAACTGTCGCCGTCGCAGGAGCTGCTGGAAACCGGCATCAAGGTGATCGACCTGGTGTGCCCGTTCGCCAAGGGCGGCAAGGTGGGTCTGTTCGGTGGCGCCGGCGTGGGCAAGACCGTGAACATGATGGAACTCATCAACAACATCGCCAAGGCCCACTCGGGTCTGTCGGTGTTCGCTGGTGTGGGCGAGCGTACCCGCGAAGGGAACGACTTCTATCACGAAATGGCCGATTCTGGCGTCGTGAACCTGGAGAACCTGGGCGAGTCCAAGGTGGCCATGGTCTACGGCCAGATGAACGAGCCCCCGGGCAACCGTCTGCGCGTGGCCCTGACTGGTCTGACCATCGCCGAGTCGTTCCGTGACGAAGGCCGTGACGTGCTGTTCTTCGTGGACAACATCTACCGTTACACGCTGGCCGGTACCGAAGTGTCCGCTCTGCTGGGTCGTATGCCTTCCGCCGTGGGCTACCAGCCTACCCTGGCCGAAGAAATGGGCCGCCTGCAAGAGCGTATCACCTCCACCAAGGTCGGCTCGATCACTTCCATCCAGGCCGTGTACGTGCCTGCCGATGACTTGACCGATCCGTCGCCCGCCACGACCTTCGCCCACTTGGACTCCACCGTGGTGCTGTCGCGTGACATCGCCTCGCTGGGTATCTACCCCGCCGTGGACCCGCTGGATTCCACCAGCCGCCAGCTGGACCCGCAGGTGGTGGGTGAAGAGCATTACCAGGTGGCCCGTGGTGTGCAGGGCACGCTGCAGCGCTACAAGGAACTGCGCGACATCATCGCCATTCTGGGCATGGACGAACTGGCTCCCGAGGACAAGCTGGCCGTGGCCCGCGCCCGCAAGATCCAGCGTTTCCTGTCGCAGCCGTTCCACGTGGCCGAAGTGTTCACGGGCTCGCCGGGCAAGTATGTGCCGCTGGCCGAAACCATCCGTGGCTTCAAGATGATCGTGAACGGCGAGTGCGACCACCTGCCCGAGCAGGCGTTCTACATGGTCGGCACCATCGACGAGGCCTTCGAGAAAGCCAAGAAGATGGCGTAATCAGGTCGGCGGATGCCTTCACGGTGTCCGCCAACCTGCTTGCTCCGCTTTTTGTAGAGTTCCAAAGGAATCCAGATGGCCAACACCATACATGTCGACGTTGTCAGCGCCGAAGAGTCCATCTTCTCTGGCGAGGCGCGCTTTGTGGCCCTGCCCGGCGAAGCCGGTGAGCTGGGCGTCTATCCGCGCCACACGCCGCTGATCACCCGCATCAAGCCGGGTTCTGTGCGCATCGAGATGGCCGACGGTAGCGAAGAATTTGTTTTCGTGGCCGGTGGCATCCTCGAAGTGCAGCCCGACTGCGTCACGGTGCTTTCCGACACGGCAGTGCGCGGCAAGGACCTGGACGATGAAAAGGCCAACACCGCCAAGGCGGCCGCCGAGGAAGCGGTCAAGAATGCCAAGGGCGAGATCGACCTGGCACGTGCTCAATCCGAGCTGGCCATCATGGCAGCCCAGATTGCAGCCCTGCGCAAGTACCGCCAGAAGAAGTAAGCGCGCGCGTTTCTCTTCAGCATCCGCAAAAACCGCCCCGCAAGGGCGGTTTTTGCTTTGTGGGGGCTGCGGAAAAGCGCGCACCCCCGGACGTGCTCAGCGCACCACTGGTGCGTCCGACAGTTCGTTGTTCTGCAGGGCCTCGGGTGCCTTTGGGTAGTGGGCCACCAGCAACGCCGTGGCTTCATCGACGGCCTGACTCAGTCCCTGTTCCCATCGGCCGCCGGCCAGTGCCTGCCCCATGCGCTCCGCCACGCCGTGCCACGCTTGAGGTGAGACATGCCGGTTCAATCCACGGTCTGCAACGATCTCGATGGCATGCTCGGCCAGCAGCAGGTACACCAGCACGCCGTTGTTGTGCTCGGTGTCCCAGACCCGCTGCTTGCCGAAAATGGTGATGGCGCGCTCGCGGCTGCTGGCGTGGCGCCAGAGGTAGCTCAGCGGCAAGGCGGATTCGGCAAAAATGCGGATCTGACCGGTATGCCGGGACTCGCTCGTGGCCACTTGCTGCGCTAGGCGTGTGCGCAATGCCGGAGTGAAGATACGGCTCGCCGGATCGCGCAGCGCCAGCCATTGGTGGTGGATGATGCGCCGCAGGCGCATGAAACCGTTCGACATGTTCACCAGTCCCCCGAGGCGCCACCGCCGCCAAAGTCTCCGCCACCACCTGAACTGAACCCGCCCGAATCACCGCTGCTGCCGCCGCTTCCGGATGAGAAGGAGCCGCCGCCCCAGCCGCCGCTGTTGCCATAGCCGCGGGAGCTGGCGGTGGCCAACCCCCAGATCATGGACAGCAGGGCAGCGACCACCGACAGCCCGAGGCTGGCGGTAATGAAGTAGGCCAGGAATCCCGTAGCGGTACCGGTGGCCAGCGTGCCCAAGGCGCGACCCAAGACCGCGCGAGCGATCGCGGCTCCGATGGGCACGGCGAAAAACAGAAAGATGCCCAGATCCACCCAGTCGAACCCCGCTGCGTGGCTGGCAAGAGGGGAGTTCTGCATGGCTGGCGCGGGCAGGGCCTCGCCGCGAATGCGGGCGAAAAGCTGGTCCAGCCCGGCATCGATGCCTGTGGCATAGCGGCCTTGTTTGAAGTGCGGAGCAATCGCCTCGTCGATGATCTGCCGCGCGGCCAGGTCGGGGATGGCCCCTTCGAGGGCCTTGGCCACCTCGATGCGCAATTTGCGGTCCTGCTTGGCAACGACCAGAAGCAGTCCATCGCCTACGTCCCTGCGCCCGATCCTCCAATGGTTGGCAACGCGGTTGGCATAGGAGGCGATATCCTCCGGCGCCGTCGTCGCAACCAGCAGCACGACGATCTGGGTGCCGCGCTCCTGCTCGAACGCCGTCAGCCTTGACTCGATGGCGGCGATCTCGGCATCACCGAGGGTCGCCGACTGATCGATCACGCGCGATGCAAGCGCAGGAACGGGTTGGAGCGTCTGCGCACTGGCGCAGAAAGAAAAATTTGCTATCAATAATATAGCTATTAGCGCACGCCAGATAAGCGCTTGAAGCATAAATCAGTCAAGCAAATTACTTTTTGCCAAAATCCACGGCTGGCGGCGCAGCAAGCTGATCCTCGTTGGCGATGGCAAATGCAGGCTTGGGCTGGTAGCTGAATGCCATGGCCGTCAGGTTGCTGGGGAAGCTGCGGACCAGGATGTTGTACTCCTGCACCGACTGGATGTAGCGGTTACGGGCCACGGTGATGCGGTTTTCCGTGCCTTCGAGTTGCACGCGCAGATCGCGGAATCCTTGGTTGGCTTGCAGGGTGGGGTAGCGCTCCGAAACCGCCATCAAACGCGACAGCGCGCCGGAAAGCTCGCCCTGGGCTTGTTGGAATTGCTTGAAGGCTTCCGGATTGCTCAGCATCTCGGAAGATACCTGGATCGCGGTGGCCTTGGCGCGTGCTTCGACGACCTTCGTCAGTGTCTCTTGCTCGAAGCTGGCCTCTCCCTTGACGGTGCTGACAATGTTCGGGATCAGGTCGGCCCTGCGCTGGTACTGGTTCAGCACCTCGCTCCAGGCGGCCTTGGATTGTTCATCCAGGCGCTGGAAATCGTTGTAGCCGCAGCCCGAAAGTGCAAGCACGGCAATCCACAGGACAAGAAAGCGTTTCATGGTGAGCGGTCGTCAGGCCGGGATGGGCAAAAGTGCCTTGGCTCTGGCGAAGGGCATTGTGCCGCAAACCTATGGGGCCGAGAGGTGCAAAATTGCCCCATGGACGAAATCGTGAAACAAGCGTTGGCGAAGTGGCCTCATGTACCGCATTGCTATGGGTGGCTGGGGCTGGATGCACGCGGACGCTGGTATCTGCGGGACGCGGCCACCCAAGCCCAGGGGGACTTCCCGCAGAGCAAGGGGGATTGGCTGCGGCACGAGAAACTCGTTGAATTCATTGGGCGCAATTACGATGCCGATGCGCAGGGGCAGTGGTTCTTTCAGAACGGACCCCAGAGGGTCTATGTCGAACTAGAGTGCACGCCTTGGATCTGGCGCATCCAACCAGACTTCACCGTGCATGCGCACACGGGCAGGCAAACCAGGGTTTCAGCCTGCCTGCAAGACGAGGCGGGGCGTGTCTATTTCGAGACCGAGTCAGGCTTGGGCCTCGTGCACAGCCTGGATGTGGCAATGGCAGCCGAAGGTATTGAGGTGGGGCGGTGGCCATTGCGGCCCGCGCGGGCGTGGGAGCTGGCACAGCAGTATGGCTACATCCAGAGTCCCGCCGCGCTGCAGCGCCAGCCATAGTGGTGCAGAGAACAGTCGGACGGGATCAAAACAAACAGCCGGCACGGGGCCGGCTGGGCAAGCCTGGACGTGCGCCGTCCAGATGTCATGCCTCAGTTGGCGGCAGAGGCTGCGGGCGCTGGCGCTTCGAACTTCGCGCCAGCGCCGTTGGCAAGGTAAGCCACGGCGCGTGCGATCTCAATATCGCTGAAATTGCCGCCACCCTGGGGTGACATGGCATTCTTGCCCTTGAGGGCGGACTGGACCAGGGCGTCAAAACCCGTGCTGATGCGCGATGCCCAGGCAGCGGTGTCGCCGGCCTTGGGGGCGCCAGCAGCGCCCGTTGCGTGGCAGGCAGCGCACTGAGCGTTGAAAACCTCTTCACCGGTCTTAAGGGGGCGGTTGGCATCGCGGATCACGACTTGGCCCACCTTTTGGATGCGTTCAGCGATGGCGCGCTCTGGGTTGGCGGCTCCGGGTGAGGTTTTATTGCCGGAGGTCACGAACAACACCAGCGCAATGATGCCGAAGATCGGCACGATGAAGGCGTAGAGAACAGCGGTCAGAAGCTGCTTGGGGTTCTTGATGGGGCCCGTATGGGCTTCTTCGTTGTGGTGGGCGCTCATGAAACCTCAGGCAGGTGGCTTGATGTGGATCAGAAATTATAAAGAAGTTCGCAATGCGGCCGTGCCGCACGGCATTGCGCCGCGGGGGCGCAAGTACATGCGATAATCATTGGCTAGGTCGTTTGGGTGCTGTGTGTTGCGCGGCGCCTTTCTGGTCAGAAAGCGGCTGTAGCTCAGTGGATAGAGTATTGGCCTCCGAAGCCAAGGGTCGTGGGTTCGATCCCCGCCAGCCGCGCCAATGTCCTGTCGCAAGGATCGAGGGCGAGAGAAAAAGTGCAAGAATGCACGAAGGTTTGTGAAAGTCTGAATTTTTAGGCTATAATTTGAGATTCTCCGGAGGGGTGCCCGAGTGGCTAAAGGGGGCAGACTGTAAATCTGTTGGCTTACGCCTACGCTGGTTCGAATCCAGCCTCCTCCACCAATTTGCGAATGTGAAACACGAGATCGCCCGGCAGGCTGGGTGGATTGCGCAAAGACAGTGATCGCTGTCGATGCGGGAGTAGTTCAATGGTAGAACCCTAGCCTTCCAAGCTAATGACGCGGGTTCGATTCCCGTCTCCCGCTCCATGTTTCACTTTCGCGGTTTGCAGGTCCAGGCCGCGCAAGTGGTCTTCAAGCTGCCCATGTGGCTCAGTGGTAGAGCACTCCCTTGGTAAGGGAGAGGTCGCGGGTCCGATTCCCGCCATGGGCACCACAAATTTCAGGTGCGTCCGCTTGAGATTGCGCCGAAATCCTGTTGTGTTGTTATAGATTTTTTTCGGAGTCGGAAAAATGGCAAAAGGAAAATTCGAGCGCACGAAGCCGCACGTCAACGTGGGCACGATCGGCCACGTGGACCATGGCAAGACGACGCTGACGGCGGCCATCGCCACGGT